>NZ_CP080415.1:3102500-4292500 GCF_019457455.1 Shewanella sp. FJAT-52076
ACCACATTTTCGCCAATCACAGGCGAGTGCTTTATGGAGGCAGGGCCTTATGGAATTCAGGTACCAGGCAATACTCATCCCTTTACTCTTGGTTTGCGGTATGAGTCAGGCCGCGACCATTTATAAATGGGTGGATAAGAATGGCGTGACGCATTTCAGCGAGCAGCCACCACCGGATGAGACTCAGACGCAAACCCTGAATGCCGCAGAACTTGAGCCCAAGCCCATTGGCTTTGATTCACCCAAGCCCATTCTCAAGAACGACGAGACAGTATCGGATGAACAAAAAAATGCCGATTTGGTTCGTCAGCAAAATGCCGACCAGGCTGACGCCATTTGTGAGCAAGCGAAGCAGAATCTGGACGTACTGTCCAACTTTAGCCGCGTAACCCGTAAAGATGACTCTACCGGCGAGCCCGTGATGATGACCGACGAAGAGCGTGAGACTGCTCTCTCAGACGCCAAAAAGCGGATTTCACTTTTCTGTAAAGACGGGAAAAAGTAGCCCACGCCGAATATTCGAATATTCGTGACATTGACTACAGGTAATAAAAGAGGGAGCCTGCCGGCTCCCTCTTCTTTATGGTCTGAATTGCACATGACCAATAAACCACGACATTTGCGGCTCAGTATCCAATGACTGTGCTTTGTCGGGTTATTGGGCAAACACCAACTCAGCATCCTGGCAGTCAACCCGAATGGGTTTGCCGGGGATAAACTCACCCCGCAGCAGTTTCTGCGCCAGCGGATTTTCAACCTCTTGTTGCAGCGCCCGTTTCAGCGGCCGCGCACCATAAACAGGATCAAAGCCGGCTCTGGCAATAAAGGCCAGCGCTTCTTCGCTGAGGTCGAGCTCAAACTCTCTCTCAGCCAACCGCCTGCGCAGCGATTCGATTTGGATGGAGGCAATGTTCTTGATGTGCTCTGCATCCAGCGGGTGGAACACAACCGTTTCATCAATCCGGTTCAAAAACTCGGGCCGGAAGCTGTGCACCACCACATTCATCACTTCTTGCTTCATCTGGGCATAATCCAGGGTACCGAAGCGCTCCTGAATAATGTCTGAGCCGAGGTTTGAGGTCATGATCACCACGGTATTGCGGAAATCCACGGTGCGGCCCTGGCCATCGGTCAGGCGACCATCGTCCAGCACCTGCAACAGAATGTTGAACACATCCGGATGCGCTTTTTCCACCTCATCGAGCAGAATGACCGAATAAGGTTTGCGGCGCACAGCCTCGGTAAGGTAACCGCCCTCTTCGTAACCCACATAGCCGGGAGGCGCCCCAACCAAACGGGAGACCGAATGCTTCTCCATAAATTCTGACATATCGATACGCACCAGCGCCGATTCGGTGTCGAACAAAAACTTCGCCAGTGATTTACATAACTCGGTTTTACCCACCCCGGTCGGGCCGAGGAACAGAAATGAACCGATGGGACGATTTGGATCGGCAAGCCCGGCGCGGCTTCTGCGAATAGCATTGGCCACGGCATCCACGGCCTCGTTCTGACCAATCACCCGCTCATGCAGCGCATGCTCCATTTGCAGCAGCTTTTCACGCTCGCCTTCGAGCATCTTGGCCACAGGAATACCGGTTGCCTTGGACAGTACCTCGGCGATTTCCACGTCGGTCACCTTGTTGCGCAGCAGCTTCATGTCCTGCATTTCGGCTTGTGCCGCCAGGTCGAGCTGCTTTTCAAGCTCGGGGATACGGCCATATTGCAGCTCAGACATGCGGGTCAGATCGCTCGCCCGGCGGGCCACTTCCAGATCCATACGCGCCTGCTCGAGGTCTGCTTTAATATGCTGGGTTCCCGCGAGCGCGGCTTTCTCGGTACGCCAGATTTCGTTGAGCTCATTGGCCTTGGCTTCCACGTCTTTCAGCTCATGGCGCAAATGCTCCAAACGTTTGCGGCTGGCTTCGTCGTTTTCTTTCGCCAGCGCCTGCTCCTCCAGCTTAAGCTGAATGGCACGGCGCTCCAGGCGGTCAAGCGATTCCGGCTTGGAGTCAATCTGCATCCGAATGCTGGACGCTGCTTCATCAATCAGGTCGATGGCCTTATCAGGCAGTTTCCGGTCTGACACATAGCGGTGCGACATGCTCGCCGCGGCCACAATGGCCGGATCGGTAATTTCCACATGGTGGTGCAGCTCGTAACGCTCCTTGAGACCGCGCAAAATGGCAATGGTGTCTTCCACCGAGGGCTCGTCCACCAGCACTTTCTGGAAGCGGCGCTCGAGGGCGGCATCTTTCTCTACATACTGGCGATATTCATCCAAAGTAGTGGCACCAACGCAGTGCAGCTCACCGCGGGCAAGTGCAGGCTTGAGCATGTTACCCGCGTCCATGGCGCCGTCACTCTTACCGGCACCCACCATGGTGTGCAGCTCATCGATAAAGAGGATCACCTGACCTTCTTCCTGAGCCAGCTCATTGAGGACAGCTTTCAAGCGCTCCTCAAACTCACCTCGGTATTTGGCACCGGCCACCAGCGCGCCCATATCCAGGGACAACACCCGCTTGTTTTTAATGCCCTCCGGCACCTCGCCATTAACAATCCGCTGGGCGAGCCCCTCGACGATGGCGGTTTTACCCACACCGGGCTCACCGATGAGCACGGGGTTATTTTTACTGCGGCGCTGCAAGACCTGAATGGTGCGGCGAATTTCATCGTCACGGCCAATTACAGGGTCAAGCTTGCCCTGCTCTGCGCGCTCGGTCAGATCAACAGTGTACTTTTTCAGTGCCTGACGGTTGTCTTCGGCGTTGGGGTCATCCACCTTCTGGCCGGCGCGGATATCTTCAATGGTTTGCTCCAGCCGCTCTTTGGTGGCGCCCGCCTGTTTGAGAATTTGCGCCAGGGTGTCACTGCCTTCCAGCGCGGCCAGCACAAACAGCTCGCTGGAGATGTATTTGTCTTTACGCTTTTGCGATAGCTTGTCGCACAGGTTCAGCAAACGAATTAGTGCTTGCGACAACTGCACATCACCGCCGGTGCCTTCTACCTGTGGCTGACGTTCCAACTCCTGGGACAGCAGTGAGCGCAGGTTGCTCACCCGAATGCCGGACTGGGTTAATAAAGGGTGAATGGAGCCGCCGTCCTGATTCAGCAGCGCCATCATCAGGTGCACGGGTTCGATAAATTGGTGGTCTCTGCCAAGGGCCAGAGACTGAGCATCAGATATGGCAATCTGGAATTTGTTGGTCATACGATCGAGTCGCATACAGCCTCCTGTAACTAGGACCGCATTGAATTTTAGTTACCCAAGAATGGTTACCTAAAGGTGGTCACCTGAGAGTAGTTACCTAAAAGATGGGGCTGCAAACGGGATTTTCAAGTGCGCAAATAATAATCACACACAAAAATGGAGGTTAATCCCGCCAGATGAGGGAGGCCATACGACCGGTCACGCCGTCGCGCCGGTAGGAAAAGTAATCATTGGGGTGAGAATAGGTGCAGATGTCTGTCGAGAAACACTGCACCACACCAGCATGCATCAGTCGTCGCTTCGCCAATGAAAAGAGGTCGGCCAGAAACTTATTCTGGCCAGATGCCGTGAAACACACGTCGGAGCCAGGATCCTGCGCCATAAACGCGTCGCGCACTTCCGCCCCCACCTCAAACGCTTGCGGGCCAATGGCGGGGCCCAGATAAGCATAAATTTGCTCGGTAGGCGCAACGAAACAGGCCAGGGTTTGCTCAAGCACACCATCACACAAACCACGCCACCCTGCGTGGGCAGCCGCAATCTCCTGACCATCGGCGGAGGCAAAAAGCACAGGTAAGCAGTCGGCCGTCATTACGGCGCACACTGTACCGGCACTATTGGTGTAACTGGCATCGGCAACGGGTAGCTTTGCGCCACCGGAAGCTGCAGCTGAAATATTGCCGCAACCCTGTTGTTTGTCATCAACCCGGTACACTTCTGTCCCGTGCACCTGCTCGAGCCAAAGTGGCTCGGCGGGCAACGCCAGGGCTGCCACAAGCTCGCGGCGATTGCATTCAACCCGCCCCGCATCATCCCCCACATGCAGCCCAAGGTTCAGGCCGTCGTAGGGTGGGTCACTTATGCCACCCTTACGATCGGTAAAGGCAAGCTTCACACCGGGAGGTAGTGGCCAATGCGGGCGCAACATCTCAGCTATCCCCTTGGTATCAGATATGGTCCTGAGGATTGGCCTCAGTATCTTTACGAAGGGCCTTGGTCAGCAACACCATGTCTTCAGGGATTGGCGCGTTGAAGGACATGATTTCCATGGTGACCGGGTGCGCAAGCTCGAGCCTGACTGCGTGCAGCGCCTGACGGGTGAAGCCTTTCAGGATTTCAAAAAACTCCGGGCTGGCATTTTTAGGCGGCTTTGGACGACCACCATATACAGGGTCCCCCACCAGCACATGACCAATGTGCGCCATATGCACACGAATTTGGTGAGTACGGCCGGTTTCCAGACGCAGACGCAAACGGGTATGGGCACGGAACTTTTCGGCTACCCGGTAATGGGTCACCGAAGGACGGCCACTGTGGTGCACCGCCATATGGGTGCGCTTGGTTGGATGACGACCAATAGGAGCATCCACAGTACCGCCGGCTGTCATGGTACCAAGCACTATGGCTTCGTATTCACGGGTGATATCACGGGCCTGCAGCGCAGCAACCAAATGAGTCTGGGCCTCTACCGTTTTTGCCACCACCATCAAACCAGTGGTGTCTTTATCCAAACGATGGATGATACCGGCTCTGGGCACATGCTCAATTTCAGGACAGTGGTGCAAAAGTGCATTCATCAGGGTGCCATCGGCATTTCCGGCACCGGGATGCACGACCAGACCGGCCTGCTTATTGATCACCAGAATATGGTCGTCTTCGTAGACGATATCGAGATCGATGGCCTGGGCCTCTGCTGCGACTTCTTCTTCCAGGGTGGCCTCAATCTCAATGACTTGAGATTCGAGTACCTTTTCTCTGGGTTTAGTCACAACGACACCATCTACGTAGACGTTGCCACCGAGGATCCATTCTTTCAGCCGGGTACGCGAATAGTCGGGAAACAACTCCGCAATGGCTTGATCCAGTCTCAGCCCCGTTTGTGTTGCTGAAATCTCGCTTTTTAGATTAATCTCTTGGGTCATGGGAACCGTACCCCGGTATCGGGGTCCAAAGTGGTATGCTATCTGTTACAATCGGATGTTTTCCATTTTATCGTGAAATGGAAGAATTCTTAACTACAACTTCAAAAGAATTGAATTCAAGTATGTATAAATTTGCCAAAGGCTCGGCCGTTGCCTTGTTCGCGCTGGCGCTGGGCGCTTGTAGCAGCTCAGGAAGTCAGGAAGATCTCGTACTGAGCCAGAAGTCACCTGAGGCACTTTATGCCCAGGCCAGAACCTCCATGGAACTGGGGAATTTCTCCAAAGCCGTTAAAAGCCTGGAAGCCCTGGATTCCCGTTTCCCCTTCGGTGCGCACAAGACTCAGGTTCAGCTGGACATGATCTATGCCTACTATAAGCTGGACGACACCCCCCAGGCGATTGCCAACATTGACCGCTTCCTGCGCCTCAACCCCACTCACCCCGATGTGGACTATGTGCAGTATATGCGGGGCCTGGTAAACATGCAGGCTGACAACTATCTGTTCCATGACATGATGAACATAGATCGTACCGATCGCGATCCCAAAAACGCCATGGATGCCTTTAAGGACTTTGAGCGTCTTATCAAGATCTATCCAAACAGCAAATATGCGGCCGATGCCCATCAACGGATGCAGTTTTTGAAAAACCGCCTGGCCCGCTACTCCATTCAGGTGGCTGAATACTACGTCAAGATGAATGCATGGAGTGCCGCAGCCGTTCGAGCTCAAACTGTGATGGAGTCCTTCCCGGGTACTCCATCTACAGAACGTGCACTGGAAATTATGGCCCAGTCCTATGATGAGCTTGGCCAGGAACAGCTTAAAAAGCATGTCCTGATGGTGATGCAGGAAAATTTCCCTGCCAATGAGATGCTGGAAAACTAAGGTACCGCCACCTGTAATAACGCCCGGCTATAGGCCGGGCGTTGTTTTTTTGGCCTTTAACCCGATTTTTCCAACCTTTTCCCTACCACAACCCCTTATATCCTCTCCCTTTACTCGCTATATACCCCTTTCTAAAACCCACCCTAGTTCCATAGGGATTTCCTGTATTGCACAATAAAAACACACAAAAACACCGCTTTCAGACCGATTCGGGCAAAACTTATCCAAACACACATATTTTTGAAATATTCCTGAGAAAAGAGTTGACTCAAAACTCCAAAAGCTATTTAATGCACCCCGTCGCCCGAATAGCTCAGTTGGTAGAGCAGCGGATTGAAAATCCGCGTGTCCCTGGTTCGATTCCGGGTTCGGGCACCACCTTCAACTTAAGGTGCTCAGGCGACTGAGAAAAATTGCAAGGCAGTACAGTGCAGGTGTGGTGGAATTGGTAGACACGCCAGCTTCAGGTGCTGGTGCCCTTACGGGCGTGGAAGTTCAAGTCTTCTCACCTGTACCACTTTGCAATTATAGTTAGCTGTACAAAGACTCATTGTGCAGGTGTGGTGGAATTGGTAGACACGCCAGCTTCAGGTGCTGGTGCCCTTACGGGCGTGGAAGTTCAAGTCTTCTCACCTGTACCAATTAACACAAAGAGTCTTTAACAATACAGTGCAGGTGTGGTGGAATTGGTAGACACGCCAGCTTCAGGTGCTGGTGCTCTTACGAGCGTGGAAGTTCAAGTCTTCTCACCTGTACCAAACAAATAAACCTCGCAATGCGAGGTTTTTTTGTATCTGTAATATCCCTCCCGAAAATACCTCCGTTTGCTATACCTATAACTATGGCTCAACCAAAGGCATGACAGAGTCAGGCGAAGGAGAGTCCATTTACCCTGTCGGGGGTCTCCGATGAATCAATTGCAGATTAAACACAAGATGCTGCTGGGATTTTTTATTCCTGTGCTGCTGCTAATCATCGTTTGCGGCGTCTCCATGAACATCATGTCCAAAATAGAAGACGGCGTGCTTCGCATCTACCATGACAGAGTCGTTCCTCTTGAAGATCTCAAACTGATTGGCGATGACTATGCCGTATTTGTCATTGATGCCATCAACAAAGCCAATGCAGGTGGTTTTTCCGCTGAAGAAGCCAGACACGGTTTAATCGAAGCCAACAAGAACATTGCCAACCGCTGGGACAAGTACATGGCGACCGAGCTGACCTCTGACGAACAAAAGCTGGCCCAACAGGCACAGCAACTGTTTGCTCCAGCCAATCGGCAAATTCAACTTCTCCTGGACAAACTCGCGGGCAAATCAGGCAGCGTCATTGGTCAATTCAGTGGCGACATCATGCCCCTTTACGAAGTCATCGATCCCATCAGCGGTAAAATTGCCGAGCTTGTCGCGCTGCAAATTCACATTGCCGACATGGAGCGTGAGCAGGTAGAGACGCTGCACTCCAGCTCGCTGAAATGGTTTATCAGTCTTGCCGCCTTTGCCATCGTCATCACCAGCTTTTTCGGTTTTTGGGTTAATCGGGGAGTCATGACCCCCGTGACCGAAATACGCCAAAAGCTCATGATGATGCGGGATAAATCGGATATGACAGTCAGCTTTACCGTTTTCCGTGATGATGAACTGGGTCAAATATCCAAAGACTTGAACGGCGTGGTAAACCACCTCAGGGGCATTTTGAAGAGTATTGCCGAAGCCGCATCGACCCTCGGGGACTCTGCTGATGAATTGAATGAGTTTACCCGCCAAGCTAATGATCGCATGTTCAAGCAGCAATCGGAGACTGAGCAAACCGCCACCGCCATGAATGAAATGACAGCCGCAGTGGCAGAAGTTGCGCAAAGCAGCAACTCAGCCGCAGAATCCGCCAGAAATGCCGATGAAAGTGCCGCCAAGGGCAACAGCATAGTGCAGCAGTCCATCAGCAGCATGTCGGTGCTCGCGTCACAAATTCAGGGAACGGCTGCCGTGATAGGCGAACTTGCCACCGAGAGCCAAAACATAGGACGGGTGCTGGATGTGATTAAGAGCATTGCCGAACAAACCAACCTGCTGGCCCTGAACGCCGCTATCGAAGCGGCAAGAGCGGGTGAACAGGGACGCGGATTTGCCGTAGTGGCCGATGAAGTTAGAACCCTGGCTCAGCGCACAAGCGAATCGACCCGGGAAATTGAGTCCATGATTGAATCCTTACAGCAAGGGGTGAAAAGCGCTGTATCCTCCATGGAACAAGGCATTGCCCAGGTAGACAATGCAAACCAAAGCACCAACGCCGCTGGCAGCGCGCTGCAGGACATAGTGGCGAGTGTCGACAGCATAACCCAACTCAACACCCATATAGCCACCGCCGCCGACGAACAAAGTTGCGTCGCTGAAAGCATCAATCAGAGCATCATCGCCATCAGTGATATAGCCCAGGAATCGACTCAGGCCGCAAACGATTTGAGTGAGGCAGTTAATCAACTCGCACAGCTGGCAGGACACATGCGAGCCCAGGTGGGGACTTTTGTGCTTTAGGTGACTTTTGTGTTTGAGGCCCCTTTTGAAAGCATGTGAAAAAGGTTTGGGCAAGAAAAAGTAAAAGGGACCTGCGGCCGAAGCAGACGGTGTGTAGCTGAAATACACCGTCTTATATCATAACCACACAGTAACCCGGTTGCCGTTACAGAGGCGTCTCACAACGTCTACCCCTTACAGATTTGTTTTACCCTACCGTTTTCATCAATCTGGCTGCCTGCATAAAGCGCACACACACTCGGTTGCGACCTTCTGATTTGGCCAGGTACAGCTGCTTGTCCGCCATGACCAACATATCCTGCCAGGATGTATTGGCGAACTGGGGATCGTAGTGCTCAAAGAGAACACCACCAACACTGATAGTAATGTAACCAAATTGGCCGGATGGATGGGTAATGGCAAGCTCTCTCACCCTGTGCAGCATCCGCTCTGCCAAACGTTCCATTTGCAGGGTATCGTCGCCATGAACCACGACACAAAACTCTTCACCACCAAAGCGGGTGACCAGCTCTCCCCTGCGCCGACATTCAATCAGTAGTGTCTGGGCGACCGAGAGCAAGGCTTTATCACCCGCTGTGTGGCCCTGTGTATCGTTATATTGTTTAAACTCGTCCACATCCACCATCAGAAACCCAAGAGCCCCCTTACCATCCAACCACTCCTGATGGGCCCTGGCGGCAAACGCCTCCAAGCCCCGGCGATTGGCAATGCCGGTCAGCGGGTCTTTGAAGGATAGCGATTCCAGATAGTTTTGATGCCGCTCCAGCATTTCTGCCAACTGGTTAAATGAGCCAGTCAGCCTGTGCAGCTCATCGATAAAAAAGGATTGGTTAATTTTGGTGAGTCGACCCCGGGTCGTCATTTTCACCAGCACCCGATTGATATTACCAAGGGGAGTCAATACAAACAGCGAGAGAGGCACTGAACCCAGCAGCACTACCACCATAAAAGTCGCAAAAATCAACATGGATTCACGGGAAATAAACGAGGGGATTTCACTCTTGTGATGCTGAACTGTCATCACCAGTGCAGGCGCGCCAAACACATCCTTCACCAGCCACTGATGACTTTGAGCTACCTCATCGAGGTGTATGGGATCTTCCAGAATGGGCAAGCGTCCATGAAGCCTGGGATTAGCAAGAGACAGACTGGACTCAACCAGAGTCAATTCCTTGAGCATATCCGTGAGTGAGACATCTATCAGGCGAACAACCATAAAACTGCCAATCACTTCACCATGGCCATTGCTTGGCAACACATTACTGTTGCTGAAAAACATCACCTTACTTCCGTAACGGATAACCCCCCGACGAGTACTGGCGACCTCAGCACTCACGGCCTTGGTATCGGGTAATACAGGACCAATCCAGGTAGCCTGCGACTCAAGGCTGTCCGGCAGCAGCCCCGGTACCCCTTGATATCCCCATACCAGTTTTCCGCTGGTATCAAATAAAAAGGCGCCATCCATGCCAGCGGCAACAAAGGCATCATCATAGAGATTGGATTCGATAAACTCTGGTTCGGGAGATTGGAGAAAGGCCACCATCTCATCCCAAACACCGTAATCATGGCTAAAGGTGGACAGAGGCTGGCTGAAAAAATTCATGCCCGCTTTAAGGGCCTTTACCTCCATCAACTGCTGATCCCGCACCTCATTAATCAATCCCGGGCGAATGAAAAGGCCGTGGATCAGAAACGATGTCACAAAGGCGGCCAATGTAACCAAGGTGCCGAGCAACATATTGAAATGATTGAGCCGCATACAATTATCCCCGGATGAAGCTTCATATAAGCTTAGCCCCGCACTTGGCAATTGTCCGAAAAAAACCGCCTTTCGGCGGCTTTCTCACAACACGCTGACTCAACTCACACGGAACTGGCTAACTGCACTCTGTAAATACTCGGCCCGCTCCCGCACATCGTCAGACGCTTTGGCGTTCGCCATAGCCGCATGGGAGGATTCTTCGGCGATGTCCCTGATAACTACTACGTTTTTATTCACTTCTGCCGCCACCGAACTTTGCTCTTCGATGGCCGCGGCTATCTGGGTACTCATGTCCATAATGTTGGTTACATCCTGGTTTATCTGCGCCAACATGGTACCGGCACTGGCTGCCTGCTCAGCGCTTTCTCCGCCCTGGCGCTGACTGGCCTCCATCAATTGCACAATGGAGCGGGTGCGGCTTTGCAGGGTTTGGATGATACCGGCGATTTCTTCGGTCGACTCCTGTGTACGCATGGCCAGCGAGCGGACCTCATCGGCCACCACAGCAAAGCCCCTTCCCTGCTCACCGGCACGGGCGGCTTCAATGGCAGCGTTCAGGGCCAGCAGGTTCGTTTGCTCAGCAATCCCCCGGATCACATCCAGCACACTGCCTATGGTGCCGCTGTCACGCTCAAGCTCAGCCACCACAGAGGCCGAATTGTTAAGCTGCTGCGCCAGTGACTGGATTTTTTCGATGGTTTGCTCAACGCTCTGCTGCCCTACCTGAGCATTGGTGTGTGTATGGTTGGCACGCTCGGCCGCCAGTTCGGTGTTTTTGGCAATTTCATCGATGGTGGCACCCATCTCAGTAATGGCGGTAGCGACCATGTCGGTTTCATTCAGCTGCCGAAGTACCCCATCGGACGCCTGGGTCGCGTTGGCTGACAGCTCCTGACAGGATTCATTCATCACAGCCACGGCGCCATTAACCTGCTGAATAAGCGCCCTAAAGCTCTCTACCATTTCATTAAAATGCCGGCCAATTTCAGCAATTTCATCTTCACCCGATGTGTCGCAACGCAGGGTCAGGTTTTTATCCTTGCCAACATGTGCAATCACCTGATTGATATTGTTGATGGGGGTAATGATGGCGCGGATGATCATAAAGGTCACAATTGCGACCAGCACAGCTATCACGGCAAACAGGGTTGTCGCCATGACAACACTGTCACTTTCCTCATCATGAATTTCATGAAGCGCCAGCTCCCGCAGTTCCTGGGTCGCCTGCTCAGCCTGGTCTATCACGGTTCTGAGTGCGCCCATCTTGCCGTCCTCTTTACCCAGACCAAATTCCTTTTCCTTGTTAAACAAGGCTTCGAAATTAACCTGGTAATCCGCCATCAGACGACGGATTTCATCGGCAACATCCGGACTTAAATCGGAACCATCAAGGGTGCTGTCAAAGCTGCGCAGCGTTTGCTGAAACTTCTCCAGATAACTGGCGTCTCGGCGCAACATAAAATCTTTTTCATTGCGCCGCAATTGCAGCATCTGTACAGCCAGCTCTGGCTTATTGTGTTCTTTCAGTAAGGTTTCCACATTGTGTACTGCCTCTCTGAGCCGGCCATACAAGCCAGACTTGGGGGTCAATCCAATTTGCTGCTGAAGCGTTACCACCTCGGAAAACAGTGCCAGGTATTGCCCCAACAAACTCTCAAACTGATTTAGAGGCGCCAGAGGCATGTCATATTTTTCAAAGACTTGACTAACAGCGCTCAGCTTGTTTTTTAGCTCTGCTGCATGTTGGGCGTGTCCCTGTACATAGGCCATATCACTGCGGGTTAAAAAATCTTTCTCATCCTTGCGAAGCTCAAGCATATCCCTTTCCAGCTCAACAACCGTTTGAGCGGCCAACGCCAACTCAACCTGAGTATTGCCGGAATACAGCTGCAAACCGAACATCGCCACCAGGGCACCGATCGACAACGCTGCGCTCAGCATTAATTTTTGACGAATGAGCATGTTACTTTCCCCATGTAGCGATCTTTAATAACTGTAGCCCCCTTGGCGTCTATTTGGTAACTGCACCTTAAGGGTCACAAAAGAGTCACACGTCGATTATTCTTCTGATTGAAGACATCCTTATGAGTATTGGCTGCAAATGCTCAAAACTCCATGAGTTTTAATCACTTTTTAACACCCCTCACCAGAAGCCGGATCAGTTTCAATGAGTTTACTTGCCCCTGAAAAGCTGCATACAATATCCCGTCATTTAACTTTATCTGGATCAGTATGAAAATCATCGATGGCAACCAAGTGCAACAAAAGTTGACGTTTCCAACCCTTGTCGCAGCGCTAAAGCAACAACTGTGCCGCCCATTCACCATGCCCCAGCGCCAGGTGTACGCGCTGTCTGACACTGCCGACAATCAGCACGCCTTTGCCCTGTTGCCAGCCTGGGATGAAGAAAGCATTGCGGTAAAAGCCTTTACCTACTTACCTGACAATCCAGTTAAAAACCCTGGGTGCGAGAGCCTGTACTCGCAAATATTGCTATTCGACAGAGCATCAGGCGTACCACAGGCCTTGATTGACGGCACCAGTGTCACCTATTGGCGCACTGCTGCCATCTCCGCGCTGGCAGCAAGCTTCCTCGCCCGCGAAGACAGTAGAAAACTGTTGCTGTGCGCCACAGGCAATCTGGCTACCTATATGGCACTGGCCCACGCCAGCGTACGTCCCATCACGGAAATCCGAGTATGGGGAAGAAACCCGCAAAAGGTCGCCACGACCATTGCCGCTATCGGGGCGCAGCGCGCCGATATTGAGGTAACGGCCGCAGATGCGCTGCAAGTAGATGTGCCCTGGGCCGACATCATCAGCTGCGCCACCGGATCCCCGACCCCACTCTTTCCCGGAGAATGGGTCACGCCCGGCACCCACACTGACTTTGTCGGCAATCACCACAAAGACTGTCGCGAATGCGATACCCACCTCATCGCCAACGCCCACGTCTATGTCGATTCACGGCTCAACGTCTTTAATGAAGCCGGTGAGCTCTTGATACCAGTGTCAGAGGGACGCTTTTCGCTGGATGAGGTGAAAGCTGAGCTGTCTGAACTCTGTCAGGGCTTAGAGCAGGGACGCTTGAGCGACACCGACATCACCCTGTTCAAGAGTGTGGGCTCTGCATTAGCCGACCTGGCCGGTGCAAGACTGGTTTTCAAGGTGCTTCAGGAACAATGAGTTACAAGGGATGCAAAAAATCTTGCATCCCCACTAAACCTTTCTATCTTGGACATCTGTCTTATTAAGCATACAAGGACCGATGGAACCCAAGGTGCTCCCAATACCACAGCAGGCCAAGTTGCAATCACAAGACGTGAATGATGTCAGCCTGGCGCAACAAGCGGCACAGGGCGATAAAAGCGCCTTTGAAGCCCTGTACCAGCGCCACCATAAACGGATCTATGCGCTGGCGCTGCGTCTTGGCGGCGAACCGAGTCTTGCCGATGAAATATTGCAGGAAAGTTTTGTTCGCCTGTGGCACAAGCTGCCGCAGTTTCGTGGTGAGAGCCAATTTGGCACCTGGTTTTACTCGTTGGCCCTTAATCAGGCACTAAGCACCCTCAAGCAACATCGCAGCTTTTGGGCCCGAATGGTGCCCGACTGGCAAATACAGGATGCACCAGAGCACAGTCAACATGACGATGGTCTGCTGCTCGACCGCCTGATAGCCAGGCTACCGGAGCGTGCCCGGCTGGTGTTTGTGCTATTTGCCGTGGAAGGTTTTTCCCACGAGGAAGTGGCCAGTCTGCTCGGTATATCCACCGGCACCAGCAAGGCTCATTACCACAGGGCGCGGGAACTGATGAAGGAGATGCTGTCATGACCAGTGCAACCGACGAACGCCTCGATCATTTGATTGCCAATGCCCCCAAAGAGCTGACGCCGCCCGACGCCAACTGGGCCGCCATTGCCGCAAGGCTCGACCGCCCACAGCCAACAACGGCAGGGGAAGACCGAAACGAGAATCGGCCGCGAAGACTGCCCTGGTACGTACCAACTGCCGTGGCTGCGGCACTGCTGCTGGCTTTGGTACCGCAGCTACCCACTGACAATCCGCCCGAGGCGGATAACAGCCTGTTGCCGCTCATAGAAAGTATCGAGCTCGCCCACCGTCAGGAAGTGGCCTCACTTGCTGAATCATCCAGCAACGCCTGGCAGCGGGTGGGATATCAAGAGCCGGTGGAAGCGGGCTTGAAAGAGCTGCGGGAAGCCGCGCGGCTTATTCTGAGCTCGCTCAAGGCTAACCCACAGGATAAGCAACTTTGGCAGCTCTGGCTCTGGGTCCAGCGCCGCGAAATTGAACTTTTAACCCAGGGTCAAAGGCTGCCAGCCGGCGCCACACAAGGAGACACCCTATGAAAACACTGTACTCACTGTCGCTGCTGTGCCTGCTCGCAAGCCCACTGTTTGCCGCAGAAAAAATCGATAAAAGCCTGGATGTTGGCGAGCAGGTAGTGTTGGATATCAGGGTTCAGCGCGGCGAAGTGGAAATAAGCCCCTGGGACCAGAATAAAATTCAGGTCCAAGGTACGCTCGATGAGCTCAGCGAAGGCCTGGTTTTTGAAAATCAGGGTGGTCGTATTCTGCTGGAAGACAAGCTGCCAAAAAGCTACCAGGGCAAGAAAAATCAGGGCTCAATACTGGTTATCAAGGTGCCCGCCAAACTGACCTTAAACGCCGAGGGTATTTCTGCGGATTATCGGATCAAGGGGCTGGAAGGTGATTTGGGATTGGGCACAGTCTCAGGCGACATTAACGCAAACCGCCTGGGAGGCAAGGTCAACATCAATACCGTTTCAGGTGAAGTGGAAACCGCGGAACTCAGTGGCACGGTGAAAATTGAAACTGTATCGGGCACCGTCAAGGACAATAACTCCACCAGCGATGACGCCAGCTACAAATCTGTCAGCGGTGATATTCGGCTCAATAACCAGACAAAAAAAGTGCGTATCGAACAGGTATCCGGAGATACCGAAGCAACGCTGCCAAACGCCCATGGCGTGCAATATAACGCCGTGAGTGGTGATGCCGAACTCACGCTTAAAGGCGATGTAAAAGTGTCGGGTGAATCGGTCAGCGGTGATGTGTCGGTCAAACTGCTTGGCGATGCCGATGCCCGGGTGGCCATCAACGGAGGCCCAAGCGGCAAAATTCATAACAGCCTGACCAACCAAGCCCCAGCAAAACCAAAATACGGCCCCGGCAGCAGTCTGGATATGGTGCTAGGCAGCGGCAAGGGTGTGATTGAGCTCTCAACCCTCAGCGGCAAGTTATCAGTGAAGTAAGCTAAAGTCTCGCTCAAGAAAAGGGCCTTCTATGAAGGCCCTGTTACGTTTGCTGCAACCGAATTCACATTTGGGATTAACTAGCGAACCGAGGCGACCTCGGTTTCCGTCAAATAACGCCACTCGCCAGGTAGAAGCGCTGGGTCAAGCTCTATGGCACCTACGGCCTCGCGATGCAGGCCAATCACTTTGTTGCCCACGGCGGCGAACATCCTTTTTACCTGATGGTACTTGCCCTCGGTGATGCTGAGCAGCGCCTCAGTATCACCAAGGATCTCCAGCCTGGCGGGCTTGGTCAGGCCGTCCTCACCATTAAGCTGCAGGCCCTGTGCAAAGGTATCAATCAGATCGGCGGTGAGCGGGTCAGCCAATTTGACCCGGTAGCGCTTGGCGCAATCTCGCTTGGGCGAGGTAACCTTGTGGGACCAGTGGCCATCGTCTGTAATGAGCACAAGCCCGGTGGTATCAGCATCGAGCCGCCCGGCAATATGCAACTTGTCCGGACGGGGGATATCCAGCAGTGAGATCACCGAGGGGTAATATTCATCCTGGGTGGAACAAATGGTATCAACCGGCTTGTGCAGCATCAGATAGCGAACACCCACGAGCGCCAGCACCTCGCCCTGAAAACAAACACGGGCGCCCTGTGGCACCTTGAATGCCGGGTCTTTAATAACAACGCCATCGCAGCTGACATCGCCGCTATTGATGGCTTTTTTGGCGAGCCCACGGCTGAGCGCTGTGGTTTCGGCGAGGTATTTATCCAGTCTCACAATATTCGGTCCTACCCTGTCAATGCGCCGTCATTATGCCCGGCAGACTACAAAAGGCAATGCTGACAGATTTGCTTACAACCCGTGCAAAAGTTCTCCCGCCTTTCGCTTGTTTACATTCAATCAAAAGCTTTAACATAACGCACGACCACAAGCACAGTAACCGCCTGTTTACCGGATAAAATACCCTTTTTGTATTCACCGGAGGCGAAACAACCAAGGAAAATATAATGAGAAAAGTACTCATCGGGGGATTGTGTGCCTCGCTCATCATGGGTTTGACCGCCTGTAATCAGGAAAAAGCTGCCGAAACCAAGGCACCGGAAGTCGCCAAAACCGCAGCCGCTGAGGCCGTTGCCAAAGCATTGGGTTCAGGAATTGATTTTGCCAACTTCGACAAGAGTGTTCGTCCACAGGACGACTTCTTCGATTATGTAAACGGTACCTGGTATAAAAACACCGACATCCCCGGTGACCGCACCAGTACTGGCGCCTTTTACGATCTGCGTGAAAAATCACGTGACGACGTCAAAGCCATCATCGATGAGGTTGCTGCGACGCCAAACCTGAAAGAAGGCACGGACGAGCAGAAAGTTGCCGACCAATATCGCGCCTTCATGGACGTAGAAACCCTGAATAAACTCGGTATTACGCCAATTCAACCAGAGCTGGATGCCATTGCCGCCATCCAGACCAGAGATGACCTGGTAAAATTCTTTGCCCACAGCCAAATCATCGGCGGTGGCACCCCTATGGCGTTCTACATCGATGTGGATGCCAAGGACTCCAGCCGTTACGCCACCCACCTGTGGCAATATGGCCTGAGCCTGCCTGAAAAAGACTACTACTTCAACGAAGAAGAACGCTTCGTCAATATCCGCGAAGCCTTCAAGGCTCACATCGAAAAGATGTACGAACTGGCCGGTCTCGCCGGTGGTAAAGCCGCAGCCGATACCGTGCTCAAGCTCGAAACCGCCATCGCCAATGCCCACTGGAATGTGGTTGATGTTCGCGACAGCACCAAAACTTACAACAAGTTCCAGGTAAGCGAGCTGGCCACCCTGGCACCAGACATCAACTGGCAGCTGTACCTCGCGACACTGGGCGCAGACAAGCAGAACGATATCATCATTAACCAGCCAAGCTTTATCGAAGGCCTGAATGCACTGGTGAAAAATGAAGATTTGGCGACCTGGAAAACCTACCTGCAGTGGCAAACTCTGACCCACGCCGCAGGTCAGCTGACCGAAGCCCTGGATCAGGAAAACTTCGAGTTTTTCTCAAAGACCCTGAACGGCCAGGCTGAGCAGCAGCCACGCTGGAAACGCGCTGTTGCCAGCGTAAACGGCATGCTGGGTGAAGTTGTAGGTAAAGTCTACGTGAAACATCACTTTACCCCCGAAGCCAAGGCGCGCATGCAGGACCTGGTTGAAAACCTGCGTGGCGCCTATGGCAAGAGCATCGATGAGTTGAGCTGGATGAGCCCGGACACCAAGGTGGCCGCCAAGGACAAACTGGCCAAGTTCAATCCCAAGATTGGTTACCCCAACAAGTGGGAAGACTACAGCAAGCTGACCATCAAGGCAGACGATCTGGTGGGCAACGCCAAGCGTGCCGCCGCCCTGCAGCATGAGAAAGATCTGGCCAAGCTGGGCGCACCTATCGATCGCGACGAGTGGCACATGACCCCACAAACCGTGAACGCCTACTACAACCCCACCATGAACGAAATCGTGTTCCCTGCGGCCATTCTACAGCCGCCATTCTTCAACATGGAAGCCGACGACGCCGTAAACTACGGTGGTATCGGCGCCGTGATTGGCCACGAAATGGGTCACGGCTTTGACGATCAGGGTGCCAAGTTCGATGGCGAAGGCAACCTGCGTGACTGGTGGACCGAGCAGGATCTGAAAGAGTTCAGTGCCCGTGGTAAAGCCTTGATTGAGCAATATAACGGTTATCAGGTGTTTGACGATTTGCACGTAAATGGCGAGCTGACCCTGGGCGAAAACATCGGTGACCTGTCCGGTGTGACCATAGCGTACAAGGCTTACAAGATGTCATTGCAGGGCAAAGAAGCGCCTGTGATTGATGGCCTGACCGGCGATGAGCGTTTCTTTATCGGCTTTGCCCAAATCTGGCGTGCCAAGATGAAGGAGGAGGCACTGCGTAACCGCGTGGCCACCGACCCTCACTCACCAGCCAAGTTCCGCGCTCTGGGGGCTCTGTCCAATATGCCAGAGTTCTACGGCACTTTCGGCGTGAAGGAAGGTGATGCCATGTATCTGGCTCCCGAAAAGCGTGTGAAAATCTGGTAATAGCTGTAGACACCAGAGCTTTAGCACAGCTTCTGGTGCCTCTTCGCTTTCAAGCCCAAACACGAGGCGATGCCAGCTATTATTGCCTCCCCAAAGCGTGTGAAAATCTGGTAATAGGCATCCCATGCCAGCCACATATACATGGGCAAAAATGCGTTAAATCAAGGGCACCTTCGGGCGCCCTTTTTTTTGGACAGTCCCATGGTTATACTCGCTCGAGTATGCCAAGGAGCACATAAAATGCATGAACTCATTGAACAACTTCAAGAAATGAGTGAACGGGTTCCGGTTCCACTGGAGCTCCCTTCATTTGACCAACTGCTGGACGTCGAAGAAGCGATACTCATCCCCTTACCGGCTGATTTAAAAGAATATCTGCTTCATGCCAGCGATGTGATTGTTGGCAGCCTGGAACCCGTGACTGTGGCCGACCCCCATAGCCATACGTATTTGTCTGAAGTCGCCGCCTACGCCTGGTCAATTGGCCTGCCACGGGAGATGATCCCCATCTGTCAGAACGGCGATAACTTTTACTGTATCGATCAGGAAGGTCAGGTACACTACTGGGCCTTTGGCGACTTCACCGAGGACCAGTGGGACTCCTTCTGGGAATGGACCGAAGACGTTTGGATGAACAGTTAATTACGGATACACACATGGCAAAAGAGATTGGCCTCAACGGCATCGAAATGCAGTACCTGAGGCTGTCACTGGGTCTCAATCCAGCGCAGGTTGGCACTGTCACAGGTCACAGCGAAGAAGACGTAATGGCCTGGGAAACCGGCACAACTGAAGCGCCGGGCCTGGCACAAAAAAAATTGCTCGATATCGACGAAGTGATTGAGATGCAGGTGCTCAATACCACAGATGGTATTGAGGCCATGTTCAAGAAAGAGCCCAAGCGTCGCCTGGCTTTTGTGGTGTACCCTACCCAAGCTGTGTATGCCCAGTACAATCCTGAGTTTTTAAGCTCTCTTCCGTTGGCAGAACTCTACAATACCTCTGCATGGCGAATTAAAAAGGAATGTCAGCTGGTGCTGGAAGTGGAAGTGACTCTGGTGCCTTTGGATGTGGAAAGCTACAAGGCCTTTCGCGAGCAAAACGGCCTGGGTGAAAGCCGCGAAAGCCGCGCCAAATGGGCTGCTGCCCAGCTGAAATAACACGCTTGAATCAGCTCATCCGCCCAAGCCAAAGGGCATGTGGAAACGATGAGCCTGATATCATGAGCCATAAAAAACGGCATCCATTGGATGCCGTTTTTGATCATCTGCTTCAGGCTATCAGAAATTGATATTCAGCTTGATGTAAGCGTAACGTCCCATAGGGTTATGAGTCGCCATCACGTAACCGTAGAGGTCACCATCGCCATCACCAATGGCAAATGGAGGCTCTTCATCCAGCACGTTATTCATACCAATAGTCCACTTCAAAGTTTCGCTGAAGCGGTAAGAAGCTGACATGTCCACCAACAGCTGGGCATCTACGTTGCGGGTTTCATTGTAGTCAGCAAATTCACCTATGTAGCTAAGGTTGAGGTTGACTGACAAATCATCTTTGGTCCAGTTGGTAGTACCTAACCAGCGGTGTTCCGGGAAACGATACTTTCCGGTCCAGTCTTTATCACCTTTCTCAAAGTCCATCAGGTAGCTGTACTCCAGACCAAACTTCACGTCACCATAACCATCGGTAGCCAACGTATAATGACTGGACAGGTCGATACCTTGCACTTCCTGAGAGCTGATATTCACAAAGCTGGACAAGATCTTGTCAATCGTTCCCAAATTGTCAGCGCCAACCGGAGCCAATCGCTGACAAATAGGGCTGTTCTGAGAACCACAGTTAGCGTCATACACGTCTTGAGGCTCAAGCTTGTCGATCTTATTGTCCTGCGTGATGTTGTACCAGTCTAAGCTAAGATCAAATGACTGGTTCGGGGCATAAATCATACCCACATTCCAACTTTCAGATTCTTCGGCCTCCAGCTCTTTGTTCCCTGAGAACAGGAAGTTTTGGTCCAAATTCTCGCACTCAGATGCATCTAAACCATTTGCCTGGCAGAAGTAATAATCATCAAGGAACAAACTTTCCTGTGATGGGCCCAGGCCAATCTGTGCCAAGGATGGTGCGCGGAAACCGGTCGCCCAGGAACCACGGGCGGTGATTTCGTCAGTGATGCCCCATTGGAAAGCCACCTTCGGATTGGTGGTGGTCCCAAAATCGCTGTAATTGTCATAACGACCTGCCAGCTGCAGTTCAAAATTATCAGTAACCGGAATAGAGAATTCAACATAGGCCGCCCATTGGTCACGCTCGGCGTTCGCAGAAACAGCCTCGGTACCGAAAATCAGCCCACGCTGGAACTGTTCATCGGGCACGTCGCTCACGTCTTCTTCACGATATTCAACACCCGCAGCCATCATCACATCACGTTCGGCCAGGGTGAACGCCTGACCGGTAATGCTGGCATTGTAAGCCGTCATGTGAGAGACGCCCTGACGCACCAGACTGGTAGTGATAGCATCGATAACGTCGGGTGAGTTGACGGCAGCTCCAAATGGATTATATCGTCCGGCATCAATCTCACGCTGCAAGTAATCCACACGAACCCAACCCTGACTGCGGTCGCCAGTCTGAGTCTGTTCCTGACGTCCTTTTTGTGCAGCAACTTCCCAATCCCACTCATTCAGGGTGCCACGCAAGCCGGCAACCAGTCTCATCGAGTCAGATTCAATATCCCAACGGCGTGCACCGGCGTCCACCGGACGATATCGACCAATCAGGATGTCTTTACCCCATGGGTTATCGGGGTGAGTTCCAGGCACAGTCAAACCTGCTGACTCATCCAGTGGCGTCGCAGCACCGCCGGCTTCAGAGGTGTTGTGCTGCATAGCGAATTCCAGAAAAGCAGTCACATCATTATCGAAGAAATACTCGAACTGACCGATGGCACCCACACGCTCAGCGGCTGGGATGGTCAGGTTATAAGGACCGTAATCGAACAAACAACTGCCACTGCCCGTGAGGCGATCGGCAGGACAATCGGGGTCCGGAGTTTTCACACCATCGACATAGAAATAACCGGGGTAACCACGGGAGGAACGATTGTCATCGCCACCATAGGGTTCTTGGTTAGCTGTGCCGAAACGGCCCATTTCATCGGCGCTGAGGGTGGAATTCTTGAAGTAGTCGAGAATGATAGAGGCAGTGCCTTTATCACCCTTGGTACCCCAAACCAGGTTCGCCGTTTTTTCGTCATAGTGGGGGCCTGTAGCGCCACCATAGCCGAGGTTGACTTCAATGCCTTCGATGTCCTTCTTCAGGACAATGTTGACCACGCCAGCGATGGCGTCAGAGCCATAAATCGCTGAGGCGCCGTCTTTCAGAATATCGATGCGCTCAATGGCCGAAACCGGGATGTTGTTGATGTCAACGAAGGAGTTGCTCACGCCTTCAGCAAATGAGCTGATGGCTACGCGGCGACCGTTAATGAGCACCAGGGTAGCATCCGGGCCAAGGCCCCTGAGACTGATAGAGGCAGAGCCATTGGCGGTAGAGTCCTGGCTGTTACCCCGGGTAGAGAAAGCACCGGCCCCGTTGGCAGGCATTTTCTCGAGTAACTGTTGCAGGTTATCAAACCCCATGTTGGCAATATCTTCTTTGCCAATGGATTGAATTGGTGATGGGCCTTCGATGTCAGTTCGCTTGATGCGGGAGCCTGTGACTTCCAGACGCTCAACTTTTGCACCATCTTCTGCTGCGACAGCAACAGAAGGCAGCGCCAACGCTACCGCCAACGCACAACTGCTCAGAATCCATTTTTGAGCTTTCATAATCATTCCCCAGCTGTTTGGATAGTTGTTATTTTTCGATAGCGACTGCAGACTGCCACCGATGGTGAGATCATCCACCAAGCTATCCAATTTGTTAATTAAGTCAACCATATTGCAACATATTAAGAACAACCCATTACGCGGCCAGTACCTTGCTGGGCACAACAATTGAAGGATTCACTCGCTTTGAAAACTGCTAAGGGATTATTTAAATTAGCTTTTCCTCTTACCAGCCTAATGCTTTTTTCGGCTGTAGAGGCAAAGGAGCTGACGGAGCTCAGGACAGCACTGAACGCACAGATTTCATCCAATTTTCAAGGCGTCATCTGGGTTCAACATCAGAATAAAACGTTGTTTGTTAAAGCGGCGGGCGACGGTATCAAGGAAGATAGCCTGTTCATATTGGGATCTATTTCAAAGCCTGTCTTCAGCAGCTTTTATCTGGGCCAACATCATAAAGCCGTGTTTTCGCCGCTCAGCACGTCGATAAAGCCCTCCTTCTACCCTGCTGAACACCACCTTACCCCGGCCATGCTGCTCAGCCACACCTCGGGTATAAATCGGCCTTTTACTGGCATGACATCGAACGGCCCCGGGCAATTCGAATACAGCAACGGCAATTATCAATTTTTGGCAAATAGCCTATATCCCGGCGACAGTGCAGCCTGGGTGTCTGACTTGAATCAGTTCCTTCAAAGTAACAAATTGGATATCCAAGCCGCTACGGGCGAGACCAAGACTCTTCGGCAGACTTTTCCCCGTCTGGTTCAGGGCTTTGATGAAAAGGCAAATCAGCGTGAGGCCATAGAGTTAACGCTGACTGCCGCCAGCGCCGCCTCAGGTACACTGATTGGCTCGGCCAGGGGCGTTGCCGATTTTCAGCAAAAGCTCCACAGTGGCCGATTGCTGCCGGATAGCGCCTATCAGGCCATGGTGACCCCGGTAACTTCAAGACAGCATCGCTGGGGAGCACTTGAGTATGGTCTTGGACTGCAAATCGCCCAGTCGCCGCTGGAGTACAGCCACAGTGGTTATCTACCGGGATTTATGAGTCTGATGCTCTATTACCCTGAAACTCAGTTGCAGCTGGTGTTGCTGCAGAATGTCTCCGGTGACCTCAATAATCCCGAGGCGGTATTCGCCTTCCAGGATGAGGTTCGCGCCCTGATGCGCCGTTATACCAGCCTGCCTAAGCCCGCAAAGGCAGACAGCATTAGCCCATAGCAGGCCCCTTAGGTATAATCGCCCCAGCCCGGCAATAGCCTTTTAATGGATGCCCATGACAAACAACGATATTCTGCGCCGCCTGCGTTTTGCCCTGAATCTCAGTGACAGCAAACTTGTTGCACTCTTCGCTCTGGTTCATCAGCCGATAACCGAAGAGGCCCTGCTCGCCATGCTGAAAAAGGACGATGAACCCGGTTTTCGTCCCTGCACCGACAAGGAACTCTGTCAGTTTCTCGATGGCTTGGTTATCGAGCGCCGCGGACTGAGACCCGGTGACGGCGTGCCTGCACCAACCCCATTGGATAACAATCTGATCTTCAAAAAGATCCGCATTGCGCTGGAGCTTAAGGAAGAGGATATCCTAGCCATGCTGACCAAGGCCGGATTCGCCCTCTCCAAGTCGGAACTGGGCGCCATTTTCAGAAACCCGGACCACCGCCATTATCGTCCCTGTGGCAATCAGTTATTGCGCAACTTTTTGAAGGGACTCTCCATCAGCCTCCGCGGTCGCTGAACTGCCGGATAGCAGGCTGTGATCTTCAAAGAACACAGCTTCTGAGGCCAAAAAAGCCATCGTCAATCGATGGCTTTTTTATTTGAGTCAAACAGCGGGTAAACATCCAAAAGCCCCAAAGTGAATTAATTTAACTTTTTCAATACATTCACACCTGCGTTTAAAACACGCATTCATGAAAAAATGCGAAAATTCCCCCGCACTCAAATCTACAAAGATCACATTTCGTGATAATCTTCTTGCTATTGACAGCACATTTCATGCCCAGAAAGCACACACCCAAAACGCATACAAAAGGTAGCCCATGGACGATAACAAACGCCCGCTCTATTTACCGTTCGCCGGTCCAGCCATTCTTGAAGCTCCACTGATCAACAAAGGCAGCGCCTTTACCGAAGAAGAGCGGATATTCTTCAACCTTGAAGGCCTGTTACCTTACGCGATTGAAACCATCGAAGAGCAGGCATCCAGGGCCTACGATCAGTTCCGCAGTTTCAACAACGATTTGGATAAGCACATCTACCTGCGCAACATTCAGGACACCAACGAAACCCTGTTTTACCGCTTGGTGCAAAACAACATTGCCGAGATGATGCCCATCATCTACACCCCAACAGTGGGCCTGGCTTGTGAGCGTTTCTCCAAAAACTATCGCCGCAACCGGGGACTCTTTATCTCCTATCCCAACAAGGACAGGATTGACGATATTCTCAATAACTCCACCCGTCACAAGGTGAAAATTATCGTTGTGACCGACGGCGAACGGATTCTGGGTCTGGGCGATCAGGGGATCGGCGGCATGGGGATCCCCATTGGCAAGCTGTCACTCTACACCAGCTGCGGTGGTATCAGCCCGGCCTATACCCTGCCTATCACCCTAGATGTGGGCACTGACAATCCGCACCTGTTGGAAGACCCCATGTACATGGGCTGGCGCCATCCTCGCATCGGCGGCGAAGAATACAGCGAGTTTATCGAAGCCTTTATGGAAGCCGTACACCGCCGCTGGCCGGATGTGCTGATTCAGTTTGAAGACTTTGCCCAGAAAAATGCCATGCCAATTCTGGAGCGTTATAAAGACAGATACTGCTGCTTTAACGACGATATTCAAGGCACAGCTGCGGTGACCGTGGGCTCCTTGCTGGCCGCCTGTCAGGCCGCTGGTACCAAGCTCAGCGATCAGCGTATCACCTTCCTGGGTGCTGGCAGCGCAGGCTGCGGTATTGCCGAAGCGATTGTGGCGCAAATGGTATCTGAGGGCATCAGTGATGATCAGGCGCGCAGCCAGGTGTTTATGGTTGACCGCTGGGGTCTGCTGCTGGACAACATGCCTAACCTGCTGCCATTTCAGCAAAAACTGGCACAGAAAATTGATAACATTAACCACTGGGACGACTTCAGCGACAATGTTTCACTGCTGAACGTAGTAAACAATGCCAAGCCGACGGTACTTATCGGCGTGTCAGGTGCTCCCGGTCTCTTTACCGAAGAGATCATCCGCGCCATGCACAGCCACTGCGCCCGTCCAATTGTATTCCCGCTGTCCAACCCCACCAGCCGGGTTGAAGCAACGCCAAAAGATATCCTCCACTGGACCAGCGGTCAGGCACTGGTGGCAACCGGAAGCCCGTTCGAGCCCGTGGTAGTGGACGACGTGACCTACGATATCGCCCAGTGTAACAACAGCTACATTTTCCCCGGCATTGGTCTTGGGGTACTCGCGTGCGGTGCCAACCGGGTATCAAACGAAATGCTCATGGCCTCCAGCCGCGCGCTTGCAGAGTGTTCTCCATTGGCAAAAGACGGCTCAGGCCCCCTGCTGCCTCCGCTGGAAGAAATCCACGATGTCAGCAAGCACATCGCCTTTGCCGTGGCCAAGGTGGCTATCGAGCAGGGGCATGCACTGGATACCACTGATGAGCTGCTGCTGCAGTCCATCGAGGCCAACTTCTGGTACCCCGAGTACCGCCGTTACAAACGTACCTCGTTCTAACGAAAAAGCCCGGCATAGCCGGGCTTTTTTATGGGGTAAGCTTCGTGGCTTATTCAGCCATCGACTCAAACGCCCATCACCTCGCGCATGCTGTTATACATGCTTCGGTCGGTGCGGGCTTTTTTCAGTTTTTTCACGCTTTCTTTCAGCGATTCCTCGGCAACCCGCACGTAGAGTCCACTGTATTCCTGTTCGGCGATGGCTTCATCAGTGTCCTGAAGCTCAGAAATGTCCCGGGCAACGATGCTGAGTTGGATCCACGCATTGGCCAAATAGAACCCGTGGAAGACACTGCGCTCGAACAGCGAGGTGGCACTGTCAGGCAGCTTGTCCCAGGCACGGGTAAATCGTCCGTCGTTGTCAGCCAGTAATTCATCACACAGACTGTGATAGGCCGACAGCAGCGACTCTGGGAGCCGGTCGAGTGCGACAACACGGCCTGCAACCTTGTCGGCGACTTGTTGAGCCAATGCACGGTAATTTGCGTCAATCTCGCTCATGATAACACCTTGAATTTCTGTAAACCTTCAGCAAAGCCAACGTTCTGGTTCAGGAACCAGTGCTGAAAATGAATATGGAGACATAAGTTGGCGTCTTATACACATTCTGCAAAGCAATTGCAAAAACCCGTGGCAGGCTTTGGATTTTCTGGCGTTTTTCCCGCTGTGCATGAAGAAAAACTGGGAAACTCCATGACATACGGTTATGATTTGCGCAGAACAAAAAATAACAAATTGGCAACAGATTTAGATGACATTTGATTTTCCAAAGTCCATTCTTTGGGCCGGCTTTTTACTTATCCTCTGGCAGCCCGTGCATGCCGGGGATTTGTCGCTGGACGAGATAGACAGGCTGTTCAGCCAGCTGGAAAGCAATCCATCTCAGTTTGAGTCTTATTCTGATCAAATTGAACTGCTCAAACAGAATATTGCCCCCGACGACATCCCCCGCACCCTGCGCCTGAAACGGGCGCTTTGTTGGGCCACCGACCTGACCCAGGATAACGCCCTGGAGCAGGGCCTGAATTATGCCAACGAGCAACTGCTGCTACCCATGGTGCAGGCCGATATTCCAACCCAGTCAGATTTAATACTTTGCCGTGGCTGGCTGTTACAGGAAAAAGGCATCATGGCCGATGCCATGAGTGACTATAACCGCTCGGTTGCCCTCGCCTATCAATCGGAAGAACCTCGCCTCATCGCCGATAGCCGCAGTCTCAGGGGAGCCCTGCTTTCTTATCAGGGCAACTTTGCGGACGCACTGGAAGATCTCATTACGTCCCAACACCTGTATGAGAGCCTCAATCTAACCTACTGGGCCAGATACAATCTTCTTGAACTCGCCACCAGTTATCGCCGTTTCGGCGACCCGGCAACGGCCATCCGTTACTATGAAGATCTCTTGCAAAAGTACACGGAGATCAAAGACAAATTTGCCATCGTGGGCGTAAAGGCCGAAATGGCCATGGCATACGAAACCCTGGAAGACTTTGATAAAGCACTCATCTACTACCGTGAGGTACTGGCGAGCTGGAGTGCGCAAAACGATCCCGTCAATACTGCCGCCACCCGGGTCAATATGAGCGGCACCCTCATAAAGCTTGGCAGGTTGAAAGAAGCAAAAGCCGAGTTGGAGTTGGCATTTCCGGATGTAAAACCTGAACATGTGGGATTCTATGCCTTCAAACACCTGTTTATGGCCCAAATCCTGCTCGCTGAAGGTAAGCCGCTGGATGCCCTGCCACTACTGGAAATTGGTGAAGAAAGCTTCCGCAATGTGCAAAACAACCGTGGACTAGCCGAGCTCTATGCCACCAAAAGCCAGGTCTACGCAGCCCTGGAAGACTGGGCCAACGCGTTTTACAGCCTTGAGGTACAGAACGCACTCCATACTCAACTGGACAGTCAGCTGCAATCTCAGCGCACCACCGAGATGCGCACCCGATTCGATACCGACAGAATTGAAAATGAAAACCGCCAGCTGATTGCTTATCAGCGTCTGCGGGAAAAAGAAATGGTCATACTGCAGGAAAATAAATTTCTGCAATTCATCATTATTGTCATGGGCATCATCATCCTCAGCATTGTGTCTATTTTTGCCTACAAGCAGGCACAGCGCTCGAAACTGATGGAACGGCTCGCCCTTACCGATCACCTGACGCAACTTGCCAATCGCCGGCACACCTACCATGAAGGCGAGGCCATGTTCCGGGGTGCAAGGCCCGGCAGTCCCTTGTCTGTTATCCTGTTTGATGCAGACCATTTCAAAAAAATCAATGACCACTTCGGTCATGATGTTGGTGATAAAGTCTTGATTGCCATGGCTCAAAGCAGCGTTGGGCAAATGCGTAAAGGCGATTTGGTCGGCCGCATCGGGGGCGAAGAATTTCTGGCGTTACTGCCACACACCACGTTGGAGCAGGCGGTTGAAATTGCCGAACGGCTGCGGTTAACCATAGAAACGACGGATTTGTCAGATATCGCTTCCGGCCTTGGCATGAGCATCAGCGCCGGTGTCGCCACTCTGGACAGCAGCAGGGATAAAAACTTTTCCAGCTTCCTTAACCGGGCAGATCACGCGCTTTATCGCGCCAAACACAATGGTCGTAACCGGGTAGAAAAAGACGATTAATCTTCCGGCGTCAAATGCCATAGAATGTGGCTGGAAGTATTTTCCGCAGGCATGTTAAACCACTTATCATAAAGCCTCACAAAGTCCCCTTCTTCCTGAAAGTCACTGAGCGCCTTATGCCACTTCTCTACAGTCGCTGCCGGGGTACCCCGTGAAAACGCGAGATACAGCTCTACCCGCTCCAATTCGAATAACGGAGTAATAGCCAGCTCAGTAGTACCGGCCTGGCTCAGCAGCATACTGACAGCCAAATCGGCCTGGCACCAATAGCGTACCCGTCCTGCCAGCAACTGCCTGAGAGACTGCAACGGATAACTGGATACCTCGACGTTTTTTACCCCATGTGTATTGAGGATGCGCTGCGAAGGCGACCCCCGATATACGCCCAAACTGCCAAGCTGTGACACCGCATCCAGGCTGGAGGGGATTTCGGTATCTGTCGCCAGCTTGTAAACCATAATTCTTGCTGTGGCTATGGGGCCGACAAAATCAAATTGGCTGCGTCTCGAGTCTCTGAGAGCCGTGGAAAAGAGCAAGACATTGGGAAGCTGAGACGCCACGCTGTAGGCTCTGGCCCAGGGCAGTACTTCTATGCCTGCCTCTTCGCCAACACGGGACTTTAACTGCTCTACCAACTCCACTGCGTAACCCGAGGCCTTGTCGCCTTCAAGATAACTCAGGGGAGGCAAGGGCTCGGTCAGCAGTCGCACCCGGCTCGGAGCCGAGGGCTCTGTCACTTCCCCCTCTACTGCCAATGAAACAGACAGCAGAGCAGCAAACAGCAACATGCATTTAAAGCCCAATCGATGCATCCCTTATCCTTAACACCATTCTGTTTAACCCCAGCATAGCGGCCAAAATGCCCACAGACTAGCAAAGCTTTGCCTGACGCCCAAAACAAAAACTGCTACTATCCGCCCGAGATTGACCAGCGGCCTACCCGAATGACTTCAACCCCATCCCATGCCCAACTCAATGACCTTGCCCGGCAAATCAAAGCCTGGGGCAAATCGCTCGGCTTTGCTGAACTTGGGATTACGGATACCGACCTTTCGGCCGAAGAACCCAAATTCCTCGAGTGGCTCGCCAAGGGCTACCACGGTGAGATGGCTTACATGGAATCCCATGGCCTGATGCGTGCCCGTCCGCAGGAGCTGCACCCCGGCACCATCAGAGTGATTGCCGCACGTATGGATTACCTGCCAGAGAATGCAGGCTTTGCCACTAACCTGCGCGACCCAAACCTTGGCTACATATCCCGTTACGCCGGTGGCCGTGATTATCACAAGCTGATCCGCAACCGACTGAAAAAACTTGGCGAGCAAATCGATGCCTGGCTTGCCGAGCGAGGCTTTGCATCGTCCAACTTTCGCCCCTTTGTCGACTCGGCGCCCATTTTAGAGCGACCTCTGGCCGAAAAAGCAGGCCTTGGCTGGACCGGCAAGCACTCACTTATTCTCAATCATCAGGCGGGCAGTTGGTTCTTTTTGGGTGAGCTGCTGGTAAACCTGCCGCTGCCCGTCGACATTCCCATCGCAGAAGACTGCAACACCTGCGTTGCCTGCATCAAAAGTTGCCCAACCGACGCCATAGTCGCGCCCTATATTGTGGATGGCAGGCGCTGCATCTCTTATCTCACCATCGAGCTGCAGGGCGCCATTCCGGAAGAATTCCGCCCGTTAATGGGTAACCGCATCTACGGCTGTGATGACTGCCAGCTTGCCTGCCCGGTCAACAGCGGCTCACCGCTCTCCAATGAAGCCGACTTTCAAATCCGCCAGCCACTCAAGTTGCCAGCATTGCTTAGCCTGTTTGCCTGGGATGAAGCCACCTTTTTACGACAGACAGAAGGCAGCGCCATTCGTCGCATTGGCCATAAAAGGTGGCTGAGAAACATTGCTGTGGCGCTGGGTAATGCCCCAGCAAGCAGTGATATTCTGAGCGCCCTGAACGCCAGGCTCAGAGATGAAGAAATCGATGAAATGGTGGCAGAGCATATCCACTGGGCCATCGAGCGTCAGCAAAATGGCCTTTCAAAAGACAGCCGCAAGACCTCACGGCTGATACGCGCCATCGAAAAAGGCATGCCCAGAGACGCCTAAGGCGTATCCAGAGTGAAACCGATTTTCACCGTCACCTGCCAGTGGGCTATCACGCCCGCTTCGAGGTGACCGCGGGTTTCAACTACTTCAAACCAACGTAAATGATGCAGTGACTGCGCCGCCGCAGCCACCGCATTACGAATGGCATCGTCGCTGCTGAGGGTAGAGGAACCTGTGATTTCAATTATCTTGTAGACATGATTCATGGCAAGCCTCCTTGGGGCGGGGATGCAGCCTTAAACTGCTACCCCGATACTGTTACCTCAGTATAGTCGCTGATTTCAGCTGCAAGGCTCAGCCCAGGCGGCGACGCAGCTCGCGGGTGGCATCCACCATGTTACGAAGGGCCAGCTCTACCTCATCCCAGGTACGGGTTTTAAGGCCACAGTCCGGATTTACCCACAGCTGCCGGAGCGGAATACGCCTGGCAGCCCTTTCCATCAGCGCTGCCATGGCTTCAACATCCGGCGTGTTGGGCGAGTGGATATCGTACACACCCGGACCAATTTCAGCTGGATACTCAAAGTCTTCAAAGGCACCCAGCAGCTCCATGGCCGAGCGACTGGTCTCGATGGTGATAACATCGGCATCCATGGCGGCAATGGCAGCTATGGTGTCGTTAAACTCGCTGTAGCACATGTGAGTGTGGATTTGGGTGTTATCCCGCACGCAGGCCGCGCTCAGCTTAAAGGAGCCCACCGCCCAGTCGAGATAGGCCTGCCAGTCACCACGGCGCAGTGGCAATCCCTCACGGAAGGCCGGCTCGTCAATCTGGATAATGGCGATGCCTGAGCGCTCCAGATCCGCCACTTCATCACGTATGGCCAGCGCAATCTGCTTACAGATGGTTTCGCGGCTGATATCTTCCCTGGCAAAAGACCAATGCAGAATGGTCACAGGCCCGGTCAACATGCCTTTCACCGGCTTGTCGGTGAGGCTCTGGGCGTATTCGGCCCAGTCGAGTGTCATAGGTTTGGGACGCGACACATCACCGTAAATCAAAGGCGGTTTTACGCAGCGACTGCCATAACTCTGCACCCAGCCATTTTTGGTAAAGCCGACACCGTCGAGCTGCTCGCCAAAGTATTCCACCATGTCGTTACGCTCGGCCTCACCGTGTACCAGCACATCGATACCGAGTTTCAGCTGACGGTCGATGGTATCGCGGCACACCTGTTTGAGCTGGTTATCGTACTCAAGGGCGCCGATTTCCCCTTTACGGAAACGGTTACGCAGGCCACGAATGGCGGGAGTCTGCGGGAAAGAGCCTATGGTAGTGGTTGGCAAGAGTGGCAATTTAAGCCGCTGTTGCTGCTGTTGCTGGCGCACTGGGAACGCGCTTTGACGCTCAAAATCTGCATTGGTGAGTGCATCCAGCCTGGCGGCAACTGCCGCATCGGCCGCCTGGGCACGCTCAGCGCGGCGGGCCACGCACTCGGCGGCAATGGCAGCAGCGTCTGCGCCATTGGGTAAGCTCAGCAGGGTATTGAGGCTTCTCAGCTCCAGCAGCTTCTGTCTGGCAAAGGCGAGCTGGCGTTTAAGTTCAGGCTTAAGCGCGGTTTCCACATCGAGGTCCACCGGTGTGTGCAGCAGCGAGCAAGAGGTTGCAAGCCACAGGCGTTCGCCAAGATCTCTGGCAACCGGCGCAATGCTCTCGGCAATCAAATCAAGATCCGCAGCCCACACATTTCGGCCATTGATAAGGCCGAGACTCAGTATCTGCTGCTGCGCAAGTCTCGGCAGAAAGACCTCCAGCTGCTCAGGGGCAGACACCAGGTCCAGATGCAAACCTGCCACCGGCAGCGCCTGAATAATGTCGGCATGGTGTGCCACAGAGCCGTAGTAAGTGGTCAGCAGCAGCTTAACCGACACGCAGGTAAAGGCCTGATACGCGCTGGCAAAGGCTGCTTGCCAGCTCTCGTCCAGATCCAGTGCCAGCACAGGCTCTTCGATTTGTATCCAGGTCACGCCCTGAGCGGCAAAACGCGCCAGCAGCTCAGCATAGGTGGCGAGCAGCTGAGGCAGCAGACTTAATTTGTCAAACTCACCGCCGTAGGCTTTGGACAAATACAGGAAAGACACAGGGCCCAGAATGCAGGGTTTGGGGTCATAGCCCAGCGCTTTCACTTCTTCGACTTCATCAAATAGCTGGGTCCAGGCGATGGAGAAGGTTTGGTCGGCGTGAAGCTCGGGCACTATATAGTGATAGTTGGTGTTGAAATACTTGGTCATTTCCGCCGCTGCGGCGGCTTTGCCGCTTGGCGCGCGGCCTCGGGCAACCCGGAACAGGGTATCCAGGTCGACCTTGTCGCTATCGCGGTGGCGTTGAGGAATCGCATTCAGGGTTGCCGCCAGGGTCAGCACCTGATCGTAGTAGGCAAAGTCCCCCACTGGCAATCGTTCCACGCCGGCGTCAGCCTGCCACTGCCAGTGGGCCTGACGCAGTGCCTTGGCCTGCGCGCGCAGCTCATTCTGGGACAACTCTCCACGCCAGTATTGCTCGAGGGCGAACTTCAACTCACGGCGACGTCCTATCCGTGGAAAGCCAAGACTATTTAATTGCATATTGTATACCTTCTTGGTTTAATATGAGCACATTTCAAAGAGGAACACCTGTTAAACAATTTTTAATAGGCGTCTGGACGTCTAGAAGTTTATTGTGGTAGTCTTCTGGCAAGCAAACGAATTGCGTTCACGGGCAACATGAACAAACTTCATGTGGAGTAGAGATGATAGAGCTAAGACACCTTCGAACCCTGATGGCACTGAAAGAAAGTGGCAGCCTGGCAGCTGCGGCCAAAAAGCGCTTTGTCACCCAGTCTGCGTTGTCTCATCAGATCAAAGAGCTGGAAACCCGCATCAACTCCCCCGTGTTCGTGAGAAAAAGCAAACCCCTGTCTTTTACTCAGGAAGGCGCCCGACTGCTGAATCTGGCCGAAGAAATTCTGCCTCGGGTGATGGAAACCGAGTTTGTATTGAAGAAAGGTCTGGAAACCGACGCCAACCTGTTGAAAGTGGGTATTGAGTGTCACAGCTGCTTTCGCTGGCTGATGCCGGTCATGGAGGCTTTCAGGGCTGAATATCCGGATGCGGATTTGGACTTGTCCAGCCGTCACCTGTTCGACTCGCTGAACGCACTGGAGTCCGGAGAGCTGGACATAGTACTGACATCCGATCCCGTCCCCGGACATCAGCTGGCTTATCAGCACCTGTTCGACTTTGAAGTACGCCTGGTGGTGGCCAAAGAACATCCGCTGGCGAGCAAGCACCAGGTACTGCCAAAGGATCTGGCAGGCTTACCCATCATCAGCTATCCGGTACCATTGGAACGCCTCGACCTGTTCCGCTTATTTTTGGAGCCTGCCGGCATTGAGCCCGGTGTGCAAAAGAGCTGTGACCTGACTTCGGTGCTGTTTCAACGCATCGCCTGTCAGGATGGTATTGCCGCCCTGCCCAGTTGGTCCATCAGTGAAGCCCAGGGCCTCAGCCTCAGCAGCTTGCGCCTCGGCGCCGAAGGGTTGAAACGTCCTTTATTTGGCGCCTATCGCCGTGGTAGTGCCAATTCCCGCCAAATACAGCGCTATCTTGAATTGGTGGCAGCAGAAGGCCTGGCCCGTCAGCCGCGGTAATGCCATAGCAACACCAGTTTGACGGCTGCAAGCCGTTATTTAGAAAGCATAAAAAACGCCTGCTATTGCAGGCGTTTTTTATAGAGTTCAGTAAATTACAGCGGATTGAGCAGCAAGCCACGCATCGACAACACCCGGCGCAGTACCAGGCCGGCCGAGTTGGGGTTGCGGGTTTGGCGCAGGTTGTGAGCAATCATAAACTCTTCTTTGAGCTCTTCATCGAGGCCGAGTGAGTCAAAGGCTTCCAGCGTCAGGGTTTGCTGTTGGGTATCGATAATTTGCTTGATTATGCCCAGAGGGAATGACTCGTCCGATTCGGCATTGAGATACGCAAAGGCTGTCAGTGCGATCATCTGCCCGAACACACTGAAGAGCGCCAGAGTCTGAACCTCGTCCGGGTCAATATTGTTGCTCACCAGATCTTTGAGGCTATCCACCGCCGATGCGGCAATGCTTTCTGTCAGGCGCCAGTACCCCAGGACCAACTTTTTATAGGGCTGCGGCAGCTCATCGAGGCGTTCTTTCAAATAAAAGCTAAAGGCGTAGCGGTAAATGTTCACCTGCCCCAAACGGATAAGCGCATCCTTGAGACTGCGGTTTTTACTGTTATGGGCGCCCCCCACATGTGCGGTGGTGCTTCGCCACAATAGATGCGCCGCCAGTGCCGGATCGCTGGAGACAATATCAACAACATTACGCACATCACCATCGGCAAGGATAGCCTTCTTCAGTGGAATGAGAATTCCCCTGCGGCCTAATACCTGCTCTTCATTGGCGATGATCGCCCTGATTTGAGAAAAAACCTGATGCTCAAGCTCAGTCATGAAACTAACCTATTTTTGTCCGGGCAATCAAAAAGGGACTCAAGTTTGGCCTTAGCAATAAACCCGCCCTGGCTGTTATTATCGGGGAATTTACCCATAAAATCCTGCCCATGGTCAAGCTGATTTCCGTCCGTTTCAGCAATTTTCAGAAAGCCGCCTCAAAAGGCTCCGCTCTCACTCGCAAGCTGGTAAATTTCTTCCGCCAAAAGCTGATATCCGGCGTCATTTAAATGAACAGTGTCCGATTTCATGGCGCTTTGTGACAGGAGCCGCGGTAGCGTATCCTCAAGCAGTGGCAGGGAAAATTGCTCAGCCAGTTCCTGATACAAGGGTAACGGGGATAAAAACACCTTCCGGTCTGGAACAGCAATCAAAAGCACAGGCACCTGCCTTCCCTGAGCTTCCCTAATCATAGCTTCCAAATTGCGCTTAAGCTGTGCTTTATCCTGATTTCTGAGGATATCATTGCCGCCTTCCAGCAGGATAAGCAGATCCGGTTGGGTTTCATCGAGTAAATCAGCCATTCGTGCCAGCCCTTCGGTGGTTGTTTCACCTGATACCCCGGCGTTAATCACTTCGCAATCGCACAGACGGGAAAGGTGGGCGGGATAATCCATGCCATCACTGGCGCCAACCCCAAAAGTTAAACTGTCACCGAAGGCCAAAACACGGGCGTTTTCCCCCAGAAAAGGCAATCGCGGACCGCCACAGGCCGATAAAAACAGCAGGATAAACAACACTGACAGAATACGCACTTTGTACTCCCCGGACTAATGCGTATGTTATCGCCCAAAAAAAAACCGGACACAAGTCCGGCTTTTCAATTTCAGTGGCTTATCAGTATCTCAGCCCCAACGTCAGGCTCACTTTGCGACCTTCACCGGGATAATACCCATTGCCCCAGTCACTGTAGAAGCCCGAAGCGGCATACGCTTCATCGAACAGGTTATCCAGTCTCAGGGTCGCACTCAGGGCATCCTTACGGAAGCTCACTGCGGCATTGGTCAGCCAAAAGGCATCCATCTGCGCGCCCACATTGGTATTGTCACCTTCAACAAAACGCTCACCCGTGTAGGCAGCATCTACGTAGGCCGACCAATAATCGGCAAACTGAGCTGACACATACATACGGCCACTGTGCTTGGCGACCCAGGACAGCGCTTTGCCATCATTCAGCCCGGCGGTAAATTCAGCATCCGTGTACTGGTAGTCGACGCCCAGGCTGATGGTGTCATTGAGCTGCCAGTCCCAATCCAACATGGCTCCATAACGGCGCGACTCATCGGCGTTGATATTGGCACCCGGGAAATAGCCCCCCACCGGCGTGTCGGCGCTGGGGTCAAACACAATTTCATCTTCCAGGGTTAAACGGTAGAGGCTCAGGCGCAATGCCTGCTCAGCTCCCTGATAGTCCCAGCCAGCTTCATAGCTGCGGCCGGTTTGGGGTCTCAGGCTGTCCTGACTGGTGTAGGCCTGCTCATCCACCTTGGCAAAACGGAAGTTATCTTCGCCGCGCAGGTAGAATCTGTGTCCCTGCACGGGGCGATAATTTAATCCAAGCTCAAGCGCATGGGCGTCATTATCCAGCTTGCCACCCTGGGGAAAGGTATTCTGATCGCGAATATCGTCCTGAACTTCGGCATAACGACCACCCACCACGTAACTCAGTGACTTGGTCAAAGGCACTGATGCCTGGGCAAAAGCCGCCCAGAGCTCCTGGGTGTTGCCGCGCTCCATATAAGCCGAGGTAAATTCTGACTCGCCACGGGACAGGTCCACTCCAGTTACCAACTTAAGTTCGCCCGCCTCTGTCTGGTAGCGGCCAATGGCTTTGGGAGTCAGGCTGATGAGTTGACGCTCGGTTTCACCCACGCCGCCCCAACTGATGTAATTCACCTGGGTATCGCTGGCATCGAGATCGGCAGCTAGGGTCCAATGGTCGGTCAGACTGTGCTCGTATCCCAACCGGCCAGCCTTGGTCAGATTGTGCTGATAGTCGCTGCTGTTGGCGGCATTGGCCTGGCGGGGATTGGCGGCAAGTTCCTCTGCGGTGAGAGAACCTGCGAGTTCACGGTCATCATCGTAATAGGAGGCTTCAGCAAAGAAGCGCTGCCCATCGCCGCGGTATTCAATGCGGCCCAACACAGAGCCGGACTCACTCACGGCATGGTCACGGTAGTTGTCGCTTTTATCGAAGTTGCCACCGACGAAGAGACTCCAGCGTTCATTCAGCGCAGCCGAGAAATCCATGGCAGTGCCAAGGGAGCCGAAACTCCCACCAGTCAGCGAGGCGCCGCCGGTGTTTTCCTGACTGCGCTTGGTAATGATATTGATGACACCGCCAACGGCCTGATCGCCATAGAGCACACCAGCGCTGCCGGAGAGCACTTCAATACGTTCTATCTGACTCAGTGACACAGCATTGAGGCTGGGCGCAGCAATATCGATGTTGTTGAGACGGCGGCCATCCACCAGCACCAGGGTGTTATTGGCCGCCTGGCCAGCACCAAAACCGCGCATGGCGAAGACGGGCCCGGTGCCGCTGTCGCTTATCTGGATGGCACTCTGGCCACGCAGCAATCCGGCAAGATCTTTGGCGCCGCTGAGCACTATGTCGTCGGCAGTAATCACAGCCACGTTGGCGGCGATATTGAGGGGGGTATCAGCCTGACGACCAATGACCACCAGATGTTCATCCACAGGTGATTGCGCTGAGGCGAAAGATGACAGCAGGCTTGCGGCCAGCGCCAATGAAATCAAAGAAGGTTTGGTACCCATTTTCCTTACACTCCATCAAGGGAAACGGGGCATGGGTCATCGACATGCCAAAAGCTGTCGCTGTTGCGGATCTGCCCACCGAAATCCACGACAATACCTGATTTGGGCCGGTCTCCGGACTTAGATGCCAGGCATCATTACCGTTGCGGGGGCAGTGTCGGATTTACACCGACTTCCCGATTCTCCCGCCGATGCGGGCACCCAAAAGGCTGACAATAAAGAGGCCGTCACTCATGGACGGCCGCGCATTATAGACGTCTAAACGTATAAAAGTCTAATACCTTTGTTTCGCACAAGTGGCCGGTCAGTCGAGGCGCAGCGGCAAAACAGAGGCAATAAATTCACTGTGATTGGCAGGGGTAAGCGGAATATTCTGCCCTGCATACACGTCGCCGCGCGTGGATTTATGCATGAGCACCAGTTGCCCGGGGCGGCTTACAACCCGGTAATAACCCACCTCAGCTTCCGGCTTTGAAAAAAATGGGCGCGACTCTTCCATCGATGCGTGCTGATTGGGCATACGGCTACACCCCAGGATGGCGTGAAAGCCGGGATGGCCATCGGTATCAACTTCACCCAACTTTTCGTAGGAGACGTCGCCCTCGCAGCTGCCCTGATATTGTCTGGCGAGGCCATCGAGAAAGGCTTCGGCAGCGGGGGAATCATCACTCAATTTAAAGCTTTGAACACAAATGAGCCCACCCCATTGGTTGAGATTTTCCTGGGCAGGTACAAATTCGGCACTCACCATATCCGCCCTGTTTTCACTGGCGGCCAATTTCCATCCCGAAGGTAATTCAAACGAGAAAGGCGTACCAAAGAGTGAAAGTTCCTGAGTTTGCGCAAGCACACCCGTGGCGGGCAAAAGCCCAATAAGAAGGAGTAAATAGCGGGTCATAATCAGCTTCCGTGAAATATCCTGCCGTAACGTCCTGAAACGGCTTTGAGATATGGGGAGGAAAACCTCCCCACAGACTATCAGGCAAAGGCCTTTGGGTTTTCACCGTAGTCATTCTCGTCCTGACTGTCCTGGCAGTAGAACACTATGAGAATGATGATACCTATGATGGGGATAAGCGCGATAAGCTGCCACCAGCCGCTGCGGCCGGTATCGTGCAAACGACGGGCACCGATGGCAAGTGAAGGCAAAAATACGGCCAATGAATAGAGGGTGCCTACCAGCATGCTGCCAAGGGCCATGTCCACCAGATTCATCCCGATACTGACAATCAGGTTGAACAGAAAGAACATCCAAAACTCTTTGCGACGGGCACGACCTGTGAAGTCTGCGTATTTTTTCCAGGCGCCAATGTAGTATTCCATGGTTTCTCCTTAAAGCCGGGTGACAACACCCAAATTACCGCACAGAGTGCGAATTTGTCCTTATGATTCATTAGCCTGTATCGACAAGCGCAATTACTTTACCACAGCGCCGGGCATTGAGAAGCATGAAAAGCACTTGGGTACTGGCTTCAGATGTAACCACATGGTTATAGTGTCGCTATTTGCCAGCGACAGGGAGACGGCAAATGGCGAAACTCAGCGCAATTCATATCTATCCGGTTAAATCCATGGGCGCTCAGTCACTCAAGCAGGCAAGGGTTTGCCCGGAGGGACTGGCGGGAGACCGACGCTTTATGGTGATAAAACCCAGCGGCGATTTCATCACAGCCCGCACACATCCCGTACTGCAACTGATAACGCCTTTGGGCCAGGACGAAGAGTTTCACGCCGGACGCCTGCGGCTCGCTTATCCCGGCCAGCCAGACCTGGCCCTCGATGTCAGCGAGTTTGAAAAAGCCCCGGTGAAAACCCAGGTCTGGAAGGACGGTTTTGAAGCACTGTCAATCCACGCGCTGGCCGATACCTGGATTTCCACCCTGCTGGGCGAACCCGCTCGGCTTATCTGGCTTGGCGAAACTTCCAATCGCTTCCGTGAAAAACTCGACACCCGTGTCAGCTTTGCCGATGGCTATCCGCTGCTGCTTATCAGCGAGGCCTCGTTAACCGACCTGAATCTGCGCGCCGATGCAATCAGCCAGATGAGTCAGTTTCGCACCAATCTGGTGGTATCAGACACTGCTGCCTTTGCAGAAGACGGCTGGAAGCGTATTCGTATTGGTGAAGTGGAGTTTCTACTGGCCAAACCCTGCAGTCGTTGTGTGATGACCACCATTATTCCCGGTACCGATAAATTCCACCCTCAGGGGGAACCTCTCGCCACCCTGAGCAGGTTTCGTAAAACCCAGCAAGGTGATGTCAATTTTGGCCAGAACCTGATTGCCCTCAATGAAGGCATCATTCGCGAAGGCGACAATGTAGAGATTCTTGAGGAGCAGGTGGGAGAGCACTACCCCAACCGGGCACCGGCCAAACGCAGTCTGCGCCTGGCTGCCAAAGAGCCCATCGCCAAAGACTTTACGGGCTTCACTTTTGAGGCTGCCGATGGCAAACCGCTGCCGACCTTCTTGCCAGGCCAGCATCTGGTGTTTGCCTTTGATATCGACGGCACCCGCCATATCCGCCGTTACAGCCTGACCCATGCACCGGCGGAGGGGAACTACCATATTGGCGTCAAACGCACCGGGGGCGGCCTGATTTCCAACTGGCTGCACGACAAGTTGGTGATAGGTGATACTGTGCTTTGCAGCCGCCCCGAAGGCCGATTTATCCCCAAAACCGGCAACCCCTTACTGCTTATCAGTGCAGGCTCAGGCGTCACCCCCATGCTGGCGATGGTCAGAACCGCACTGGCGCTTGGCAAGCTAAAAGGTGCTGCTTTGCCACTTACCCATATTCACTTTATTCATCAATGCCGCAGCAAAGACGATATCCCCTGCCCGGCAAGCCTTGAAGATTTCGTCGCCGCAGGTATGACCCTGGAGCTTAATCTGACAAATCCGGGCGACGACTGGCAAGGCAATACGGGCCGTGTCAGCGCCTCGCAGTTGGCCGCAGTGCCTTCACTGACCAAACGCGATGCTTTTATCTGTGGTCCCAGCGGCTTCATGCAAACAGTGGAAGGAATGCTGACACAAGCCGGCATGCCGACTGAGCAAATTCACTGTGAAAGTTTCGGGGGATTGACCAGCGTCGAAGCCAGGCCACCTGAGCAACTCAAGATCCGTATTGGCGATAAAGACTTTGTGGGCGATAACCAACAAAGCCTGCTGACCCAGGCAGAAGCTCAGGGCATCAAGCTGCTGTGGTCGTGCCGTGCGGGTATTTGCGGCAGCTGTAAATGTAAGCTTACCGCAGGCGAAGTGCACCAACCCAAGGCTGAGGCCCTCTCTGATGCCGAGCGTGAACAGGGAGTCATACTGGCGTGCTGCGCAACCCCACTGTCGGATGTCAGCCTGGTGCCACTGGACAGTATTTAACCCCAACAAATAAAAAGGCTGCCAGGGGCAGCCTTTTTATTTGGTTTAATATCCTCAGGTGCGCAGTTTGGCCAACTGACTCTCCTGCCTGCCAACCAGCTTGGCAAGACTCTCGCTGCTCTCACGGGCCTTACCGGCCAGCTCCATCAGCTCTGCCGCCGAGTCTGAGATACCTGTGATGTTGCGGCTTACTTCTTCTGTAACTGCGCTTTGCTCTTCAGCAGCTGTGGCAATTTGGGTCACCTGATTGGAGATTTCGTTAATGCGCGCCACCATCACCGACAGGGCTTCAAAGGCCTGCTCGGTTTGCGCCACCGCCTGCTCAGCAAGGCCTACCCCTTTATCGATAATCCCGGATGCCCCTTTGACCTCCTGCTCAAGCGCATCGATAAGCCGACTGATATCGTCGGTGGAGGCCTGGGTTTTGGAGGCAAGTGAACGCACTTCATCGGCCACCACCGCAAACCCCCGGCCCTGCTCACCGGCGCGGGCCGCTTCGATGGCGGCGTTGAGCGCCAGCAGGTTGGTCTGGGCGGCAATGGCACTGATCACTTCCAATATTTTGCTGATATTGGTACTGCTCTCTGCCACCTTGCCCACCGCAATCTTGGCTTGCAGCGACTCCTTGGACATGGTGCTCACAAGAGAAACCGCCTGCGTCAGACTGTCCTGACTCAGCTTAACCTGCGAGGCCATTGCTGCCGACTCGGTTGCCGTTTGTTCAGACGCCTTGGCCACTTCATGGGCGGTATGGCTCATCTCATTAACGGCGGTTACCACACTCTCAATTTCACTGTATTGCCGATTAACACTCTGTTTGGTTTCCTCGGCAATCCGGGCCGTTGCCTGGCTTTCGGTGCGGGATTCTGTCGCGACCTTTTTCAATTCACTGATAAGCCCGTGAAGTTTACCGATAAACGCATTAAACCCATTGCCCAGGGCAATCAGCTCTGCGTGCTCATCCACTTTCAGGCTTTGGGTTAAATCCCCCTCGGCACTGGCAAGCTGACTGACCCGCTGCTGAATTTGCTGGATGGGGGCCACCACGCTGCGTATAAAGAGGGCAATGAGGATCACAGCCACCGCAGCAACGCCAATACCCAGCAACAAAACAAAGCGGCCAAGGCTGGCGGCCATGGCCTCCATACTGCCCTCGACCTGATCGGCACTGGCAAAGGCGATATGCCTTGGCACTTCGATAGTAAGCAACCACTGACTGCCGGAGAGCGGAATATTGATGGGATAGGCAACTATCATGCTGTTGTCGTTGAGAAGATAGCCGTCCCCCTTGCCCAAACCAAGAATTTGGTTGGCGAGGGCTTTGTCCATAACCTCCCCGAGGGGCCGGGCTTTTCTATCATAGTGGCTCGCGGCCACTATCAGCCCCTTGGTCGACAGCAAGGTTACCTTGGCCTGCCCCTGATAGAGACTTGCCGACAGTTCCTCAATCATCTTTTGAAACACGGGCAGGTTTAAATCCACCCCGACCACGCCCCGAAAAGCGCCAGAGCGAACAATAGGCACAGTCAGCGAAGTCATGAGCATGTTGTTACCGGGAGTGATCTCGTAGAGATAAGGCTCCATCAGGCAGGGCTTTTGGGTGTCTTTGGCACACAGATACCACTCTGCTTCCCGCAAACCAAACTCATTGCGGGTATCCGCGTATTTCTCGTTGGCATCGTCCACTTGAGACTGGGTCTGGCTGCCATCATCGTTACGATAAAAATAGACTTCGAGGGTACCCACACCCTCAACCGAGTGCATCAGACCTGACGCCGTAAACTCGCTGTCTCGGCCATCGAAACCATTGGGTTCGAACTGCGCATACATGGAGGAAATCTGGCGATTTTTCTGCAGTACTGCGCCGACGGCATCCTGAACAGTTTCACGATTCATTCGGCCGACCAGTGCTTCGTTTTCCATCATGGCACTGAAAGAATAGGGAATACGGTAGGCTTCATTGATAAAGGCCGCCACCTTTTCACCGTAGCGGCCAGCGCTGGCGGTCAATTTGGTGCGTATTTCATCATTCAGCGCTTTATCGACTTCGACAAAGAGCTCGTCGGTTTTGTTATTGAGGGTACTCCAGAGGGTAATCGACATGGTGGCCACAGTGGCCAGAAACAGCGCCGAGGTCATCCAAAGTAGCTTTTGTCGCAGGGGAAGATGTTTCATGCACTCTCCGCAAGATCCTGAAAACACATAGGTAGACTAACGTATGACTGAGTATAGTCTCTATCTGCGTCCGTGCATTTTTCAATAAAAAGGCGGCCCTTCATGGGCCGCCTTTTTTTAAGGGTTATTTGCCGAGTACGGCCTCAAAACACTCGGCCATTATCTCCAGGCCTCGCTGGATTTGCTCATCCGGCGCCGTGATGGGGACCAAAATCCTGAGCACGTTACCGTAAGTGCCGCATGACAGCAGGATAAGGCCGCGGTTACGGGCCTCGGTGAGCACCTGTGGGCAATACTCAGGGGCAGGCTTGCCGTTTTCCATCAGCTCAATGGCAATCATGGAACCCAGACCACGTACCTCGGCGATTTGCGGATAACGGCCGGCCAGCTCACCGATGGCAGACTTGATGGTCTGGCCGATGGCATTGGAGCGCTCCAGCAGTTTTTCCTCTTCAAAGACTTCTATCACGGCAAGTGCTGCGGCGCAGGCAAGCGGACTACCGCCATAGGTGCCACCAAGGCCACCGGGGCCAATGGCATCCATCACGTCGGCGCGGCCGGTGATGCCCGAGAGCGGGAAGCCACCGGCAATCGACTTGGCGAAGGTGGTGATGTCCGCTGCAACACCCATTTGCTCCATGGCAAAGAAGGTGCCTGTACGGCCAGCGCCGGTTTGCACTTCATCGGCAATCAGCATAATGCCCTCGCGGTCACACAGCTCACGCAGACGCTTCATAAAACTTGGAGTCGCGGCGTAGAAACCGCCCTCGCCCTGTACAGGCTCGAGGATGATAGCGGCAATGTCGCTTGGCTCGGCGTCGTTCTTGAAAATACGCTCAATAGACGCCATGGCGTCATCTTCGCTCACCCCGTGCAGTTCACAGGGGTATTCGGCGCGAAACACGTTGGCCTGCATCAGCCCCATGCCCTTACTGTATGGCGCCACTTTACCGGTCAGCGCCAGCGCCGCCATGGTGCGGCCATGGTAGCCGGAGGTAAAAGCAATCACACCGGCACGCTTGGTGTAGGCGCGGGCCACCTTGATGGCGTTTTCAACGGCTTCAGAGCCACTGGTGAACAGGGCCGATTTCTTGGCAAAGTCACCGGGCACCAGCTGGTTCAGCTTTTCACACACAGAGATGTAGCTCTCATAGCCGAGCACCATAAAGCAGGTGTGGGAGAACTTCTCCAGCTGCTCGGCCACGGCGGCCTTTACTTTTGGATGCAGATGGCCTGTGTTCAGCACCGCGATGCCGCCGGCAAAGTCGATATACTCACGGCCTTCAACGTCCCACACGGTGGCGTTTTCGGCGCGCTCGGTAAACACAGGATGGATTTGGCCAACGCCACCGGCTACAGCTGCGCGGCGACGAACCATCAATGAATCATTGGTCAAGCTCATAGGGTACTCCTGTTTCGCCGGTCACACCGACAGACAGATATATTTGATTTCTACATACTCATCGATGCCGTACTTGGAGCCTTCGCGGCCCAGACCCGATGATTTCATGCCGCCAAAGGGGGCCACTTCGGTGGAAATAAGCCCGGTGTTCACGCCCACCATGCCGTATTCCAGCGCCTCGGCCACCTTCCAGATAAGGGAGATATCGCGGCCATAGAAGTAGGCTGCAAGGCCAAACTCGGTGTCATTGGCCTGACGAATCACATCGTCTACATCGCTGAAACGGAACAGCGGTGCCAGTGGGCCGAAGGTTTCCTCGCGGGCCACCTTCATGCTGGCATCGACGTTGGTCACAATCGCAGGCTCCATAAAGTTGCCACCCAGTGGCTTGCCGCCGGCAACCAGGGTCGCACCCTTATCCAGCGCATCCTGAAGGTGGCTCTGCACCTTCTCAAGTGCGGCTGCGTTGATAAGCGGGCCTGTGGTCACGCCGGGCTCGGCGCCATTTCCCACCTTGAGCTTGGCCACGGCAGCGGCGAGCTTCTCGGCGAAAGCATCGTACACACCGTCCTGCACATAGAGACGGTTGGCACAAACGCAGGTTTGACCGGCGTTGCGGTATTTGGAAATCATGGCGCCTTCGACGGCGGCATCCAGATCTGCATCGTTAAACACGATAAAGGGCGCGTTGCCGCCAAGCTCCAGCGACACCTTCTTCAGCGTTGGCGCACACTGCTGCATCAGCTTGATGCCAACACCGGTGGAACCGGTAAACGACAGCTTGCGCACCACAGGGTTTTCGCAAAGCTCGTTACCGATGGCCACCGCATCGCCGGTAACCACACTGAATACCCCTGGGGGAATACCCGCTTCTTCGGCAAGCTCGGCCAGCGCCAGTGCAGTGAACGGCGTTTGCGGCGCAGGCTTGACTATCATGGTGCAACCTGCAGCCAGCGCAGGGCCAGCCTTACGGGTTATCATCGCTGCCGGGAAGTTCCACGGGGTAATGGCTGCGGTCACGCCCACGCCCTGCTTAATCACCATGATGCGCTTGTCGCCCTGATGACCCGGGATGGTATCGCCGTAAAGGCGCTTGGCCTCTTCGGCAAACCACTCGATAAAGGAAGCGGCATACACCACCTCCCCCTTGGCCTCGGCCAGCGGCTTGCCCTGCTCCGTGGTCATCATCAACGCCAGATCGTCGGCGTTTTCCAGCATCAGTTCATACCAGCGGCGCAATTTGGCACCGCGCTCTTTGGCAGTGAGCGCGCGCCAGGCCGGCAACGCAGCTTCGGCGGCAGCGATGGCCTCGCGGGTTTCATCACGGCCCATCACGGGCACAGAGGCAATGGCCTCGTTGGTAGCCGGATTGGCAATGGTCACCGTCTCGCCCGACAGGGCATCGCGCCACTCGCCATTGAGATAACACTGGGTTTTCAAAAGTGAAGGACGTTTGAGCTGCACAGCTGACTCCTTGATACTTGTTACTGGGCGCTTGCGCCGTTAATGCTGTTAGATACCCAGCTTATCGCGAACCGTGTAGTACCAGGCGCCCAGGGCGCTGAAAGGTACCCGCAGCGCGTGGCCGCCGGGGAACGGATAATGGGGCAGCGCGGCAAAGGCGTCGAAACGGGTCGCCTGACCGTTCAGCACTTCGGCAATCAGCTTGCCGGCCAAGTGGGTGTAGGTCACACCATGGCCACTGCAGCCCTGGGAGTAATAAATGTTCTTGCCGATGCGGCCTACCTGGGGCAGACGCGACAGCGTCAGCAGGAAGTTACCTGTCCAGGTGTAGTCGATACGCACGTCTTTCAGCTGCGGGAAGGTTTGCAGCATCTTCGGCAGAATGATGGACTTGATGTTGTCCGGGTCGCGGGCACCGTACACCACGCCGCCACCGTAAATCAGTCGCTTGTCGCCGGAGAGACGGAAATAGTCCAGCAGGTAGTTACAGTCTTCGACGCAGTAATCCTGGGGCAGCAGGCTTTTTGCCATCTCATCGCTCAGGGGTTCTGTGGTGATCACCTGGGTACCGCAGGGCATGGACTTGGCCATCAGCTCAGGCATCAGTTTGCCGAGATAGGCATTACCGGCCACCACCACAAAGCGGGCCTTTACCTGACCGAACTCGGTTTTAACGATGGCAGGCTCACCTTCCACCACATCCAATACGGCCGAGTCTTCAAAGATTTTCCCGCCGAGGCTTTCCACCGCGCGGGCTTCACCGAGGGCCAGGTTCAGCGGATGAATGTGACCACCGCTCTTGTCCAGCATACCGCCGACGTAGCGCTCAGTATTTACCACATTGCGGATACCGGCTTCGTCGAGGATCTCCAGCTGCTCAGTGTGGCCGTGAGCTTCCCACAGCGCCTTTTGCGCCTTGAGGTGGCCCATTTGTTTTTGGTTCAGTGCGGCAAACACGCCACCGTTTTTCAGATCGCAGTCGATATTGTATTTTGCAATGCGCTCGCGAATGATGCGACCGCCTTCAAATGCCATCTCACCGAACAGCTTGCCCTTTTCCTTGCCAACAGTTTTTTCAATGACATCAATGTCTCGGCTATAGCTGTTAACGATTTGGCCGCCATTGCGACCCGAGGCGCCCCAACCAATTCGGGCGGCCTCCAAAACCACGACCTTGAAACCACTTTCAAGCAAATGCAATGCCGAGGACAGACCCGTGTAGCCTGCGCCTATAACACACACGTCGGTTTCAAGATGCTCCTCAAGACGAGGACGAATGCGGGTGTCATTGGCGGAAGCGGCATAGTAGGACTCGGTATGAGGTGTAGCAGACATGATGCTTCCTTCTTTCTTATGTTCATTATTTTAAACAACCAGTTCATCCTACACGTTCACCAAGGGAAACTCTAGGGCCAGTGAAGGATAATTTTGAATTTTTGTTGAAAATATCAAACAAACAAAAACGGCCGCCTGAGCGACCGTTTTATTAATGGCAATGCGTCACTGTTCCATCGCAGCCTTTGCGCGCTTTTCGGCCCTGCGTGCGAAATACCAGGACAGGAAGGCAATCAGAGACACCGCGAGAATGATTAGTGTCGCCAGGGCGTTGATCTTCGGAGATACCCCCAAACGCACCGAGGAGAACACCACCATCGGCAGCGTCGTAGCACCCGGGCCCGACGCAAAGCTCGCTATCACCAAATCATCCAGTGACAGGCTGAATGACAACAGCCATCCTGCGGTCAGTGCCGGCGCAATCATGGGCACAGTGATCAGGAAGAAGGTCTTGAGTGGCGTTGCCCCCAGGTCCATAGCGGCTTCCTCAATCGACATGTCCAGTTCACGCAGGCGGGACGACACCACCACGGCCACGTATGCCGCACAGAAGGTAGAGTGCGCCAGCCAAATGGTGAGTCTGCCGCGTTCGGCAGGCCAGCCAATCAGGTCGGCCATATGAACAAACAGCAGCAGCAGCGACAGACCGGTAATCACCTCTGGCATTACCAGAGGTGCCGTTATCATGTTCGACAACGACAGCTTGGCCCAGCTGCGACGGAAACGTGTCATCACGAACGCCGCCATGGTGCCCAGTACGACAGCCATGGAGGCCGACAGGAAGGCAATTTCCAAACTGGTCCAGACTGCATCGAGGATTTGCTGATCCTTGAACAGCTCCACATACCATTTGGCCGAGAATCCGCCCCACACGGTCACCAACTTGGATGCGTTGAAGGAGTAGAAAATCAGGATAAACATGGGGGCATAGAGGAAGATGAGCCCCAACCACAACATCACGGTAGAAAAACTCAGCTTTTTCATGCCTCTTTCTCCAAATCACGGGCCTGATAATGATGGAACAGGGTAATGGGGATAATCAAAAGTCCCAGCATCACTATCGCCAGCGCCGAGGCGACCGGCCAGTCACGGTTGTTGAAGAACTCCTGCCACAATACCTTACCAATCATCAGCGAGTCCGGGCCGCCCAGCAGCTCAGGGATAACGAACTCACCTACAGACGGAATAAACACCAACATGGAGCCGGCAATCACACCACCTTTTGACAGCGGCAAGGTGATATTCCAGAAGGTGTTGATACTGCGTGAACCCAAGTCGGCAGCAGCCTCCAGCAGGCTCATGTCCATCTTCACCAGGTTGGCGTAGAGTGGCAGCACCATAAAGGGCAGATAGGCGTACACAATACCGATATAAACGGCGATATTGGTGTTTAATATCTTCAGCGGCTCATCGATAGCACCCAGCCACAACAGCACATTGTTGATAAGGCCGGTGTCGGCGAGCAGTCCCATCCAGGCGTACACACGGATAAGGAACGAGGTCCAGGACGGCAGCATAATCAGCAGCAGCAGAACCGTTTGCATCTTCACCGGTGCACGGGCAATGGCATACGCCATGGGATAACCGAGCAGCAAACAGCCGAGGGTGGACACCACTGCTATCTTAAGCGACCCCAAATACGCGGTGTAATAGAGCGCATCGTCCAGCAGCAACAGGTAGTTGCCGAGGTTCAGCGCCACATTCAGTAGCTGATCCGCATAGGTGAAAGTGGGCTCATAGGGCGGAATGGCAATCGCCGCAGTGGAGAAACTGATCTTGAGCACGATCGCAAAGGGCAGTGCAAAGAACAGGGTCAACCACAGGAAGGGAAAGCCCAGGGTAAAGTGCCTGCCACGGATGGCAAAGCGAAAACCTTTCTTTCGTTTGCTCATGATCTCAATACCACGCCACTGGTGGCCTCCCAGCTGATGTAAATGTCATCGCCCCAGGTTGGGTGGTCCGCACGGCGCTCGGTGTTGGTCATGGAGCACTGGATGATTTTGTCGTCTTCCAGCTTGATGTAATACACCGACAGGCCACCGAGGTAGGCAATGTCGTGTACCTTGCCCTTGGCCCAGTTGTACTCACCTTCGGGCTGCTCGCGGGTGATCAGCGTCTTTTCGGGGCGCACCGCCAGCCATACGTGCTTGTCTTCCAGACTGGTGGTTACACCGTGGCCAATCAGGAACGGTTGCGGCAAGGTTGGCGACTTGAGAATGGCATGGTCGGCCTCGTCTTCAACGATTTCACAATCAAACAGATTCACTGTACCGATGAACTCGGCAATCATGCGGCTGTTGGGGCTCTCGTAGATGTCCATGGGGCTGCCCACCTGGGCAATCCAGCCGTCACTCATGATGGCGATACGACCAGCCATGGTCATGGCTTCTTCCTGATCGTGGGTCACCATCACACAGGTCACGCCCACACGCTCAAGAATTTCAACCACTTCGAGCTGCATCTGGGTACGTAGTTTTTTATCCAGTGCGCCCATGGGCTCATCGAGCAGCAGCAGTTTGGGGCGCTTGGCAAGCGAGCGGGCCAAAGCCACACGCTGGCGCTGACCACCGGAAAGCTGATGGGGCTTACGCTTGGCATACTGCTCCATGTGCACCAGCTTGAGCATTTCCTGCACCCGCTGGGAAATTTCAGCCTTTGACATCTTATCCTGCTTCAGACCAAAGGCGATGTTTTGCTCCACTGTCATATGAGGGAAAAGCGCGTATGACTGGAACATCATATTGATCGGACGCTCGTAGGGCGGCAGATCGGTAATGTCCTGACCGTCGAGATAAATACGACCTTCCGTTGGCCTCTCAAACCCCGCAAGCATCCGTAGCAGGGTAGATTTTCCGGAGCCAGAGCCCCCAAGCAATGCGAAGATTTCCCCTTTGTTGATGGTCAGGGACACATCGTCCACCGCGCGAACATCATCAAACAGTTTGCTTACCCGCTCAATTTTGAGCAGTACTTCGTCTTGCGTCTTTGTCGTTGGTTTATTGGTGACGCCCGAGGTCATAGCCATAAATACTTCTCCATTCCAAACTGCGCCAGAACAAGCCTCCGGCCTGCTGGAATTCGGTTTACTTGTGCAATCTAAGAGTCAAAGGTGGGGCAGCCATCCGCTGCCCCAAGTACAGGATCACTGACCAGACTTGATCTTGGTCCAGATACGGGTCATGGCGCGCTGAGTCTTCATAGGACGCACTTCACCCAGATAGAGCTTGGCGAGTGTTTCTTCTGATGGGTACACAGCGGGGTTTTTGGCAACTTCCTCGTCCAAAAGAGGGTTAGAACCATCGTTGGCGTTGGCGTAAGCCACATAGTTACTGATGGAAGCAATGACCTCTGGGCGCATCAGGTAATTAATAAAGGTCAGTGCATTGTCTGGGTTGGCGGCATCGGCTGGGATAGCCATCATGTCAAACCACAGAGGGGCACCTTCTTTGGGGATGCGGTAATCCACTTGCTGGCCGTTACCGGCTTCTTCGGCGCGGGCCTGAGCCTGCAGTACGTCGCCAGACCAACCGATGGCGGCGCAGATTTCGCCGTTGGCGAGATCAGAGATGTAACGTGAAGAGTGGAAATACTTGAGGTAAGGACGAATTTTCAGCAGAACTTCACCGGCTTTTTCATAGTCGGCAGGGTCAGTGCTGTTAGGGTTCAGACCCAGATAGTTCAGCGCAGGAGGCAGGATTTCATCCGGTGAATCCAGCACGGCGATACCGCACTTGGCCAGTTTCTCAGCATTGGCTGGGTTGAAAATCAATTCCCATGAATCCACTGGTGCATCTTCGCCCAGCACTTCTTTTACCTTGGCTACGTTAAAGCCGATACCTGTGGTGCCCCACAGGTAAGGCACGGCGTGCTCGTTACCCGGATCGCTCTTTTGCAGCTGGCTCATCAGGTTCTTGTTGAGGTGTTTTTCGTTTGGCAGCTTGGACTTGTCAAGCTTCATAAAGGCGCCGGCTTTAATCTGCTTGGCAAGGAAGTGGGCTGATGGCACAACCAGATCGTAACCGCTGCGGCCCGAAAGCAGCTTGGCTTCCAGCACTTCGTTGGTGTCGAACACATCGTAGATTACGCGGATGCCGGTTTCCTTCTGGAAGTTTTCCAGGGTGTCTTCGGCGATATAGTCAGACCAGTTATAGACGCGAACAACTTCTTCAGCCGATACCGCAGCGCTTCCCAAAACACCGGCGGTAACCAAAGCCAGAGCTGTCATTTTGTGTAATAACTTCATGCTATCTCCTTTTGCAGGTAGCAGTAATTGAAAGCCAATTACCCTGATTGTGTCGCCGGCTTGGCCGGCATTTATTTTATTGTTAGGACCAATGCTACAACCTGAAAAACCGCATCGGCAGTTGCTGCTGCCCAGTACCTCTTCCTCTATTGGCAGGCTTTTTAATATGCACTCAGTTATCCCGAGCTGCAATCTTCTCAAGCGTCAGTGAAAGTGCCTGACTTGCTTTAAAAATCAGTTCGTCAATCTCATCGCGGCTGATGCATAGCGGCGGCGAAATAATCATGGTGTCACCCACAGCACGCATCACCAAACCGTTGGCGATACAGGCTTCACGGCAGAGCATACCGGCGGATATTTCGCTGCCGAACCGCGCCATGCTGTGCTTGTCTGCCACCAATTCAATGGCACCGACCATGCCCATCCCCCTGACCTCACCCACCAGCGGGTGCGCGCTCAGGGTTTGCAACCTATCCTGCAAATAAGGCCCGGTGTCGGTTCTGACCTTATCCACCAGCTGCTCGTCTTCGAGAATACGGATATTCTCCAGCGCTACTGCCGCCGCAACCGGATGGCCTGAGTAGGTAAAGCCATGGGCAAACTCGCCACCATCTCTGATAAGCACGTCGGCGACCCGGTCGGACACTATCACCCCGCCCATGGGGATGTATCCCGAAGTCATGCCCTTGGCGATAGTGATTAAATCGGGTTTGAGGTCCAGAGTCTGGGCGGCAAACCAATTGCCGGTACGCCCAAAGCCGCTGATGACCTCATCCAGAATAAACAGAATATTGTACTTTTCCAGAATCCTTTTAATTTCATTCCAGTAGCTGTCTGGAGGTATGATTACTCCCCCCGCGCCCTGAAATGGCTCTGCGATAAAAGCGGCAACCTTATCTTCACCGAGCTCGAGGATTTTGGCTTCCAATGCCCGTGCCGTTTTAATGCCAAAGGCCTCAGGCGACATATCACGGCCTTCACCGAACCAGTAAGGCTGGTCGATATGAACAATCCCTGGAATGGGCAGATCGCCTTGCTGATGCATAAACCCCATGCCGCCGAGGCTGGCACCGGCCACGGTTGAACCGTGATAGGCATTCTTGCGACTGATAATGGTTTTCTTGGAGGGTTGCCCCTTCAAGTCCCAGTAACGTCGTACCATGCGCAGATTGGTGTCATTGCCCTCGGATCCCGAGCCGGTAAAGAAGACCCTGTTCATATTTGCAGGTGCCAGAGAGGCAATCTTTGCCGCGAGCTGAATGGCGGGCTCATGGGTACATTGGAAGAAATTATTGTAAAAAGGGAGAGTTTGCAGCTGAGCGTAGGCGGCATCGGCGATGGACTTGCGACCATAGCCGACATTTACACACCAGAGTCCGGCCATGGCATCCAACAGCTTATTACCCTTGGCATCCCAAATGTACACACCTTCTGCACGTTCAATCACGCGGGTGCCACGTTTGGCCAAATCAGCACTGTCAGTAAAAGGATGCAGATGGTGCGCGGCATCCATGGCTTGCAGTGCGCTGATGGTATCTTGCTGTTGTTGTTGCATCTTCGCCCTCCCCCTAATGTGCCGGGGCACGCCCCGGCCTGTGTTTTTTATACTGTCAGCAGCAGGAATTCACGCTCCCAGGCACTGACAACACGTCTGAAGTTTTCAAGCTCTGCCTGCTTCACCGCCACAAAACCAGTGGTGAAGGCATCGCCGAGATATTTACGCGCCGCGTCACTCTCATCCATGGCCATCAGTGCCTCTTCCAGGGTCAGCGGCAGGCAATTGGTGTCTGCTGTGCGGCTTTCGTTGGCACGACCCAGGGCTGGGTTGGTGGGCTTAAGACCTTCCACCATGCCGATGTAACCGGCCAGCAAACTGGCGGCAATGGCCAGATAACAGTTGGCATCGGCGCCCGGAATACGGTTTTCAATACGGCGGTTTTGCGGTGATGACTCAGGAATACGCAGACCACAGGTACGGTTTTCTTCGCCCCACTCCAGGTTTACCGGTGCAGAGGTGCCCGGCAGGAAGCGGCGGAAGGAGTTCACACTGGGCGCCATCAACGGCAGGAACTCAGGGATAAACTGTTGCAGACCGGCAATATAGCCGAGGAAGTTGGCACTCTTGGTGCCGTCTTCTTTGGTGAAGATGTTTTTGCCGGTCTTTTTGTCCACCACACTCTGGTGAATGTGCATGGCGCTGCCGGGCTCATTGGTCACAGGTTTGGCCATGAAGGTGGCACAGACATTGTGCTTGAGCGCCGCTTCACGCAGGGTACGCTTGAACACAAACACCTGGTCGGCCAGCGACAGCGCATTGCCGTGACTGAAGTTGATTTCCATCTGCGCCGGACCGTCTTCGTGGATCAGGGTGTCGATAAACAGCCCCTGGGCCTCACACCACTCATACATGTCTTCAAACAGGGGATCGTATTCGTTGGCCGCATCGATGGAGAACGACTGACGACCGGCCTCAGGAAGACCTGAACGTCCCAGCGGTGGATTCAGTGGCAGATCAGGATCCCCATTGCGCGCCACCAGATAAAATTCCATCTCGGGGGCAACCACCGGTTCCCAACCCTTATCTTCGTAAAGTTTAAGTACTTTTTTCAGTACGTTACGTGGCGACAGCTCGATGGGATTCCCCATACGATCGTACACATCGTGGATCACCTGAGCCGTGGCTTCCACACACCATGGCAACTCGAACACGGCGTTTTCATCGGGCACACAGAGGAAATCCACATCGGCTTCGTTCAGCAACTCATAATAAGTATCGTCATTCACATAGTCGCCGGTTACCGTTTGCAGCAACACGCTCTCGGGCAAACGCATGCCCTGCTCGGCGATGAACTTGTCTACCGGCGCGATTTTACCGCGGGCAATCCCCGTCATATCGCTGATAACACACTCTACTTCCGTTATCTTTTTTTCTTTTAAAAACGCAATCAGCTTTTCCATGATTTATCTCGCTCGCTCTTGGGCCCTGCGTCGGCACGCGTCACCGAAAGCATGGAAAATCGACAGATAAAAAGCATTGTCGGCCACTTTCCATTCGGGATGAAATTGCACACCCAGGGCAAAATTTTTGGCATCTGTAACAGAGAAGGCTTCTATCAAGCCATCCGGAGCATAGGCTTCTGGCCGCAACCCGTTACCAAGACGTTCAACGCCCTGAGTATGGACGGAATTCACTTCCGCCGAGCTGCGGCCCCAGGCTTCGAAAATTACCCCCCCGGGCTCCAGAGTCACCGTATGGGCCAGACCATACTGCACCTCAAGTGGCGCAGTTCTGTCTTCCCGGTGCTCTTTAAACACACCCGTTTCATGTAACTTTTGGTGCAAACTGCCGCCAAAGGCCACATTCATTTCCTGGAAGCCGCGGCAGATACCCAGTACCGGCACGCCTGCGGCGATAGCCGCCTTAATCAAGGGCAAGGTGGTAGCATCACGGCGGGGATCGTGATGAGTGCCCGGCTCACTGGCCGGCCCCGAATAGTGATGTGGTTCGACATTGGAAGGTGAACCGGTGAACAGGATACCGTCCAGACGCTCAAGCAATAATTCCGTTGGCATGCCATCGCCAATAGAAGGGATGATCAGCGGCCAACCGCCAGTGCCATTAATCACACCTAAAAGATATTTTTCGCCCACCGTATTAAACGTCTGCAGTCCAATCGGGGTATTACAGGCAGAGACACCAATAAGGGGTATCGTGGCGTCAGACATACATCACCTTGCAGTTGATTCAGTGTTTGAGTTTTGTGATCGCCCTCAAACTCGGCGTTCATTTTTTCACACAGTACACGGAAATATTGAACGAGGCAATAGCCCACTTACCTCTGCGCAGCACTTTTATAACAATAAAATATTATTCACTAACAATCAGCAAGTTAGTCCATAGCGACCCATATAAACAAGTCGTTAAGCACGGATCTCTCGCCAGTCACCTGCGGGAAAAAATGGAAATAGCCGCCTGAAACCCGAATTCGAAATCCGGCCACATTTGGTTAAAATTATTTACATCCGTGTTTGAAATGGTGGCAGAGAGCCACCCAAAAGAGTGCAACATGGCAATTGATGGCGCAAAGCGCCCCAAAAGGGTGCAAAAGTGACAGATACAACAACGGCCCTTGCAGGGCCGTTGTTGTTTTTGAACGGGAAAATATCAGAAGTTGGCAGGTGTAGTAGCACTGACCAGATGACAGGGTTCATCGAAGGGATTTCTAAACCTGTGGGGCAATTCGCTGTTGAAGTAATAGCTGTCACCGGCTTCAAGTACAAACACTTCTTCGCCAACCGTCAGCTCGAACTTACCTTCAATGACCAGCGCAGCCTCTTCTCCGACGTGCTTGAGCATCTCTTCACCGGTATCCGCACCGGGAGGATAAATCTCACTCATCACCGACATAGCCCTGTTGGGATAATCACGGCCAATCAGCTTGAACTCCAGGGGACCGGTGCCTATATCCAACAACTCGTTGGCGCGGTAAACAATCTTTTGCTCGGCAGAGGCCGAGTCACCGATAGAGAAAAACTCCACCAGTGACATAGGAATGCCGGCCAACACTTTTTTCAACGAGCTCACCGACGGGCTCACGCTGTTTTTCTCAATCATTGAGATGGTACTGTTGGTCACACCGGCACGCTTGGCAAGCTCACGCTGAGACAAGCCTTTCATCTTCCGGACTGCTTTGAGACTGGCTCCGATATCCAAATTTGTCACCCCCAAACAGGTTCAGTTATCTGCACAGCAGATAAAGTGCAAATTATCTATCCCGACCGTGAGTACCGCCAAACAATCTCAGGACCGGAAAATAAATTTTCTCAAGCAAACTCAATCAACTGCAATGTATAAGTGGTCTAAGGCCAAGTGCAGCAAATGAGAATACGCATTGTATTTTAGCGGCATTGCGTGTTAAATAAAATGCACACGTATATTTATCCGCAAAAAGTGTGATGAGTATACAGAGACAAGACCAATTTACAATAAAAACAGCGTCGGAGCCCTTATGGCAAACAAATCTCCCATTCACAGCGATAAGTACCCGGATTCATTCTATTTTGCGTCTGCAAAAGAGTTATTTCAGTATCCTGTACTGGACAGTGCCATTGACGTGGATGTCTGTGTGGTGGGGGGCGGTTTCAGTGGGCTTAATACCGCTATTGAGCTGCGCCAAAAAGGATTCAGCGTTGCGCTGCTGGAGGCCAAGCGTGTCGGCTGGGGCGCCTCGGGGCGTAACGGCGGTGAACTTATTCGTGGTATTGGCCACGGGCTGGAGCAATTTCACAACACCATTGGCCAGGAAGGCATTAATGCCATTACCCAAATGGGGTTTGAGGCGGTTGAAATTGTCCGAAACCGGATTGCTGACCACAACATCGACTGCGACCTGGCCATGGGCTATTGCGACCTGGCCGTGAAACCACGGCATATGACTGAGCTTGCCGAAGAATTCGAACATCTGAAAACAGCAGGTTATCGTCAGGACATCAAACTGCTGCAAAAGGCAGACTTGGGCGAAGTCATAGGTTCTGACTGTTATCAGGGCGCACTGGTGGACATGGGCAGTGGCCATTTGCATCCACTGAATTTGGCCCTGGGCGAAGCCAGAGTTGCCCGGGAGCTGGGCGTGCAGATTTTTGAATACAGCGCCGCCACCAAAATCATTAAGGGAGACAAGCCCAGAGTCATCACCGAAAAAGGTGAAGTAACCTGCCGCTATCTGGTACTGGCGGGCAACGCCTACATTGGCCACAAACTGGAGCCTTATGTGGGGGGGAAAGTATTGCCAGCAGGCAGCTACCTCTTGGCGACCGAGCCCTTAAGCCCGGAATTACAGCGCGAAATCATCCCCCAAAATATGGCCTTTGCCGACATGCGCATAGCGCTGGATTATTTCCACCTCTCCGCCGATGGGCGTTTGCTCTTTGGTGGTTTGTGCACCTATTCAGGTAAAGACCCCAGCGACATCGAAGCCGCGCTCAGGCCCAATCTGGAGCGGGTGTTTCCCAAACTCAAGGGCGTGCGTATCGATTATCAATGGGGTGGCATGATAGGAATAGGTGCCAACCGTTTACCTCAGCTGGGTCGCCTGCCGGATGCGCCCAATATCTTCTTTGCCCAGGCTTACTCGGGCCATGGCGTCAACGCGACGCACATGATGGCAAAGCTGCTCGCCGACGCGATAGCAGGCCAGGCGGAACGTTTTGATGTGTTTGCCAAGGTGAAACACATGACCTTCCCCGGAGGCCCTGCACTGCGCTCACCGCTGCTGGCCGCCGGCATGCTGTATCACCGCTTTATGGATATTTTTTAAGGGCATAACCCCAAAAAGAAACCCGCCGATTGGCGGGTTTCTTTTTTACTCGGGTAACACTCAGAGCGCTATCCAGGTCGCCTTCACCTCTGTGTATTTCTCAAAGGCATGCAGTGACTTATCACGGCCATTACCGGACTGCTTATAGCCACCAAAGGGCGCTGTCATGTCGCCGCCGTCGTAGTGATTAATCCACACCATGCCGCTGCGCAGTGCCTTGGCTGTTTTATGGGCCTTGCTGATATCCGAGGTCCAAACACCGGCGGCAAGGCCATAAATTGTATCGTTCGCGATGGCGACGGCTTCGTCCATACCATCGAAGGTAATCACCGACATCACGGGGCCAAAAATCTCCTCACGGGCGATTTTCATCTGATTGGTAACGCCATCAAACACGGTAGGCGTAACATACACACCACCGGTTTCGGCAAGTACCTGGCTACCACCGCACATGAGTTTGGCGCCTTCATCGTGACCGGCTTTGATATAGCCAAGCACGGTATCCAGCTGCTGTTTGTCCACGACTGCGCCGCAGGTGGTGGCTGGGTCCAGCGGATGACCGGGCTGCCAGGCTTCCATTTCTTTAACGATGAGCTTGATAAGCTCGTCCTTTACGCCCGATTCCACCAGAAGACGCGATCCGGCAGTACACACCTCCCCCTGGTTAAAGGCGATGGCTGAAGCAGCGGCCTCGGCGGCGGCTTTCAGATCCGGTGCATCGTTAAATACGATATTGGGGCTCTTGCCACCGGCTTCCAGCCAGACCCGTTTCATATTGGACTGACCGGCATACACCATCAGTTGCTTGGCAATCTTGGTGGAACCTGTGAATACCAGAGTGTCCACGTCCATATGCAGTGCCAATGCCTGGCCCACTGTGTGGCCGAACCCCGGCAGCACGTTCAGTACGCCATCAGGCAATCCGGCCTCTTTGGCGAGCTGCGCCATACGAATAGCGGTAAGTGGGGATTTTTCAGAAGGCTTGAGCACCACGCTGTTCCCTGTGGCAAGGGCGGGTCCCAGCTTCCAACAGGCCATCAGCATAGGGAAGTTCCAGGGCACGATGGCTGCTACCACACCCACTGGCTCGCGGGTGATCATGCCGATTTCATTGTGGGGCGTAGGGGCCAACTCATCGTATATTTTATCGATGGCCTCACCGGACCAGCGAATGGCGCGGGCGGCACCTGCCACATCCACCGCCTTGGAATGGGCGATAGGTTTACCCATATCCAGAGTTTCCAGCAGCGCCAGTTCGTCAGCATGCTCTTCGAGCAATTCGGCAAAGCGGATCATCACTTTTTTACGTTTAACCGGAGATTGAAAAGACCAGACTCCGGACTCGAACACTTCACGCGCATTGGCAACGGCGATATCGGCGTCGGCCTGCTGACAACTGGCCACCTGAGTCAGTAAACGGCCATCCACAGGACTGATGCAGTCAAAGGTTTCCTTGCCAGCGGCATCGCAATATTGGCCGTTAATAAAGGCTTTACCATTGATTTCAAGGCGCTGCGCCATTGCTTCCCATTCGCTGCGGCTTTGGGGTGTACTCATGATGACTCCGTATCTGTGACTGTTATGGTTATTGATTTCAGGTTTTCAGGAAACTGGCCCGGCAGCAGCCAACGAGTCTTCTGCTGCGATACCCAGCACGTCAGGACATACCCGCTGCGGGTTTATCAAAGGCTGCAATAAGGCGTCTTTATCACTGCAACTCGCCGGTATCACCCTGCGCTGTGCGCGGTCCCGAAAACGGACACTGGGCTCAGATTACGCTCAGGCCATGAGCATTTCAATATTTTTTACAATTTGCACTTTTTTGCCACAAATAAATGCACAAAGGTATTCCATGTTCATTATTTCTGACATAGCATAGCGAATATTAACCACCTTAAAAACTCAAACAACCGATAGGATCAAGGTAAATAATGTATGGTCGACTTCAACGCAACTACAGGACAAGACACACCGTCCCTTGAGCACTACTGGATGCCGTTCACCGCGAACCGCCAGTTCAAAGCCAGCCCACGATTGCTGGCCAGCGCAGAGGGTATGTTTTACAAAGATGTTGATGGCAATCCGGTACTCGATTCAACCGCAGGCCTTTGGTGTTGTAACGCCGGCCACGGCAGAAAGAAAATCAGTGAAGCCGTCAGCCACCAAATTCGGGAACTGGATTACGCCCCGTCATTTCAAATGGGTCATCCACTGGCATTCGAACTGGCCAGCCGCCTTGCCGACATAGCACCGGCGGGACTTAACCGTATCTTCTTTACCAACTCGGGCAGTGAATCTGTCGACACCGCGCTGAAAATGGCGCTGGCCTACCACAGGGCCAATGGTCAACCTACCCGTACCCGCTTTATTGGCCGTGAACTGGGCTATCACGGTGTCGGTTTCGGTGGCATCTCCGTGGGCGGCATCGGTAACAACCGCCGCACTTTCAGCCAGCAATTGCTGCAGGGCGTCGACCACCTGCCCCATACGCTGGACATCGCCAACAATGCCTTTTCCCGCGGATTTCCCGCCCATGGCCTCGAAAAAGCCGAGGTGCTGGAACAACTCATTACCCTCCACGGTGCTGAAAACATCGCCGCCGTTATCGTTGAGCCCATGTCCGGCTCCGCTGGCGTGATCTTACCGCCTCAGGGTTACCTCAAGCGTCTGCGCGATATCACCAGGAAACATGGCATCCTGCTGATTTTTGATGAAGTCATCACAGGTTTTGGCCGTGTTGGTGACGCCTTTGCCAGCCAGCGCTGGGGCGTTGTGCCCGATTTGATGACCACCGCCAAGGCACTTAACAATGGTGCCATTCCCATGGGCGCTGTGTTCGTAAGCCAGGATGTGCACGATGCCTGCATGACTGGCCCGGAAGAGCTCATTGAATTTTTCCACGGTTACACCTATTCCGGTCATCCGGTGGCTGCGGCCGCTGCACTGGCCACCCTGGATATCTACCAGGAAGAAAAACTGTTTGAGCGTACCAAAGAGCTTGAAGGCTACTGGGAAGATGCTGTGCACAGTCTAAGAGACCTGCCGAATGTGATTGATATCCGCAACACAGGTTTGGTTGCCGGGGTGCAACTGTCCCCCAACGATGAAGGCCCGGGACGCCGGGGTTACAAGGTGTTCGAGCGCTGCTTCAGAAACGGCACCCTGGTGCGCGTGACCGGCGACATCATCGCCATGTCTCCACCACTCATCGTGGAAAAGCAGCACATCGACCAGATAATTAACACCCTCGGCGATGCCATTCGCGCCGTTGGATGACCCTTTGTCAGCACAGAATTAACAGGTAGCCAAAGATATCCATGCAAAGCATTACTCATTTTGTAAACGGCCAGCACACGGCCCCCAGTGCCCGCACCCAGACTGTTTTTGAACCTGCCACCGGTGAGGCACGCGCCCAGGTCTCGCTGGCAAGCACACAGGAAGTCGGCGAAGCCATCGCCGTAGCCAAGGCCGCATTTGAGAGCTGGTCGCAGATGACCCCCTTAAACCGCGCCCGTATTCTTTTCAAATTCAAAGCGCTGGTTGAAGCCAATATGGACGAGCTGGCGCAGCTTATTACCCGCGAGCACGGTAAGGTGCTGGACGATGCCAAGGGCGAACTTATCCGCGGTCTCGAAGTGGTGGAATTTGCCTGCGGTATCCCTCATTTGCTTAAGGGAGAGCACACGGCTCAGGTCGGCACAGGTGTGGATGCCTGGGCGGTAAATCAGCCGCTGGGCGTGGTAGCCGGTATTGCGCCTTTTAACTTCCCGGTGATGGTGCCCATGTGGATGTTCCCCATCGCCATCGCCTGCGGTAACACCTTCATCATGAAGCCTTCGGAAAAAGACCCAAGCTCTGTGATGCGCATTGCCGAGCTGCTCAAAGAAGCCGGTTTGCCCGATGGCGTGTTCAACGTGGTGAACGGCGATAAAGAAGCCGTAGATACCCTGTTGACCCACAAAGACATTCAGGCCGTTAGCTTCGTGGGCTCCACCCCCATTGCCGAATACATCTATGCCACGGCTTCTGCCCACGGCAAACGGGTCCAGGCTCTCGGCGGGGCCAAAAACCATATGCTGCTGATGCCGGATGCCGATCTGGATCAGGCGGTCAACGCACTGATGGGCGCTGCCTATGGCTCGGCCGGTGAACGCTGTATGGCTATTTCTGTGGTACTGGCCGTAGGTGATGCCGGTGATGCCCTGGTGGAAAAACTGCTGCCCAAGATTGCGGCACTCAAAGTAGGCAACGGGCTGACCCCCGACATGGAAATGGGCCCATTGATTTCGGCCCAGCATCTGGACAAGGTCTCAAGCTACGTGGAAGCCGGGGTCCGTGAAGGCGCCAGGCTGCTGGTTGATGGTCGTGAGCTGTCGATGGAAGACAAGGCCAATGGTTATTTCCTGGGTGCCTGCCTGTTCGATCACGTCACGCCACAAATGAGCATTTATAAAGAAGAAATCTTTGGCCCAGTGCTCAGCATAGTGCGGGTGCCCGACTACAACAGCGCCCTCCAACTCATCAATGACCACGAGTTTGGTAACGGTACCGCCATCTTCACCCAGAGTGGTGAGGCTGCCCGCCACTTCTGTCATCACGTACAGGTGGGCATGGTGGGTGTCAACGTGCCCATTCCTGTGCCAATGGCCTTCCACAGTTTTGGTGGCTGGAAACGCTCACTGTTCGGTCCTCTGCACATGCACGGCCCGGATGGCGTGCGCTTTTATACCAAGCGCAAGGCGATTACCGCGCGCTGGCCACAGGGAAAACAGCTGGCCGCTGAGTTTGTAATGCCTACCATGAAGTAAGCAGATGCGGGGCACCAAGGTGCCCCCTTCGGAGTGAAGATGACTTCAAAAATATCTGATATAACGCGATTTTCAACATCAGGCGCCCAAATAGAACAGTATTTTCTTCCCGAGGAAAAACGCCTTGAGGGTAATCCGTTGCAGTCGTTAACCAACCACTATTCCAGCCCCTGTGGCCAGTTTCACGCCGGGGTTTGGCAGAGTGATGGCGGCAAATGGAATGTCAACTATACTGAACACGAATTTTGTGACATTCTCGAAGGGTCCAGCATTATCTGCGACAGCGAAGGTAACAGCCTGACCGTGGAAGCTGGAGACAAGTTCGTTATCCCCGCCGGTTTTAAAGGCACATGGGAGGTGGTTGAACATTGCCGCAAGATCTATGTGATTTTTGAGCAAAGCTAACAGGTAAACCCGCCATGAGGTCACAGCCAAGTGCTGATGTTTGGCAATAAATGTGAACGTGCGAATTGACGTCGTCACTGTCAACAAAAGTAAAATGGAGAATCAAGCGTGGATAAATATTTCAATAAAAACAAGCTTGCTAAGCTGACCGGGATCCTTCTGACAGGTGCGCTGCTGTCCCCTTTGGCCAACGCCGGTGAACTGACCGGTGAAGTTGGGGTGGCCAACGATTACCGCTTCCGTGGCGTATCGCAAACCGACAGTGGTTTCCAGGTTTCTGCAGGCATTGATTACGCCACCGACTCAGGCTTCTTCGTAGGCGCCTGGGCCAGTAACGTGGACTTCGGTGAAGATGATGACACCAATATTGAATTGGACATCTATGCCGGTTACTACCATGAAGTCAGCGATGACCTGTCGTTCGACGTCACCATCTATCGCTACAACTATTTCGGTGAAACCAGCGATTACGATTACTTCGAAGGTACAGTAGGCGCCGATTTCCACGGTTTCCGCGCCGCCTATTGGTACACCAACGACTACAGCGGTTCAGACTACGACTACCATTATCTGGAGTTGAACTACAGCTGGGAGTTTGCTGAAAACTGGAGCCTGGACCTGCACATAGGTAACAACTTCGGTGATGCGATTGAAGATGAAGATTTCGGCTTCGGCGACTCCTTTGTTGACTACTCCATCGGTGTCTCTACCGAAGTGGCCGGTTTTGGCCTGTCTCTGGCATGGCTCGATACCAACCTGGATGACGATGTAGAGATTACAGATGATCTGTTCAACACCGAGGGCACTGTGCTTGCCAGCGTAAGCTACGCCTTCTGATCCCAGGTCTTTCTCCCTTCCCTCCCAAACAAAAACCGCCCGATAGGGCGGTTTTTTTTATTTAATCTGGTGCACCTGCGGCACATCACCACAGTCGATTTGACGCTTCAGCTCACGCCAATATCGGCCAAGCTCGGTCAATGACTGATGTCGCTCAGGAAAATGGCTGCGCATGTTTTCTATCATACGGGCTTGCTTGTCACACATCTGCGACCAGGATTTAGCGTTGGTAAGGGGCATGGCGTCATCCTTAACGTGAGTGGAGTTCCTGTCTTGAATCATAAACCTTGCACACCATATCTCAAGTTTGCAAATGAGACCTCGTGCACTTTTTTTATAAAAAGTTAAGGCGTATCTTTATCAAAAAAACACCGGGGAATTTTTATGTTAGCTAACCTGTTGAAACTGCTTTTTATCGCTGTTGGTGTTTACATCATCTACCGACTCATCTTTGGTGGTAAAAAAGGTCTGTCGCTGTTTGAAATGCATTTCAAGGAAGGCCGCATGACCAGCCACAAGGGAAAAATTCCGGAAAAATTTGAGCGCGAGTGCCGAAACCTGGCCAAGGCAGAAAAGCTCACCTGTACCATACGTGCCGAGCGCCTCGGCGACGTCCGTCTGCACATTTCGGCCAACGTGGCGGATAATCTGGCGCAGAGGCTGAGAAATCAATTCCCGTTCGAGCTGTATGATAAAAAGATGCAGGACAACAGCAAACAGACCGGCTGATACCAGGGGCTGAAGCTATACTACCGCAACTAAAGAGGCGCCACCCCGGGTGGCGCTTTTTATTGGCTTTGACTCATCCAGCACGCATAAAAATCGCTGATTGAAACAGTCCGCCCCATTCAGGCTTTCGCATCGATAGCAGAGCGAGATGTTATTGATTCCGTCCCACCAACAAGCAGTACGCAATCATCTCGCCGCGCCAAGATAGTGAGCCCTCTCTGCTAGCCGAGTATTGTTAAAATAATCTTAAAATTTATTTTCTTTATATTTCATGTGGATATATTAAAAACCAGATCAAACTGTAATACGAACTATTTTCATATGCATTACAACTCACTAAAATACCCACCCGATCGGATATCAATCATTTCAAGATGGGAATTTACATGAACAAGAAACGTCTGGGCCTGTGCGCTCTTGGCCTGTGTGCCGCGACTCTGAGCCAGCACAGCATTGCCGGTGAAGATCTCTTCGGTTACCTCAAGGGCGCCGAAGCTTTGCCTGAAGGTGCCTCTGAGCTGTACCAAAAAGTCACAGTACGTGACGGCAAGAGCGTGGGCTCGTATCAGGGCATCGACTTCGAGACCGAATACGAATACGGGGTTTCCAACAAATTTTCTTCATCGGTATCGGCCAAATTTATGTCACTGGATACCGATGGCCTGTCAATTGATGGCTATCTGCCGGGTGCCAAGGATATAGGGTTCAAAGCCTCAGGCGTTGAATTGGGGATGGCTTACATGTTCCTCAGTCCCGCCAAAGACGACTTGGGTCTGCAGGCCAGCCTGTCTTTAGACTACGACTGGATTGACAAGCACTCGGGCTACGACAAAGACACACTGTCGCTGGAACTGGGCCTGCAAACACAAAAGTACTTTATGGAAGGTGAGCTGGTTTGGCTGGGTAACATGGGCGTGGAAACCACCTACGCCGACCGCGCTCCCATCGATAATCTGCCGGAAGATTTTGACTGGCCAACCGTTCCGGAAATGGAGATCGAGCTGAAATTCGGTACCGGCCTGAGCTATCGTTTCGCCCCCAACTGGTTTGTCAGTGCCGAAGTACTCTACGAAACCGAATTTGAAACCGAAGTAGGTCAGGAACGCTGGTCATGGTTCGCCGGTCCTTCACTGCATTACGGCAGCGCCAACTGGTGGGCAACTCTGACCTGGCTGCCGCAGCTTGCCGGTGGTGGTGAACAGTTCGACGGCCAGGATACCGACCTGCATCTGATTGAAAAAACAGAGCAGGAATGGCGCTTTAAGATTGCCTACAACTTCTGATTGCAGGATGGGGCGTCCGTCGACGCCCCTTTTGGAGAATCACAATGTCTGACTCCCTGTTAAGCAACAGCCTCTGGTTTATCCCCATGGCTTTTGTGGCGGCACCTGCCGTGGCCGCCGATTACCTGAGCATCCCTCAGGCGCAGCAGTTACTGTTTCCCTCCGCGAGTAGCTTTATCGAGCGCCCTACCCTGTTTGACAGCGGTGCACGCAGCGCTATCAAATCCCATGCCGGCACCAGACAACGTCAGGACCACCAGCCCATTTGGCGGGTAGAAAAAGACGGTCAGTTACAAGGCTGGTTTATGGTCGATGACGTTATAGGCAAGCACGAATACATTACCTACGCCGCCGCCATCAGCGCCGACGGCGAAGTCATGGGCATAGAAGTGCTGAGCTACCGCGAAACCCATGGCGCAGAAGTAAGAGACGAAAGTTGGCGCGCCAACTTCAAAGGCAAAAGCCTGAAAGACCCCTTCAAGCTCGATGAAGATGTGCCCAATATCAGCGGCGCTACCCTGAGTTGCCGTAATCTGCTTGATGGTGTCAAAAGACTGCTGACCATCCACGAGCTTTTCCTGGCCCGCGAGTCCTGAGTGCTGCGCCGCGCCAAACCCATGCTGGGCACGCTGACGGACATCAGGGTCTCTGACCCCGGCAATGCCGATGTAAAGGCGGCCATGACTGCCGCCTTTGGGCTGATGGGCGAGATAGACTCGAGTCTTTCGTTTCATCGGCCGATGAGTGCACTTTCGGCCCTCAACGCCCGCCCGATGCAATGGACCGACATAGGCAGGCATGGCGCCAGGATACTCAGGCTCGCCAAAGCGCTGGGCAGGCTAAGCGATAACCGCTTCAATGTCACCCTGGGCGGCGCTCTGGTCATAGCCGGAGCACTGCCCCGTCATACCGGGGCCGATTTTTTACCCAGTGGCAGTTGGGATGATATAGAGATAAAAGGTACCCGGGTCAGGCTTAAACGGCCGGTGCTGGTTACCCTGGATGGCATTGCCAAGGGCTACGCGGTGGATATGGCAGTAAGCTGCCTTAAACGCTTTGGGGTACGCGCAGGCTCGGTCAATGCCGGGGGCGATCTTAAGGTATTCGGGGACCAGGCCATTAAGGTACAGCTGAGAAACAGCCAGGGCTTTACCGATACCCTGTGGCTTAAGAATGCTGCACTGGCAAGCTCAAGACTCGGCGGAGCCCCGGATGCGCGCTTCCCCTCGCTTATCATTTGCCAGGATGCGCACCCGGCTAATTCCCCGCAGACCGAGTCCCTACTATCTGTTATCGCCCCTTTTGCCTGGCGCGCCGACGCGCTTACCAAGGTGCTGGCGTCTGCCACCCCGGATATAATGACTCGCCTCGGCGGACATCTTCCGTCCCTTACCCCAAGCCCTGGCACCAAACTCTGAGACAAGAGACTGATGAAACGTTTAAACGGATATCCTGACTGGTTTTTTTACCTGCTTATTCTGTCGATGACGCTTTGCGCCGCCACTGGGTTTGCCATGTATCCCTGGGTGCTGGAATTTAAACTGGAATGGGAACTGCCCATGGCGCTCAATGGCCAATGGCGCTTGCCACTGGTGAGCTCACACGCACTCAGCGCGGCTGTGCTGCTGATGCTGCTCGGCGCGCTGTGGCAAGTGCATATGCGCGCTGGCTGGCGTAAAAAGGAAAACCATGTCAGTGGGCTCTTTATGGCACTGTCCATGATGCTGTTGATGCTGACAGGTGTTGGGCTTTATTACCTGAGCACAGAGTCGGCGCAGTTGGCAGCAAGCCTTGCCCACTCAGGACTGGGATTATCCCTGATGGGCGTATTCTGCTGGCACTGGGTACGGGGCCACAGGGTAAGGAGACAAAAAATCGAGCAGGCAGGCAGTAAGCGTACAGGCTCCCATCAGGCGTTCAAGCAACCCTCTTTGGTTGAATAGAACTATCGGGGCTACTGGTTGAGCCTGCCATCGCGGCGGGCCTCATCGAGAATGCGCTCATTGTCCTTCACCATACCGTCCTGCTCGGGGAGCTGAGGTTGATTCACCTCTTTGGCAGGCGTGGACTCAACCCAGTGACCATTCTCGCACCCTACCAGGCACAAGGCTGCCAATAACACCGCCATTCCGTATTGAGGTTTTATCATACGCTCTCCTTTCACAGCCGCGTCGCTTCCCATTCAGTAACGTTATCTCATTAAGAAGCGATACTGGCACATCTGAGCCTGAATATTTAGCGCAGCCATACGCATTACTGACAAAAGCGTCGTATCAGCACCACCAGCTCATCGATGCGCTGATTACTCAGTTGCCGATAATCGAAATAAGGACAGACGATAAGACGGCGATGACGGTCTATGGCAAATCGCTCGCTGAGCCACTCGAGTTGTAATCCACCATTTTCCCTGTCGCTGAAAGCAGTGCCGTAACCTTTCCCCATGACCAGATACAGCGGACCGGGGCGAGCTTCAAGGGGTGATGAGAACAGCAGCGCCGTACCGCAGTTTGGTTGCAGCAGCATTGCATCCCGATACGCTTGCCAGCTATCAAATTGGCTCACGGTCGCAACCGCTGGCAGCGCCTTTTTAATCAGCTCATCGGCGGCCATGGCCCACATTAACTTGGCATACACGTTAAACACCTTGCGCCAGCCATTGCCGCAGGCATCGCCTATGGCTTTGATTTCGCCGCTCACCAGCGTGCGGCAGTTGGCAAGCTCAGCCAGCCCCATAAAGGGTGGGCGATTGGCGATACAGACACCCAATTGGTAGTGGTCATCACCCAGGCCCACGGGTGCGCTTGTGCTTGTCATCTTGATTTCCTTATTCGATTTACCGGTTCAGACAGGCGAAATGGGCCACAGCATAGGTTATCCTCACCGGTACGCCAAGGACTGCGACAGGGCGGCAACCGGGCTGATATACTGCCACTCTTTGTGCCTCTCCGACCTAGCTGTATGCCAGACACTCGCCAAATCCCTGATTTTTCATCGCCCAGTGAAGCTTACCACCGGCTGTGCCAAACATCCCGGCTGCACCAAGACCCGGCGCAGCTGGCGGCGCTGGCCGCCTTGCAACTGAGATTCGAGTCACTTCAAGAGCAAACTGGCATTAAAGGGCTTTACCTCTGGGGGGATGTGGGCCGGGGCAAGACCTTACTCATGGACCTCTTCCATGCCTCCCTCGGGAATATCCCCAACCTGCGGCTGCACTTCCATCACTTTATGGCCCGGATTCACCGGCAATTAAACCAACTCACCGGTATACGCGACCCACTGAGACATCTGGCGCTTCAGCTGGCAAAGGACTGCCGCGTTCTCTGTTTTGATGAGTTTTTTGTCTCGGACATAGGTGATGCCATTATTTTGGGGCGCTTGTGCGAGGCCCTGTTTGATGAGGGCGTTATGCTGGTTGCCACCTCCAACACGCCAATCCACAGGCTGTATGAAAACGGCCTGCAGCGGGACAGGTTTCTGCCTGCCATCGCGCTCTTGCAGCAACAGCTGGAGTCCATTCACTTAAACGGCAGCGTGGATCATCGACTCAATGCAGAATCGGCAAACCCCGGGCTGCAGCGCTGGCTGTGTGGCGGCGAGGCTGATTTCGATGCACTCTTCGGCCCTGATGCATGCTGCAACGTTGAGATGCAGGTACTGGGGCGCCCTATTCATGCCAAACGCACGGCTTCGGGCATTGCCTGGTTCCGCTTTGAAGACTTGTGTGATGGTCCCCGCTCGCAGCTGGACTATATGGCGCTGGCAGAGCAGTTGGAGGTCTTGGTGCTCAGTGAGGTGCCAAGGCTCGGCGGCGAACCCCGGGGCTGGATCCGTGCCCGGGGGACCGAAGATGGCGTTGAAGCGACAATTACCGGCGAGCGCATCTTAAGTTATGCCCCCCAGGATGATGCGGCGCGGCGCTTTATTGCCTTGGTGGATGAGTTTTACGATCAGGGCAAGCTGCTGTATTTACACACCCAGGTCCCCCTCGACGAGCTTTATTGTCAGGGGGCTCTGGGATTTGAATTTCGCCGCACCCAAAGCCGGCTTCAGCAGATGCTGCGGGCCGACTGGCAGGGCTAGATATCCTTGCGGCCGGTGTTGAGGATTTGCACCGCCGCAGCGGCATTGTCCTTCCAGCGCGTGAGCTGAGCTTCGTTATGATATTCCCCACCCAGCACCAGGCTGTCGATTGCCAGTGTCGCGCTGATATCCGCCAGGGGGTTGGCCTTTAGCACCAACAAATCCGCCCGCTTACCCTCGGCGATACTGCCGTAGTCTTTATCCAGCCCCATAAATTTGGCCCCATCGAGGGTGGCAGCGCGCAAAATTCTCGCAGGGCTCAGTCCCGCCTCTTGCCACAGCTGCAATTCAGTATGCAGCCCTTCGGCAGGATACACATAGGTATTGAGCGCCGCAGAGTCACTGCCCGCAAGCAACGTTACCCCGGCGGCGTCCAGATAACGCAGCTGAGTCGCCTCGGCCTCATAGCGCTGCTTGCGAGCGCGCCACTGCTCGGGCGTTTGCTCGCCCATGCGCTCGATACGCCAGCGGTATTTGTCGGTGAAGGCCGTGGTCAGATAACGCAGAAACACATCCTGACTGTGATTGTTGGTGTCAAGATTCGCCAGCTGATAGCCACCAATCAGGGTGGGCGTGACGGCCACGCCCTCGGCCGCCAGCATCTTATATCCCTCAGAGGCGACGTGCTGCTCGAATCCCTGCCGGTACCGGACGGCGGCATCTTTGGCCGACAGGGTGCCGTCTCTCACGGCCGCCGCGATGGCTGCCTCGTCAGTGTGCCCCAAACGCAGCACGTAGGAGGCATGTTCAATACTCGACAGCCCGGCGCGTGCGGCATCGACCACACTTACCCCATAGGGAATGTGGCTGGATACCCGAAACCCACGACTGTGAGCTTCGGCCACGGTTTTAAGATAGAGCGCCGGTGTCATGGTGTTTTCGGTTATCTTGATGAAATCCACCTTCATGGCGGTCAGCTTTTCCATGCCACGCCCCATGGCCGCCTCGTCACCGACCTCCATATCACCGTTCCACAGGGAGTCTATCCCCTCAAATTTTTGCCCTGCCGAAAAAATACGCGGACCAAGGCGCTCGCCATCAGCAATTTGCCGGCGCCATACCATCACCTCCGGGGCAAGGTCGCTGGCGGCTTCCCGCACCGCCGTAATGCCATAGGCCAAATAAAGGGGGAGCAGCAGCGCGTTATCCTCCACCAGCTCACGCCCCTCAAAGTGCACATGCATATCCCACAAGGATGGCAACAGATACTGACCGCCCAGGTCTTGCGTGCTGTCGGCCTGCAGTGGCTTATTCGCCGGCGCCACACGCACAATGCGGCCATCTTCAATCAGCAGCTGTTGACCCTGCACCAGGCGGCCTTGCTCCACGTCCACCAGCTGGAAATTGGTCAGTTTAAGGCTTTGGGCATGGGCCGTGCTCCCCAATACCAGGCCGATACTGAGAGTCAGGCCAAGGGTGCGAACGAGTGGTTTGAGTCTGGACATTATCCGGGATCCTTTGAGGGTCTTGTTATTGTGCCCCCAGTCTAGGATGCGGCAATTTGATTTAGAAATTAAATAACGAAATAATCATCAGTGGATTTGCCACTGGAACCTAACTATGTCATCCCCATCGCTCGGCACTGAGCAGGTATTCCCCCAACAGGCCTTGCTGGATCCCGTGCTGCTGCGGGCCTTTGTGGCGGTGGCCGACAGCGGCAGCTTTACCCGCGCCGCAGCCGCTACCCATTTAACCCAATCCACCGTGAGCCAACAGGTAAAACGGCTTGAGCAGCAATTGCGCTGCGAGTTACTTAGCCGTAAGGGGCGCTACGCCATGCCCACCGTGGATGGTGAGCGGCTTTTGGGTTATGCCCGGCAAATATTGGCCCTGATGGCTGAGGCGGGCATGGCACCTGAGCAGCCGCCCTTGCTGCGCCTCGCCGTGGCAGAAGATTTTGCCGGAAACGCCCTGATGCCCATCCTGATGAAACTCAGGACACGCTATCCCAACGTAAAGCTCGAGGTGCAATCGGGCCTGAGTAAACCACTGTATCAGGCATTTCAGGAAGGAATGGTGGAGCTGGCGCTGATTAAACAGCGCCAGGGAGAGCACCCAGCCAAAGCCTGTTGGCCAGAGGCGCTGAGCTGGCTTGCCGCCGCAAACTGGCAGGCTGTGAAAGCGGGAGAGCCACTGCCCCTGGTTGCCTTTCCGGCGGGGGGCCTGTATCGCAACGAAATGGCCCAGCTGCTGGATGAAGCTGGCATTCCCTGGCGACTGGTGTACAGCAGCAATTCCCTCGAAGGTGTGCTGTGCGCCGTGGCCGCCGGGATGGGGGTCAGCCTGTTACCCAGCCGTTTTATCCGGGCCGGGGAACATAAAGAGATAGCATCGCTACCCCGGGCAACCGCCATGGAGCTGGCGCTGCACCTTGCCAGCTCACCGGGGGCTGAACTGCAGTACCTGGCAGATGAAATCGGTGCTTATTGCGCCCGGCTCTCCACTGGCAGTTCATCACTGTCATCCCCCAGTACATCGGCGTAGATGGCACACACCCGCTCGCTGTGCTCGGCAACGGCGATGGCCGGTAACTGACCGGCCTCACGCTGCAGCGTCAGCCTGTGGTTTTCATCCCGCAAAGTACAGTAAGCGGCAATCAGCTGCTGCGCCACAGGCAAGGGCAGTATGTCGAGCTCGGCGGCCGTCTGGAAAATCCGCACGTTATCAGACCATACGGTCAAATCCTCGAACTCTGCGCTACCCGCCAATACCAGATACTGGGCAATAAACTCAATATCCGTGATGCCACCCGGGCTCTGCTTCAAATCGAACATGCCCTCGTCCACTTTCAGCAGGTGCTCACGCATCTTGGTACGCATGGCTTTAACCTCACCCTTGAGCACGGCAGGATCCCGTACCTTGCCAAGCACCTCGGCGCGGATCTCGCTGAAGCGGGCCGCCAACTGGTTATCACCAAACACAAAGCGTGACCGCACCAGCGCCTGATGTTCCCAAGTCCAGGCTTCCTGCTGCTGATATTCGCCAAAGCGTTCTATCTCACTCACCAGCAAACCCGACGCTCCTGAGGGGCGCAGCCGCATATCCACTTCATAGAGTTCCCCTGAGGTGGTGCGGGTGGAGAAGAGGTGCAAAATGCGCTGAGCGAGTTTGAGATAGAAATGGCTGGTTTCGATTTGCCGCTCGCCGGTGGTGAGCCCTGTGCCCTGATGATTGTGCAAAAACACCAAATCCAAATCGGAGCCATAACCGAGCTCAATACCGCCGAGTTTGCCGTAGGCAATCACGGCAAAGCCCATCTGCCCGGGCTCGAGATGCGACGGAACCCCATGACGGGCTGCAACCTGCCCCCATGCCTGATGCACCACCTGTTCGATGATGGCTTCGGCGAGGAAGGTCAGATGGTCGCTGACCTGCATAATAGGGAGTACCCCGGTGACGTCTGCGGCGGCAATCTTGAGTTGCTGGGTCAGCTTGAACTGACGCAGGGCTTCCATTTGCTGCTCCATGTCATCTTCGGGCACCCGCAGCAAATACTGACGCAGCTCACTGCCATAGTCGTCAAGGGAAGTGATGTCATAGAGGGCGGCAGGATCGATAAGTTCATCCAGCAGCATGGGAAACTTGGCCAGCTGATCGGCAATCCAGGGGCTGGCACAGCATAGGCTGACCAACTGAGCTCTGGCGCCCGGGTTTTCACACAGGAGCTCCAGATAGGTGGTACGTGTCAGTACCTGTTCAACCACATTAAAAACAGGGGCAAAAGCCGCCGATGGCGTGGGCATGGACACCAGTTCCCCCAACAGCTTGGGCATCAGACGATCGAGAGTTTCCCGCCCTCTGGGACCTATGGGACGGCGCGACATGGTTTCACGCCAGCCCTGCAGCAAAGGCCAGAGTGCCGGATCGTCGATGTGCTGATCTTTCAGCAGCGCTTCGGCATGGTCGTCTTCCTGCACATTCCAGAACTGCCAGGTCCAGTGCTCGTGATTGTCTTCGGCTTCTTCGCCGCCCACTGTGGCGCGAAAGTGACGGTGAATTTTGCCCATGGCCGCTTCGATATGGGCGCGCAGGTCAAACTCATTGGCCATTTCCAAGGCACAGCACAATCGCTGCCAATCCAACGGGTTATCCGGCAGGGTTTGGGTTTGTTTGTCGTCGATGGCCTGAAGCAGGTTTTCAACCCTTCTGAGCAGCACATAGGCGTTTTTCAGCTCATCCACTGCCAGGTATTCCAGTTGGCCCAGGCTGTACAGGGTATCTATGGCACCAAAGAGACTCTGGGTGCGCAGGCTGGGTTCACGCCCGCCCCGAATAAGCTGAAAGCTTTGCACCACGAACTCGACTTCACGGATACCGCCGGCGCCCAATTTGATGTTGTCGGTCAGGTGACGGCGTCTCACTTCCTGGGCGATAAGCTGCTTCATACGGCGCAGCGATTCTATCGCCGAAAAATCGATATAACGGCGGTAAACAAAGGGGCGCAGCAAACTGTGCAGCTCATCGCTGTAGCCGCTCCAGGGGCCCAGCGCCCGGGCCTTGACCATGGCGTAGCGCTCCCAGTCACGGCCCTGCTCCTGATAATAGTCTTCCAGTGCACTGAAACTGACCACCAAAGGGCCGCTCTCCCCGTAGGGGCGCAGGCGCATATCTACCCGGAACACAAAACCATCGACCGTGACCTGAGACAGGAGATTCACCAGTCGCTGTCCCATGCGGATAAAAAACTGCTGGTTATCCAGCGATTTGCGCCCACCCTGGGTTTCGCCGTGCTCGGGGAAAGTAAAAATCAGGTCGATGTCAGAGGAGAAATTCAGCTCACGGCCCCCCAGTTTACCCATCCCCAGGATCATCAGGGGCTGAGGGCGACCATCCGCATCCGTGGGAATGCCGAGGCTTTGGCACATTTCCCGGTAGAGCCAATCCCGGCCCGCAATAATCAGGGCTTCGGCAAGGGAAGAAATATCCAGCAGTGACTCACCGAGCGGCACCTTACCGGTAAAGTCGCGCCAGGCCAGACGCGCCATCTGAAAGTTGCGATAACGCCTCAGTACGGCCTTGGCCTCCTCTTCGGCCGTGACAGACGCCAGCGCCTGATGCAGCTCCCGGTCAAATGCACTTCTGTCGACCTTGTCCAGCAGACCATCAAAGAGCTGACCGATGCGCTCGGGATGGCGCGACAGCTCTCTGGCAATAAAATCGCTCAGCCCGGCAACCTGTTCCAGTTCCAGGCGCTGCACCGAGTCGAGCCCAATCAGAGACTCAGGATGGTGCGCCTCCAGAGATGCCAGCCACAGGCTGCCTTTTTCTTTGATTTCTTTCGGTATTTCTGCCTGAAGTTGCTGCGACATAGTGTTCCCTGACAACCGAGTATCGACATATTATGTCGAGAATGATATAGGTAGTGGGTCTGCATTCCCGCATCCCGGGGGCAAGACGCCGATACCCGGATAAGGTTACTATAAACCTCTGGGGATGACCTACGGGTTAACCCGATAATATTCCCTGAATTTTTTAATGCACTGCCCAAGGCGTTCGCCTGCGGTGCAGGGATCAACGGAGTGAAAATGGCAGGATGGCTAAAACGCATCTTTCTCCCGCTGGGAGCTGTGATGCTGATGCTTGGCCTGGGAGGCTGCGGCGACGATGGCGCGGCCCAGCAGGCAAAGGAAATCGAAAAATACCTCACACTCACCGAGAGCCGTATCAACACCCTCGGTGGCATGCTGGATAAGGGGGAAATCCGCAACGCGACCCTGATTGCCCAATATGCCGAGCGGCTGAAGACTCAGGATGCGTCCTTGGCGCCCATCATTGACGCCCTGTCCCAGGATGCAGCCCGGGGTCCCCTGTATCAAAGCCTGGTCAGACGCCGCAGCGACGCCCTCGCGCCGGTCAACTTTGTCGATGAAGACATGCGCCTTGCGGAGCTGGAAAACCTCTATCAGGCGGCCGACCCTATTCTTTATAACGATATGCTGTCAGACCCCCTCAATGCACTGGCGGACATGTCTGGCGGCACCCTGCCGCGGATGAATGCCATCAGCCGCGAAGCCGAGCTTGCCGCCAATGGCGAAGACTTCGGACCGGGCAGTCAGCTCGTCGGCAACCCCACTTATGGTCAATGGCAAACCGGTAGCGACGGCACTTCATTCTGGGCCTGGTATGGCATGTACGCCATGTTCTCCAACCTGTTCCACCGACCTGTTTACTACGATACCTGGTCAGGTCGTCGTCACTACAGCTATTACAACGATGTGGGCCGTTATCGATACAGCTCCCCAAGGGATTTGGCGCGCCAGCAGCAGGTGTTTACCCAGGCGAAAAAGCGCTTCGACAGCCAGGGCAAACGGTTTGATAGCCCCTATGCCAAAACCCGCAGCGGTGCCAGTGGCCTATCGCGACAGAGCCAACAGGCACCCAGTGTGGCTCAGGCCGCCAAGGCCCGTACCGAAAAACAGAAATTCCGCTCCAACTATGCCAAGGACAGCAGTTTTCGCGATGCCAAAACCCGCACCAGCCGCAGCACCCGACGTGGCAAGTGAGCCCAGAAATTAAGGATCTGATGATGACACTGTTACAAGACTATGGCCTGACACAAGAACTGTTGCTGATCCTGGCCATCGACCTCACCATCGCCGTGCTGCTGCTCACTGCCATGCGTTATCTGCAGGGGTGGAGCGTCAAGGTCAACAGTAGCCATGAGCTGGCGGAAAAAGACAACGCCGCCTTTGGTATCAGCACTGCCGGCGCCGTGCTGGCATTGGGCATTGTGCTCACGGGCGCTATCACGGGTGCTGCAGCACCCGATTACCTCACAGAAGCCATCGGCATGAGCGCCTATGGTCTGTTTGGTATGCTGCTGATTAAAGTCGGCCGGGTAATGCACGATAAAATCGCCCTCAACAACATCGACAAAAATGCTCAAATACTCAAAGGCAACTTGTCGGTGGCACTGGTGGACGCCGCTGCGGCTGTGGCCACGGCCATTATCATTCGCGCCAGTCTACTGTGGGTTGAAGACTTAACCATCAATACCTTTATTGCCATAGGCACCGCCTTTGTGGTGTCGCAATTGATGCTGGTCCTGCTGACACGGCTTCGCGAAAACCGCTACAGCACCCGTAATCAGGGCGCCTGTATGCAGGAAGCCCTTGCCAAAGGCCATACTGCCCTGGCCATTCGCCACGCAGGGCACATGTTGGCCATGGCATTAACCTTCAATGCCGCAAGCCACTTTATCCTGTTCTCGCCAACGGCCTATGTAACCAACCTCCTCGGCTGGCTGTGTTTCTCGCTGGTGATGCTGCTGGCACTCTCGCTGCTGCTGAAGCTGGTCAAACTGCTGGTGCTGGCCCGAATTGACCTCGCCGATGAAATCGAGCGCCAACATAATGTGGGCCTAGCGTCAGTAGAGGTTGCCATCAGTATCGCCATTGCTCTTATTCTCACCGGATTGATGGCCTAAGCCATGGCGCTGGCACAGGACCTGCCTCGGCCGCTAACCCAGGCCAAACACCTCGGCCGCCTGGATGATGCTCTGCTATTGGGGATCATGGCGCTTTTGGCCGGGTGTGGCCTTATTTACGAGTATCTGCTCAGCCACTACGCCGGGCGAATTCTCGGTGCCATGGAAGCCGCCATCTACACCATGATTGGCCTGATGATTGTGGCCATGGGGGCCGGTGCCTTCGCTGCCCGGGCTATCCGCAATCCTTTTGCCGGTTTCGCATTGCTGGAGCTGACAGTAGCCCTGCTTGGTGCCTCCAGCGTGCTGTTTTGTGCCGCCGCCATTGGCCTCACCCAAAGATTGCCACAGCTATTGGCAGATACCTTTGGTCTGCCGCCGGACCTCTTGCCAACCGGCGGGTTTCTGGGCCAGATACAACAGCTCATGCAGTATCTGCCCTATCTGGTGGGCACCTTACTTGGGCTGTTAATCGGTATGGAAATCCCGCTTATCGCCAGGGTGCGCCAGGCACTCTCCGATGAGCATCTGCTGCACAATGCCGGCACCATCTATGGTGCCGACTATCTGGGTGCAGGGGTTGGCGCTGCCATCTGGGTGGGTCTGATGCTGGCCATGGATATTCAGCTCGCCGCCGCCCTGACCGCCAGCGTGAATCTGTTGGCAGGCTTGGCTTTTATTCTGCGTTTCAGAACTCGCCTCAGACACTTTATGTGGCTATTGCTTGGGCATGTTCTGGCGTCCTTCGCCCTGCTGCTGCTGGCGTTTAAAGGCCCGGCACTGGAGCAGGACTTCAATAACCTGCTCTACAAAGACCGGGTGATTTACTCGCAGGCAACCCGCTTTCAGCAACTGGTATTCACCGAGAGACTCAGGGGCAAGGCGCCCCCCGTGTATTCCCTGTATCTGAATGGTCGTTTGCAGTTTTCCACACAGGATGAAGCCATATATCACGGCTTTTTGGTGTGGCCGGCTATGATGGCAGCAGCCAGACACGACAGGGTGCTGATTATCGGTGGCGGTGACGGCATGGCCGCCCGGGATGTGCTCCAGTGGCAGCCCAACGAAGTGGTACTGATGGACCTGGATGAACAGCTGGTTCGCCTGTTTCAGTCACCGGCTGACGATATGCCACCACGCCTGTCCAACACGCTCCTGACGCAGAATGCCGGGGCACTGCAGGACCCAAGACTCACGCTGATGTTTGATGATGCCTTCAATGGCGTAGACAGGCTCATAGAAGCTGGCCGTCACTTTGATGTGGTGATAGTGGACTTACCGGACCCAAGTCATCCGGATCTTTCCAAGCTCTATTCCGATCTCTTTTACCGCAAACTCAAAGAACTGCTAAGCCACGACGGCGCCATTGCGATTCAATCCACCTCGCCCTGGCATGCCACACGCGCCTTCCTGAGTGTGGGTAACACCCTGGCGTCGGCGGGATTCAACATTGCCCGCTATCACCAAAATGTCCCCAGCTTCGGTGAGTGGGGCTGGACCCTGGGCACCCTGTCGGGCAACGCCAAAACGAAAGTCATGGCGGCAGAGCCCATCCCCCATACCTGGCTCAGCAAAGAGATGATAAACGGTGCCTTTGCCTTTCCTCCGGGATTTGAAGAGCGGGCTGGGGCGGTGGATATCAACCGCTTCGGGTCGCAGGTGATTTATCAATATCATCAGGAAGCATGGCAGGAAGAGAGCGGTATCAATTTGTTTTAACAGGGAAGACCATTAAAACAGTTCACGCCGTAAAACAGGCTACACACGGGGCGGAAAAACGACCAAGATAACGCTTGACATATTATGTCCCAGTGTTATCTTGAACAACAGACATATTATGTCAGAGAGGACAACTATGAATATCCACGCTATCGCCAATCATCTCAATGGACTGGGTGACAACAGCCAGACCGGTTTCAGGTTTGATTGTTATCCCATCGAAGGTGATGTGGAGGTACTGCAGGTCAATATCGTAGGCCGGGAGGAGATCCCGATTTTTGTGTCGGTTACCGATAATCAGGTGCTCTGCATCAGCTACCTGTGGGGTGAAGACGAAGTCAAAACCGAGACCCGTGCCGAGATGTTTGAAACCATGCTGGAACTGAACATCCCCATGCCACTGTCGGCGTTTGCCAAAATCGACGACAAATATGTGGTGTATGGCGCGCTGTCGCTCAAGTCCAGCATGGCTGAAATAGAACAGGAGCTCAGTGTCCTGTCAGACAACTGTCTCGAAGTTATCGCCGAAATGGCCGATTACCTGAATTAAGGAGCGCATTATGGGCATTCTCAACAAAATTCTGACCGCCTTTCGCGGTGGTGCCAACGAAATTGGCCAAAACATTGTCGACGCTAACTCGACCCGTATTTTTGAGCAGGAAATTCGCGACGCCGAAAAACACCTGACCAAAGCCAAGCGCGACCTGACCGACGTGATGGCCAAAGAAATGGCTGCGGCCCGTGAAGTTGACCGCTTGAAGCGCACCATTGGTGAGCATGAAGGCTACGCAACCCAGGCGCTGGAAAAAGGCAATGAGGCACTGGCTCTGGAAGTGGCCGAGAAGATTGCCCAGCTGGAGCAGGAACTGGCCGAACAGCAATCCGCCAACGAGGCCTTCTCCAATAACGCCGCCAAGCTGAAAGAACTGGTGAAGAAAACCGAGCGTCAGTTGGCCGATTATCAGCGTCAACTGTCGATGGTAAAAACCACCGAAAGCGTGCAAAAGGCCACCGCCTCCATCACAGACTCTTTTGCTTCCAGCAACTCCAAGCTGCTGAATGCCAAAGAATCACTGGAGCGTATCAAGGCCCGTCAGCAGCAGTTTGACGACCGTATGAAGGCCGCCGAAACCCTCGAGAGCGAAAACAGTGACAAGTCACTGGCTGCCAAACTGGCTGAAGCCGGTATCGGCGAGCAAAAGAGCGATGCCAATGCCGTACTTGAAAGGCTCAAGGCACGTAAAGGCTAATCGCCTCGATACATACAACACCCGGGCCAAACGGCACCGGGTGTTTGTGTTTGTTCTGTACCAGCCGTTATACACTTCATCCGCGCACGGAGCTCTGACATGAGTTTTTTTAAAAGCCTCTTCGGTGACAAGTCCGTTCCTCCCAGAGTCATCAAACACCCCAAAGAGCTGAAAAAAAGCGACATTATCAGCCTGGACAATGACTTTGGCCTGCCGCAGCAACTGCGCGGCCAGTCGTTGGAAGTGATTGCGGTCAATACCTATGAGTTTGAGCGCAGTCAGGAAACCGAATGGCAGCTCAAAGGGGCCGGTGGCGATACCCTCTACATGAGCCTTGTGGATGACGATGAGCCAGCGCTGTGCTTCAGCCTGAAGATACAGCGCAGCGACGTGGAAACCCTGTTTGACCTGGATGCCTTCAGCGACATTTTTGAAGAAGATTGCAAAGCTAGTCTCTCGACGCAGCAGGTCCCATCCCATCTTGAGCAATGGGTTGCAAATCAATACCATGAAGTGGTGTTCGCCCAGTTCGGCTATTTCCATCGTGAAGACTACCGTGGCCTGAAACCGCCTCAGGATGCCAATGGCGCCACGGGTGAACCCTTTGAGCGCTATCTGCTGGAAGATACGAGCGAAACTTATTCGGTGGAAGTGGAAGTGTACGAAGGTGGAGAGACAGACGTGCTTGTCGGCCTGACAAAGCCCCTTGGGATTATTCGAGAGTACTGGCCAGGAACCCCATCATGACCAAGACCAAACACCCGCTGCCGGAAACCTGGCTGCAAAACCAAAAGGCCGCCAAGGCGACTCAGGTTGCCTTCGATTTGGATGAAAAGTTTCAGTACCAGATCCGCAAAGCCGCACTGGATGCCAATCGCAGCCCATCGGATCAAATTCGCTCCATCCTGGGGCTGCCGGTGGCCAAGCGGCCAACCCGCCCCAGGCTCACAGTATCACTGAGCCCTGACGACTATGTTCGCCTGGCCGAAAAATACGGATTGAGTGCAGACAGTCAGCTTGAAATTAAAAAGCGGGTACTGGAAGACCTGGTCAATTTTGTTTCTGAAGACTGAGTTACAGCCAAATCCAGGACTTGGGGGAGTCAGATGCCAGAACATACAAATGTGCACGTCAAGCGCATAAAAAGCCCACAGCCGATAGAGCTGGCGATGATGTTATTGTCATTGCTGGCGGTTATCGTGGTTCTGGTGATGACCTTTGGTCGCCTCGATGCCGAAACCTATCGACTGCTGTTTTTTATCGACACCAGCATTTGCACCATCTTCCTGGTGCACTTTTTTACAGGGCTTTTCAAAGCTGCCAATAAATGGCACTTCATTCGGGACCACTGGATTGACTTTGTCGCCAGCATTCCGGCCATCGAAACCCTCAGATTCGCCCGTCTGTTTCAAATTCTGCGGGTTATCCGTCTTATCCGTATGAGCCGCTCCCTTTTGGCTCAGGTCCTCAGGCAAAGACGTCAGGCAACGCTGGCGAGCCTTTTGGTGGCGCTGGTGACTATTCTGACCCTGTCTTCAGTGGCTATTTTACTGGTGGAGTCTCCAGCTGAGGGTTCCAACATACTCACCGCCGAGCAGGCCATCTGGTGGGCCATGGTGACTATCTCTACCGTGGGGTATGGCGATCATTACCCTGTTACTACCGCAGGGCACATAGTTGGCTCCATGGTCATCGTCTGCGGTGTGAGCTTTTTTGGTATTATCTCGGGTTATATGGCGTCGGTATTTGTGGCACCGGACGACGAAGAACGTCAGGAAGCCCAGGCAGAAAATATTCGCCATGAGTTGGATGCTGCGCTCAAACGCATGGAAGATAACCAGGCCACCATGCTGAGGGAAATGGCCGCCCTGAAACACGCACTCAAAGAAGCCAGGGATGCGGCAGCACCCAAGGAAAGCACAGACAACGGCAACACAACCGAGCAATGAGTCTTTGTCGATACCCTGCTACGGCTACCCATAAAAAACGCCCGAATAGTTCGGGCGTTTTTTATGGGTGTGCTTGAGACAAGCCACCCGCCTTATCGGGACATTAAGGCAAAGAGCAATGTTGTGGCTTTCAGCTCTGCCAATATGGCGGTTGGGCCAGTGCCGAGCGATGGCTCTGCTCCAGTGCATGCATCAGGCTTAAGGACTTATCGTCGAGCCACTCCTGCATCTCTGCCACTGGGCCTGCCAGCTCACCCAGCAACAGGTAGGCTCTCAGGGTATCTATGCCGCGGCGAAGGTCTTGCCATGGCGCACGGTACTGACGCCTGGCATCGCTGCTGTACAGATCTCCATAGGCAAGCCCCACCAGCAGCGCTTCATCCAGAGCACTGCCCAAACGTAAAAAATCGCGGGCGCTTGCGCCTTGGGCAGCGGGCTCTGGCATCAACCCCTGAATCGTCTCCCAGGACGCCTGCTGCAGTGCATCGGCCACCTGACGAAGACCTTTTTCAGCCACGGGCTTTGGTAACATCAGCAGACGAACCAGTGCCAACTGCACCTGGCCGTATGCGGGCATGCGCCAAAGCGCTTGCAGTCGTTCGGTCGATACCTGAGCGCCAAGGCGTGCCTGCGCCTCCTGCTGCCAATGCAGTGCATCTTTGCGCCGCCCCAGCAACGAATCCCGGTTTTCAGCAATAAAGGTGAGTGCAATGAGTTCGTCCACAAACCCCATGGCCTGACGAATGTCGTTGAAGGCTGTCTCAAGCTCGGGCGTTAACAGAGTAAACTGTCGGCAGCTGGCTTCGAGCAGCCCAATGCAGGTGCGCATTCTTAACCAAAGCGAGGCACTGCCGTTGGGATCGGCCACAGATTGCCCCAGCAAATCTTCCAACAACTGCCAACGCTCAAGGGCGGTTTCAAGTAAGGTGGTCAGGGCCTCCTCGGCGCTGGCAGCAGGGGCAATCGGAATAGTTTCCAGCGCCTGAGGGGCCGCCTTGGATGCCATTCCCGCGAGTCGGTAGCCACGCTGCGCCTTACTGGCCTTGCCCAGCCGCAACGGGATGGTGTTGGCGAGCTCTGAGGCCAACTCGAGGAGAGCCATCGGCTCGCCGGCCATGAGTTCAAATTCGAGTTCACACAGGGGCTCTTCCTTACCCGCAGCGCAAATCAGCCCCTGATCCAGAGCGATTTCGATACGAGTATTCCCCTCTTCCACCAACCAGGTAAGACGCCTGAAATCGGTATTGAAAATACAGGCCAGGTGCGTCTGGGTGGCTTTCAAGTCTGCGCCTTCCGGCCAAATATGCGTCGGAAACAGCGACAGTTCCGGTGTATCTGCCTCGATATCGACGTTATATTCGGGCCGGGTATGAATACCACCGACGACCTTGCCGGCGGTCTTGATAGTTTGCTCGCGCTTGCCATTGCGGCCACGTACCCTGAGGCCCATATCCCACTGGCGCAATTGCATGTCGGGGGTATCAAAGTATCCGTTGCTCAACTGAGCATCGTCGCGGATACTGTGCGAAAATCTGTTATTGAGTGCCTGGATGAGGCTATCTTTATATTCGGGAAGGAAAAAAAGCTTGAGTTCTATCTCGGCTTCCATTGAAAAGGGCCCTGGAGTTCATCAAAAATTCATCAAACTGACACCTAAGCGTCATAATGTCATACTGTTGTCACAATTCTTCAGTATGATGCGCGCCGTGGGTTAGGTTATAACCCGATAGTATAAAGACTTGCGTTTTTTAGGTAAAAACACAGTTTCAATACGTGGACGCTTGGGTTACCATGCGCCCGCAATTTCCAATAGTGGAATAACCTACATAGGTAAACGGCTATGCCAGTAAACTCCATTTTGGGCGTGTTTGCAAAATCGCCAATCAAGCCGCTGCAAGAGCACATCGATAAAGTGCACGAGTGCGCCAACTTCCTCATCCCTTTCTTTGAAGCCACTACTTCAGGAGATTGGGATACAGCCACAGAGCTTCGCAAACAAATCAACAAAGCAGAAAAAGAAGCGGACGCCCTCAAGCGTGAAATCCGTTTGACCCTGCCTGGCGGTTTGTTCATGCCTGTGGAACGGACTGACCTGCTGGAGCTTTTGACCCAGCAAGATAAGATTGCCAATAAAACAAAAGACATCTCCGGCCGCATCATAGGCCGAAACCTCGTCATTCCTGCACCTATCCAGGAACCTTTTATGGCTTACCTCAAGCGTTGTCTGGACGCTGTGGCCATGGCCAAAGAAGCTATCAACGAACTCGACGAACTGCTTGAAGCCGGTTTCCGTGGTCGTGAAGTCGCCCTGGTAGAAAAAATGGTCAGTGAGCTCGATGCCATCGAAGAAGACACTGACGCACTGCAAATCACCGTACGCCGCGGTCTCTATGCCGTTGAAGAAGGCATGAGCGCCGTTGATGTGATGTTCCTTTATAAGATCATCGAGTGGGTTGGCGACTTGGCCGATCTCTCAGAGCGTGTCGGTTCCCGCCTTGAGCTGATGTTGGCTCGCGTATAACGAAGGTTATAAAAAATGGTTGATATATTTGTCACCTATGGCCCGTGGCTGATTGCCATCGCGGCCGCATTCGGTTTCCTGATGGCCTGGGGTATTGGCGCCAATGACGTAGCCAACGCCATGGGAACCTCGGTTGGCTCCAATGCCATTACCATCAAACAGGCGATCATCATTGCGATGATTTTCGAATTTGCCGGTGCTTATCTGGCCGGTGGTGAAGTAACCAGTACCATACGCAACGGCATCATCGATGCCGGCTACTTTACCGAAGTACCGCACCTGTTGGTATACGGTATGATCTCAGCCTTGCTGGCCGCCGGTATTTGGTTGGTGGTGGCTTCTGCTCTGGGCTGGCCCGTGTCTACTACTCACTCTATCGTGGGCGCCATCATCGGCTTCGCCGCTGTAGGTGTAGGCTCTGACGCCGTGGCCTGGGGTAAAGTGACTGGTATCGTGGGTTCCTGGATTGTGACCCCCGCCATCTCCGGCTTTATCGCCTTCCTGATTTTCCAGAGTGCCCAGAAGCTGATTTTCAACACCGACAATCCACTGGAAAACGCCAAGCGTTACGTGCCGTTTTACATGGCACTGGCCGGTTTTGTGATGTCACTGGTGACCATCAAGAAGGGCTTGAAGCACGTAGGTCTGCACTTCTCAGCCCTTGAAGCTTACGCACTGGCCATCGCTATCGGTATCGCCGTTGCCATCGTAGGTAAAATGTTTATCGGCCGCCTGAAAATGGCTGAAAAAGCTGACCGTCATACCCAGTTTGCCAACGTGGAAAAAGTGTTTGCCGTGCTGATGGTGGTTTCTGCGTGTTGTATGGCCTTTGCCCACGGTTCAAACGACGTAGCCAACGCCATTGGCCCTCTGGCTGCCGTAGTATCTGTGGTAAACAGCGGTGGTGAGATTGCTGCCAAGTCTGCACTGGTATGGTGGATTTTGCCTCTGGGCGCCTTCGGTATCGTGTTTGGTCTGGCGATTTTCGGTAAGCGCGTGATGCAAACAATCGGTAAAAACATCACTCACCTGACCCCAAGCCGCGGCTTCGCTGCCGAGCTGGCTGCCGCGTCTACCGTGGTTATAGCCTCAGGTACAGGTTTGCCAATCTCTACCACCCAGACTCTGGTGGGTGCAGTATTGGGTGTGGGCATGGCCCGTGGTATCGCCGCCATTAACATCGGCGTGGTACGTAACATCGTTGTCAGCTGGGTAGTTACCCTGCCTGCCGGTGCCGGCTTGTCCATCATCTTCTTCTACATTATCTGGGGTGTATTCGGCGGATAAGCAAATAAACAGCTTAAACCACTGACAACAAGCCAAAAACAAGAGGGAAGTCGCGAGACTTCCCTCTTGCATTGGCGCCGCCAAATCCCTAGCATGGTGGCACACTTTTGCTGATGGGATGTAATCTGTGTTCAGACCCTTGTTTCTTGCCGGAGCCCTGCTCCTCTCCCCGGCCCTGATGGCTGAAAATCTGCCGCGCTATATTTCCGACGACATCTACATCTACCTGCATAACGGCCCGGGCAACGAGTTCCGCATTCTGGGCAGCATCAATGCCGGCACCCAGGTGTCTTTCACCGGTAAAACCTCAGGTGACTTTTCAGAAATTGTCGATCATCGTGGCCGCGAGGGCTGGGTTCGCACCGACGCGCTCAGCAGCGGCAAGAGCCTGAAGCAGCAGCTCGAAGAAGCTCAGCAAGCGCTGGAAGACAATCGCGCCGAACTGGCTGCCGTGCGGGAAGAATTCAAGGATGCCGATGGCACCATCCGCGGCCTGCGCGAGCAGCTTGCCAAGGCCGATGAACTGGTAAGAACGGCCACTGCAGACAAGAACAGTGCCGAAGCCGCCAGAGAACAAGCCGAATCTGAGATGCAGTCCCTGAAGAACAACGAGCGTTTCCGCCTGTGGCAAGAGGGAGGCCTGATTGCCGCCCTCGGTATTCTGGTGGGTGTCATTCTGGTTTACCTGCCCAGACCCCAGCGTAAACGCGCCGGCCGCTGGATGAATTAACCGTCAAATTCACCGTTGAAAATCATCAGGGCCCGGTCGATTTAAAACGCCCGGGCCTTGTCAATTGGGCGTTACGCACGCTTGTCCCAATCTAAATCAAACAATATTCACATTCCTCCCCCATCCAGTGTCGCCGATCACATTTTGCATGTATAATTTGCGCGCCCGAGACGTCAAATTGTATACAAAATGAAATAAAGGCGTCCGCCGGAGCGTCGGCCACCCCAAGCGAGCGTGCCCGATACCCCCTTAACCGGCCCAGATGGAAAGATAACTATGTTCAAAGCGAGTGAAGTACTGGCAGGTCGTTACGACAACGCCAATCTCGACGAATTGTTCAGTCTGATCAGTCAAAACTACATCGTTGATGAGGAAGCCTACCTCAAAGAACTGATTGCGCTGGTTCCGTCGAGCGACGAAGAAATCGCGCGCATCACCAGCCGTGCCCACGATCTGGTGGCCAAGGTTCGCCAATACGAGAAGAAAGGTTTAATGGTGGGCATCGATGCCTTCCTGCAGCAGTACTCCCTGGAAACCCAGGAAGGCATTATCCTCATGTGCCTGGCCGAGGCCCTGCTGCGTATTCCCGATGCCGAAACCGCCGACGCCCTGATTGCCGACAAGCTGTCCGGTGCCAAGTGGGATGAGCACATGTCCAAGAGCGACTCTGTGCTGGTAAACGCCTCCACCTGGGGCTTGATGCTGACAGGCAAAATCGTCCAACTCGACAAAAACCTCGACGGCACCCCGAGTAATCTGCTGAGCCGTCTGGTAAACCGTCTGGGTGAGCCTGTTATCCGTCAGGCCATGTACGCCGCCATGAAAATCATGGGCAAGCAGTTCGTACTGGGTCGCACCATCGAAGAAGGCCTGAAAAACGCCGCCGAAAAGCGCAAGCTGGGTTACACCCACTCCTACGACATGCTGGGCGAGGCCGCCCTGACCATGAAGGATGCCGACAAGTATTATCGCGATTATGCCAATGCCATTCAGGCACTGGGTACGGCCAAGTTCGATGAGAGCGAAGCCCCACGCCCCACCATTTCCATCAAGCTCTCTGCCCTGCACCCACGTTACGAAGTGGCCAATGAAGACAGGGTAATGACCGAGCTGTATGGCACCCTGATCAAACTTATCGAACTGGCCCGTCGTCTTAACGTGGGTATCCAGATTGATGCCGAAGAAGTGGACCGTCTCGAGCTGTCTCTGAAACTCTTCAAGAAGCTGTATCAGTCTGACGCCGCCAAGGGTTGGGGTTTGCTGGGTATTGTGGTGCAGGCTTACTCCAAGCGCGCCCTGCCAGTGCTGATGTGGCTGACCCGCCTTGCCAAAGAACAGGGCGATGAAATCCCACTGCGTCTGGTGAAAGGCGCCTATTGGGACAGCGAGCTCAAGTGGGCCCAACAGGCCGGTGAAGCGGGCTATCCGCTGTTTACCCGCAAGGCTGCCACCGATGTGTCATACCTTGCCTGTGCCCGTTACCTGCTGTCTGAAGCGACCCGCGGCGTCATTTATCCGCAGTTTGCCAGCCACAACGCCCAGACTGTCGCTGCCATCACCGCCATGGTGGGCGATCGCAAGTTTGAATTCCAGCGCCTGCACGGCATGGGTCAGGAACTCTATGACACTGTGCTGGCAGAAGCGGCCGTACCCACAGTGCGCATCTACGCCCCGATTGGCGCTCATAAAGATCTGCTGCCTTACCTGGTGCGTCGTCTGCTGGAAAACGGCGCCAACACCTCATTTGTACACAAACTGGTGGATCCCAAGACGCCCATCGAGTCGCTGGTGACCCATCCGCTGAAAACCCTGCAAGGCTACAAGACCCTGGCAAACAACAAAATAGTTAAGCCCGCCGATATCTTCGGTGCTGAGCGTAAAAATTCCAAGGGACTCAATATGAACATCATTTCCGAATCCGAGCCATTCTTCGCGGCTCTGGAGAAATTCAAGGACACCCAGTGGAGCGCAGGCCCGCTGGTCAACGGTGAGACCCTGTCGGGTGAAGTGCGTGACGAGGTCAGCCCCTACAACACCACCCTGAAAGTGGGTCAGGTTGCCTTCGCAAGCGAAACGGCCATCGAACAGGCCATTGCCGGTGCCGACAAGGCATTTGCCAGCTGGTGCCGTACCCCCGTAGAGACCCGCGCCAATGCCCTGCAAAAACTGGCGGATCTGCTGGAAGAAAACCGCGAAGAGCTGATTGCCCTGTGTACCCGCGAAGCCGGTAAGAGCATCCAGGACGGTATCGACGAAGTGCGCGAAGCCGTGGACTTCTGCCGCTACTACGCGGTGCAAGCCAAGAAGATGATGAGCAAGCCCGAGCTGCTGCCAGGCCCAACAGGCGAGCTGAACGAGCTGTTCCTGCAGGGTCGTGGTGTGTTCGTGTGTATCAGCCCATGGAACTTCCCACTGGCCATCTTCCTCGGTCAGGTAGCCGCTGCACTGGCAACCGGTAACACTGTCATTGCCAAGCCAGCCGAGCAAACCTGCCTGATTGGTTTCCGCGCCGTGCAGCTGGCCCATGAAGCCGGTATTCCAAAAGACGTACTACAATTCCTGCCGGGCACTGGTGCCCTTGTGGGTGCCAAACTGACCTCAGATGAGCGTATCGGCGGCGTGTGCTTTACTGGTTCTACCACCACTGCCAAGGTCATCAACCGTGCCCTGGCCGGTCGTGATGGCGCCATCATCCCGCTGATTGCCGAAACCGGTGGTCAGAACGCCATGGTGGTGGATTCCACCAGCCAGCCTGAGCAGGTGGTAAACGATGTGGTGTCCTCCGCCTTTACCAGCGCCGGTCAGCGCTGCTCCGCCCTGCGGGTGCTCTATTTGCAGGAAGACATCGCAGAGCGCGTACTGGACGTGCTCAAGGGTGCCATGGATGAACTGACTCTGGGTAACCCAGGTTCGGTGAAAACCGACGTGGGCCCTGTGATTGATGCCGCCGCCAAGGCCAATCTGAATGCCCACATCGACCATATCAAGCAGGTGGGTCGTCTCATTCACCAACTGAGCCTGCCGGAAGGTACCGAAAACGGTCACTTCGTGGCGCCAACCGCGGTGGAAATCGACTCCATCAAGGTACTGACCAAAGAAAACTTCGGTCCTATCCTGCACGTGGTGCGTTACAAGGCTGCCGACCTGCAGAAGGTTATCGATGACATCAACTCTACCGGTTTCGGTCTGACCCTGGGTATCCACAGCCGCAACGAGGGCCATGCCCTGGAAGTGGCCGACAAGGTGAACGTGGGTAACGTGTATATCAACCGTAACCAAATCGGCGCCGTGGTTGGCGTGCAGCCATTCGGTGGTCAGGGCCTGTCCGGCACAGGTCCAAAAGCCGGTGGTCCACACTACCTGACCCGTTTTGTGACCGAGAAGACCCGCACCAACAACATTACCGCCATCGGTGGTAATGCGACATTGCTGTCTCTGGGCGACGCCGACTGATAGTCGACTGCCATCAAAAGCCGGGCTCTTGCCCGGCTTTTTTGTGCCCCTTGCACGGCGGCGTCATTGGCTATACTTGATTAACCCCGATTAAGACCGCCATCAGAGGAACAGCCCAATGAGCGATAAACTGCTGACACTGGACGAAGTTGCCAAGCTGCTCGATAAATCTGCCGTCACCATCAAACGCTATGCCAGGGAACACCTGCTGACCAACGTGGGTGAAGGCGAAGAGCTTATGTTCAGGGAAGAAGAAGTCATGCGCTATTTGGAGTTTTCCAAACGCCTGGGTTAACCAGGCCAGTCCGGCAGCGCCTGGTACTAAACGCCAGGTTCAAAGATAAAACAGGGCCAAATGGCCCTGTTTTTTAGTTTGCTGGTTTACTCACGACAGAGTGACAGTGCCCGGTACTCGGGATGCTGCGCCACCAGGACCTCGTGGCTGCCACTGGCACGCACCCGGCCATTTTCCAGAATATGGATAGCATCCATCTCCGTCATGGCAGTCAGTCTGTGGCTAATCATCACCAGAGTTTTGTCTTTGGCATGCTCAAACAGCAGCGCCAGCATTTGCCGTTCAGTGCGCCTATCAAGCCCTTCGGTGGGTTCGTCCAGCAGTAAAATGGGGCTGTCTTTCAAGAGCGCGCGGGCAATGCCGATACGACGGGTCTCACCACCTGAGAGCAAGCGTCCACCTTCGCCAATCCACAGCTTTAATCCATCGTCGCTTTGGGTCAAATAACCCAACCCCACCCGCTCCAGCACCTGTACCAGTGCGACATCGGTGGGCGGTGTTTCACAGGCCATTGCCAGGTTGTCTTTGAGGGTACCGGCAAAGAGATGCACCCGCTGGCTCACCACAGTGATGGCGGAGCGCAGGGCTTTTTCCGTGACCTCCTGAATGTCTGTCTCTCCCACCCGAATACGCCCCGAGTCAGGGTTGTAGCCCCGGGTCAACAGGGTAAAGAGACTGGATTTCCCCACCCCTGTTTTGCCGAGCACAGCCACCCTGCTCCCCTGTCGAATATGCAGCGAAAACTGTGACAGCACCGGATGCCGGGATTGGTAACCAAACTCGATATCTTCGAAATAGATATCCCCGGCAGGCAGCTGCGCTTTCTCGCCAAACATGATATCGCTTTGCTTGTCGATAATGTCATTGACTCTGTCGCCCGCGGCAAGACACCCCGCCAGCTGACTGAATGCCCCAGCAAGCGGCATCAGCATTTCCATCACAGCCAGGCTGGCAAACAGCACCATGGCCGCCAATGGCCCGGGAGGCACCCTGTCGCCAACGCCGCTGGATGCCATGACCAACATCAGCAGGATGAGCACGCCATGTACCAGCACCAGCACCGCCTGCGATAGCCCCTGCAGGCTGGCCATGGTGCGCTGCGAACGCTGCCATTGCTGTTCGGTATGGTCCAGGTCCTGACGATACTTATCCAGCGCACCAAACAACCACAGTTCTGCCAGCCCGCCCAAAAACTCCAGGGACTGCACCCGGTAGCGGCGCTTTTGGTTCACAACCGCCACGGCGCTGCTGCGTCCAAGCAGATAAAAACTGAGGGGAATACAGCAAAGCGCCAACAACAAACCGCCACAAAGCAGTATGGCGAGGCGCGTGTCAAACCATCCGATAAAGGCAAACAGCGCCAGCAGCACAGCAACGAAGGCACCCATGGGCACCAGCAGGCGCAGATACAGGTGATCCAGGGTATCGATGTCAGCGACCAAACGGTTGAGGAGTTCAGACTGCCTAAGCCCCGCCAAATCCTTGTCCGCCAGCGGCATCAGTGCCCGCCACACCTTGACCCTGAGCTCGGTCAGCAGTCTGAAGGTGGCCTCGTGGGTGGCAAGGCGCTCACCATAACGGCTCGCGGTGCGGGCAATGGACAAAAACCGCACCCCGCCTGCCGGCGTAAAAAAGTTAAAGGCCTGCGCCGTGGCAAGGCTCAGCCCCGCAACCGCAGTAGCAGACAAAAACCAGCCAGACAGCGACAACAGGCCGATTCCGGCCACCAGGGTGATAAAGGCCAGTAACAAACCGGTAAGCATCATCAGCCATTGGCGGCTAAGCAGAGGTAAAAAAAGTTTAATCAAGTTCATGGCCTTACCTCCCCGTCAAAAGCCGGGGTGTCCAGGCTGCTCGCAAGCCCCGACTCAGACAAGAGCTCGGCAAAAAGGCCGTTGGCGTTGGCAAGCTCAGTCGCGGTTCCCGACTCCACAATGGTGCCGCCATCCATCACCAGTACACGGTCGAGCTGGGTCAGCGCTTCCAGGCGATGGCTGACCATCACCAGGCTCAGCCCCTCACTCTCCCGCATGATGCTCTCCATCACCTTGCGTTCACTGTCCACATCCAGGCTGGCGCCGGGCTCATCCAGCAGGAAGATGTTGGGCTGACCTGCCAGGGCTCGTGCCAGCGCCAGTCGCTGGGCTTGCCCCACTGATACGCCGCCTCCACCTTCGGCGATGGCATAAGACAGGCCATCGGCCGACCCGGCCACAAAATCCGCTATCTGCGCCTTGGCGAGCAGCCCATGGATTTGCTCATCGCCAAGCTCTCTGCCCATGGCAATATTGTCGCGAAGGCTGCCGTGGAAGAGATGTGGTTCCTGCCCAAGCCAGGCCACGGCGCCCCGCCACTGGGCCATATCCAGCTCGGTGAAAGGTATGCCGCCCACCGTCAGCTCCCCCTTGAAGGGCAAAAAGCCGAGCAGTGCATGCAAGAGACTGCTTTTACCCGCCCCGGATGGACCGACGATGGCGAGGCGCTCCCCTCGTTTGAGACTGAATGACAGCGGCCCTGCCAGCAGTGCCCCCTGATGGCTGTAGATGCATACATCCCGAGCTTCGATATCGAGGCTGCCGGGAAGGGGCTCCTTGCCTTGCTGTTTATCGATATCGATAGCCAGCAGCTCAGACAGTGCCTCGGCGGCGGCCACCGCCTGCGCCTTGGCGTGGTAGTGGGTGCCCATGTCTCTGAGGGGCTGATAAAACTCAGGCGCCAACATCAGCACAAAAAGGCCGGTAAAGAGGCTGATACTTTGGCCGTAATGGCCAAAATCCAGGTGCCCCAGATAGCTGAAACCGAAATAAACCGCCACCAAAGCAAGGCTGACGGCGGCAAAAAACTCCAGTACCGCCGAGCTTAAAAATGCCATGCGCAGCACTGCCATGGTGCGGCTTCGAAATTCATCGGAGGCCTTTTCGATGGCCCGCCCTTCCGCTTCGGCCCGGTCGAAGAGCCGCAGGGTAGCTATGCCCCTGAGCCTGTCCATAAAGTGCCCTGACAACCTTGAGAGGGCCGCAAAATGCTTACGGTTGGCATCAGCGGCGCCCATACCAACCAGGATCATAAAGAGGGGAATGAGTGGTGCTGTCCCCAGCAAAATCAGCCCGGCGGCCCAGTTAAGCGGGAACACACAGGCGAGAATAACCAAAGGGATCATGGCCGCCAGCGACAGCTGCGGCAGATAACGGGCGTAAAAGTCGTGCAGGTCTTCGATTTGCTCAAGCACCACGGCGCCCCAGCTGCCAAGAGGTTTACCCTTGATAAAAGCAGGTCCCAGTGCCGAAAGACGGTTTAGCACTTCGCCTCTAAGCTCGGTTCTAAGGCGGCGCCCCGCTTCAAAGCTGACCCGCTCACGGGCCCAGGCCACCATCGCCCGGGCAATAATAAGCCCCAGCAGCGAAGTTATCTCAGCCCCGATGGCTGAAATGGTTTCGCCCTGCATCACCACGGCGCTCAGCATACCGGCCAGCAACCAGGCCTGACCTATGAGTAACAATCCGGCAAGCAGACCCAGGGCAACGCTCAGCAGTAGAAAAGGACCACAGGCAGCCTTGCGGGATTTAAGCCAGAGGGCGAGTTGTTTTTCGAGGGATTTGTCCATGTATATCCTGCGCCAACGCCCCTTGACCGGGGCCGGGAATTACGGCAGGGAGGCAGTATCTCAGTGTTTGCACGAGGAGGAAACCCAAGTCGATGGATTTGTTAAGGGATTCACAGAATTTGCGCTGGATCAAAAAACGCTTAAGTCTGGGTTAAGCCAACCCCTTATGTGGCAGGTTGGCGGTGGCTTTTGAGCACTGGCAGGGAAATGATTTTCCACCAGGGACAGGCATTCAGCTCACTGAATTGTCTTTGACTTTGTCTGTAGCAGCCGCATCCCCGGAGTGAGCCCCCTCTGGGGTTACCGATGCCTCAGAGCCATCTGCTGTGAATGCCCCTTTGTCACAGGTAGCCTCATTGCCAGGCCCGGGCTCGGCGTGAAGGTTTTCCTGCAGCGGCGCCAAGGCATCATGCATAAACGATGGCTCGCGCTCTTCCCGCGCTGCGCCGTAACGCACCAGCAGGTGCCAGAGCCATTTAAGCTCGCTCATTACCTCGGCTTTATGACCCCGGGCGCGCCAGCGGGTTGGGAATCGGCTGACTTCACGGGCCGCAACACCGATGGCATAGGCGGTGACATTGCCATCGATGGCAAGCCGCTGCGCCAGTGACGGCATGCCTGCACCGCGAAAATCCCGCACCACATGTTCCACATCCAGACAGAGGCCCGAATGCCAGTAAAGGGCTATCTGATAACGCTCTGCAATCGCGCGCAGCACAGGTTCAATCTCTGTGCCTCTGAAACTGGGGTCGGCCACCAGAGCTTCCATGTCTTCAGCCAGCGATAGCGGCCCGTGGATCTGCGCCTCGATATAGTGATCCAGATTGCCCGACAAACCACGCTCAAACCTGAGGGCGATGTCTTCACCCAGGGTCGAGACCAACCTTTCCACCAGTTTGGCCGGCGCCAGGCCATGCTCTCCCAGGGCATAACGGCGCTCGAAACTTTCAGTCAGCAAGGCCGCCATTACCATCTCAAAGGCATCGGCGGTGCCCTTGTCCCGGGGATTGCGGTAAGAATCATTAAAACAAAAGGTTGCCCGAGCCAGCACCTCCGGCTTGGTCAGAAAATAGCAGCTGCCAAAACGCGGCGCCGGGCCATTGGGGGCAAGCAGTAAATCCAGGGCTCCGTATTTGGGGCGGGCAGCTATGTCAGCGGTCAGCTCACGGAAAAATTGCCGCTCCCAGTGATCGCGGGCACCACCAATCTCAGGTGATAACAGACCGGACGAGATATGGGTTTCAAACTGACAACGGTAGCGACCGTCCTGCAACAGACCTTCGGCCACCATCAGACCACGGGAGTCGAACCTGTCCGGATGAAAGTGCAAGGCGATTCGTCCATGCATGGCCACGGCCTGCATAGCGGCATTGAATCGTCCCGGTGCTATGTCTGACATCTGCAGCACATTGCGGATAATCCCGAGTGCGGATTCACGCTCTTCCCGGGCATAACGACTCAGGCTTTCTATCGCCAGATACTGGCTGCTCGGCGAACGCGGCATCATGCTCCTTGTGGCTGGCCGGAAAAGGTTGAAAACACTGCAAAGATAGCAGAGCGGCCGCAGGCTCTCCATCTAAATTAACAGCCTTTAATGAGAAGTATTTTCTCGCCCTTCCTCAGTGAGTTATCTGTTCATTTGACGTTAACGGAAAGTTTTTTTCGCCAGTTGACTTTCATCAATTGCTTTTTCGCCCATGGCGATAATTTAGACACCAGAAAAGGATTATCAACACAAGGCGCCTCCTCTCTGGGAGGCCATAAAAACAATCACGCGATATCACAACCATGGAGTTTGGCATGAAAAACGAACAGCAATCTATCGAACATGGCGTGGACACCAACCGCAGACAATTTCTGGGCGGATCTGTGGGCGCAGGTCTGGTGGGTCTGGGGCTCGCTTCCGGACTGATGACCAGCCAGGCCAATGCCACCACTGCGGGCAACAAGACCAAAAGCGATCGCATGGCCAACTACACCGCCGATCAACTTGAGCGGGTAAAGCAGGAACTGGTGCCCCCGCCAATGGTGCCCAAACATGATCAGGTTGCCAGTGGCAAACCCAAGGTCATTGAAGTACGCCTCGAAGTGGAAGAGAAGCAAATCGAGCTGGAAAATGGCGTGTTTGCCTGGGTATGTGCCTTCAACGGCAGCGTCCCCGGGCCACTCATCGTGTGCCACCAGCATGACTACGTTGAGCTGACTCTGGTTAATCCCAAGACCAATGTGCTGTCCCACAATATCGACCTGCACTCTGCCACCGGTGCGCTGGGCGGCGGCGAGCTGACCCTGGTAGCCCCCGGGCAGGAGGTTACATTCCGCTTCAAAGCCACCAAGGCAGGTACCTTTGTGTATCACTGTGCCCCGGGCGGCATCATGATCCCCTGGCACGTGGCCATGGGGATGCACGGCGCCATCATGGTGCTGCCACGGGAAGGCCTGAGCGACGGTGATGGCAATCCGCTCCACTACGACCGCGCCTACTACATTGGCGAAGCCGACTTCTATGTGCCCAAAGACGCACAGGGCAACTACAAGCGTTACAACCAACTGATGGAAAGCATGGAAGAAGTGCTCACCACCATGAAGACACTGCTGCCTTCCCACATAGTGTTCAACGGCGGCGTTGGCGCCCTCACAGGCAAGCACGCCATGCCAGCCAAAGTGGGAGAGTCTGTGCTCTTTATCCACTCCCAGGCCAACCGTGACACCCGCCCCCATATCATCGGCGGCCATGGTGACTATGTGTGGGCAGCGGGCTCCTTCGCCGACAGGCCACAACGGGATCTGGAAACCTGGATGGTGGCAGGGGGCAGCGCCGCTGCGGCGCTCTACACCTTCCGTCAGCCGGGGCTGCACGCCTACGTCAACCACAACCTGATTGAGGCCATCATGAAAGGGGCTGCCGCCCACATCAAGGTGGACGGTGAGTGGGATGACAACCTGATGGTACAGGTGAGAAAGCCCAGCGCCATCGTCTGAGCCTGAGCGCTGACAGAGCAAGTTGTGAATACCTGGGTGTAAACGCCAACATGTGAACCTCAGTCGGCTGCACCCTGCCACGCCGGGCCGCAAGGCCCGGTTAAGGAGTCTGATATGGGCAGTTCCCGCCTCGCCAAAGGGTTCCGGGCACGCCGGATTAGGGTGCCATGGCAAATTCGGCTGGCATGGCTTTGTGCCTTTTTGTGGGCACTGAGCCTGCCGCTTCATGCCGGTGATCCACTTAAAGACTACCGTCTGGAAGCGGCTGTGTATCAGTGGTATGGCGCGCTGGACTCAGGCACCCTGTTTGAGTCCGGCAAGGGACACAAGCTGCCTTTCACTCTCCCTGAGTATCAAGGCACACAGGGCGGCGGCGCCCACCACATACTGGCCATTACCCCGCTGCTTACTGACACACCAATACCAACCGCCGAGCCACAAGCGAACAGTGGCTCGCCGTTACGGGCTTCAGTGTCCCTGGAGTTTTTGCCTCCATCACCCGGCGACATGACCCGGGGACACTACCTCGAAGTCACCATGCACTTTGATGCGGCCCTGGCACTGACAGCGCTCACTACCGAAGCCCATGAACAGGATGACTTCGACTCCCGCTTTCGCCCCTCGGCCGATAGCAACCTTATCCGGGCACTGATTTATCGCTGGACGGCTCAGCTGGACTCACCGGACACGCCTTACCCGATGGGACTGCCTCCTTTTAGCCGAGGCGCCAGCTTTATGGCCCCGGAAAAGGGCATAGACAACGCAGCGGATTACCTCGGTTACCTTGCGAGCCTGCAACATCAGTCCAGCAGGCGGGAAATCAAAAATCTGATACTGCAATCCAGCGCTGAGCCCGGGGAATACAGGGTGAGTTTTGAATACCAGTGGCGGGCACAAAACGCCCGCGGCGAAGAAGAACTGTCCCAAATTCAGGTCGATATGACGCTGGTTGTGACCAATGGACAGGCAGTGATTTCTGCGTATCGGGAGCGTTTTCTCCCGCCAGTAACCGACCTTGGCGCCGAAATCCGGTGCTGAACCCAGGAGAGCCTTATGATAACCAAGCGCCCACAAGCAGCGACCTTCCTCGGCAAATCTTTATCCATGCTGGCTTTGCTGCTGGCCTGCGCCGGTGTCCAGGCACAGATGCCGGTACTCAAAGGCATTGGCGGCGACTTCAGCATGCAAAGCAGCAAAGGGACTCAGGTCAACCTCAGCGACTTTCGCGGCAAGGTGGTGATGATGTTTTTTGGCTACACCAACTGCGCCGATATTTGCCCCACCACCATGGCCCATATCAGTCAGTTGATGCAAAAAATGCCGGCAGAAGAACGTACCCGTATTCAGGTGCTTTTTGTCAGCATCGACAGCGATTACGACACCCCAAAACACCTCAATAAATACCTGAGCTACTTCGACCCCAGCTTTATCGGTTTGGTGGACGAGCGGGCCAAAATCGATGAAGTGGCCGCCATGTACCATGCCGATTACAGCAAGCTCGCCGACGATAAGGTGACGACCGAGTACAAAAAGCTCAGCCTCGAACGCCAGGGCAGTGCCGGCAAAGGCTATCTCTATTCCCACACCGCCAAGATTTTTGTTCTCGACCCCGAAGGCCGGGTGCGGGGCTTCTTCTACACTGGCACGCCCCTGGACGAGATGCAGGCGGATATATCATCCCTGCTTAATCCTCAAGCCAAAAGTTAATCAGACAGTGACGCCAAATCAGCTACATGAAAGGAAAACAAGATGACATTCAACCTCAAACAGCTCCTCAAACCTGCCCTTCTATTGGCCCTGGTGAATGCCACGGGGGTGTTCGCCGGGGAACTCATGGTCCACGACGCCTGGATCAGGGCCATGCCCCCCAATGCCAGAGCCGTGCCTGTGTATCTGTCGCTGCACAATGACAGCGAAAAAGATATTGCCCTCACCGCCATAGAAACGCCCCTGGGGCGGATTGAGCTGCACCAGAGTATTCAGCAGGGGGAGATGATGAAAATGCAGCGCGTTGAGCGCATTGCGGTGGCCGCCCACGCCATGGTCAAACTTGCCCCCATGGGGTATCACGGCATGCTGCTGGACATGCAGGCTCCCCCGGCGGCCGGGGAACAAGTCGCACTGACACTGCACTTTGATAACGGTGAAACCGCACGGGTAGAAGCGCCTGTAATAGCAGGGCAGGGAGAAATGATGGCCTCGGGCCATGAGCATCATCACTGATCTCAGCCTTATCCATCAAAGGCGATCCAGATCAATGATTTGAATAGAAATGTGACTTAGTCTGCCCTTCAGTAACCGAGCCGGGGGGCAGCATGATCACCGACATCCACACCAGTCAGATTATTCACCAGCACCATCTTTTCTCGCCCCTCGAACCGAGGCAATTGGAACAGTTGCTGGCGGGAGCCGGTCGCATCAGTTTGTCGCCCCAGGAACACCTGTTTCATCGCCAGGACCCGGCCAAACGTTTCTATCTGGTGCTCAAAGGTAACCTGCAACTCTATATCACCAGCGCCCAGGGGCAGCTCAAGGTGCTGGAGGTAGTGCGGCCAAATCATTCCTTCGCCGAAGCGCTGATTTTCAATCAGGAACCCTTTTATCCAGTGTCGGCCCAGGCGGTACAGGCCTGCGAGCTGGTGAGTTTTGATGCCGAGGCCTACCTTGCCATTCTCAAGCAGAGCCCGGATGCCTGCATTGCCGTAATGGCTGCCATGAGCATGCGCCTGCACAAGGATATTCAGGAGATTGAAAACCTGTCGCTGCAAAATGCCGAGAACCGCCTGCTGATGTTTTTGCTCAGGCACAGCAAGCCTTCCGGTGATAACAGCGGCATGCTGACTCTGGATGTGCCCAAACGAACCCTGGCGTCACGGTTGTCGATTCAGCCGGAAACCTTCTCCAGGCTGATCAAAAAGATGAACAGCGAAGGCATGATTGAAGAGTCGAGGGGGCTGATTAATATTCCGGACCTGGGCCGTCTTTATGAAAGTATTCAGCAGCTTGAACCTGCCGCATGCGGACGTTGCCCCATGGCCATCAAAAAAGCAGCGTTGAAACGGGCTGAAGCAGCAAATAAGGCCAGCTTAAATTCCAGAGCGTTGGCGGACAGAATTCCCGCCAACGTGAATTGATGTAGGTCGCAGTAGCGCGTCTTACACCGGTTTGGCTGATTAGGTCAGGTCCCGGCCGCTGTTTCGCAGCTGCCAATCAGGGTCTTAAAGTGTTGCCCCAGATCCTGACCGGCAAAGGCCTGAGCCTCGCTCGCCATACGCGCCAATGTTTGCGAGGCGCCTTCCAGCCCCTCCTGTTCAATCAGGGTCTTGGCATAGGCCGCCACATCGGCGCCCTGCTGCAATAGGGCCGCCGCATTTTGCAGGTCAAATTCCTGCTCCATCATCGACTGCACATTGGCCAGCAGCTCCGCCACCCTGGCCGACTCCACCAGCGCCCCTTCTACCTTGACCAGCTCACCCAGAGGATCGTCGGCAAGCTTATTGGCTACACAGGCCGCCACCGAACCCGCCTCGGCGCTCATCACCACAGCGTCCAGCCCCTCGGCGCGAATTTGCTCAATCGCTTGCTGAAGCTCGGCATTGCGCGCGAGCCACGCTTGCTCCATTGCCGCCTTTTCATCTCCCCCAAACCAGCCGCAGCCAGACATCAACAGGGCACCCAATGCCAGTGTGAGAATTTTTTGTGTCATTGCCTTTTCCTTTAAATCAACTATCCATAAACAAGGCATGAATAACTGCGCTGCCCCGTGTTGCCACAGTGTTCCAGAAACGCCTTAAACGGGAATGAACGCGTAAAACCAACAAATAAACGCAGGTTTGCGGCCATTTACATGGCGGCATGCCCGGTGCTTTGGTAAGCTTGCGCCCCCTGTTACGGGTGGGACCACCAAGCCCGCCCGAACACCTTTCCTGCAAGCAAGAGAAGACTGCATGAGTTTTGCCTCACTGGGCCTGTCGGCGCCCATCCTCAAAGCCCTCGATCACAAGGGCTATAAAACCCCGTCTCCCATTCAGGCCCAGGCCATTCCTGTGGTGCTTGAAGGACGGGATTTGCTCGCCGCCGCTCAGACTGGTACCGGCAAAACCGCAGGCTTTACCCTGCCCTTGCTCGAATTGTTATCCCAAACTCAAAAGGCCGGCCCCAAGCAGGTGCGTGCCCTTATCCTGACCCCCACCCGGGAGCTCGCGGCGCAAATCGCCGACAACATCACCGCCTACAGCAAGTACCTGCCGCTGAAGAGCACTGTGGTGTTTGGTGGGGTGGGCATTGGCCCGCAGATCACCACCCTGCGCCGTGGCATCGACATCCTGGTGGCTACACCGGGCCGCCTGCTGGATTTGCACCAGCAAAACGCCGTCAGCTTCCATGGTCTGGAAATTCTGGTGCTGGACGAAGCCGACCGTATGCTGGACATGGGCTTTATCCACGACATCAAACGTATCCTGAAACTGCTGCCTGCAAAGCGACAGAATCTGCTGTTTTCGGCCACCTTCTCGCCGGAAATCCGCACCCTCGCCCATGGACTGTTGCACAATGCCGCCGAGGTATCTGTTACCCCAAGAAACAGTGCCGCCGAATCGGTAAAACAATGGATAGTCCCGGTGGACAAAAACCAAAAGCCGGCCCTGCTTGCCGAGCTGACCCGTTTTTACCGCTGGCAGCAGGTGCTGGTGTTTTGCCGTACCAAACACGGCGCCAACCGCCTGGTCCGCCAGATGGATGCTGAAGGCATCAAGGCTGCCGCTATCCACGGCAACAAGAGTCAGAACGCCCGTACCCAGGCGCTGGCCGACTTCAAGCGCGGCGCCATTCGCATGCTGATTGCCACCGACATTGCCGCCCGCGGCATCGATATCAGTGAGTTGCCCAACGTGGTCAACTTCGAACTGCCCCACGTGCCGGAAGACTACGTGCACCGTATTGGCCGTACCGGCCGCGCCGGTGCCAGCGGCGAAGCCGCATCACTGGTGTCCAATGAAGAAGCCAAACAGCTCAGAGACATTGAGCGTCTGATTAAGCAAACGCTGCCCCGCAAAGAATTTGAGGGTTTTGAGCCGGTTCATGGCCTGCCCCCGAGCGAAAATCAGGGCAAGTCCAAGCCTGGTAATAAGCAAGGCGCCAAGCCCGGCAATAAGAGCCAGGGCCGTAAACCTCAGGGCCAAAGCCGCAATGCCCAGCCAAAACAGCGCCAGGGCAGCCGAGCACAGGAAGAGCGAAATCAGCAGGACAAAGCCCCAACCCGCAGCGAACAGCCGCGCAGCGAGCAATCCCGCAGTCAACAACCACGTCGTGAAAGAAGCAGTAACGACCAGGCTCGCGCTGACAAACCACGCAGCGACAGAGCACGGGGCGACAACGCTCGTAACGACAACGGCCGCAGCGATGCCCGCAGTGACAAGGCTCGAAACGACAAGCCGCGCACCGACCGCCCAAGCTCAGACAGAGCCGCCGGCAATAAGCCCCGCACTGACCGCCCAAGCTCAGACAGAGCCGCCGGCAATAAGCCCCGCAGCGGCAATCGCCCCCAGGGACAGGGTCAGCAGCGCGCTCAGGGTCAACAGCGCGCCCACAGCAATGCCAAAGGTAGCGATCGCAATCAGGCGTAATCTTGCCTGAGACAATAAAAAACCGGCCAATGGCCGGTTTTTTTGTTTGCGGGAAGCGTCACCCAGGCGGCTTGTTATAACTGGCACTGCCTGTCGTCACATAACTCAGGACCTGAATCGGCTGACAAACCGGAGTCTGAAGCCTCACGCTTATTGACCTCACGCGTAAGCAGGGCGTCTTGCATCAGCAAGGCGCCTATCGCTTTACCGAGTTTCATATCTTCCAGCGGCCCGAGATGTTGCATCCGCACCCGCCCGTCCGCGTCCAGCAGCACCAGGGTCGGCGTGCCCTGAAATCCCCAGCGGGCCATAGTCTCGGGAATGCGCCCGGCCGGACGGTCGATGGCAATGGGAAACCTGAGCCGATACTCATGGACGAAGGCCTGCAGCGCCTCCGGCCCCATCACCCCATGGTGCTCAAATACCGAGTGCAGCCCAATAATGGCAATGTCATCTCCGAAGGTATTTGCCACCCGGGCAAGTTGCGGCAGACCATGGCTGATGCAGGCGGGGCACAGCATCTGAAAGACGTAAATCAGCAGCGGCTTGCCACGAAAATCCTCAAGGCTTAAGGGTTTTGGCGTATTCAGCCAGCCACTGGCTGCAAGCTCTGGAGCGAGTGGAAATTCGATGTGCGACATAAACGGCTCCTCAGTGATTTACCTTACCCGGCAGACTCAGGTCGCCAGAGGCCACATCGAACACATCCACCACGCAAAACAGCGGCGCATGCAGATTGGCGCTGACTCTAAGCCCCGACGTCACCCCATCAAAGCTGGCGGACGTCACAACATCGATATTGTCGAACGGCACCTTTACCTCGACTCTGTCGCCGCTCAGCAGCGGGTCAAAGCCGGGGCTGTCGATATACAGGGGTAAGCCGGGCCAGGTCTTGGGCAGCTTGGGGCGCGCTCCTTCGGGTATATCCTTCACTTTGAGCTTGCCGGGGCCGCATGCGTCATCGGCTACCAATACCACCCAGTGGCTGTGCCAAAGATCGCCATCGTTGTCGGTATTGTTATCGCCGTTTTCATCAAACAGCGGCGTATCGTCAAAGTCCGGGTGGCTCGCCACCGCCAGCGCCAGAATGCCAGCCCTGGCGTCAAAGCCCACTTCACCACTGTCGATACTGGTCGGCCATACGTAGGCAAAGGCCGAAGCGCCCGCGAGCTTGCCACCGGCCTTGGGAATAAGGCTACCGGCTTCGCCGGCAACCCCCATGTGGAAGGTAGCCACATTGCCCTTGGTGGTGATTTTGGCATGCACTATGTCAAAGGCGGATTCTATCGCCTTATCGGTTTTGGCCTGAATGCCGCCCTGATGGGCGCCGTGGCCAATGGCGGCTGCGCTGAACAGCAAACCTGACAGGGTTGCAATGGCGAGTTGTGATGGTTTCATGGTGGATCTCCTTAATTGTTTTGAGTCGAAACAATTAAAACCAAAATGATCCAGCCTTGTCAACATAGTTTCGAGGCGATACAATTATTTCATGATCTCAGAAACCATCCAGATCCAGCAGTTGCTGGAACGCATTGCGGCGCTGCTGCGCGGCGAAAGGCGAAACAAATTAGTCGAGTTGGGGCTGCTTCCGGTGCAGTTCGATGCCCTGTGCTATCTGGGAGAATGCAACCGCTACTCGGACACCCTGATGGCCCTGTGTGAGTACCTGGGCCAGACCAAGGGAACCGTATCGCAAACCCTGAAGGTGTTGGAGAAAAAGGGGCTGATTGAGCGCCGGGCCGATGCCAAAGACAAGCGGGTGGTGCACCTCAAACCCTCAGGCGCCGGATTGGCACTGCTCAGCGAGCTGACCCAGTCTCCCCTGCTTTGCGCCTTGCACGCAGAGCATGTAGTCGACACCCGGATGCAAGGCGCCCTCACTGAGCTGTTAAAGCAGCTGCAACAGGCCAATGGTGGCCGCGCCTTTGGCGTGTGCCGCCAGTGCCGCTACAACCAAAGCCCTGCCCAAGGGCATTTCCAATGCGGTCTGACCGGTGATGCTCTGTCTGAGGCGGATACCCGGCTTATCTGCCGTGAGTATGAAGGTAATGATTAGCAAATAAAAACCGGCATTACGCCGGTTTTTACTGGAACAGTACAAGCTCAATCGTTTGCCGCGTAGGCCAGCAGACCATCGTGCATCAGCGCTGCTGTGCCTTCACCGAAGCGGTCGTAAAACTGCCTGAACCTATCATCGGCAAGGTACATGGCCGCGAGCATGGGAAGCCTGGCCCTGGGGCACTCGCCATTGGCACTGAGCCAGCGATGCTGACGCTGCATAAGCGTCTGCACCTTCACAGATTCAGGCGACTCCCCCAATAAGCCGGCAAGCGCCATGGCAATGGCCTCACCTTCCGCGTCCAGCACCGCCTTTTGCGATGGCGTCAGTCCATCCCTGCCGCTGCCGCCTTTGGCAACCGCTTCCTCACCCCACTTTGCTACTGCTTCTTTGCGCAGGGCTTCTTCGCTGCGCGCCTTGTCACTGAAGTCGCTGAAAAGCGCCGTTGCAGCATGTTTGTCTGTCATCCAAGACTCCTGTGGCCCGTTCTCGAGCCTGTCGATGGCCAATGCCAGCATGCCCCGCAGTTTTTCAAAGTGGGCGATGCGGCCGCCAAGCTGTTGATATTGGTCTTTAAGGCAAGCGAGCATCTGTTGATCTGTGCCCTGCTGAGGGCTATTCCCAGTGCTGTGCATCAGCGCTTTGATATCGGCGAGTTTGAGCCCCAGCTCCCGATACATCAGGATTTGCTGAAGCCGGATAAGCTCCCTGTCGCCGTAAATCCGGTAGCCACTGGCGCTGCGACCACTGGGGCACAATAGCCCTGTATCATCATAGTGATGCAGGGTTCGCACACTCACCCCGGCCAATTTTGCCAGCTCACTGACACTGTACTGAGCCACTCTCTCTCCTTAAAAACCTTTCGTAAACACGTGTCTGCATCGACACAACAGCGAGTCTTGTGCCTCACGTAACGTGAGACGCAAGGGGAGTTTTACCATTTCAGGCGAATTTATTTGAGCCCCTTTCGAAAGCGCGCAGAAAAAGCACCGCTCTCGGGCGTTACAGCGTTAAAATGGCGTCATCCCGGGACAAAGCGCCCTTTATCAGAGCCTCGGAGCCTAACGTGCATCCAACTAAAATTACCTTTTACGAATGGTTCGAACCCATCATCCTCTCCGGCGACAAGACCATCACCATCCGTGACGAGGCCGAGTCACACTATGTGCCGGGCACCCGGGTTGCCGTCCATACCTATGAAACAGACCGCTGGTTTTGCGATATTGAGATATGCGCCGTCACGCCCATTCAATTCGATGCCCTGAACCAGGAGCACGCCCGCCAGGAGCATCTGTCACTTGAGGATTTGAAACGTATTATCCGCGACATCTACCCCGACCTGGACTCACTCTACGTGATTGAGTACCGACTGCTTTCCCGGGACTGAACCGGATAATCCTTAAGGCTGACTTTCCGCGCTTCCATGCCATTAGGCAGGGACTTGAGGTTGACTCGGGGCAAACAAGCTGAAATAACAATACCTTGCATAAAAATCATTGAATTCTTTTCTGGTTTTGCCTCAAGGAAGTCCCATGGAAATACCCCTGTATCAGGTCGATGCCTTTGCAAGTCAGGTGTTCGAAGGCAATCCGGCCGCCGTTTGTCCTCTGCCCCATTGGCCGGACGATACGCTGCTTGCCAGGATTGCCAATGAAAACAACCTGTCGGAAACCGCTTTTGTCGTGCCGGTAAACGGCGGCTATCACCTGCGATGGTTCACGCCCGCAGAGGAAGTGGAGCTGTGCGGCCACGCCACCCTGGCTGCAGCCCATGTGCTATTCAACCATCTGGGGCATGAAGGTAATGACATTGCCTTCCAGACGCTCAGTGGCGTACTCACGGTGACACGCAGTAACGGCATGTACACCCTCGATTTTCCGGCCACTGTGCCAAACCCCACAGAGGTGCCTGCCGCCCTGATAGCGGGCCTCGGCACGGGCGCTGAAGCGGTACTCGCCGGATTTGATTATGTCGCAGTGCTCAAGGATGAAGCGAGCGTAAAAGCCTTAACGCCTGACTTTACGCCCTGGCACAGCCTGCCCCTGAGAGGCGTGCTGGTCACGGCGCCCGGGGATGAGGTGGACTTTGTCAGTCGCTGCTTTTTCCCGAGGCTCAAGGTGGATGAAGACCCGGTCACGGGCTCGGCCCACTGTGAACTGACGCCATACTGGGCCAAACGCCTCAATAAAACCCGGCTGACAGCCCGGCAGCTGTCGTCCCGTCCCGGCAGTCTGGTGTGTGAACTCGTCGGCGACAGGGTCAGGATCTCCGGTCAGGCCGTGGACTACCTCAAAGGCACTATCCAGCTGCCTGAGGTTAACGGATAACACGCCTACCGATACACCGGCGAACAGGCGTTGGCCCCGGTTCGCTTACTTTTTCCAGGAATTAACCTGGATCAAGGCGCGTTGATTCACCTCCCTTAAGCTTGCCAAAATCGCCCTTCACATCGACAGGGCGTCTTTGGGAGCCTTGACCTTGTACGCCACGATTCTACTGCTGCATCTGCTGGGGGCCATTCTCTGGACAGGTGGCCATTTGGTTTTAACCTTAAGCATCCTGCCCGCCGCCCTGAAACACAAAGACCCTCAGCCGTTGCTGGATTTTGAATCGCGCTTTGAAAAACTGGCCATGACAGCTCTTGCGGTGCAAGTGACCACGGGGATGATGCTGGCGCGCCACTATTTGCCCAACCCTGCTCTCTGGTTTGCTGAGGCTCAGCCATTTTCGGTCATCATCAAGGCCAAGTTGATGCTGTTGCTGCTGACACTCCTCACGGCCCTGAGCGCCAGATTCAGGGTGCTGCCACAGCTTGGGGCCGCCACTTCATCCAATGCCGGTTCGCCCGTCAAAACACGCCTGCTCTATACCATGGCAGCCCATATTCTGCTGGTTACCCTGCTGTCAGTGGCATTTGTCATCGTTGGTGTGGGCGTGCGTACCGGCTGGTTCTATTGATGATGCTGCTTGGTCTATAGTCAGTAGTCACTTGAATTTTAAGCCAATGACTGTAGTTTAGGTTGCACTGCCACTTCACCGGACTGTGCCATGCCCCAAGCTTACAATCGCCGTTTTTCCAGATTTTTATTGCCATTGGTAGCACTCTGCCTCGCCATGATTGGCACAATTGCCAAGGCAGAGAACTTCGTCACCATAGAAACTACCCTGGGTGACATGACGTTTGAGTTTTTCCCCAATGAAGCACCCAAGACTGTTGCCAACTTTACACGCCTGGCGCAAAGCGGCTGGTACGAAGGCCGGTCTTTCTACCGGGTCGTTAAGGGACATGTCATTCAGGCAGGCAGCCTGGATGAAAACAACGAGCCCATGGTAGAAGCCGAGTTCAACCAGCATCCCCATATTAAAGGCACGCTGGGGCTTGCCCGGGACGAAGACCCCAACTCAGGCTCAACTGAGTTCTACATCTGCCATGAGCCAAGGCCACACCTGAATGGCCGCTATACCGTGTTTGGTCAGCTGGTTGCGGGCGAAGCGGTACTCGATGCCATCGCCAATTTGGAGGTGATTGAAAAATATTATGATGAAGACAAGAAAATCGCCTTCCACGAGCCCAAAACGCCAGTGTTAATCAAGGCCATTCGCCTGCATTAACCCAGATAAGTTCGCTCGGAATATAAGGCATGGCACCAAACCATCCCATTGGACAGCGTTAGGCAAAGTCTCGTCGAAGAGGTCTGAGGCAAAACAGGCATTTGCAGAAGCGGATAAAAAAGCTGCCCTGAGGCAGCTTTTTTAGTGGTTTGAACCCGGTGTCTGAGGGGTTGATATCATTGGCCAAAGGCCGGTGAAATACAGCGTTTCACACTGTAGCTGTACCCCAAAGGAATACTGTCGTCCTTCTGGATCTCGAGGATTTCATAGTCGTTCAACTCCACCACCTTGCTGCCTTCAGCATGTTGGCAACGGGAGCGACTATCTGATTCATATACATAAATAAAATACGCCAGCATCGACTGCTGCAAGCTGTGATAGCGTTCGGCCCTGTCCTTCATCTCGCGTACCGGCATCGACGCCAGATTGGTCGTTTCGCCGTCACGGCTGATACGTACACCAAAGCTGCCGTCAGAACCTTCAGCCGCTTCAGTTACCGACTCATTATTCAAAGCCGCTTCGGTCAATACCGCTTTATTTCCAGCGCCTTCATTGATGGTGTCTATTAGCGCCTCCGCCGCAGCACTCGCCTTTGAATCATCAGCTGGTATGGGCAATATCCCGGTATCTATCACCTGTTTTTGCACTTTTTCGTCGGCCTCGAAAAATCCTTCGTATAAACCCGAGGTAAAGGCGCTGGAGTCTGAACCTACCCCGGTAAACGCCCCCAGCATCAAGAGTTGGATTAGCAGCGCAATACTCCAAAACCAGCGCACCAGGGCCGTAGTGAACACAAAACGGTAATGGGGTGGATGCCAGAGAGCATGAATACCAAAGGGCTTTAGCAGCAACAGCAGCAATAGATAAAAGGGCATGGCCACTTGGGCCAGCAATAACATCAGCAGCGAGGTAATAAAAAACCAGCCCGGCAAACTGAGCAAAATCGCGAAGTTATGACTGTAAGGCAGGCTGGATGCCGCCACCCCGGTCACCTCATTGACCATGCCCGCAGCGTTACCCAGGGCAAAGTTGGCCACAACCGCATAAAACAGCAAAATCAGCGCCTTACCCGGCAGACTGTGCCACAGGTGTAAAAAGCGTGGCCAGAACTCACTCACAAGGCCGGTCAGCACCAATAAACACATCAGGCCAAGGAACCAGGGCCCAAAATCCAGCATCAGCACGGTTTCAACCAGCAGCAACAAGGTGGCCGTCACATAGCTGCGCTGGGCAAAGTTAAGGCTGTGCCAGAATTGTTTCAGGCCGGAGAGCATGCGGGTGAATGGCTGGGTGAAGGGACGATTAAAGAGCCCCGAGATTTTCATCTTTACCTGAGAAGTAAGTGCCGGTAATTCCATAAGTGATAAGCGTCGCACTGCGAGTAATCCATTGTGCCCACAAGATACTGGAAACAAATTTGTTACACCAGCATGTGGTGGCTTATCAGCGCCCCAAAAGCCGATAGAGTTCGCCCCGGCGCACCTCGCTCTCGGCGCTCGCCAGGGTGCCATCGGCCAGCCATATGGCCAACTGCTCGGCAATGATGGGCGCGGTTTGGGTGCGGCTCATGCCCGCCGTAAGGGCATTGTGATACAGCAAGCGAATAAGCACCCAATCCAGAGGTGTAAGCAAGTCTGCTGCGGCTTTATCGTTGAATATCGAGGGGAACACGGCGTCGCTGTCGTTCGGCAACCCCAACAACTGAGTCAGCTCTTCCACCACGCAGGATACCAACTTGCCGTGCATTCTCGCCTGATCCACAGGAATAAACACCTGTGCCTTGCGAATGACGCCGCCAGGCGCCTCAAAATGAGCCAGACACACGGCCCCATGCAAATTGGCGGCGGCCTTGGCCCCGAGGCGACGCTTTACTTCGCCGCCCCAATCCCGCTGGCGGGTAAAAAGAATATGAAGATTGGCCTCTTTGGCACCAACTTCCCGGATAGTAAGCCCGGTGACTTCACCCAGCTGCTTCAGGTGCATCAGTACCAATTGCCGCTGCACCGGCTCCTGCACCTGCTCTTCGATGGTAAAACGGATCTCGCCGACCCACTTGGACAGCGGGAAGCTGCCGGCTTCGTATTCACGGCCATGAACAACGGCGGCAAAGGCGCGCGCCACGTAGTCCGGATTGAGATGATTACCGGCTCCGGGTTCAAAATCTGTGGCAAGCGGCTTGGCCGATGCAGTGGCAATAATCAGCAGACAGCTCAGTACCAAGGCTGTTATTGCCAATCCGGCCAACGCCACGGCGCTTGGCTGCAAAAAGGCGGGTTGCCACATTCGGCAGTTCCATCCAGTCCTCACACTACATCCTTTTGTACTATTCCTTTTGGCATATGTTGAAAGCTTAGCATGTCCCATCAGGGCAGCGATCCCCTTCCACACCCCGAGCTATGGCATCAGGGTGACGCCACACTAACGGCTGTGACATAATCGCCGCAACTAAATTAAGCGGGCAGTGGTGCCTGCAGCCGAACACTCCGGTTCCCACCACGCGGCCCCGACACAAGGATATTCAGCCATGGATGAGCAGTATCAATATCAGCAAAGGGACGTACCGGCTCGTCCCCATAAAGCCTTCCGACTCGGGGAAGGAAAAATCAGCGGCTATGCCAGTGTATTTTTAGGGGCGCTCTCCCTTCTGGCCGTGCTTGCCTATCTTTATCCTTCCTACCTCACCACCACAGAACTCAGGGCGGTTTACGATGCCAAAGAACTTCAGCAAGTGCTGAAATATGGCATGTATTTTTCACTCTTTTTTGGACTGCTGACCTTTGTGCTGGGTGGCTATCGGCGCTTGGGAATAACTGGTATCGGCCTGACAAGCCTCGCATTTTTTCTGGGCGGCTGGCAAATCCCCGTAGGCCCTGTGGCGCCCAAAGCACTTTCACTCGGTGTCGATTGGCTTATCCTGGCATTTTTGGGGTCTGTGTTTGTTTTTATGACCCTGGAAAAACTGTTGCCAAGGTATAAAGATCAGGTGATTTTGCGCCCGGGCTGGGGGCTGGACCTCTGGTATTTCGTATTCAACCATTTGGCCATTTCAGCCATCTTGCTTTACGCCAATTACCATGTGAGCCACTTCCACTGGGCGGTAAGCGACGAGGTCCAGGCCTGGGTGCAGGCGCTCCCCCTGTGGGTGCAGGTGGTGGCCATTATCCTCGCAGCCGATTTTGTACTTTATTGGGAACACCGGCTGTTTCACGAAGTGGGCTTTTTGTGGCCCATCCATGCAGTACATCACTCGGTGGAAGATTTAGACTGGCTCGCGGGCTCCCGGGGTCATTTTATTCAGATGTTCTCTGAGCGTGCCATGGTGATGGTCCCCCTGTACCTGCTGGGACCGGACAAGGCCGCGCTGGACATCTATGTGGCCTTTGCGGCGCTGCAGGCCGTGCTTATCCATTGCAACACCCGACTGCATTTTGGCCCCATCAAGTACCTGTTGGTGACGCCCTGGTTCCACCACTGGCATCACAGCTCGGAAAAACCGGCCATTGATACCAACTACGGTGCCCACACCCCCATTTACGATTGGCTTTTTGGCACCCTGCATGTGCCTTCAAAGCACTGGCCCGCACACTATGGCACCACCAAGCCCCTGCCCCGCAGCTTTATGGGACAGCTCTGGTATCCCTTTGCCTGTTGGTTGGCCAGGCGCAAACCGCAGGGCGCTGATTAAGCCACGGGTGTTGGGCCTTAGCCTTAGGTTTCTTCTTGGGCACAAACAAAACGCCCGGCAGATTTGCCGGGCGTTTTATTCAGATGACCTCAAACATCAATCAACCACGTCTGCGACTTCTGCGGCGCATGCGGCCTTCAATATCGCCTTTCTGCGGCCTGGGCTGATCGGATGGCCCGTCGCTCAGCGCATCGGCGGACATTGCCGGGTCTGCAAGAACCTCATCGTCCCCATCGTCATCCCCGTCGACTTCTGCCTCCTTGTGCTCGTCCTTCTTATCGCCCTTGAACACGGACTTGAAGATACTGGTCACCGACGGCAGTTTAACTTTAGGCTCGTTTTTTTCAGCCTTTATGGAGGGCTCAGCCTCAGGCGCCTTACCGTCAGGCAACTTTACTGACACAGTGGCGCTGTCCTTAGCCCCAGGCTCAGTGGCAGACGTCTTCACAGCCATGCCGTCATGGTCGAAGTCTTCGGGGGAGAAACCGAATAAGCCGTCTTTCCCCTGAGGTCGACTGGGCACAGGATCTGGCAAAGTGCTCGGCATCAGGGACGCGAAAAAATCGTCTGGGTTGGCCTTTACGGCAACCGGATCCAACGACTGAGAACCAGCCTTTAATGCCCCAGTGGGGACAGACACATCACCGGCGGCTGGCGCCTCAGCAAACCCGTTATCGGTTGTGCCCTTGGCCGCTTCGGCAGCATCGAGGGAAGCGATAAAATCGTTTACCGAAATCATTTTGGGCCGCTTTACAGCAACAGGATCCCTGGGAACCGATGCAGGATCTTTTGCCGGGGTGGCAGCCTGGGGCGCTGTCATCCCGGACGCGCCTGTTTCAGGCTTAAAAGCCAGCGGCGTGACCGCCTCCGGCTCAGTCCTCCCATCGGCGTCCTCACTCACAATAGCCTCATCAGGCTCGTCACTCTCATCAGGCTCGGTAAGGGAAGCTTCGTTGGCGGTTTCCTTTACCACTGGCAGCGGCTCCAGTGCATTGGACAACTCCTGCTCCCAGGCCAGCGACAGTGCCAAATCAGCGCTGAGCCCCTCATCATCTTCCGGTAAAAGCAGCTCGTGTTCGGCTTCTGCTTCCACCTCGCCTGAGGCCACCGAGGCATCCTCAATGAGTTCGAGGCGGGTTACTGCTGACGGCTCATGCGATGGAGTCGCCGGGAGCACTGATTCAGCCTGCTCCAGCGCGATGGACTCAAACTCCAGAGGCGCGATTTCAATACGGGCCTTGGGTGTATCCACGAGCAGCTCGCTATCAACTTCAATCTTGTCGCTGTCGACTTCAAGCTGGTCGCAGTCGACTTCAACTTGGCCACTTTGGGCTTCAAGCTGGTCGCTGTCGATTTCAGGCAGTTCAGGTTCGGCACCAATCACTGGCACGGGCTCAGGCTCAGGCTCAGGCTCAGGCTCAAGCTCAGGCTTATGCTTTAGCTCAGACACGGAGTCAGATGCAGGGACTAAGGTGGGAGTGGAAACGGCAGCGGCTTCGATTTGAGGCGTAACAGCCAAACCGGCAGCCGCCCTGGCCACCAGCGGCTCACTCACAGTGCTTGCCACCGCAGCCTGACTTTCATCCGCTTTTGCCTTTCGCTCACGCAGACACAGGTCAAACCCGTCACTCACTTCGGTAAGTTCAATTTTGGCCATCGCCAGCGCGTAGCTGAGGTCGTCCAGTTGCTTGCGATACCGGCCTGCGTCTTCCTCAATACCCGCAATGCCCCGTTTGACCTCATCACTGAGCTTATGGGTCAGCCGCTTGTAGGTGGTAATTTCCTGCTCCAGCTCACCGAGCAACCTCTGGGTGACATTCACACTGGTTTCAAGGGTGGCAACCTGCTCTGTCAGTTGCTGACGTCGGCGACTGAATGCCGACGAGAGAGTTTGGGGCACTGTGGTCGCTACCGGTGCCGGAGCGGGGATTTGGCCAGTGAACTCAGGAATGTGACTCACAGGGAGCCACTGGGTGTAAGAAGGGTGCCAACCATAACTGTCGGGTTTATCCTGCAAAAACGCGATGGCCTCGGCATGGGTCAATGGCGCGCTCTGGGCACCATTATGTGAAAGAATCCATTTCTTCATAGTGATCATTCTTGTTCATCGCCAGGGCGACTGTGTGGAATGGGATTAGCCTTGTCTTACGGCAAAACCGGCCAGCTTTTTCTGCAACGCCTCATACTGCTCATTGATAGTGCGCAGGGTCTGATTGACCTCTTGATTCAGGCTCTGAGTGACCGTTTTGCTGCCCTTGATATCGGCTCCGAGTGCCGACAGGCTTTGCTGCAGTGACGTCAGGCTGGCGGCGATGGGTTCGAGCGACTGCTTTAGCCCTTGCTCCTTGGCGAATACCCGCTCAATCAAGGCCTGTGGCACGGCTTTGGGTGGCGGCGGGGGCGTTAGCTTAAGCTCAAACTCGTCGATGTGGCTTACCGGTACCCACTGGGCAAACGATGGCTCCCAGGCATAACTGTCTGGATGGGCTGCGATAAACAGATTGGCTTCAGTCAACCCAAAGGGGCCGCTGATCTCGCCCTGATGGGACAAATACCATTCCTTCATAGATCACCTCTTACCTTTTTGTATTGGTACTACTTTGGTTTTTTCATTGTTCAGGCGTGATGTTCTAACCGTTACAAGGGGCTATCTGTTCTCAGGGGAAAACCCGTTGCAACAACCGGCTACATTAACCGATGTTTTTTTACAAGACCACCGATAAGGCGTAAATCCCGCAGAAAATTTAATCGTCGCAGATACGGAAAAAACCTTAATAATCAGTCTAAAGAACGACATCCATCTGCTGCAGCAAACACCTGCACTACCTTTTTACCTTTACATTTAGCCAGTAACACCTTTGGCGAGACTGAGATAACACAAACCCGGTTAACACCGGCGAGAATCGGCTTGGCCGGAAAAAAGGAGGTTGAGAGCAGGCTGGATAAATGGGCAATAAAACAGCCGCTTCAGGCAATACATCAACAGGTTTACGCCGTTAGGATAATGGCGGCTGAACTGTAGCCTGTTAACGGAGGTTTTATGGCTGAAAACACAGGTATTGCGCAAAAGATATTTGGGGATTTTGCTCCCAAGCTTGCGTATCTCACCGATGATATTCTGTTTGGCCCCGTGTGGGGCGGGGAAGAGCTTTCGCAACGGGACCGAAGCTTAATCACAGTGGCTGCGCTCATTACCCAGCACAGGCCTGATCAACTGAGGTTTCACCTCGCCAAGGCGGTGGAGAATGGCCTTTCCCAAACAGAGCTCATAGAGGTCATCACCCAGCTCGCCTTTTATGCCGGTTGGCCGAGTTCCATGACAGCACTCGACGTCGCCCGGGAAGTGTTCGCATCGACTGAGAGTGCGAAGTAACGCCGGGTCATCAGTGAATTCCACTCACAGAAATTGAGTCATCTTAAATCGAAAGTCCGGATTTTCAGGCAATCAATCCGGACCTTCATCCTTTCTTGTACGCGCCTGTTTTCCAGACAATAGAGCTCATATCCGCGCCTTCACAGACCACTGCGGCCGGCGGCAACCCTGTCTCTGATGAGGAAACGACATTGAAAACATCCATCACCACACTGGTGCCAGGCACCTTACTCAGTACTGCAGGTGCGTCCCTGCCAATGGATGCGCAGGCACAAACAACCGAATGGCAACAGACACCATCCAGCGATGCCAATAATTTTTATCGGAGTAATCGGCTCAACATGCAAAAGGTCACCTTTAAAAACCAGTTCCATATGAATGTCACTGGCAACCTTTACCTACCGAAAGACATAAAATCCACAGAGCGCAGACCGGCTATCATCGTCGGCCACCCCATGGGAGCAGTGAAAGAACAAAGCGCCACGCTATATGCACAGAAACTGGCCGAACAAGGATTTATCACGCTCGCCATCGACCTGTCGTTTTGGGGCGAGAGTGAAGGCAGTCCCCGCAACGCGGTACTGCCCGATATGTATGCTGAAGATTTCAGTGCCGCGGTTGATTTCCTCGGTACCAGCCAATTTGCCGATCGGGAAAGAATAGGTGTGCTCGGGATTTGTGGCAGCGGCGGTTTCGCCATCAGTGCCGCTAAAATCGATCCGAGAATGAAAGCCATTGCCACCGTCAGCATGTACGACATGGGAGGCTTCAGTCGCCATCTCTACGGCAAATCCCAATCGATGGCACAACGCAAACAGATACTCGCGGATGCGGCAGCGCAGCGCTATACGGAATTCACTGGCGGAGAAACCATATACACAGGCGGTACTCCCCATCAGATTGACGACAACTCTCATCCAATTGCCAAGGAGTTCTATGACTTCTACCGAACGCCCCGTGGACAATTTACCCCTGAAGGTTCCAGTGCAGAACTGACAACCCATCCGACGCTGAGCAGCAACGTCAAGTTTATGAATTTCTACCCCTTCAATGACATAGAAAGCATCTCACCACGCCCCTTGCTGTTTATCAGCGGCGAGCATGCCCACTCGATTGAGTTCAGTCAGGAGGCCTACGCGCTGGCCGCTGAGCCGAAGGAGCTATATCTGGTCAAGAATGCCGGGCACGTGGATCTCTATGACCGCACGGGATTAATCCCATTCGCCAAGTTAACTGACTTCTTTAACAAAAACCTGTAGTCCGGACGGATTGCCAAAGTCGCCCGGTCTCGACCAAAAGCACCTGCGAAAAGCACCTGCAAAAAGTACCGGTAAGAAGAGTGTCGTGGCGCCTGAGCGCCACTCGACACCCAATCCGCCGTTTATCCCATCAGGAGACAAGATGAAAACCATTGGATATGCAGCTCAATCCGCGCAAAGCCCCTTAGAGCCGTACGAATATGACTGTCGCGACCTCAGAGATGATGATGTTGCCATTGAAATACTCTACAGCGGCGTGTGCCACAGCGATTTACACACTGTGAAAAATGACTGGGGCTGGACCCTGTATCCCACTGTGCCGGGGCATGAGATTGTCGGCCGCGTGGTTGAGGTCGGCCCCGGGGTCACCCACTTCAAAGCTGGCGACAAGGTCGCCGTGGGTTGCATGGTAGACAGCTGTCAGACCTGCTCTCACTGCCACAGCGGTGAAGAGCAATTCTGCGAGCAGGGATTTACCCAAACCTATAACAGCGCCGACAGGCACACAGGGGAAATCACCAAAGGTGGCTACGCCAGACACATAGTCGTGCGGCAGGAGTTTGTACTCCAGATCCCGCCATCTCTGGATCTTGCAAGGGCGGCACCACTGCTGTGTGCCGGCATTACCACTTACTCGCCATTGAGAACCTGGCAGGTTGGTCCGGGCAGCCGTGTGGCCGTGATAGGCATGGGCGGACTTGGCCATATGGCTATCAAATTGGCTGTTGCCATGGGGGCACATGTCACTGTTATCAGCCGTAGCGCAGACAAACGCCAGGATGCCATGCAATTAGGCGCCAATGGGTTTCTCATCTCTACCGAAACACAGAGCATGAAGCAGGCAGTAAACCACTTCGATCTCATCCTGGATACCATCCCGGTAAAACATGATGTTACGCCCTATATGCCATTGCTCAAGGTCGATGGCACCCTGACGCTGGTTGGTCAGGTTGGCCCCCTCGCAGAAGTGAATACCGTCCCCATGATCATGGGGCGTCGGCGTATTGCCGCCTCCCTGATTGGTGGAATCGCTGAGACTCAGGAGATGCTCGATTTCTGTGCCCGAATGAACATCTTACCCGAAGTGGAAATGATCACCATGGAGCAGATTAACGACGCATTCGAGCGGCTTGAAAAGTCAGACGTGCACTACCGATTTGTAATCGATATGCAGGCGTCCAGGTTCTGATAGATTAAACAAGAGGCTCAGTTCAGAGCCTCTTTTTCTATGACCAATTCGATGTCTTTGGCATCGGTTAACCAGACGCAGTCGTCCGGTAGCCTGCCAAGTTTTATTAATCCTCTGGCGTAGCCAAAATCCCGATAAAAGAAGGCCAGGTTCCCCCAGGGGGCGTAGTAGCAGATATCCCCTGTATTGGCCGCCGTGCCTGTGGGTGAACCCGCTGTCGATAAGGCAGTATCCAGGTATGCGATTTTCTCTGTGCCTGCATAATCTGTGAGTGTGAGACTCAGAGGCAACAAAGCGAAAAAATCCCTTGCCGCCGCAGAGTCATCAAGGCTGGTATGGATAACAGTGCCATTAACCAGCAATCGAATATTCATGTGCGCCTCCGGTGTATCTGACATGGCAGCAGTGGCTCACCGGGCCCCAGGCAAAGTTGTATTCAGGTACTGGGCGTCCGTCACCGCCTCAAGCCATGTCACGGCACTGCCGGATTTGCTCTCCTGAATGGCTATGTGGCTCATGCTGGTATAAGAAACCGCACCATGCCAGTGGACAACATTGGCCGGGATAGACACCAGATCGCCGGGTTGAATTTGTATACGTTCGCTACCCGCTTGCTGAACCCAGCCCATGCCGGAGGTCACAATCAGGGTTTGCCCAATCGGGTGCGTATGCCAATGTGTGCGGCTTCCAGCCTCAAAGGTGACATTGGCGCCCGAGCTTCGTGCCTCTCCCTGGGCACTGAACAGTGCTTCCACCTTTACCTTGCCGGTAAAAAATGCATCAAGACCCTGAATGGGCTCCCGACTGTCCAGAGAATCCACGCTGATGTGCACGCCGTTCTCGCTTTTTTGCGCCGCCTCGGGACAGAGGCTAATAAATAACAGGGGAAGAGCGGCAAAAACAGTCAGGTCTGAGGTTTTCATAGAATGTACTCCAATGAACGGGGCTAAGCTTCAGCAATGGTACCAAGCGAGTGGCATGACCCATTGTTCCAGCTCGCCTCAGGCATCCATAGCAGGATACTGGCAATTGATTGCCTATTCGTCCGAATCATCGTCTCGATTGGTGGTAACAACTTCGTATCTGCGTAAAATCATCGGGAAGCAGATTTCGCAAAAAGTCTTCCCCTGTTGGAGCCAAAAATGCCTGAAAAAGAACGTATCGACAGCCTCTCGGTGGCCCTTGCCGGCGCGGTAGCAAGGCACACAGAAGGGGTTGAATGGGCGTCCACAGCAATCGAAGGGCTGGAGTTTTATCGTCAACCCTCACCGACGTCCTGCGCTATCTGCGTGGTAGAGCCCAGCATCGCCCTGGTAGTACAGGGGGCGAAAAGCATGACATTGGGCGAGCAGAGTTACAGATACGATACCAACCGCTTTCTTATCACCTCTTTGGATTTACCGGCAAAAATGCAGGTGTTGGAGGCCAGTGAGGAACAGCCTTATCTGGGCATTGTCATCAAGCTGGATTTGGCCATGATGAGTGAGCTGATTTTACAGGCGCCACTGCATCCACATAAAAGTGCCACGCCAGAGCACGCCATGGTACTTGGCAATACGACTGCGTCATTTCTGGATGCCATTCAGCGTCTGGTGGCACTGCTCGATGAGCCTGAGTCCATTGCTGTGCTCGCGCCACTGATCAAAAAAGAAATTTTCTGGCGGGTGCTTATCAGTGAACAGGGTAGCCGCTTGCGACAAATTGCATCGGCCGGCAGCCATGGACTGCGTATCGCCAGAGCCATCGAATGGCTCAAAACACATTATGACGAACATCTCAGTGTCGATGGGTTGGCTGAATTGGCACGCATGAGTAAATCAACATTTCACCACCACTTTAGAGAATGGACATCCATGAGTCCGCTTCAGTACCAAAAGAGGCTGAGGCTGCTTGAGGCTCGCAGGTTAATGCTCGGAGAAAATCTGGATGCCTCTGCGGCGGCTTACCGCGTGGGCTACGAAAGCCCATCGCAGTTTTCCCGGGAATATTCACGCCTCTTTGGCAATCCCCCCAAACGGGATGTGATAACCCATTGGCAGTAGCGCAGCCAGCGTCATTCGCAACATTGGGTTGCCAAATACAATGACAGGCATTTCCGCTGGCCTGGCAGGCGAAGAAGCAAATTGCGAATTATAGAATTGAGGTGTTTCATTAAGATGCAGTAAGGCCCTCTGGGTTTTCAGCCAATCTTGCTTTGATATACTGGCTCACCCCGCTTTTGGAGCGTTTTGCTATGTCGACACTGCCGCATCTTGGTTTTCAGCGCTACCAGCCCTGCGCCCTGCTGCAGCCCTATGTCAGTTGCTACTGGCAAATCTTCCGCCCCGCAGGCGCCGAGTCACAGTCGACTGAGTTTATGCACCCCGAAGGCGGCACAGGTATCGTGTTCAATTTTGGCGCGCCCATTCGCCTGGATGGCTGGCAACACAGGGCACAATGCCTGATCACAGGTCCCACCAAACAAAGCACCAAACTGGAACTCTCCGGCAGGGTTGATGCCCTGGGTATTCGCTTCTGGCCCGGCGCAGGGCGGGTATTTTTAAAGTCACCGCTGTCAGAATTGTTGGGACAACACCTGACACCGGGGGATCTGTCGCTGGCGCTGTTAAGCGATGAACTGGCCGAGCGCTTAGCGCTGCTGCCCACGGCACCAGAGCGCATTGCCCTGCTCGAAGCCCAGCTGCTGCAATATCTCACCGCCCACGAATCCCAGGCTCAGGCAACCGAGCCCAGGATGCAGTACGCACTCAGGTGGATAGCCGCGCAAAAGGGTCAGGGTGAAATACGCAACCTGCTAACCGAGATGGACATCAGCCAGCGCCAACTGGAGCGCCTGTTCCAACAAAATGTGGGCATGTCCCCAAAAAACTTCAGCATACTGCAGCGCACCGGCTTCGCCCGGGAACTGCTTAAACACGACACCGCCGCCCCACTCACCGATATCGGCTATCAGGCCGGCTTCTACGACCAGGCCCACTTTATCCGGGAATTCAAGCACGTGATTGGCATCACTCCAGGGCAGTTCAGAAGCAAGGCGCTGCTTAAGCGCTGAGGTCAAATTCGCCCCTGCCATGGGCGGGTTTGGAAATCGGCAAACAGCTGCGCCGCAAGGAAGTAACGCCTGAGCCGGACTGATACACCGATTCCTCCGCGTGGCAGCCTTCGACGAACGCTAGTGCGGTGAAACTGTTCATCGCATTGTCTAACGACACGCTAATGCCCTTTCGGAGCCACCGAGGACGATGCTGAAAGATGCCATTACCCTTGCCAAAATTCGAATCAACCCAGTTTCCGGTATTCCTTCGGGCTCATTCCTACCTTGGCTTTGAATAGCTTGCTGAAGTGTTGTGGATAGGCAAAGCCCAAATTATAGGCCACTTCCGTGACTGACAATTGTGTACCAAGCAAGCTGTTTTTGGCCCGCTCCAACACAAAGAAGTGAATGTAATCCGATGCGGTTCTGCCGGTTTCCTTTTTCAACAGGTCGCTCAAATAATAGGGCGAAATCCCCATTTCTTTACCGCAATAGGCCACTGTTGGCAGGCCCAGTTTTTCATACACTTGGTTCTGATAATAACGCTGCAATAGCTGCTCAAACTGGCTGGCAATATCTTTATTCAAATTGGTGCGGGTATAGAACTGCCGGTCGTAATAGCGGGTGCAATAATCCAACAACAGCTTGATGTTGGACACGATCAACTCCTGGCTGTGGCGGTCAATATTTCCTGAGTATTCAGCCACAATCTTATCGACTATGCCCCTGAGACAGGCCTTCTCAACCTCGGAAACATGCAAGGCCTCGTTGGCCTCGTAATGGAAAAATGAATAGCTGCCGATGCAGCGTCCAAGTTCCGAACGGCGAATAAGGTCAGGGTGAAACAGCAGGTTCCAACTCTCTTTTTCATCCGCCACACCTTCGGCCCCCGAGTATTGCACCACTTGGCCCGGCGCGATAAATACCAAGGTGCCATTTTGGTAATCGTAAGCGTTGCGGCCATAAATACAGGTGCCGGAAATACCGGCTTTTAAACTGATGGAATAGAGCTCTGAAACTATGGGAATATCTGCTAAATCGTTGAGCCTTTGACTGTCAAAAGCCCCCACCACAGACACCAAGGGGTGCCCGGGTGGCGCAAGACCAAAAGCCTGATGAACCTGGGCAATCGATTTAATGAGAAGCGGCGCTTTCATTTTTCTTCAGCTCTTTCTCGTAGGTGCTCATAATCACCTTATCAAAGATCCGGTCACTTAGCAGGCTACGTAAACACAAGATTGTACGACTCATGTAGCCCGCTATATATCGGGTTCTGGGACTATTTGATGCCACTATCCGTACAACCAATTCGCCAATGACCGCCGGTGAAGACATGCTCTTGGAATTGCTGTAAATCGCTTTATAGGTTCTTGCCACCGCAGTCGACATGGCCTGATAGGCCCCCCCCTTGGCACGTTCCACCAGTGGCTGGTACAAGACATCACCGAACTCCGAGCTGATCCCACCCGGTTCAATTATCACCACTCTGATATCAAAAGGCGTAAGCTCCAGTCGCAGACAATCGCTCCAGCCCTCCAGCGCATGCTTGGAGGCGTGGTACCAGGCACCGAGGGGGGTGTAAATTTTGCCACCCACCGAGGTGGTATTGATAATGGTGCCCGACTTTTGTTTGCGCATAGTGGGCAGCACGGCCTTGGTCATCTCGGCGAGGCCAAACAGGTTGACCTCAAACTGGCGTTTGGCATCTTCGTAAGATACATCTTCCACCGCACCTGTAACCGAGTAACCCGCATTATTCCAAAGCACATCAATGCGCCCCTGCTCTGCCACAATCTGAGCCACGGCACGCTCAATGGACTCAACAGAGGTTACATCTGTTTCAATGGCAAAACCGCCAGCCGCCACCAACTCCGTCATTTGCGACACTCGCCGAGCCAGACCATAAACTATATGGCCTTCTTTAATCAGTTTGAGTGCCCCGTCTTTCCCCATACCGGAAGACGCGCCTGTCACCACACATACCTTTTTCATCGTCATACCCCAGTGCTGTTTACCAGGCAAGATTGTTTGCCAACAGCACTAATCTAGCGGGAGCTGCCAACGGCTTCTTATACGTATTGCGGAAAAAACAACACCATTTAAGGAATCATCTGAGGGTGTATATAAATAGAGAATTATGAGGAGACAGAGCCGTTCAAGGGTATTGGACAAGCAATACCCCTTGCCCGCGTGAGGGTCGGAGACCCACGACTTTGTGCCGCTGGCACAGCGGCTAAACCCGCCAGGTTTTCAACAACAGCAGACGAAAATGGGCTAACAAGAGCCCATAAAAAAACGAGTGCCGAAGCACTCGTTTTTTATTGTCTGACCGAACCAAGGCTCAACTGGACCAAAATGGCGTTACTGCCGCACATAAGACAAGGAAACCTGCTGTTTTCGCCGCGCAGTTTACTCATGTAAAGAGCCACGAAAACAGTGGGGTGACACCTCCATAGGCCAAAACAAAAACGAGTGCCGAAGCACTCGTTTTTAATTTGTCAGTCTAGCCAAGGGTCAACAAGGCCAAAATTGCGTTGCCGACGCCGCTCATGTAAGGCAAATCGATGGTTCCAGCGCGCAGTTTACTCTTGTAAATGAGCACTGGAACCGAGATTTAACGCCCCTCTTTCGAGTTCAAGCAGCAAGTCCAGGCAGCAATTTTTACTCGTAGTCACTCATCGGTACGCAAGCACAGAACAGGTTGCGGTCGCCATACACGTCATCGATACGGTTCACGGTTGGCCAGAACTTGTTGGCACGCACTGACGCAGTTGGGAACACCGCCAGCTCACGGCTGTATGGGCGGCTATCAAACGCCGGGTCCATGATGTCATCCATGGTGTGTGGAGCATTGGCCAGCGGGTTGTTGTCAACCGGCCACTCGCCGCTTTCCACGCGAGCGATTTCGCCGCGAATGGCGACCATGGCCTCGATGAAGCGGTCCAGCTCAGCCTTTGACTCAGACTCAGTTGGCTCGATCATCAGGGTACCGGCAACCGGGAAGCTCATGGTTGGGGCGTGGAAACCGTAGTCGTTCAGACGCTTGGCCACGTCCATCTCGGTCACACCAGAGGCTTCCTTCAGCGGACGCATGTCGATGATGCACTCGTGGGCGATACGATCGTTACGGCCACGGAACAGCACCGGATAGTGCTCAGACAGCTTTTTGGTAACGTAGTTGGCGTTCAGCATGGCGGTTTGGGTAGATTGCTTCAGACCCTTGCTGCCCAAAAGCTTAATGTACATCCAGCTGATTGGCAGGATACCGGCGCTGCCGAATGGGGCAGCAGAGACGGCACCATTGTTGTCGCTCTCGATACCTTGCTTAACCACAGCGTGACCGGCTACGAAAGGTGCCAGGTGCTTCTTCACGCCGATTGGGCCCATACCTGGACCACCGCCGCCGTGAGGGATGGCGAAGGTTTTGTGCAGGTTCAGGTGCGATACGTCGGCACCGATAAAGCCAGGGGCAGTCAGGCCTACCTGAGCGTTCATGTTGGCACCGTCCAGGTACACCTGGCCACCGTGCTGATGGATGATGTCACAGATTTCACGCACGGTTTCTTCGTATACACCGTGGGTAGAAGGATAGGTGATCATGATGCACGACAGGTTCTCGGCCACTTCGGCAGCCTTGGCGCGCAGGTCATCCAGATCCACGTTGCCTTGTTTGTCACAGGCGGTCACCACAACCTTCATGCCAGCGAGCTGGGCAGAGGCAGGGTTGGTGCCGTGGGCAGACTGAGGGATCAAACACACATCGCGATGGCCTTCGCCGCGTGACTCGTGGTACTTGCGGATAGCCAGGAGACCGGCGTATTCGCCCTGGGCACCAGAGTTGGGCTGCATGCACACGGCATCGTAGCCTGTGATGTCCACCAGCCAGTCAGACAGCTCACCAATCAGCTGGGTGTAACCCTGGGCCTGCTCAGATGGGCAGAAGGGGTGCATGTTGGCAAATTCAGGCCAGCTCACCGGGATCATCTCAACGGCAGCGTTGAGCTTCATGGTGCAGGAACCCAAGGAAATCATGGAATAGTTCAGCGCCAGATCCTTGCTCTCGAGGCGCTTGATGTAGCGCATCATTTCGGTTTCGCTGTGGTAGCTGTTGAAGGTTGGGTGAGTCAGGAAAGCTTCTTCACGTACCAGTGCAGCTGGGATAGAGCTTGAACCCTTGGCAAGGATGTCGGCATCGATAGCTGCCACATCCAGACCATGACCGGCGCCCAGGATGATGTCGAACAGTTCGGCAACATCGGCACGGGTAGTGGTTTCAGCCAGACTCACACCCACAACGCCATCGGCGTCGTAGCGCAGGTTCACACCGGCAGCCAGGGCGCGGGCACGTACGGCGTCCACATCAACCTTGAAGCTTAAGGTATCGAACCACTGCGTGTTCAGTACAGTCACGCCCTTGGCGGCAAGACCGGCGGCCAGGATGTCGGTCAGGCGATGAATGCGCTCGGCAATCACCTTCAGACCTTGTGGGCCGTGGAATACGGCGTAGAAAGAGGCCATGTTGGCCAGCAGCACCTGTGCGGTACAGATGTTGGAGTTGGCTTTCTCACGGCGGATGTGCTGCTCGCGGGTTTGCATGGCCATACGCAGGGCAGTCTTACCACGGGTGTCTTTGGACACACCGATGATACGGCCGGGCATAGAGCGCTTGTGCTCGTCTTTGGACACAAAGAAGGCAGCGTGTGGACCACCAAAGCCCATTGGCACGCCAAAGCGCTGGGCGGAGCCGAATACCACGTCGGCGCCCATGGCACCGGGGCTCTTCAAGAGCACCAGCGACATGATGTCAGCGCCCACGGTCACAATCACGTTCTTGGCGCGCAGCTGGGCAAACAGCTCGGTGAAGTCGGTCAGTTGACCCTGACGGTTGGTGTACTGGAACAGGGCACCAAAGAGGTCATCATGGTTAGCGGCATCAGCAGCAGGACCGGTCACAATCTCAAAGCCAAAACACTCGGCGCGGGTTTTTACCACGTCCAGGGTTTGGGGGAATACGTCATCGGCTACGAAGAACGTATTGGCTTTCTTGGCCTTGGATACACGCTTGGCCAGCGCCATGGCTTCAGCAGCGGCAGTGGCTTCGTCCAGCAAAGAGGCAGAGGCCAGGTCCAGACCGGTCAGGTCAATGGACAGCTGCTGGAAGTTCAGGATGGCTTCGAGGCGGCCCTGGGCGATTTCTGGCTGATATGGGGTGTAGGCAGTGTACCAACCTGGGTTTTCCAGCACGTTACGCAGGATAACGTTAGGCACTTCGGTGCCGTGGTAGCCCATACCAATGTAGCTCTTGAACACCTGGTTCTTATCGGCCAGCTGGCGGATGTAGGCCAGACCGGCGGCTTCGCCATTGGAGGCTCCCACGTTCAGCTCGCGACCCAGACGGATAGACTCGGGTACGATTTGGGCGGTCAGATCTTCCAGGGACTCGGCACCAACGTAGTTCAGCATGGCTTGCTGTTCGTCGGCATCGGGGCCAATGTGACGGGTCAGAAACAGCTCGTGCTGTTCCAGCTGGGTGAGGGTTTGCTTGGTCATGATAAACCTTTCAAATTACGCCGATCTCAATTGCGACCGATCTGCTTTATGTCGGATAAAACAAACGAAGCCCCGGGGGGCTTCGTTTTTCCTGGCGAGGATTATTCCTCGTCGATAACTGCTTGATAACCTTCGGCGTCGAGCAGGCTGTCCAGCTCAGACTCGTCAGAAGGCTTGATGCGGAAGAACCAGCCGTCACCGTAAGCATCGCTGTTTACCAGCTCAGGAGAATCTTCCAGAGATTCGTTCACGGCAATCACTTCACCGGAGATAGGGGCATAGATGTCAGAGGCGGCTTTTACAGACTCGGCCACGGCGCAGTCTTCACCGGCAGACACAGTGTCACCCACTTCAGGCAGCTCAACGAATACCATGTCACCCAGCAGTTCCTGAGCGTGCTCAGTGATACCTACGGTGTAGGTGCCGTCGTCTTCCTTGCGGATCCATTCGTGGGAAGAAGCATACTTGAGTTCGGACGGGATATTGCTCATTGTTCTTGTTCCTTAATCGGGTCTTTTAAAATGCTTGTTTTCCATTGCGTACGAAGCTGGGTGCAATGACACGCACCGTCACACGCTTCTTGCGCATTTCCACTTCGGCAGTATCACCGATGGCGCCGGGTACGCGAGCCATCGCGATAGAATAGCCCAAAGTGGGTGAGAATGTACCGCTGGTGATCACGCCCTGGTGCTCAACGCCATTGGCGTCGGTAAAAAACACTGGCATATCATGGCGCAGAACGCCCTTCTCTTCCATCACCAGACCGACTAATTTGTCGCTGCCCTTGGCCTTGATGGTTTCCAGTGCTTCACGGCCGATAAAGTCGCGATCCGCAGGTTCCCATGCAATGGTCCAGCCCATGTTGGCGGCCAGTGGATTGACGCTTTCGTCCATGTCCTGACCGTAGAGGTTCATACCGGCTTCAAGACGCAGGGTATCACGGGCACCCAGACCACATGGCTGCACACCGGCATCCAGCAGGGCTTGCCACAGGGCTTCGGCTTCGGCTTCAGGCACGATGATCTCGTAACCGGCTTCACCAGTGTAACCAGTGGTGGCAATAAAGAGGCTGCCGGCCTGCTTGCCGAAGAAAGGCTTCATGCCTTCGATGGCGGCGTTTTGCTCGGCGGTAAATACGTTGGCGGCTTTGGCTTTGGCGTTGGGGCCCTGCACGGCAATCATGGCCAGCTCAGGACGCTCGGTGATGGTCACCTCGAAGCCTTTGGCTTGCTCGCCAATCCACGCCAGATCTTTTTCGCGGGTCGCAGAGTTAACTACCACGCGGTATTGGGTATCGCTGAGATAGTAGGTGATGAGGTCGTCGATAACGCCGCCGTCGTGGTTCAGCATGCCGCCGTAGAGGGCTTTGCCGGGGACGGTCAGTTTGGCAATGTCGTTAGCCAGCAGTTTGCGCAGGAAAGCGCGGGCGTCGGCACCTTCAACGTCCACCACAGTCATGTGAGATACGTCGAACATACCGGCGTCACGGCGCACGGCATGGTGCTCTTCGATTTGGGAGCCATAGTTGAGGGGCATGTCCCAGCCGTGGAAGTCCACCATCTTGGCGTTCGATTCCAGGTGCTTGCTAAAGAGTACAGTTTTATTAGCCATTATTATCCCTTCTATCCGGGGCTTTGGTGCCAAAAATAGAAACGGCACCTGGTTAAAATGCGGCGAAATTATACCTTGCGTCACAAATTTGTATACAAGAGAATTTTCTAATCCGAACAACAAAACATTAGTTTTCCTAATGAAAAAGCCAGAAAAAACTAATCTTCAGAGGTCGCTTTACAATTTTCCGCCGCCAATTGTTTGATATTTGCTGCAAAAATCGCCTTTAACGGCTGCTTGGCCGGCAGCTGTTATCAAATATTTCACAGAGACTGTTTGCTTATCTGCCCATGGCCTGTTTGATGAACACTGTTTTCAGTCCAGGCAACTTATCCACCAGATTCAGTCCCAGATCCCGCACAGCCTGCTTGATGGGGTTGTTGCCTTCGAAGAGGCGTTTGAAGCCTTCCATGGTGGCGATCATTTCCTGGGCGGCCGCCTTACGTTCGCGTTCCAGCGGCCGAAGCAGGCGGTAATCACCTATGTCTTTGCCATCGGCTTTCAGGCGACCAATGGTATCGATAATGGCGGCGGCGTCCTGAAAACCCAGGTTTACGCCCTGCCCCGCCAGCGGGTGTATGGTGTGGGCCGCATCTCCCGCCAGCAGCAGGCGGTGGCGGGCAAAATGGCGGGCATAGCGCATCCGCAAATTAAAACCAATGCGCTCGCTCTTTACCTGGCACAGGCCAAGACGGGCATCGAATGCAGCAGTGAGCGATTTTGAAAAATTTTCATCATCCATGGCCAGCAGTGTCTGCGCCTTGGGCTCGGTCACAGACCAGACGATGGAGCAAAGATTTGCCTGATACAGCGGCAAAAACGCCAGCGGGCCATCCGGCAAAAACACCTGGCGGGCACAGCCCTCGTGGGGCTCGGCGGTTTCTATGGTGGCAACAATGGCGGTGTGGCCATAGTCCCAGAAGGTGAGCGGAATATTGCACTGGCTGCGCACCCAGCTGTTGGCGCCATCGGCGGCAATCACCAGCGCCGCCGAGAGCATGTCGCCCTCTTCCAGGGTAAGCCAGGCTTCCTTTTCACCAAAGGCGAGGCGGCTTAAGCGCACGCCTTCGCGGTAATCCAGGTTATCAAACTCACTGGCGCGCTTTGCCAGTGCGGCGGCAATGTTGTCGTTTTCGATGATGGTGCCGAGACTTGTCTCACCCAGCTCATTGGCATCAAAGCCAATCTTGCCCATGCCGTCTTTGTCCCACACCTGCATACGGCCGTAGGGCGCCGTGCGCTGACAGTCCATCAGCGCCCAGGCCCCCAAAGACTGGAGCAAACCTTCGCTGGCGCGGTTGATGGCGCTGACCCGAAGACGGGGCTCACCTTCAACAGCGCTCTGGCTGCCCGCATCCAGAACTGTCACCTTAAGCCCGGCCTCGGCAAGGCCGATGGCGGTTGCCAATCCCACCATGCCGCCACCTACAATGGCCACATCACAGCTTTGGGTTGTCATCATCTGTCAGTCCTCGGACAAAATAGTTACAGGTTGGGCGTCAGGCGGACACCACGGCGCCAGCCCATGGCCCGGCTTGCCAACGGCGCCTTGAGCGGCGGACACCAGGACAGCAGCCTAAGCCCCAAACTGCGCCCGGCCACCAGCGGCCAATATTGATTGGAAAAGCCCCGAACCAGGGATTCGATGGCCAGCAGGGTCTCGCATCTGTCGTGCTCACGAAGTGCCAGATAACGATGCAGCAAGCGAATATCACCCACATCCGCCAGACTGTTTTCACTCAGGGCGCTGTGCAATACCCGCGTCAGGTCCACTATGTCCCTGAGACCCAGGTTAAAGCCCTGACCGGCGATGGGATGCAGGGTTTGGGCGGCATTGCCAACAAACACGCAGCGATGGTGAATGGGTCTTGGCATCCAGGAAAGCTTCAGGGGATAACGCTGGCGATTACCGGCACCAACAAACACTCCGGCCCGGTTGCCAAAGGCCTGTTGCAATTGACTCACAAAGCGTTGCTCATCGCACTCTTGCAGCACCTTGGCTTGTTCGGGAGCCAGCGCCCACACCAACGAGAGCCGTGACTCTCCATTGATGGGCGCCATGGGTAACAAGGCCAAAGGCCCGGTGTCGGTAAAGCGCTCCCAGGCCCAGTGTTCGTGGGGCTGCCGGGTTACCACATTGGCAATCACGGCTTCCTGGTCGAAGTCCACCTGCTCCAGAGGTAAATTAAAGTGGCTGCGCACGGCAGAGCCCAAACCATCGGCAGCGACCACAAGCTTGGCACTCAGCCTTTTACCCGATTCGAGCAGCAGTGTATGTGCATCCTGACCGGCCTCCATACCCACCAGGCCATCGGGACACAGCAGTTGGATACGGGTCTTGGCGATGGCATCAAACAACGCCTTGCCCACGGCCTCAAGCTCAACCACCTGCCCAAGGTAGGGCAGGCCAAAGGCGCTGCTGTTGAGCTCTGTCATACCGAAATGACCACGGTCTGAGACGTGAATATCGGTAATGGGCGTGCCGAGCCGGCTTAGGTGTCGCCACACACCGAGGCGCTTGAGCTCCTCAATGGAGCCTTCGGCGACGGCGATGGCACGGGCATCGAAGCCTGGATGTTCGTCGCCCGGCGCCCTGGCTTCAATCAGGGCGATGGAAAGGGAAGTACCTGAGGATTTGCAGAGCTGTTCAAGGGCCAGCGCCAGGGTTGCACCGGCCATGGCGCCGCCCACTATGGCGATATCGACAGCCTGGTTTGCCTGAGATGCAACGTCAGGCGCATCGTCAACGGCAGTTGGGTTAGTGTGACGGGTGTCGTCCATGGTGCACAGCTCCTCGAAGTCCCGCCAATATCAATGCAGATTATTGCTGGGCTGTATGGCGCCGCCGCCATCCTGGGGGCCAAATTCCTGGTAGCAATGAATGGCCGCCATACGCACAAACTCAAGGATTTCGACATAGGCGGTTTCAGACTCTTCATCATCCACTACATCGAATTCGACCTGGGCCACGGCGGCGAGATCGGCAATCACTTCGCGCACATCTTCCGAGGCCTGATTAAGCCCCGGCTGGATAATGGCAAGCCCGGTCAGAAAACTCTGCACCCACAGCGACAGGGCTTCGACTCGGTCACACAGGGGCTCTTCTTCTTCGGGCAACAGCGGCATAAAACCAAAGTCGATTTCCCCCAGACGGGCCTGGGTGTCCACAAACAGCTCTTCCACCAGGGCTTGCAGCTCAGCGGGCAATGATTGCCCGTCGTTCATCAGCTCAAGCAGGGGCTTAAGCCAGGCCCCCCGGCCCTGCTCTACGCCACCGGCAATCAAGCCGACCATGGCGCCGTGCACTTCCACCGGATGCTGACCAATTTCAGCCGCTTCCAGCGCGCCGAGCAGTTTTTCAATTTTGAGGGAGGGTGGGGTTGCCATAATTGAGTGTCCAGAGCCTAAACGCAATGTGCCAATGCTAACAGACGCCAGCGGTAGTGACCAAGTTTGCAAACAGGGGTTTGTGGCAATTTTGCGTGACATTGGCTCAATAATCATCTTTTGCCTCAGGCCGTTGCTCACGCAAGCAGCAAACTCGTTTTCAGCGCGGCATCAACGCCGCTCCGGCCTTGCACTTTTGCAACCCGCCTTATATAGTCCGCCACATAAAGACCACCACAGGGATAGCCCATGAGCAGTAGCGCCATTGATATCATCCTCCTTGGACGCACCTACTCCATCGCCTGTCCAGTCGGACAAGAAGCGGCACTGAGGGCGGTGGCACAAAAGCTTGAGCAGCAGCTGACGTCACTTCGTGGCCGCACCAGCAATCTGAGCCGGGAAGATCTGGCCATGATGGCGGCATTAAATCTCGGTCACGAGTTGCACGAAGAACAGCGAAAGAATCAAGACTATATGCAGCAAATGGACGACCGAATCCGCCTGCTGCAGCGAACGCTCGAACAAGCTTTGGTTGAGCGAAGCCACAAGGAAGATTAAACTGATTACAGGTTTTGCGCCGGGTACATTCCCTGTGTAACGCCACCAAATTTGCTCCCTGGGTTGTGCGCCAGCTGGTAATGTCCCTGTGCCGATATTTTTGACTTTAGGGCAGGTGTTTTACCGACATTGAGCAGGCTCGGCTCGTACCGAGAAGCCTTAGGAAGTAATCGCAGGCCCGCCTTGAACCTACGGTTCAAGGGCTACACCGGCAGCGGCATTCCGGGGAGCATCTCAACTTATGACGGTATCCGTCACATCCAACGCGACTATCGCCCAGCGTGCGAAAGCACAAGAAGGCTTAAGCGCCGATGCGCTGATTAGCTCAAGTGCTGAAGCACTGGGCAACATGAGTGCGAATGCGTCGCGCAGTACCATACGAAAACACGTTCGTGCCCTGAGACGCGCCCTCAGCGGCGATGTTCAGGCATCGGCGGCCCTGCAGGCAGCGCAGCATCTGTTGACTGAGCTGGATGGCGCCCGCGCCATTGCCCTTTATCTTGAAAACGACGGTGAAATCAGCACCCGCCCCCTGATTGAAGCCCTGTGGCAACAAGGGGTTGACGTGTATCTGCCGGTGCTGCATCCCTTCGCCGAAGGCCATTTACTCTTTATCCGTTACGATAAACACAGCAATATGCGCGACAACCTTTACGGTATCCCCGAGCCCGTGATGGCCTGCCACCGCCTGTGCCCGGCCTACCGGCTCGACGCCATCATCACCCCTCTGGTCGCCTTCGATGACAGCGGCAACCGCCTCGGCATGGGCGGCGGCTTTTACGACCGCACCCTGGCACATCTGCCAGACAGTACCCGGGTAATAGGCCTTGCCCACGATTGTCAGCGCCTGCCTGCCCTGCCCGTTGAGGCCTGGGATGTGCCGCTGCCAAAGATAATCACCCCCTCAAAGGTGTTTAACTTCAGCTAACACTCACCTTATATTCCACCTTGCGCATTCCACATAGTGGCGAGGCGTTTTTGCGCTAACCCCGATGCAAAGGCTCATCAAGTCCGGGGTGAAGATTCACTGGCTGTCTTTCTGTCGGTCTTTCTAGCTGTCTTTCTGTCGGTCTTTCTAGCTGTCTTTCTGTCGGCCTTTCTTGCTTTGGGACTTTCAGGCGCTCGCCCCCTTTGGGTAAGATAGAGTTACCCTTAGCTGAATTAGCCCCTTATGCCGCCGAGACTTGAACGCGCAGGTAAAATCGACAGTGCCAACCGTGCCCGCGCCAAACTGGAAATGATGGAAAATGCTTACCACGCCCTGAAGCAGCGACAGTCTCCTTATAAGACATTGCTTGGCAGCCTCCTGGGGGCGGTATTGGCGCTGATAGGCTTTGTGATGATTGCTGCAGCAGACACCGGCATGGTGTTTTTATATCTGCTACCACCTACTCTGATTGGTCTTGGTGCCAGGATTGTTGGCCAATGTTTTGAGTGGCCACTGCTTTTAATCCCCGGCGCCAGTGCGGCCTTCGTATATCTGACCGTTTTTGGTTATGTGTTGCCCTTTCAAAGTGCCGACTTGATAGTGGTACCACTGGGTATCGCCCTCGCCGTTTTCCTCGCCCGAAAACCCCTTTCTGACCTTGAGAAAAACGCCCTCTGGCAAGCCAGGTTGGGCAAGTTTGACTGAGGGGCTCGATACAGCCGTCCGCTCCAATCGCTTTTAAGCATAAGCCAAGCCAACTTTTTAACTTCCAAACCCATTTCTTAACAAAGCTTGCGCCAACGCAAGCTTTGCGTCCCTAGCAAGAAAACAGCACCTTAAACTTGATTGCGATCAAATATCTGCATCATCAAGTCTTCATACTGAAGCCATCAAAAAGCGGGCATGAAATAAGCCCCTGTCCATGACAAACCTTCAAAAGGAATTCGGTTATGAAATCAGAAGTCGTTGTTCTGCTCCTTGCAACCCTCGCCCTGGTCGTGGCACTGGTAGGTCATATTGCAATCGGCTTTATGCTGAATGTCAGCGCCTTGGGTATGGTGGCAGCGCCCGTGCCCTTTGTATTGATGTTGGTGGCCGTGATAGCGGTGAAATACGCCGCCGCCCACGATAAGCCCGCTCACTAATCCCCGCGGAAAACACCTCTGTGGCCCGGTTATCCGGGCCAATAACAACTCAGGTCTGTCGTCGTGGCGATGGCCACTGCACGTCCAACAAACTTACGTCTCTGTGCCATCCAGGCAAGCCCCCATAAGTACTTGGCATTCTCAACTGCTGCATCTACAGTAGTCTCACGGCCTTTTATTTTGCGGACCCGCTGAGACTACGACGTGGACTTTCCTGAAGAAATCAAACAGCAAACCTGTGCTGACTGCCTGAGCGGCGTCTCTCTTGGCTTTCGAATCCGCATGGCATTTCAGCCCATCATCGATTGGCAAACCCGCAAAATATTCGCCTACGAGGCGCTGGTCAGGGGCCCCGAGGGGCAAGGCGCCGGCTGGGTGTTTGAGCAAATCAACGAAACCAACAAGTACTATTTTGATCAGGCATGCAGAATCACCGCCATCAAAACCGCTGCTGAGCTTGGATGCGACACCTTTTTATCCATCAACTTTTTGCCCAACGCCGTCTACAACCCACTGACCTGCATCAAGGCAACCATAGAGGCAGCCCACCTTTACAACTTCGATTTGAAGAAACTCATCTTTGAAGTGACTGAAGGGGAAAATATTATCGACAAGGCACACTTGCGGAACATTTTCCAAAGCTATGCCCAATTCGGCTTTTTAACCGCTATCGATGACTATGGCGCGGGCTACACCCACATCAGTTGGCTTTCTGAGCTGAAACCCCATGTGCTTAAATTGGACATGTCCCTCATCCGTGACATAGACAAAGACCCGTTAAAACAGGCACAAATCAGGGAGATCAAGGCCCAGTGCGATCTGCAGTGCACTCAACTTCTTGCTGAAGGCATTGAAACCCAAGAGGAACTCAGCTGTCTGACCGAAATGGGTATCCGCTATTTACAAGGATATCTGTTCGCCCGCCCCACACTCGAACACCTCACCACGGCAAGCGACATTGAACTGCTTCAGGCAATTGATTGGTAAGTGAATTTATCTTTAACGCCCTGAGATATAAGTCAGCAGCCACGCCGGATAAAAGCCGAACCTGCGGCCTTTAATAAGACGATGCCATGGCAAGACAGCCCAGGATACTGCGATTCAGGCGATATCCAGGGCGATATGGCAAGACTATCACTCCCCTTCTCGGCCAAAGATTTTTATGCGCTGTTGCCAGAGCTCAAGACATTCTGCCGTCACCCAGGACGCCGATGGGAAGTACATAGTGTTTGCCGGGGCAAAGCCACAAAACTGCAGGGTAAACCGGTCCAGCTGATTCACAACGGGCGCTGCCTGCTCCTCGGCAAAGTCAGCTGGTGCATCCATGGTGAACATCAGTCGCGCGGTTTTGCCCTGCAGCAGCGGGATAGCGGCCTCGTTATTAGCGTCATAGCGAAAGGCAAAGCCCGGCAGCAGACTGCGGTCAAGCAGCCCTTTAAAGGCCGCGGGCAGGCTGCCCCACCAGATAGGGCTCACAATAACCAGATGCCCGGCCCAGCTGAGCGCCTGCTGAAAGTCCTCCAGGCAAGGCTCCAGTGGCTGCATCCCATAACCCTCTCTCAGGTTGGCATCAAAGACCATCTGTGACAGGTTAAAGCGCCTTACCCTGTGATACTCCCGCGCTTCGACTTCATACATATCCGCCAAATGTTTGCACAGGCTGTCGGCTTTCGGATTGGCATTTACTATCAGAATATTTTTCATCCCCGTACTCCTTATCAAGGTTAACGAGGACGATTCTAAAGTCTCCCCTTAAGGGCAGAGTCAAGGGCTTAATCGCTGAGTCCCGGGCAATCGTCCATAGCCGAAAGACACTTATCCACCGTCGCCAGTTGCTGTTCCAGCCTAAGCTGCTGCGCCCGGATGTCCTGTTTAATGCCCTCGATAAACCGGCGTATTTGCGGCCAGTCAAGGGTCTCGCCCCGGGCAGGCACTACGGCCGTGAGCTTGGTCAGTGGCACTCCCAGGGCTTTGGCATCGCGAATAAGGCGCAGCAGTTCGAGATCCTGTGACGAATAAACCCGATAGCGCCCATGGCGCTTCGGTGCGGGCAACAAGCCTTTTTGCTCATAAAAGCGGATCGCCTTAATGGAAAGCCCCGTAACCCTTGCCGCCTCACCTATGTACATCTTCGCTCCTCATCCAGACACTCCTTAGCCACTGCATGCCCTATCAACGTTCTCCGAATCACAACGTCAACCCGGCAGCGAGGGCCCGGGTAAGCTCTGCCGCCGGTACATCGCGGCAACCTGAGGTGTTTTGCCCGCACCACAGGGGGGAAAAGTCCCCCTTACCCTGCTGCTCCGCCGCCTGTCGCAGCAGCCCCATATCGATGGAGGCAAAGGGAAATGGCGGCGCAGCCTCATGCAAGGGGCCAAGCTCTGCCATGGCGCGATTGACTATGCCCCGGGCCGGTCTGCCGGAAAAAAGCGTGGTGATTTGAGTTTGCAGCGGTTGCTCACCGATGGCGCGGCGATGGATAGCAGAGGTTTTGGCTTCATCGCACAATAGATACGCCGTGCCAATCTGCACCGCATCGGCCCCGGCTTTAAACGCAGCATTGATGTCGGCGACGCAGCCAAGGCCACCGGCGGCAATGACGGGCACCGTCAGTCTATCCTTCACCAATGCCAGCAGCGCATGCAGCGGCTGCTGAGTACCCAACTCCATCGACAAAAACATGCCTCTGTGGCCACCGGCTTCAAGCCCCTGCAGTATAATGCCGTCGGCGCCGTTAGCCTCAAGCCACAGCGCCTCATCGAGGGTGGTTGCCGAAGACAGCACCCTGGTGCCCCAGCCTTTTACCCGCTGCAACAAGGCCTTGTCCGGAAGCCCAAAATGAAAGCTGACAAAGGCTGGCCGCGCCGCTTCTATCACATCGGCTACGTCGTGGCTGAAGGGTTGGCGACTGGCCTTGGCCGGACCTGAAGACGCGGTAACACCAAGTTCATAAAAATAAGGTGCCAGCACCGACTGCCAGCGCTGACGGATGAGGTCCGGGTAATCACTTACCCTGTGACAAAAGAAGTTGAGATTAAAAGGTGCTGACGTTGCCGCCTGAATACGATGAATTTCAGCCTGTATTACCTCATTACTCAACATACCGCAGGGCAAGGAACCCAAACCTCCGGCGTTGCATACCGCAATGGCAAGGTCACTGTCCTGCACCCCGGCCATGGGGGCCTGGATGATGGGTAAAGCTGTGCCGAGAAACGGCTGTAATTTGTTGCTCATTTCCACTCCCTGTGGTTACTTGCTGCCAACCCGGAGGTGACTCGGGCCTGGTCGACGACCGCCCGAGATACCAGCTGCCGCTTAGTCACTCATCCAAGCGCCTTGGGCAGGCGGTCAAAAGGGCAGCCAAATGGCAATGAATCAATTTGCCTTGGCGGGTTTAAACTTTGCAATCAAGGTCATCACGAGCACGGCCACCGCCCCCGCGGCTATGCCAAAAAGCAGATTCAGCACACTCGGGGTAAAGAATTCGAGCACAGGGCCTATGGCCTCAATCGCCCCCACCCGCGCCGCTGCCGCATTGATGCCGTCGTGAAGCACGTGGATGCCGTGGGTAAGGATGCTGCCCCCCACCATAAACATGGCTGCCGTACCCACAACAGATAAGAGTTTCATGAGTTTGGGCGCCGCCGCCAGCAGCAGGTTACCCAACATCCGGGCAAGCTTAGCGGTTTTACGCGACAGCCAGAGCCCCAAATCATCGAGTTTGACTATCCCGGCCACCAAACCATAGACACCTATGGTCATCAGCACCGCAATGATGGACAGGGTCGCGACCTGGGTCATAAAGGTTTGCTCGGCCACCACTCCCAGGGTGATGGCAATAATCTCGGCCGAGAGCACAAAATCGGTGCGTATCGCGCCCTTCACCTTTTGCTTTTCATACTCTTTGGGGTCCATACCCTTTGGCACCAACGCCTCGTGAGCATCTTCCCCCTCAATCGGCACATGCTTGGCTCTGGCATGCCAGAGCTTTTCAAAGCCTTCAAAACACAAAAACAGGCCGCCGAACATCAAGAGGGGCGTCACCAGCCAGGGGACAAAGGCGCTGATAAGCAGCGCCAGGGGGACCAGGATTAACTTATTGAGAAATGAGCCCTTGGCAACGGCCCACACCACGGGCAACTCCCGGTCGGCATTGACCCCGGTTACCTGCTGGGCATTGAGGGCCAAATCGTCCCCCAGCACCCCGGCGGTTTTCTTGGCAGCAACCTTACTCATCACAGACACATCATCCAGAATGGTCGCAATATCATCCAGCAGGGTGAGCAAACTGGCTCCGGCCATAACAACTCCTTGTGAAAACACTTAAATCGGTTGCGGTTATCCTAATCCATCCCTTTGGCAAAACGCACCCCTGGGATGCAAAAGTGTCAGAGAAGCGGCAGCAAAGGCAGGATTTTTGTTAGCCAACAACCACTTTTATAGCCACTTGCAGGTATAATAAGGGCAATTTTTTTGCATTAAGTCGTTTACAGGACCTCACCATGACTCAAGACGAAATGAAAAAGGCCGCCGCCTGGGCTGCACTCAAATACGTAGAAAAAGACAGCATTGTTGGCGTGGGCACAGGCTCTACTGTGAACCACTTTATCGATGCGTTGGCTACCATCAAGGCGGATATCGAAGGCGCAGTGTCTTCTTCTGAAGCCTCAACCGCCAAGCTCAAGGCACTGGGCATTCCGGTTTACGACTTGAACAGTGTCGACCGACTGTCTGTTTATGTGGACGGCGCCGATGAAATCAACGGCCAGATGGACATGATCAAGGGCGGTGGTGCAGCCCTCACCCGTGAAAAAATTGTCGCCGCCGTGGCCGACAAATTTATCTGTATCGTGGACAACACCAAAGAAGTAGCCATCCTCGGCGAGTTCCCGCTGCCGGTTGAAGTCATCCCCATGGCCCGCTCCTACGTAGCCCGTGAGCTGGTAAAACTGGGCGGCGACCCTGTGTACCGTGAAGGCGTGGTTACCGACAACGGCAACGTGATCCTGGATGTGCACAACATGAAGATCATGGAACCCAAGAAGCTGGAACAGCAAATCAACGGCATAGTAGGCGTAGTGACCAATGGTCTCTTTGCTCATCGCGGCGCCGATGTGCTCTTGGTCGGCACCCCTGATGGCGTGAAAACTGTCACCGCCTGATAAGCGGGCCGTTCACGACAAAAAAGCCACCCTAGGGTGGCTTTTTTATTAACTGGCGTTTCGTTAACAGGCGTCCGGACTCATTTGGCTTCGATTTGCTCGACAAGAAGCTGCAGGCTTTGATTGCCACGAAACTCGTTTACATCGAGGCGGTAGGCAAGCTGCACATGGCGCACCGTGGCATCGGGCCAGAGTTTAAGGTCCACGTTGAAGGCGATGGCATCCAGCATCAGGCGGCCACACTCGGTTTCCACCAACATCTTCAGATGCTTTTCGCCCACGAGGCGCTGCTGCAATAACCGGAAATGGCCATCAAACAGCGGCTCTTCGAAGCCCTGCCCCCAGGGGCCACTGGCGCGAATAAGACTCGCGGTTTCCAGGGTCAGGTATTCCATGGGCAATTCACCATCGGAGAGGATTTCACCGGTGAGAAGCTCTGGTGCCAACAGCTCCCGGACTGTTTCATCAAACACAGCCTGAAACTTGCTCACATCGGCTTTGGCGAGGCTCAGGCCTGCCGCCATGGCATGGCCACCAAACTTGGGAATAAGCCCGGGATGGCGGCTGGAAATCAGCTCCAGCAAGTCGCGCATGTGCAGGCCCTTGATGGAGCGGGCCGAGCCCTTAACCTCGGTATCCGACGCTTCGGCAAAGGCAATAACAGGTCTGTGATATTTGTCTTTGATACGTGAGGCCAGAATACCTATCACCCCCTGATGCCAGTCATCCTGATACAGGGCTATGCCCCAGGGCAGTTGCGACTCTTCCAGCTGCAAGCGCTCGAGGCTCTTCAATGCCTCGGCCTGCATGCCGGTTTCCAGCTCGCGGCGCTCCTGATTCAGGCCATCCAGTTCGGCCGCCATTCTGCGGGCATACATGATGTCTTCACACAGGAGGGTTTCCACCCCAAGGGACATCTCATCGAGGCGCCCAGCGGCATTGAGTCTGGGCCCCACGGCAAAACCAAAGTCGGCAGCAACCGCGCGGGCGGGATTACGCTTGGCAACTTCCAGCAGCGCGGTAATTCCGGGCCTGCAACGTCCAGCCCTGACGCGCTTAAGCCCGGCATCCACCAGAATCCGGTTATTGGCATCCAAACTCACCACGTCTGCCACAGTCCCCAGCGCCACTATGTCCACCAGCACCGCCAGATTGGGCTCTTTTATGCCGAGCCTTTCAAACCAGCCACGGCTTCTGAGTTCAGCGCGAAGGGCCAGCATCAGATAAAAGGCCACGCCCACACCGGCAATGGATTTGCTGGCAAAAGTGCAACCCTGTTGATTGGGGTTAACTATGGCATCGGCGTCCGGCAATACCTGCCCGGGCAGATGATGGTCGGTGATCACCACCTGCATCCCGGCGGCTTTGGCCACCGCCACGCCCTCGATGCTGCTGATGCCATTGTCCACCGTGATAAGCACCTCGGCGCCCTTTTCCACCGCGAGTGCCACCAGGGGCACGCTGAGGCCATAACCATAATCGAAGCGATTGGGAATCAGAAAATCCGCCCCCTGAATACCCAGCATCTTGAGCGCCAGCAAACTCACACTGGTGGAGGTGGCACCATCGGCATCAAAGTCACCAACAATCAGCATACGCTTTGAGGCCATGGCAGCATCGGCCAACAGATGCGCGGCCTTATCGAGCCCCAGCATGGTCTCGGGTCGCAGCAGGCGCGACAGCTCCTGCTCGCAGTCATCGGCCGCCACACCGCGGCGGGCAAGCAGCTGCTTTATCAAAGGATGCAGGTGGTTTGGCAGGTGGGAGTCATCCACCGTTTTACGTCTGGTGAGTTTGTACTTCACGCAGTGACTCCTTGCTTGAACCTTGGGGAATACCAATACAACAAAAAGGTGAGCCTGGGCTCACCTTCTCTTGGATGCAGCACGCTGTTACTGCTTGACCGCACGACGCTCAAGCACATCAAACAGCGCTGAGGCAGGCTGATAACCGGGGATCATAGAGCCATCTTCCAGCACAATGGCAGGAGTGCCATTTACGCCGAATGAGCCACCCAGATTGTACTGGCCGGCAATATCCGCGTCACACTTGGCGAGGCTGATATTTTTACCGGCCTTGGCATCGTCCATAGCCTTGTGAGGGTCTTTGGCACACCATACGGCTTCCATCTCGTCGGCATTGGGGGAAGGCACGCCCTGACGGGGATACGCCAGATAACGCACTGTGATCCCAAGGTCGTTATAGTCTTTCATCTCACGATGCAGCTTGCGGCAATAACCACAGGTAATGTCGGTAAAGACAGTGACGACGTGTTTTTCGTCTTTGGCTTTATACACCAACATCTTGCTTTCAAATTCTTTGAGCATGTCCAGACGCGGGCCTGCCAGGGCTTTTTCGGTCAGGTTGTTCATCTGGTCATTCAAGTCATAGATGTTGCCATGGAGCAGCTTGCTGCCATCGGCAGTGATGTACAACACACCGCGGTTGGTGATGGCCTGATACAGCCCCTCAACCGGAGAGGCAGTGATGCTGTTCACTTCCAGGCCAAGGGTGCTTTCAATTTTCTGCTTCAACATGTCGTTTGATGTAGCCGGGGCAGCCATCAACATGGGTGCCAGGGCCAGTGAGCCCAGAAGCGTCAGGGTACGGGTGAATTTCATCTTGAGTCCTTGAATACGACTGCGGGTATAGTCTCTTGATTATAAGACCCGCGAATGGCCTGAAAAGTTACCGTCTAACGGTAACAAAAGCAAATTAGCCGGGACTGAATTTGTATCAGTTGGTGTTTTCACCAAACTCTCACCCCCTGGGGTGATGTTTTTCATGGAGATCCGCAAGGCGGGTTCTGGCCACGTGGGTATATATTTGGGTCGTCGATAATGAACTGTGCCCCAGCAGCAGCTGTACCACCCGGAGATCGGCGCCATGATTCAGCAAATGGGTGGCAAAGGCGTGCCTTAGGGTGTGGGGCGACAGCTCAGTGGAAATGCCTGCTCTCAGGGCATACAGCTTGATGCGGTGCCAAAAGGTTTGCCGTGTCATTTGCTGACCACGGTTGGATGGAAATACCACCTCGGTGGCGCCTTGCTTGAGGAGCATCTGCCTCGGACCTGCAAGAAACTGTTCCAGCGCGTCCTGGGCCACTTCCCCCATGGGCACCAATCGTTCTTTCCCCCCCTTACCGATAATACGTACCAGCCCCTGACGCAGCCCCAGCTCCGACATGCCAAGCCCCACCAACTCGCTGACCCGCAGTCCGGTAGCATAAAGCAGCTCCAGCATGGCTTTATCGCGGCACTCCACAGGGTCTTCGCTGTTTGGCTCCGCCAGCAGCAGCTCCACCTGCGCCTCAGACAGGCTGCCTGGCAGGGATTTGGGGAGTTTGGGCGATTCAATCAGGGCAGTTGGGTCTTCACTGAGAGTGCCTGATACCAGTTGATGGCGATAGAAGCGGCGCAGGCTTGAGAGCATGCGTGCCGTCGAGGTTTTGGCCATGCCCTGCTCGAAACGGTACGCCAGATAGTCTCTTAGAGTCAGACTATCGAGGGCCAGCAAACCCATCCCCTTGGCTGAGAGAAAGGCATCGAACTGACACAAATCGGTACGGTAGGCACTTAAGGTGTTGTCAGACAGACCCTGAAGCGACCAAAGCTCATCCAGAAACGCATCAATCAGTGCCATTCCGGCAGCACTGGGTTTCAGTGGGGCACCGGATTTCTCCGAGCGCTTGCCACCCTTCAGGGAGGTATTAGCTTTGGCGGACAAAAAAGACTCCAACAGAAAACAAAAAAGCCGGGCGAGCCCGGCTTGTCTAATGCGTATTGCTATCAGGCCGCGGCCGGTGTGCGCTTACCGATAAAGAGGCAGATTACCATGGTCACTGCGGTTGGCAACAACCAGGCCATACCTTCGGCGTAAAGCGGCATAAAGCTCAAAGACTCCATGTTCATCCCGGCAGCCTTGAGGCCATCGATGGCACCAAAGAGCAGCGCCACTGCCAGCACCAGTCGATGGCTGACTTTGGGATTGGGCAGGTATTGGGTTATGAAGGTCACGGCCACCAGCGCAATCACCACGGGGTAAACACTCACCAGCACAGGAATACTCACGCTGATAAGCTGGGTCAGCCCCACGTTGGCCACCACGGCGCAAATGATCGAAAACAGGATCACAAACTGACGATACTTAATGCGCGGGAACAGCTCATTGAAATAGTCAGAACAGGCACTCACCAGCCCCACGGCCGTGGTCAAACAGGCCAAAGACACGACTGTGGACAACAGCAGCGCCCCCAGGGTGCCAAACTCACGGTCAACATAGCGGGTCAGGATCTGCCCGCCGTTTTCGGCGCCTTGGGCGATATCTCCGGCAGTGGCACCGAGGAAGAACAGCGAAATATACACAAAGGCCAAGCCTGAGGCGGCGATAAAAGCAGCACGTACCAGTGCCCGGGTTTGATCGGCCGGGGCATCAACGCCTTTTTTGCGCAAAAGATCGATAATCAACATACCGAACATGAGCGACGCCAGGGTATCCATGGTGTTGTAGCCTTCAATCACCCCCTTGATAAGCGGGCTGGACGCGTATTCTCCCACCGGCGCTGAAACATCACCGGAAGGCAGCATAATCACAGAAATGGCCAGCGACAACAGCAGAACCATAAGCACAGGCGTCAGTACTTTACCGACACTGTCCATCAATTTACCGGGGAAGAGGGCCAGCAGCATGGTCACAGCGAAGAACCCAAGGGTAAAGATAAGCTGGGCCACGTTCAGGCTGATACTGCCAAGCGCCAGGACGGTACTGGTATCGCCCAGGAAGGGTTTGGCGCCAATTTCAAAGGCCACCAGACCGGTGCGGGGCGCGGCAAAGGCCGGTCCTATGATGATGTAGATGGCCACGGCCAGCGCCGTAGCTGCCACAGCAGGCAGGTACGCCATCACCTTGCCCTGGGTTTTGGCAACGGCAATCAAACCCACCAATGGCATACCCACGGCAGTCACCAAAAAGCCCATCATGGCCAATGGCATGTTCTCACCGGCAAGCATGCCCGCAAATGGCGGGAATATCAGGTTACCGGCCCCCAAAAAGAACGCAAAAGTCATAAAACCCAGACTTAAGGTGTCTGAGAAACTCATCTGCTTGTTTTGCACAAGAAGCCCCATCTTATTTATTAGTGTTTTTCGAACAAACTTAAGTGATTATCTGTAACTTGGCTACCGAAGAAGGACTGAGAAAGCCCCCGTGTAACGCCATAATTACAGCACTGGAGAGGTAAATTTGGCGTTGCGCGCCGAAAAAACCACCTGCCTCGAGGTGAATTTTGGCCAAAAACGCCACCGAGGGGCCCGAAGTCGCAAAAAATGGCTACGGGAAAGGGGGAAACTAATACCAAAGCCCGGAGAGCAGCGCAAGCAGACTGGCCTCTCTTGCACAAAAAAGTGCCCCATGCTGCATTCGCGCTAACAGCATGTTGCGCCGGATCACGGTTCATGGGCGTTTTCGGGCCGCAGTCATCACATTTGGGCAACAGCGGCCCCAAACAAGGTCAGACCAGAGGTCCAGAGTCGGCACCTTTTTACAGGCAAGCCAAGGGCTTTTCTGGGGACAAACGCGGGATTCTGTTACCATGCCGCCACAGGAAAGCGATTGTTCATTTGGCTCAGACACCATGGGGTTCAGTTTTAAAGCATTTCACGTGGACGATTTCGGTTGCGGTATGCCCGTCAGCACAGACGCCGTGCTTCTGGGGGCCTGGGCCAATCTTGATGGCGCAGATGCAGTGCTCGACCTGGGCGCAGGCAGTGGCCTGTTGGCTCTGATGGCAGCCCAGCGCTGCAAGGCGCTCATCACCGCCATCGAAATAGACCCTGTGGCCGCCAGTGCGTGCCGCAGTAACTTCAGCGCCAGCCCCTGGCGCGACAGAATAAGCCTGATTGAAGCCGATGCCGCTGATGCAAAGGCGCTGGCAGGCAAAGTGTTCACTCACATACTCTGTAACCCGCCCTATTTTGAAACCGGGCCATTGTCAGAAAAGCCCGGCAGAGCCCAGGCAAGACACACAGGCAGCCTTGGATTTTTGGCACTGTGCAAGCTAATGGCAACCCACTTAAGCGCCCAGGGCGTTGCCAGCCTGGTGTTGCCGGTGGAAAGTGAGCCAGCCTTCATGCAAGCGCTCACTCACGCCGGGCTCGGCATCCAGCAAAGGGTTGAAGTCAGCACGGTTGAAGGAAAAGCGCCACGGAGACTGCTGCTCGCGGTCAGCCACAAAGAGGACAATTATCAGCATGAACACCTCGCCATCAGGGATGTTCAAGGCTGCTACACTGAGGCCATGACGGCCCTCACCAGGGACTTTTACCTGAAACTGTAACTCCTGGTTTCAGTAACCGAGTAAAGCACCTATAATACCGCGCCTGTTAGAGTAGGAATGCCACCATGCTATTTGAAGATTTCCAATTGGACCCCGAGCTGCTGGAGTCCCTGAAAGCCATGGGGCACAACACCCCCACCACCATTCAGCGTATGACCATCCCCCTTGCCATGGAGCAAAGGGATATTCTGGCGCGCGCTCCAACAGGGACCGGCAAGACTGCCAGCTTTTTGCTGCCTGCGCTGCAGCACCTGATAGATTTCCCCCGCCGTCGTCCGGGTCAGCCCCGGGTGCTGGTATTGACTCCCACCCGTGAATTGGCCAGCCAAATCCATCGCTACGCCAGCCATCTGGCCACCAATCTGGAGCTGGACATCAAGCTTATCACCGGTGGCGTGCCCTATGGTCCACAGGAAGAGATGCTCAAGAGTAACGTCGATATCCTGGTGGCAACCCCGGGACGTCTGCTGGAGTATCTGGACAAGGGCCATTTCAGCGCCGAACTGGTGGAAGTCCTGGTTATCGACGAAGCCGACCGCATGCTGGACATGGGCTTTGGTGAAGTGGTGAAAACCATTGCCGTAGAAGCCAGTGGCCGCAAACAGGCCATGCTGTTTTCCGCCACCCTGGAAGGTGGCGGCGTGGGCAACTTTGCCCGTGAGCTCCTCAACGAACCTGTATTCGTGGAGTCTGAGCCGCCCCGCAGCGAAAAAGCCAAAATCCATCAGTGGATACATCTGGCCGACGACAAAGACCACAAGTTCGCCCTGCTGACCCATTTGCTCAAGCAGGAAGAAGTGAAGCGAGCCATCGTTTTCTGTAAGACCCGCGACGTGGTGGCTTCGCTGGAAGGCCAATTGCAACAGGCCGGTATTGCCTGCGCCTTTATGCGCGGCGACATGGATCAGAAAAAACGTTTCCAGGCACTGGGCCGCTTTACCAAAGGTGAAGTGAACGTGCTCTTGGCCACCGATGTGGCCGCACGGGGTATCGACATTGAAGACATCACCCATGTGATCAACTTCGACATGCCTCGGTCAGCCGACACCTATGTGCACCGCATCGGCCGCACCGGCCGTGCAGGCGCCAAGGGCACCGCCATCTCCCTGGTGGAAGCTCACGACATGCGGATTCTGGGCAAGGTCGAGCGTTACATTGAGCAGCCGCTCAAACGCAGGGTGATTGAAGAGCTGCGCCCCAAGCACAAAGAAGCCAAGGTGCCTACCAAGAAAAAGGTCAAGGCCAAGGATGCCAAAGCCAAGGCCAAAAATCCTAAGCCCAAGGCTGCCCCAGGCCGCGGCCCTGCCACACCAAACGCCAAGACTGCAGACAGCAGGGGCGGCGACAACTTCCGTTCTGGCGGCAGAGCATCGACGCGCCATACCGGCACTGATGATAAGGGTGACGGCCAGGAAAAACATGAGCGCAGAGGCCATGATAAGCAGGAACGCAGAAGCCACGACAGGGCCGATGCGGGACGCAGCCAACATGGCCCACGTGACCGTACCGAAGGCCAGGGTTACGCCTCCAGAGACGGCAATGCCCGCAGTGCCAAGCGCGAAGTGGGTGAAAAAACGCCCCATGGCCGTGGCGACAAGCGTCATCAGGATGCTGGCAGCCAAAGCGGCAGAGGTTATCAATCCGCCGAGCGCAGCCCGGCTCGTGATCGCGCCAATACTGAAGGAAAGCCAAGGCACAAGGCTGAAGGCAAGTCAGGTCAAAGCACCGAAGGAAAGACCCGTAACAGCGCCGACGGAAAACCCCGTTATCACGCCCAGGGCAAAGACGGTAAACGCAGTGATAAGGGCGGCGACTACCGCTCATCGGCGCCAAAAGGTGCCGGCGGCAAAAACCGCAAACCCTCAAAAGCGGATTAACAGCACAAAATGCGGATAAAAACAGGGGCCTGATGCCCCTGTTTTATTTTGGCGCCAAAAGGTCCAACACCCTGCCCAAACAGACCCCCAGACAAGATCAATCCACCTCTTCGATAAAAATCAGATACATTTCTGTTACAAAAACTGATTGGTATAGCAAGGCGCTTTTGGTACCTTAGGCCCCGTTACCTGTATATGGACAAGCGGGCCACTATGAGCACTATTTTAAGACGTACCCTCCCCCTTATCATTCTCGCGCTATTTATCCTGGCCGCCATGGTACTCATGGCCACCAAAGAAGCTCCCGAGCAGAAGGCCGAAGAAGCCAATATGCCGATTATTGAAGTGGCTGAGGTGAAGCAGGAGACGCTGTCGTTGAATCTGCCTTCCTACGGGGTAGTGATGCCACGGCACAAAACGCAACTGGTGGCCGAAGTTCAGGGGCGCCTGACCAGCGTATCTCCCAATTTTGTTGCCGGCGGAGTGGTGAAGGCTGGCGACCAACTGGCAGTGATTGAACCGTCAGACTATCAGGCCGACCTGATGCAGGCGGAAGCCTCACTGGCACAGGCAACCGCCGCACTCAATGAAGAAATCGCCCGTGGGGAAGTGGCAAAAACCGAGTTCAAGGGATATGACAAGGGCGTCCCCCCGGAGCTGGGGTTGCGTATTCCGCAGCTGAAAAAAGAACAGGCCAACGTCAAATACGCCGAAGCCGCCCTGGCCCGCGCCAAGCGTAATCTGGAGCGCACCGTTATCCGCGCGCCGTTTGACGGCATAGTCAAAACCCGCGGTGTCGACCTGGGGCAATACGTCACCCTCGGCACCAAGCTGGGTGAGCTTTACGATACCAGCGTTGCTGAAATCCGCCTGCCACTGGCCAATGCCGATCTCGCCTATCTGGAGTCTGTGGACAACCCCGACACCGAAGTGACCCTGACAGCCTCCCTGGCCGGTCGCGAAGTGGTATGGACCGGCGCCATAGTGCGCAGCGAAGGGGTTATCGATGAAGGCAACCGCATGGTCTATCTGGTGGCGGAAATTCCCGACCCATACCTGCGCAAGCATAAAACCCAGGGCCAACTGCCGCTGAAATACGGTACCTTCGTCAACGCCATCATCAAGGGCCGCACCGAGGACGGCATAGTGCGTCTGGACCGCCATCTGGTGCGTGAAGGCAAGGTGCCGGTCGTTCGCAGCGATAACACCCTGGAGCTGCGTGACGTGAATGTTGTGCGCTCGGATCTGAACTACGCCTACATCAAGGACAGCCTCAAAACCGGAGAGCGCGTTTCCCTGACCAATACAGGCACCCTGTCCACCGGTCAGGTGGTGAAAATCCGCGGTGAAGAAACCCCAAACAGCACCAGGGACAGCGAGGCGCCCACCGATGAGCGTCTGGCACAGGCAGGGGACAAGTAATGGACACCCACAAAGGCATAATTGCGTGGTTTGCCCGCAACAGTGTGGCGGCCAACCTGCTGATGATAGTGCTGCTGGTTGGCGGCCTATTCAGTACTCAGCTGATTAACAAAGAAATATTTCCAAGCTTCGAGCTCAACCTGCTCAGAATTTCCGTTGCCTACCCAGGCGCCGCACCACAGGAAATCGAAGAAGGGATCAACATCAAAATCGAAGAAGCCATCCAGGATGTTATCGGCATTAAAAAGCTGACCTCGGTGGCCAGCGATGGTGTGGGCAGCATCACCATCGAAGTGGAAAACGGTGTCGACGCCAAAACCGTGCTGGATGAGGCCAAGCTGCGTATCGATGCCATTTCCACCTTTCCGGCCAACATCGAAAAACCCAACATTTATCAGATAAAGCCTGAAAACAACGTGATTTGGCTGTCTGTGTATGGCGATATCAACGCCCACGAGATGAAGGAACTGGCCAAAAACATTCGTGATGAAGTGGCTGCCCTGCCCTCGGTGACCCGTGCCCAGGTAGCCGGTGCCCGCAACTATGAAATCGGCATCGAAGTGTCGGAGAACAAGTTGCGTGAATATGGCCTCACCTTCACCCAGGTGGCCATGGCGGTGCAAAACTCCTCCCTGGACCTGCCCGGCGGCGCCATTCGCGCCAAAGACGGCGATATCCTGCTGCGTACCAAGGGCCAGGCTTACACCGGCGAAGACTTTTCCAGCATAGTGGTTGCCACCAGCAAAGATGGCAGTCGCATCATGCTGCCGGACGTGGCCACCATTAAGGATGAGTTCGAAGAGCGCCTCGACTACACCCGCTTCAATGGCAAACCCGCTGTGATAGTCGAAGTGCTGAGCGTGAAAGATCAGGACGCGGTAGCCATCGCCAAGGATGTGAAAGACTACATCGCCGAGCGCAAACTCAGTTTGCCCGCCGGCGCCGAGCTGGATTACTGGGGGGATTTGACCCACTACCTCAACGGCCGCCTCAATATGATGCTGTCGAACATGACCATGGGTGCCCTGCTGGTGTTTGTGATCCTGGCACTGTTCCTCGATCTGAAACTGGCATTCTGGGTGATGGTGGGCATTCCCGTGTGTTTCCTCGGCACCCTGCTGCTGATGCCGGTGGAACCCTTTGCCCTTTCCATCAATATGCTGACGCTGTTCGCCTTTATTCTGGTGCTGGGGATATTGGTGGATGACGCCATTGTGATTGGGGAGAGCGTCCACACCGAGGTGGAACGCCACGGTCACAACATGGATAACGTCATTCGCGGTGCTCAGAAGGTGGCCATGCCCGCCACCTTCGGGGTACTGACCACAATCGCGGCCTTTATTCCCATGTTGATGGTGGATGGCCCCATGGGGATCATCTGGAAATCCATCGGTATGGTGGTGATCCTGTGTCTGGCGTTTTCTCTGGTGGAATCCAAGCTCATTCTGCCGGCGCATCTTGCCCACATGAAGCCAAACACCAAGGAGCCCTCGGGCCCACTCGGCCGCATGAAGCTGCGTTTCAATGAGCGGGTAGCCCACTTTATCCACCACAGCTACAAGGCGTTCCTGGAGCGTGCCATTCACAACAGATACAACTGGCTGGCCGGCTTTACCGGGGTATTGATCCTCTCCATCGCCCTGGTCGCCAGTGGCAAGGTGCGCTGGGTGTTCTTCCCCAGTATTCCCTCAGACTTCGTGCAGGTGCATCTGGATATGGAAGAAGGCAGCTCAGAGGACAACACCCTCAAGGCGCTGCAGCAAATCGAAGATGCCCTCTACCGCATGAACGGTGAAATGGAGCAGAAGTATGGCGAGCCTGTGGTGAAGCACAGCTTCTTCAACATGAACTCCCGCACCAGTGCCTTTATCTTTGCCGAGCTGACCAAAGGGGAAGACCGCGAGCTGGATGGCAACGCCATTACCGACGCCTGGCGTGACGCCCTGCCGGAAATGGTGGGAGTGAAGAAGTTGTCCATGAATGCCACCACCAACGATGCCGGTGGTGATGTGGCGTTCCGCCTGTCGTCCAACGATCTTGAGCAGCTGTCGCTGGCCGCCAAAGAGCTTAAAACCAAGCTGGCAAGCTACGAAGGCCTGTACGACATCGCCGATAACTATTCCTCCGGCAGCCATGAAATCCGCCTGAAAATCCGTCCCGAGGCCGAAGCCCTTGGTCTGACGCTGTCAGATCTGGCGCGCCAGGTACGCTATGGCTTTTATGGTTACGAAGCCCAGCGCATTTTGCGCAACAAGGAAGAAGTGAAGGTGATGGTGCGCTATCCGCTGGAGCAGCGTCGCACCGTTGGCCATCTGGAAAACATGCTTATCCGTACGCCCGATGGCAGCGCAGTGCCCTTTGCCAACGTGGCAGAAATCGAGATAGGCGACTCTTACTCGGCCATTACCCGGGTGGATGGTCGCAGGGCTATCACTATCACGGCCGCCGCCAACAAGGACAAGGTCGAGCCGGGTAAGGTGGTCGCCGACATCCAGAAAGACTTTATGCCGGTACTGAAGCAAAAGTACCCCCATATCGACACCTCCCTCGATGGTCAGAGTCAGGAAGAGGCTGACGCAATCTGGGGTCTGTTGCAGGGCCTGTTCTTTGCCCTTTTCACCATCTATGCCCTGATGGCCATTCCGCTGAAGTCATACAGCCAGCCGATGATCATCATGTCGGTGATCCCCTTTGGCATGATTGGCGCCATCATAGGCCACCTGCTGCTGGGGTTATCCCTCAGCGTCCTTAGCCTGTGCGGTATTATCGCCCTGGCCGGCGTGGTGGTGAACGACTCGCTTATCCTAGTGGACTTTGTTAACCGCGCCAGGGCACAGGGTTTTGCCCTGCGTGAAGCCGTTGTAAATGCGGGCTGCTTCCGTTTCAGGGCCATTATTCTGACCTCACTGACCACCTTCTTCGGTCTGGTGCCCATCATCCTTGAGCGCAGTTTGCAGGCGCAGATTGTGATCCCAATGGCCACCTCGCTGGCATTCGGTATCCTCTTCTCCACCGTGGTGACCCTGATACTGGTGCCGCTGCTGTATGTGATACTGGCGGATTTCGCGAGCATCGCTCGCCGCCTGTTCAACTGGTGGTGGCAACCAAACCAGGGGCACCATGAGCATGGCGCTGCTGCCGGGCAGGTCACAGAGCAAGGTGCATCGCTGTCGCAGTCCCTCGAAGGGGCAAAGCACGACTGACGCAGGAGTGTTGCCTGTATCCCAAAAAAGGGAGAGCCTCGGCTCTCCCTTTTTGATCCCGGGAACATTTTAAGTAAACAGCCTCTGCTACACTGCCCCCACATCGCCCCTATGCCCTAACCGGGCACAACACCATGAATTCAATGGACGCCACTGCCGCTAAAAGCACATCCCCAAACGCCACTCTCGTTTACGATATTCGCCGCAGCCGCTACCTCAATATCACCGGCCGCTGCACCCTCAGGTGCGGCTTTTGCCCCAAGCAACAGGGCAGCCGCCAAATACATCAATATCAGCTGGCATTGGACAAACAGCCCGGGGTCGATGACCTCTTGCCCCTGCTTGGGGATGTAGGCAGCTTTGATGAATACGTGTTTTGTGGCTACGGCGAACCTACGCTGAATTTACCCACACTGCTGGGGGTTGCCCGCGCCATCAAGGCGAGAGGCGGTCACGTCAGGGTCAATACCGATGGCCTGGGAAACCTGTTTCACCGACGCAATATACTGCCCGAACTGGCGGACTGCGTGGATGCGCTCTCGGTGTCCCTCAACGCCCAGGATGAACTCACCTATCTGGAACACTGTCAACCAAAGCTGAAAGGTTCCTGGCAGGCAGTGAATGACTTTATCCGCATGGCACCGGCTTACATCAAACGCGTGGAGGTTTCCGCCATCGATGGCCTGCCCGGAGTCGATATCCCGGCCTGTCGGGCACTGGTGGAGGCGGCGGGTTGCATCTTCAAGCATCGCAAGCTGGATATCATGGGATAAGTTTGTCCCGTCAAACTGAGGGAGCAGGCCTGTACCGGCGGGGGAATCGTGTTAACATGATGCCCACTTTCAGCCCATATTTACCGCTCGCATGCTCAAACCCAATACCGGATTATCGTCGCTTTCCTCCCTGCTGACCGATGAACAAAGCGTTCGCTGGTCACATCAACGTATGCTGGCCATCGCCAGTCAGTTGGCGATGCTGGTGATAAGCGTTGTGTTGGTGATCAATGTCATCATCACCCTGGGCGAGCGCAGATTGCAGCAGGAATGGGCGACCCAAAGATACAGCGAGCTCCAGTCTGTCGGCACCATGATTGCTGACAAGGTCACCTTCCAGCAGTTCCGTACCCAAACCTTTGCCCGTGGCGAACTGCTGCGCCAGTATCTCGATAGCGGCGATGAGGGCCTCAAGGAAAAACTGCTGCTGCAATGGACAGGCCTGCAAAAGAACATGCCGGAGCTCATGGGCATTGCCCTGTTCAATGCCAATGGCGAGTTCCTGTTTGCCTCCACCGATGTGTTTGGCCGTCAGACCCTGCCGCCATCACTGCTGGGTGGCTCCCGCAACATGGGGGGCAACGAAATCTACAGCTCCCCCATGGAGTTCTTGTCAGTCAACGGCGACCTCGAACCCTATATGTATCAACTGGCGTGGCTTGAAAACCCCGATCAGAGCGTGCGGGGTTATCTGGTGACCTATAACTCCATGCTGCGTACCCTGGACATGGTCAAACCCGCCCTCAGTGCCACCCAGCAACCCATGATGATGTTCGATACCCAGGGACTCATGTATGCCGGCCCCAGCGATGCCCCGCTGCCGAGGCTGCCCGAGGGCTTGAGTGGCAGTCTGCGTCAGAGCTACCCTGCGCTGTGGCGCCAAATGGCCATGAGCAACTTTGGCCAGTTCCATGGCGATGATGCCACCTTTGTGTATCTGAAAGTGGACCTCACCACCCAGTATGAAACCCGCCGTGAATACTTTTTGGTGTCTTATATCCGCAACGATGACATTGCGTCACGCTTCTCCCAGTGGCAAACCATTCTGGTCATAGGGGCCATCATACTGACACTGCTGGCGGCGGCCGTGGTCATACTCACCCACCTTTACCGCCTCGAGCAGCGCGCCCGTCACAACAGTATCCAGCTGGCAGCCGATCTCTTTACCGGCGAAGAAGGTCAGCTGTTGGTGAACGATAAGGGCCGGGTTCTGAGTGCCAACCCCAAGGCTGGCAGCTTGTTGAATCTGGCGGCCAATCAACTGACAGACCGCAGCCTACAGCGCTGTTTGCAACTGGATGACGACAGCTTTGATAAAATCATCGCCACTGCCAAAACCAAGGGAGAATGGCGCGGAGAAGTGAGCCTGGATGAACGTCCCGGCGCCGTGATCCGGGTCGTACTGCGTTACACCCGAGCCAACACAGAGCGCCAGCGTTATTTCCTGGTTGGCCTCAATGACATCAGTGAACTGGCCCAGAGCCGCCAAGAAGAGTCACTGCACAGACTGCTGGCCGACAGCGCCGTGGCCACCGCCCTGACCCGGGCAGATGGTACCCTGCTTAAATGCAACAACGCCTTCGAACAGCTGCTGGAATACAACGAGCCCCTGGGGGCCAATCTGGCTGATCTCCTTGAGAATGACCTGGGTAATCAATGGCCACGCATTACGCAAATGGTGGCCATGCAGGGCAGCTGGCAGGGGCAAATTCTGTGCACCAACAATGCCAGCACCTGTTTGCAGGCCACCCTTAAAGGCCACCTCGACGATGAGGGGGATATTGAGTATTTGGTGTGTACCCTGGAGCAAGCCAGCAGCCGCAATCGTGGCCGCGAGAACAGCCAGCTCATCCCCAACCGCAGCACCATCCTGGCCAATCTGGAGGATCTGGCGCGCTACTATGATGCCCTTGGTGAGCAGAGCCGCAATCACTCCTGCCTGATGCTGATGGACATCAGCCCCGCCGGTATGCTCAGCCATATGAGCGATATAGGTCAGCTGGAAAAACGCCAGGAGGAAGTAGAGACCCTGCTGCTCAAAGAGCTGCCGTCCAATTCACAAATTTCCCATTGGCAGCTCGGTAAGTTGGTGGTCATACTGCCGGGCACCGACAGCAATGCTGCCCACAAGTATGCGGTGGATGCGCTGGACTCACTGAACAGCCTGGGGCTCGGGGAAGGCATCTCCATTGGCATTGCGGCCCATCAGTCCGGGCAAAACCTCGAAGCCTTTATCAGCCACGCCGAAATTGCCCTTAAGCGCGCCAAGCAAACCGGCGATCAGAAGATTTGTCAGGCCTTTACCCGCTGACACCCAGCAGCTGTTCCGGCAGGGATTTTTCACTGACGCTGATAATCCCGCTGCGGTTTAAGGTCACCTTGTATCTGGCATAGCGCGGCGCTTTGCGGCCTTCGCGGTACACCAGCACTACGTTGATTTGATACCGGCGTTCGGCGGTTTCGGCGCAGATCCCCTCTTCGGTTTCACGGAACACCTTCACCTTGCCCCGCTCCAGGTAGCGGACAAACGGCACCAGACTAAATGACACCTGTTCTGAGAGGGTGTCATAACCGGCTAAAAATCCCTCGTCATTCACCTTGGTCGAAATACCATAGTGCAGATATTCCGCCTCCAGGCGGTTTTGCTGATGGCGTCGGCTCAGAATTTCTGTCACCGCCAGCGGTAAATCCTTGCTGCGAACAAAGTCCAGCCACACCTGCTGGCGGGCCACCACCTTCTGGCTCGAGGTGTCGCGCAGCAATCGGCTCCAGCGGGGACGGCCGCGCTGGATAACCCGCCACATGGCGTTACGTATGTCTTCTTTAAAGATTTCCCGGAAGCCGTAGATCACCGCCAGGGTCAACAGCAAACTCATGGTTACGCCGCTGAACACCCCCTGGGCCTTGATGATAAGCGCCGATACCACCAACATCACCAGACCTGTGGCAAGGCCGGTGACAAATTTCTTCAAGCCCACGCCCAGGGGTTTCAGTTCTTCTTTAAGAACCACCCCCTGCTGGATAAGCCGTCTGAGCAGCAGCATCTTGTTGGAAATTCGGTTGTGATCCGATTTGGTTTTTTCCGAATTGTAATGGCGGCCATCACGGTAGAGCGCCTCGGCGCGGCACAGCGACAGCACGGCTTCACGCACGGTATTGGGGCCTTCGGCATCGTCGGTGGGAATATCCGGTGCATGCATGATGAGCTGCAGTAATTTTTGCTCACAGTGCCACGACAGATAGTTGTCGGCATGCTCAAACCAGGGTTTCCATTTGGGCTCTGTGGGCTCACTGCGGCGGAATTTCTTCAAAATCGCGCCCACCTGCTCCCCCAGTTCGCCCAGGCGGGGGAAAAACTCCTCGGCGGTTTTAAGCTGCAGCAGCTCCTTGGTGTCGTTTTCCATGGCCACGGCAAACTGGTAGGCAAAGAGGTTCAGATAGAGCCTGAATTCCTCCATGGTGCGCTTATTGAGGCTGACAAAGCGGCTCTGCACCAATGGCAGGTGCAGGCCGTCGGAATAATAGGCCCGCCGCCCCAGAATGGCGCTGTGGAAATACTCTTCTTCATCAAGGCTTTCGGGCCCAATGCCCATTTCCTTGGGCAAGGCAAAATAGAGGTCCAGCCGGCAACTGTCGTTGGCGCCGAGCTGATGGGAAAATTTAATGGAAAGTGCGTCTTCTTGCTTGAGTTGAATATTGGCCACAGGGCTCCTCTATGCCAGACTGGTGAAATACCTGCGATTTCTGCCGCCAGCCCAACAGACTTTACTCGCCCAGTTTGCCAAATCCGCCCTCAGTGGATCAACCGGCAACCGCAAACCGTATTACTTGGCTGAAACAGCACTATGGCATAGTCACGGGCCTTATCCAGCTCCAGGATCTCCAGCTCCATCTCGTGAAGCCCCTTGCCGGACAGATTCAGCCCGCTGACGTAGGACACGTAGTTCATGTGCATGGGGTTGGGCGCACCATTTTTGGCGGTTTTCTCTTCTTTGCTGTGAATGGCAATGCTGTATCTGTTACCGGCTCCGGCGGAGGTTTTAAGCTCACCCTCCATACTGATGCTGCCAGCCAAACTGCCATCGAGGTTGAAGTAACGGTAATGCATCTGCGCCCGCTTGCCCTTGGTGACAAGGTCAACCAACAGATACTGCTTGGCCTGGGCGCCATCACTGGGCTCGTAGAGTTCCGATGAGCAGTTCAGCAAGGTGGTTTCGGCGCCACGGGTTAAGCTGAAAATGGTGCCCAATGCCAGCATCAGCAACAGTAAAATGCACAGGTTAATGCTCCAGATCCAGGCTCTAGTCACAGATGTCCACCTCTCTGAGCCAGTCGGGGCTGATAAAGCGTCTTGGGCTGCGGCCATCGCTAACCTTCAGGTTACGTACCACTGCCTGCCCCAAATAATCGCCCCTCAGGGTGAGATTCAATACCCGGGAGTCGTGACTTAACGACATAAAAACTTCGCGCCAACGGGAATGGCGACAATCACCGAGTACAGATGCCAGCTCGGACGCTTTTTCAAGCAACAGGGTATTGTTACTGCGGGAATGGGCATAAAGCACCAGCTTGACCATCTGACCGTCGGCCTGCACCACCGACTGTACCTTTAGTGGTGCTGTGGGGGACATTTCCCCCACCCGCAGCGCAAAATAGCCACCGGCAAACAGGGATGCCAACATCAGCAGCGCCGGGATCCAGATGGGCACAGGTCCCAGACGGCGGGTTGGCAACCGCCTCTTTGCCGGTACAGGTGCTGTGATGGGGGTCAAGTGCAAGCGATACCCCTGCCCCTTGACGGTTTCAATCAAGAGTTCGCTGCCGGGGCCCAGGAAGGAGCGGATCATAAACACGGCCCGCGCAACCGATGAATCACTGAGCTCGCCATGTTCATCGTCGCCCTGACGCAGCTCGGCCTTGGAGACCACCTGATCGGCCTGACTCAGCAAGAGTCTCAGTACCTGCGCTTCTGCTCTGGGCAAATGCCAGACGTCACCGGAGGTGCGATTAATCAGCTCCCCTTTGACATCATCAAACCAGCAATTACCCAATTGCATCAGGATCCCTCACTCAAAATACCCGACCATTTTACCCTGTGGCTGAGTAAGGGACTGTGATCTGGATTAAGTGACGCGCCTTTACCAAAAATGAGAGAAATCTTAAAAAATGTGATACTGAACAATATGTTGAATGAGTGAATGGTCAAATGTAAATGCCATTGAATGCCGCTGAATTTACATGAATGTTACAAATAAGGTGACATAACACCATTTCTGCCCGCTGCGACCAATCAGGAAAAAGCGCCTTAATCGACCAGACCTTTTATCTCCAACGGATATCGGCGGCTGGCTTCAAGCGCGCCAAATCACAGTCTTCCTTTTCGTGCCCGACATACTGATGCCATGGCCCCAGGGGCCCTTGTATCACAACACCCTTGAATCACAACAAGAGGAAAAACAGTATGAAAATCGATAGACGACAGGCGCTCGGACAAATTATCGGACTGGGCAGTGCAGCAGGACTTGGCCTGGTCAGTACTTCACTGATGGCGGCCACCGACGAGAATGGTAACTATCAGCTCGCCCTCGGTGAAAAACTCAAATATGTACCGCTGGACCCCATGGCCACCGCCAAACTGGCCTATGAGACGGGTGGCGGCTGTATGCACCAGGTATTCCATGCCACTGTCACCATGTTGGCCAATTCTGCCAGTGTGGATGCCGACAAGTTCAAGACTATTCCCACCGCTCTCGCAGGTTATGGTTTTGCCGGGGTAACGGGTCAGGGCACCCTGTGTGGTAACCTCAACGCCATAGGTATGCTGGTCAATCTGCTGGATGATATCAACGGCCAGAACGCCGCCGTGATTGGCGCCGCCTTCCGTTGGTATGAAAACACCAAACTGCCACTGGATACTGCAGAATTTATTGCCGGCATTGGCTCCACCGCCGAGAAAACCGAACTGGTTGTCAGCTCATCGGTAGCAAACAGCGTATTGTGCCACTCCTCCATCAGTAACTGGTCCAAGGCATCGGGCAAAACCTTCAGCCAGAAGGGCGAGCGCTGCTATCGCCTGTCGGCTTCCATGGCCTACCACCTTGTTGAACTCCTGAACCGCGCCTACAAGGGCGAAGTCATTGCCGGTGTCCCTGAAGCCAAACCGTCCGAAGAAGCCCAGCGTTGTCAGACCTGCCACGGCAGCACAGAGACCATGGGTCCAGCCGCCAGCGTTAAGACCGACATGGAATGCACCACCTGTCACACCGGCCACTTCAATTAAGGGGGCGCCATGAAACCAAGACTTCTCTACCCGCTGCTTGCGACACTGCTTTTGGGTGCCTGCGGCAGCGACAATGACCCGCAGGAGCCCATCACACCCGAGCCACCCGAGCCACCGGTGGCTCAGGTAGTGCATGTGGATGAGGCCGAGACGATTGCCCTTGAAGTGGTCAGCTTTGAGCCTCTCACCGGCGCCGTGGAATTCACCCTCAAGAACGAGGCAGGGCTTGCCATCACAGGCGCCAGTCAGTATGAGCTCATCTATTTCGGCTTACCGCCTGAAGAAAATGCCTCAAACAATGCCAAAGCCTGGAAGCGCTGGCACGTTTCCCAGAGTTTCCGCTGTGGTGAAGATGCTTCTGCCTGTGAGGGTGTATTGACAGAAGGCGACACCAAGGGACGCTACCAGTTTGAAGCACAGGGACTGGATTGGAGCCAGGATGCACCGGAAGGCACCCTGAGCAGATACCGGTTGGCCATCACCCTCCAGGGCGCCAAAGCCAGCAGTGACATGCAATTTGTCGCAGACGCGCCGTAATGCGATAACGGGGGTCAAGTCCGCCTCACGCCCCCGACTTTTTTTTCCTTACAGCGGATAGTGCACAGGCGCTATCCGCTTTTATGTCGTTAAGACCAGATAAGCAATACCAGAAACACCGCCAATATGCCGAGACAGGCAAGGGCAAAACAATGAATCCAGGACAAGCCTCTGACAGGCCTTGAAAAAAGCCGTGCTATGGGACGCATCCCAGAGTGCAGTAAATAGCCCTCATTCCCCACCTCTTCGAGCAGGTAGCGCCAATCGGGCCCCATCAGCGCTCCCAGCGAGCGCATTTCCCGCTCCAATTTACGCTCATTGGCCCCTACTTGCTTGAGGGCACCACGCAAGCTTGAACGTGACACCACTCGCCCCCGCTCGGCACCGAGCATTAACAGCAAAGCCCCCTGAGCCTGGGTCAGGGTATGACGACGCCCATCAGTGAATTCGAGTGTCAGGGTGCTGGCGGTGAAATGGGCCTCACCAATTTGCATGGGTTGCGTATCCGAAAAGTAACAATGCGCTCAGTATAGAGAATCCGTTGTCCCTGAGGTGTGATCCCGTCTAAGCCCTGAACAGGAAAAGCTGAAAATGTGAACATCACCGGATTACAAGGGATACAAACACTTACCCTTGTAATCCGATATGATTAACCGTCAATGAAAGGTTGCGGCATTCAGCCACATGTGCACCAGGATGCTCGCGGCGTACCCCAGGGCAATCACAGGCGTCCACTTGAGGTGAGTGCCAAAGGTGTATATCCCACGCGCCTGCCCCATGAGTGCCACACCGGCGGCGCTGCCAATGGACAGCAGGCTGCCGCCCACTCCGGCGGTCAGGGTGACCAGCAGCCATTGCCCCAGTGCCATATCCGGATCCATGGTCAGTACGGCAAACATCACAGGGATATTATCCACAACGGCGGACAACAGGCCGACCGTGATGTTGGCATAGGTGGCATCCCAATGGGTATACATAGCTTCAGATACCAGGCTGAGATACCCCATAAAACCCAGTCCACCAACACAGAGCACCACCCCGTAGAAGAACAGCAGGGTATCCCATTCGGCGCGGGCTACCCGACTGAACACATCGAAGGGAACCACGTTACCCAGGTAGGTCAAACGCTCCCGATTTTTCTCGGCTTCGGCCTTGGCAATGGCCTTGGCAACCGAGTGGTTGAAGGTTTTGCGAAGGAAGAAGCCAAAGAATTGCAGGAATCCAAGGCCGGTCATCATCCCCAGCACAGGTGGCATACCCAGCAGCGAATGCGCCAACACCGCTGAGGCGATGGTCAGTAAAAATAAGGCGACAATCCGCTTGGCACCGCGGCGCATAAATACCCGCTCCGATACGGCGGCAGGACGCTCGTTACCGATAAAAAAGCTCATGACCAGCGCCGGCACCATAAAGTTCACGACGGCAGGAATAAAGAGGTCAAAGAACTCACCAAAGGGCACTATGCCCTTTTGCCACACCATCAGGGTGGTGATATCACCAAAGGGACTGAAGGCACCCCCGGCGTTGGCAGCAACCACAATATTGATACAGGCGATTCCAATAAAGCGGCGATTCTCTCCCCCCACCTTCATCACCACAGCGCACATCAGCAGTGCCGTGGTCAGGTTATCCGCCACCGGTGAGATAAAGAATGCCAGAATGCCGCAGAGCCAGAACACCTGCCGCAGGCTGAAGCCACGACTTACCATCCAGGCCCGCAAGGCATCGAACAGGCCGCGCTCTTCCATGGCGTTGATGTAGGTCATAGCCACCAACAGGAACAGCAGCAGCTCGGCATATTCCAGCAGATTGTGCTTAAAGGCCTCTTCAGCCACCTGAGGCATACCGTGCTGGGAATAGACAAACCCCAACATGCCCCAGATGATCCCGGCGGCCACCAGCACCGGCTTGGACTTGCGCAGGTGCAGCTTCTCTTCCAGCATCACCAGGGCATAGGCCAACACGAAAATGGTGATGGCAAGGTATCCCACCGTGGCACCGGTCAAATCGAGCCATTCGCCACCGCCACCGCTGCTCGCCAAAGCCATAGGCGCAAACAGCGCCAACATGAAAGAAATCGCCATCCCTGCGATACGATGGACTCCCCCATTCAAATGCTTTGCCTTCATAGATTGCCTTTGTTGTTATGATCTGCGCTGAAATTAGCACGACACTCACGGCCAGAATCTTGACTGAGCGCAACTTTCATTGAATAAGCTTTATCTGAATCACGTAAAAATTCATTATTTTTTTACATTTACCCACAAGGTGGTAATAAAAAAGCGCCCATTGGGCGCTTTTTTATGAACGGCTGAATTTTAGAAAGAATACAGCAGTGTCATGTTGGTTTCTGTGTCTGTGCTTTTTTTACCATCCAGCGGCTCGCTGTTGTAACGCACGATCACAGCAAATTTCATTGCCAGTGCACCGATGATATTGGCGGTCAGCGAGGTTTCGGAGCGCGCTTCCAACTGGTCGCCATAGTCGGCAACGATGAGTTGCTTGAACTTGGAAGAATCACTGATCTTGGTTTCAAAGTTCAGCACACCGTGGGCTACCACGCTGTCTTCTGAGCTGTAACCCAAAAGCGCACTCTGCTCGTCATCCAAACGGCGATACTGGTAACCGGGACCCACTTCCATGGCCAGAGTGGTACTTTCAGTGTCGATAAAACGATGACCATAACCCACGGCGCCGGTCAGCTTGTAGTCATAACCGGTAAAAGGGTCCTGTTCATAGTTGGCGTTGGCAAACAGGTAGTTGCTGTCGTCAAACTTATAGTTGCCCTGGGCACCGGCAAAGTAGCGCTCGGCGGTCACTTCGTCAGTGTCTTCCTTGTAGAGCGCTTCCAGGGTGTACTGGTTTTCCCAGTTACCCAGTTCATGCTTGAGCCCGAGACGGCCCTTAAGTGAGGTGGTGTCTGTATTGCCTGTGGTCAGAGTGGCGCCCAGCTCGGCTTCACCGGCAAAGGTTTTGTCGCCTTCCACGAAGTCGGCACCGGCCATGGCGGCAAAAGGTGTCGCCGCCGTCAGGGCCGCGGCAATCAGCAGTTTGTTCATCATTCTCTTATCCTTATCAGGTGTTTTCGCTCCCAAAAATCGCCGCACATGGTACCACCTGAGGCCGGAAATGCGAAATACACCACAAAATCCGGCATTTGACTGAACAAATTACTGGGGAAAACTTCCCCCCGTCAGGTGCCGCAAAACGTACGGAAGGGACCGAAATCTTCCGGGGCGCCCGAAGCATAGGCCTCATAGCCCGCCCGTTCTTCATAGGGGCGGCATACCACCGCCAGCAAGCGCTCGAAAGGCCCCATATCCCCGGCTTCGGCGCTGTCCAGCGCCCCCTGCAGCAGATGGTTGCGGGGGATAAACACGGGATTCACGCCTTGCATCAGCGCCCTGGCATCCGGAGCAAAGTCGGATTGGGGACCATATTCGCGGCCAAGCCTCTCATGCCAACGGGTCAGCCAGGGGGCGAGTTTGGCACTGTCGGCGCTTAAGGCCTCAATGCCCGCCGCGGATGTATCGCCAAGGCTGTTCGCCAACGCCCGGAACGCCAGGGTAAAGTCGAGTTTCAGCTCACCGAGCAGGGTCAGGAAGTCCATAAAGAGTTCAAGGTCACCATCCTGTGCGGTTTTCAAGCCAAACTTGGCGGCAAACACAGCCAACCATTCTTTGGTATAAACCTCGGCAAAGCCATCGAGCACCGACTGGGCATGGGCCAGCGCCTCGGATTCATCCTCAGCCAGCAGCGGCAACAGGGCTTCGGCAAAGCGGGCCAGATTCCAGCGGGCAATGCCGGGTTGATTGCCATAGGCGTAGCGGCCATCGTGATCGATGGAGCTGAACACGGTGCGGGCATCGTAGCTGTCCATAAAGGCGCAGGGCCCGTAGTCTATGGTTTCACCGGAGATAGTGACATTATCGGTATTCATGACCCCATGAATAAAGCCTATGCCCATCCACCTTGCCACCAGCTTTGCCTGTGCCCGGGACACCGCATTGAGCAGCGCAAGCGCTGGCGCTTCATCGCTCATAAGCTCGGGATAGTGGCGCTTCAGACTGTAACGAACCAGTTCACGCAGCCCTTCATGGTCGCCGCGCGCTGCAGCGTACTCAAAGGTGCCCACCCGGATATGGCTCGACGCCACCCGTGCCAGCACAGCGCCGGGCTTGATGCCATCACGGTAAATGTCTTCGCCGGTGGTCACGGCCGCCAGCGCTCTGGTAGTGGGAACACCCAGGGCATACATGGCCTCGCCCATCAGATATTCGCGAAGCACGGGCCCGAGCACTGCCTTGCCGTCACCGCCACGGGAAAACTGGGTGCGCCCCGACCCTTTAAGGTGCAGGTCGCGGCGCCTTCCATGAATATCCGTGATTTCTCCAAGCAATAAGGCGCGACCATCCCCCAGCCTCGGTGAGAAGCCACCAAACTGGTGGCCCGCATAGGCCATGGCAACGGGCTCGCTGCCTTCGGCAGTGAGCATTCCACAAAAGAAAGCCGCAAGACGGCTGTCTTCCATGGCATCTACATCCATCCCCAGCTCGTCGGCGAGCTGTTGGTTAAAGCACACCATGGCGGGCGCTGGCACCCTCGCCCCTTGCCAGGGCTCAAAAAAGCCCTCCATGTGCCGGACAAAACTGTTATCGAACTGAAACGGGGAAAACACCTTGGACATCCTCTGCTCCGACATAACGGCAATGGGCTAATGCTAACCCGTTTGTCCGGCGAGCATAAGCAAAAGCGCACATTTACCCGCTTACAGGAACCAGCCAAATAAAAAGCCCGCGATTGCGGGCTTTTTCAGTTCAGCGAGATTAGAGATTGATCTTCGGGTCCAGCTCGCCGGTCTGATAACGCTTGTACATGGCCTGCAGTGACAGCGGCTTGATTTTCGATGCCATACCGGCACAGCCAAAGGCTTCGTAGCGCTCGGTACAGATATCGGCCATGGCTTCCATGGAGGCCTTGAGGAACTTACGTGGGTCGAACTCACTTGGGTTCTCGGCCAGGAACTTACGTACCGCGCCGGTGGAGGCCAGACGCAGGTCGGTGTCGATGTTCACCTTACGCACACCGTGCTTGATGCCTTCGACGATTTCTTCCAGCGGCACACCGTAGGTCTCAGGGATTTCACCACCGTATTGGTTGATGATTTCCAGCCAGTACTGGGGCACAGAAGAAGAGCCGTGCATCACCAGGTGGGTGTTGGGGATACGGGCGTGGATTTCTTTGATGCGGTCAATACGCAGCACGTCACCGGTAGGCTTGCGGCTGAACTTGTAGGCACCGTGGCTGGTACCGATGGCAATAGCCAGGGCATCAACGTGGGTGTCGGCCACAAAGCGCGCGGCTTCTTCGGCGGTGGTCAGCAGCTGGTCGTGGCTCAGCACACCAACGGCGCCGATACCATCTTCTTCACCGGCAGTACCGGTTTCCAGGCTACCCAGACAGCCGATTTCACCTTCAACAGACACACCACAAGCGTGGGCAAATGCCACAGTCTTGCGGGTCACGTCGACGTTGTAATCGTAAGAAGCCGGGGTTTTACCGTCGGACATCAAAGAGCCATCCATCATCACCGAGCTCATACCCAGCTGGATAGAACGCTGGCACACGTCGGGGTGGGTGCCGTGGTCCTGGTGGATACACACAGGGATATCGGGATACTGCTCGAGGGCGGCGTTCATCAGGTACTTGAGGAACTGAGGACGGGCGTACTTGCGGGCACCGGCAGAGGCCTGAACAATCACAGGGCTGTCGGTGGCTTCGGCCGCCTGCATGATGGCGCGCATTTGCTCAAGGTTGTTCACGTTGAACGCAGGCACACCGTAACCATGCTCTGCAGCGTGGTCCAGCAGTTGACGTAGGGAAATAAGGGCCATTTTTTACTCCATTAATAGGGTGACATCCATGCTGAACTTGGGTCACCGAGGTCGCTATCGTTTGGACTGATTTTTATACCTCCCGGTCTCCCGGGAGGCGGTTTTTTTAATAATAGTAATTTGTTGCAGTGTTATGCCTTGGCACCACGGGCGGTGAGCATGGCCACGGCTGGCAGCTCCTTGCCTTCGAGGAACTCAAGGAAGGCGCCGCCACCGGTAGAGATGTAAGACACCTTGTCGGCGATACCGTATTTATCCACGGCCGCCAGAGTATCGCCGCCACCGGCGATAGAAAACGCTGAAGACTCGGCGATCGCCTGGGCGATGCGCTTGGTGCCTTCACCAAACTGGTCGAATTCGAACACACCCACAGGGCCATTCCAGACGATGGTACCGGCATTCTTGAGGATGGCGGCCAGGGCCTCGGCGCTGTCGGGGCCAATATCGAAAATCATATCGTCTGCGGCCACGTCGCTCACATCTTTCAGGGTAGCAGCGGCTGTTGGGCTGAACTCTTTACCCACCACCACATCGGTCGGCACAGGGATATCGCCGCCGCGGCTCTGGGCATTGGCCACCAGACGCTTGGCTTCATCAATCAGGTCGGCTTCATACAGCGACTTGCCCACCTGATTACCGGCTGCGGCAATAAAGGTGTTGGCGATACCGCCGCCAACCACCAGCTGGTCAACGATGCCGGAAAGTGACTCAAGCACGGTCAGCTTGGTTGATACCTTGGAGCCACCCACAATGGCCACCAGCGGGCGGGCCGGGTTGTCCAGCGCCTTACCGAGCGCATCAAGCTCAGCAGCAAGCAGCGGACCGGCGCAGGCGACAGGGGCGTAGAGACCCACGCCGTTGGTGGAGGCTTCGGCGCGGTGCGCGGTACCGAAGGCGTCCATCACGTAAACGTCACACAGGGCTGCCATCTTCTTAGACAGCGCCTCATCGTTCTTCTTCTCGCCCTTGTTGAAGCGCACGTTTTCGAACACAACCACTTCGCCAACGGCCACATCAACGCCATCGAGGTAGTCGCTGACCAGACGCACGGGGCAATCCAGTGCTGCAGTCAGGTAGTTCACCACAGGCTTCATGGAGAACTCTTCGTTGTACTCGCCTTCGGTCGGACGGCCCAGGTGAGACATCACCATTACCGCAGCGCCTTTTTCCAGCGCCAGCTTAATGGTGGGCAAAGAGGCGCGCAGACGGGCGTCACTGGTGACAACGCCATCGGCCACAGGCACGTTCAGATCTTCACGGATAAGCACGCGCTTGCCGTTAAGATCCAAGTCTGACATTTTGATAATTGTCATGGTATTGCTTCCTTATTTTTAATCAAAAACAAATTCTTGTGAGAAAAGCTTGTCCCTGCTCTTCTTCATTATCCTGTAGGGTCAATCAGCTTCTGTAGCGGCCATGGCCAGGGCAGTATCGAGCATGCGGTTGGCAAAACCCCACTCGTTGTCGCACCAAAGCAGCATTTTCACCAGATGCCCGGCGCTGACACGGGTCTGGGTACCATCCACCACGCTGGAGCGCGGGTCATGGTTAAAGTCACATGATACCAGAGGCTCGTCGGTGTAGCCCAGTATGCCACTGGCGCTGCCATCGGCGGCGGCTTTGAGCGCGGCGTTGACGGTGTCGATGTCTACCCGGGTATCCAGGGTCACCGAAAGGTCGATGGCGGTGACATTAATGGTAGGCACCCGTACCGAAATCGCCTCAAACTTGTCTTTCATCTGCGGCAAAATGCGCTCAATCCCGCGGGCAAGCTTGGTGTCCACCGGGATAATCGACTGACTGGCGGCGCGGGTGCGGCGCAGGTCGTCATGGTAGGCATCAATCACCTGCTGATCGTTCATGGCCGAGTGAATGGTGGTGATGGCGCCACTCTTCACACCGAAGTGACGGTCGAGCACGTCGATGACCGGCACCAGACAGTTGGTGGTGCAGGAGGCGTTGGAAACGACGGTATCTGTGGCTTTGAGGCTGGCGTCGTTGACACCATAAACGATGGTGGCATCGACATCGGCAGAAGACGGATGGCTTATCAGTACCTTGCGGGCACCGGCATGAATATGGGCTTCGGCGCTTTGCCTGTCATTGAGGGCGCCTGTGCATTCGAACACCAAATCCACATCCAGCTCCTGCCAGGGCAGCGCAGCGGCATCTTCAACGGCCAGCAAGCGGATGGCGTCATCTCCAAGGTGCATCATGCCTTCATTGAAGCTGGCACGGGTATGGAAACGGCCGTGGGTGGTGTCGTAATTGGTCAGGTGAACTATGGCCTCGGGCTTGGCCAGTTCATTAATGGCGACCAGCTGCATCTGGCCCCGTTTGCCGGACTCATAAAGCGCCCTCAGTACGGAGCGGCCGATGCGGCCATAACCATTGATAGCAACACGGATCATAGTGGTGAGCAAATCCTCTGGGGAGGGTGAAAACCCTGTCGGCTCCCCTGCCGACAGAGGCTGACCGGCAACGCCGGTCAGACCGGTGGCAGCCTGGCTGCCACCTTGCTCGCGTCAGTATTAACCCAGCAGCTCTTCGGCGGCGGCAACCACCTTGTCGACTGTGAAGCCGAACATTTCGAACAGCTGATTGGCTGGCGCTGACTCGCCGAAGCTGGTCATGCCAATGATGCGGCCGTTCAGACCCACATACTTATACCAGTAATCGGCAATACCCGCTTCCACGGCCACACGTTTTGTGACGCTGGCAGGCAGTACCGCTTCCTTATACGCAGCATCCTGCTTATCGAACACGTCGGTGGATGGCATGGACACCACGCGCACCTGCTTGCCCTTGGCGGTCAGTTCGGCCTGGGCTTTCACTGCCAGCTCAACTTCAGAGCCGGTGGCGATGATGATGAGCTCAGGCGCCGCAGCGCTGTCTACCAGCACGTAGCCGCCTTTGGCGACATTGGCCAGCTGCTCGGCGCTGCGTGGCATTTGTGCCAGGTTCTGACGGGAGAAGATCAGCGAGGTTGGGCCGTCTTTGCGCTCGATGGCGTATTTCCAGGCCACAGCAGACTCAACCTGGTCACATGGGCGCCAGGTGCTCATGTTCGGGGTCACACGCAGGGAAGCGATTTGCTCCACTGGCTGGTGAGTCGGGCCGTCTTCGCCCAGACCGATAGAGTCGTGGGTGTAAACCTGGATGTTCTGCACCTTCATCAGCGCAGCCATACGCATGGCGTTACGGGCATATTCCATAAACATAAGGAAGGTAGCGCCGTATGGCACGAAACCGCCGTGCAGGGCGATACCGTTGATGATGGCGGTCATACCGAACTCACGCACACCGTAGTGCAGGTAGTTACCGCTGGCGTCATCACCTGTGATGGACTTGGAAGCCGAGTACATGGTCAGGTTGGATGGGGCCAGGTCGGCACTGCCGCCAAGGAATTCAGGCAGCATGGCGCCAAAGGCTTCCAGGGCATTTTGTGAGGCTTTACGGGAAGCAATGTTGGCAGGGTTGTTCTGCAGCTTCTCGATATAGGCCTGGGCTTCTGCGCCAAAGTTGGCAGGCAGTTCGCCGTTCACGCGGCGCTGGTATTCTGCGGCCAACTCTGGGTAAGCAGCGGCGTACGCGGCAAACTTGGCATCCCAGGCTTTCTCAGAGGCGATACCGGCTTCTTTGGCATCCCACTGGGCGTAAATGTCAGCAGGGATCACGAATGGGTCGTGCTTCCAGCCCAGGAACTCACGTGCGGCTGCAATTTCAGCATCGCCCAGTGGCGCGCCGTGGCAGTCGTGTGAACCGGACTTGTTTGGCGAGCCGTAACCAATGATGGTTTTGCAGCAGATGAGGGTTGGACGAGGATCAGCCTTGGCCGCCTTGATGGCTGCATCGATGGCGTCGCTGTCGTGACCGTCAACACCGGCAATCACGTGCCAGCCGTAAGATTCGAAACGCTTTGGCGTGTCGTCGGTAAACCAGCCTTCAACGTGACCGTCGATAGAGATGCCGTTGTCATCCCAGAAGGCAATCAGTTTGCCCAGACCCAGGGTGCCTGCCAGAGAGCAAGCCTCGTGGGAAATACCTTCCATCAAGCAGCCGTCACCCATGAACACGTAAGTGAAGTGGTCAACGATGTCGTGGCCGTCACGGTTGAACTGAGCAGCCAACACTTTCTCAGCAATGGCCATACCCACGCCGTTGGTGATGCCCTGACCCAGAGGACCCGTGGTGGTTTCGATGCCTGGGGCATAACCGTACTCAGGGTGGCCTGGAGTGCGTGAGTGCAACTGACGGAATTGCTTGAGGTCTTCAATAGACAGGTCATAACCGGCCAGGTGCAGCAGCGAGTAGTGCAGCATGGAGCCGTGGCCATTGGAGAGGATGAAACGGTCGCGATCGGCCCACTGTGGATTGGTGGGGTTATGCTTCAGATGACCGCGCCAAAGGACTTCGGCAATATCTGCCATCCCCATGGGGGCACCGGGGTGACCGGAGTTGGCCTTTTGAACGGCGTCCATGCTGAGTGCGCGGATAGCGTTGGCGAGTTCTTTACGAGACATGCTCTCTCCTGCTTGTATTGAGGCTTTTCGGGCAATTGTGGGCACATATTTTCCCTTAACAGGGCTTGTGGACGCAAATTTAAATTTCCATATTGACGGCTGGCAAAACCAGTGAGGCGCTATTGGGGGCTTGTTTCGCTGGTCGCATACAAAAACGCATTGAATAAACCACAGCACATCAGACCTTTATCACCCTGAATTTGTTAAAGTAATCGATTTTCTCTATAAAACAGTACCCTTCCCCATTCCTATCTTGGTCACAATTGGCACTAAATTTTCTGATCCGGGGGATGATCGTGAACGTAATTTCAACTAAAATGGCCGTCTAGATGTAGATGCTTCTACACGTTTAACGCTTAAAAAGTCGAGATTTTCCAAACATGGCAAAACACTTGTTTACCTCTGAGTCGGTCTCAGAAGGTCATCCCGATAAAATTGCAGACCAGATTTCCGATGCTGTGCTTGACGCAATCCTGGAGCAGGATCCCAAGGCCCGCGTAGCGTGCGAAACCTACGTGAAAACCGGTATGGTGATGGTCGGTGGCGAAATCACTACCTCTGCTTGGGTCGATATCGAAGAACTGACCCGTAAAACCGTACGTGAAATCGGCTATGTGCATTCAGACATGGGCTTCGATGCCGATTCCTGCGCGGTACTGAGCGCCATTGGTAAGCAGTCTCCTGACATCAACCAGGGTGTTGACCGTGCTGACCCACGTGAACAGGGCGCCGGTGACCAGGGCCTGATGTTCGGCTACGCCAGCAACGAAACCGACGTGCTGATGCCAGCCCCAATCACTTACGCTCACGCACTGGTGAAGCGTCAGTCAGAAGTCCGTAAAGACGGCACCCTGTCCTGGCTGCGCCCCGACGCCAAGTCCCAGGTGACCTTCGCCTATGACGAAGGCAAGATTGTGGGTATCGATGCCATCGTACTCTCTACCCAGCACTGTGACTCTGTGTCTCAGTCTGATCTGGTGGAAGGTGTGATGGAAACCATCATCAAGCCTGTGGTACCTGCCCAGTGGCTGAACAAAGACACCAAGTTCTTTATCAACCCAACCGGTCGTTTCGTTATCGGTGGCCCAATGGGCGACTGTGGTCTGACTGGTCGTAAGATCATCGTTGACACCTACGGCGGCATGGCCCGTCACGGTGGCGGTGCTTTCTCCGGTAAAGACCCATCCAAGGTTGACCGCTCAGCTGCCTACGCCGCCCGCTATGTTGCCAAAAACATCGTGGCCGCGGGTCTCGCTGACCGCTGTGAAATCCAGGTGTCCTACGCCATCGGTGTTGCCGAGCCGACGTCTATCAGCATCGAGACCTTCGGTACCGGTAAGCTGCCAGAAGATAAGCTCATCGCCCTGGTACGCCAGCACTTCGACCTGCGCCCATACGGCCTGACCGAAATGCTGAACCTGGCACGTCCTATCTATCAGGCCACTGCCGCTTACGGTCACTTTGGCCGTAACGAGTTCCCTTGGGAACAAACCAACAAGGCAGAAGCGCTGCGCGCGGACGCGGGTCTGTAATCAGACGCTCGCCCATAAAAAAACCGCCTTTCGGCGGTTTTTTTGTTTCTGGCTCACCCCGTTGGTACCTCACACCGACACAACTCACTCAGTGGCTATGGTCAGCCCGAAGCAACGGTCTGTTGGTGGCCGAGGTCAACTAATAGCAGTGGTCGAAGTGCGCCGCCTGCACCAATAAAAATCCCAACTGGCTTTCGGGCACGGCTTCCAACCTCAGTGGCTCCAGAGTGCCATCCGGCGTGATGTCCCACTGCCAAGCCGTCTCCACCGAATGAACAGTGCCGCAATGCACATAGCCTTCGGGTACTTGCAGCCAATAAGCCTGAGGCTCACCGCCTCGAAAGGCCTTAACTTCGACGCCCCCATGCACGCAGAGGCTGTAACCGAGGCGCAATCTGTCCCAGGCGCCAAGCGCATGTTGTTGGTAAGGCATTAACAGCTGTTGAATATGTTGCATAGTGTCAAATGATGTCCAAATCGTTAGGGGTTATTTTGCCATGATTGAGCGCATATTCCATTGCCTGGGCTTGAGGCAATGCCTTGGCAAACAACCAACCCTGGACATAATCCACACCGGCATCACCGACGAAGCTCGCCTCTGATGGGGTTTCGACGCCCTCGGCCACCAACTGGAACCCTAACGACTTACACAGCTGGCAAATTTGCCGGTAAAGCACCCTGCCCTGATCGGTATCGGTTTTGGCAAGGATACTCCGGTCAAGCTTGATGCCATCTACCGAAATCTGAGTCAACAGACTAAGACTGGAAAATCCCGTGCCGAAGTCATCCAGCAAGAATCGGAACCCCAACGCCTGCAACTGGGCGATGGCGCGGTTGATGCCTTGCATATCCCGCATAAATGCCCGTTCGAGGATTTCCACTTCAACCTGATGGGCAAATTCCCCCAACGTAGTGCGTAGCCTGTCGAGCATCAGCACATCGTTTAAGTTGTTGGGATCGAGATTGATACTGACCTTGGGCGAAAAGCCCGCTGCCTGCCAGCGCCTCAAATCCTCCGCCACCGTACTAATCACAAAACGGTCTATCACGTGGGAGTACCCGGCACGTTGAAAATTATCAATAAACCAGGGGCCCTTTATATTGCCGTCGGCATCCTTAAGCCTCAAAAGCGCCTCGAAACCAACCACCTCCCTGCCCGGCAGCTTGAGTTTTGGCTGGTAGTGCACCAGCAGCTCACCGCTCAGTACTTCGCGAACCGTCCGCTCCAGATTGCGACTGGCAGCAAGGGTTTCTGACTGATTACGGCTATACTGCCGCTCGGACATGCGCTCAATATCCTTTTGTAACTCGGTACGTTTAATGAGCTCTCTATCGTACTGATTGGCATCGGTGAAGGTGCTGTACTTGCGAATAAATGGCCGGTAAATGAATACACCAACCGTGACCAAAAAGAGCTGCAGCGCCACCACAGCAAAACCGCCCGACGCAATCCAGCCATTCAAAAACAGTGGCGTCACCCAGGGGAAGGGTTTGCCATCAAAACTCAAAAAGCCTGCGGAAATCGCCATCCAGGCAATGAGCACATTCAGGCAGGGCAACAGCACAAAGGGAATCGCGAGGCGCAGGTTAAAAACGATGGGCAAGCCGTAAATCAAAATTTCATTGATGTTTACCACGGAGAAAGGCACGGCAATTTTGGCCAGATGCCGGCTCTGCTCGTCGCGGCTTTCCAAAAAGATGGCTATCAGCAACGGGATGGTGGCACCACTGCCGCCCAGCAGCACAAAGAGATCCATAAACTCGCTGAAGGTCAGGTTGGGTGCCAGGTATTGCAGACCATTGTCATCGCCAATCAGCAGCAGAAAGGCATTATCGCCATGAACCCCAAAACACCAGAGTATGTGTGTCAGCAGCACCCTGAAAATAATCTGTCCCATGGGGCCGAACTCACCCACCGCATCCACCATGGGAGAAATACCCAGCACTAACAGCATGCTCATGGCCTTAAGGATGAGAACCACCAGCGTATAAGTCAGCACCATGGGAATAATCAGGTTCAGGTGCTGACTCAAATACGCGCTGATTTCGGCACTTCGCACCATATGTAACTGGGGGAACTTTAAGAAGTGCCGCATGATGTAGGCGGCCAATATGGGGGTAATCACCATGCGCGGGTCACCCAGTACCTCCAGCAAATAATCGCTGAACACCAGCCCACCACTGGTGTGCACATGCAGCGAAAAGATGATGCAAAGGGACAGGGTGGCCGAGGCCACCGCCGAAATATCCAGATACTTGGCAAAGTGGTACGACAGCGACAACATGGCCAGCAGCGGAAAAAGCCGCCCGAGCGTATCGCTTATCCCTTCAAACCAATGAAAGGCATCGTATACCGACAATTCAGGGGCCAGCGCAGTGGCAAGTACAGGAAAAAGCGCCAGCAGCGCATTAATAAGCAGAAACGGTAACAGTGCAATAAAGGACTCGCGCACTGCCAACAGAAAGCTGCGATCAAACAACTGAAAATTTACCTGCATAGGCCGTCGTACAGTATGGCTGCTCGTAACCTAAACTTAACCTATAAATTGCGGCTGCGACAGTCCGTGGAGTGAACGCTCATTCGGGGCACTTCAGTAGATAAAAGCCTCTTCCCCCATCCTCAAAAAAGTCCAGGACCTCCATCCCGGCGCGCTTCACATGGACGTTCAGCGAGTGCTGATTCTCTTCAGCAATAAAGGTAAACAAAGGCGAGTAACGCCCGTTGGATAGTTCCAGCACCTTGTCAAACAGGGCACCGAAGACGCCCTTGCCGCGATAGCGACTGTCCACCCACACAGGGCCATAGCAGCCTGCGGCTGAGTGTTTTCCCGCGCCGCCTCGTTGCCCAGGGTTTGACTGCTGATAACTTCCAAGTCGCTGAAAAAGCTTGCGATAAAAAACCTGCCCCAGATAAAAGCCTTCGTCGGCAACGATGGCATAGGCCATGATTTGCCCCGCATCTTCTGCCACGACGACCAAATGCTCTGCAATCAGAAGGGTAAACTCCCGACGACCATTGAGCTGCGCCTCCAGGCGGGCATCATTATCACCCAGTTCATCCCGGCCATAACGCTGTTCAAGCCGTACCAGATGCTCAATATCACCCGGGGTTGCCTGCCGTATCTGCATCTCTGGTTCTCCTTTGGAAAGCATTCATTATACAGGGAGTTAGCCCTAAGAAAGCCAACAATCAATATCGACCTTTAATTTGCGGTTCCTGCGGTTCGTGACCACACTGTATGACAGTTCCCAGTGAAAGGTACTGCCTTTATGTTGCCTGAAACCATCAATCCCCATGCCAGCCTGCTGGAGTCCGACAGCCCCCAGGTCAATCTGGTTCGTTGGATGCATCAGTGTGAGCTCATCAAACGCTATTACGAAGCCGACTATGTGTTTGTGGTGCAGAGGGTGTCGCTCGGTTTTGAGGTACTCGTCAGTGCCATCGCCAGCCTGCCCCACTTTACCTCAGGGCAAATGTTTGACCGGGACACGCCGCTGTTTCTGGATTTGGTCAATGCCCTGCCCGATGGTGTATCACTGGATTTGTCCAAATACCATGCAGGTGACTTACCCACCGATTTTGACAGCTGTCTGGGACTGCTTGCCCGCCCCATTCTCTGGCCCGATGGCTCAATCTTTGGCTGTTTGTGCGTGCTCTCCCACAAGCGGGTCGAAAACCAGACCATTAACAGTCTGATGCTGGAGCCATTTCAAATCCTGTTGCAGCAAGACCTGGCGTTGCTGTGCCAAAGTCACAGGGTGGAATCCCTTTCAATGCGGGACAGGGAAACCGGCATGTTAAACCACTACGGTTTTATCATGATGGCACCAAGACAATTGAACCTTGGCCGCCGTTTCGGGGCTCATGCAGGCATTTTGTTTTTTGAATTGCAGCAACAAAGCCCCGACGCCGATCTCAACGAAAAACATCACCGCCTGCTCGGCGGTATCATACAGCACACCATCCGCACCGCCGACATAGCTGCCCATTACAGCGATACCTTGTTTGTGGTGCTGGCGTTTTTGGACAATGAAAGGGACCTCAACCATATTGTGCAGCGGGTTGAACGCCAACTAGCCCAGCAGGAGCCGACTATTAAACTGGATTACAGTTTTCGATTTTTCTCGCCGGATTCAGGCAGCAAGCTCGGCCCCATGCTGATGTTGGCCAAAGAAAACCTGCAATCCTGGCAACAAGAGCAAAAGGCAAAGGCCGCAGAACTTCAATTGGCGACCCTCACCCAATAACCCGGTTTGCAGCCCAGACTGGCTTTTTAAGCGGTTCGCGACTAACGTATTACGGAATAACAACAATTACACATTTGAATACCCTATGTCTGAACCTGTAACTTGGTTATTTGATTCTCCCAACACTGCCATCGATGAATCCCGATGGCAGCACTTGACGCAGCTGTTGTGTCAGCTGTTTAAAGCCAGTGCCTGCGCCATAGTGCAGTACCAAGCTGGCGACGCCAAAATCCTTACCCTGAAACAACATAAAAACCTCGGCCTGACCCTGGGCGCCATTGAACCCATAGACAACCTCAAACAGCGACTGACCAATACTGAGCTGCCCTATGAAGGCATTTGGCATCACGGACTGATTGAGTTTTCCCTGAGCTGGCCCGGTGGCAGCCCCTTTGGCGCAGTGCTGCTGGTGTGTGACAAACTACCCCCCAACATCGACAGCGGCCGGACGCTGGCAGAGCCCATGCTGTCGCTGCTCGAGAGTGAATTGAATGTGTTGCGCCAGATGAGTCGCCTTGAACATATGTCGCTGCAGGATGAATCCACGCAGATGCTCAATGACAACGGCTTTAATTTGATGGCACCCAGACAGCTCAATTTGAGCCGACGTTTGGGCTCCCATGCCGGGCTGGTGGTCATGGAAAATGGCACTCAGTACGAGGCCGAAGAATCACAGGAAAAACTGCGTACCCTGGCACAGGTGGTATTTGAAAACCTCAGGGAAGCGGACGTTGCGGCCCGAATCGGGGAACAAATCGTCCTGCTGGCCTTTGTTGACAGTGAAGCCAACCTGGACTCACTGGTGACCCGGCTGCACAAACAATTCGGCCGCAAACTGGAAGATCAGCGGGTGATGACGGGGCACAAATTTTTTACCCCGGATTCGCATCTTGAGCTGGCGCCCATGCTCGCAGAAGCCAGAGACGAACTGGAAAAAGTCCGCACTCGCCTGTATCCCAAACCCCAAAGTAGCGAAGACACCACACCTCCCGACGCTTAGTCTCCTGAGGAAAGCGAAAGAGCTTTCGTACCTCAGCTGCTTGATTGTCCCCTGGCCCACTCGATTACGAGCACAACCGGAAAAGGGGACATCAACACCAACCCCAGCCCCAACAAAACTGACGCCCACAGCATACCAGTGACCTGCGCTGTCAGCTCTGTACCCAGATAGAGCCAAACTCCGCCAAGTACCATGGTCAGACCAAGCCAATGCAGGATTTTCAGAAATTTCATTACACTTTTCATCTGTTCCACCACATAATCGCCCCTGAATGGCGGCATGCCGACGTCGCCCGTCAAAGTACAGTATGGAAACCCGCATGATCAAGAAATTTGCCCTGATGGCCAGCGCACTGGCGCTGGTGGGCTGCCAATCATCCCCTTATTCTGACGCTGTTGAATTCAATTTGCTCGGAAGCTGGCACATAGAACAGGTGAAAGATCGCCCTGTCATCGACTACAGCCCCGCAAAACTGGTATTTGAAGAGGGCAATAAACTCCTTGGCAACAACAGCTGCAATAACTTTTTTGGCAGTTTTAAACTGCAAGGCAATCAGTTGCTGCTGACCCCTTCGGGCACCACCCGCAAGGCCTGTGTCGATGCCCTGATGGATCAGGAAGCCAGAGTCGCCGACGCCCTGCCCAGGGTCAGAAAGCTGGACGAAGCCGAAGGTAAGTTACGCCTGTTCGACAGCGAAGGAAAAGTGCTGCTGATTTTAAGCCGCCTCTGAGCGTTCTGCTGGCCAAACGTCATTGACCAGGCCCAATTAACAAAGTCTGCCAGCGAATGTACGCCTCAGCGCTCACGGCAAAAAGCCCCGCTCAAGCGGGGCTTTTGTCATGCATCAACTCTGCTCAGTCAATCAGACTTCTTCCCGTGCCTGTGCCATCTCGGCACTGGTTTCCATGTCGGCATTATAGTGGGCGATATCAATTTCCCCTTCTGAGCGGGCAATCACAGTGGTCGCCACCAGGTCGCCGGACACATTCACCACGGTGCGGGCCATGTCCAGAATCCGGTCGATACCGGCGATAATGGCCACCCCTTCAAGGGGCAAGCCCACCGTGGTCAGCACCAGCGTCAGCATCACAAGCCCGGCCCCCGGTACCCCGGCAGTGCCAATGGATGCCAGGGTGGCAGTCAGCACTATGGTGAGGTAATCGACCCAGGTTAAGTCCACACCAAAGGCCTGCGCCACAAAGAGCGCTGTCACCCCCTGATACAGGGCCGTACCGTCCATATTGATGGTGGTGCCAAGGGGCAGCACAAAGCTGGAAATCTTCTTGTTTACGCCAAGATACTCGCTGGCGCACTTCATGCTGGCAGGAAGGGTGCCCGCGCTGCTGGAGGTGGTAAAAGCCACCGCCATGGCGTTACTGATCCCTTTGAAAAACTGGATGGGATTGAGTCCGGCAACCAGCTTCAGCACCAAGGAGTAGAAGCCCAGAATATGCAGGGCACAGCCCAGATACACAGCAACAATCACCTTAATCAGCGGCAGCAACATATCTATGCCGTACTCGCCTGCGACCCAGGCCATCAGACCAAATACGCCATAGGGGGCAAGCTTCATCACCATGTCGGTGAGTTTATACATGGCTTCGGCAAGGCTCTCGAACACCTTGATGGCTGGCTTACCATGGTCACCAATCAGCACCAGCGCCACCCCCAGGGCCACGGCGAAAACAATCACCTGTAAAATCTGACCACTGGCCAGGGCCGCCACCGGGTTGGTGGGCACTATGTTGATAAGGGTGTCCATCACTGAGGGTGCCGTTTTCACTTCCGCACTCAGATCATGACCTTCGAGGCTCAGACCCGCACCAGGCTCAAGCAGCCAACCCACCATAAGGCCCACCGAGATGGCAATGGCGGTCGTAGCCAGATAAAAGGCGAAGGACTTGAAACCGATGCGCCCCATGCGGGCGGTATCCTGCATCGAGGTAACACCCACAATCAACGAGCAAAATACCAAGGGCACTATCAGCATCTTGATGGTGTTTACAAACAGGGTGCCTATGGGTTTCAGGGCACTGGCGTCGGGTCCAAGGACAAGGCCAACACCAATACCGAGCAACATACCGGTGAGGATTTGCAGCCACAGGGGCACGGCGCACCAGCGGCGCCACAAATTAGCGGGTGGAGTAGCAGACATACAGAACCTTATGTAACTTGCCAAAGGGGCACGCTAAGCATCCTTCCCGGCGCGCTCGGCATCAGATAGCCGAACGCGAATATTAACATTTGCTGTGGCAAGGCGTGAGGATCGGCCTCACAAGTTAGCAGGCCTCAGGCATCAAAAGTCCCGCGCTGCCCGGCATTGAATCTTTGAGGATACAGGGCCGCCGGCGGCTGCTCACGCTCAATCAGATAACTCCAATAATCATCATCGAAGCCCGTGAGTATGTCGCGTTTGCCCTGTTGTTTAAGGATAAGATACCACCACACCAGGCCCCACAATCCGAAGGTCGCCAGCGTCAGGCAAAAATGCAGAGGGTGCTGAATACCCGGCTCTTCCTGGTAGTATAACGAATTATCTATTTGATGTGACTTAGAAAAAAACTTTGGACGCGCAACACGGGTACGCTTGGCCATAGGATCCCCCGAAATTCACACCTGTCTCAGACCTTAGCTAAGTGTAGTCGCATTCGACTTTAGTCGAATGCAGGGCGGCCGACATTTTTACCTTCATGGCCGAGCTCCCCGTTTTCGATTACATCAGGCGGAACTCTTGGTGATCAGACATAACTCTCCTTTATCAGGCGGCGCTCTCCGTTATCAGGCGGAGCTCTCCGTTATCAAGCCGAAGTGTCCGTTCTTCTCCCGCAGGCTGCATAAGCGGGTGTCCCTGTGCTAGATTAGCGGCTCTAAAACAATAACAGGAATGACCGATGAACATACGCAAGGCTGTGGCGGCCGACTTAACCGATATCGTCAACTTTAACCAGGCCATGGCCATGGAAACCGAAGGATTGCAGCTCGATACAGCCACCCTCACCAAGGGCGTCTCCACCCTGCTGGAAAACCCGGCCAAGGGCTTTTATCTGGTGGCCGATATCGATGGTGAGATTGCCGGCTCCCTGATGGTGACCTTCGAGTGGAGTGACTGGCGCGCCAAAGATTACTACTGGATCCAAAGCGTCTACATTCGCCCTGAGCACAGACGCAAAGGCATCTACAGCCGTCTTTATCAGGCGGTTAAAGACATGGCCGCAGCCGAAGGCGGCGCCGCCAGTTTCCGTCTCTATGTGGAGCAGGAAAATGCCAATGCCCAGCGCACCTACGAGGCCCTTGGCATGGAAAAGAGCTATTACCTGATGTACGAAGAAAAGCCAAAGAGCTGATAACCGGTTAATTTTATATAAAAAAGGCCATCGTTGATGGCCTTTTTCAGTTTAGTCACAAATGCTGGTGACCTTGATGGCAAGGCCGCCCAGGCTGGTTTCACGGTACTTGGCGTGCATATCCTTACCGGTTTCGTACATGGTGGCAATCACCTTATCTAGGCTCACCCGCGGGTCTGATGTGCGCCGCAGCGCCATGCGCGCCGCATTCACGGCTTTTACCGCCGCAATGGCATTGCGCTCGATACAGGGCACCTGCACCTGACCGGCCACCGGGTCGCACGTCAGTCCCAGGTTATGTTCCATGGCGATTTCGGCCGCCATACACACCTGCGCCGGGCTGGCGCCCATGAGTTCAGCCAGGCCCGCCGCCGCCATGGAGCAGGCGACGCCCACTTCACCCTGACAGCCCACCTCGGCGCCAGAGATAGAGGCATTGCGCTTATACAGACTGCCAATGGCAGCAGATGCCAGCAAAAAGCGGCTGTATTCCTTTTGCCCAAGGGGCTGAATAAAGCGGTCAAAGTAGGCCATCACCGCCGGAATAATCCCGGCCGCGCCATTGGTGGGCGCCGTCACCACCCGGCCACCGGCGGCGTTTTCTTCACTCACTGCCAATGCAAACAGGTTCACCCAATCCACAATTTCCATGGGATCGGCACTGATACGGCCGCTGGTTTCCAGCTGCTTAAGCAGCGCCGGGGCCCGGCGAGGTACCCGCAGCGGCCCGGCAAGCACACCTTCGGTATGGCAGCCTCGGTCGATTGCCTGCTTCATGGTCAGCCAGATATCGCGAAATCCGCGGTAAATGTACTCTTCACTGTGGCAGGCCTTTTCGTTGGCCAACATCAGGGTAGAAATGCTTACTCCTTCGGCGCGGCAAAGCTGTACCAGCCGCTCGGCATCCTCGAAAGGATACGGGAACAAGGTCTCACCGACCTGAGCCTTGCCAAAGTCGGCCTCTTCCACCACAAAGCCACCACCGATGGAGTAGTAGGTGTTGGCTGCCAGCAGCTCATCCCCTGCAAAAGCGCTTAAGGTCATGGCGTTTTCATGCAGTGGCAAAGCATGGGGATGGAACACCATGGCATCACGGGCAAAGCGCACTGGTCTGCCACTTTCAAGCCACAGGGTTTCAGTCTCATTCACGGCGGCTATGGTGACAGCAATCGCATCGATATCCACGCTTTCAGGGCTGTTGCCCATCAACCCCAACAAAATTGCGATGTCGGTGTGGTGGCCCTTGCCGGTGAGCGACAGCGACCCGTACACATCGGCTTTCAGGCTATCGACCCGGCCTGAAAGATTAAGATTCTCAAGCATATACACAAAGGCTTTTGCAGCCTTCATGGGCCCGACTGTATGGGAACTCGAAGGCCCGATACCAATCTTGTAAATATCAAAGGTACTGAACATGGAAGGCTCCAAACGCAGAGGCGACGCCATGGGCCGCCCTTGAATCAACTCAGGCCGCCAGACCGTAGAGGATGGCAGTCATCGACAGCAAACCAGCAACTATCACGAAGATATTGCTGATGCGGCCACGGTAGGCCTTGAGCGCTGGCACCCGATACACGGCGTACATGGGCATCAGGTACAGGATGGCGGCAATAATGGGGCCGCCGAGGGCTTCAATCATGCCGAGGATACTGGGGTTAATCACGGCAACCGCCCAGATAGTCAGGAACATAAAGCCCAGGATAAAGCGGTTCAGTTTGGCTTCGTTGACCGGCTTGCCCTTGCCTTCGAGCTGTTTCTTGATAATGCCACTCATGCCTTCGCTGGCGCCCATGTAGTGGCCGAAGAAAGAGGACACTATGGCCACAAAGGCGATGAAGGGGCCAAAGTAGCTGACGAAACCACTGTCGAACACGTTGGCAAGGTACGACAGAATCGGCAGGTTCTGGCTCTTGGCCTCGGCCAGCTGCGCCGGGCTTAAGGACAGCACGCAGGAAAACACAAACAACATCACAAAGCCCACCAGCATCATGGCGGTGTTGCGCAGGATGATATCGGCCTTGCGGGAAGCATTGCTGCCATGGTCTCGCTTAAGCGACACCGCGAACTGACTGATGGCGGGCGAGTGGTTAAAGGCGAAAATCAGCACGGGAATGGTCAGCCAGATGGTACCGAGGAAGTCTCCGGCGGCAGGCACTTCGCTGACGGCGGCCAGGTTCCAGTTGGGCATGAGGTACAGCGACATAAAGGCGAGAATCGCCACCAGCGGGTACACCAAAAACTGGGTCACCTTGAGCATTATTTTTTCACCGGCCACCATCACCGACATCATGCCGAAGATAAGCACGCCTGAGAGCAACCAGCGCGGCAGCGACTCCATGCCCAGCTGGTTCACCATAAAGCTGTCGACCACGTTGGTAATACCCACGCCATAGATAAGCACTATGGGATAAATCGCGAAGAAATACAGCACAGTAATGGCTTTACCGGCGCCCTTGCCAAAATGCTCTTCCACCACCTGGGTGATATCGCTTCCGGCAATGGATGAAGAGCACACAAAACGCGACAGCCCCCGGTGGGCGAGGTACGTCATGGGGCCAATCAGGAGCGCCATCATCACCAGCGGCCAGAAGCCGCCCATACCGGCATTAATGGGCAAAAACAAAATGCCTGCGCCCACGGCGGTGCCAAACAGGCTCAGCATCCAGGTGGTATCCTGCGCCGTCCAGGGCATGGCATTGCTGGGCATGGCTTTGTTGGGCTGTGAAACTGTGGAAGAGATGCTTGCCTGCGTGGCAGGGGCTGTGAGGGTTTCGTTGGACATGGGCTCAACCTTGGCACCAGGGGTGCGATAAACGTTGGGGTCTGAGTCGTGATAGACACTGGTGTATGAGTGCGACTCAAAATTCGCGGCAAGGATAGTCAAAAGGCAAGAGCCCGCCTTTGATCGACGGCCATTTTTCGTAATTAAATTTCACCAAGTGCTGATATTGGGATCGCGGTCCCGCATATTACGTAATTTATTTTCAGTTAAGTTGCCATCTCTTAACCCGCACTTAACCGCTGGCAACCAAGCCGATACAAGGGCGCCTGTGAGCAGGGTCTGGCAAACAAAAACCGGCCCTTGGGGCCGGTTTTTTTCTGTGCAGTTTACTGCAAATGTTAACGAATGCTGTCGCCCGAAAGTTCCAGCGTCTCTTTTACATCCGCCGCAATATCGGCTTCAGCAAACAGGAACGGACGGAAGCGCTTCTGGGTAGAATACAGTAGCGTCTGGTCGGCAAATTCAGGCCTTAGGATATTGCTGGTTTCCGAGTAAGTCAGAATGCCACGGGCATCCACGCCGGTATCGGTAAAGTTCACCGCCATCATCCAACTGGAGCCATAACGAATTTGATACCCCTTGTCGGTGAGCCCTGAGCGCAGTGGCTTGCCGCTGAGCACATCCAGGGATGGCGCATAGCTGTGCTGTGGGATAAGGGTGTCATCACCGCTGGTGCTGGTGGAAAACACGTTAAAACCGCCCTCGGCGTTGTGACTGCCGGGCCATGGCAAACGCTGTCCGCTTGGCAAACCGTTGGGCAGCGAGCGCTCCACAAACTGCACATTGCCCAGAGGGGTATCCACGGCAAAACCGGCGTTCTCCAGGTTCAGTGCCGCCAGCGCCAGCGCCCTGAGGGCACTGCCATCGGTGGCCAGGGTATTAGGCGTAGATGCCGCAGCCGTGAAATCAAAGGGGACGGTCAGCATGGTGTCTTCGCTGAAGTTATGGGCAAACTCACGCAGGAGCGCCCCACCAATGCTGTCGTTATCCTGTTTGCCGTTCCAGCGCGTCAAGGCATCGCAGGCAGCGCTGATGTCTTTGGACACGCCCTCTGCCAGCATCACAGGGGTAGAACCCTGGGCATCACACTGGGCCAGCAATTCCGGCAACACCATCTCGGCCAGGTAGCTGTGGTTACCCAGCACCGCCGCTTCCAGCTCGTCGAGGTTGAACTTGCCATCGCTGCCACCGGCCTCAGCCATCAGCTTAAGCCCCATGCGGGTACGCAGGGTTAAGCGGCCACGCTCCGGGCCATACATGGGCGAGAAGAACTCCAGTGGTGACGCAAGGTTGGTTGACCAGAAGGAGTTGTTGGAGTTTTGTACAAAGTCGCTGCGCTCAAGCTTGGGCGCCCTGTTGTATGGCATGGGACCATCGAAGGCAAAAAGCGAAGTGTTCCCCGGCAATATGGTAAAACCGGCCTGAGCGCGGGCATCACGAATGGCCTGCTCGGTGCGCAGCAACATCACGGCTGCATCGGACAAGCCGGGCACTGTGGAGTCGTCGATGTAGAAGGCGTTACCCTCTTTATCGGCGTACATGGTGTTGTTGAAGATGACACCATCATGGTCTTTGAATGCCTGCTGGAACTCATCCTTGTTGGTGGCCAGGTTCATGGCCAGCCAGTGATCCAGCGGGTCCATATTGGCCATGTTGGCATCCTTGAGCATAAAGGCCTGGCCATCATCCCAGCCAAAGGGCGCGAGATTGGCAGGGGCCTCTATCATCACGGCATCATCTGTGTAGTACACCTCTTTTTCCGCCACCAGAATGCCCGCAGGTCCGGCATTCACCAGCACCTGCACGGTTTCCTCGTGAACATTTTTGGCTTCACCGTCCACCAGATATTGCATCCGGTCACCTGACTTAAGCTCCAACTGATACACAATAAAATGCTCGGCAGTGGAGAAGGTGTGCGTCCAGGCAAGGTTTTCGTTAAAGCCAATGTTGATGGGACCCGGCATGCCCACCAAAGAGCCGCCCATCACATCCAGATGACCGGGGATGGTGGCATGTGATTGCCAGAATCTCAGGTTACCCGTGTGGGGGAAGTGGGGGTTGCCAAGCACCATGCCACGGCCGCTTTCGGTTTTATCCTTGCCAAGGCCCCAGCCATTGGACCCCAGATCCCTTGGGTTGGTGTCCGGCGTTTGAATGCGCGCGGCGCGGGCAATGAGGCGCTGGTTTACATCATCCGCAAACGCCTTGGTGGCGGCCGAAGCAGGCGCCGACTTGGCAGACGCGGTAACAGCGGCCGGCCCCACGATACGCGGCAGGTATTCGGTGCCATCGCCGGGGTTAGCGTAAAAAATCAGGTCGAGGAAGTTGGCGGCACCGGGCAAGAGGGCAATGGAGAAGAGATAAGTCACCACATCTTCCGGTACTATGGGCTTCACCCAGGGCTGACCTGCACAGAAAGGTTCGGCCTGCTCTTTACCTTCGGCCACATCACTGAGGTACTGGTTATAACCGGCAACAAAACCCGAGATCAGGGCGCGGGAATTGTCGCTGAAACTGGGCCACTTGGCCTCCGCCAGCGCCCTTATCTTCAATGCCTTATAGGCAAAATCACTGATAAGATTGCCGTTATCTTCAGATTTCGGCATACCCGTGGTGAAGTCCAGGCTGGCATGCGGGCCAAAATACAGCGAGCGCTCTGAGTTGGCCTTGATAAAGCCATCCGCCAGAATGCAGAGGTTATCCTGTGCCTGCACATAGCCATTACCGAAGCCTAGGCTCTCCAGGTTGTCGGCTTTGATATGGGGAACCCCGTAAGAGGTGCGGCGGATATTAACTGAGAGTTTTCCGTCTGGCGCGAAGGCCTGCAGCGACGTGTCGGAAGGAGGTGTCGTCACAGCGTCGTTGTCGCTGTCGTTACAGCCGGTCAGCAAAATCATGCTGCCCAGTCCCATGGCGATAAAGAGTTTGTTGAATGTCATAATTATTAGTCTCGTTAGAATCCCCTTCCCTGCGACAGGAACCCCTGTATCCCTTTAAAAAGGAACGCAAAAAAGAGGAGCATATGTCGTATCCCGAAGGGTGCTTGCCCTGACTCGCCGCTGACGCCAAAATAGCGGTCCGTTTCGAGCAAAAACACCTCGGACCATTTAAACAGTCATTTAAACAAACGTCTACATGTTGGAAATAATTAACACAATGACATTAACAAACATCAAGGTGCTGGTCGGCTCCAAAAACCCCATCAAGGTTGCCGCCGCCAAAGGCGCCATCGAAGCCCTGTACCCACAGGCCGAAGTCGAATGTCACGGTGTATCCGTGCCATCCGGCGTACCGGACCAGCCCATGAATACCGCTGATACCCGCCTTGGCGCCATCAACCGTGCCAAGGCCTGTCACGAACTGGGCAACGCCCACTTTTACATAGCCATGGAAGGTGGCGTCGACGAACTGGAAGACGGCCCTGCCACCTTTGCCTACGTGGCCATAGTGACAGACTCAGGTGAGATGTCGGTCGGCCGAAGCAGCCAGTTACCCCTGCCAAGGCAGATTTATGCCGCCCTTCAGGCCGGTGAAGAACTGGGCCATGTGATGGATAGAATGTTCAATACTGTGAACATCAAGCAGGATGTGGGCGCCATCGGCTTACTGACCCACAACGCCGAGAGTCGTGGCAGCAGCTATCGCCAGGCCCTGATCCTCGCCATGGCGCCACTGTTGTACCCTGAGCTGTATCGATAATAACAACCGCACCTCTTGCCTAAGGTTAAAAAACTGTTAGATTAGTTGTAATTCGCAACCAAAAAAAACCACAACATGGTCAGAAGCACCCAAGTTCAGGAATCCCAGGCCCGTGAAGTCCGCCAGCTTTCACGGCAACTGATACGTCAACTCGGTATGTTGGCGGGCGCCGTTGGCAAACTGCCCCTAAGCCCGGTTCAGGCCCACGCCCTCATTGAACTGGGGCAGCAAAGCCTGTCCATCAAACAGCTCGCCCAACTGCTGAATATCGACAAATCCAACGCCAGCCGTGCCGTGACTCATCTGGTGGAAAAAAAGTTGGTGGAAACCCGGGTACACCAGCGGGACAGCCGCAGCCTGCAAGCCAGTTTGACTGCCAGGGGCCGAACTATGCTCGAGCGTCTCGACGAGCAGCAGGACAACTATTTTCTACAGGTATTGGCCCAGCTGACTGACGAAGAAGCAGGACAAATCGCCCTGGCATTGGGGCGTTTTCAGCGAGCCATAGTGCAGGCCAAGGCCCAGGACGGCATTGAAATCCGTCCACTCACACCCGAGGACGACGCCGCCATTGCCGCAGTGATCCGCGAAGTATCAGCGGAATACGGACTGACGCCGGACAAGGGGTACGGTGTGGCCGACAAGACCCTGGATTGCCTCAGTGAGGTCTACAGTGTACCCGGCGCCGCCTACTGGGTGATTTGTCAGGATGGCCAGGTGCTGGGGGGCGGCGGCATTGCGCCACTCGCCAGTGAACCCGGGGTGTGCGAGCTGCAAAAAATGTACTTTTTGCCGGTGATCCGCGGCAAGGGCCTTGCCAGGCGTCTTGCCAACCACAGCCTCGCCTTCGCCCGCCAGGAAGGCTACAGGGAGTGCTACCTGGAAACCACGGCCGTGCTTCACGAAGCCGTAAAGCTCTATGAATCATTGGGCTTTGAACACCTTACCGCCCCCATGGGCAACACAGGCCACGATGCCTGCGAAATCCCCATGCTCAAGCGCCTCACCCTCTGACGCAATTTTGTGCAAGCGATAAAGCAAGGCCCTGTGCTGCCTTGCTTTATCAGCCAGAATTGATAGCTTCAAACTCATAACGCCTATCATGCTGAGGATGTTTTGATGGAATACCGCCGCCTGCCCCACTCCAATCTGGAGGTCAGCTCTCTGTGCCTTGGCACCATGACCTGGGGCGAACAAAATACCCAGGCCGACGCCTTTGTCCAGCTGGACTACGCCATTGGCCGGGGCATCAACTTTATCGACGCCGCCGAAATGTATCCTGTGCCGCCCCGCCCCGAGACCCAGGGGGCCACAGAAGAGATCCTCGGCAACTACCTCAAGGCCCGTGGCAATCGCGATGAACTGGTGATCGCCACCAAGATTTGTGCCCACGGTGGCAAGGGCGACTATATCCGCCCCAAGATGGCACTGGACTGGAACAACATCCACGAGGCCGTGGATGCGTCCTTAACCCGCCTGGGCATAGACACCATCGACCTGTATCAGCTGCACTGGCCCGACAGAAACACCAATTTCTTCGGCGAGCTGATGTACAAGCGTGACGATGCCGAGCACCAAACCCCCATTATTGAAACGCTTGAGGCCCTGGCCGAGCTGATTAGGGTAGGGAAAATCCGCTACATCGGTGTCTCCAACGAAACCCCCTGGGGCATCATGAAGTATCTGCATCTGGCCGAAAAACATGGTCTGCCACGCATCGTATCGATTCAAAACCCCTACAACCTGCTTAACCGCAGCTTTGAAGTGGGCATGAGCGAAATCAGCCACAGGGAAGAGTTACCGCTGCTGGCCTACTCGCCACTGGCCTTTGGCACTTTAAGCGGCAAATACCTCAATGGCGAATGGCCGGAGCAGGCACGTCTGACCCTGTTCAAGCGTTTTGCCCGCTACAGCAGCGACCATGCCAAAGCGGCCACCGAGGCCTATGTCAATCTGGCGCGGGAGTTCAGCTTGAGCCCGGCGCAAATGGCACTGGCCTTTGTGAACAGTCGCAGCTTTGTGGGCAGCAACATCATAGGTGCCACTTCGGTGGAGCAGCTGAAAGAGAACATCGACAGCCTGGATGTCAGCATGCCCGACGCGCTTTTTGAGCGCATCAACGCCCTTGGGGAAATCTACCGTTTACCCTGCCCTTAAGTTACGGGCTATAGTTACGGGCTATAGTTACGGGCTGCAGTGACGGGCTGCCAATCCAGATCAATTATTGCTTCAATTCCTGTTTCAATCCCGGCGCGGCCTTGCAATGGCCGCGCAAATCCTTAAAGATCAACTCAATCCCTTTTCGGCTACTGCTTTGACAGCGTTTTAATGAACATTCCCAGCCTTCGTAACCAGTTCCCTGCACTTGACCAACACATTGGCGATTATCCGCTGGTGTATCTGGACACGGCCGCCACCAGTCAAAAGCCCCGGCAGGTACTGGACGCCATGGCGAACTTTCTCACCACAGACAACGCCAACGTGCACCGTGCAGCCCATACCCTGTCGGGTCGTGCCACCGCCAGCTACGAAGCCGTGCGGGATAAACTCAAAGCCTTTATCCATGCCGTACGCCGGGAAGAAATTATCTTCACCCACGGCACCACAGAGGCCATCAATCTGGTGGCCAATGGGCTTAAACACCGTCTCAATCCCGGCGATGTCATCCTGGTGGACAGCGCCGCCCACCATGCCAATCTGGTGCCCTGGCAGCAGCTTGCTGCGCAAACCGGTGCCCGGGTCGAAGCCATTCCCCTCACGGCAGAGCTGCGTTTGGATATAGCGGCATTCGACGCGCAGCTTGAAGCAGGCGCCGCCCTGGTGGCGCTCGGTCATGTATCCAACGTGCTGGGCACTGTGAATGACGTAAAAATCCTCTGCGCCAAAGCCCGCGCCAAGGGTGCCCTCACCCTGGTGGATGGCGCCCAGGCAGTGGCGCATCAGGCCGTGGATGTGGCCGATATCGGCTGCGACTTTTACGTGTTCTCCGGCCACAAGATGTATGCACCCGATGGCGTGGGCGTGCTCTACGGTCGCTTCGAGGCGCTCGATAGCCTCACGCCGCTGCTCACCGGCGGCGAGATGATAAAAACGGTAAGCTTTGCTGGCACCCAATTTGGCGAGCTGCCAAACCGGCTCGAGGCCGGTACGCCGCCCATCGTCTCTGTTATCGGACTGGGAGCCGCAATCGACTTTATCAATAGCCTCGACAGGTTTGCGCTGCAGGCCCACGAGATGGAACTCATGGCCAGGCTTCGCGCCGGGCTTGAGGCGGTGCCGCAAATCCGCATTCACAGCCCCCACGATGACACGGCTTTTGCCCCCAACAGCGGCGCCATTGCCTTCAACCTGGGGGATGAACATCATCAGGATGTGGGAATCTTATTGGATCAGCAGGGAATTGCAGTTCGCTGCGGCCATCATTGCGCCATGCCGCTGATGAGCCTGATGGGCGTAAAAGGCTGCTGCCGTGCCTCCATCGGCCTTTACACCACCCCGAATGACATTGACCGTTTTCTCGCTGCCATCAAAGAAGCGGCCGAACTCTTATGCCCATGATCTGCTGCGAGGAAACCATGGAACTACATCCCTCCCCCACCGAGTTTTTAAGCCGCTATCAAGACAGCAGTGCCCCGCTCGCGCAGCTGGTTAGTCAGGTGCAACAAGCCCCCAACTGGCAGGAGAAGTACCGCGCCCTGATGCTGGGCGGTAAAGCCCTGGCGCCCCTGGCGCCTGAGTGGCAAACCGACGATGCCAGGGTGCGCGGCTGCGAGAGCGCCGCCTGGCTGTATCATTATGGCGAGCAGGGCAAACACTATTTTATTGCCGGATCCGAGGCGCGCATTGTCACCGGCCTGATAGCCCTGCTGCTGAGCGCCTGCTCCGGAAGAACCAGTGAAGAGCTGGCTGCCTTCGATGCAGCGGCCTATTTCAGCGCCCTGGGTCTGGAGGGGCAGCTCAGCCCATCACGCACCAATGGCGTGTATGCCCTGGCAAACCGTATCAAAGAATTAAGCCGCGAGGATACCCCATGACCAATCTGCACCGGCGCAGCCTGATAAAAGCTCTCGGCGCCAGCGCCCTACTGTCGGCCCTGCCCACTGGAGTGCTTGGTGCCAAGTCACTGCGACCCCTTTATATAGATGGCCTGTCGTTTTTACCTGACTCCCTGGACGACCTCGCCGCCTCCGGCCTCTCAGCCTATCTGTGTGATATCTCAGCTATTGAAGAAGTAAAACAGGAAGACGGCACCCTCAACTACAAGCGCACCTACGACGCCTGCATCAAGTCGATTGCCGAAGCCGGAAAGCGCGTAAGCGAAAACCCCAAGCAGCTACTGCAGGGGCTTTCAGCCAAAGACATACAAAGCGCCCGTGAGTCGGGTCGCACTGCGGTGTTTTTCCAGATTCAGGGGGCAGACTGTGTGGAAGAGCGCCTGTCCCAGGTGGATGAGTTCTACCAAAAGGGCCTCAGGGTACTGCAGCTCACCCATCACTATGGCAACAGCTTTGCCGGTGGCGCGCTGGACAGCGATGAGCGCGGCGGCCTGAATCTCCCCCTCAGTCCCAAGGGCTATGCCCTGGTGGATAAACTCAACGACAGCGGCATTCTCATCGACCTGAGTCACTCCAGCCCCCAAACCGCACTGGACACCTTAGCCGCCTCCCGCATGCCGGTGGTGCAAAGCCACGGCGCTGCCCGCGCCATCGTCAACCACGCGCGCTGCTCACCAGATCAGGTGATCCGCGCTATTGCAGACAGCGGCGGTGTATTCGGCACCTTTATGATGAGCTTTTGGCTGACGACCAACAGCACACCCACGGTTGAGCACTATCTGGCGCAGCTGAAACACGTTGCCAAAGTAGGCGGCATAGATGCGGTGGCCATTGCCAACGACTATCCGCTGCGGGGCCAGGAAAATCTGCTCAAACTCAACAATGACAACGCCGAAGGGGTGAAGGAGTATCTGGACTGGTGGCACAGCCTGCGGGCCAAAAAGGTACTCGGCTTCGACAATGAGCCGATGCACGTGGTGATCCCCGAACTCAATCACATAGAACGCATGAGCCGTATCCACGATGCCCTCAAGGGCGCAGGTTTCAGCGCCGCGGACACCGATAAAATCATGGGTGGCAACTGGCAGCGGGTGCTCGGCGCCGTGCTCGGCTAAGCACTGAATTTCAGGGCTTGCCACACACCCGCTCAAACGACAACAGGACCGCACCGGCGGTCCTGTTGTGTTCAGCAATACCGCTTTTTCAAGCCATTGGCATCAGAGGCTCAGCAGGGCTTCAAACCCCGGCGCCGCCTTGGATGGCATAAACCGGGTTATTTCCATATTGGCAATACCGTAACGAAAGAAGGGGTCTTCATTGAGGATGGCATCCAGTTGCTCGCGGCTGTCGAGGTGCGACAAAATCACTCCACCGGTACGCGGTGACTTGGGGCCGGATGCCAAAAAGTGCCCGAGGGCGTAGTGCTTATCCAGATATTCCAGATGGGCCTGCAGGTGTTTTTCGACCTCGGCAAGCTCAACCAAATAGGTCAGAGAGACAATAAACATCATTCAACTTCCTGTAAGAGATTCCATATACGGCAACGCCTGAGAAACCAGATTAGCATAGTCTGCGACGGCTGAAAGCAGGCAAAGTCATGTATTCAGCAATATTCGAAAAAGCAATGCCTCCCCATCACTGCGGGGCTGCGGGCAGCAATCGCCTGCTCTTACGGGCCCACAACAGGATTGCCGTGAACACAGCCGCCACCAGTACGACCGTCAGTATCGAGTCTTCCGGCCCAACTGTGCCGCCACTGAGCCAATTGGGGCCATGGTAGCTGCTCTCAAGGGGCGCTACCGCACGCCAATCATCGAGCCCGGACAGCGGCAAGCCGGTCAGCAGCACGGCAAAGTTCCAGGCAGCATGATGGGCGGCCACCACCCAGATATTACGACTCTGCACAAAAAGCACTGTCCAGAATGCTCCTATCAAGGTGCCCGAAATCACGGTGACCACCAGTTCTGGCGTGCCTAAATTGCTGTCCAGGTTGGCAATATGCAGCACCGAGAAGAACAGCGATTGCAGCCAGAGGGCAGGCACTGTACCCCAGGCGCTTTCCAATGCCTGAAACATCACGCCGCGAAACACCACCTCTTCCAGCGTGGCAGCCACCAGGATGACGCCTGCCACCCCAAAAAGTGCGCTGTCAAAGCCCCGATATTCATTGAGCTGATACACACCACAGGCAAAGAGCACCGCCGATGCCAGGGCAATCATGGCAACACCCAGCAAAGCACTCAGGGCTATGCTGCCGGGCTTTATCCCAAGCTCTGTGGGACGGCGCTTTTCAGCAAAGTGCACATAGCCCCAATAACCCAGCAGCAGACACAACAGAATACCGCCCCGGCGCACAGCGGCAAGCTCACTCTCACCGAGGGACAAGAGCTTGCCCAGAAGCGGGAGCAGTCCAAAACGAAACAGCGCTATGGCACCACCGATAAAGATCGCTGCGATGAAAAGCTTTAGCAGCACGCCCCTTAACTGTCGTACATGTAAAGTCAGCGTCCGTGTTTTCTCATCCATAAGTACATCCTGTTAGCCAATTCCCGGTCCGCATCGCTGACACCCAGGCAATAAATAGCGCACGCTATGCGATACAAGCTCAAAATTAATTGATTATCTACAGTAACTTACAGCCACATCGTTTGGCGAGTTAAAGTTAAGCAATAACTGATGGAAGTCTGTGGCCTGTACGGATGGATGCTGGCACTGACATCAGTTAAAACCCCGACTCAGACTTCCACTCAGTTACCTACCCCGCCATCACAGTAAGGCGACAGCGGCCGTGAAACCCGTGCAAACCAGCCAGAAAAAGCAAAAAGCCCGCTCTCGCGGGCTTTTTGATATTCGTTGCCGATGTTTATCACAAACCGAATCAGTGGCTCGGTTTACCTTCGCCCAGTTTCTCGATAATCAGCACCAGAACTATACCCACCAAGGCGCAGACGATGGCAAAACCCAGCTGGGATGACTCGCCGGTGAGCTGCTCGAAACCCCATGGCGTGAGGTTTTGCTGCGCCAGAGGTACCTGCTCGCCGTGGGAGTTGGTGCGCCAGCTTAAGGTTTCTTTCCAGGGCCAGATTTTACCCAGGGTGCCCAGCATCAAGCCGGTGAGGAAGAAAATGGTGGCGTCGTGAAATTTGCGCAACAGCATCGACAGCAGGTGGCTGAAACTCAGGATGCCGCAGACAGCACCAGCCGCAAAACAGGCGAGGATATCCAGCTGCAGGCCCTTGGCGGCGGCGAGCACTGCTGGGTAGAGGCCAAGCAAGAGCAGGATAAAACTGCCGGAAATGCCCGGCAAAATCATGGCACAGATGGCGATGGCGCCGCCGAGGAACACATTAAGATAGGTGGCGGGTATTTCGGTGGGGGTGAGTACAGTGATACCCCAGGCCACCACAGCGCCCAGGATAAAGAGCGCAATGCGCCCGGCATCGAAACCCTTTACCTGCCGCAGCATATGCCACACCGACACCAAAATCAGGCCGAAGAAGAAGGACCAAACCGGAATGGGGTGATGCGCCAAGAGGTATGAAATCAGCTTGGCGAGGCTGAAGATACTGGTCAGAATACCGCCAAGCAGACACACCAGAAAGGTGCCATTGATACGCGCCCAGGCGGCCTTGCCGCCCTCATCCCGTATCACCTTGATGAGAGAGGGATTAATGGCGCGGACACTGTCCAGCAGCTTGTCCAGAATGCCGGTAATAAAGGCGATGGTACCACCGGATACACCGGGCACCACATCGGCCGCGCCCATGGCGAGCCCTTTAAAGTAAGTCAGTAAGTTGTTCACCCAATTCCCCAAAAAATACCGGCACTTGGCCGACACTGTCCTTATTGTTGCCGCCGATTATATGTCGGCTTGGCAGCGGCTGAAAATGAACTTTGTGTTAGACCGGCACGAAAGCCACCGGACTCCCCCACAGCGCCATCATAAAGCCGAGCCCTCTTGCAGATGGTTAATGCCATGTTACACTGCGACAAAACAAACAGGCCAGACCAGTTGCAGATTCACAGCAAAGCAACCACTGCGCCCGGATAACAAGATGCAGCACCCACAGACAGGAAGCAAAACCATGGCAGGCAAACCCAACAAGGTAATGGCCCTTTACCAGAAGCTCATTCCCTATCCCTTTGGCAGAGTTATTTTTTCCAAAATGGTGGCCCGCATGGCGCCCTACTTTGGCACCATAAAACCACTCATTACCGAACTTCGACCCAACTACTGCGAATGCTTTATCAAGAAGCGCAATGCCGTGCATAACCACATCAAAACAGTGCACGTGATAGCCATCTGTAACGGCCTGGAAATGGCCATGGGCGTGATGGCCGAAGCCTCAATTCCGCCACATCTGCGCTGGATCCCCAAGGGTATGAGCCTGGATTACACCGCCAAGGCCGGTAGCGATATCCGCTGTGTGGCTGAAGTAAAACCGGAAGACTGGCAGGAAGGCGATTTGCTGGTGCCCGTGACCGCCTACGACAAAGACGGCGTGGTGGTGGTAAAGGGCCATATCAAGCTTTGGATCTCCCTTAAACCGCCCAGGGCCTGAACCGATTCCCCTATCTGGGTGTTAAAAATAAAAAGACTGATATTTCAGTCTTTTTCTTTATCTTTTCAGAGGCTTCTGCCTTCAATCGTGTGGCGATTCGACGCCCTGCAGACAGGCCAGCTTTTCATCTTCGGTCAGTGGTCGCCATTGCCCGGGGGCAAGCTCTGGGTCCAGCATCAGGGCACCGATGCGGTTTCGGTGCAGTCCAACAACCGGATTTTGAAAACGGCCAAACATGCGCTTGATTTGGTGGTACTTACCTTCACACAGCTCCACCCTCGCCTCGCGCTCACCGAGGATGACAAGCCTGGCAGGCAGGGTGGTGATGTTTTCGGTCTCAAAGTAAAAGCCGCGCTCAAAAGCGGCGACATAATCTTCTGTGAGCTCATTTGCCAGAGTCACCCGGTATTCCTTGGGCACATGGGCACCGGGTTGCATCATGGACTCGGACCAGCGGCTGTCGTTGGACAAGAGCACCAGCCCCGAGGTATTCAAATCCAGCCTGCCGACTATGTGTAAGCCTGTTCTGAGCGCCTCAGGGATAAGGTCGAGCACGGTTTTATGCTCTTTGTCTTTGGTGGCCGATACCACGCCCACGGGTTTATGCAGCATCAGGTAGCGCGGTGTTTCAGCGCGAAGGGCGGTATCGTCTAAATAAATCTGGCTGAAGGGCCCGATTTGCAGCGCCATCTCCAGCGCTGCCTTGCCATCCACAGTCACCCGCTCGGCTTTGAGCAGTTCGCGAACCGCTTTTTTGGGGATATTGAGGGTTTTGGCCAGAAAGCTGTCAAGCCTACCCCGGGGGGAAATCATGGTTCTGCGCCTTATTCAGCAATGGCCGCAGTGATACGATAGGCGCAGCGGCGCGCCCCTTCAATGATGTGCTCGCTGCGCTCCACTGAGACACCTTCACCCAGCAAACGGCGAAACAGCATGAGCTCCGAGCGGCAAAAGCTCTGGCAACTGGTTGCGGCGGCGCAAATGGGGCAGTGATTCTCGTACAGCCACCAGACTTCGCCCTCATTTGCCACGGTCGCCATATAACCTTCTTCGCTGCGAATGGCCGCCAGTTGCCCGATGCGCCCGGCAAGGGTGTTTTCGCTGGCCATACGCTCGAGGTACGCCTGCTCAGAGGCCGCTTCGCGGTGACTAATCAGGGCATCCATACCCGCATCGCCAAAAATCACCTTAACCGAATCAATCAGCCTTAAAGTCAGTTCGCTGTGGCGATCGCCAAAGTGCTTTTGCGCCGCATCGGTAAGTGTCCAGTAGCGTGCCGGGCGGCCGCGGCCCTCGCTGATGTCTTCATAGGCGAGATTACCTTCGGCTTCCATGGCCTGCAGATGTTGCCTCACCCCCATGGAGGTCAGCCCCAGCGATTCGGCCAGACCGGCGGCGGTCATGGGCCCTTGCTGTTTCAGCAAATCGAGGATTTTCTGGCAGGTTTTCATGGTTTCATCCAATACATAAATGCGGCTGTTCTGGGCTCTATTATGGATAACAAAAGTATTAAGTAAACTTTTTTGTTTATTTTTAGCTTTACACAATTAAGTAAAGCATTTACCTTACAAATTAATTTGGAAACAAAAAACTTTACTAATAAGGAAAGCCACCATGAAACTCAGCATCATCAACGGCAGTCAGCGCCAGGGTTCACAAAGCGGCAGGGTAGCCGAATTCATCAAGGCGCAAAGCCACAGCTTCAGCGACGTAGAAGTGATTGAACTGGCTGAGTATTCACTGCCTTTCTGGGACGGTGACAGCCGCGAAAGCAAGGGCGAAGACTGGGCTGTTATCGAGGCCAAACTCATTGCCAGCGATGCTTACGTGCTCATTACCCCGGAGTGGAGCGGCATGGCCACACCTGTGCTGAAGCAACTGTTGATGAATGCCAGCGTGCCTGTGACCGGCCATAAACCCGCGCTGCTGGTGTCGGTTTCATCCAGCCTCAACGGGGTGTTCCCACTGAGTGAACTCATGGTAAGCGGCAATAAAAACAACAAGATGGTGTTTATTCCCGCCAACGTCATAGTGCGCAATGTAGAAGAGGTGCTCCACCCGGTGGCAGAAGCCGAACAAAGCAGTCGCGATAAGGCCATCCGCGGGCGCATTGCCGAGTCTGTGGCCTTGCTCGGCCACTACACCGAGCTGCTGTTACCGATGCGTCAGTACCGGGATCCCTTTCAATACGGCATGTAACCACACCGACAGACACAGGAGGCAAGATGAGACTGAATCAAATCACCCTGAGCGTGACCGATATGGCTGCCGCGGTGGAGTTTTACCTGACTCTGGGCGCGATACAGATAGTGGATACACCGCACTATGCCCGCTTCGCCCTGCCGGAAGGTGACGAGAGTTTTTCCCTGCACCTGCGCAAGGAGCCGCCCTCCCCGGGTCACTGCCTCTACTTTGAGAGTGAGCGACTGGACGAGTGGGTGGCAGAACTGAAAACCAAGGGCATATCTTTTAAAGCAGACCCGGAAGATAAACCCTGGCTGTGGCGTGAGGCCGAGCTGACCGACCCCAGCGGCAATACCATTAAGTTGTTTTATGCCGCCGAAAATCGCCTGAATCCCCCCTGGCGGGTGGAAAAACGTAAATACTGAAACCAAATATTCGCAACTAACCACGACAAGGAACGCAATCATGGTACATCTGGAACACATTAATCTGGTCGTGCATGACCTGGAAAAGAGCCTGAACTTTTACAAAGCCGCCTTTCCCCATTGGCAGGTTCGGGGTGGCGGGGATGGCAGCTGGTATGGCAAACCGCGCCAATGGCTGCACTTTGGCGATGATTATCAATACATTGCGTTAAATAATGATGGAGATGGGGAGAGCCGGGATCTCACCGGTCATCAGCCGGGTCTGGCCCACTTTGCCTTTGTGGTGTCGTCGCTGGATGCCCTGATTGCCCGCCTCGAAGCCGCCGGTTTTGCCATTGCCAAAGACGGTGCCCCTGATTCGGGCCGACGCAACGTGTACTTTATCGACCCCGATGGCATGGAAGTGGAGTTTGTGGAATACCTCAGCGATCTGCCTGAAGTTCGCAATCAGTATCCTCAGTCTGTTTAGTCACGGGCGTCGGTTCGGGATCCAGGGGTTCGAGAAAGAGCCCCACTGTACTGCTGACATCGACATTGCTTTCCTGCAGGCTTTCATGGGCAAACACATTGAGTCTAAAACGGGTATCGTCGGTAAGCAGCTTAACGCAGTAACACTTGCCCGGGTGAGTCATGGCCCTGTCGTTGGCGCGCAGATGCACCTCAATACCGGGCTTGCCATCTGTGTCGCCAAAGCCCTGCCACAGCAGCTCGCCTTCAACCACCTCGATTTGGCTGTAGAAGCCATTTCGGGTACGATGCTGCGACAACAGCAGCTCAGGTATATCATTACCGCCGAATATCCGGGTGGAACCCACTGGAACATAATTTTTCGGTATCAATGCCATTGGCGCTGTCTCCGGTTTCACCTGAATTTAAGGCTGCTTTGGGAACATATCCCCAGCCACCAAACTCTTGAGCATCGCAATGCCGACAAGTTTAAACCACCAGCACAGTTTTATCCTGAATCGCGCCCATTTTGAAGAGTGCTTCGATGAATCAGTCACTCCATTGACAGGCCCCAAACGCCATATCAAAACCCTTGGATTTGGCCTGATGACCTTTGCACTGCTGGCAAGCCCGCTGCCATCCTACGTGGGATGGTTTTTCCTCGGATTAACGGTACTGGAATTTTTAAGCGTGCGGTATCAGCGCACCTGGTGGCTGTGGCGACAACTCATGAGCCGCGCCGCCGGCAATGAAGTCACCCTCACTGTCACCGACACCCTGCTGATAACAGAATCACTGGGGCAAAAGCGCGAGCTGGCCTGGGACAGCCTGGATGCGATTACCCCAACGGCAAGAGGCTTTTTATTGCAGCGGGGCCGCGCCCGCCAGTATTTGTCTGCCTCCGGGTTATCGCCGGAAGCGCTGGCTTTCCTGACACACTTTAACAGTGCCAATGACGCGGAGCAGACCGAGCAATAGCACGCGCCTGGCCGACTGAGCACCGGCCTTATCGGCACAAGTTTCAGCCGAAGTCGCGGCAGCTGGCCATCAAAAAGGCATCCACGTATTCGCCGCCCCGAAACGCGTAGCCTATGGCCTCACCTTCAATCACAAAGCCGTGACGCTTGTAGAGTTTGATGGCGGCGTGGTTGTCTGTGTACACCTCAAGCTCGATGCGCCTTACCGCCAGCCAGTTATGGGCCAGTTCCATCATGGCGGCCAGGAGCGCCGAGCCCACACCTATTCCCTGATAGTCTTCACTCACGGCCATACCCAGATTGGCAACATGTTTTCGTCTTGGATTAGCGAAGACCTCCATGCCGGCCTGCCCCACTATTTCACCATCGATTTCGGCCACCAGGCTGTAGCAATTGTCCGGTAAATCCCCCAAACGGCGCTGCCATTTCTCCAGTGATGGAAAGGGATGCTGCAGGGTATTGGCAAAACAACTGGGCTGACTGTAAATGGCGCGAATGGCACCTATGTCATTGGCGTCGCTGTGGCGCACCTGAATGCGGCCATCAGTCGTTCGGTAGATGCTGGGCGATTGCGCACTCATTGCTTCTAATTCCATGTAAGTTAAAGAGATTACTATGCCATCCCAGGTGAACACATCACAAGGGGAAGCGTTACAGCATCAAGGAAAAAAAATCTTTCCGACACCACTAAAATCTCGCGATATCCAAAGACTAAACTTACTGTCACAATAGCGCCGCCTCCGGGGCATTGTAAGGATGCCGAGCGGTACCTTGGTCCCGGTTGTTCTAACCCCTTGAAGGAACCCAAAATGCGCACCCCCTCAGCTATCCTCACCAAAGTCGCCCTGGCAATGGCGCTTGTGGTTAGCTTTGCCGTACCCGCCGAAGAAGAACCCACTCTCGACCTTCCTCCGGCCCCCAGTGAAGATGTCAAACAAATCAAAGAAGTCTGTCTGGAGCTCATCACAGAGCAGGAAATCCCACTCGAAGAGCAGGAAAGCTATTTGCTGACTTGCGTAAACGACCAGTTGTTCGAAATGGGCTATTTGGCGGTGGTGCAACAAGATCTCGACTGAACCAGTCTGAAGTCGAAAAAACAAAACGGCCCAAGGGCCGTTTTGTTTTTCTCGGGGTAGTGACTATTTACTGCCGGGCTTCAGTGCCAATGGCCGCTGGGCGTCCATCCCCATGGCAATAAGTCTGGTGTCGACTTTTTGCCCTTCACTGAAATCCGACTTTTGTTGCCAGCCAAACCAATGGCAACCAATGAGACTCTGGGCCACAGCGCCGCCAAGGGTGGTGCCAGGTCCCAGTATCATCACCCTGTCCGGGGCAAATTCTTTTACCGCCACCTGCACTGCGGTGGTGAAATCATAGCGCTCGGTGACCTGATGTCCCAGGGTGTAATCCCAGAGTTTTTCAGTGTCTGTGCTGTACTGGGTCCAAATGGCGCCGCGGCCGTCCACCATGGGTACCTTGGGCGCGCTAAAGAGGCTCTTTGGCAACAGGCTTTTGCCCTTGGTCGACACCTCGGTTAACAGGGGCGAGTGGAAGGCGCCATGGTTATAGAGCCGCATGGGGTAACGTTCATCGATTTTCGGCAGTCGCTCTTCGGCAAGCTTAAGCCCCGCTTCGTTGCCCGCCAGCACCCTGAAGCCGCCGAGGCGAATCGAGGTATAAAGGGCGCAGCCGTCGGTGGCATCAGCCTCGGCGAGCAAGGCATCCAGCATTTGCGTGTTGGCAGAACTCGGATGCCAGTTATCATCCATCTCGGGATAAATCATCTGCCCGCCAATTAAGCCATCCTGCATCATGGAGCCCATGGTGTTAATCACCCCGATGGCGCCCTCTTCATCCAGCGCCCCGGCGCAGGCAAGGGCGATATACCAGCCCATGGAGTTGCCGGTCACGGCCACTATCTCGAAGCGTTCCCGGTCGATATCCATAAAGTCGGCCATGGCGCAGGCGTAGATGAGTGCCGACGCATTCTCACCGGGGGTATGCAGCTTGAAGGAGTACTTATCCATGGCATCGAGTTCGGCAATGGATTTTTGCCCCTCGTGGCGCCTGAAGGCATCGATACCGGCGATAAAGTCGCCCTTATCGGCGTGGAGGCGCTGAAGATACCCAAGCTCCTCTTTGTTGTAGCAGCCTCGGCCCGGGGCTATCACTAACACTCTTTCTTTCGTCGTGCTCATGCCGATGCCTCCAGTCCAATCACGATGCCTGCATCACTGTCACTGCCATTATCAGTGCCAGCATCTTTGCCCTGCACCAGCTTGAGCGCGCAATCGACTATGCTGTCTTTACCCGGCAGCGGCAAGGTGGCAGCATCCGCCAGCGGAATAAAGCAGTCTTCGGCGTTAAGCCGCGCCACGGGAGGGCAATCATCGCCAAGCCGTTCGTGCAGCGCCGTGACTATGGCCTCAGAGACTGAGCCAGAGCGGCGACACTCATCCACCACCAGTACATGGCGGCAGTTGGCGGCGATATCACAAATGGCGGCTTCGTTGAGCGGCGCGAGATACCTAAGGTCCACCAGGGTGCAATTGATGCCCGACTTCGCAAGCTCCTTCTCGGCCTGACGGCTCAGGTAGTACCCATTGCCATAGCTGATGATGCACAAATCCTTTCCATCGCCAAAAATGCCAGGCTCTCCGAAGCGTAAAGGTTTGGCTTCACGCTCGGGCACATATTCCGCCGCCCACAGGCTATCGCCGGCCTCATGCAGGTCGCGGGTCATGTAGAGTGCGATGGGCTCAAGGAATATCACCAGTCGCTGCTCTTCACGTGCAAGGCGCACACACTCCCGCAGCATGCCCTGGGCATCTGCACCATTGGATGGGCAGGCGAGGATAAGCCCGGGAATATCGCGAAACACGGTGAAGGAATTGTCGTTGTGGAAGTGACCACCAAAGCCCTTCTGGTAAGCCAGGCCCGCAATGCGGATCACCATAGGATTGGTGTACTGCCCATTGGAGAAGAACGGCAAGGTGGCCGCCTCGCCGCGAATTTGGTCTTCGGCGTTATGCACATAGGCCAGAAACTGGATTTCGGGGATGGGCAGCAAGCCGTTGTGGGCCATACCGGTGGCGAGGCCCAAAATGGAGGTTTCATCCAACAGGGTGTTGATAACTCTGCTGGGGCCAAAGCGCTCCACCAGGCGCGAGGTTACATGGTACACACCGCCCTTTTTGCCCACATCCTCGCCGCAGATAACGATATTGTCGTTGCTCGCCATCAGCTCGGTGAGGGTCAGGTTAATCAGCTTACCCATGTGCACGGGTTTGCCCAGCGACTGCTTGTCGGCGGCAAAGAGACTCGCAAAAGCGGCATCTCCCAACGTCTTCACTGCACGGGGATTGGCAAGCTTCGGTGGTACCACGCTCGCCATGGCATCTTTTGCCGTTTTCAGCTTGGGGCGAGTGGCAGCCACTCTGGCAATGGCAGCAATCCTGTCTTTAAGCTCCTGATACATTGCGAGGATTTGCTCTGCGCTCAGTACGCCTGCTTCTATCAGCATGGCGGCGCTGCGAAGCAAGGGGTCCTGGGCTTCGTTTTCAAGGATTTTCGCCTTGGGCAGGTAAGCAATTTCGGCATCACTGCCAGCATGCCCCATCAGGCGCACGGTGCGCACATGCAAAAACACCGGCTGGCGATGGCTGCGACACCAATGGGCCGCTTCTTTGGCCACCTTGTAGGTGTCGAGCAAATCCAAACCATCGCAGCAAAAATACTTAAGCCCGGGCCTTTGGCTGAAATTGGCGCCAATCCAGCCCTTGGGCGTGGGGGTAGAAATGCCTATGCCGTTGTCTTCACAGACAAACATCAGCGGCATGGGAATATTCTGAAACGCCGCCCAGCAGGCCGCATTGATGGCGGTCTGGGCGCTGGCGTGGTTGGCCGAGGCATCGCCAAAGTTACACATGGCGATGGCATCAGGGGGCAAAGCCCCTTCAACACCCAGACGCTCGGTGAGGGGAATACTCAAGGCCACCCCAACTGCCTTGGGCAGATGGGAGGCAATGGTGGAGGTTTGCGGCGGAATATTCAGTGACTTGCTGCCCAGCACCTTATGGCGGCCGCCGGAAATGGGGTCTTCGCATGAGGCCGCAAACGAGAGCATCATGTCCCACAGCACGGTCTCACTCGCCTCATGGCGACTGCGCTCCACCATAAAGGCGCCGCTGCGGTAATGCAGCAATGCCATGTCGCTGGTATTGAGCACTGCGGCAATGGCGGCGTTACCCTCGTGGCCCGAAGAGCCGATGGTATAAAAGCCTTCATTGCGCGCCCGCATACGGCGCGACTCCAAATCAAGTAGACGACTCTTTAGCTGGGACTCGAAAATCCCCACAAAGTCGGCATCACTGAGCCCGAGGCGGCGATGATCCCAGCCCTGGGTGTGTTCGAGAAAGGCCTCGATGCGGCCGCTCTCCAATGCTTCGATAAACTGCCGTTCAACGGCAATAGCCCTGTCTTCCATGGTTATCCCTCACTGGGTGAACGATACAAAAACGGAGGCACCCGGCCCCCGTTTTCCCATCAGCAAAATGCCTGCAGATCGGTCTGGGCGCGTCCCAGGATCAGGGCATGGATGTCGTGGGTACCCTCGTAGGTGTTCACCGCTTCGAGGTTCATCACATGGCGGATAACATGGAATTCATCGCTGATGCCATTGCCGCCGTGCATATCGCGCGCGATGCGGGCAATGTCCAGCGCCTTGCCACAGGAGTTGCGTTTAATCAGCGAGATAGCCTCTACCGGCAGGGCATCGGCATCCATCAGGCGACCAGCCTGCAGGCAGGCAAAGAGACCCGTGGTGATTTCGGTTTGCATATCGGCCAGTTTCTTCTGATACAGCTGATTGGCCGCCAGCGGTCGGTTGAACTGAATACGGTCCAGACCATACTGACGGGCCGCATGCCAGCAGAATTCGGCGGCGCCAAGTGCGCCCCAGGCTATGCCGTAACGTGCCTTGTTCAGGCAGCCGAATGGTCCCTTGAGGCCTTCAACATTGGGCAGCAGCGCATCTTCACCCACTTCCACGTTGTCCATCACGATTTCACCTGTGATGGAGGCGCGCAGGGAGAACTTACCTTCAATCTTGGGCGCCGACAGGCCCTTCATGCCCTTTTCGAGCACGAAGCCGCGAATGGCACCATCGAGCTTGGCCCACACCACAAACACATCGGCAATGGGTGAATTGGTGATCCACATCTTGGCACCGGTAATGCGATAACCGCCGTCGATACGCTCGGCGCGAGTCTTCATGCCGGCGGGATCTGAGCCCACATCCGGCTCAGTCAGACCAAAGCAGCCCACCCACTCGCCGCTGGCGAGCTTGGGCAGGTACTTGCGCCGCTGTGCTTCGGTGCCATAGGTGTAGATGGGATGCATCACCAGGGATGACTGCACGCTCATGGCCGAACGATAACCGCTGTCGACCCGCTCGATTTCACGGGCCACCAGCCCGTAGCTCACGTAGTTGGCATTGGCGCAGCCGTATTCTTCAGGAAGCGTCGCGCCAAGCAGACCCAGCTCGCCCAGCTCGTTCATGATTTCGCGGTCGAAGTGTTCTTCACGGTTTGCCATCAGCACCCGCGCCATCAATTTGTCCTGGGCGTATTCGTGCACCATGTCGCGGATCATCCGCTCTTCTTCGGTCAGCAGGGAGTTGAAGTTCAGCGGGTCTTGCCAGTCAAATTGCACGCGGGCCATAGGGTAGTCCTTTATTGAGTCTTATTGTTTGAACGGGTTTGCAGGCGGCTTGTATGGCCAATACCAGAGACCAGAATGCCACTTGTGATTTGCACTAGCATAGGCATAATCAATCATTAGGAAAAATATTCTTTTTCTTTTACACCCATAGTATTTATCTATATCTTACGCGCAGGGAAAGATGAACCTTAAGGCATTGAATTACTTCGTCGCAGTCTTGGAGAGAGGCAGTATCAGCGCCGCGGCCAAGCACTGCTACATAGCACAACCCTCGATTTCGGCGGCCATTGCCGCGCTGGAGTCTGAGCTCGGGGTGCAGCTCTTTGCCCGCCACGGTAAGGGCGTTTCAGCCACAGAGGCGGGCATGCGCTTGTACCCCCTCGCCAAGCGGCTCCTGAACGAATCCAAAGCCATCCAGTCGCTGTTTTCCAAGCCTGAAACCCAGGTGCCGTTCAGACTGGGGCTCATCCGCTCCCTCGGCGTGGCCCGAATGAGTATGCTCCTCAAAGACTTTACCGCCGCCTGCCCGGACATGGACCTGACCCTGGTGGAACCCAGTGAAGAGTGCGATGGCCGCATCATCACCACCGCCGACTTGACCCCCAATGAAAGCTTTCAGGCCATGTGGCACGACACCTATTTGCTGGCAATCCCCCCGGCACTGAGTCTGGCGCTGAAAAGCAGCATCCGGCTCGAAGATTTGCAGGGGCAGCCCTTTATTCACAGGGCGCCCTGTGAGGCACTCACCAGCTTGCAGCAACTTTTGGATATGGAAGGAATAAAGATGCAGGTACGGGCCCGTATTCAGACCATAGAATATGCGGTGGGATTGGTGGCTGCGGGATTGGGCATTGCCCTGGTACCAGCCATTCCGGCACTGCTGGACCAGCAGGACATAGTATTCCGGCCGCTGGCAGACATAGATCTTAAACGTACCGTGGGCCTTGCCCTGCCTCTGGGGCACCCACCCACGCCTCAGCAACGGCAACTGGCCGCCCTTTGCCGGCAATGTCACTAGCGCCGCAAGAACTTACAACGCTTTGTGTTTTGCAAAGTACAAGTATCAAATTGCAACAGTCAAAGTTTGGCCACTGCTGCACCGACATTTACATGCTAATCTGTTGCAACCTTTGTTAACGGACAACCCAGATCGCCACCAAAATGAAGTCATCCTTTTTTGGTTTTTTACTCAGCGTCATACTCCTGTCACCCGGCATGGTGATGGCTCAGTGTGACGACACCACGGACTGCATTGAAAAAAACAGCTGGGATCTGGGCATCGCCTTTGGCTATGGCCAAAGAACCAATCCGCTCAAGGATTACGAAGACATCCCCATCTATGTGCTGCCCACCATCGCCTATTATGGCGACAACTGGTTTTTTGATAATGGCGCCATAGGCTACACCCTGACGGAACAAGAGCGCTTTACCGTCAATCTGATCACCGGCTTTTCCAGTGACAGGGCATTTTTCTATCGCTGGGATCCATCCAACATATTCCTGGCCGGTACCTCCCGTGGGTTCAGAGAGTCTGAGCTGAACGGCATCACCAGTTTTGCAACCCTGGACACCATAGGCGAACTCGAGTCCCGCAACTTTACCTACCTCGGCGGTATTGAGACCTATATCTACAACCGTTTTGGCACCTTAAGGCTGGCGCTGCTCCATGACCTGCTGAATGTGCACCAGGGCACAGAAGGTCAAATCAAGTGGAACTACCATTGGGGTCATAAAGACTTAAGTGTTGATTTTGCGGTGTTCTTTGACTGGAAAAGTCAGGAAGTCGTTAACTATTACTATGGCGTACGCCCATCGGAAAGTGCATACTGGCATGAGCATTACCGCACAGAAAACGGCTGGAATCGTGGGCTTGAGCTCACTGCCCGCTACAGCCTAACACCTGCATGGGAACTCCTGATGACGGCTCGCTACACCCAACTCGCCGATACCATAACGCAAAGCCCTCTATTGGACGAAGACGACAGCTACGCCTACCTCATTGGCGCTGCCTATAGGTTCTGATGCCGTTGAAGACCTGTCGTCGACTGTTGCTGCTGCCTTTGATAAGCCTGCTGGGACTCCCTGCGGCCAAGGCCGATGACACGTCCAATTCTTTCGAGGTGACCCCCAGTCTTTGCCTCAGTGACAAGGAAAACGGCCGCTGTGATATTCGGGTAACCCTAACCTGGTATGCCGAAAACCCCGTATGTATTGAGGTAGATTTACCCGACTTGCCCCGTTGGTGTATACGCGATGATTCCCAGGACTCACTGACCCTGGATATCAGTACCGATAAGGACCTGCATTTCGTGATGCGGGATGTGAAGAGTAACCAACCGCTGGCCGATGCGGTGCTCAAGGTCAAACCCCTGAGTGAGCCACAGACCCGGCGCCGCTTTCGTAACCCGTGGAGTATTTTCTGATGACGACTCAAGTACCACACAGAGTATTGCTGGTTGAAGACGATGTGCGTCTGGCAAACCTTATCGTGGATTACCTGAAAGCCAACGGTATGCATGTGGAGCTGGAGCGCCGCGGCGATACAGTACTGACCCGCCTGCTCAACTACAAACCCGATATCATTCTGCTGGACATCATGTTGCCCGGCATGGACGGCCTGACACTGATTGAAAAGCTGCCCGACTACTTTGCCGGCCCTATCCTGCTGATGAGCGCACTGGGCTCCAATGAAGATCAAATTAAGGGGCTGGAGCTTGGCGCAGACGACTATGTGGTTAAACCGGTCGATCCGGCGCTGCTGGTTGCCCGAATCAACAACCTGTTACGCCGCCACAGCGCGCCGCCAAAGCAGGAAAGCCATTGTCTAAATTTTGGCAAGCTCAGCATAGATCCCCACACCCAAACCATACGCCTGAACGACCAGCAGGTGGACCTGACCAGTCATGAATTCGAACTGCTGTGGTTGCTTGCCTCTCAGGCCGGTCAGGTACTGAGTCGCCAGTATATTTATCAGTACCTGCTCAATATCGATTTCGATGGCAAGGACCGTAAAATCGATGTGCGCATCTCGCGTCTGCGTAAAAAACTCGACGACAACCTGGAAACCCCGTTCCGAATTAAGACCGTCTGGGGTCAGGGGTATCTGTTTGCACCCGAGGCCTGGGCAAGTTAACCCGTGAAACGCCTCTTCGTCAGCCTTTATCTGCTGCTGAGTCTATCCATTCTGGGCATTGGCTGGACCCTGGATAGCCTCTGGTACCACAATGTGGACGACTCCGCCGCAGAAGACGCGCCCTTTCTGGCACTGGCCAGCCTGCTGTCTGAAATGCCCGAAGCCGAGCGGGCACGACACCTCGCCAAATTCGAAGAAGACAAGACACTGCCCCTGTCACTGCTGAGTGCCAGTCAGGTGGCCCTCTCCAACAACGAATCCCTGAGCAGCGGCCGAGTGTTTACCATTGCCCTCGATGACGATAAGGAAATGCGTCTGGTTCGGGTGGGTGAACAGGTGCTGATGGCAGGCCCCATGGAGATTGATCCCAGAGAAAACCTGCGCGGGCTCTTTACGCTGTTTTTCTATGGACTGCTGGCCGGTGTCGCCCTGCTGTGGGTGTGGCCACTGTCGCGGGATATCCGCATACTGCGGGAAGCCACCGAAGCCTTTGGCCGGGCAAAATGGGATACCCGTATCGCCCTGTCGAAGCGCTCTCAGGTAAAAAGCCTGGCCGATACCTTCAATGAGATGGCGCGCCATATCAGCGCCCTGATTGAAAACCAGCAGCACCTCACCAATGCCGTATCCCACGAAATTCGCACCCCGCTGGCCCGACTCAAGTTTGCCCTGGCGCTGCTGCCGGGATATTGCGGTAAAGACAATGACGACGAGAAGCTCACCCAATTTCTTGCGGATATGCAGTTGGATATCAAGGAGATGGAACAGCTGCTCTCAGAGCTTTTGACCTATGCCAGCCTGGAAGCCCCCAAGGAAGGGCTGAAGTTTGAAACCAGCAACCTCAGCGCCCTCACCCGCCAGGTGGCGCAGCGACTGCAAAGTTTAAGTCAGGTGCCCATCGAGCTGCATTTGCCTGAAAAGGATGTCCAGGTACCGGCGGACCCCTCCCTTATCGAGCGCGCCCTGCAGAATCTCATCACCAATGCCATCCGGTTTGCCCACACCCGCATTGGCATCGAGCTGGTACGGGTCGACAATGAATGGCACCTGTCGGTAGAGGACGATGGTGAAGGGATCCCGCTTGCGGATCAGGGCAAGATTTTTGAGCCCTTTTATCGGGTGAGCAGCAGCCAGAACGGCAACAAGGGACACGGGTTGGGACTGGCCATCATCAAGCGCATTATGCAGCGCCATAAAGGTAAAGTAAGCCTAGAGAGTGAACCGGGGAAAACCCGCTTTACCCTGCATATGCGAGCACGCAGTTAGTCATCCTGAAGGGTTATTTTAGCGATACAGTTCAGCGCGGCTGATATTCAGTCCAGACTGAAATGGCCAAGATCCAGTTCGGTATCATTGTTATCGTTTGCCTGCTCATCTTCCAGCGCCAGACGCCCATTGGCAGAGGCGCGCTCGGCATTCAGGGCCTCCAGCCTGGCCTTGTGCAGGGCATAGGCACGGCGGCGCTTGCGGTCACGACAAAGGCGAATCACTTCAGTCTTTTGGGCATCACTCAAATTTTGCCAGTGGAAGCGTTCGTCACGACTGCGAAAACAGCCCAGGCAATAGCCACGGTTGTCACTCTGACACACGTTGATACAGGGGCTGGGAATTTCGAAAAAGACTAACTGTTCCATGGATTCGAGACACTGAACGCTGTCCGCTAGGTATAACATCAAACCCTGAAAAAGGCGAAATAATCTACAGCCTGCAGGCTTGCCATGACCATCGCCAAGGCGCAGAGTAGATAAAAAACGGGAGAATAACCATGTTGAGAACCCTTACCCTGACACTCGCCCTGTTATCGCTTGCGGCATGCCAGAGCGGCCCGAAAACCGATTACGACCCCAACACCAATTTTGCGGCAATGAAACACTTTGCCCTGCAACCCCCGGAACAAACCAATGACCCCCTGAGTTCAGAGCATATCGCCATGGCGGTGACCCAAACCCTGATGGCCAAAGGCATGAGCCAGAGCGATACCCCGGATTTCAGAGTGACATGGGTGTTTCAAACCGGCACCAAGCCACCGAGCTCGGGTTTGTCCATTGGACTTGGCACCGGCTCCTGGGGGCATTCGGGGGGCGTCAGTGTAGGTACCAGCGTTGGTTTGCCCCTTGGGGGTGAGAAACAATATCAACAGATTCAAATTGATATATTGACGGCCAGCGGCGATCGCCTGTTGTGGCGTGGCAGCGACAACTTTGAATTCAGCGATGGCGGTGAAGACAAAGCCGAGGCCACCCAAAAAACCGTAGCCAAGATACTGGCCGCCTTTCCGCCCACGCCAAAGTAACGCCCACTGACAGTACCTGCGCGCATACGGCAAGGCTCGCTGCCATAAGTGCCGCTGTGTAAAAAGCCACCCAATGGGTGGCTTTTTCACATGCACTGTTCACATGCTCAACCTCTGGTGGTCCGGCAGGCTAATCCAGATGGGCATTCACTGTGCGGCCCTTTGCCCAGGCCCTGAGGCTATCGATTTTCTCCCGCATCACCACAGACAGAGGGCGGGTGCGGGACAGCTCTTCCAGGATAATGGCCTGATCCACCGGCTGGCGTCGACTCGCCGCTGAGTAGATAGCTGAAATCACTGACTGCTCAATTTCGGCGCCACTGAACCCCTGACTGGCTCGGGACAAGAGTCCCAAATCCATGCTGGTTACATCGACGCCCCGCTTTTTACAGTGAATAAGGAAGATGGCTTTACGGATTTCCTCGTCGGGTAAGTCGACAAAGAAAATTTCATCCATGCGTCCCTTTCGCATCAGCTCGGGGGGCAGTGCCTGAATATCATTGGCGGTGGCCACCAAAAACACATCGGATTTACGCTCTGCCATCCAGGTCAACAGGGTGCCAAGAATCCGCTGTGAGGTGCCTTCGTCACTGCTGCTGCCGCTGATACCCTTTTCAATTTCGTCCACCCAAAGCACGCAGGGCGCCATCAGGTCGGCCAACTCCAGCGCCTGACGCAGATTTTTCTCGGTTTCCCCTATGTATTTGTTATAGAGCGCCGCCATATCGAGGCGCAGCAGTGGTCGCTGCCAGGCACCGGCCACGGCCTTGGCGGCCAGGCTCTTGCCACTGCCCTGCACACCCAGCAGCATGATGCCTTTGGGGGGCGGCGCACTGCTTTGGGGCGAGAATTCGGGGGCGCGGGCCTTGAGCCACTCTTTGAGATTATGCAGGCCGGCAATGTCGGAAAAACTGCTGGTGTCGTACTCGTACCTCAGCACCCCATCCATGTCCATGAGGCGGAACTTGGCCTGATTGACCCGCTCCACATCATCATGGGTGATGGCGCCATCATCCACTATGGCCTTATGAATAAGGCGGCGGGCGTCATCAAAGGTCACACCACGCAGGTTATCGGCCAGTCGGGCAATGGCAGACTCATCGGCCACCAGCGGCAAGCCCTGACGGCGCACCTTGTCGATTTCATCCACTATGAGATTTTCAAGCTGGTTGCGACTGGGTAAAGACAGGCGGAAATGGGCACAGTAGCGGCGGATTTCCGGCGGGATCTCAAAGGCATGACTGACCAGTACCAGGGTGTGTTTCAGTGCATCGTATTCGAGTGCGATTTCTTTCAGTAGCCGGACGTTGCGCGGCGCATCCTGCACAAAGGGATGAAAATCACAGAGCACATAGATGCCCTGTTGTTGAGTGGATTTGATTTGCCCGAGCAGCTCAGCGGGATCGGTATTGAATTTTTGGGTACCCATGTCTTTATCGACCCGGGATAAGCCCGAGGTGACCGACCAGGTAAACAGGGGCTGATACAGGGTCATGGCGACCCGTTTCAGCAACTCGATAACCCGATATTCTTCGTAGGTTTCAATCACCACTATGGGAGTATTTGATCTGAGTACTGCTGTTAAATCCTTGATATCCTGCATCTTGTCTTCCGGCTAACAAAAGAGGCCCCTGGGGTGGGCCTCTGGATTATGCATGGATTTGCTGAATCTGGACAGCGGCTTGCTCTAGTGCCCTTCGCCGAAGAGGTAGTTGAGCCAGCCCTGCATCCTAAGCAGTACTTTTCGCATCACAGCAACATGAGAGAAGTGGTCTGTGTAGATGGCCACCTGCCCCGCCACCCCGGCCGGGAAGGCCTGTATCTCGTCAGAGCGTTCAAACTCAATCATCACCAATACCCTGCCCCGCTGGAACATTCTGGCGGAGGATTGCAGCTGACCATTGGCCTGTACTTCGCCCTCGGCCATGGCGGGCAGAACCTTGGCAACCCGGCCTTTAAATACCTGGCCCGGGGCCGCATCCAGTATCACTTCGGCCTCGTCACCGGCCTTGAGTCTCAACATGGAGTTTTGCCAAAACGCGCCCACAAAATAACGCTGCTCGTTGGGGATAAAACTCATCACAGGCCTGAGTGGCATGGGCACCACCACCATACCGGGGCGCAGCGCCATGTGAGTGACAATGCCATCGGTGGGTGCACGGACCACAGATTGCTCAAGGTCGAACTCAGCTTTGGCAAGCTCGGCCCTGGCCGCAGCGACCTTGGTATTCACCCCGTCGATGTTGGACTCATAGGCATAGCGAACCCGCATTTCCTCGGCCTTGGCGGCAGTGAGCTGCGCCTCGGCAGCAAAGTATAGCTGGCGCTTGTTATCCAGTTCGAGGGCGGTAAAAGGCGAGTTGGCACCGCCCTTGCGACGCCCCGCCTCATAGCGTTCATACTCAGATTTACTTCTGTCTCTGTCGGCCTGGGCGCGCTCCACGCTGGCCTTGGCGGTTTCCCACGCGGCCTCAAGCTGAGGCACTTCCTGCTCCGCCGCTTTCAGTGCCGCCTGTTTCTGGATAAGTGCCGACTCAAAGGGTCTGGGATCCAGCCGAAACAGCACCTCACCTTCCCGAATTGGCACGTTGGGCATCACGGCCACTTCCACCACCTTGCCGGTGACCAAAGGATTAATGGGTACGGTAACAAAATACTCGCGGGCAAAGCGGCTGTATGGATGGTTGTAATTCATCAGCAGCAACAAGGTGCCCAAAAGTACAATGCCGCCCAATACTGCCGTGGGCACAGTCCATTTGTTGAGGGGGATTTTGAAGACTTTGAATATCACCACACAGATGGCGGTGTAGGTCAGGATAAGCAGTAAATCCATGATTATTTCTCCTCATCCCGGGATTGAACTTCAGCGCTTTGTGCGCCGCCTGACTCCAGCAACTGCAGCCGACTCTCCAGCGCCTTCAGGTCGGCACTGAGCTCCTTGACCTTTTCTTCCAGTTCAAGCTCACGCTTGACCACGGTACCAAAGCCCCAGCCCCGGTCTTCACGGTAGAGGGTGGCCCAAATCCACAAAAAGGGCCAAAGCACGTGCAGGGTAAAAAGACTCACCCAGCCGGCAATATGCAGCGCATCCTGTTGGGGATGATTACGCTTTTTGGCAATTTCGTATGGGATGTCGTGGATGGCGATGATGCCGTAAAACATCACTACCACCACAAAAATTAAGACTACCAATGCAAAGTAATCGAGAAACACAGATACCTCCGTTTAACCTGCTTCACAAAATTTGTTAACAAATAGTAGCGTAGTTTTGAAAAAAATAACCGTGAGGCCGCTTGAGAGTTTTGCAACTCCTCTGTTGATTTTGCCCACAATTTTCCAACTTTATTGCCTGATGGAGGCAAATTCCGGGTTATGATTTTTGACATTAAACAAGAACGAGGAATAACAGCCATGATAGGCACCCCCTACACCCAGGGCGCTACCCGCGCCATGCTGCTTGGCTCAGGCGAGCTTGGCAAAGAAGTGGCCATTGAACTTCAGCGTCTCGGCGTTGAAGTCATTGCGGTTGACCGTTATCCCAACGCTCCTGCGATGCAGGTGGCACATCGCAGCCATGTCATCAATATGCTCGATGGTGAGGCGCTCAAGGCACTCATTGCCAGTGAAAAGCCCCACTTGGTGATCCCGGAAATTGAAGCCATCGCCACCCAAACGCTGGTCGAGCTGGAAGCCGACGGGCTCAGGGTTGTACCCACAGCCCGAGCCACCCGCCTGACCATGGACAGAGAAGGCATACGCCGCCTCGCCGCCGAAACATTAGCGCTGCCAACCTCGCCCTATGTGTTTTGCGACAGCCTGGCCGAGCTGCAGGCCGCCCTCGAGGTCACAGGTATTCCCTGCGTGGTGAAACCCGTGATGAGCTCTTCCGGTAAGGGACAAAGCGTTATCCGAAGCCTAAGTGACGTTCAAAAAGCCTGGGATTATGCCCAAAGCGGTGGCCGCGCCGGTGAGGGGCGCATTATTGTCGAAGGCTTTATCGACTTTGATTACGAAATTACCCTGCTGACCATCTCGGCGGTGGACGGCATTCATTTCTGTGCCCCCATAGGCCATCGCCAGGAAGATGGCGACTACCGCGAATCATGGCAGCCCCAGGCCATGAGCAGCCTTGCGCTGGAGCGGGCACAGCATATCGCCAGGGAAGTGGTGCAAAACCTCGGCGGCTACGGCCTCTTTGGGGTTGAGCTCTTTATCAAAGGGGATGCCGTGTATTTCTCCGAGGTGTCACCACGCCCACACGATACCGGCATGGTGACCCTCATCAGCCAGGACCTGTCTGAGTTTGCCCTGCATGTACGCGCCATTCTGGGGCTGCCGGTGGGGACTATAGTCCAGCATGGCCCCAGCGCCTCGGCAGTGGTTTTGGTTGAAGGGGAATCCAGCAATATTGGTTACTCGGGCCTTGCCGATGCATTGGCGCTGCCCAATACCCAGGTGCGCATCTTCGCCAAGCCGGAAATCCATGGCAGGCGCCGACTCGGGGTCGCCCTTGCCCGGGGTGCCAACATAGATGAAGCCCTGAAAACCGCGCTGGCCAGTGCCGCCTGTATCAAGGTGCACTTTAACTGACCAGTGAGCTGAACAGAGCAGCGCTTTAACTGGCTCCATCGCCACGTCACGGAAAATCTGAGCTTCCGGGCGTGGCCTATTTCCCTTGCCGCGTTTTGCCTAACAACCGGTCTGTAAATCCCTCCATTTGTGCACATCTTCCCTCACTGCCCGGGTTAATCGGAGCATTCGACTTGAGGGTAAAGGCTCCCGCAACACTGCCGTTGTAAACATTGTAAATAGTCTTTTGGTGAGAATTACTCTCAATTAGATTTAAGCCATTGTTGTTGAGCACCTCCCTGTCGGGAGTCACGGTTTCCCTATGTCTGTATCACTGCGCCCCTCCAAAAAGGCGCTTTCCATCGCCAGAACGCTCCATGTGTATGTGTCGATGGCACTCTTGCTGCTGATGCTGTTTTTTGCCTTTACCGGCATCACCCTCAATCACCCTGACTGGTTTGGTGCATCCAACGCCAGCAGCCATACCGAGTCCTTGGCGTTGCCCGACTTCCTCCTGCCCATTGCCGCCGATGACCAAGATTGGCAGGAGGCCGCCGCCCATTGGATGGCGAGCCAGTGGCAGGGCCAGCGCCAACAGATTGAGGTGAGTGTCGATGAGCTGGTGCTTGTTCAAAAGGGGCCCGGTCGTTACCGCACCATACTGCTGGACACAGAAATGGCCGAAGTGCAGGTGGAGAGCCTGGACTATGGCCTGGTGGCCGTGCTTAACGATTTACACAAGGGCCGCAACAGCGGCGGCATCTGGAGCCTGGTGATCGACGCCAGCGCCATACTGATGCTGCTGTTTTCCCTGACCGGTGCCTTTTTGCTGCTACCCCAGAGCCGCAGACTCAAACGTTCCCTTGGCTATATGGGCGGTGTTACCGCCGCCTGTGTGGCCATCTATTGGTTATCGATTCCCGGATGAAAGCCTGATGAAACTGAAATCCCTGCTATTGGTGAGTGCCCTGTGCGGCATCAGCACCAACTCCTTCGCCCAGATGCAGCTCGAGCTGAGCCTTAAAGAAATCACCACGGGCCAATACCACAGGCCCTATACCGCCGTGTGGGTTGAGAACAGCCGCGGTGAATCGGTAAAGACCCTGGCGCTGTGGGTACAACACGATGGCCACAAATGGTTTAAAGATATTCGCCGTTGGTGGCGCAAGGCCGGTCGGGATAATCCCGCCATGGTCGATGGAGTCTCGTCGGCCACCCGCCCCGCAGGCAAGTATCACCTCGACTGGGATCTGTCCAACGATGAGGGGAAACCGCTGGCCGAGGGTGATTATCAGCTCTTTATTGAGGTCGTCAGGGAACATGGTGGCCGTGAGCTTATCCGCCACCCCTTCAGCCTGCCCGGCAATGATTTCAACGTTAAGCTGCCCGCCACCAGCGAAACCGGCGAGAGCCAAATTCACTATTCCCGCTAAGCCAAGGAGCCCTATGAAACGTCTTATTCCACTGACAGCACTGCTGTTTCTGCCCCTTACCCAGGCCCATGACCGCTGGATACTGCCTACTCACTTCAACGTGTCTGCCGAAGACGGCAAAGGGGTATGGATAAGTGCCGACGTCAGCGCCAGCAATCAGGTATTTGAGGTCGATAAACCCTTCGGCGCCGACGATGTGCTTATCATCACCCCCGAGGGTAACACCGATAGGCCGAGTTCCAGCTACCGGGGCAGTCGGCGCAGCGTGTTCGATTATCAGTTAACGGATGAAGGCACCTACCGTCTTGAGAAAGAGGCCAAGCCGCGTTATTTCTCCCGTTACAAAATCAAGGGGCAGGACAAGCCGGTCAGAAGCAACCTCGACAAGGCTGCTACCCGCGCCGCCATGCCAAAGGATGCGGTGGAGCTCGAAGGTGCGCTGTATTTTTCCCGGGTTGAGTCTTATGTCACCCTCAATAAGCCCTCGGACAAGGCCTTTACTCCCAAGGGCGAGTATCTGGAGTTGGTCCCTGTTACCCACCCGGCTGACTTTGTGGAAGGCGAGCCTTTGAGCCTCAAGTTGCTGTTTAACGGAAAGCCGGCGCAAGGTGTGAAGGTGAATGTGGTCGCCGATGGCACCCGCTATCGCAATCAGATTGAAGAAATGAGCCTGGTCAGCGACAAAGATGGTCTGGTGCAGTTTACTCCCGCCAAGGCGGGTCGCTTTTTGCTGCACGCCGAGTACGAAGAAGCCATGAAAGACACTCGCCTTGCCGACAAGACGGTGAGCGAAATCTTTTTAACCTTCGAAGCGTCCCTGCAGTAACAGCCTCAGCAGACATAAAAAACCGGGTCAATCGACCCGGTTTAGGTTTTCGCCACGGCTGAATGCCCTGAGGTTTTCAATCGCAATATCCAGCAGCTTCTGCCTCGCCTTAACGGTAGCCCAGGCATTATGGGGAGTGATGCTGATATTGGCGGCATGGAGCAGCGGGTTATGTGGCGACGGCGGCTCGGTAGAGAGCACATCGACCCCAGCCCTGACGCGCCCGGCGTTGAGCGCTTCCGCCAGTGCCGCTTCATCCACCAGGCCGCCACGGGCGGTATTGATAAGCAGGGCACCCTGTTTCATCATTGCCAGGCTTTTGCGATTGACCATGTCCCGGGTGTCGTCGGTCAGCGGGCAATGGAGCGATAACACATCAGATTCGGCAAATAGGGTGTCCAGCGCAACAAACTGCGCTCCCTCAGGTAAATCCAGGGGTTTACTGCGACTATGCACCAGTAACTTCATACCAAAGGCCATACCAATTCGCGCCATTTGCCGTGCTATGTCACCAAAGCCCACCAGACCCAGGGTCTTGCCGGACAATGACTCCAGCTGCCCCAGAGTAAAACAAAAGTCGGCCTGGCCGCTCCATTGCCCCTGGATAACCGCATCATGGTGGGCACTGACCCGGGACATGTGATGCAGCACATGGGCAAAGCCCATTTGTGCTACCGCGTCCGGACCATAACCGGGCACATTGGTGACCGCTATCCCAAGACGTTTAGCGGCCGCTACGTCCACCACATTGGTACCCGTTGCCAGCACCCCTATATATTCCAGCGCGGGTAATGCCTCGAGCGTGGCAGCATCGAGCACGGTTTTATTGGTCAGCACAAACCGGGCACCGGCGGCGCGGCTCAGAATAAGCGCGTTCGGTGTCCTGTCATGGACCTCAAAGGGGCCAATATCAGCCAGGGGCGACCAATCCAGATCGCCGGGGTTAAGGGTGAAGCCATCCAATACACAAATTACTGACATAATTAGAACCTGAAACTGACGCCGACGTTGGCCTGCCCCTGCCACATCAGGTCGGCATTCACCTGCCACAAACAGTTATTGGCATCGCAAAAGAGGCTGTTTTCGCTGTCGATGAAAGTGGCGAAGGCACGAATGTCGGCCACCAGAGCAAGACGTTCACCGAGGCGATATTCGGCGCCAACGCCAAGCCCCAGCGAAAAGCGGGTTTCGTCGCTGTAGTCGTCCCCCGGCCGCATCTGGGTCAAGCCCATGGAGGCGGTGACATAGGGCAGAAAATCCCCGCTGGGGAAATACAGGCTGCCACCCACGTGGGCGTAGTCGAGTTTAAGGGAGGTGATGCGCTCGTTTGAAAAGTTGCCACCCGCTATCAGGTCGGTACTTTGGGACGAATAAAGCACGTACATATTGCCAGGATGATTGGTGGTGGTTCCCAGTATGATGCCGTAATGGGAGGACTCTTCGGCACTGACGCTGCCATTGGTATCGAGCCCGTCACGGTTGGCATCCAGACTGCTGGCGGCAAAACTGTAACCGGCAAAGGGGGTAACATACACCTCGGCGGCCACCAGCGGTGACACCGACAGTGACGCGGCAAACAGCAAACTGAGCGGGTATTTCATGGCTCTCTCCCTGAAATCAGCGCATCTTTCGCGCGGCCTTGACCGCCTCATAGGCGGCCTGGATATCCTGAGCCTTGCGCTTGGCGAGTTCCATCATTTCCTCCGGTAAGCCCTTGGCCACCAGTTTGTCGGGATGATGTTCATTCATCAGTTTGCGGTAGGCTCGCTTAACGTCCTGATCAGTAGCAGATTCTTCTATGCCTAACAAGCCGTAGGCATCCTTGAGCGAGGTCTTGCCAGCCCCGCCACGACGGCCAAAATTCACTTCTGCCTGCCAGCGGCCAAGCAGCATTTCCAATGCATCATCCCGGAAGCCCAGCTCCGATGCGACCACCTTGAGGATTCTGTGCTCGTTGGGGTGCAGCTCGCCGTCGGCCAAGGCCACCTGGATTTGGATCTCCAGGAACATCTGCAACAATTCGTTACGGCCCATGGATAACAGCCTGAACGCCCTGAGATTACCCTTGAGATCGAAGTCACCGGCCTTGCCATCCCGAAACGCCTGCTGCGCCTGACGGCGGGCTTCGCTGTCGAGCCTCAGCTGATCCATCAGATCCGATGCCAAACGGATATCGGCCTCGGTAACCCGGCCGGATGCCTTGGCCACATGCCCCATCACCGCAAAGGTCGTGCTGAAAAACACCTGTTGGCGCTTGCTGCCTGAACCCGCGGCGCCGGCAAATCGTTTATCGAACCAGTGCCCAACCACCAGGCCAAGCAAGGCGCCAAAAATCTTGCCGAACATAAAGCCAATCAGAAAACCAAAAAACTTGCCTTTGTACTTCATAAACGGACGTTACACTCCAGGCGCCATAAGTCGTTGATTGAGGGCATCGAGCCTCTCGGATGTGCCCACATCGCACCAATACTGGTCAAAATGTTCGCCGCGAATGCGCCCATTTTTCATGTGTTGGCGCAGCAGCGGCCCCAGCGCATGACGCCCGGGTGCCAGCGCGCGAAAGAGCGCCGGATGGTAAATGCCAATACCGGAGAAGGTGAACTTCGGACTTCCCTCAGCGCAGAGTATGCCCTGTTCGAGCGCAAAATCCCCCTGGGGATGCTGTGGCGGATTGTCCACCATGTAGAGATGCGCCAGTGTATCCCCCGACAGCAGTTCAGGACTGGGGGCAAGCCGGGGCAAGGTATCGATATAGATATCACCATTGACCACCAGAAAAGGGGCATCCCCCAGCAAAGGCAAGGCTTTTAGAATACCGCCCGCGGTTTCCAGCGCCTCGTCTTCATGGCTGTAGTGGATAGTCACACCAAACCGGCGGCCATCTTCAAGGGTTTCCACCAACTTATGCCCGAGCCAGGCGGTATTGATGACCACCTCACGCACCCCAATAGCCGCGAGCTTTTCGAGGTGATATTCAATCAGGGATTTGCCCGCAGCTTGCACCAGAGGTTTGGGTATTGTGTCGGTGAGCGGTCTTAAGCGCTCGCCCCGCCCGGCGGCCAGGATCATGGCTTTCATGCGCTCGCCTCCAGCGCCGGCATGACCCGCCCCATGATGAACTGGGCAAAGTCGCCGAGTTCCTTATAGCGAACCGCCACATCGCGAATATAGTGCATGGTCAGCGGGATATCCTTGAGGTAACCGGCCTTACCATCTCTGTGATTGAGGCGGGCAAAAATACCGGCAGCTTTGATATGACGCTGCAGCCCCATCAGCTCAAACCAACGTCTGAACTGCACCATATCTGTGTCTGGTGGCACCAGTGCGTGCTCGTGGGCCAGCACAAAGAACTCCACCAACATGTCATCCACCAGATCTTCGCGCCAGCGAATGTAACAGTCCCGCAGCAGCGACACCGCATCATAGGTCACAGGTCCAAGCACAGCGTCCTGAAAATCCAGCAACTTAAGCTCGCCATCTACCACCATCAGATTGCGACTGTGAAAGTCTCTGTGCATGCCCACCCTGGGTTGCTCCAGGGCGTTTTCGGTCAGCATATCGAAAGCGTCGGCAATGATAGCTTCTTCGTCGCTGGTTAATTCCAGCTTGAGATGGGTGCCAAGCAGCCACTCGGTAAAGATGCCAAGCTCACGGCGCACAAAGGCGTCATCATAGTCGGGCAATGGTCCCAGCGCCGTTTGGGTTACCGCCGCTATGCCCGGCAAGAGTGCCAGCGCTGTGGGATACCATTGGCGCACGCTTTGGCTATTGAGCAGAGACAACAGCTGCACATCGCCAAAGTCCTCCAGCGCCATAAAGCCCTGCTCGTCATCTTTGGCGATGATGGCCGGCACCGGCAAACCGGCTGCGGCGTAGGCATCGCGCACCGCCACAAAGGGCTCAGTGGGGATAAGGGCAACCGGGGTGTCCATGATCACCATGGCACGCCCCTGATGCACTGCGCGAAAGTAGCGTCTGAAGCTGGCATCGCCGGAAATCAGCACGGGGGAAAGCGTCTCTCCAAAGGTGTTGGAAAGCCAATGATTAAGGGCAAGAAATCTCGAGTCTGACACGGTCGTTCCATGGCTCTTGGTAAAAAATTGCTTTATTATAGCCAGCATATTTAATGGAAACAGCCAATTCGTTGATACAGTCCTATTGGCTTGATTGTACTGGAGACGAGTGCAACTTTTCCCTCCTCTCAGTTTCCAGCTAAAGCCCGGATAGTGAAATCCAGATAACGAATATCAAACTGAATACTCTTAAGATGCAGATCCGTTACATATTGGCCCTCGGCCTGCTTCCTTGTCAGGCCATGGCCAACGATGCCGTGCCTGAGCCCGCCCCGGATCAATGTCTGGTGGCGCCTCCCATTCCGTTGCCGAGTGCACCGAAGTCAGCCACGGCAGAAGAGCAGGTAGAAATCCGCTCTGTGTCCTCTGACGCCGTGATGAATCAAAACGCCACGTTCGAAGGCGACGTACAATTCCGTCAGGGCAATCGCTCCATCTCCGCCGACCGTGCGAACATGGATTACGAAAAGCAGCAGTTAGACGCCGAAGGCAACCTGGTATTTCAGGACAGCCAGTTTACCGTTACCGCCGACAATCTCAGTGCCAAGATCAAAGACAACAGCGCCACGCTGAGCGGCGCACAGTATTGGCTGCACGGCCAGCAGGTTCACGGTAATGCCCGCAAGCTTGAGATAACCAAAGACAATAATCTCATTCTCAATGGCACCGACTTTACCACCTGCCCGCCGGGTGACAGCTCCTGGTTGCTGGAAGCCGAACGGATCAAGATTGACTCCAGCGAAGAATGGGGCGAGATCTGGAATGCCAAGATGCGCATTGCCGATATCCCCGTGTTCTATGTTCCGTACATGACGGTGCCTGTCTCAGACAAGCGCAAAACCGGTTTTCTGTTTCCCCAATTCAGCACCAGCACTACCAACGGCGTGGAAATCGCCACGCCCTGGTACTGGAACATTGCCCCCGAATACGACCTGACTCTGACGCCGCATTACATGTCGGCCCGTGGGCTTTATGTGCAGAGTGAGTTTCGTTATCTCGCGGGTGATGCTCAGGCCGGCCGGGTAAACCTGGAATACCTCGGCAGCGATCGTCTGCTGGAAAACAGCGATGACCGTTATCTGTATCATTGGGAACACAGGGGTGCCATCGATAAACATTGGCGCGTCAATGCGGCGTTCACCGATGTTTCCGACAACAACTACTTTAACGATCTGGATTCTGAAGTCGCGAGAGCCACAGACAACCAGCTGTCCCGCATCGGCGAAATGAGCTATTTCGACAACGACTGGAATATCAGCGCCCGGGTTCAGGACATCAAGGTACTGGGTGAGGACGAAGTGCCTTATCAGGTGATGCCACAGTTTAGCTTTAACTACCGCAGCCAGGATTTACTCAACACTCTCGAGTTCAGTTTCTTCGGCGAAGCCACCAACTTTGAGCACAAAGAACAAGACCAGGTCACTGCCACCCGTTTACATCTGCAGCCAACCCTGACTCTGCCCATTCACGGGCCCGCCGGTTCGTTAACCAGCGAGTTAACCCTGCTGCAAACCAACTACTGGCAACGTAACACAGATTTGATGCCAGACTCGCAGCTGAACAGTTCCGTCAGCCGTACCCTGCCAAGGGCCAAGGTGCACGGTCAAATCAATCTGGAGCGCAATACCCAGTGGCTGGGTGAATCCTACCGTCAAACCCTGGAGCCTCAGGTCCAATATTTATACGTGGGCTACGAAGATCAGGATGATATCGGTATCTACGACAGCGCCAGATTGCAGGACGATTACTATGGTCTGTTCCGGGCACGCCGTTTTTCAGGCCTCGACCGTATCGCCGATGCCAATCAGCTGACACTGGGTTTGACCACCCGCTTCTTCGATGATCACAACCAGGAACAGTTCAAGTTCAGCCTTGGCCAAATTCTTTATTTTTCAGAGAGCAAGGTGTCCCTGACCGAAGGGATTGCCGAAGAGCGCCCCAGTTCCTCGGCCATTGCCGCCGAATTGGATGCCCATCTATATCAGGACTGGTATTTCAGCGGTGCACTGCAATACGATGCCCGCACCCGGGATAATAAAAAGTCTGAATTCACCCTGGATTACCGCCCCGGTGGCGAAAAACTGGTGCAATTCAGCTACCGCTATGTGCCGGATTTGGTGAACACCAACACCAATGAAGAAGTCGGCATCAGCCAGGCCGGTATGCGCACCACCTGGCCTTTGACCGATAGCCTCTACTTTGTGGGCAACTGGTACTACGACCTCAACGAAAGTCGTTCGGTAGAAGCCTATACCGGTTTCCAGTATGAGAGCTGCTGCTGGGCCGTGCGTTTGAGTTATCACTACCGGATAAAGACCAACTACGATGACGATTTCAATCCGGTGCAGGATAACCGCGAACTCTTTGAAAGCGGTGTGTACCTGAATTTCGTGATAAAAGGCCTTGGCGGCTCAGGCCCCATGGGTGTCAGCGACATGCTGGATGAAGGGCTGTTCAACTACAGAAAGCCGCTTTATCTGAGGAATTAACACAGAAATGTGGTAGATTGCGAAACCACATTCAGGACGCGTTGTCCAAACAGGTTAACACTGCCGGGTTTTCTGTGCCGGTGAGTTGGAAGAAAACCGAAAAACGCCAAGGATTTATTTGGATGAAACCCTGTAAGAAACTGATTTTTGCCGCTCTGGCCATGACCATGGGCTTCCAGAGCTTAGCTGCACCCCAACCTTTGGATCGCGTTGCCGTGCAGGTGAACGACGGTATCGTACTGGAAAGCGAAATCCAGAATATGATGGATACCGTAAAGAAAAACGCTTCAGCGGCAGGCCAGACTCTGCCTTCTGACGATGCCCTGCGCACCCAGGTCATTGAGCGCCTTATCCTGACTCGCCTGCAACTGCAGATGGCCGAACGCGTCGGTCTGCATATCGGTGATTTGCAACTGGATCAGGCCATCGAAAACATCGCCCGCGAACAGAAAATGACGGTAGCCCAGATGCAACAGGCCATTCAGGCCGAAGGCATGAGCTTTGCCCAGTACCGCGAGCAGCTGCGCGAGGAAATCACCCTCGGTGAAATCCAACGCATCCAGGTACAACGTCGTATCCAGGTTTCTCCTCAGGAAATCAATAACCTGGTGAAGATGATTGAAGAACAGGGCAACAAGGACGTGGAATACCAGATTGGCCATATCCTGATTGAAGTACCCAGCAATCCCACCAGTGCCGAGCTGGAATCTGCCAGCAAGCGTGCCCAGGCCGTTATGGACCGCCTGAACAGCGGTAACGATTTCCGTTCCATCGCCATCGCCGCCTCGGCCGGCCCCAAGGCGTTGGAAGGTGGTGTTTGGGATTATATGAACATCAACGAAATGCCGACCCTGTTTGCTGAAGTGATTGGCGATGCCAAGAAAGATGCCATCATAGGTCCTATCAAGAGTGGTTCTGGTTTCCATATCCTGAAAATCATGGATATCCGCGGCCTGCAAACCCGTGAAATAGAAGAAGTGCGTGCCCGTCATATTCTGCTCAAGCCCTCGCCCATCCTGTCCGAGGAGCGCGCCAAGGCCATGCTGGATCAGTTTGTGGCCCAGATTAAGAGCGGTGAAGCCAAGTTTGCCGATATCGCCCGCCAGTACTCTGAAGATCCCGGTTCTGCCACCAAGGGCGGTGAACTGGGTTGGGCCGAGCCCAACATCTATGTGCCTGAATTTGCACAGATGCTGGGTCAAATTAGCCTGGACGAAATCAGCGCACCGTTTCGCACCGCCCATGGCTGGCACATAGTGCAGCTGGAAGAAAAGCGCAAAACAGACGCCACCGAAAAGTTCAACACCAACCGTGCGCATCAGCTGATTTTCCGCCGTAAATTCAACGAGGAGCTGCAAGGCTGGCTCGATGAAATTCGCAGTGAAGCCCATATAGATGTGTGGGAAGCCGAAGCTAACCGAGGTTAATCACAGTGACAGTGAAACGCATAGCCATCACCCCCGGAGAGCCTGCCGGTATAGGCCCAGATCTGGTTATCCAGCTTGCCCAGCAAGCCTGGCCGGTAGAGTTGGTGGTATGCGCCGATCCTGAGCTGCTTCACAGCCGGGCCCGTAAGTTGGGGCTGCCACTGACCCTGGAGCCCTATGACGCCAGCCAGCCTGCCAAACCTCAGGCGGCGGGTACCCTCACCCTGGTGCCCTTCAAGCTGAATGCACCAGCCGAGTGCGGCAAGCTCAATGAGCAAAACGGCCGCTATGTGGTCGATACCCTGAGCTACGCCGGTGAAAAAAATATGACCGGCGAGTTCGATGCCGTGGTCACTGGGCCTGTACACAAGGGCATCATCAACCAGGCGGGCATCTCGTTCAGTGGTCACACTGAATTTTTTGCCAATCAGGCGGGTTGCCAGGATGTAGTGATGCTGCTGGCCTGCCCCGGTTTACAGGTCGCGCTGGTGACCACCCATATTCCACTGGCGTATGTGGCCAAAGCCATTACGCGGGAAAGATTACATAAAATTATCAAGATCCTGCATCAGGATCTGGTCAGCAAGTTTGGCATTGCCTCACCCAAAATTTATGTCTGCGGCCTCAATCCCCATGCCGGGGAAGATGGACACCTGGGCCGCGAGGAACTGGATGTCATCATCCCTGCCCTCAATGAACTCAGGGAAGAGCTGAACTTTAATATCGTCGGCCCGTTGCCTGCCGATACCCTGTTCCAGCCTAAGTATCTGGACGATGCCGATGTGGTACTTGCCATGTATCACGATCAGGGATTGCCGGTACTGAAGGCACAGGGCTTTGGCAAATCCGTCAACATTACCCTGGGCCTGCCTTATATTCGCACCTCGGTGGACCATGGTACCGCCCTGGAGCTGGCAGGAACGGGTCGCGCCGACATCGGCAGTTTTGTTTGTGCCCTCAACAAGGCCATCGAGCTGGCTGCCAAGACCAACTGATAGAGAGTCATGAGTAATAAAGTCCACTTGGGCCATACGGCCAGAAAACGTTTCGGTCAGAACTTTCTGACCGATGGAAACATCATCAACCGTATCGTAGGCGCCATTTCGCCAGACGATGAACACGTGATGGTGGAAATTGGCCCGGGCCTCGCCGCCCTGACCGAGCCCGTTGCCATGGGCATCAAAAACCTCACGGTTATCGAGCTTGACCGTGACTTGGCCGAGCGCTTGAAAGTTCACCCCACCCTGAAGGATAAACTCACTATCCATCAGGGCGATGCCATGAAGTTTGACTTCAGCCAGTTGGTAGAGTCTGAGCGCAAGCTCAAGGTCTTTGGTAACCTGCCATACAATATCTCAACCCCACTGATGTTCCATCTGTTCGAATTTGCCGAGCACATTGAGAACATGCACTTTATGCTGCAAAAAGAAGTGGTACTGCGCCTCTCTGCTTCTCCGGGTACAAAAGCCTATGGCAAACTGACCGTCATGGCCCAGTACTACTGTCAGGTAGTGCCGGTGCTGGAAGTGCCACCCGGCTGCTTTACCCCGCCGCCAAAAGTGGATTCGGCCGTGGTACGCCTGGTGCCGTATGCTGAAAAACCCTGGCCATGTCATGATGTGGAAATGCTGCGCAAGGTGTGCAACACCGCCTTTAATATGCGCCGTAAAACCCTGCGCAATAACTTAAAGCCGCTTCTTCAGGACGCCGACTTTGACGTTCTTGGCATAGATGCAGGTTTACGCCCCGAAGACATCAGCGTGGCCCAATACGTGGCCATGGCCAACTATTTGTGTGAAAAGCGGTAAACTCCAGTAACAGGCAAACAATCCGGAATGACGATGACCGACGTAGATCCCGCAATCAAGGTTGAGGTGAATACCGAATACCTGGAAGAGCAATCCACGCCCGCAGAGCACAAGTACGTGTTCAGCTACACCATCACCATCATTAATCTGGGCGACAGAGCCGCCAAGCTGGAGAGCCGTCACTGGATAATCACTGATGCCAACGGTCACATCACCGAGGTGCAGGGTGCCGGCGTGGTGGGTGAAACCCCCACCATACCTCCCAACACCGCCTATCAGTACACCAGCGGCACTGTGATGGAAACCCCGGTCGGCTTTATGGAAGGACGCTACGGAATGGTCTGGGAAGACGGAAAGCCATTTCAGGCCGCCATTCCCACCTTCCGCCTGGCCGTGCCCGGCGTACTGCATTAATTCTCCGCCATGGCGCGATACTTTGTCGGCGACATCCAGGGTTGTTATGAAGAGCTGATGCGGCTGCTCCTGCGGGTAGATTTTCATCCGTCGCGGGATGAACTCTGGGCCGTGGGCGATCTGGTAGCAAGGGGCCCCGAGTCCCACAAGGTGCTGGGCTTCTTCAGCTCATTGGGTGATGCCGCCAAAGCCGTGCTGGGCAACCATGATTTGCATCTGCTTGCCATACAGGCCGGGCTCAAACGTCCCAAACCCAGCGACAAACTTAAAAAGCTGCTGGAATCCAAACACCTGCCTGGGTTTATCCACTGGGTACGCCACCAACCCCTGATGCGGGAGCTGCCCGAACACAAGCTCATCATGACCCATGCCGGAGTGCCTCCCCAATGGGATCTGGCCACACTGCGCGAAGAAGCGAGCGAAGTGAGCAAGGTACTGATGAGCGACACTTACCTTGACCTTATAGGCAGCATGTACACCGAAGAGCCCGAAAGCTGGGATCCGGATGCGTCCGGATTTCTCAGGCACCGGTACTGTATCGACGCCCTGACGCGGATGCGCTTTCTGTACCTCGATGGCCGCCTGGATTTTGCCTGTAAAAAGCCTCCCGCCGACTGCGATGGCCTCGCCTTGAAGCCCTGGTTCGAATTCCCGTCTGAGTTGGACGACTATACATTGGTATTCGGCCATTGGGCCGCGCTTATGGGTAAAACAGATAACCCCAGGCGCATAGCCCTGGATACAGGCTGCTGCTGGGGAGAAGACCTCACGCTCTGGCACCTTGAAACAGGGGAAAAAATTACCCAAAAGAAGTTAAAATAGGGTTAAACTAAAGCGCAAAGAAGCCGATACAAAAGAGCCGCGCGTCAAAGCTCCATACTGCTTTCTGATTCGGGAAAAAAACTAAAACATCGCCGGAGTGTCCTATGAAAATCAAAGTCGCCACCAGAGTCATTGGCGGGTTCAGTTTTGTTACCCTTCTGTTGGTCATACTCGGTGGCGCCTCGCTGGTCACCAACAATAATCTCAAAGACAGCACCGCCATTATGCAGGACCTGAGTATGCCTGCACTGGAGGCCACAGGGCACCTTTCCGAAACCCTCAGTGAACAGCAACGGCTTATCCTCAAAGCTTTCCACAGCAAAAATGCTTCGGCCGTGCCTGGTCTTGAAAAGTCATTCGATCAACTCAGCAGTGGCTTCAACAACCAATTTTCCATGCTTTCCGGCCTGCTCAATAACCGGGATAACTTTCAGGGACAGCTTAGCGGCCTGAAGAGCAGTTATCAGATGCTGGAAAGCAACAGCAAGGCCATGCTTAAGGCCCGCTTTGACTCGCTCTCGCAGCAGGAAGAATTGCTTAAGTTGCGCGAGAAGCTGGAAAACAGCGCCGACGATGCCTCCTCCAATCTGTTCGATCTTATCGATTTGGAAAGCAGTCAAAACCAAACTGAGCGTGAGATTGCCGCAGCCGCCGGCGCCATAGATACCACCATGACGGGTATCATCACGACGGTTTACGATCTGGTCGCCGCCGAAGAGCGCAGCAAGTATGAGCTCATCGCCAAAGAGCTCGACTATATGCTCGGCGAAGTGAAAACCAAGATGGAGTACATCTCCCGCCACGGTGAAGGCATTATTGATGCCGACCTGGTCGGCACCCTCAATGAGGACAGCACCAAGGTGCTGAAAATGCTGGAAGGTAAGGACACCCTGGTCACCCTCAAATCCCGTCAGATTGACAGCACTCAGCTGGCTTCTGAAAAACTGACTTTGGTGGAAAAGAATGCGGCGACTGTGACAGAGCAGATGAAGCGTCTCGCCAAAGACATCGAAACAGTTACAAACGACATCAGTAATCAGGCCCTGAACGACATCAATAATGCCTCGCTCAGAACGCTTATCCTGGTGGTAATTGCTATCGTTGTGGCCGTGGTCATCAGCTTTGCCGTGGTGAGACCACTGAAACGCTCGTTGGATGAGGTGAACGGTGCCCTCAATGTGTTGGCCTCTGGCGACCTAACCCACAAGCTGGACGACACTGGCCACGATGAATTTGCCGAGCTGTCCCGCAACTGCAACCGTCTGGTCGACAGTCTGCGCAGCCTGATTGCCGGCATCCTGGACCGCTCGAATCAATTGGCTGCGGCCGCCGAAGAAACCTCTGCCATTACCTCGCAAACCACCATAGGTATTCAGGAGCAGAAGAGCCAGGTTGACCAGGTAGCAACGGCTACCACAGAGCTAAGCTCCAGTGCCCATCAGGTGAACATGAGCGCCGATGATGCCCTGAGCCAGATTAAGCAGGCTGACGAAGAAACTCAGCACATGCGCACCATCGCAGATGAAAACAAGCGCACCATTTTGTCGCTGGCAGATGAAGTGGCCAAGGCCAGCACGGTGATCAACAAGGTGCATTCTGACAGTGCCTCCATCGGCTCAATATTGGATGTTATCCGGGGCATTGCCGAGCAAACCAATTTGCTGGCACTCAACGCCGCCATTGAAGCCGCCCGTGCGGGTGAGCAGGGACGTGGGTTTGCCGTGGTGGCCGATGAAGTTCGCAGCCTGGCATCGCGCACCCAGGACTCCACCCGTGAAATTCAGCAAATGATTGAAGTACTGCAGCAAGGCACTCAACAGGCCGTGGCCGTGATGCAGCTGGGTCAAAATCAGGCACAAAGCTGTGTGGAGAAAACCGAGCAAGCCAACCAGGCGCTGCAAACCATCAGCCACTCTGTGCATAAAGCCTATGATGCCGGCACTCATATTGCTCAGGCGGCACAGGAGCAGAACCTGGTCAGCCAGCAAGTGTCTGAGAAACTGGAGCACATTGCCGCCATCTCTGAAGAGACAGCCTTGGGTGCAGAGCAAACAGCCAAGTCCAGCCACGAGGTGGCCCGCCTTGCCGAAGAGCTGCAAAGCTCGGTGAAAGAGTTTAGAGTGTAAGTCACTCGAACACAGGCCCTTTTGAAAGCCCCTGCATGGGGCTTTTTTATTGCCACTTTAATATAGAGCAAAAGCCTTCTGCCGCACTTGGGGAGTGGACTGCGACAACTCAAGGCTCAGACAAGGGGGAAGTGAGGTAAGCCGGTTCCACAGTGCTCAGCACCGGTTAAGTCTAAGCTCAGGCGTGGCCAGTGATGGAAAATAACAGATAGCGGCAGTTACGGGCAGGTGGCGTCGGGATACTTAACGGCAGTAAAAAGCCGGGCAAAGGCCCGGCTTTTATGACTGAAGCGGTAACTTAATCGTCAGACTCTTCACCACCGCCAGACAGACGCTCTTTCACCGCAGCAGTGATAGGGCTACCGCCGTGACCGTTTGCTTCGGCCCATGCCACAATGGTCATGCCATCAGCTTCGGTAGCACTCAGCTCAGTAGCCGACAGACGTTTGGCAACAAACTCACCCACATCATTGGCGCCGGCACCCATGGCGGTACGTAGCAAGCTCACGCCATCACAGTTAACACCCGAATAGATGTTGCGCAGTTTTACTCGGCTTTCCTTGAGTTTTTTACGAAGACGATTCTTGTCGTTCGCTTTCACATAGTCACAAATACTCGCCACCAACGGATCTGTATTTGCCATGGCGGGTGAAGGGAGGAAAGAAGCAGCAATGGCAGCTGCAAGGGCCAGGGGCAAAACACGCATCTCATACTCCTCGGATTGTTTTTTATATTTATCAGTAAAATCGTATTTTCGAATTTACTTTTAGGGCACGTACTACGGCGGTTAATTTAACACTTTTTTACCAAGGTGATAAAGCGATATTGAAGGCCTTTGTCTGACACATGTTCTGTGGATTCAACCGTTTCCCAGCTGCCATCATCCCAGGCTGGAAAGTGGGTATCCCCCTCAACCTCCAAGGCTATCTCGGTTAAATATAGCTTATCTGCCTGGGATATCAGCTTTTGATAGAGTTGCCCACCGCCGATAACCACCAACTCCTCACAATCACCGGCCAGCGCCACGGCCTCTTCAAATGAAGACACCAGACTAATACCTTCGTGGGGGTAGTTGCTCTGGCGTGAAATCACAATATTGTGACGCCCAGGCAATGGACGGCCTATGGACTCAAAGGTTTTACGACCCATCACCACGGGTTTGCCCAGCGTCATGGCTTTGAAATGCTTGAGATCTTCCGGCAAATGCCAGGGCATTTGGTTATCTTTTCCTATCACCCGGTTATTGGCCATCGCGGCAATCATGGCGATACGCATAAAAGCTCCCTCTTTGAGTTGTGTTTATATGATGGGGCGGGTACGAAAATACAGCAGACTCGGCAGCGCCAGGCCCACTGACAAGGCGCCGAGGATAAAGACGGTTTTCAGGCCATTGCTTATTACGGCGCCGGTCAGCTCTGGGCTGACCTGAGATTGCGCTGTCAGCTGTACCAGGGCAATCACGGTATTAAAGGCATAGGTCCCCGGGATCATGGGGATAGTGGCGGCCACAGCATAAAGCAAAGGAGGCGCCAGATGACGTTTGGCAAAGCCAATGGTCACTGTCCCCACCATGGCCGCCGCAGCAAAGGTTGCCCACTCAATGGGTAATCCGAAATGCAGGATCAGGGTACGGAAACTGTGCCCCAGTGCGCCGGCGAGGGCACAGTAGGGTAGAAAACGCTTTGGCACGTTAAATACCATGGCAAAGCCCACGGCAGGAATGGCCGAAAAGAAAGCGTCGTTGAGCAGAGTAAGCGCCAAATTCACAGAAACTTGCCCCCCAACTGCATCGCTATGGTGATACCTATCACCGAGGCAACCGTTAACAAGGTGGCATGTCCCCAGCGTGAAATTCCCACGTTCATATGCCCCTTCACCATGTCAGAGATGGCGTTAATCATCGGAAACCCCGGCACCAGCATCAGCACACTGGCCGCCATGGCAAGCTCAGGGGTTTTGGTCAGAGGACACTCGTAACTGAGCTGCGCCACCGCCGTGGTAACAAAGGCGGTCAGGGAAAAAATCACCAAAGGGTTAAAGTGCCTGCGCGCCAGTGACAGCCGCACACTCATGCCTATGGCCGCCGCGATAAAGGTGATGATGGATGACATCCAATCGCCGCCAAACAGATGGCAAAAACTGGCACAGGAAAGGCCAATCATGGGGATCACCAGCGCGGCAGGGTAACTCTTGGGGGTGATGCGGGCCACCCTCTTTCTTACTTCGTTGGGGCCATAGAGGCCTTTCTCAGCTAGCAGGCAAATTCGTTGCAACTCGCACACAATCCGCATATTGATGCCATGCTCACGAATACGGCGGGTGGTGGTGATACAGCGGCCATGTACCAAGCTGGTCAGTACGAGGGAATTTGAAGAGATGGACAATTCGACACTGGCCAGTCCAAGGGCCCTGCCCAGGCGCTGACTGATTTCTTCGACCAAATCAGACTCTGCGCCATAGGCCAGCAGGAGCTGCGCAACGCGCACCACCTGCCGGGTTATGTCATTCTGGGTATCTGCGTACACCGCTATCCCCGATTGAAGGCTTATCTCTGGTAAATGACTTCCACGTCGTAGTCGTCATCGTCGAAATCATCGTCATCATCTGAATCATCGAAATCCGGGTTCAGATCGTCAAGCTGAGCCTTGTGGTAATTGTCCCACTTGAACTCCACTTCCTTGTCAGGATCGGCGGCAGCAGCTTCATCTGGCAAGCTCTTGATGAAGTCGAACAGCTTTTCAGCCAGCTCTTTAGTCCCTTCGCGGGTCGCGGCAGACATGGTGTACACATCGCCTTCCCAGCCAAGCTCGGCCACAATGGCGTCAACACGCTCCTGCAGCTCTTCTTCCAGCAGCAGGTCGGTTTTGTTGAATACCAACCAACGGGGCTTGGCAGCCAGCTCAGGTGAATACTTTTCAAGCTCGGCCACAATGGCGCGGGCGCTTTCGGCAGGGCTTGAACCATCAATGGGCTCGATATCCAGAATGTGCAGCAGTACGCGGCAACGTTCCAGGTGCTTCAGGAAGCGAATACCCAGGCCAGCACCTTCGGCGGCGCCTTCAATCAGGCCAGGAATGTCGGCAATCACAAAGCTTTGACCAGGACGAGGGTTCACCACACCGAGGTTTGGCACCAGAGTGGTAAAGGGATAATCAGCCACCTTTGGCGTTGCGCGGGACACAGCACGGATAAAGGTCGACTTACCGGCGTTCGGCATCCCCAGCAGGCCCACATCAGCCAGCAGCAGCAGCTCGAGGCGCAGCTCACGAACCTCCCCCTTGGTACCCAGGGTCTTTTGGCGTGGGGCACGGTTTACACTGCTTTTAAAACGGGTGTTACCCAAACCGTGGAATCCACCCTTGGCCACCAGCAGCTTTTGCCCTACTTCGGTCAAATCACCCAGCACTTCATCGGTATCTATGTCTACGGCGCGGGTACCCACGGGAACACGCAAGGTCAGATCGCTGCCACCTTTACCGGTACAGTCACGACCACGGCCGTTTTCACCGCGTTCTGCAAGGTAAAAACGCTCAAAGCGGTAATCAATCAGGGTGTTGAGGCTGGCGTCGGCCACCAGATACACACTGCCGCCATCGCCACCGTCGCCCCCATCGGGACCACCGTCTGGAATGTATTTTTCACGGCGAAAGCTTACGCAACCGCTGCCACCGTCACCGGCCTGAACCTTAATGACCGCCTCGTCGACGAACTTCATATCAACTCCTCACCACAGAATGGGGCAATTATACCGCCTGCAGCGCGGCAGACCAAAATCTCTATCAAACATAGGGCAAAGCCCCAGACAAAACAAAAGCCCCACCAGAGGCGGGGCTTTATCAGCTTAGCTGCTTCGAAGCTTAGTCTTCGATGCTAACAAACTTACGGTTGTTAGGACCTTTAACTTCGAACTTAACTTTGCCGTCAGTCAGAGCGAACAGGGTGTGGTCACGACCAATACCTACGTTCACACCGGCGTGGAACTTGGTGCCACGCTGACGAACAATGATGTTACCAGCCAGAACTGATTCGCCGCCGAAGCGCTTTACACCAAGACGTTTGCTTTCTGAATCGCGGCCGTTACGAGTAGAACCGCCAGCTTTTTTGTGTGCCATGAGTCAGACTCCTATTAAGCGTTGATAGCAGTGATTTTAACTTCAGTGAACCACTGACGGTGGCCCATCTTCTTCTCGTGGTGCTTACGACGACGGAACTTCTGGATAGTTACCTTTTCGCCGCGGCCGTGAGCAACAACAGTAGCAACTACTTTGCCGCCAGCAACCAGTGGAGCACCCACTTTCACGTTTTCGCCATCAGCAACCAACAGAACCTGATCGAACTCGATGGTTTCACCAGTAGCAACTTCGATTTTTTCCAAACGTACAGTATGGCCTTCAGCAACACGGTGTTGCTTGCCACCACTTTGAAAAACAGCGTACATAGCTATTTTACTCCGAAAAATTCTGACGCTTCGCTCTGAATCCCCTCGGGGCGTGTGCGATGCGCCATAAAAAACTTTAATGACAATGGGCGCGGAGTTTACGCTAAGAATGCCCAGCTGACAAGCCCTAATTAGCAAAGATTAAAAAAAGACCCGCATAACTCCCACATTAACCGGGCAACTGCTGCCATCGTCATTATTTTTAGGTAAGATCGCGACTATTATAACACTTATGCCTAAATCAGGGCTTAGTTATGCCCAGTCCTGACAATCAGAGTCTATCTATGGATTTGAATGCCATTCGACAGCTGGCCGACGCCGATATGCAGGCAGTCAATCAGCTGATCTACAAACAACTGGAATCCGATGTTGCCCTCATCAACCAGCTGGGCTTTTACATTATTAACGGAGGCGGCAAACGTCTGCGCCCTCTGTTATCGGTATTGGCCGCCCGCGCGGTTAACTATAATGGTGAAGGTCATCTGAAGCTCGCCGCCATTATCGAGTTTATTCATACGGCCTCGCTGCTCCACGACGACGTCGTGGATGAGTCTACGTTGCGCCGGGGCCGCGAAACCGCCAATGCCCTCTTTGGCAACAGCGCCAGCGTACTGGTGGGTGACTTCCTTTATACCCGCTCTTTCCAGATGATGACCGAGCTTGGCAGCATGAAGGTGCTGCAGGTGCTGGCCGACGCCACCAACGTGCTGGCCGAAGGGGAAGTGCTGCAGCTGATGAACTGCAACGACCCCAATACCACCGAAGAAAGCTACATGCGGGTTATCTACTGCAAAACCGCCAAGCTGTTTGAAGCAGCTACCCGCCTGGCCGCCGTGCTGGCAGGCAGCGATGAAAAGGTAGAAGAAGCCCTTGCCGACTACGGTAAGTATCTGGGCACCGCCTTCCAGCTGATTGACGACTTGCTGGATTACACCAGTGACGCCGAAGAGCTGGGCAAAAACATCGGTGACGACCTCGCCGAAGGCAAGCCTACCCTGCCACTGATTTACGCCATCGGCCATGGTAACGAGCGCGAGCAGGACCTGATTCGTACCGCCATTGAAAAAGCCGATGGCACAGGTGCCATTGAGGAAATCCTCACGGCCCTGCATCGCTGCGGCGCGCTGGATTACACCCGCAGGCGCGCAGAGGAAGAAGCAGATAAGGCCATCTCAGCTCTCAGCGTACTGCCGGAAGGCGACTTTAAAGTGGCGCTTGAGTCACTGGCCAGAATCGCAGTCTCCCGCAGTAACTGATAGCCCACAGTAACTGATAGCCCGCTGACAGCCATCATGGCCCAATAAAAAACCTCGCCAATGCGAGGTTGTTTATTGGCCTGCACTCATAAGCGCTGCGCGAGTTACAGTCGCCAGTCGATGGGCTCGCCGCCCTGCGCCTGTAATAGCTGATTGATTTTTGAAAAGTGGCCGCAACCAAAAAAGCCACGGTAAGCCGACAAGGGCGATGGATGCACACCCGACAATACCTGATGCTGAGTAGCGGTAATACCCTTGCCCTTCTTGATGGCATGGCTGCCCCAGAGCACAAAGACGATGGGCGCTTCTCGGTCATTGAGCAGCTTAAGCGCAGCGGCTGTAAAGGTTTCCCAGCCCGCCTTGGCGTGGGAGTGGGCCTTGCCCTCCTCTACCGTGAGCACGGTATTGAGCATCAACACCCCTTGTTTGGCCCAGGGCAGCAGATAGCCATGTGACGGGGTGTCAAAGCCGGGAATATCCGTGCTGAGCTCCTTATACATGTTCACCAGCGAGGGCGGCGGCTTAATACCCGGCTTCACCGAGAAACACAGCCCATGGGCCTGACCGGCACCGTGGTATGGGTCCTGGCCAATCAGCACTACCCGCACCTGATCCAATGGCGTGTGCTCAAACGCCGCGAACACCTCTTCTTCGGGAGGATAAATGGTTTTGCCACTTTGGCGCTCGGCGGCAACAAATTCGGTGAGGGATTTAAAGTAGGGTTTCTCGGATTCGGCGGCAATAAAGTCCTGCCAACATGCAACGGCCATGGGGCTCCCGGGCTGAATGATTCACAGCAAAGCAGTGTATCTTATTGCCCAAGGCAAATCAGCCTCCATGCCCGGTTGCCTCAACCGCGTCACGACCCAGATCCCAATCGGGACGAAAGCCTGTAGTCAGCCGCGTGGATTTGGGTAAAATCAGCAAAGATGAAAATACAGGACGCAACCATGTCAGAAAACGCCAACAGTCTGTTCGAACTCGCCGATAAGTTTATTGCGCTGGCCAACGAGCTCACCACCGCCGAAGGCGATGTGGGTAAAGTGGGTACGGCGCTGCGTTTTGCCGCCGCCCGCTTCAATGCCTTCGAAGCCGCCATCAAGTCGGCCGACCTGCAAAACGAAAAGGCCAACGCCCTTAAGTGGTTCAGCGATGATTATCAGGACATGCTGAACGATAACCTGGACGATCATATCGCCAACCCGCCAGTAGCTGCCGCAGCCGAGCCTGCCGTTGATACGGCAGTGCAAACGTTCAAGCTCTGAGCCACTCAAAAGCACAATAAAAAGGCCGCATCATGCGGCCTTTTTGGTTCCTGCAAGGGTTCATTACAAACCTTGCCACAGGGTCCAAATCACCCGGAGGCTAAGCAGAATGAGGATAGCGCCGGACAGCTTATCGATAATGGCCGCCTTCTCCCGTAGTTTAGGCAGCAGTCTTGGGTGTGACAGCATCAGTGCCACTATTGTGTACCAAAGACCATCCACCACCAGCGGCGTCAGTACAATAATCGCCTTGCCTTCGAGGGTGGATGACGCCATCACAAACTGACTGAAAAGCGCCAGAAAAAACAGCAAAATCTTGGGGTTGAACAACGATATGGCAATACCGTCCCGGGCCGCTTCTGAAAGAGTGGAAACCTTGCCCGCCGCAAGCTTCTCCTTCATCCCGCCTTTCGAGTTGAGCGCCCCCCACCCCATCCACATCAAATATAGGGCGCCAATCAGGGCAATGCCATTAAATACCAGCGGCGCTTCTTTCATGGCAAGCGCCAGCCCAAGCAGGGTGATAAGCGCATACACCCCAATGCCGAGGGCATGGGCCCAGGCACAGGCGATACCTGCGCCCCTGCCGCCCCCCAGCGTGTGACGCACCACCATGGCCAGACTCGGTCCCGGCGACATGGCCCCCAAACAACACACGGCCAGCAGCGCCAGCCAAACACTGAAACTCATACTTCCCCCAATTTACTGCGAAAACCTGTTTGTCTTTTTACTGCCGGGCAAGGCTTACTACGATTCTCAGCGGCACGAATAAGCAGACACCTGAGTGCCTGAGCGCAGCCCACAAAATCTGAGGTTGCCACTATACTGCAGCCCCATCAAAAGGTTGAAGTAAGAATTACAGCCTTCCGCTCAAGGTCCAGCTCATGGCCTGGCTCAGCCCCCTCATCGCAGTCTGTTTTGGTCGAAGCGCAGTACACGCCCATAGTTATCACGATATCTCGTGACTTAGTCAGCAAAGTTCCCTCCTGAGTCCATGACGCCCCGACAGGGGCAGGCTATACTGCCGCCATGAACCAGCCACAGCCCCGACCAACACCCATGCCGACACAGGAAAGCTTTTTACCGGAGAACCGCCTGCTGCTGGATGCTGTCAGCGAAGGTATCTATGGTTTTGATTTGGATGGCCATGCGGTGTTTATCAACCCAGCGGCTGAGCGCATGACCGGCTGGAAGGCAGACGAACTGCTCGGTAAAACCATCCATAACTTCCACCATCACAGCCATGCCGATGGCAGCCACTACCCCCACGAAGACTGCCCCATCTATCAAACCCTGAAGGATGGCAAGGCGCGGGAGATCAGCAACGAGGTATTTTGGCGCAAGGATGGCAGCAGCTTCCCGGTGCATTACAGCTCAACTCCGGTATGGCAGGACGGCAAGCTCAAGGGCGTAGTCGCGATATTTCGTGATATCAGTTTGCAAAAGCAAACCGAACAGTCGCTGCGCCAGGCGCTGGAGCAGGTGCAGGCGCTGTCGGAGCAGCTGGCCTCTGAAAACTCCCTGCTGCAGGCCGAACTTGAAGACAAGCGCGGCCCGTCGCAAATCACCGGCAGCAGCGACTGTATTCAAGACCTGCAGAAGCAAATCCGCCTGGTGGCCAACACCGACAGCACGGTATTGATACAGGGTGAAAATGGCACCGGCAAGGAGCTGGTCGCCCGGGAGCTTCATCAGCTCAGCAGCCGCCGTGATAAGCCGATGATCTCGGTTAACTGCGCCGCTTTCTCGGCGTCACTGCTCGAAAGCGAGCTCTTTGGCCACGAAAAGGGCGCCTTCACCGGTGCCAGCAGTCGCCGTAAAGGCCGCTTTGAACTGGCCCACAAGGGAACTCTGTTTTTGGATGAAGTGGCCGAGCTCAGTCTAGAGGCACAGTCCAAGCTGCTTAGGGTGATTCAGGAGCAGGAGTTTGAGCGTGTGGGTGGCAGCGAGCGCATCAAGGTAGATATCCGCCTGGTAGCCGCCACCCACCACGACCTGCAAAAACGGGTCGAGCAGGGGCTGTTCAGGATGGATCTCTTCTACCGCCTGAACGTGTTTCCACTGAAAGTACCGCCACTTCGACAGCGTGCCGGGGACATTCCCGAACTGGTGCAGCAACTGCTGAGGAGTCTGTCTCAGAAGCTCGGCAAGCCACTGGCAGGGGTTGATGCCGCCAGCCTCAAACGCTTGCAGCAATACAGCTGGCCCGGCAATGTGCGCGAACTGCAAAACCTGCTGGAGCGTGAAGCGATTCTCACCCACCAGCCAATTCTGAAAATGAGCTCCATCCCCGGCAGCCAGGCGGCACCGGTTGCAGGAAAAACTCTGGCCGAGGTGGAGGCTAGTCATATTCTCTCGACTCTGGAAGATTGCGACTGGCGTATCTCGGGCCCCGGCGGTGTGGCGGCAGTACTGGGGCTACCACCCAGCACCCTGAGATCCCGGATGCAAAGACTCGGGATCCTCCGACCTAAGTAGCCGTCGGCACTCTGACGGGCTTCTTCTCAGACGCACTTCTTAATGCGCCTATAGCACTTCAAGTGACTACAGCGCTTCCTGTGACTACAGCCCCAGCTGTGGCTGTGGCTGTGGCTGTGGCTGTGGCTTCGCCTGTACCTACAGCTCTTGCCACCTATGTAAAGTCACGAAATATCGCCAAGTCACGATATTTCGCGACCCCACCTTATCCAACAGAAAAAATATATGCGTAAAATCATACAGATAGATTAAAATTTCAGCTGGCACGGCTCTTGCCATTAGGCCCCTGTGTAAGTCATTCAGGAACAACCAAGGTGCAACAGAGCAATCAATCCCAGCAAAGCATTCCCGTTACTTTCATCCCCTCCAGCGAAGAGCCTTCAGCGCACAAGGAGCCTTCAGCGAAAAAGGCGCCATCAGCGAGCGGAGAGCCCTCAGCGCAGAAAGAGCCATCGGCCTCCAAAAAGCCGTCATCAAAAACGGCAGCCAAAAGCGGCGGCAAAATCCAGTTTCGAAGCCAGTCCGGTCTGTTTCAGCGTTGGCGCAGTGCCACCGGAGCTGGCCTGATAGCGCTGTTTTTTCTGCTGCCTTTTATCAGCTGGCAGGGGCGCCAGGCCATTTGGTTTGATTTGGGCAATCAGCAGTTTTACTTCTTCGGCACCAGCCTGTGGCCCCAGGATTTTACTCTGCTGGCCTGGGTGTTTATTGCCGCGGCCTTTGGTCTCTTTTTCGTGACCCTGTTTTGGGGCCGGGTCTGGTGCGGTTTTTTATGCCCACAAACCCAGTGGACCTTTATGTTTGCCTGGGTCGAAGAAAAGTTTGAAGGCAGCCGCAATCAACGCATCAATCTCGACAAGGCGCCCTGGAGCCGGGAGAAACTCACCAAACGGCTTGGGAAACACAGCAGCTGGTTGCTGATGTCGCTGCTGACGGGCTGTGGCTTTATCGCCTACTTCGTCCCTGCGCGGGAGTTGTATCCTGCCATCTTCAGCTTCAGCGCAGGATTCTGGGACACGGCCTGGGTATGGTTTTTTGCCATCTGTACCTACCTCAACGCCGGGTGGATGCGCGAGCAAATGTGCCTGCACTGTTGCCCCTATGCCCGCTTCCAATCTGCCATGTTCGACGAGTTCACCAAAACCGTGACTTACGATGCAACCCGTGGCGAAAGCCGTGGGCCACGCAAGCGTAAGGCCGCCACCGACCTTGGCGACTGCGTGGACTGTAATCTGTGCGTGGAGGTGTGCCCCACCGGCATAGATATCCGCAACGGCTTGCAGTACGAGTGCATCAACTGCGGCGCCTGTGTCGATGCCTGTAACCAGACCATGGCCAACTTCGGCTATAAGCCCGACCTTATCGCCTTCACCAGTGAAGCGGGCCTCAAGGGGAAAACGCCGCCCCTTTGGCAGCGCAAACGCTTTATCGGCTATGGTCTGGCACTGCTGGCCATCCTCGGCACCATGGGGCTGGACATGGCGAGTCGAAGCAGTATCGAGCTCAACGTACTGCGCGACCGCCAAAGCCTTTACCGCGAAACCACGGGCGGCCAGATTGAAAACACCTATCTGCTTAAAATCCGCAATAAAACCCAGCAACCAAGGGAGTATCGGCTGGCCGTTTCAGGCACCCTGCCACTGGCGCTGTCGAAAACAGAGGTAAGCATCGCCCCCGGCGAGCAAGTCGAACTGCCACTGACGCTTACGGCGGCACCAGCAGACATTCAAACCAGCCGCAGTAAGCTCACCTTCACTGTCTCTGAATTCGTGTCTGCATCAGGGACTGAGCCAGGGGCTGCTGAGGAAGCAGAGGCTGTCAGTCAGGATTCGGTATTCTTCGCCCCCTGATGACTTTCGCCCGCTGGAAGCTCAAGCGGCAACTGCCTCGGTGGCGTGAGGCAGGTTTGTGGGCCAGCTCAAACTCCGCTGCAGGAGTTGGCCCCTTTCACCTTGGCTTAAGGGCGCATCATTATGCTGAGTGGGTATTTACGAAAGGAATGACTCATGATCCTCACTCTCAGCACCCTGATGACCCTGCTCCTCGTTGCCGCCGTGGTAGCGCTGCTCATCGCCCGCAGCAAGGGGAAAGCCATCCCTCTGGCGGTTGTCCCCGTTATCGGAATGATGGCGCTGATGGTGGGTTCGGCCACCTACTTCGTGCACCGAGCCAGCGAGCAGCAGGACTATCGCGAGCTGTTATGGCAGCCACTGGCTGCGGATAAAATTCCCATGCTGGTGCAGGGTGGCTATACGGTGTTTGTGGATTTGCATTCCGACTGGTGTATGGCCTGTCAGACCAACCGCGTTGGTGTGCTGCATCGCCCCGAGGTGGTCAGCACCTTGCTGTCAGGCAAGGTGGTGTTAATGCAGGCCAACTGGAGCCAGGAAGCCGAGCGCATTGCGCCCCATTACGGCAGGGTAGCAGCACCCGGCTCGCCTTTTAACAAGGTCTACGGCCCGGGAATGCCAAGGGGACAGATATTACCATCGGAACTGAGCCCGAATGATGTAATCACTGCCATCCGAAGCGCCAAAGGCAGCTGATATTCAAAATAAAAAACGCCGGTAATAGCCGGCGTTTTTTATGCTCGCACACTATGCTGTGTGTCCGATGAGATTAAATCTCGTAGTGCAGACCACACTCACGCTTTAACCCATTAAAGCGGGTGTCTTCTTCGCTCATGCCAAGCTCCAGCGGTTTGGTGGAGTGGGTATCGCCCACCGACACATAACCCTGCTCCCACAGCGGGTGATACGGCAGCTCGAATTTGGTCAGGTATTCATGCACATCCTTGTTGCTCCACTCGATAATTGGCAGCAATTTGAAGCGATTACCATGAATGGCAAGAATGGGCAGGCCTTCGCGGGTCGATGCCTGGGTGCGGCGAAGGCCGGCAAACCAGGTACCCACTTCCAGCTCTTCCAGCGCCCTTTGCATAGGCTCAACCTTGTTGATGCGGTTGTAGCGCTCAAGGCCATCCAGCCCCTGCTCCCACAGTTTACCGAAGCGGGCTTCCTGCCAGGCAGCTGTCATCGGGGCGCGGTACACCTTGAGGTTCAGCTTAAGGCGCTCGGTCAGTTCATCGATAAAGCGGTAGGTTTCCGGGAACAAATACCCGGTATCGGTCAGCACCACAGGCACATCGCTTTTTACCTGCGTTACCAAATGCAGCATCACCGCCGCCTGGATACCAAAACTGGAGCTTACAATATGCTCGCCGGGTAATTCACGCAGTGCAAATTCAACCCGCTCGGCAGGCGTGGCCTTGGCCAGATGTAGATTGATGTCCGCAAGCGCGGCCGTTTGCTCGGCTGCGTCCAGACTAAGTAAATCGTGATAATTCATGCTTATCTCCAAGGGTTCTGGCGTCGCTACACGTCTTGGCACCGGCCATCGGGCCGCCAAAACAAACGGGGGAAGCCTTGCTTCCCCCTGACTGGTCTCAGGCGTGGAAGTCGGTTTTACTGACTTTCACTTCGGCAACAACACCCACCCGAATAACAAAATCACCAAAACATTCACCTGGGTTACGCTCCACTGACCAGCGGCCAATCAAGGTATCCAGTGCCGCCAGAATTTCCGCTTCGGCCACGTTATCCAAATACAATTTCGGAATACGGGTACCCGCAGTGTTACCGCCCAGATACAGGTTGTATTTGCCAGGACCACGGCCCACTAAACCGGCCTCTGCCAACATGGCGCGGCCGCAGCCATTCGGGCAGCCCACGACGCGCAGGATGATATGGTCGTCCTCAATGCCGTGCTTGCTCAAGATCCCTTCAACGTGGGTGACCAGGGTTGGCAGGTAACGTTCGGCTTCTGCCATCGCCAGCGGACACGTTGGCAGTGACACGCAAGCCATCGAGTTTTTACGCTGAGTAGTCACGTTTTCCAACAAACCATGACTGCGCGCCAGCTGCTCAATCTGCGCTTTATCTTCGGCTGCAACCCCTGCGATGACCAGGTTCTGGTTTGCCGTCATCCGAAGATCGCCTTTATGCACTTTGGCAATTTCAGCCACACCCGTTTTCAGCGGCTTACCCGGGTAATCGAGCAGACGGCCGTTTTCGATAAAGAGTGTTAGATGGTGCTTCCCATCAATGCCTTCCACCCAACCAAAGCGATCGCCACGGTGGGTAAATTCGTAAGGACGGCTTGGGCCAAAGGCCACGCCAACCCGTTGTTCCACTTCTGCTTTGAAAGCGTCTACGCCGATACGATCTATGGTGTATTTGGTTTTGGCATTTTTGCGGTTAACCCGATCGCCGTAGTCACGCTGCACTGTCACCACGTGCTCTGCGACTTTCAGCACATGCTCAAGACCGATAAAGCCCAAATCTTCTGCCCGGCGCGGATAAGTGGTTTTATCGCCGTGGGTCATCGCAAGGCCGCCACCAACCAACACGTTAAAACCAACCAGCTGGCCATTTTCGGCGATAGCGACAAAGTTCAAGTCGTTGGCGTGTACGTCGACGTCATTGTGCGGTGGGATCACCACAGTGGTTTTAAACTTACGCGGCAGGTAGCTATCACCCAGCACCGGCTCAGTTTCCGTGGTTTCTACTTTTTCTTCGCCCAGCCAAATCTCGGCATAGGCGCGGGTTTTTGGCAGCAAATGCTCAGAGATTTTTGCAGCCCACTCATAAGCTTGCTGGTGCAGCACCGATTCCACAGGGTTTGAGGTACACAGCACGTTGCGGTTTACATCACCGGCGGTGGCAATCGAGTCGATGCCAATTTTATTCAGCATCTGGTGCATCGGCTTGATATCCGGTTTAAACACGCCGTGGAACTGGAAGGTCTGGCGGGTGGTTAACCGAATTGAGCCGTACATGGTGTGCTCGCGGGCAAATTCATCAATCGCCAGCCATTGCTCAGGCTTGATAATCCCGCCGGGCATGCGCGCCCGCAGCATCACATTATGCAGCGGCTCCAGCTTTTGCTCCGCGCGCTCAGCACGTAAATCGCGGTCATCCTGCTGATACATGCCGTGAAAACGCACCAACATGAAGTTATCACCGGTAAAACCACCGGTAATTTCGTCTTTTAAATCTGTGGTGATAGTGCCACGCAAATGGTCGCTTTCAGCCTTCAGACGCTCGTTATCAGACAGCTGGCCCTGCACCTGCAGTTCAGGTTTAATTGGATATTGGCTCATTAATAAACATCCTTCTGATAACGCTTGCTCTCGCGTAACTCTTCAAAATACTCGTCGGCTGCTTCTTCAGACAAGCCACCGTGGGTTTGGGCAATTTGTAATAACGCCTGATGTACATCTTTCGCCATCCGGTTGCCGTCACCACAAATATATAAGTGCGCACCTTGTTGCAGCCAAGACCACACTTCGGCGCCTTTGGCTGCCAGTTTATCCTGCACATACACTTTTTGTGCCTGGTCGCGGCTAAATGCCACATCCAGGTGGGTTAACACGCCACGCTTCAAGTAGTCCTGAAGCTCCACCTGATATAAGAAATCACGGGTGAAATGCGGGTTGCCGAAGAACAGCCAGTTTTGGCCAGTCGCACCTGCGTTATCACGCTCTTGCAGGAACGCCCTAAACGGCGCAATACCGGTGCCGGGGCCAATCATCAACACTGGCGTATCGGGGCTGGGCAGGCGGAAGTTGTCATTGTGTTCAACAAAGACCTTCACCGGCTCCCCTTCAGCCAAGCGCTCAGCCAAAAAGCCTGACGCTCCACCTAAATGGGTGCTGCCAAAAGCATCGTAACGCACCACGCCAACGGTTAAATGCACTTCTTCGCCCACTTCGGCTTGGCTTGAGGCGATGGAATACAAGCGTGGCTGTACTTTGCGCAGGCTGTCCACCAGCTGCTGTGCGCTGATGTTGGCAGGGTTTTGCACAATCACATCGGCACTTTGTTTATCGGCCAGATAAGCGCGCAGCGCGTCTTTGTCTGCGCCAAGCGCCTGCAATTCGGCATTGTTGCTCGCTTCTGCGTATTTGGTCACCAGCGACGGGTAAGCCTGGGTGAGCTCCAGCTCGTCGGTTAACGCCGCTTGCAGGGTTAACGTCTGGCCAGACAGTTCAACTTGCTCGCTGCCGGTTAAGCCTGTGGCGGCCAGCACGCTGGCGACAAGCTCCGGCGCATTGCGGAAATACACCCCTAATGCATCACCCGGCTGATAGGTCAGGCCGGAGCCTTCCAGCGAGATCTCAATATGACGCACGTCTTTGGTGGAGTTACGCGCCGTGATCTTTTGATTAACACTTAACTCAGCGGTAGCTGGGTTTTGCTTATCATACTGGCTGTGGCTAGCCGCGGTGCCAGTCGCACCTGGCCATGCAATCACTCGCTCGCTAGCGGCGCCTGATGCTTTAAGCAGCGGTGTAAACACATCCAAGGCTGCTTCCTGCCAGTTTTTCGCTCCCTCGGCATAATCAACGTCAAGCAGGGCTGGCTCATGCAAGCGTTTTGCACCCAATGTAGCCAGTTGGCTGTCAAAGTCAGTGGCGGTTTTGCAGAAGAACTCATAGCTGGTATCACCAAGGCCCAACACGGCAAATTGCAGCTCGGGTAACTTCGGTGCCTTTTTACCAAACAGGAACTTATAGAAACTGACAGCGCTCTCAGGTGGCTCACCCTCGCCATAGGTCGAGGCAACAATGATGAGGAATTTTTCTTTTGCCAACGCATTGGTTTTATACGAGGCAATATCCTGTAACTGCACAGCTAAGCCACGGCTTTCTGCCGCCGCTTTGATTTTACTGGCCACGCCTTTGGCATTGCCGGTCTGCGATGCGTAAAGCACCGTTAAAGTCGCGGCTTCCTGGGCAGCTGGCGGCGCAGCAAAAGCCCCCCCAGCGGCAGATTGCGCGCTTGCCGCCAGATAACCACTGACCCAGGCCAGTTGCACGGCATTGAGCTCAAAAGTCAGTTGCTTGAGCTTGTCGACCTGCTCGGCACTGAGCGGAGACGCGAGAGAGGATAATTCTTTTAACAGCATGAGGACGACCCAGTGACATTTTATTGCATGCTAGCTTAGTGCCCTTTGGCACAAGCAAAAAAGAATAAAATTTAATTTTTTATTCTCTTTGGGAATATGCAGAGTCGAATTTTTAAGCTACAAAAGTGTGGCCCGGCGCAAATTTTTTGCTCCGACCAGTGGCTTAAGTCGCCTCATGAAGAATATGCGCTTGTGTCGGCAGGCAGACTTGCCACAATGAGGTCACACCGTACAGAGCTCTGTCCCCTACAGACAGCCGGTTGCAAAACCGCCCAGCCTGTCCCTCCTGTTTCGCCCGACACAGGAAGCGGTGTGTTCACGTTTCAATAACCATCAGGGAATCGTCATGCAAATTGGAATTCCGAGAGAGAGTCTCGCCGGTGAAACCCGGGTCGCCGCGACCCCGGCAACGGTTGAGCAACTTAAAAAACTCGGCTTTGAAGTGGCTATCGAATCTGGTGCCGGCACCCTTGCCAGCTTCAGTGATGCCGCCTTTGAGGCGGTGGGCGCCAGTGTAGTGCCCTCCGTATGGCAGGCCGACCTTATTTTTAAGGTCAATGCCCCTACCGAAGATGAAATAAAAGAAATCAAAGACGGCGCTACCTTGGTGAGTTTTATCTGGCCTGCTCAAAACCCTGAGCTGGTTGAGAAATTATCACAGCGCAATATCAACGTGATGGCGATGGACATGGTGCCGCGTATTTCCCGCGCCCAGTCGCTGGATGCCCTGTCATCCATGGCCAACATCGGCGGCTACCGCGCCGTGGTGGAAGCCGCCCACGAGTTTGGCCGCTTCTTTACCGGCCAAATCACCGCTGCCGGTAAGGTGCCCCCTGCCAAGGTGCTGGTGATTGGTGCCGGTGTGGCCGGTCTTGCCGCCATTGGTACCGCAGGCTCCCTCGGCGCCGTGGTTCGCGCCTTCGATACCCGCCTCGAAGTGGCGGAGCAAATCGAGTCCATGGGTGGTCAGTTCCTCAAACTCGACTTCGGCGGCGAAGACGGCTCCTCCTCCGATGGCTACGCCAAGGTGATGAGCGAAGAGTTTATCAAGGCCGAGATGGCCCTCTTTGCCGAACAGGCCAAAGAAGTCGACATTATCGTTACCACCGCCCTTATTCCGGGCAAACCGGCACCGCGTCTTATCACCAGGGAAATGGTGGATTCGATGAAGAGCGGCTCTGTGATTGTGGACATGGCGGCCGCCACCGGCGGTAACTGTGAATACACAGTCCCGGGCGAGCTGTTTGTCACCGAAAACGGCGTCAAGGTGATTGGTTATACCGATCTGCCCGGCCGTCTGCCAGCCCAGTCCTCCCAGCTTTACGGCACCAACCTGGTGAACCTGATGAAGCTGATGTGCAAAGAGAAAGACGGTAATGCCGTTATCGACTTTGACGATGTGGTGATGCGCAACATGACAGTGGTCAAAGCCGGTGAGGTCACCTTCCCGCCACCGCCAATTTCTGTGTCTGCCGCCCCAGCCAAGGCTGCCCCCAAGGTAGAGCTGAAAAAAGCCGCGCCCAAGGAGCCTTCCAAGCTCAAGTATATTCTCGGCGCTCTGGGTTTGATTGGCTTTGGCGCCGTGGCAAGCGTGGCGCCGCCTGAGTTCTTGTCCCACTTTACCGTGTTCCTGCTCTCCTGTGTGGTGGGCTACTACGTGGTGTGGAACGTAACTCACGCGCTGCACACGCCGCTGATGTCGGTGACCAACGCCATCTCGGGCATTATCGTGGTGGGCGCACTGCTGCAGATTGGCAGCGGCTCGACGCTGGTCACTGTGCTGGCCTTTATCGCCGTGCTCATTGCCAGTATCAACATCTTCGGCGGCTTTACCGTCACTCAGCGCATGCTGAAGATGTTCCGTAAGGATTAAGGGGGAATCACTGTGTCTCAAGGACTGGTAACAGCAGCCTACATAGTAGCAGCGCTGTGTTTTATTTTGAGTCTCGCGGGCCTGTCCCGTCAGGAGACCGCCAAGCAGGGTAACCTCTTTGGTATCACGGGCATGGCCATTGCGCTTATTGCCACTATTCTCAACCCGGAAACCAGTGGTGTGCACTGGATCATTCTCGCCATGGTTATCGGCGGCGCCATTGGCGTACGTCTGGCCCTCAAGGTGGAAATGACCGAAATGCCCGAACTGGTGGCCATTCTCCACAGCTTTGTGGGTATGGCGGCCGTGCTGGTTGGCTTTAACAGCTTTATCGACGTGCATCCCCAGGCGGTCACCGAAGTGGTGATTAGCGTGGGTGGCAACATCGACCAGAGCCTCGAAGCCGCCAAGGCCGCATTGCAGGAAGCGAGCAAGGCCGCCGAAGGTCATCAGCTGACCGGTGCCATGCTCAGCATCCATCTGGTGGAAGTATTCCTCGGCGTCTTTATCGGTGCCGTGACCTTCACCGGCTCTGTGGTGGCCTTCTGTAAGCTGCGCGGGCTGATTTCCTCCAAGCCACTGATGCTGCCACATCGCCATAAGCTCAACCTGCTGGCGGTACTGGTGTCCTTTGGCCTGATGGTGCTCTTTGTGAAAGCCGACGGCGCCATGGTGCCCCTTATCATCATGACACTTATCGCCTTTGCCTTTGGCTGGCATCTGGTGGCCAGCATCGGCGGCGCCGACATGCCAGTGGTAGTGTCGATGCTGAACTCCTACTCAGGCTGGGCCGCGGCAGCGGCGGGCTTTATGCTCTCCAACGACCTGCTTATCGTCACTGGTGCTTTGGTAGGCTCCTCGGGTGCCATCCTGTCTTACATCATGTGTAAGGCCATGAACCGCTCGTTTATTTCGGTGATTGCCGGCGGTTTTGGTACCGATGGTGCCGTGTCCAGCGGTGATGAAGAAATGGGTGAATACCGCGAAACCAACGCCGAAGATGTGGCCGACATGCTGAAAAACGCAAGCTCAGTCATCATCACCCCCGGCTACGGTATGGCGGTGGCTCAGGCGCAGTATCCGGTGGCCGAAATCACCCAGAAGCTGCGCGACCGTGGTATTGAAGTACGCTTCGGTATCCACCCGGTTGCCGGTCGTCTGCCAGGCCATATGAACGTCCTCTTGGCCGAGGCCAAGGTGCCTTACGACATAGTGCTGGAAATGGATGAAATCAACGAAGACTTCCCCGAGACCGACGTCGTACTGGTGATTGGTGCCAACGACACCGTAAACCCAGCAGCCTCGGAAGACCCAGCCAGCCCCATCGCCGGCATGCCGGTGCTGGAAGTGTGGAAAGCCCAAACCGTTATCGGCTTCAAGCGTTCCATGAACACGGGCTACGCCGGGGTGCAGAACCCGCTGTTCTTCCGCGATAACACCCAGATGTTGTTTGGCGATGCCAAGGACAGTGTTGAGGCGATTTTGAAGGCGCTGTAAGCCTTCGATGCTCACTATCAGCATCATTGATAACCTCTGAAAAGGGCGCCATAGGGCGCCCTTTTTTATCCCCGCTTTCCGGCTGTTCCAATTGCCATTGGGGTGACTTGTCGTTTTATGTTGTGTCGCTTTGCAAGCGACTTAAGGTCGTGGGTCAAATGCATCCATGCATAACGGCCAGTTCACCATCCCTGGTTCTCGCTCGTAAACCTGTCGCTGTGCGACACTCGCCGACCCACACCCGACCAAGAGGGGATCTACAGCAATCCCCTCTTGGATCTCCCCTGCCGCCCGCGACGAAGCGGACATCCCCTTGGGCATTGACGTTCTTTTGCTACCGCGTCAGACGCTCATCCCTGATTCGACTGACGCTGCCTCGGCATCCATGCCTCGGCCACGCAACGACCACCAATGCCCTGCGGCCGCTTCAAGCGGGATAGGTGTATTCCTCAGCAAAGATGTTTTGGGTGTCGTGACTCTTCCTCACATAAAAATGATGCACGAAACAAAACGGGCGCAAATCATGCGCATGCGCACTATACAAATGTTAGGCGCCCCTTTGTAATCTCGTTTCTAACCGATAGTCATAAAAAAGTCAGCATCTAAGGAAATATTGCTTGCGCAACATAAGTAATAACCTAATATATATGTGTGGTTACCATTTATTGAAGAGAGGAAATATTCATGGATAGCTTAGACATCGACTACAAACCATCACCTGCTCTAAATGCTTTGTCACAAACAGAAGAAGGAAGAGCCCTTTGGAAGTATTTATGCTCACCTGAAAGCTTAATTAGAATGGAAACAGCGACTTACCTTAGAAAGCCAGCTCTGGAGCCTTTTTCGCCCCATCTTAGAAATAGATTTGATTTCTTTCGTTCTGAAGTGACAGAAAAACAACTGTTCGACCGTTACAAGCAGTTAGCAGGTAGCATGGCCAGGCAGATAATGGAGGCACTCGGTTATGAACATGAAAAAGATGGTGTAAATGTTATTACGGGAGAAGTTTTTAAGACGGCATCACGTTATAAAAAACCTGAATAGGTGAATATAGTCCGCATAACAAGCGCGGGCAATCGGACAGGTTTGGCCAGCCGTTGCTGTGGGCATTAATCCCCAGCCCGCTCCGTCGCAAAGTCGGGGCGGGACAGCTTTTCCAGCTTGCTATACAAAAACATCACCAGCAGGGTGAGGGCGGCGCAGCCGAGGAACAGCCAGGAGCCGTTTAAGAGATCCAATACTATGCCGCCGCCCAGGGGCGCCAAAGCGAAGCCAAATTCATAGAAGGACGATGCGCCGAAGTAGGCACCGCGCAGATGGCGCGGTGCTATGCGGTCGATATGCACGTTCATGGTGGGGAAGAGCACCGCCTCCGCGAGACTCATCACAATCACGGCGCCAATCCAGCCCCAGAACAGGGTCACCGGATTCAGCCCCATCCACAGCTGCGACACCACCAGCAGCACCAGCGCCACCTGAATACGCTTAACCAGAGGCCAGTGGGCCATCAGTTTCAGCAGCAAAAACTGGCAGGTGATGATGATCATCGCATTGGCGAAGATCATCGACGAGATAAGCTCAAGCACCTTGGGCACCTCGGCGCGGCTTAAGTACTGCACCAGGGAGCCATCCATCTGGCCGAAGATGAACATGCAGATAACATTGGCCAGAATCAGGCTTTGCAGCAGCCTGTCTTTGGCCAGCACCCGCAGGGTATAGCGCATGCCGGACGCAGCCTTGTCATCGCTGCCAGAGTCGGCCGCATCCCCTTCCCCGCCGTTCTGCACTTGATGACTCGCATGGGTAAATTCGTGATTGGCAAATCCCCACCAGAGTAACAGCAGCAAGATGGCAAAGGCCACGGTGGTGATATAAAAACTCGACAGCTCGCCGGTTAACCCGAGCCAGACACCGGCAATGGGGCCGACGGCGCAGCCCACATTGACGATAAAATACAGGCTCTGCATCGCCAGCTCGCGGGTCTCGGACTCCTGGATGATGTCACCAATCAGGGCCGATACCAGTGGCCGCCACAGCGAGGTGGCGATGGAGCAGAGGGTGATGACCAGCGCAAATCCCGCCACCGTATCGGCTTCGGCCAGCAGCGAAAAGGAAATGATGTAGAGCACGCCTGCGCCGTACATCATCTTTTGCCTGCCAATCTTGTCTGACAGGGCGCTGCCGATAAAGCTGACCAGCACAGAGAGCAGGGCCGCAGAAGATAAAATCAGGCCAACATTGGTGGCCGACAAGCCAAAGCGTTCATAGAGGATCACCGCCAGAAAGGGCCACACCATGTAGTAGCTGCCGCGGGTGATAAAGGAGCCGAACAGCAAAATCCACATCAGGCGCGGAAACTGTTTCACTCTGGCAAGGGAAATATCGCTTTGCATCATCCATCTCAGGGCTGGGTCATAAAGGCGGGAGCGCTTATTGACTTAACTTGTTCAAGTTAAGCCCTTTAACCTACGCAGGGTTTCACTTTTTTACAACCGCTGACATGAACAGGATAGATAGCTGGAGGTGGGTCGTGTGTGTCGCCGCAAGGGTCTGTCGGCGCCAGAAAGGGGTCAAGCCTTGTCGGTTGGATTAGAAAAAGTTTCCCTTTAAACAGGAATCGCCATTTGGCTTAAGCTGAGTGAGCACCTCGCCAGCGCTGGCGTTGTTGGCGATGGAAAACGCGCGGTAGCCGTCACCGCGAAAAGCGCGGTCGAGTTCGATTAAGAGATGCGTCTCGGTGGCATCGCACACCAAAGAGATTTCCACTTCGCGCAGGCTGGAGAAGCCAAAGCTGCGGGTAGCACAGTGCACCGCTATGGCGTTTTCAGTGGACCTATACCAAACGGCGACTTTTGCATGCATAAGTTGACCGGATAACCAATTGGGCGAATTTCCACCTATTAGCCCACTACACATGTTCTTAATTTCTAACTATTCTGGTTAGTGCTCTGTGTAAAGCATCCAGCTTTCGCAGGGTATTTGTAGCTATTTCTGGTGGTTGGACTATTCGTCGTTCTGATTGCTGTTGTGGTATTTGCCCTATGCAAGCGCAATCCACCAAATCGATAGCCTATGTTTCCGACAAGGAGTCAGCATGAAAATATCGCGCTTATCGGCTGCGCTTGCCTGCAGCTTTGCATTAACAGTACCTGCGGCCATGGCCGCGCAGCCCAATATCTTGATTATTTTCCCAGATGATGTCGGCCTGTCCAATCTGAGCGCCTACGGTCAGGGCGTCATGGGTTACCGCACCCCCAACATTGGCCGAAGTTCTGAAAAAGCAAGGTTACACAACCGGGCAATTTGGTAAGAATCATTTGGGCGATCGTAATGAGCACCTGCCGACAGCGCATGGCTTTGACGAATTCTTTGGCAACCTTTACCACCTCAACACCGAAGAAGAACCCGAACAAGAGGATTACCCGAAAGACCCCGAGTTCCGCAAAAAATACGGTACCCGCGGTGTACTGCATTGTTATGCCACCAGTAGTGCCGACAACACGAACGATCCGCGTTTTGGCAAAATGGGTAAACAAAAATGTACCGACACAGGGCCATTGACCCGCAAACGGATGGAAACCGTAGACGACGAATTTATCGCCGCATCCACCGATTTTATGCAGCGCAGTAAGGATGCCAACAAGCCCTTCTTTGTCTGGCTTAATCCCAGCCGCATGCACATGTATACCCACCTGCGCCCCGAACACCAGAATCTGGCAACACCTTTCACCACCGAGCATGACCGCTACGGCAGTGGCCTGATCGAGCACGATCAGCAAGTCGGTCAATTGCTTGAGAAAATGAAGGCGATGGGCGTGTTGGATAACACCATCATTGTTTATTCGACCGACAACGGCCCCGAGCACAGCGCGCGTACCCACGGTGGAACTACGCCTTTCCGCGGCGAAAAGATGACAACATACGAAGGGGGCGTTCGTGTGCCTATGATGGTGCGCTGGCCGGGCCAGATCCCGGCGGGCACTGTGCTTGGTGGCATCCAGAGCCATATGGATATTTTCACGACACTGGCTGCCGCGGCAGGAGAACCCGATGTCGCCAAGAAAATGATGAAAGAACGCAAGCAATACATCGACGGTGTAAATAACCTGGACTACTGGACCGGCAAAACTGCCGAGAGCGCGCGTGACAATTTCATCTATTACTACGAGTCCAGTATCAAGGCTGTGCGCTACAAACAGTGGAAATTGCACTTTGAAACAAGCGAAAACTACTACGACGAGTATAAAAAGCTCAAATTCCCGGTGATGTACAACCTGCACATGGACCCATACGAAAGCTTTGACGGCGTGACGGATCGTTCAGACGTAATTCAACGTAAGCAATGGTTGAACGAACCTATCCAGCACCTGCTCAGCGAGCATGTCCAAACACTGGTAGATTATCCGCCAGTGCAAAAAGCCGCGACGTTCGACTTTAGCGCGCTGATGGAGCAGATGCAGAAAGGTGAACAATGAGCGGCGTTTAGCTAAATCACGCACCATAAAAAAGGCGCCGAAAGGCGCCTTTTTTATATAGAGCCGGGCTCTCAATCAGCGGATGTAGTGCTTAAGCTGGGTGAACACTTCGCCAGCGCTGGCGTTGTTGGCGATGGAAAACGTGCGGTAGCCGTCACCGCGAAAAGCGCGGTCGAGTTCAATTAAGAGATGCGTCTCTGAGGCATCGCACACCAAAGAGATTTCCACTTCGCGCAGGCTGGAGAAGCCAAAGCTGCGGGGGTGGAATTCCAGCTCCTGATAACAGCCGGAGCGGGAACGAAATCCCGGGGCGCTCAAATAGCCCTGCTCCACGTCGGCCTTGGTGAGGGCAAAGCCCAGCTCCTGCATGGCATTCAGCACATGGCCAAGCAGTGGCGTTGGCAGTATGTCGATTACATCGGCATCGCTCGGGTCGATTGCCGAGTCAATGTCGGCGCCGGTTTGCAGCCATACATGGCATTGGTTGTTGCGTACCGGCAGCGCGGTAAAGGGGGTTTCGGGATGCAACTGGCCGCTGAAGGGGATTTCACGCACTTCGCCGGGCTGGATCTCAAAGGGCTCGGCCACCCGCCAACGGGCGAGGCAGTGATTTTTAAAGTAGTCGCCATTGTCAGTGCTGACCTTGGCCTTGGTCATCAGCGCCAAATCGATACCATCGATTTTTTGCGCCACGTCACCGCCCTTAACCACTATGGTGGCGCTGAAGGTTTGTCCCGGCAGCAGCTGGCTTTGATGTAAACGGGTATCCACTTTGGCACTGCCAATGCCAACGGCAGCCAGTATTTTTTTAAACATGCTTGAATCCTTTGCAAGTACAGAACCGGCCTCGAGCCAATCCGAAAGTCGGCCATGGTAGCAGGCGAAGGATTAAAACAGGATTAAAGTAAGCTGCCGCCAAGGCGCTGCCAAAGCCGTGTTGCCACCGGGCCCGGCACAGCAGCGCTTCGGCGTACCAGATGATAATCAAACCGCTGCCGAGTGGGAAAATCGGCGAGCTCCAGCACTCTCAGGCGCCCTGTCGCCAATGCCTCTGTCAGCATCCACTCTGGCAAGCGCCCCCAGCCCATACCCTGCTCTATCAAGGAGAGCTTGGTGGCAAAGCTGTTCACATACCAATGCCGCTGGGCAGTTTGCACGCCAAGCTTAAGCCCGAGAGTGCCGCTGCCCGAGTCCTGCACCAGTATCTGATACTCTTTTCGCAGTTGCTCTACACTGGAGAGCGCCGGATAGCGTGCCAGCAGGCGGGGGGCGGCCACATTGAGCATCTGTCCCTGACTCAGGGGCTTTGTATCGAGCCGGGTACCCGGACTCAGCGCCGGTGCCAGCGGTGTAATGGCAAGATTTGCCAGCCCCTGCTGCACCCGCTCAACGGCACCTGTGAGGTATTCCTGCTGAATCACGATGTCAGTTTGCGAAAACTCGGCCTGCACCGACTCCAGCGCCCGGAGGATGGGCGTCAGCTCGAATGAGGCTTCCACCGTCAGCACCACCCTGTCTTCATCCCCCCGGGCCAGATGCTGCGCAAGCTGCTCAATCTCTGCGTGACTCTCTAAAGTTTTCAGCGCCAGCTGATAAATACGCTCGCCGTTGCCCGTGAGCACAAGGCGGTAGCCATCACGGTTAAACAGGGTCAGCCCCAACTGAGATTCGAGCTGTTTGAGTGCATGGGTCAAGGCGGGCTGGGTTTTGCACAGCGCCTCGGCGGCCTGGCGCAGCGACGGTTTTTCCACGGCGGCGCACAGGGCCTGAAGCTGAAAAACAGAGGGCATAAAGATAAATCCTGTGAATCGTCTTAATAAAAGATAATCAATATATTTAATTTTTTGACTGATGAATACTGAGGTCATCCCTCAATGACCCACGGATTGTCGTCAACCATGCCCTCTGCCCCATCCTTTGTGCGCCTACTGCCCATATTCCTGCTGGCACTGCCCATGGCTGGTTTTGGTGTGGCCAAATTGCTCGGCGTCCCCGAGCTGCACCGCGCCTTTCAGGCCATGGCGCTGCCTGCCTGGTTTGGCTACTTTATTGGCGCCGCCGAATTGGCGGCCGGTATTGGCCTCTTGCTGCCGCGCTGGAGCGCTCTGGCCGCCACGGGCTTAATCCCCATCATGCTTGGTGCGGCCGGATTTCATCTGGCCTTCGATGTGCCCTCGCCCATTCCGGCGCTGATCTTTTTGGCGCTGAGCCTCTATATCATCACCCTGCGCCGCAAAGACGCCATCTGGTATCCCTTCTGACCTCTGGCAATTTCGGTGTTTTCCCTGTGGAAGGGAGTGCCTTGCGCTCCCCTTTTTTTGGTATTCATCCGGCATTCTGTCCCGGATTTTTTGGCCTTTGGCGCCAAAGCCTGTAAAGTGAGCCTGCCGGTGGCAGACTCCCCCGGCAGCGGCGCTATTCAAACGTACAATAGCCGACGATAACAACAATGACAGGATGAAAGACGGACTATGAGTCAACCAACGAATCTTTCGGGCAACGACCTCAGCGAGGTCAAACAGCTCGGCATGTGGGCCTCCATCATGAGCCTTGGCTACATTTTCTGGCTGGTGGGCGGCATGGAGCTGGTGGAGCGAATTGCCTACTACGGCGTGAAAGCCAGTGCCGGCCTCTATGCCAAGGCGCCCGTTTCCGAAGGCGGCCTGGGTATTTCCCTTTCTGACTACGGCATCATTATTTCGACCTGGGCGATACTGCAAACCTTTATCCCCGTGTTTACCGGCGGTATCTCCGACCGGGTGGGTTACAAAGAAACCATCTTCGCCTCCACCATCATTAAAATTTCTGGCTACCTGTGTATGGCCTTTTTCCCCAGCTTTTGGGGCTTTCTGGCGGGAGCCATGCTGCTGGCCGCCGGTACGGGTATCTTCAAGCCCGGTATTCAGGGCACCCTGGTACTGGCCACCCGTCGCGACAACAGCTCCATGGCCTGGGGTATTTTCTATCAGGTGGTGAATATCGGCGGCTTCCTCGGCCCGCTGGTTGCGGTGCACATGCGCCAGTTGTCATGGGACAATGTGTTCTATGCCTGCGCCGCGATTATCTCGCTTAACTTTTTGTTTTTGCTTACCTATAAAGAACCCGGCAAAGACGCCCGCCTGGAGCGCCAGCGCAAGATTAAAGCCGGTGAAATCAAACAGGACTTCCTGTGGAAAGACGCCTGGAACGAGCTGAAAAAGCCGGTGGTGATTTACTACATGCTGGTGTTTGCCGGTTTCTGGTTCCTGTTCAATTCCCTGTTCGACGTGCTGCCCATTCACATTGCCGAATGGGTAGACACCAGCGTGATTGTTTCCACCCTGTTTGGCGAAGAAGGCACCCGCAGCGGCATTTTGCAGTTCTGGCTGGGGCTGAATAACGAAGGCACCAAGGTGATGCCGGAAGGCATGCTGAACCTTAACGCGGGTCTGATTATGACCAGCTGCTTTTTGGTGGCGGCCCTGACGGCCAAGTACCGCATTACCACCGCCATGCTGTGGGGATGCCTGTTGTCCATCGGTGCCTTTGTGATGATTGGCGCCACCCACGCCGCCTGGTACATAGTGCTGGCGATTGCCATGTTCTCTCTGGGCGAGATGATGATTAGCCCCAAGAAGAACGAGTTTATGGGCAATATCGCACCCGAGGGCAAAAAAGCCATGTATCTGGGCTTTGTGATGCTGCCACAGGGTATCGGCTGGGGTCTGGAAGGCTATTTCGGTCCCAAGCTGTATGAGATGTACGCCTCGAAAGAGAAATTCGCCCGTCAGATGCTGGGGGAAGAAGGCATGAGTAGCGCCGATGTGGCCGCTATCCCCCAGGGTGAAGCCTTTACCCGACTGGTGGAGTTTACCGGTCGCGGCAGCCGCGAGCTGACAGAAGTACTCTACAACGCCCACAACATAGGTATGGCCTGGTACATCATCGCCGCCATCGGCACCCTTTCGGCGGTAGGCATTTTTATCTACGGCAAGTGGCTGTTTAAGATGCAGCAACAAAACCCGGCATAAATCAACGCCCGGGATTTACTGTTCCAGAATAAAAAAAAAGCTGCCATCGGCAGCTTTTTTTATTGGGCTCTATTTCAGCCGGCGTATTTTTTCAGCCACTTGGCAACATCGTTGCCCAGGGTATTCACCGTGTGCTGCAACACACTGCAGGAGCCCTTGAAGCCGCCCCACATGCCGCCGGTGGAAAAACGTGAGAAGTCGCTGATCTTGGTTTCTTCACCATCAATCACCAGCACGGCCGTGGCAGCCACATGCTTGCGATGGGGGTTAAAGGGGTTGGCGTTGCCTTCGCTGTACACATTGTCGATGGTGATTTTCACCGCATAGCCGTCATCCGGCAAAGCTTCTACCCGCTTGATTTTCAGCTTTTGCTTATTACCGTATTTAACGATGGAATCGGCAAACTGACGACCAAGCTCGGTGCATTCCAGCTCAACCTTATCGACTATGTTGCTCTCGGGGTTATAGGGAATGTCGGTAAGGATATACACCACACCCTCTTCGGCGGCCTTCACGGCTTTCGCAGCTGGCGCGGTCTTGGGTGCAGGCGCCGCTTTTACGTCAGGCGCTGCTGGCGCCGGTGGAGCCACAGGCGCGGCTGCGGTTTCAACTGCCGGGGCTTCGGCTGTTTGGGCGGCATTGGTTGGCGCCTTGTCGGCGGCGGGTTTGTCGGTGGCGCCGCAGGCTGTCAGCATCAGCGCCAACACAGGGGCCGTGACGGCGGCAGAAAAAGGCAGTTTATGCATTTCAGTCTTCCTAATGAGATTTCCTTGTTGGTGCAGGCAAACTACCGAATAACAAGCAAAAAGAAAAGCCCCGACATCGGCAGTCGGGGCTTTATATCACGCTTTTAACCGGGCGTTTTACAGATCTTTGACCAAACTATTTCACCACCAGTACCGGGCATTGGGCGCCATTGGCGACGGCCTCTGCCACATTGGTGTGCAGAAAATGCTGAATACCCGAGTACCCATGGCTGGCAATAACCACCATGCCAATCTCGCCGTTGTTGGCTTCGGCAATGATTTCATCCGTTGCATCGCCCATACGGATTTGGGTTTCAATCGGCAAATCCGTATGAAGTTTGGCAAGTAAGGATTTCATCTTCTCGGCTGCCGCGTCCTCCATGCTCTTGGCGAGTTCTTCCGGGGTAATTGCCAATATCATGAAATTTTCATCTCCCATGGGTCTTGGAACCACATGCAGAATCTTCAGTCCCACCTTATACAGGTTGGCCATTTCCACCGCATACCTGAGAGCATGGGAGGCCGTTTCAGTAAAGTCTGTGGGCCACAGTATTGTTTTGTTTACCATATCTACCTCCCGAAACACCTTAAGTTATCAGGCTTGTCCCTTTGGTTCTCAGTCGCCCAACCACTCCAGGGCATCTTGCCTGTCGACAAAGAACCTGGCGTCGGCCGGGGTAAACCAATCCGCAAACTTGGTCATCCACTCCTGCCAGCCGGGTCTGCCGAACACGGCGATTTTTTCGAAGTGGCGGCCATGCTTGATGCCCAGTTTCAGATCATCCCACATGGCCCTCGCCTCCCAACCCTCCAGCTCGGTGGCGTCCACCAGCATATAGATATCGGGATCGCTGACACCGGCAATGGCTCCCTCCAGCACTGGCACCATGCGCTCGTAGTCCTCATGGGTAAGTGTGCCGGTGACCTTGAGCACCACAAAGAAATCATCCTTTCCGTGACGCTCAACCCCTATGGTTAAACCATGTCTGAGTGTTGTCATCTCTATGCTCCTTGCCGCTACACCTACCATTATTGTAGGCACTGGCCAGCAGAGACAATCGTGATCCAGATCAAGTTTTTCCCCGGCGCTTGCCTATTTAAGCCGCAAGCCTTAACCTAGACCGACTAATCAGTCGATTTCATTTCCAGCAAGGGTATCACCATGAATGCAGCGCCCCAGATGCAGCCATCCCCATCCGGCGAAGTAGCCGCCATGCAGCAAACCTTCGAACGCCAGCGACAAAAGTTTGCCCAGCACAGCTATCCCAGCCTGAGTGAACGGAAAAATGCACTGACCCTGTTGAAACTGGCCTTGTTGGAACAGCAGGATGCGTTGATCAGCGCCCTTAGTCGCGACTATGGTCATCGCAGTGCGGATGACAGCCGGATATCCGACATCATGCCGGTGGTTAACCACATCAATTATAGTCTGTCCAACCTGAGCCGCTGGTGCAAACCCAGCAGGCGCCACGCCGGGATCCTCCTGGCACCGGCCAGCGTCAAAGTGACTTATCAACCCAAAGGAGTGGTGGGCATCATAGTGCCCTGGAACTTCCCGGTGATGCTAAGCCTGGGGCCACTGGTGACCGCCATTGCCGCCGGTAACAGCGCCATGCTCAAGCTGTCTGAGTTCACTCCCGAGACCAATAAGGTGCTCAAATCCTTATTGGCAACAACCTTTGCCGAAAGCAAGGTGGCCGTTATTGAAGGGGAAGCCGATGTGGCCGCCGCCTTCTCAAGCCTGCCCTTCGACCATCTGCTGTTTACCGGCTCCACCGCCGTCGGCAAACACGTTATGCGCGCCGCCAGCGCCAATCTCACCCCGGTCACACTTGAGCTGGGTGGCAAGTCTCCGGTGATAGTAGCGCCGGATATGGCGCTGGAGACCGCCGTTGAGCGCCTCATTTACGGTAAATGCCTTAACGCAGGGCAAATCTGTGTCGCACCCGACTATGTGTTGGTACCACGGGGTAAGGAAGATGCCTTTATCAAGGCCTATCAGGACAAGTTTGCCGCCCTGTACGGCAAGGTTGAATCCAACGATGACTATGGCGCCATCATCAACGAACGCCAATGGCAACGACTGATGCAGGTGCTGGATGATTCCAAACAGCAAGGCGCCAGGGTTCACAGCGCCAGCGGCGAGCCGCCACTCAGTTCGTTGCGTAAACTGCCCACCCAACTATTGACCCAGGTGACGGATGAGATGCTGGTGATGCAGGAAGAAATCTTCGGTCCACTGCTGCCTGTGGTGCCCTACGACAGCCTCGATGATGCCTTAAGTTACATCAATGCCCGCCCAAGGCCGCTGGCGCTGTACCTGATGAGCTTCGATACTGCCATCCAGGACAAGGTGCTCAGCAGCACTCACTCAGGGGGCGTTTGCATCAACGAAACCGTGTTCCATGTGGCCGCCGACGATGCGCCATTTGGCGGTATAGGCCCATCGGGAATGGGGCACTACCACGGCGAAGAGGGTTTTCGCACCTTCAGCCATGCCAAAACCGTCCTCAAGCGCGGCCGCCTCAATACCGGCAAGCTGGTGCACCCGCCCTATGGCAACGCCATTCAAAAGCTGCTGATGAAAGTCTTTTTGCGCTGAGGACTCATGCAGATGGCAACTCAGGACCGAGGCACAGACAAACGCTACCAGATATTGACGGCGGCGCTGCGCCTTTTCAATGGCCAGGGATTTCACGGCACTTCCACCGCCAGCATTGCCAAGGCGGCGGGGGTAGCAACAGGTACCCTGTTTCATCACTTTCCCAGTAAAGAAGCCCTGCTGGAAACCCTGTTTTTAACGGTAAAGCAGGAGTTTGCCGATAGCCTTGCGGCCATGGCGATGTTGGAAGGAACGCTGGAAGACAGAGCCAGGCAGCTTTGGTTTGGTGCCATCGACTGGGCGCTTGAAAACCCGGATAAGCAGCAGTTTTTTCAGCAATTTTCCATGTCGGTGGAAATCCCCTTATCCCTTCGTGAACAAGCCATGCAGGGGATCCTCGGCTTTATCGGCGTGATGATAGCCGAGGGGCAAACCTCAGGGGCACTGGTGCGGCTACCGCTGCCACTGATGCTGGAAAATTGCCATGGCCAGTATCTGGCCGCGACCCGCTTTTTTTTGGATCACCCCGACCTTGGCAATGATGCCGGGCACAGAGAAGCGAGTTTTCGCCTCTTCTGGCATGCCATGGCGCTGTAGTGCGCAGTCGACGTCTGAAGGCAGTAATCAGCACAGCGACAGGCCTCCATTCCCGAAGAAGCGCTCGTATGGGTTAAATGAAAAAGCCGCTCAGTGAGCGGCTTTTTCATTTCATTGCCAGAGATGGGGTCTGTCAGTCTTCACCCAACTGCTGGCTGCCCGGTGCTGACTGAGACGCTGACCAGTAGCCCTGTGCAACGCCCTTTTCAATCATTTCGGCAACGGCCACTTCGATGGCTTGCTGCACACAAAACTGCACCGGCTCGTTGGTAGTAAAGCCCACTTCGGCCTCGGCGAGACGATTCAGACTGGTAAAGCGGAACAAACCGGCGCGCATCTCCTGAGACATCACCCGCTTGGTGGTATTCACCGACATCAGTACCTTACCCGTGTGCACATCCACCGCACGCAGATAAATAGTCACCTGATCTTCACGGTACAGTTCAGATGCGCCTATCCCATAGTATTCCACACCCGTGCCGCCGGTATTGGTGTTGGTTTCGTAGCTGATAATGCCGCCCTCAAGCAGCAGTCTGGCATTGGCCATAACCGGCAGTTCGGCAGATTTCTTCTGTTTATTGATGAACTTGCGTTCGGTTAACAGGTTTTGCAACCCTTCACGCTCCACCGGGGTAAACCAGCCCGAATCCAGCAGGGTTTGCACCAACATGGAGGTCGCCCCCTGAGTCACGGCAGTGGAGAAGCTGCTCACGTTCGCCTGGGGTTTATATTGGCCTGTCTGATCGCGAAAGGAATATACCGCCACCGGGATGGGGTATTTGGGGCCGGGCTTAGCCTTCAGGCTTTCCATGGTTTGGCTCAGGGGATTGACCTGCGCCTCGGTAATATTGAGGTCTGGTTTGGGGATAAGGCTGCAGCCACCCAATGACAGCAGCGCCACCGCGAGCAGCAGTCTCATGAATTACCTCCATAAACAGGCATCTCAATTACTGTAACTTCACCCGTCAGCTGGTTGGTAATGGTGAGCACCACGCCGCTGCCGTTGGAGGCCACCTCGATGCGGTAATCGCCCGTGTCATACACTCCATCGGTGATTTCACCGTCGGCAACCTTGCGGGTAATGGAGTTGATGATATTGCGCTCCAGCGACTCCTTGAAACGGGTCACGAAGTCCTTTTCACTGGAGGGAGACTGGTTGTCGTTCTGGCTCTGTGCCTTGTTCAGCAAGAAAGAGCCATTGAGTGGCGAACCACCGAAACTCGGGTTGATGGGGGTATAAACCAGCTCTGTAGCCTCGGCCGAGCCTATCAGGGCCAGCGCCGCCGCGAATAACGTCCTTTTCATGTTCAATCCTGTGTGCTGATGGCGAGCTCGGCGCCCTCACCCAGCAGGGCATTGGCCCTCACCTGGGCCAGATAATCCACTGTAATGAGTACCGCCTGCTCGGCTTTGTCCTTGATTGAGCTGGCCCTGCGGCCAAAGTGTGTGCTGTAAATCTTTTGGCCGTTGATCTCCATCACCAACAGGGTGCCGGCCTGGGGAAATACGGTTTCGGTCAGGGTAACGTTAAAGCCCTGGGTAAAGGGCAATTCACGCCAATAGGAGGAATAGTAAAAGCTGAACTCCTTGCCAAAGCGGGTCAGGGTTCGGTCAATCACCAGACCGCTGATCTCCACCTCATCGTCCATCGCCCGCGCCTCAAAGGCACAAACCATAGACAACGAAAGCAACAAGGCTGCCCATAATGCCTGCTTCAAGATGCCTCTCCCCTGGCCAGAAAAATCCTTGATCCACTTCACACAAACAGCCAGCAATGTAGCAGGAGAGCCGCGAGGTGGTCATCAAAAAAGATTAATATTTACAGCAAATTAGCTCGAAGGTATAGGCGAGAATTTCCCGAATAACACTTTTATACTAGAGGGGGTTGCGGTAAGAAAAGCTGCACCTGCAGGCCGCCGCCACTGCGGTTTTGCAGGCTGATGCGGCCATCGTGCGCTTCTATGATTTCCCGGCACAGCGCCAGTCCAAGCCCGGTGCCCTGCTGTTTGGTCGAGTAAAATGGCAAGAGGGCCTGGGACAGTACGTCCGGCGACATACCCGGTCCTTTGTCGTTAACCTCAATGACCACGCCGGGCTCTCTTAATTGCTGACGACGCACCGACAGGCTCACCTCTTCCGGAGCAGAGCCACTCTCATGGGCATTTTTGATGAGATTAATCAGCACCTGTTGCAGCTGCACCTCATCGGCCCACACAGGCTCAGTGGGCAGTTCTCCCTCGATGTTGAACGCCAGCTGCAACTTGAGTTCATGGCACAAACGGCCCAGGTCCACCCCAGTCTTGATTGGCATTGGCAGCCGGGCGAAACGGGCATAGCCCTCAATAAACTGTCCAAGATGCTGGGTGCGTTTGTCGATAGTATCGAATATCAGATTAAGCCGTGGCTCTTCCAGACGCTCTGCCAGCACCCGACCTGAGTTGACCATGGAGCGCATGGGCGCGAGGGAGTTATTCAGCTCATGGCTTATCACCCGAATAACCTTCTTCCACACCGCCACTTCCTGACGGTTGAGCTCCCGGGTCATCTGCTTAAGCAACATAAGCTGGTGCTCAAGGCCATTGAGTTGGAAACGGCCGCGGCTCAGGTGCCAGGTTTCGGTCTCGCCGTCACGGTCCAGGGCAAACAAGCCATCGGCACCTTCACGCAGCATACGGCCCATGGCCTCGTCCAACTGGTCAGTCAGCGAAGACATCGTCATGCCGGTCAGGGGCTTGCCTCCCACCAGCGCATGACGCGCCGAGTCATTGGCATAAATGATATGGCCGCTGCCATCGAGCAGCAGCATCAGATTGGGGGAATTCTGGATAACTTTGTCCAGCAGCAGCTCCCGCTGGTAGATATGCTGACGCTCCCGGCGCAGCTCTCCGGAAGCGCGATTGAAGAGTACCGCCAGTTGCCCCAGCTCCGGGTCCTTACTCTGGGGCAAAGACACGCTGAAATCATTGTCGATAAGGTTAAGCAGTCCAAGTTCCATGGCCTTGATAGCATCGTTTACCGGACGGGTAAGCCAGGCGGTGAGCAATAACGACACCAAAGCACCCATGACCAGTGCCAGCAGAGGTAAAGCCGATGGCCACTCGCCCCCCAGCCAATAGGCCATGGTGCCACCGATAAGCCAGCTTATCAGCACTATTAGCATCAACCTGCTTCTGAGGCTCAGCATAAAGCCAGTCCCCATGGGTTTATCCTTCGGCCTTGGAGGACTTTATCTCTATACCGAACTTCTCCATGCGCCGATAGAGTGCCTGACGGCTGAGCCCAAAGGACTTGGCTACCCTGGCAATCACGCCCTTGTGGGCGGCAATGGCGGCTTCTATTTCATGCCTGTTTGGCTCGGTGTAATGATTCTCGGTGACGTGAGGCTCTGTGATATGGGGATCTGCATTGTGCTGAACAGAGCCGTAGTGGTGCCCCTGAGGGGACGCCATCTGGGATTGATTTACCACGGGCTGCGGCGCTTGCGTCGGCATCAAACCAAAATCGGCAGCAGTTAACATCTCGCCTCTGGCGAGGATATCCGCCCGCTTACAGGCGTTTTCCAGCTCGCGCACATTGCCTGGCCAGGAGTGGGCCAAAAGCGCAGCCTTGGCAGAGGCATCCAGCGCCCGTCCACGGGTAAAGTGCTGCACCAGGGGCAGCACATCATCCCGGCGCTCACTCAAAGGCGGCAACGCCAGCTCCACCACGTTCAGGCGGTAAAAGAGATCTTCACGGAAACGGCCATCGATGATGTCCTGTCGCAGGTCGGCGTTGGTGGCGCTGAGCACCCTGACCTTACACTTGCGGGTTTGATGACTGCCAAGGCGCTCAAATTCACCGGTTTGCAGTACCCGCAGCAGCTTCACCTGTCCGCTTAAAGGCAGATTACCAATCTCATCCAAAAACAGGGTGCCGCCATCGGCGGCCTCAAAGCGGCCGATGCGGGCCTTGGTGGCACCGGTAAAGGCACCGGCCTCGGCGCCAAAAAGCTCGGCTTCCATCAGCTCCATGGGTAAGGCGCCCACATTCACCTTGATAAAAGGTTTGTCTTTTAACGGCGAATTGGCATGGAGAATATCGGCCAGGCGGTCTTTACCTGCGCCGTTGGGACCTGTGATAAGTACGGATACATCGGACTTGGCCAGCTGCAGCGCCAAATCCACACAGCGCTCCATGGCCACGCTGCCAAACACCAGACCACAAAGGTTGGCCTCGTGAATAACTGCAGTACGCTCGGCCTTCTGGCGCTTGAGCTCGCCGTTTTCCCGGGACAGTTTGTGCAGCGAAATCAGGTTGCCAATACTGGTGAGCAGCTTGGCGTCGTCCCATGGCTTACCCAGATAATCGGCAGCGCCGGCTTTCATCAGCTCCACCGCCATTTCCAGCTCGGTCCAGGCCGTCAGCAGGATAATGGGGATCCCCGGACGACGCTCACGCAGGGCATGGAACAGCTCGCGCCCTTCTTCACCACTGGTGGTATCGCGGGTGAAATTCATGTCCTGTATCACCAGCGAAAACTCGTGTTGCTCAATGGCATCGAGTGCCATGTCGGGGCTCTGCACGCAATGGCTTTTGTAACCGCTCAGTTCAAGCATCAGTGAAAGCGCTTGGCAAACGTCCAGATTGTCGTCGACGATTAATATCTTATCCATTTGATTCATCTTGGGTAATTCAGCCACTACACGATAACGGAAGGGCCCGCCATTTGCGAGCCCTCGATTGGGTCAGCCATTAGACGCTGCGGGTGGCGATAGAGGGTGAAATCGCCGCCGCCCTTCTGGCGGGAATAATCACCGCTATAGTGGTTACCACAAACAGCAGCACCACAGTCACCGCGGGATATTGCCAGGCAAGGGCATCCAGACTGAAGAAGTCCATCAGCTGACGGCTGAGCTCGAAGGCAAGCAGCGAGCCAACCAGCGCCCCTGTCCCGAGCAGCAAATAGTTTTCGGTGAGAAACCATCCCAGAATGTTGCCGCGGGTGGCCCCCAGCGCTCTGCGGGTGCCTATTTGTTTGGTACGGCGCTCGATATTGAACATCACCATGCCCGATAGCCCCAACGCCGTGATAGCCAGCAACAGCACTATCATGGCTCCCAGCACAAAGGCCATCATGGCGTGCTGGGCATAAGCGGACTCCCGGTATTGGGCGATGCTCTTGAAGGAGAAGAGCACCCTGCGGGGATCGTCGCGGTGAAGCACCTCTTTAATGGCATCGGTCAGGCGCGCATGATCTACCGCCTCGGCCCGCACCACCATAGTGTTGAACTGGCCGGTTCCATTCATATTCACATTGACCAGAACACTGTTTTCCACTTCATCGTCATTGACCCAGGCGCTTTGGAGCTTGTCCACCACCCCCACTATGGTAAAGGCCGTAATGCCCCCCTCGTACACCCGTTTTCCAATGGGGCTCTCATCGCCAAAAGCCGCCTTGGCATAGGCCTTGGTAACAATTACCTCACGGGGTACTTCGGTGTCGTTCAGCCCCTCGGCGATACGGCCGGGGATAAAGTTGCGCCCCTCAATCAGCTTCAGACCAAAGGTCTCGAGCAGGTTTTCATCGCCCATGTAAACGGCCATGCCGGGTAGGCTTTTTGCAGTGTCAGGGTCAGGACCATCCACAAAACCTGAGCGCCAGCCGCTGCTGCCCAAGGGCAGCATGTTGACGGGCGCCACGGTTTTAACACCCGGTAAGGTGCGCAGCAGGTCCAAATCCCGGCGGCTGCGTTCTTTCAAATCCACCCCGTCGCCAAAGTTATACAGTTTGAAACTTAACACCTCGGCTTCGGCAACCCCGGAGTCACGCTCCATCAGCCCAAGCCGTTGATGAATGATAAAGGCAGCGTTGGCCACTATGGCCACCGACAATATGATTTGCAGCAGCAGGAGTACCGGTGCACTGCGGCTTCGCAGCATGGCGCTCAAAATCGGTTTAATCGCAGACATGGCAAACTTCCTTATTGGCTCTTGAGGTAAACACTGGGCTTGGTTTTGCAAATTACCCAGGCCGGATACATACCCGCCAGTATGGCGGAGCCGATGGCGATACCCGGCGCAATAAACCAGATGCTGGGGTCAAGCCTGGTCAGGGCGTCATCGAGGGCGAAACGGCTCGCAAGGTAGTGCAGCGCCCCCCAGGCCCACAACAGCCCGAAACAACCACCGAGCATGCCAACCAGTCCTACCTCCACCAGGTGCTGGGCGAAAATCTGCCGCTTGCTGGCACCGATGGCACGGCGCACACCCACTTCGGGGGCCCGTTTAAGGAATTTGCTGAGCATCAGTCCAAGGATGTTGACCAGACACACCAGCAAAAACAGCAGACTAAGGCCAATCAGGATCTGGTTATCTTCGGGCACGACCTTGTTGTCTTTGAGGTGATGGGCCACATCATTAAGCCTTACCCAGCTGCTGCGGCTCATGTCGGTAAAGCGACCCAGTTGCTGCTGGCTGTCGACATAACCGTCCAGAAAATTGCGATAGTTCTCCAATTCGGCCGGTGTGTTGAGCTCAGCCCAAAACTGGATCCACACCTTCTCAGTGTTGAAGAGATCACCGTCCTCGTATTTCCAGCCGCTGACATTCCCCCAGGGGTCATACTTTTCCTGTTCAACCAATGAGAAGGGAATAAACAGTTTTTCGGTGTCGTTGGTAGGACCATTGTGGAGATCGTAAAACTTGGGCAGTACCCGCCAGTCGTCAATGACGCCAACGACGCGAAACGGCTTGTTATCCAGATATACCACTTCGCCAACGCTGTTTTTCCCCTGAAACAGGGCATCGTTAATGGTTTTTCCAATCACCACCACCCGGGCAGGTTCGCTGTCAGCCCCCGCTTCCCAGGGACCACCAAATAAAAAGGGCACAGAGAACATGGCAAAAAAGTCGCGGTCGGTCGCCCGCACGTGTTCCAGCTTGGGCTCGACCTCCGGGTTGGTGGAGGTCAACGCCATACCGGTGGCAATCATGGCCGCCTTTCGGGGCGCTGCGTCAGACTTTCGCAGGTTCATCACGTCCTGAAAGCTGAGGTTCACCGCAAACTCATCCCAGCTGTCCGGCCCCTGGCTCCACAGGTTGACCGAATACAGCTTATCGCTGCGATCGCCGGCGGGGTTATTCGCCATCAGCTGGTGCACGTTGAGCGTCATGATGGTGATGCCGATACCAATAGAGATGGCAAACACCATCAAGAGCGACATCATGGGTGTCTTGCGAATTGAGCGCCAGGCGAGATCCAAATAGTGACTGAACATGGCGCCCCCTTAACCGTTAACCACGGCGCGGCTGGTGACGAAATCACACACCTGACCATCCACAATCTGGATGTTACGCTCAGCGCGGCGGGCCAGCTCACCATCGTGGGTCACCATGATGATGGTGGTGCCCTTGCGGTTAATGTCTTCCAACAGTTCCATCACCTGCCGGGCCATCAGGGAGTCTAGATTCCCCGTGGGTTCATCCGCCAGCAAAAAACGGGGCTCACCGGCCAACGCGCGGGCAATGGCCACCCGCTGCTGCTGACCACCGGACAGCTGCGATGGCAGATGCTTTTGTCGTGCCGCCAGTCCCACCTGGGACAGCGCCTCTTCCACCCGGCGCTTGCGCTCGGTGCTGCCAAAACCACGGTAACGCAGGGGCAGCTCGACGTTTTCGGCCAGATTCAAATCCGGAATCAGGTTAAAGCCCTGAAAAATGAAGCCGATTTTCTGATTTCGCACCCTGGCGGCAGCACTGTCACTGAGGTTTGCCACGTTTTCACCATCGAGCCAGTATTCGCCGCCGGAGGCATTTTCCAGCAAGCCGGCAATATTCAAAAAGGTGGTTTTCCCTGAGCCTGAAGGTCCGGTCACGGCCACAAATTCCCCTTCGGCCACCTCCAGGTTAAAGTCCCGCAGCGCATGGGTCTCCACCAGATCTGTGCGGAACAATTTATTGATATTCTTCATGGTTAACATGGTTCGCTTCCTTACTCGTTAATCTATTTATTCGGGTTGCCGCATCAGCGCAGCAACATCAGTCCCAGCGCCGGATTGGTGGCGAGCCACTGTGAGGCCATGGCAAGGGCCAACATCAACAGTGCAATCATCCAACCCAGGCGTCTTTGTTTCATTTCAGATGGCTCAATAGAGGCTGACATGCTCGGCCTGCTTCATCTTGTCACTGCCGGAGATAATCCACTCATCACCGACCTGGCCGCCGTCCAGCACCTGCACCTGGCTGACACTGCGGGCGCCAAGCTTGATGGGGGTGCGGCTGGCAATATCGCCTTCGATACGGTAGACATGGTTACCGCCATCACTGACAAAACTGCCACGGCGCACCATGAGTACATTTTCTAAATTTTCCAGAAGGATACGGGCACTGAGCCGCTGATTTTGCCTGAGCTTCAGTCCCTCGGCGTTATCAAAGCGTACCCGGGTGAGGACTTCGCCGCGGCTCACTTCCGGTGAGATAGAAGCGAGAGCACCTGTGGTTTTAACGCCGCCCAGGTCCAGCTCCACCGCCATACCGAGCCCCAACTCGTCGGCGTAGGATTCAGACACGGCCAATTCGGCTTCAAAGGCACTCAAGTCGACCACAGTCAGAATTGCCTGGCCGCGGCTTAAGCGGGCTTTTTGTTCGGTAAGCCAGTTACCGATAATGCCATCCACTGGTGCGGTCACTTCCAGAGCCGCCACCTGACGGCGCAGATCATCCACCACCAGCTGTTGCCGTTTGAGTTCCAGCGCCTTGTTTTTAAGCTCGAAGGCCTGGGTGTCGGCCATCAGCGCCACTTCCTGCTCGGCATGGTCAAAGCGCAGCTGGGCTTTTTTGTAGTCGTCTTTTACCTTTTCAAAGTCGATACGGCTGATAAGTTCTTTGGCAATAAGCAGGTCGCCACGTCGGCTTTCACGCTCGGCGGCTTCGAGCTCTACTCTGGCGGTATCCAGCACCTGACGGGCACTGAGCTGCTCGCGGCGGGCACTTAAGGTGGCGCGCTCCACTTCGCCTTCGAGCCCCGCAAGGCGGGCTTGTTCCTGGGCCAGCGCATTGGTAAGCAAGGGGCTGTCGACGGTAGCCAGGGCCTGACCCCGGGACACAGTATCACCGGGTTTTGCCAACAATGTGACCATGCCTTCAGCGCTGGCATACAGAATAGGCGCATTGGCCGCCACAATTTTGCCGTTGGAGATGATGTCGCGCACCAGGGTGCCGCGGGTGATGGTGGCGGTGACCAAATCGCTGCGCTTAACAGAATGCCCGGCAGAAATGCCGCTGTTGCCCATGGCCCAGGCGGCTACGATGGCAAACAGCGCCACACTGCCTGCAATCCACCCGATACGACGATACTTGTTTGGGGCCACTACTCTGTCTTGTCCGCTGGTATCCCTGATCATGCCTTGTCCTTCGCCGGTGTGTCCGGTCTTGGGTAATGAAACGTAAGATGCAGGGAGTAAAACAAATAGCGTGCCAGAATTTATTTTCTTTTATTTCAATAAAATAACCAAATATGGTTTTAGGGCGTGTGTCCGCGGACAATGCAAAGTGTCCGTTTTTAAAGAGTCAGTGTCCGCGCCGCTGACGCCCTGTCCGGCCAGAAAACACAAAGCCCGGACAGGGCTTGTCCGGGCTCAATCGCTGCACAGCGACAACATTGTTGGCGACAATGCCTGAATCAGAACGCCTGGGCAAACAGCGTAAAGCAGCTGATCATACTCACAAACCACAGGCCGGATCGCAGCTTGTCCTGGTCGTACAGATACGCAAGGTGGTAGCCCACCCGGGCAATCACATGCACCACTGCGGCCACCTCGGCGGTGCCATTGACCTTATCTGTGGCCATCACCACCAGGGCCGCCAGGCCGAAAATCAACAAAGATTCGAAGGCGTTTTGATGGCCAGCCAGCGCTCTGGCGCCAAAGCCCTCGAGCCTGGCCTGCTGGCTGCGGGGATGGTGATTGTCGTAGCCACCCATTTTGGCCATAGCCACGGCAACAGGCCCCTTGGCCAGATAAGGCAGTAACATGGAAATCAATAAACACACGAGCAAGGTTGTCATGTAAGCTCCCGCTTAAAATATGAAGAAGGTTTCATTTGTCATCGATGATTTAGCCAGCTAAAAACAAAGGCTTCAAGGGAATATTCAGGAGTCGGACCATGCATGCCATCTTCGTCCATGGATTGGGTCGTACCCCAGTGTCCGGGTTTCCGATGCTCGCCACCTTACGGCGGGCAGGTATTCGCTGCCGGACACTCGGCTATCTGGCCGCCATGGAGCCTGTGGATGCAATTGTCGGGCGCCTTGGTAAACACATAGCCCGGCTGCCTGCCGATGAGCCCTACATACTCATAGGTCATTCACTGGGCGGGGTTATCATCCGCACGCTGCTGAGCGCTTCAACACCACCAGCCAGGTTGCCTGCTCATGTCTTTTTGCTCGGCTCACCGGTTCAACCGGCAAGGCTTGCCATAAAGCTTAAAACCAATCCGCTGTTCAAATTATTCAGTGGCGACGCAGGGCAACTGCTTGGCAGCGCACCGCGCATGGCAGCCATTGGCGAGCCCACCGCTCTGGGCATCCCCTGCACTGTTATCAAGGGCACAGGAGGAATGCCCACCGGCACCAAGGGCCGTAAACTGCCACCCTTCTACGGTGAAGAAAACGACGGTGTGGTTGCCCTTTCCGAAGTCACCGCGCTCTGGCAGTGCAATAATCCTCTGTGTGAGCGGGTTTCACTGCCATTGCCTCACACTCTGCTGCCATCAAGCCCTGCCGTGGGAAGACTCATCGCAGCGCGGCTGCAAAGCACCGGTTTGATAACTTAAGGTTACTTAATCAACTATCGAAGCAGCCACTCATGATGGAACCGATGCCTCGCACTGATTTCGGAATTCTGCTTTGTTTTTTGCGTCGTTAATTTCCAAAGTCAGACCCACTTTCTGTATCGCAGGAGCTCGTGCGGGGTTTTCTTCTGTGGGTTCCCAACGCCATTTTTTAAGGGCTGCCAGCACTGAGGGAACAAACACCTCACCAGGATATGAGTGGATAACTTTATAGCCATCAATCTTGCCATGGGTATTGATGTTTACCGATAAGGTGACACAACCAGAGAGCGACTTCTTGGCTGCACTGATGGGAAATGCAGGTGCAGGGCTATAATTTTCAGTCCAATATGATAATGGTTTAGCGGATTTTTCTTGATTGGTAAGATCCAGGTAATCTTGTTTCTCTGCTGAGTTATCTGTTGTCTGACAACCTGCCAAAACCAATAATCCAAAAGCGAAATAAGCCATACCGCGCATAGTGTTACGTCCCTGTTATATGAATGAAATTTCTCAAAAGCCTGAAAAGTAACAACATAAAAACAAAGTTGCAACCTGCACTTCCATTAACGGCATCGCACTACTGATACACCCCAAATCGTAAAAACGGCGACAACACCACCAAGCCCACTGCGAATCTGCCCTCTACTGACGCGCCTTATCCAACGCCTGACAGAGCACCTCCACACCATCAATGGCCCTTGGGCCGGCGCGGTGCAGCAGATCAGCATCGAGGGCATAGATGTGCCCCTTGGCGACCGCAGGTACCTCTGGCCACTGCTGCCAGTCAATGCCGTTGATATTGCCCTCATCCTGGCTGCGTAAAATCACCTCGGGCTTTTTCAGCAGTACCGTTTCTATGCTGACCTGAGGGTAGTCGCCCTGGGTGTCCAGAAACACGTTTTCACCATGGCAGGTTTGAATAATCTGCTCAATCCAGCTGCCCTTTCCGACCGTCATCAAAGGTTGTGACCAGAGCTGATAAAACAGCCGGACTTTGGGCTTGGCGGCATACTCCTGACGTAACGCAGCGAGTCGGGCAAGATAGTCATCGGCGACTTGCTGTGCCTGCGCCTCCCTGCCGGTTAATTTGCCCAGAGCAATCAGCTCTTGCCCCACTTGTTCCAGGGTCTTGGGATTGCTGTGGAACAGGGTAAAGCCAAACTTCTTCAGCATCTCCAGGTCTTCGGCGCGATTACCCCCTTCCCAGGTCACAATCAAATCCGGCTTCAGTGCCAACACCTGCTCCATCTGAATACCGTAGTAGCCGCCGATGCGGGGAATGGCTTTGGCCGCTTCGGGGTAATCGGCATGATCCGTGGTGGCAAGGATGGCATCACCGGCACCAATGGCGTAGAGCATTTCCACCGAATGGGGAGAAAGCGCAATAATGCGCTCGGCTTGCCCCGCTTCAGCCAGGGCAAGCTGAGGAGTCAGTGCCAGCAACACTATAAAATACGACAGGATTTTCAACGGCTTCTCCAATTTTTATCTTCCTTGGGCTTGGCCCAGCACTATAGCCCAAAGCCCACAGGTGGCATAGTCCGCCAAAGGTGGATACCACAGAAGCAGGGATAATTCCCTTCCCGCCTTGCCCTTTGAGACCGCGATACTTAAAATCTGCCCACCCTCACAGCAGAAGAACACCCTATGACTCATTTGACTCTCACCCGCCCCGATGACTGGCATATTCACCTGCGCGACGGCGACTCCCTTGCCGACACAGTGCGCGACGCCGGTCGTTACATGGGCCGCGCCATCGTGATGCCCAATCTGGTGCCGCCTGTGACCAATACAGAAGCCGCGATTGCCTACTACGAGCGTATCAAGGCCCACAGCAGCACCGCCTTCGAGCCCTTAATGGTGCTGTATCTCACCGACAAGACCAGCCCGGATGAAATCCGCGCCGCCAAGGCCTCCGGCAAGGTGGTTGCCGCCAAGCTGTATCCTGCGGGAGCTACCACCAACTCTGATTCCGGCGTGACCGACGTCAAGAACATCTATGGCGTGCTCAAGGCCATGGAAGAAGAAGGTTTACTGCTGCTGGTACACGGTGAAGTCACTGATTCTGCAATCGATATCTTCGACCGTGAGCGTATCTTTATTGAAAACATTCTCTCCAAAGTGGTGGCAGACTTCCCCGGCCTCAAGATAGTGCTGGAGCACATCACCACCAAGGATGCAGTGGATTTCGTGATGTCCGCCGGTGATAATGTCGCCGCCACCATCACAGCCCATCACCTGCTGTATAACCGCAACCACATGCTGGCCGGCGGTATTCGCCCGCACTTCTACTGTCTGCCCATCCTTAAGCGTAATACCCACCAGCAGGCACTGTTGGCAGCGGCCACCAGCGGCAGCAAGAAGTTTTTCCTTGGCACCGATTCGGCGCCACACGCCAAAGACAAAAAAGAAGCCGCCTGTGGCTGCGCTGGCTCCTACACTGCCCACGCGGCACTGGAACTGTATGCTGAAGCCTTTGAGGCTGAAGGCGCACTGGACAAGCTGGAAGCCTTTGCCAGCTTCAATGGCCCGGACTTCTATGGTCTGCCACGCAATGCCGACACAGTCACCCTGGTGAAAAGCCCCTGGCAGGTGCCCGAGTCTTATCCCCTCGGCAGCACCACTGTGGTGCCTATCCGTGCCGGTGAAATCATTGGCTGGAAAGTCGAAGACTGAGCCCATGGCCGCCTGAGCAGAAAAAAGCCGCGATAACGCGGCTTTTTTATTATCTGGATTGGAGCTTGGGTTTAACAACGGGAGTGTCAGTAAGCTTTTACACAGTTGCGTCCGTCGGCTTTGGCACGGTAAAGGGCTTCGTCCGCCGCTTCAAACAGGGCAAAGCCGCTCAGATGCTGCTTTGCGTCAAATTCACTGCATCCGATGCTCACGGTAAGCCCAACCCCCTCTTTGGTGTCCCTCACCACCTTTTCACGGATCCGCTCGGCCAACTGCATGGCCTCCCCCGCACTCGTTTCAGGCAGGATAAGGGCAAATTCTTCACCGCCGTAGCGACAGGCCATACCGGGCTTTTGCACTGTGCCAGCCAGTATATCTGCCACCAACTGTAACGCCTTGTCTCCCTCGGCATGGCCGCGACTGTCATTGAATTGCTTGAAGTAATCAATATCCAGCACCAGAAGCGACAGTGGCTGATGGCGGCGACAGGCTTTTAAATACTCCTGCTGCAATTGCTCATCAAAGAATCGCCTGTTGTAGAGGCCGGTCAGTACATCGATATGATTGCGCCGCTTGATATCCTGCATGCGACTGCCGAGGGCCAGACTCAGAAGCACCATCTCCACCAGAGAACCCAGCTGGAACGCATTTTGTGTAAAAGCGTTATGGGGCAATACGCCAAAGCTTTTCAGCATGTAGACAAAGGCTCCAAGCAGCAATGCACTGAAGGCAACCAGGTAAAAGCGCGCCGGACGCGATCCTTTCATCAGCGCCATCACACCTACCACCAGCAGTTGAATGCAGATAAAGGTGGTCAGTACCGACAGCATCAACACCACATGATGGTAACTCAGTATCGGCGCCAATATGAGGCCTAGCACGCAGCCCCACTCCACCCTCGCCGCCAGCCTGTCGGCGACGGGCAGGAGCTGGGCCAGACTGAGGATTTCCCGGGTAAATCTCAGGGCGCCAAACAGCGACAGGGCGAGCAGCAGCAACAAGCTCTTATTGGCCATCCAACTGCTTTCAGGCCATAAATACTGGAAACTCAGACCATTGTGCACCGACATGTAGAGGCCATAGCTGAGCACATAGAGCACGTAGAAAATAAATGCCCGCTCACGCACGGTAAGGAAAATAATCAGGTTGTACACCAGCAGCACGATAAAGCCGCCGTAGTAAATGCCAAGGGACAGGTATTCCCAGGTCACCTGACTGATAAGCTCGCTCGGCGCATAGAGCGCAAGACCAATATTAAGTGAACCCTGGGTTTCAAAACGCAGATACAGGGTTTGGGTTTCGCCGGGCGCCAGGGTCAGCGGAAATACAAAGGTGCGTAAATCCAGTGCGCGACTGTGGAACTCATGTCTGTCACCAGTGGCAGTATGGAGCCACCCCTCGGCTGTGGGTTGCCACAGGTCGAGAAAATCAATCAATGGATAATCCTGGCGCAGATAAAAATGCCGTGCCTCGGCAGCCGGATTATGCACGCTGACCCTGATCCACCAGGTTGACGGACTGAAACCGAAATTGGCTGAACCTTTCAGGGGCGTAAACTGATGCTGCGTTGTAGCTTGCCTGACCTCATCAAAGCTAAGCTGCCCCTTGGGGTCTTCCAGCAGGCTTAAATAAGGGGTTAGGGGTAAAAGCGCCGGACCCGCTTCGGCAACCCCGGGAGGTTGTGCGCTGGGTGTATGTGACTCAACCTGTGAGGATGCGGCATAAAGAGCACCGCTGAACGCTGGCAAGCATGCCAGCAAAATAAATAAGAAACGTATCATAGGATCTCGGGGCGGCGGTTTTGTATGCCTCAGTCAGTTCCATCTACGCTGTCCGTTGACGTTTAGTTTTTCTGTGCCGCGCCAACCTCACTATAACACCTACGGCAAAATAACACTCCTGCAACAACCGTTTTTTACCTTTTCAGTGCTTTCGCCTGCCTCAAAAATCAGCGCTCGATAGCAATCTCACACCAATTCCCTTAGACCCACGGGAAACCCAGCCAAAACCGCACTGCAGGTCAGCTGTGGTTCAGCTCATTCTGCTACCCTGCGCGGGTGATGGTTTACCGCGGCGCAGTGCTGAGATTCCGCCGACAAAGATGGGGTAAAAAATGAGATTGCTGTTAAGTACGGTTTTGGCCTTGGTTCTGGTAAGCGGTTGTACCAGTAAGCCCGTACTGGACCTCGATGATTTGCTGGTACCCGTGAGTCGCTCCGGTGCCACCATGCCACTGGAAAAGGTGGAGCAAAGCATTCTGACCGCCACCCGCAAACGGGGCTGGGTCTCACGGGTGGTGGAGCCCGGCCTGATTGAAGCCCAGATATCCGTGCGAAGCCACGGCGCCAATGTGCTCATTCCCTTCAACCAGCACAGCTATTCCATCCATTACAAAGACAGCGCCAATCTGGACTTTGATGAAGGCAGTATCCACAGAAACTACAACAAGTGGGTTCACAACCTGTCCAAGAGCATCCGAGTGGAGCTGCAAAGCAACAGTCAGCGTCTCTGAAGGGGATGAATAAAAAAGGAAGCCAGATGCTTCCTTTTTAATGGGCGTTAAACCTGGCGTTGTCAGGGAGGGGGTTGCTCCGTCGATTCGCTCTCGTCGGGCTCATCGTTTGCCTGCACTTCCACCACCACCTTTTGCACCAGTTTCACCCGGCCGCTTTGCACCAAGGCTTCCCGCAGCACATACTCCATCTGCGCATTCAGGCTTCTCAGCTCATCATCGGCCCAGCGCTGCATGGCCGCGAGGACATCGGCATTGATCCTTAATGGGTAAGCCTTTTTGGTCATAAGCGCCTCAGTACAGGGAACCCGTGTTCACAACAGGCTGAGTACTCTTATCACCACACAGCACCACCAACAGATTACTCACCATCACCGCCTTGCGCTCTTCATCCAGTTCTACCACGTTCTGGGCTTTTAACCGTTCCAGCGCCATTTCCACCATGCCCACGGCACCTTCGACGATTTTGGCTCGTGCGGCGATGATGGCGGTGGCCTGCTGACGCTGCAACATGGCACTGGCAATTTCCTGGGCATAGGCCAGGTGGCTGATTCGGGCTTCCAGTACAGTAACCCCGGCGCGGCCAAGACGTTCCTGAATTTCCTGCTTGAGCTTATCGGCGATGGCCTGGGGATGACTTCTCAGTGCCACTTCGCTCTCATCCTGGGGATCGTATGCGTAGCTGCTGGCCATGTTGCGAAGCGCCGCTTCACTTTGAATAGAGACATAGCTTTCGTAATCATCCACTTCAAACACGGCCTCGGCACTGTCGGTAACCGACCAGACGACTATGGTGGCAATTTCGATGGGATTACCCAAGTTGTCGTTCACCTTGATTTTTGCGCTCTCAAAGTTACGGATACGCAGGGATATGGTGCGTTTGGCAAACAGCGGTATGGTCCAGCGCAGCCCTGTGTTTCTCACCGAGCCCACGTAACTGCCGAACAGTGTCAGCACCTTGGCCTGATTGGGCTGCACCATAAAAAAGCCAGGCCAGCAAAGGGCGGTCAACACATTACCTATCACGCCAGCATATTGAGAGGTGGTGGCCATCATGGCAAAAAACACCAGATGCAGAGCAATAAGCACCACAAACACCAGATAGCCACTGAGGGAAAATCCACGTTTTTCTTGTACCATGACTCACTCCAATTGATATCAGTTTGATATCAAATTAAGAGCCGGTTAAAAAAAGATCAACAGGTATTTTGTAAATCTTGTGTCAGATGTGCGCTAAACATGAGTGCAAAAAAAAAGAGGTTCACCCCTGCCACAACGATTGCAATGATTTGTTTTAAATAAAAAAAGCACGGCTTAATCCGTGCTTTTTATGGTGGTGAGTGCTAGCTAAAATCGGTATTTTACATTCGCCGTGATTTGACGCTGCTGGCCGTAAAAACAGTCACCCCGCGCCAGGCAACTGGTGATCACCGTTCTGTCGCTGAGGTTATCGAGGTTGAGGGTCAGATCCCAACTCTCCCATTCGTAGCCCAGCATCATATCCCACATCTGATAGCTGTCGGTTTGCAAAGCCCTGTGGGCATAGCTGCCATCCGGCAACAGCACATCCACACTGCCATCGGATGTCTGGCCTACATAGCGATAGCCCAGCCCCATCTTGAGCCCGGGAAGCCAATTGTCAGGCCGATAGGTAGCCCATACAGACAGCATATTGTCCGGCATGGCGGCCAAACGCGCGCCCTGCTCGTACAGCTTGTCGGTGACCTTGATTTCCGAGTCACTGTACGCATAACTGCCGTACAGGTCCCAGTGTTCCCACTCAAGCTGCGCCTCGAGTTCAATACCACGAATTTCCACTTCACCCAGCTGGCTCATGGCGTCCGGCGTATCCTGAGTCACCCGATTGGACTCCACAATGCGATAGCCCGCCAGAGTGATCAAATGTTCAGTTCCCTCAGGCTGATACTTTATACCCCCCTCCCACTGCTGACCTTCCCTTGGCTTATACACCTCACCGGACTTGGACACCCCGGCAATGGGATTGAACGACTCGGAATAGCTGACATAGGGCGAAATGCCGCCGCTGAAGGCATACATAAGCCCGGCCCTGGCGGTGGTGGCCGAAGGTGATGTCTTAATACCGGCGGTATTTTTCACGTCCAGACTGTCGTGCCTGAGTCCCAGGCTGAGTACCCAGTCATTCCAGCGCATGGAGTCCTGCAGATAAAGACCCAGCTGACGTTGGCTGGCACTGGGGTTATCCCTGATAACCTCATCACCGGGCAGGCTTATCTGCCCATACACAGGCTGGTAGACGTCAATCAAACCACCCTGACCGGAAAGATAAGCGCTGTCGTTATCTGTCACTACATCCTGATAGTCGGCGCCAACCGTGACCCTGTGGGTCAGGGCCCCGGTGTCAAACTCACCGTGGAGCTGCAAATCGGTGGTGAAGGCACTGGCGCTGGCGTCACTCAGGTAGACAGAGCGCAGCAGCTCGCGCTTGTTGTCCTGAAACTTGGGCGGCCAGGCATACAGGGTGCGGTATTCGGCGCTGGAGTCCATTTGCCGTGCTGCCCAGTTGAGCTGAAGTCCGGATTCAAATTCATGCTCCAGCTTGAGGGTGACCGAGTGCTGCCGGGTATCGTATCTGTCCCATCCCGGCTCGCTGACAAAGCGCTCGCTGGGGATCTGGCCGTATTTGGCCGGCAACAGGGTGCCTTCGTGGGGGAAAAACTGGGTGCTGGACCCGGTGTGGTTATCCTGAAAATAGGTCAGCAGAGTCAGCCTGGTATTGTCGGTCACATAAAAGCTGACAGAAGGCGCCACAAAGAAGGCATCGTCGGCCACGTGCTCGGTTTGGCTGTTGGCATCACGCACCAGCGCCGTCAGCCGGTAGAGCACATTGGCATCCTCATCGAATGCCCCGGTGAAGTCGCCGGCCAACTGTTTGCGCTGATAGTTGCCAAGCTGGGCCCAGATTTCGTTGCTGCGGGCCGCCGTGGGCTGCTTGGTGACCATATTGACTATGCCACCGGTGCTGCCCTGACCAAAGAGGACTGACGAAGGGCCCTTAAGAATTTCAACCTGTTGCAACAGGTAAGGATTGGGGCGGGCATTATTGTAGTTGCCGAATAGCAGCTGCAAACCATCGAGGTAGCTCACGGGCGCCACCGAACGAATTTGAGACCAATCGCCACGGGAGTCCATGCCGTAGGGGCCATTGTAAACACCGGCCACATAGCCCAGAGCATCCTGCAATGTCTCGGCGCCCAAATCTGTGATGCGCTTTTCGGTGAGCACAGACACAGACACAGGGGTTTCGACCACGGGCACATTGCTCTTGCTGGCAGAGGCACTGACAAAGGAAATCAGACCGCGGCTGCTCAGCACCTGTATCCGCTCAATATCGCTTTTGGCGCCGTCTACTGGTAAAGCACCCGCTGATGCCTCCGCAGCCGGCGAAGTTGCCGCTGCCACCGCCTGCGATGTCGTCTCTTCAGCCTGAGCATCTGCCTTGGTATTGTCGGCAGCCTGGCTCTGACAGGCACAGGCCAGCATGGCCAGCCACAGCAAAGAATAGCCCTGGTGTTTCGTCGCTTTCATACATCCCCCGAATGAGTGACTCAATTAAAATTGTCGGGAGATTACCATTTTGATAATAATTCTCAATTGCAAATAAGAAAATTTACAAACCATTGATATCATGAGAATTGTAAAGAAACGCCTGTCTTGATTTACCTGAAAATAAGGATGGATGAGCGCTATAAACACCGGCACTCAGTGATGTCAGCGCTTCTTTTGCTGATGGCATAAAAAAACCGGCACCCATCAATGGATACCGGTTTTCTGCCCCCGGGGCGGTTTGAGATGACTTATCGCTTAAAACGCGCGACTGTATCCCAGGCTCAGGGTGCGTCCCATCCCCTTAAAGTACCGGGTATCGTTGGGAACCGTCTGGGAATAGTAGGTGTAGTAGTCTTCATTCAACAGGTTTTGCAGCCCCAGGGTCAAACTGCCGCCATAGAGTGGCAGGCTCAGCGAGGCATCCACAGTGTAGTAGCTGTCAAACTCGGCATAGAGGCTGCCATCGGCTTTATGGAACTCGCGATCCATAAAGTAGTTCAGCTGAATGCGACTGGTGGCATCAAAGGCAAAGCTGTGCTCCCAATGCAGGTTGATGCGGTTGGGGGCAATGTTGGCGCCGTCCAAATCCGTGTCTGTCCGGCCATCTTTGTTGGAGTCGTACTCACCTTCGGTGAATGCCATGTTCAGCCCCAGGGTGTCATCGTCACCCAGATAGGCAGACAGGCTGGCCTCAATGCCGCGAATGAGGGTTTTCTCACGTTTAACGCTGTAGAAACCATCCTGATTACGCTCGAGACGGGCCCCCAAATCGCTGCCGGAATGGTAAGCCGCTACCTTGGCCGCAAACATATCACCCTGATAGTCAATACCCAGCTCATAGTTGTCGGTCACCACAGGCTCGAGGCTAAGGGAGGTTTCCACGCTGGGATTGTCAGCGGGGAAGCTGTTGCCATCACGCAGGATACGGCCGATGTCGGCCATCCCAAATCCCTGACTGAAGCTGGTGTACAGTCTCAGTGATGGGGTGAAGTTATAGCTGAGTCCCACATTAAACAGTGCCTGATTGAAGTCCGGTTCGCCACCGGTAATCTGCTTGTCGCCCGAGCTCCACAGCGTCTTGTAGTCATCTACCTTGAGTTTGGCGTACTCGTAGCGAATACCGGCCGACAGATTCAGCGCCTCCAGCGGGCTCAGGCTCAGCTGGGCATAGGGGGCAATATTCTGATAGCGGGTTTCCGGCACCCAGGACACACCGGTTTGTACCAGGTCCTGCTCGGTGGTGTCGCTGAAGAGATCCAGGCCATAGGCCAAGTCCACTCCGGAATCGGCAATATTGTTGGCAATCAACGAGGTTTTCAAACCCCACTTGTTGGACTGATTACGGCTCTGCTCATAATAGAGGTTTTCGCCATTGGTGCCGCTGCCACACTGGGTCAGGCCCGGTGCACTGTCAAATTCGGGATCGTAGAAACTGGCAAAACAGCCACCGCCATAAACGCCCTGGAAATCCTGATTGAACAGCTGCACCTCCAGCTGTTGACCGGCAATATCGAAGTGCTTGTAGCTAAGACTGGTAGTGGTAACCCTGTTGTTGGCGCCTTCCCATGGCTGCGATTCTTTTACCGCAGAGGTAGGAATATCGTTGGCCACACTGCCCTTTTGCGACATCCAGTCACCGTTATTGTCCAATCGGAAGTGGTTTACCATCAGCTCCAGGCGCGACTTATCCATGTCATAGCCGAGCTTGATGAACACATCCTTACTTTGGCTGTCCATCGACTCACCCTGGGTGGTGTCAACACCGATAACCTGATCGTTGGCATCATAGTAGACGCCGCTGCTGTGGTAACCCACAGATCCCAGAATATCGAGGTTGTCGGCGCGGCCGGAGAAGGCATAGTTGGCACCGAAGCTCAGGCTGTCGCTCTCAAAACTGGTGGGCGCAGACACATCGACACTGATTTTATTGCCGCTGCCATCCGGTTTTTTGGTGATGTAATTAATGATACCGCCCTGGGCGCCCATGCCGTGCATGGCGTTGGCACCGTGAATAATTTCAATGCGCTCAATCATGTCCGGGTCGATTGTCTGCCCTGAGCGGCCACCACTGCGCAGCGGATTGGACTGAGGCACACCATCAATCATGATAAGCGGGGCACGGCCACGAAGGGTCTCGCCCGTGTTGCTCATCTTCTGTCTGCTGGGCGAAAAGCTGGGGGCCAGATTACCTATGATGGATGACAGGTCACGGGTGCCGGCAAGCTGCTGCTTCAGGGTTTCCTGGTCAATCACAGTCACTGTGTTGGGAATGGCACTGAGGGGCTTTTCCATACGGCTGGAAGTGATTACCAACCTTTCCATGCGCTGTTGGGCGGCCTGAGCCTTGGTATCTGTGTTGCTGTTGGCATCGGCCTGCTGGGCCATGGCAACCGGCGCGCCTATTGCAGCCAAAACCGATAAAGCCAGTAAAGAAGGGGCGAATTTCATCATGATTCCTGTCTCTTGGTCACCAATGCGACGGTGACTCTTGTTATGGACTGGTGTGGTGATGGCGCTCCCTGCCTTAATATTTTAAATGATAATCTTTATCATTTTCATAATTAATGCGAAGTATAAAGAGGCTGAACACGTCTGTCCAGTCACTCAGAGCATGGAAAACTGACCGACTCGGTGGTGAACAGGCTGCAGCCCGGCGTTCAGGATGACCAGCGCAACAGACTTCACCAATCGGCCTGAATCAGGCAGGCAAAAATTGAGAAAATACGACAGGAAAAAGCGAATACCGCTGATGTGGCAAGATTGCGATCCGCTTCACTTTTTCGCGGCAGGGCAGAGTCAAAGCAGTTAAAAAAGGAAGAAAAAACCGCCCGCATGATGCGAGCGGCTTGGAGAGTTCAAAGCATCCAAAACAGGCCTATGCTTGGTTTGGAAACAGCTTACGCCTGAGGACGCATGGCCGGGAACAGGATCACGTCACGGATGGTGTGAGTGTTGGTAAAGAGCATCACCAGACGGTCGATACCAATGCCCTGACCGGCAGTGGGTGGCAAACCGTGTTCCAGCGCAGTGATGAAGTCAGCATCGTAGAACATGGCTTCGTCGTCACCGGCGTCCTTGGCTTCTACCTGCGCCTTGAAGCGGTTGTCCTGATCTTCAGCGTCGTTAAGCTCGCTGAAGCCGTTGGCCACTTCACGGCCACCGATGAAGAACTCGAAGCGGTCGGTGATGAAGTCGTTACCATCGCTGCGGCGGGCCAGCGGCGAAATATCTGCTGGGTAGCCGGTGATGAAGGTAGGCTGCATCAGCTTGGGCTCGGCAGTTTCACCAAAAATTTCTTCCAAGAGCTGTCCACAGCTCCAGAAGGTTTCGGTTTCGATGCCCACGTCCTTGGCAAGCTTACGCATGAAGTCGATGTTCTTCACTTCTTCGTAGGTCATGGCCTGGATAGTGGCGTTGTCCGGGTTGTAGTGCTTGATGGCTTCGAGCATGCTCATACGGGTGTATGGGCCGCCGAAATCAATCACGTGCTCGCCGTAAGGCAGCTTGGTGTCACCCAGCAGTTCCTTGGCGATGCTGGACAGCATCTCTTCGGTCAGATCGATAAGATCCTTATAGTCGGCGTAGGCCATATAGAATTCCATCATGGTGAATTCCGGGTTATGGCGTGGCGACAGACCTTCGTTACGGAAGTTACGGTTGATTTCGAACACACGCTCAAAACCGCCCACAACCAGACGCTTCAGGTAAAGCTCCGGGGCAATACGCAGGTACATTTCGATGTCCAGCGCATTGTGATGGGTGACGAAAGGACGGGCAGAGGCGCCGCCTGGGATCACGTGCATCATCGGGGTTTCAACTTCCATGAACTCTTTTTTGATCATGAAGTTGCGGATGGCAGCAACCACTTTTGAGCGCATTTTGAAGGCTTCACGTGAGTCTTCGTTGACGATGAGGTCAACATAACGCTGGCGGTAGCGGGTTTCCTGGTCGGTCAGACCGTGGAATTTCTCAGGCAGTGGGCGCAGTGCCTTGGTCAGCAGCTCGTAGCGCTCCATGTTCACATAGAGGTCGCCCTTGCCGGACAGGTGCAGAGTACCTTCCACACCTATGATGTCACCGATATCCAGACCGGCATAACGGTCTTTTAAGTCGGCCTGCACGCCTTTATCGGCATAGGCCTGGATACGGCCAGACACGTCCTGCAGTACCAGGAAGGGACCACGCTTGGCCATTACACGGCCGGCAATGGCAGTTTGGAAACCCAGGGCTTCCAACTCTTCCTTTGTCTTGTCACCGAACTGCGCTTGAAGCTCGGCGGCCTTGTGTTTACGGCGGAAGGTGTTGGGGTGACCATTGGCTGGGCAGTTCTTGCGGACGTGTTCCAGCTTGGCACGACGTTCAGCAATCAGCTTATTCTCGTCTTGGATGTGTTCAGTCATCGTCTCTTCTCGCAGTAAATTACAGCCCGGATTTAAGGCTGGCTTCAATAAACTTGTCCAGATCGCCGTCCAGCACCGATTGGGTGTTGCGGGTCTCTACGCCGGTACGCAAATCCTTGATACGGGAGTCATCCAGTACATAAGAGCGGATTTGGCTACCCCAGCCGATGTCAGACTTGGCATCTTCGGCGGCCTGCTTTTCAGCGTTTTGCTTTTGCAGCTCCAGCTCATAGAGCTTGGCTTTCAGCTGCTTCATGGCGGTGTCTTTGTTCTTGTGCTGTGAGCGGTCATTCTGACACTGCACCACAGTATTGGTGGGCAAGTGGGTAATACGTACCGCAGACTCGGTGCGGTTTACGTGCTGACCACCGGCACCCGAGGCGCGGTATACGTCGATACGCAGATCGGCCGGGTTGATATCAATCTCGATGTCATCATCGATTTCCGGATACACAAACACAGAGCAGAACGAGGTGTGACGACGGCCGCTGGAGTCGAATGGCGACTTACGCACCAAACGATGTACACCGGTTTCGGTGCGCAGCCAGCCATAGGCATACTCGCCGGTAAACTTGATGGTGGCACTCTTGATACCGGCCACGTCACCGTCTGACACTTCAATCAATTCAGGTTTGAAGTCGTGGGCTTCCCCCCAACGCAGGTACATACGCAGCACCATTTCGGCCCAGTCCTGGGCTTCGGTACCACCGGAGCCGGACTGAATGTCCAGGTAGCAGTCAGAGGGATCCTGTGGGCCGGAGAACATACGGCGGAACTCCAGATCCTCAAGGCTCTTCTCAAGCTCATCGAGCTCGGCCTTGGCATCTTCGAAGGTGCCTTCGTCTTCTTCCTCAACGGCCAGTTCCAGCAGGCCTTCCACATCTTCCAGACCCGAATCCAGCGTGTCTATGGTCTTGACCACATTCTCCAGGCTGGCGCGTTCTTTGCCCAGTGCCTGAGCACGCTCGGGGTTGTTCCAGACATCTGAGCTTTCAAGCTCGCGGGTAACTTCTTCCAGACGCTCTTTTTTGGCGTCGTAGTCAAAGATACCCCCTAAGGAGCATAGTGCGCTGGGCCAGCTCCTTAATTTTGAATTTAACCGGATTGACTTCAAACATGGTGATTCAACTTAAATCGATTGGATAACAGAAAAATTAACGGCGTATTCTACCAAAGTGACCGGCTGGATACCAGTTAAGCATCCGGCTTTGTCCGGGGCTTTTTGTACCATTTTGCTCCCTGTCCACCCGAGTCCACCTGAGCTTGGTTGCGCCTTGGATTCCCCGGGTCTTAACCATGCCAAATCCCCCGCCACACCATGGCTTACTGCCTCGCCCTATTTAGTCGCGTTAAACGCGAAGGATGGCCGCGTTAATCGCGATGGACGGGCGCGCCGCCCCTTCTGGCAGGGCCACAGAGCCTGTCTATACTGTTGAGATGGACGAAAAAATCCCCGTGTGCTGCTATCACGAAGATGAGGGATTTTCATGCTCAGAGCCCGCAGGCCCCAGCGGCCTGTGTTACTGGCATGACCCCCGCATCACCAAAGATGGCCCAGATGACAAAGCCAAACTCGAAGCATACGCCCGCAAGGGTGGCATGCTCAGAGGCATTCACCTAAAGCGTGCCGAGCTGGCCGGTATCGATTTGGTTAAACACCACAGCAAAACCGGTTATGACATGAGCCATGCCGAGCTGTACCGGGCCAATCTTAACGGCGCCCACCTGTTTAATCTCAACCTGGAAAACGCCAGTTTGATGAAGGCCGATCTGCGGGAGGCCAATGTTCACTGCGCCAATCTGGTCAATACCAATTTGCTGGGCATCAAATGGATGGGTGCCAAAATTGAAAACATCAATACCGGCAAGCTGCTCAAACAGGAACGTATGGCCATGGAGGCCGAGCGTGTGGGTGAGATGGAAATTGCGCTGGATTATTTCGAGCAGGCCGAAGAAATCTACCGCGATCTGCGCAAGGCCGCCGAGCGCGAAGGCCTGTTTGCCATGGGCGGGTATTTTATTCAGCGCGAACTGACCATGCGCCGCCATCAGTTGCCCAAGTATTCCCGTGCCAGGCTGACCTCCAAAATTGTTGATCTCTTCTGCGGCTATGGTGAATCGCCGGGGCGGGTTATCGGCTTTTCCATGGTGCTCATTCTTATTTGTGCCATCTGTTATTTTTTCACCGGCCTAAGCTACGGTGGCAACATACATGTGTTCAGGTCAGAAAACACCTTTATGATGAATTTCTACTTATTTTTTAACTGTATATACTACTCAGTTGTGACTTTCACCACCCTTGGCTACGGCGATTTTACCCCCATAGGCTTCTCGCGTCTGATAGCCGCCATCGAGGCCTTTACGGGCAGTTTTACCATCGCCCTTTTCGTGGTGGTATTCGTAAAGAAAATGACCCGCTGAGCAACACAGGAAAGCGCCATTCCCCATTCAGCAAAAAGGCACCCGAAGGTGCCTTTTTCACGCTAACACAATCACACCTTGAACTGGCCGACCAGCTTGGAGAGTTGGGCTCCTTCGGTGGAAACTGTGCGACTCACGGTTCTAGCCTCCTGACTGGAGGCCAGCAGGGCGTTGACTATTTCCTGAATGGCATACACGTTACGGTTAATTTCTTCGGTCACAGAGCTTTGCTCGGTGGCCGCCGCGGCAATTTGGGTGCTCATATCATTGATAGCGGTAACGGCGCTGGTGACAGAGCCCAGGCTCTCGGAAATTGCTGTCGAGGCTTCCACCGACCGCTGACAACTGTGCTGGCTCTCATCCATGGTTTTTACGGCCGATGACACCAAACGATGCAAGTCGGTAAGCATTTCATTGATTTCCAAAGTACTTGCCTGGGTCCGACTGGCAAGATTACGCACCTCATCGGCCACCACCGCAAAGCCCCTGCCCTGCTCGCCGGCCCGGGCGGCCTCAATGGCCGCATTGAGCGCCAGCAAGTTGGTTTGCTCGGCAATGCCACCAATCACAGACAACACCGAATTAATCTTTTGCGACTGTTCACTGAGGGACTGAATATTGGCCGCCGCGTCGTTGACCTGTGACATCAGGTTGGAAATCTCTGCCAACGAACTGTCAACACAGGCCTGGGCTTTGGCCACATCGCCAGTGGCGGCATGGGTGGCTTCGGCCACCTGGGTGGTATTTTGTGCCACCTCGGCGGCGGTGGACGACATCTCAGTGATGGCGGTGACCACCTGATCGGTCTCGTTGTTGTGGCTGTTAAGCTGGTTCGCCATCTCAGAGGTTTGGCGGTCGATATCGACGGCGGCTTGTTTTACCCTGCCTGTGGTATCGGCCACATCGCGGATAATGCCCTGCAGCTTGTCCACAAATTGGTTAAAGGCGGTGCCAAGCTCTGCTATTTCATCCTCGCCACGAACGCTGAGGCGCGCGGTGAGATCCCCTTCCCCCTTGGCGATGTCATTCAGGCTGTCGACCATGGCGCGAATGGGTTTCACCATCCTGTGGGCGGCGCTCCAAATGGCTATCAGAGTGATAAAGGCAAGCACCAGCGACATCATGAAAATGGCCACGGCCTTTTCCAGCATGGACTGATGGGCACTTTGTGAATAAGCATCAACCGCAGCGTCTATATCATCCAGATAAGCGCCTGTGCCCAAGAGCCAGTCTTTGCCGGGGATGGGGGCGGCATAGCCAATCTTATCCACCAGCCCCTCGACCCCGGGTTTGGGATACACGTAATTAAAAAAGCCGCCGCCACGTTTGGCCGCATCAATCAGCCCCACCACAATCTTGGTACCCTGAGGATCAGTCATGCCGATTTGCGGCGTCCCTTCCAATGCAGGATTGGTGGCGTGGAACACGTTGGCGCCCTGATAGTCATAGATAAAGAAGTAACCGGCGCTGCCAAATCTCAGTGGCCGCAGGGCATCATTGATGTTGCCGTTTTGCCCCAGGCTTATCTGATGTTCGACAACGGCAAGGGCTATCTGGGTGGCCTCCTGGAGCTGCTGTTGCCGCTCGTTGACCAGCTCTTCCTTAAACAGGGCAACCGAGTCATCCAACGCCTGGCTCTCAACCTGCCAGGAATAACTCATCACGGCCGTGAGGATCAGTACCAAAGGCACCATGGCCAGCAGCAAAAGTTTGTTTCGCAGACTTAAATTAGACATAGATATGGACATACACCGCTCCTTCGATTCGCTCTCGGCACCGGGATTTATATGTGTTGAGTATAGCCCTACTACTCTAGGCTGATAGTGGCATGTTCAATGCCCTGTTGTCAGTAGCACAAGTAGCGAGCAAAGAAGGGCTTATTGACGGAAAAAGTCCAAAAGGTGTGACAGGGCCGCCAACACATGCAGCGCCAACAACACCACAAACCCGATGGCAAGGTCCTTATGCCAGGCCCGCCAGCTTAAGGCCTCGGCACTGCCTTCGGTGCAATACCACCCCAATCCGGTCAAGGCAACGGCCACCAGCAGCAGCGCACACAGGCCTTCTAGCAGGCTGAAAAGCCCACTGCCACCGCCTTTGGGCAGCCTGGCAGAGGCCAGAGCTTTTAAGTCCTGACGCAGGGCATCACTGCCCCACAGCGGAAAAAACTGCCGCCAGCGCCCCTGCACCACGCAGGAAATCAGCAGCAGGATGGATATGGGCACCAGCACCAGCCCCAGATACACGTGCAGCAAATCCCAGACAGAGGCGTTGTCCCTGAGCCTGCGGCCCAGCAATAAAAATGGCGCCGACACCAGCACCGGCAATACAGGCAGCAGCACCATCAAATGCAGCTTGGGTTGCAGTTTAAGCCACACGCCTTTAAGGCCATTGCCGCTGGGGTTGCCATTCATCGGGATAAAATTTCCATAGATGCTATTTCTCGGGAAAACCTATCAACTTTTTGCCAGTCGGTGTACTCCACCTTGGTATTGGGGTCGGTAGGCCCCTTGGTCAACCACATGATAAACCGGATGATATTTCGGTCCATGGCGCTATAGCCCTGATAGTGCAGGTTGCCGCCAAACACCTCCAGCAATTCCGGGCGCCAGGAGGATTTGGCTAAAAAGTCCTGCATATAGGGGTTGGTGGCCGCCGTATTTTTGGCTTGCTTGCGGGCCACCAGACTGACAGAGAAAAAGGCACCGGCCCGGCTTCGCAGCGCGTCCAGATTTTGCTCAATAAACTGGTACACGGCGCTGTTATGTTTGCCATGGCGAATGCTGGCTCCCAGCACCACCTTATCGAACCCCTCCAGACTGGGCGCCTGTTCCAGGGGCATCAGGGTCACCTCGTGGTCAAGGCCGCGCATCACCTCGGCAATGCGATCGCAAATCTTGCGGGTCTGACCATGGACGGTGGAAAAAAGAATAAGAGTTTTGCTCACGGTTTACCTGCCATAATTGCTCGGGCTTTAGGCGATGATAGGCCAAAGTGTATGATTTTTTATTGAAATGGATCACGAGCCATGGGTAGCGTGCCGGCCCGGATGCTTAAATTCCAACTGCCTCACATTTGTGCCCCCGGCAACTACATCTAAAGTTGCTTAATTTGGTCGGTAGCCAAATGGGATGTCAGGGTTTAACATGCCAAAATCTTCTGTGTTCACCGGTGTTAACATGCTTTCAGGGAATGAGGGTCAACAGGCCCAGCGGCTGCTGCTTTGGATGACATTTATCATGTCCATGGTGTTTGCCGTTTGGCAGGCGCTGCTGAACAACTTTGTTATCGAGCGGGCCCACTTCAGCGGCGCCGAAATCGGCATGCTGCAAAGCCTCAGGGAAGTCCCCGGATTCCTCGCCTTTACCGCCATCTTTGTTCTGCTGATTATCCGCGAACAATCCTTCGCCCTCCTGTCGTTGTTGGTGATGAGTATTGGGGTTGCCATTACCGGCTTTTTACCTTCGGTCTTGGGGCTTTACTTCACCACAGTGCTGATGTCGGTGGGCTTTCACTACTACGAAACCCTCAATCAGTCCCTCACCCTGCAATGGGTCGATAAAGAACAGACCGCCGGCTTTATGGGGAAGGCCCTGTCGTGGAAGGCCGCTGCCGCCCTCGGTGGCTATGGCAGCATCTGGCTGCTGATGACGGTGTTCAAGCTCGATTATGTGTGGATGTACGCCTTTGTGGGCGGCATGGGCTGCCTGATGACGCTGGCGCTGTGGCGCCACTTTCCCCGTTTCGACACAGGGGAAGTGCAGCACAAGAAGGTGATATTGCGCCGCCGCTACTGGCTCTACTATTTACTGACTTTTTTCTCCGGCGCCAGACGGCAAATCTTCGTGGTCTTCGCCGGGTTTATGATGGTGGAGAAATTCCATTACAGCGTCAGCGAAATCACCGCGCTGTTTTTGATTAACTATGTCATCAATCTCCTCTTTGCCCCCGCCATCGGTCGCCTGATTGGCCGCATCGGCGAGCGCAATGCCCTGTGCCTGGAATACGTGGGCCTGATTGGGGTATTTGTCAGCTACGCCCTGGTGGAAAACGCCTACTTTGCCGCGGCCCTGTATGTGATTGATCACCTGCTGTTTGCCATGGCCATTGCCATGAAAACCTATTTCCAGAAGATTGCCGACCGGCCCGATATCGCCGCCAGCATGTCGGTGAGCTTTACCATCAATCACATCGCCGCCGTGGTGATCCCGGTACTGCTGGGCTACCTGTGGCTCGAGTCGAATGCGGCCGTGTTTTATATCGGTGCCGCCATGGCGGTCTGCTCGCTGTTGCTGTCGCTGAACGTACCAAGGCACCCGGCCCCCGGCAACGAAGTCTTATTTCCGGCCAAGGCCCTGGCGCCCCGCACTGAATAGCGAGAGTAGGGAGTCGGAAGCCGGAAGCCGGAAGCCATTAATAAGCGCCGAACAAAAGCGCACCGGCCCCAGGCACAGTGATTAACAAAGACCGAGCCAGACTCTGCAATCTAAACCGGTCCAGAAAATAAAGAGCAGCCCATAAGAATAAAAAGCAAGAATTGAGAGACGAGCCCATGAGTAACAGCGACAACGAGCCAGAATTCAGCCTGACCGCAACCAGCAACCACAGCGATAACTCCGCCAGGCGCAAGGCATTACTGCTCGGACGCATACTGGGACTTGCCAGTGAAGAAGGCTATCGTCCGTCCAATGCCTCAGTGGCCGAGCGGGCCGAACACAGGGCGCGCAAGATGGCGGCCCAGCATCAGGCCAATGTGGAGTCTATCTATACCCTGGCGCTCAAGCACACCCCATCGGATATGGTGGGCGCAGATCCCGACCCCGACTGGCTGTATCAGTTTTTTCAGATGGCAGAGCAAATCCATAACCGCCGCATGCAGGAGCTGTGGGCCCGCATCCTGGCCAAGGAGCTGACCGAGCCGGGCAACTTCAGCTTGAGAACCCTGGAAACCTTAAGACGCCTCACCTGGCGCGAAGCCCAGACGCTGGAAAAGGCACTTGCCGTGGCCGTGCGCGTTGGCAGCGACGACCGACTGAAAATTCTCTCCGGTTTCCGGGTCACAGGCGGCATAGGCCAACTGTTTCGAAAATCCTCTTCTGTCACCCTGCCCCTGTCCCAATTCGGTCTGCCCTACTCGGCGCTGGTCACCCTGATGGACCTTGGCATACTGCACAGCAGCGAATTTGAAACCGGCGAGCTGGACCCCAAACGCAGCTTCTCGCTGATGCTGCCCAAGACCGAGCTTAAGCTCACCCCCAAACACAGCCATCTGCTGCTGTCTTACTACCGTTTTACCACCGTGGGTGATGAACTGGCCCATCTGGTACGCCCCCACACGGAGTCCAACTTCGGCCCCGCCCTCAAAGGCATGCTCGCCAAGGACTTTGACGTAAGCTGACTTGCAAGCTCAATCACCCTTCCCCCTGCGGCGGCTGTAGCATCCCAAGCGCCGCAGGTAGCTGTCTGCCGACATGCCAGGACATTTAACCCGCCTGCAATTGCTGCTATAGTGCGCCGTCTTTTTACACAGCCCAGCTTAAGCTGCCTTAGAGCCGCCACCCATTTGCCGTCACACATTAGCCGCCCATGAACAGAAAGAAGAAAATCAATCAGACCCTGATTGCCAAAGACAAAAAGAAGAAAGCCAAACTCCACGGCAGCAATAAACCCAAGTACGTTTCCAAAGCAGAGAGGGAGCGAATGGAGCTGCTGGCAGCAGAGGGAACTGTGGTGTCGGCTGAGAGTGTCGCAAGTCCCACTGAGTGAGTACGCACACTATCATCAAGCGTCGATTGGTCGGATAAAGCCAAGTTGCACTTAGTAGAGCTTCGCTAATTTGTCGCTTTGCAAGCGACCAAAGTCGTGGGTCTTCAACCCACACCCGAGGAAAGGGGGCCGTTTCGACAGGCAATTACGTCCATGCAAAATAGCCAGCTCACCATCCATGGTTTGCGCTGATGAACGCTCTGGCGAGCATCAGCCCTTATCCAATCCCCCTGCGACCCGCAACGAAGCGGACAACCCCTTGTGCATTGCCGCTCTTTTGCTATCGCGTCAGACGCTCGGACTTACATCCATATACGTCCATCCCAGCTCAACGTCCATGTCTCGCGCTCGTAAACCTGTCGCGTTGCGACACTCGCCCCTGATTCGACTGACGCTGCCTCGGCGTCCTTGCCTCGGCCACGCAACGATCGCCAATGCCCCGCGGCCGCTTCGAGCGGGATTAGTGCCCCCTCAGCCAAAGTGTTTTGGGTGTCGTGACTCTCACGCGTTCATTCACTTTTTTTCCGCCCCAGCAACCGCTCAAGCTCACCATATGCCCTACTTATAAACAGGTCGAAAACAAGCTCAAACGACGACACCAGTAATGTCCCCAATGCCGCGATTTGGACTATAAACAAAAACCAAACCAGTATGGCGCATGAGGCAATAACATACTCCTTGCAAAGCAACCCTGAAATAATTGGGTGGTCCGCCAGAGTTAACATCAAATCTGAAAGCAAAGACAATATTAGCGATGCCGTGCTAAACAACAGGACGAATACCAAGCTCTTTAAGACGCTTAGGTCTACACCGCTATAGGCTAGGTCTACCGAATCTTTCCCTTGCACTTTTATTAAAGCGCTGGGGTAAATCAGAGCTAGCCAAGCACCAATAACCCCAAAAAGAATTGCCGACACGTTAACCAGAATACCTATCTGTGCCTTTATGCTCTCTACTTGCAGTGTTGCAGCAAAATCAAAAAGGTAGTTCTTTGATGCAACGGCGTAGCCAACAACAATCAACACCCAGACCAGCGCACGCCACCAGCTAAAAGCGGATTTCATTACGCTACTTCCTTAACTCTTCCTTTTGGTACAAATCTAACTTGCTTGCGACCAATATATTCAAGCAATTCGCCAGCTCCGAAAGGGTTTTTCTTTTTCCGGATAATGTCAAAATCATGCTCAGTTCTCAGAACTTTACCATCAAGGAACACCTTTTTGCCGTGCTCACCCTTCAAGACAAAACCCAAATTATTGTACTTGTCAGGGTCTAAAATCTCCCTCTCGTACGCCCTGACTATGTCCTTGAAATCTTTCTCTGTGGCAGGAGTAAATTCTATTTCAACCTCCACAAGAGCTTGCCTGCCTTTTGGTAGCCCTCGACCGATTTGTTTGCTGCCAAGCTTGCTAAAGAATCCCTGCAACTCGACATCCTCTACTGACTTCTGAGCCCTTCTGACTACCTTAGTGATTCGCTTGTAGTTTTGAGTCAACTCCTCGACCGTACTCTCATCTATCTTACGTTTCAGTTCAAACTTGAAGTAGCCCTTCGCCTCCTCGCTGTGTGGATGGCTGAACCCAACCACCTTGTTGTCATCGCCCTCTTCGGTGATTGCAAACTCGGAATAATTATGGACATATGACGTAATGTAATTCTTGAGCGCTGCTATCGATGTGATTGCGTGGTCAAAATGAATGGTCGCGACCAAACCATGATTCAAGGAAATCCAGTAGTAGCTGGGCAAGCCAGGTATCACCTCTTTTGAGTTCACACCCGGCTTTACTTTTACCTCGCCAGGCTTTGAATCCTTAGATAGCGTAAGAATTTCATCTTCTGCATTTGTCATCTCATTCCAAAGAACAAAGACATACTCACCACTAGCACCATCAGCATCACAGCAATACACATTTGACTGACCTCTCCCCTTATCAGCCTTCCTTGTACTGGTGTTTACAGTCTGAGGTCTCCCCCTAACCCACTCAATCAACGAATCCAAGATTGCCTCGGCCGAGTCAAACAACTGCTCTTCCGAGGCCCTTTTGTAAATACCAAGCTTTTCGATATTGAAATACTGAACAGTACCCTTCATTTAAACCTCAGCACTACGGTAGGATTCACGAACACCATCTTGGTAACCCATCGCAAAGGCTGCGTGAGGACTTTTGTGTCGAACAGCTCCCGCCTGACTGACCGGTAAAGAATCAATATCGATATTCAGAAACTCCTCTCGTCTCAAGCCTAGCGCGAAACCCCGTTCATATGCGCACCCACAGCACTTGTGTCGCCCCGCGCCTCCCTGGTCGTGAGGGAGTACTTCAAATTCGGGGTAATGACGATGCTCACTTTGACAAATTGACATAAATACCCCTTATCTTCCCTTGTTGGACTGAGACAACACGGAGGCAGCAAGTTCCTTCGTCTTTTCGCTGTATTTTTCAGACTGAAGCACTTTTGAAGCTTGCGCTTCAATTTCTTTTCCTGTCTGCTTTGATGTGCCCGACTGAGCCATCGCGCTTGCAGCTAATGATTTCTGAATCTTTGACGAATTTTGATCCTTGAGGTTTTTTGCAGCCTTGGAGGCAACAGCCTGAGAGGTTTTCTTAGTATTCATGTGCTTATCCTGTGAAATAGACACTTATTAAATGATGTCTGCTTTCGAGAATTCCAAGTGGTGTTCTAAAATAAACAGCAATTACTTCATATCTTTGACTTCGATCACGAATCAAGCCACAACACAAAGTAATGACATAGTGTTGTACAAACAGCCGTTCACGGCAGGCTATGCTAGCACTTCATCAATTGACACCCAGAGCACCTAATTTCATACCGCAAAACGAGAGCAAATATACCCAACACCCTTTGGCTGACGTCGGTAAAAGGTAGGGCAAGGGAGAGTAAGGAAGAAAAGATAAGAAAAGATAGAACAGGCACAACACTTTACTCGCAGCGAGCACGGGGCAACTCCCCATCGGTGCCGCTGAGGGTGTTGGGAGTGGGCGCGTAGCCGAGACAGGATGTCGAGGCTGGTTCGGTCGAACAGGGATGTGAGTCCGAACCAGTAGCAAGACCAGTCCCATAAACCCGAAGGGCTTTCGGCACCGTCTGGGGCGGCACGGGAGATCCAAGAGGGGATTGCTGTAGATCCCCTCTTGGTCGGGTGTGGGGTGAAGCCCCACGACTTTAGTTGCTTGAAAAGCAACAGAGAAAAATTCAGAACTGCACGGCGTTAGCCAAATCTGATTTAGTGCCCAGAGTGCGACTCAAAAGCATAATCTAATTCACGCCCAAATTACGCTGGGATATATCCACCACTAATCAAATAATCCACCAGCTTCGCCACCTGCGAATCCAGATCCCCCTCACTGGTATCAATCACCAGTTCCGCACTCACAGGCGCCTCGTAAGGCGAGGAAATACCGGTAAAATCTTTAATCTCACCAGCCCGGGCCTTCTGGTAAAGGCCCTTGGGGTCGCGGGATTCACACACGTCGAGCGGCGTGGCCACGTGCACCTCAATAAACTCGCCCTCACCCACCAGGGCGCGCACCAGATCCCGCTCCGCCCGTTGGGGCGAGACAAAGGCCGAGAGCACCAACAGCCCTGCATCCAGCATCAGCTTGGCCACTTCGCCCACCCGGCGGATGTTCTCCCGTCTGTCTTCCAGGCTGAAGCCCAAATCTTTACACAGACCATGGCGCACATTGTCGCCATCCAGGAGATACGAGTGCAGGCCGCGGCGAAAGAGTTCGGCTTCCAAAGCACCGGCGAGGGTACTCTTGCCGGCACCGGAGAGGCCGGTAAACCAGAGAATGGCGCCGCGATGGCCCTTTTGCTCTGCGCGTTCGCTGTGGGTGATGGCGTGTTGGTGCCACACAATATGATTCATTTTCTCTCCTTGCCTCTGCCCGTTACAGGCTGTGGAACGGGAACATCAGGGGGATCAGCGCCAGTACCGCGAAGGTGTAGGCAATGGCCATGGGAATGCCGACGCCGACATATTGTTTTAACCGATAATTGCCCACGGTAAATACCAAGAGGTTGGTTTGGTATCCCCAAGGGCTGATAAAGCTGGCGCTGGCGCCAAAGAGCACCGCCATGATAAATGGCATGGGGTCTATGCCAAGGCCCTGGGCCAGGCTGATGGCAATGGGGCACACCAGCGCGGCGGCGGCATTGTTGGACATCAGCTCGGTTAAAAAGAGTGTCAGCAGGTAAATGCCCGCCATCACAAAGAAATAGTGTACACCGCTGAAGCCTGCGGTCAGCTCGTCGGCCAGCAATTTGGATATGCCACTGTTGCCCATGGCCTGTGACAGCGCCAGCGCACCGCCCACAATCAATACGATGTCGATGGGGAAACGGCGCTTAAGCTCAGACAGGGTCACGACCTGGGTCAGTAACAGCCCCACCACAAACAGGGTAAGGCCCTTAAGCAGCGGCAGCACATTGAACATGGCCAGGCCAATCACGGCGGCAAAACTCGCCAGCACCCAGGCGCTGCGGCCGGGGGACAAGCGGGTGGCCGAGTCTACGCCATTCACCAGCAGGAACTCTTTATCGAGACGCTGGGAGGCATCGCCAAACTGCTTGCCGGGCACCAGGAGCAGGGCATCACCGGCCTGGAGTTCGATAGTACCCAGACCGCCCCGCAGGCGCTCGTGGCCACGGCGCACCGCCACCACCACGGCATCGAATCGCTCACGGAACTGGGCATCTTTCAGGCTCACGCCATTGAGGCTGGAGGAGTGGCTGATGATGGCCTCGGCCAGGCTCTGGCCATTCATGGTGTGATGGCCATAGAGGGTTAAACCGGCGATTTCCTGCAATACCGCCACTGACTCCATATCACCGGCAAACAGCAGCACGTCTCCCTGTTGGAGCACCTCTTCCGGCGTGACCGGGATGATGGTGGTCTTTTCATCGCCGATAAGGCGCTGAATTTCCGCCAGATACAGCTTACGCAAATGACGCAAGCCCGCGTCACTCACGGTTTTGCCAATCAGAATCGAGCCTGGGGCAATGCGCGCCTCAAGAAAGTACGGCAGGTCTTGCTCGTCTTCGGCTTTTTCGGTTATGGGCAGGCGGTCGGCAATCAGCCACAGCACCAGCATACCCGCCAGCACCACCCCGATGGCCACCCCAGTGGTGGTGAAAAACTGCAGCAGCGGCAGTCCGGCGCGGTCGAGGAAGCTGTTGATCACCAGATTGGTGGAGGTACCAATCAGGGTGAGGGTGCCGCCAAAGGTGGCCGCAAAGGCCATGGGCAGCATCAGCTTTGACGGCGCATAACGCTGGTTGCGCTTGATGGCACCAATCAGGCTTGCCACCACGGCGGTGTTGGCGGTGAAAGATGACAGCACCGAGGTGGAAAACCACAGCTTGGTGAGCACGGTTCTCAGGCCGCCACGACTCAGCTGCACCCCGACCCAGCTGATAAGGCGGGTCTTTTCCAGCGCCACCGAGGCCAGCAGCAAGAGTACCAGGGTCAGCAGGGAGGAGTCGGTAAAGGAGGCCGACAACTCATTCAAGCTCAGGGAGTTGGAAACATAAGATAAGAGCGCCACCGCCGCAAACACCCAGGACGCCGGCAAACGGGTGCAGACAAGGGTACCGACCAGTGTCAGTACCATGCCTATTACCCAATATTGCTCCAACGTCATAGCCTTATCCTTGTATCCGGGGAAAAAACGGGCCCGAAGGCCCGCCGTATGTCTTCTTGCTTCAGTAGTGAGCAGCACTGTACCGCGCAGTGAAGCGATTACCGCTTGCTGATATCCAGCGCCTGCCAGTGGGGGAAGTGCTTGCGAATCAGGGCATTCAGCTCAAGCTCAAACTCACTGAAATCCGTAGTTTTGTGCTCGGCTTCCAGCGCGCTTTCCACCAGGCCCGCACCCACAGTGATATTGCTGATGCGGTCGATAAAGATAAAACCACCTGTGTCGCGGTTATCCTGGTAAGGGTCGAACACCACGGCCTCATCCAGCTCCAGCTCCACCAGCGCAATGCCGTTCAGCGGCAGCTCATCGGCCTTGTCTTCGGCCAGGGTGTTCACATCTATGCTGTGGATGATGTGGCGCACCGTGCCCGGCACCTTGCGGGTACCCAGCTTGATGTTGTATTGCTTACCCAGGGTCAGTGGCTGCTCGTGCATCCACACCACCTTGGCGAGCAGTCGGTTGGACACGGTCACATCGCTGCTGGCAGGCACTATCACATCGCCGCGGCTGATGTCGATTTCATCGTTCAGGGTCAGGGTGATGGCCTGACCGGCAAAGGCTTCGTCAAGCTCGCCATCGAAAGTGACAATGCTTTTTACGGTAGAGGCTTTACCGGAAGGCAGTGCCTTGACCGCATCGCCCACCTTAAAGCTGCCGCTGGCGATGGTGCCGGCAAACCCGCGGAAATCCAGGTTCGGGCGGCTCACATACTGCACCGGCAAGCGGGCTTCATAGTCACGATTGGCACCGGTAACCGGGGCATTTTCAAGAATCGACAGCAGGGTCTCGCCGCTGTACCAGGGGCTTTGCTCAGAGCGGCTCACCACGTTGTCGCCCTTGAGGGCCGACAGGGGCACAAACTTGATGTCCGGTACCTTGAGCTGCTCGGCAAAGGCCAGGTACTCGCGCTTGATTTCGTCAAAGCGCGCTTCATCAAAGCCCAGCAAATCCATCTTGTTCACGGCCACCACGAACTGCTTGATACCGAGCAGCGAGCAGATAAAGCTGTGGCGGCGGGTCTGGGTTTGCACGCCGTAGCGGGCATCCACCAGGATGATGGCAAGGTCACAGTTGGACGCGCCCGTGGCCATGTTGCGGGTGTACTGCTCGTGGCCGGGGGTGTCGGCGATGATGAACTTGCGCTTCTCGGTGGAGAAATAACGGTAAGCCACATCGATGGTGATACCCTGCTCACGCTCGGCCTGCAGACCGTCTACCAAAAGCGCCAAATCGATGGCTTCGCCGGTGGTGCCGTGCACCTTGGAGTCTTTCGACAGGGCAGCGAGCTGATCTTCATAAATCTGGGCACTGTCGTGCAGCAGACGACCAATCAGGGTCGACTTGCCATCATCCACCGAGCCACAGGTGAGGAATTTGAGCAGCGACTTGTGCTGTTGTCTTTCCAGGTACTCTTCGATACCCAGATCTTTTACCTGCTGTGCAATAGACATCAGAAATACCCCTCGCGCTTTTTCTTTTCCATGGAACCCGATGAATCGTGGTCAATCACCCTGCCCTGGCGCTCGCTGGAGCGGGACAGCAGCATCTCTTCGATGATGCCGGTGAGGGTGGTGGCGCTGGATTCGATGGCGCCGGTGAGCGGATAACAACCCAGGGTGCGGAAACGCACCAGCTTCTGCTCGGGCACTTCGCCTTCGTTCAGTGGCATACGATCGTCATCCACCATGATGAGGGTGCCATTACGCTCTACCACGGGGCGGTACCCGGCAAAGTACAGCGGCACTATGTCGATGTTTTCCTGATAGATGTATTGCCAGATATCCAGTTCGGTCCAGTTGGACAGCGGAAACACACGGATGCTCTCGCCCTTGTTCACCTGGCCGTTGTAGGTGTGCCACAGCTCGGGGCGCTGGTTTTTCGGGTCCCAGCGATGCTTGCTGTCGCGAAAAGAGTACACACGCTCCTTGGCGCGGGACTTCTCTTCGTCACGGCGGGCACCACCGAAGGCGGCATCAAAACCGTATTTGTTGAGCGCCTGCTTCAGGCCCTCGGTCTTCATCACGTCGGTATGCTTGGATGAACCAAAGGTGAAGGGGTTCATGCCCATGGCAATGCCTTCGGGGTTTTTGTGCACCAGCAGGTCGAAGCCGTATTTTTTCGCCGCTTCATCACGGAAAGTGATCATGTCGCGGAATTTCCAGTCGGTGTCCACGTGCAGCAAGGGGAACGGAATTTTGCCCGGATAGAAGGCTTTGCGCGCCAAATGCAGCAGCACAGAGGAATCCTTACCGATGGAATACAGCATCACAGGGTTATCAAACTCCGCTGCGACTTCACGGAAGATCTGGATGCTTTCCGCTTCCAGTTGCTCAAGGTGGCTTAACACAGGCCCTGACATCTTGTTTCTCCGAGTCTTATTTGTGAGAAGGCTGCCGCGGCAGCATCAATTCGTATTCTGTTTGGGCAGAACCTCTGCCACTTGGGCGGGTTCAAACCAGTTGAGGGTGTCGGCGAGGCTCACCACTTCCCCCACTATCATCAGTGCAGGCATCACCACCCGCTCATCTTTGGCGAGGGTTTCAAGGTCGCCCAGGGTGCCAATCACCCGCTGCTGATGGGCGGTGGTGGCACGGGATACAATGGCCACCGGGGTGGCTGGACTGCGGCCATGTTGGGTCAGCTCCCGCTGGATGAGTCCGGCGTTGAGAATGCCCATGTACACCACCAGGGTGTTGGCCGGATTGGCATAGCCCTGCCAGTCCATGGGACGGCTCTCGAGCTGGCAATGACCGGTGATAAAGGTGACGCCCTGGGCAAAGTCTCTGTGGGTAAGCGGAATACCGGCATAGGCTGAGGTGCCGCTGGCGGCTGTAATGCCAGGTACCACCTCAAAGGCCACCCCGGCTTCGACCAGGGTTTGCAACTCTTCGCCGCCACGGCCGAAAATAAAGGGGTCGCCACCTTTAAGGCGCACCACGTTTTTACGGGTAAAGGCCTTGGTCACCAGCAGTTGGTTGATTTCTTCCTGACGGGCGCTGTGGGCACCGGCGCGCTTGCCAACGGCAATCTTTTCGGCGTGTTCTGGAATGAGGGCGAGAATGTCATCACTGACCAGTGCGTCATAGAGTACGGCATCGGCGCTGGCCAGGATACGGGCAGCCTTCAGGGTCAGGAGTTCCACATCTCCCGGACCGGCACCCACTAACCACACCTTGCCGTTGGGCCCTTGGCCCGGCAACGTTACAACGTCCATACACACCCCCACTTACCAGATTGGAAGCCAATATAACGGGCCTTATATTCCTTAAAAAATAGTAAATAGTTAGTTTTTATAACCAAAACGAATATATAGACTGGCGAGACACCACCCTGTTAACACTGAGCGCCCGGACAAACGCCCGAATCAAAAAATACCCAACAAAACAGAGTGCTAAAGAAACGACTGTGCAAATAACAGCCCATACAGGCAAACTAACTTATCGCGAAAAGTTCTATGCTGTGGCACAAAAGACCAGCGGCTTCACGTTGAGCCATGGGGAATTCTGGTAAATGCGCGGCGGGGGCGTTAATCTGCCCTACAACAAGATAGGCGCTATATGTTCATGGAAAGACAATGAAAAACTTAATGAGAAATTTATTACCTCTGTTGTTTATTTCCCATGCTGCCCTGGCAGAAGAACCCTCTCTGGTGGATGAACGGGTAAAGGATGAGCTTGCTACCTCAGAGCAACCCTTCGTGATCACCCCCCACAAGGTAAACTACATATTGCCGGTGACCTACAACAGTTCCCCCAATATGAAGCCCTTCGAAGAAGAAGCAGCGGAACATCCCTTCACCCTGGATGAGATGGAAGCCAAGTTTCAGATAAGTTTTAAGTTTCCCCTCTGGTATAACGTCTTTGGTGATAACGGCCACCTGTTCTTTGCCTACACCAACCAGTCATACTGGCAGGTTTACAACAAGGACATCTCCTCACCGTTTCGTGAAACCAACCACGAACCAGAGCTCTTTATGTTGTTCAACAACGACTGGGAAGTGTTTGGCCTGACCAACTCCTTCTGGGGCTTTGGTGCCGTGCACCAGTCAAATGGCAAGGCGGGTGATTTCTCCCGCAGCTGGAACCGCCTCTATGGCACCATGGTGTTCGACCGGGGCCCACTGGCCATTGGCGCCAAGGTGTGGTGGCGACTTCCTGAAGATGAAAAAGAATACGAAGGCGATCCCCGTGGTGATGACAACCCGGACATCGAAGATTACATGGGCAATTTTGAACTCCAGGCAGTGTATGGTCTGGAAGAACATCGCTTTACAATGCTGCTGCGCAACAATCTCGACAGCCCCAACCGGGGCGCCGTTGAGTTCACCTGGAGCTATCCCATCATAGGCAATCTGCGATTCTATACCCAATACTTCAATGGTTATGGAGAGAGCCTGATAGACTATAACGCTCACACCCAAAGGATTGGTATCGGTATATCAATCAACGACTTACTTTAAGAGAACGAACCCCATGAAGGCCACTTCGGCCGGACAGCCAGCCGCCGCGCTGCCAACCTTTGATGCGGTGTTGGCGGCGCTGGTTATGATCATCACCGTCAGCGCCATGCGTCTGAGCCTGTTTCTCTGGCCACAAGAGCCCAGGGCCTATACCCTCACGGCCCGGGAAATGCGTCAGGATCTCTATATTCTGCAACGGGAAATCGCCGCCCACTCGGCATTTTTAAGCCTGGAACCCGTCATTAAACAGCAGCGGATAGACAGCTATATCCGCGCCATGAGTAATCGCTACCCGGATCAGATCCCATCGCCCCTGTTTGCCGCCGAAGTGCTGAAAATCCTCAACCTGCTGGATGATCCAGGGGTTGCCACCGAGGCCGATGCCGAGTTTGGCCAGCTGTTGCCGGTACAGCTCAGGCCCATGGAAGACAGCTGGCTGGCCTTGAACGAAATCCTAACGCCATTTGATGAAAATCATCCATTTATCAGTCATCTGGATGATATCCCCATGGCGCGATGGCAGGAGGCCGTCCAGGCATTTTTACCCGCCAGTAGCAAGTACAGCCTCACGGAGCAGGCAACCTGGCTAACGCGCACCAGCCTGTTGCGAGGTGAACTGGGGTTGGTGCAAAAGCCTGAAGTTACCCTGACCCTCACCAACCCTGAGGGCCAGCAAAGGCGCACCCGTTTGCCACTGTTACCGCCCTCCCCCGATCCCTCGGTGATAGCCTTGCCTTTCAGCATCCAGCCCATTGGCGACCGGGGCTTTTGGGTGACCATTGGCGATTTGAACGAACTCGAGCAAAACCGTGCCCAGATGCAGGAGCTAAAACGGGCCATGACGGCCGAACTTCTGGTATTGGATCTTCGCCGCACCCAGGGACAAAGCCCGGCGCTGCTGACCGTGCTGGCTGCCTATGCCGACGAAGACTCGACCATGCTTGGCTTTGCCCGTTACCGAACCTCGGTGGACAAGCGCAACGACTATCTTGGCAACCGCGCATATCAGGCCGTCAGCGAAGGGCCGCAATTGGTGGAGGACGACGCCCACAGCCGCTTTGGTCAGTGGTACGCCAGAAGCCAGCCAAGGGCCGACAAAGTGAGTGGCCGCCTGGCACTCATTGCCGGGCCGGGTTGTCGTCAGGAGTGTGAATGGATAGTGCACAGCGCCAAGGGCTGGCAGCGGGCCATTATCATAGGTGAAGACACCATGGGAGACCTGGGCAAGCTGCACGCATTTCAGTTACCCAATCTCAAGCAGCGGTTTTATTTTTCCAGCTCACTGGCCTACGCCCTCGATGGCAGCCTGATTTCCGGTGCCGGCACCAGCCCGGATATCTGGGTGCCCGGGCAGGAGTCGTTCGATGCCGAAGGGATATTGGCACTGATTGGTGAGCTTGCCCCTGTCGAGGCCCTAACGCCTACAGAGGCCACAGTGGCTGAGCAGTCTGAGGAAGCATCAGCAAACGAGCCGCCTGAAGAAACCCCTGAAAAAACCCCTGAAAAGACCAAGGCGCCGTAGCCCGAAAAATCCAAAGCGCGGTAGCCTCACAACGCTCAGGTGCAGGTGACGAATACCCCCGCAAGCCAGGAAGAGTCTACGCCTGCCAAGACACCAACAGCCGACTCTCAGGCCGCGGAATCCCCAAGGCCCCAAGCGCCGGTCATGGACACACCAGTTACTGCGCTGCCAGCACACATTCCGAGCACCGATGGAATGACACGGGGATTAGGGGATTAAGGGATTAAGGGATTAGGGGATTAGGGGATTAGGGGATTGAGGGATTGAGGGATTGAGGGATAGTGTCGACCATAAAAAAACGCCGCTTTGCGGCGTTTTTTTATTAGGGTCTGGCTGACATCCGTCGGGCCTGACTCACATCAGGGCTTGGTTACAAAGCCAGTGTTGAATACCGGGCCCTGCTCGTTGATGTCCATCCCCATTTGTACCTGCATCTTGTAGTCCTTAAGGGCTTCAAGCTCTTCCGGGATTTCTTCACCCGAGGCTTCCATCAGGGTCATCAAAGGTGCCAGCAAACGACCATAATCGGCAGACATACCAAAGAGGCCATTGGCGGCCAGGGTCTCTCCCTTGAGGCTCTCCGCCATACGTTTTCCGCCCTCACCGCTGTAAACCACCAGATGCTGACCGCGCAGCCCCAGCTTGGCCGTCACGCCAAACTCAGCAGGGATAAAGTCAGACAGGTCGACATCATCACCCGACTTGAGATCGATTTGCCCCAGCATAGGTGCAAAGGGTTTTACCATGTCAAACAGGAAGGCAGGGTCTTCGGCAGAGAGACTCACCAGGGCATCCAGCTTCTTCACGCTGGGTGCGTCATCCGTTATCTGCAGATCGTAGTCCAGCACGGCTGCGCCTATGCCCTTCACACCATCGGCCATGGCGGTTGCCATGCCCAGCATGGCCGGGTTGGCGGCTTCCATTTCGGTTTGCAATTCTGCCAGTGGCTGGCACTGCAAACGGGGGGACATAAAGTCACTCCACACCTTGTTCAGCGATGGTGCCAGCTGGCCCACGTCCAGACCCAGCCCCATGGCCATCACACTGTCACCGGGCTTTTGCACATATCCGGCTATATAGCCGCGCATCTTGTCCAGCGCCTTGATAACCACTTCGTTGCGGGTTTCCAGCACCATCTTCATATCCATGCTGGCTTGCTTGCTGTCCACCTTCATGGAGGTCATACCGGCAACAGTCCGTGGCCAGTTGGCCGCGATGGCATTGAGTTCGGTCTGACACTCTGGCGTGCGCAGTTCCAGGAAGGGATCTTCACCAGTCTTGGCAAAAAGGTTCATCAGCTGTTTACCCAGCTGGTTGTCACCGGATACGACTGCTCTGACCAACTCCTGATGATTGATATAGCTGACACTGTCATCCATAAACCCGTGGGTTTTGATGATATCGGCCAGCAGTGTGGTGCCCGATAAAGGGTTGGTAACCTTGGTGACGCCCAGTGCATGCTCCAGCAGCGTGGGGTCCTGGAAACTGGTATTGAGAGTGACACTCACCATGCCCTCGCGATCGGCAATAACCAGTTCCACTTTTTCTTCGTCATTGGCATCGGACAGCAAATAGCTGCGGTAGCTTTGCCCGGCAACTGTGCCCTGGGTGTGCTGCCAACCGCTGGCCTGCTCGGCCTCGTCCATTAACTTCCAGAAGGCGGCGGTATCGGCCACTTCCATACGGGCAACAGGCAAGGCGCCCAGGGTATAGAAGAAGCCACGGCTTTGTTCGCCAAGGCCGAAGCGCTTGAGCATGGCGGCGGGATCCTTCAGTCCTTCCACATAGGCCTTATACAGGTACATGCCGAAGTGGACGCTGGGCTCGGTAATTTCATCCATCTCTTCCTGCAACAGTGGACTTTGCGCCAGATGGGCCGAGTTGCCTGCGGTGGCAATCAGGTAGTCCTTGATGGGAAATGGCTTCAGCTGGCCCGAAAAAATGGGGGTGTCAGCGGGGATGTAATCGAGGGCTGGATTGGTCAAGGCGCCCTGGCCTTGCTGCTGGCTGTACCAATAGGCTCCCGCTCCGGCGGCGATAATGGCCACGGCTAGCGCAAGTTTTTTCATGGAAGACTCCGTTCTGTGTCGAAAGTAAAATGCAGGCAAACCCGGACTCAATTCCTCAAGCCCGACATCCCTTAGCCAGATAAAGGTTTAATGAATAAGGGAATAACCGGACAAAAGTAACACAGTAAGGAGAGAAAGTGGTAATGCCCCGGATAGCCCAGGAGGAGAGAGGGGGCTATCCGGGGAAAGGGAATGATTGCCAAGCGCCAGCAAGTCAATCAACGAGCATCGGCCACAGAGGCCAGGTTTTCGAGCTTCAACACCCCTTACAGAGGGCCATCAAGAGGGATGACCAAGGCTCAGTGGGACTAACCCAAGGGTGACTACTCAAAACCATCTACGGGAACTTACAACTATAGCCCAAGTCTTAAAATTGTGAACAAGCTTGTGGAAAAAAATGTACAAAAGTTTTATGAAACGCTTAATAAAGGCGCTTTAATCAATTTATATCAATTGATTATAAAAAATAACCCTGTTGAAAACCTTATCCACACCCATCAGGATGGCACAGCATTTTCAGGGTATGGATGTCGGGACAGTTAACCCAATATCAGCCCTTTTCCAATAAAAAAGGCTGCAGATGCAGCCTTTTCGCGTCACAGAGCTTCTGATTATCAGAAGTTGTAATTCAGACGGGCGTAGTAGTAACCGCCGTTGAATCCATAGGGTGAAGTCACAGGATACGCCGCACCCGCAATACCGGCCCATGGGTTTTCGTCTGGGTAGGTATCAAACAGGTTTTGTGCACCCACTGCCAGGCTCCAGTTGTCGTTGAAGTCATAACCGACTTCAGCGTCAAAGGTCACGGTAGAGCCGTTGTGGATAGGCAGATCACCTTCTGAATCCAGGTGGTCTTCATAGAACTCACCGTAGTAGTTCATGCGAACCATGGAGCGCAGATTGGCACCCAGCTCCTGGGTCCAGGTCAGGGTGCCCTTGTGCTGTGGCAGCGCTTCTTCAAGCACTTTCACACGGGCTTCACTGATGTTGTCCGGATTGAATCTGTCGACTGTGGTTTCAGTCCAGTTATAGGCCAGCGCAAAGTTGGCACCATCCAGCCAGTCAGGTGCGTAACTGGCAACCAAATCGACACCCTGGGTAGTGGTATCGAAGTCATTGGTGAAATAGAGCACTGAACTGTAGCTGTTGGCATCCAGCACGCCCTGGGCAATCAGCGCATCCTTATCCGCCTGGGTCAGCTCCTGGTTGGAACTCTGGGTGATGCGGTCTTCCAGGGTAATGTGGAAGTAATCCGCAGTCAGGAAGAATTCACCCACAGTGAGCACCGCACCGAATGACAGGTTAACCGAGGTTTCCGGCTCCAGCGGTGTCGCGCCTTTCTGGATGGAGATAGGGTTGGTAGGAGGCAGGGTTGCCTGATCTTCCAACTGACCACCGGAGAACGCCGTTGTTACGTTACGCACGTTGCTCTGACCCACGGTAGGTGCACGGAAGCCAGTACTGGCCGCGGCACGCAGCGAGAAGTCGTCGGTCACATTGTAGATGGAGCTCAGCTTCCAGTTGGTAGTAGAGCCGAAATCATCATAGTACTCGTAACGCAGGGCTCCGGTTACCAGCCAGTTGTCAGTCAGGTCATGCTCAGCATCGAAGTAAGCGGCGTAGTTGTTGCGACTCCATGAACCGGAGTCCTGGGGTTTAAAGCCGGGGAAACCGTTGGAACCGATACCAAAGCCCTGGGTGTACAGTGGGCCAAGCTCAAAGGAGGCTGGGTCGCCATTGTAAATTTCAAAAGTTTCGCGGCGGTATTCCAAACCGGCGGCGAAGCTCCACTCATCCACTTCAAAGTAGCTGAAATCCAGCGATGCACCGCGCTCCATCTGCACGTAACGACCGGGATTGAAGTTGGTGGGCGAATCCGGGCCCAGTGAGGCGTTGACTGTGTTCTTGATGTAGAAATCGGCGTCACTCTTACCGTAGCTGACACCAAAATCATAGTTCAGGTTGCTCGCGGTGGTGCCCTTCACACCGGCGCTCAGGGAGGTGTCTTCAATCACACCACCAAAACGTGGCGTAAAGCCACCGGGGAACATTTCATTGAACACAAAGCAGTTAGGGTCGTTCTTCACCTGCGCCAGCGCCTCAGGATCAGGCACGTTGTTGGTAATGGTGATAACGGGGCAGTTACCGGACATATCACCGGTCAAATCACCCACCAGCAGAGTTTCACCATCATCACCGCTGTAAACGCCACCGCGGTTGTTGGGGTTACGGAAGTAGAAGCCACCTTCTACGTCACGGCGGGCCCAGTTACCAAACATGTATGCTGTTTGATTGGCATTGAGATCCAGACCGGCGTTGAAGAAAAACTTAAAGTCTTCTTTGGTTTCCGGGGCACCCCAAATCTGGGCGGGATTAGCCACGGCCGTGTTACCTGCGGCAATCAAGTCGGCAGCATCATCACGCTGCACACTGCGACTGGTGGCATCGGCGGTTTTGTACTCGGCACTGACGTTGAAGAATCCGTTATCAGTCAGCGGCATACCCACGTTAGCCGCAATCATGGGACTGCCACCGTCACCTTCATAGAATTCGCCATAACGGGCTTCGATGGTGCCACCTTCGGCATTGTCTTTGAGCTGGAAGTTAATCACGCCGGCAATGGCATCCGAGCCGTACTGGGCCGCCGCACCATCACGCAGTACTTCAACCTGCTTGAGAGCAACGGCGGGGATCACCGAAATGTCCGGGCCCTGGGCACCGTTTGACACGCCGCCGCCCAGGAAAGAAATGACTGCCGCACGATGACGACGCTTACCGTTTAACAAAATCAATGTATGGTCAGGCGCCAGACCACGCATGTTGGCAGGGCGCACCAGGGTTGCGGCATCGGAAATAGGTTGGGCGTTAACGTTATAAGAAGGAACGACCTTGCCGAGCAGGTCGTTCATGTCGGTAGTTCCGTTCTTGGTCAGTTCGTCATTTCCTATGATGTCTACCGGCACTGGGGATTCACCCACTGAGCGAGGTGCAGCGCGAGAACCCACAACGGCGATCTTTTCAATATTATCGCTCGCCTGAGCTGATTCCTGCGCCTCTTCGGCCCAGGCCGCACTTGCCCCCATAACCCCAGTCAAAGCCAGCGAGACTGCCAAGCTCAACGAGCTCAAGCCAAACCTTTTAGTGTCTTGTATGGTCATCATCTTTGCTCTCAATTGTTTATTATATTTTTATCTCTTCGGAACCCGTCGGCAGCATCCCGAAAGCACTTCCCAAGGACAGCAAAATAGTCCCCCAAAGCATTTCTATAACACTTTATAATTACACTCAATTACATTTTATAACAATTTATTTAACATTTTGATAACGCATTTCAAATCAATTGTTTACGTGCGGAATATTTTTACTGAACAGAGTGCTGGTTAAAAATCAACCGCAGCGGCTAAAACCATCCTTTGAATGTGGAGTAACCGCGGTGCAAACGGCGATGACAAAAGGACTTTCTGGTGGATATGGGGATTGACCGAGGCGGCGTTGGCCGCCTAAGCTGGATGTTTATCCTTGAAGCTGCACTGCCTTCATCAGCGGGAATACTGGCATGTTAAATAACGATAATAATCAGCTGAATTTAAACGAATACGCCTCATTGATTGATTTGTTCACCAGGGCCTGCAAGGGCTTTGGGGACAAACCAGCTTTTGCGTGTTTAGGCAAAAGCCATAGCTTCAACGAGATAGATAAACTGTCGACGGATTTTGCGGCCTTTTTGCAACATCATACCCAGTTGCAACCCGGGGATAAGGTCGCCATTCAGCTCCCCAACCTCACTCAGTTTGTGATTGCCGCCTATGGTGTACTCAAGGCCGGCATGGTGCTGGTTAACACCAATCCGCTTTACACAGAGCGTGAGCTTATTCATCAGTTTAAAGACTCAGGGGCGAGGGTGTTGGTGGTGCTTTCCGATCTGCTGCCGACCTTGGCCAAGGTCGTGGCAGAAACCCCGATAGAGCTGGTGATATCCACCCACGCGCTGGATTTGGTCAGCCCGCAGATACAGCCCAAAACCGGACTGAAAAACATCGAGTTTCTCAAAGCCCTGGATCTTGGCAGTAAGGAAACTTGCCAACCGGTTGCCGCCAATCACAGCACGCTGGCAGCATTGCAGTACACAGGCGGCACCACAGGGCTCTCCAAGGGAGCCATGCTGAGCCACGGCAACCTGATAGCCAACGCCCTCCAATGCCGCGAGCGCCTGGCCAATGTTATTACCCCTGGGGAGGACATCTTTGTTGCCCCCCTGCCCATCTACCATATCTATGCGTTTCTGGTGAATCTGGTGCTCTTTGTCGAACAGGGCGCCTGCTCTGTGCTTATCCCTAACCCCAGAGATATTCCGTCGCTTATCAAGACTCTGGCGAAGTACCCCTTCACCGGATTTGCCGGGCTCAACACCCTGTTTGTTGCCCTGTGTCATCAGCAAGAGTTCCGAGCGCTCGATTTCAGTCATCTGAAACTCACTATTTCTGGCGGTACAGCCCTGACCGAGGCGGCAGCCAGCCTGTGGCAGCAAACCACCGGTTGCACCATCAGCGAAGGCTATGGGCTGTCGGAAACCTCACCTGTGATCACCTTAAACCAACCGGGTGCCGAACGACTGGGCACCATAGGTCGGCCGGTGCTGGCCACCGAAGTGCTGATTCTGGATGAAGATGAAGCCCCAGTGCCCATGGGGCAAGCGGGTGAGCTGGCGGTGCGTGGGCCCCAGGTGATGTCAGGCTACTGGCAGCAAGCGGGAGAAACTGCGCGGGTGTTCAGCAAAGATGGTTTCTTCAAGACCGGCGACATTGCCATTGCCGAGCCCGATGGCTGTTATCGCATCGTGGATCGCAAAAAAGACATGATTATTGTCTCGGGCTTTAATGTGTACCCCAATGAGGTGGAGAACGTGTTGGCGAGTCACCCCACTGTGCTGGAATGCGCTGTGATTGGCGTTGCGGATGAGCGCAGCGGCGAGGCCGTAAAAGCCGTTATCGTGCTAAAGCCATCGGTAGACGCGGATGATGCCAGAGCGGCCATTACAGCTCACTGCCAGGCAAATCTTGCCGGTTACAAACAGCCGAAGCACCTTGAGTTTGTGGCATCGCTGCCCAAAAGCACGGTCGGCAAGATATTGCGCCGTGCACTGAGAAGCTGAGCGCCATTACAAACACAAGCCATGCCAACAAAAACACCTCGTCATAAGCGAGGTGTTTTTAATTTAAGCTATCTGGGGTTTGCCCCGTGACTTCACGCCTTAAATGGATTTCCGGCGCTTTCTCAAAGCAACAGCCCCCACATTTCGTGGGTTTCACGGGCCAGGGCTTCACGAAAATCCGGGTGGGCAATATCAATCAGCGAGCGGGCCCGCTCACGAATGGATTTACCGCGCATATAGGCCACACCGAATTCAGTCACTATATAGTGCACATGGGCACGGGTGGTCACCACCCCTGCCCCCGGCGACAGCACGGTGCTGATGCGGGACACCTTGCCTGCGGATGCCGTACTCGGCATGGCAATCACAGAGCGGCCACCTTCCGAGAGTCCGGCGCCGCGGATAAAGTCCATCTGGCCACCCACGCCGGAATAAATGCGGGTACCTATGGAGTCGGCGCACACCTGACCGGTCACATCCACCTGCAGTGCCGAGTTAATGGCCATCACCTGCGGATTGCGGCGGATGATAGACGTATCGTTGACCTGCTCTATGTCCAAAAAGGCCACCTGGGGATTGTCATCCACAAAGTCGTAAAGCCTGCGGCTACCCAGGGCAAACCCTGTTACCAGTTTGCCGGTGGCGAAACGTTTACGGCTGTTATCCACCACGCCGCGCTCCACCAGACTTAAGATGCCGTCAGAAAACAGCTCCGTATGCACACCCAGGTGCTGGTGATTGCCAAGGCAACCCAGCACGGCATCGGGAATGCCACCAATCCCCATCTGCAAACAGTCACCGTCCCGCACCAGCGCCGCCACATTGCGGCCGATGGCCTGGCTCACCGCATCTGTCGTCGCCAACGCATGTTCCGGCAGCTCCATAGGCGCCTCAAACACGGCATCAAAACGGGTCAGCGGAAGAAAACTGTCGCCATGAGTGCGGGGCATGCGGGGATTGATGTGGGCGATAATCTTGCCAGCCACCTCACAGGCGGCGCGGGTCGCCTCCACTGAAATACCCAGGGAGCACATGCCATGCTTATCCGGCGGTGACACCTGCACTATGGCAGTGTCGATACGCTGCTCCCGGCGGCGAAAAAGCTTGGGCACCTCAGATAAAAACACCGGCACATAGTCGGCACGGGCGCTGGCGAGCAATTCCCGGGTCGGCTTGCCACCAAAATAGCAGCGATGGCGCAAATGCCCCTCAAGCTCGGGGCCACTCAGGCACTCTGCATGCTCAGTATGTAATTGTAATAGGGTGAGATTAGTGCGACTTAGCGCATGTTCGGCCAGGGCCTCCAGCAAAAGTCTTGGCGTCGCCCCCATGGAGTGGGTCCAGATGAATTCGTCATTATCGATTAACGACACCGCCTCCAGAGCGGTGGCACAGTACTTGGGTACCATCGGGCTTCCTTGATGAATCAGACATTGCTGTTATAGCAGCAAATTTCAACGCTCATCCCGACACAGATCATGTTTTGGCCGGCTAACAGGCCGAAATCCAGAGTACAGGTATCGGGCAACTGATTGACTGAAATGCGTGGCTGATGCTTCAGCCACACTCTCCCAAGTATATATTTTTATGGAAATAACTTAGCCAGCCTCCCTGAGGCCCTGGCACCCTCGAACATCAACTTAAATTTAACCAAAAACAAACACTGAATTAACTGTGATCTGAGCCGCAGAATTTTTGACCAAGCTGTGCCAAAAAAAACCTCTGGCAATTGATTAATTTTTAAACAAAAGATCCATTGCCTTTGCCTGTTAATGCTGCCGTTAGAGGGAGATTGTCATGCTGAAGAAAGTGAGCCGACTCGATTACTTTACCCTGCAGGTATTTATCGGACTGGTTGAGCTTAAAAGCGGCAGTGCGGTGGCCGAGCGATTGCGTACCACTCAGTCCAAGGTAAGCCGCAGCCTGACCTGCCTGAGGGAGGTGCTGGAAGATGAACTCTTTATTCGTCAGCAGTATGGCTTCGAGCCCAATCAGGTCGCCGTCACCATCTATCCCATGGTTAAAACCATATTGGAGCAGTACGACAAGATAGTAGCCGCCACCATAGACAAGGGAGCCGAGCCCTATCAGCTCAGTGTCGCCACCTATGAACAGTGGTCGCTGATGGCAATGAACTGTGTGCATAACACCTGTCACTGTATTGAGGGTGGGGTCAGCATTAATATTCAACCCTGGACCGACAAAATCCACCAGCGCCTGTGTCAGGGCAAGGTCGACTGCAGTATCTCCACCGAACCCATTAATCACCCCATGGTGAACAACTTTAAACTGGGGGATATCACCCACTTTTTCATCGTCGCCCGTCGTGGCCATCCTATTTTAACCAGCGACGATCCCTTAACGCAGATGTTTAACTACCATATCGCCCTGGTGAACACCCACTTGCAGGAGCAGGAGCCTCACCCCATAGAAATTTACGCCAGAGCCAGGCATATGGAGATCCGCGTGGCCCTCAAGAGCCCGAGCCTGAGGATGGTGGTGGATCATGTCAGTCACAGCGAGGATATAGCCCTGCTCTCCTCGGCAATGTCGATGACGTATTTCGAAAATCGCGACGATGTGGGCTATCTGGATATCTCGAAAGTCTGGCTGCAAACCACAGAACTCGAGACACAAAGCTATTATCTGCATTGCCACAAGGGGATAAAGCCGGAGCTGACCCATTGCCTGCGCAGAGTGCTGACGGAAAAATTACACGAGATGCAGGCCCACTGCGACCAGGTGGCCCAGGAAAACACCCAGGACTTGCCGACCCTTTAGCCAGCGCCCTTAGCCAACGGCCAAAGCACAAGCCAGGCGCAAAACCGACAAGCCACTGAACCCGCTGGCGAATGGATGCCTGTGCTAATGCACGTTCTGCTTGATAAGCTGGCCTATCTCCTGCTTCATCCAATCGAGATGCACACCACCACGACCACTGCGGCTCAGCATATAGAGCCTCGGGTAGGGCTGATCCCGATAGAGACGTGCGGTATCCATGCCCGACAGGCAGCACACGTGCAAACCGGGAAGCTGCTCACTGTGCTCATACACCCTGCTGTAAGGCAGCAGACTCACCGTCTTATCGTCAGCCAGATAACGATACAACTGATGAAACGCCAGCCCCTCACGGCCCAATTCCACCGGTGCCAGATGGCAGCTGAGCCGCTGCTGGGCACAGTAGCGCTGGAAAGGATCCGGCGCCTGTTTGTCCAACTGACCGAAAGCGCTCAGGTAGGGATAGTTCGCGATGTTGGCGAGGCTTATCTCCTGCTGCAGCAACGGATGCTTGTGTGAGCAAAGCAGATACAAATGGGTTAACTCTGTCAGCGGAGAAACAATGAGTCTGTCGTCTTGCAGTGCCTTGTCCGAGGATTCACTGACAATGGCCAGGTCAACCAGCCCCTGAGCCAGATCTTCCACCAGATCCACAGAGCCGGTGCGCAGCTCATAGCTAATGGGCAGCTGCGCCTCACTGATGGCGCTGCTCAGGCGCTGGGGCAGCTCGGCTATCAGGAGGTCACTCACATAAAGCACCATCACCTGGCTTGTGGCCAGTTCGTGGCAGCTCTCCAGCTGATGCAGCTGCTCACCGCACTGCACCAGGGCTTTGACCAGGGGGTAGAGTTGGCGGGTAAATTCATTGGGTTCGAGGCCATGCTTCTTACGGATAAACAAGGGATCGTTAAAGATCATCCGCGCATGTTGTAAGCAGCGGCTCACTTTGGGGGCGGGTATATTCATCTCCATCGCCACCGACGAAGCCGAATGCTTTTCATACAAATTAACTAATATATTGGCACTCAGCATATCTAAACTATCCAGAGTCATATTTTTCATTTCAAAATACCTCTCCCGACATTGAATATACCCATTGGGAGTATAGTAAATATATTTATGCTGACAATATATTTATTCTAATTTAATAAAACAAACAAAAGAGACTTAGATCATATTTCTAAATTTCAACCATTTACAAAAATACCACAAGAGCTTATTTTTCATGCAAAATATCTTATAAACCTTACCAAAACCCAGATATTCAACAATTAAAAATCACATATCTAATTATTGATTATCTACAAAATGAAATAGCTAAATACCGGTATCTGATCTAAGACTAATTTTTAATAGTCCGATTTCAATATTTATTGTAAATAGAGTTCATAGGGTAATAATTAATTCGAGAGTTAAAAAGGAAAATAACCTTGGAGGTTTACCATGAACACCACCACTATCGTTATTTTAAGCTATGCGTTTATATGGTTTGTCTTTTTCGTCATGTGTCCTCTGGTCATCGTGACCTTCGTCATGACGTGCATCAAATTCTTTAGATCAAGTGAGAATCAGTTGGTGGAAGCTGCCGTCAGCATCAAGCCTCACTTGCTCGACAAAGATTCAATGCACTTTCTGAAAAGCTTAAAGGCCATCGCCGCCAACCGCTACGATATCCTTTACGGAGCGTCACTGGTGAATGTAGTCGACTTGGATGAGTCCGTCAGGAACCACGAAGAGGTGCAGGACTTTATGGAACACTGTCACCTGGATTACGTGGTCGTCGACAACGAATCTTCTGCGGTCAAACTCGTGGTGAGCGACCCTGCGGCCAGCTCTCCAGAGCAGATGAAGTTTGTCGAAAAATGTCTGGATTACATTGGCGTACAGCTGATTAAACTGGATAAAGACAAGCATTGCGACGAAGCCTTGCTGCGCACCGCACTCGCCGCCTGAAGGGTATCTCTCATCGCAACGCCCAATGAGCGTCAAACTGACCACTTGGCGCTCCTCATTCCCACAACGTCATGCTCACTGAGGTGTAAGGATGCATTATGTGTCAAATTACCCCTTGTACTGCGCTGCTGGCCAGCGTCCTGACTCTGGGCTTGGTGGGCCTGGCGCCCAGTGCCTTAGCCGCCGACGAGCAGGACAGCCGCAGCTGTATCAAATGCCATAAACGCAATGGCCAACTCGAAGGCATACATGCCAGCCCCGGCCTGGCCATTCTCTGTCAGGACTGTCACGGCCCCCAGGAGAGCCATCCCAGGAAGGGCTCGAACATCATGGCTTTTGGACCCGATAGCCCCTTCCCGGCCCAGGAACGCAGCGCCGTCTGTCTGACCTGTCACGACCATCAGGCCCTGGGTGAGGTCGAATGGACCCACAATGTGCACGCCAACCGCCTTGGCTGCGACCAGTGCCACCGACTCCATCCCGAAGCGGACCCCATGTTGTCGCTCGATACGCAACAACATAGCCAGTTGTGCGTCAGCTGCCACAAAGTCAAACAATAGGAGGCCTGTCATGCAAGTTTCCAAACGCCAGTTTCTCAAGGGGGTTGGGGCGCTGTTGACCGGTGTCTCTGTCTATGGTGCCACCCGCACGCTCCAGGCCGATTCCCTGCTGCAACCCGAGCCGGAAAGCGAGACCAAATACGCCATGGTGCACGATGAAAATGCCTGCATCGGCTGTAATGCCTGTGTCCAGGCTTGCCGTGAGACCAATCAGATCCCCGAGGGTGTCACCCGGGTGAAGATAGAGCGCAAGGGCCCCTTCGGTGAGTATCCGAACCAGAGCTACCGCTTCAGCCGTATCTCCTGTCAGCATTGCGAAGCCGCGCCCTGTGTGCGGGTCTGCCCCACAGGCGCCGCCTATATCGACAAAGAGACCGGCATAGTCGCGGTCAACAGCGACCGCTGCGTGGGTTGCCAGTATTGCATTGCCGCCTGCCCCTATCAGGTCAGGTATATCCACCCCGAGACCCGCACCGCCGACAAGTGCGATTTCTGTCAGAAGACTCGCCTGGCCCAGGGGCTGCAACCTGCCTGTGTCGAGGCCTGCCCCACCAAGGCACTGACCTTTGGCAATCTCAAGGATCCCGAGTCGGATCTGGTCAAGTTGCTTAAAGCCAAGCCCAGTTACCGCTCTAAAGTGGACCTGGGTACCCGGCCTAAGCTGTTCCATATTCAAACCATAGATGGGGAGATAATGCTATGAGCGCTTTTCATTTCGAAGGCCTGGTATGGCATTGGCCTATCGCCATATACCTTTTCCTGGCGGGTCTATCTGCCGGGGCGGTATTTTTCGCCATCATGCTGAAACACTTTAAGTTATTCCATGAAGCCTGGCATTCGCCCTTCGTGCAGGCGGCGGCCATAATCGCCCCTATCGCGGTGTTTGGTGGCCTGGGGATCCTGGTATTCGACCTCACCCGGCCACTGGATTTCTGGAAGATCCTGGTGTTCTACAACACCAGCTCAGTGATGTCCATGGGGGTGCTGGTTCTCATGGCCTACCAGGTGGTGCTCTTTGCCTGGATAGCCTGTGTCTTCCATGTGCGCATCGGTCAGTTGCTGGGCAATCGCCTGGCCATAGTCCGTCGGCTGCTCAATTGGCTGGTTCTGCAGGAAGCCGCTATCACCGGCATTCTGGTGATCCTCGCCATTTCCCTTGGGGCCTATACCGGCTTCCTGCTGTCGGCGCTGATAGGCTTCCCGCTGCTCAATAACCCTGTGCTGCCATTACTGTTCCTGATCTCCGGATTGTCCTCCGGCGCCGCCGCGACTCTGCTGGGTGGTGTGCTGCTCAGGGGTAATCCCAATGGTGTGGAAGTGCGTTTTATCCACGGCATCGAAATTCCCCTCATCCTGGTGGAGATTGGTTTGCTGTTTACCTTCTTCGCCGGATTGATCCTCTCCGGCGGTCAAAGCCAGGTTGCCGCGCTCAACGCACTGGGGTTTGGCTTCTGGGGCTGGATATTCTGGGCCGGCGTTATCGGCATAGGTCTCACCCTGCCACTGGCCTTCAACCTGTGGATGAAGGTGTCGGCGGATCGCAAATTCGCCTATGTGGCGGTGACCGCCAGTTTCAGCCTGTTAGGGGTGTTCTTGCTGCGCAACTTTATCCTCTATACCGGCCAGATGACGGGGACCTAATTCTCATCGATACTCAGTCACGGGCTTGGCCTGTAACAGCTTCAAAAATATGCATTTGGAATTGAAGGACATCGCCCGAGTCTGAGCCTAGAAGGAAGAGTTTTCGAAAGTAGTGTCACTGAATTGTCTTGATGAAAAACACAAATGTGATACGTTTGCGACACAAAAATAATACAACTTTTTAAGGATGAAAGGTGTCTATAGCCAAAAGTGCATTTTTAACCGCGTCTGGACTGTTTTTGACTTCAAGTTTTTATGCTGTTGCAAACGATTACAATATTGACGTGAGTCAAAACACGCAGCTTCACCCCGGCGAAGCAAGTGTCATTCAGATTGACATCAGCAAGCTGACAAATACAGATGCAAGGGCTGACTCCTTTTACTTAAGCCTGACAAAGGCCTTCCCTTCAAGTGCAGACCCGGCCTTTGAAAACTGGAACATCACCAGCCCTTTTGGCGACTGTCGGTTTACGCACGAAAATGAAATAACGCTTATGCAACAGGCAAAGGGTAGTCGGTTTGCTTGCGAAAACATCGATGTATTAAACCAAACCGGCAGCGCCTCATTAACCCTTAACCTGACCCCTGATGAGCTGACCCACTACAACCTGGTTGTGGCTGTTGGTGGTGGCAGCGCTTTTGAAACCCTAATCGTCAATCCCAAACTGGATGACTCAGATGGTGATGGCGCATTGGATCAGGAAGAACGAATGGCGGGGTCTGACAAAAATGACCCCAACAGTTTACCCAGTCAATCCAACATAAAGTTATTGCTACTTTACACTCAGGATATCGTTGATCTGTATCCGGGGCCGGCTCTGGCTGATTTTTTCACGGGAATTGAAACTTACGTCAATAAAACGTTTGCTGATTCTGGCGTTAACATAGGTATAGAAATAGTAAGCCAAGAGTATATTTCGCTCGACTTTGGCACTCCACCTTACGATGACAAGCTGGCAAGATTGACTGTCGACATGGAGAACAGGAAAAACGGCTTTGAGGGGTTGGCTAAGTTAAATCAGCAATACAATCCGAATATTATTGGCCTGATTGCAGCACCTATTTCGATGGATGCAAGAGGCAGAGCCAGTGCAATGCCTGTAGGTAGACGACAGGGGCATTTTTGGTCGGTCGATGATTATCAGGTCATTGCGCATGAAATTGGTCATTTATTGGGCTCAGACCACGACTACGACAACAGTTACTATGTCACTGAAAATGCTGTTGTAGGCGCCTATAACTTTTCATTTGGCTACATAGAACCGACCTCAGGCACAGGCACTCTGATGAGTACGGCAGTTCAAAAAGCATCCGTATTTTCAAATACAAAAAGCGAAAATTGCCCATTATCCTCATGTGGTACTCTCAGCTTGGAACCGGGAATGGGCGCCAGTGCAGTCGATACCTTTAATCTGAGACGCTTCTTTATTTCTGAAGCCAAAGAAACCGACTCGGATCTGGATGGGGTATCTAACTGGTTTGTAGACAAATACCTCATGGTCGACGCGAGCCCGACTTCTCCTTATCGCTGCTGGGACTATGACGGTGATGGCTATCCCAATATCTCCGAATTCAAGGCACTGACTGATCCCACTTCAGCAGACTCCAAACCAGAGCAGGCGAATATTGCCGCAGACTGCCCGGCACCCAATGAAAAAATATTCCAAATTGCCACCGCAAAAAATCAGGCTGTCGAATTGGATTTGCGTCAATACACTGATGATGGCTATTTGATTTATGTTTATCCCGAAGTCGAAGGCAGTATAGGTGGCCTGAGCTGGGATATATATCGTTCTGGTTTGTACAAATACGTTCCTGAAGCGGATTTCACCGGTAATGCCAAACTTGCATTTATTGCTGACAATGGCATTGGCGGTAAGGTGAAAAACACCGTTTATGTCAAAGTGGGCATGGAAAACTCTGCACCAATTGCAGACTTACCAAGCACAATGGAAATCGTTCTCGGACAGCCGGTTTCCATTGATGGCAGCCAAAGCCAGGATCCCGATGGTGACGACATCGGCTATTCGTGGAAACTAACGCAGAAACCAGACAACAGTCTGTTGGACAATAATTTGGGCGTACTCGACAACGTCAATTTTACCCCTGATGTGGTAGGTATTTACTCGGTAGAATTAACCGTATCTGACGGTGCCCTGACAAGCAGTGTCCAAACTAATGTTGAGGTCCAGGCGCAAAATCGAACGCCGGTTGCCTCAATCTCGGGACAAAGCTCTATCGAGTTGGGCCAGATGGCAACCCTTGATGGCAGCCAAAGCCAGGATCCCGATGGCGACACCCTGACCTATCAGTGGAAGATCACCACCAAGCCGGCTTCCAGTCAGACTGCATCAGAATTGGGAACCGCTGCCAGCGCCAGCTTTAAACCCGATGTTTCAGGTCAATACACTGTTGAGCTTACGGTGTCGGATGCCAGCCTTACCGCCCACACCGAATTCAGTATCAATGTGAAAGATAAACCCGTTCCGCCACCCCCTGCTGAATCCCAAAGCAGTGGTGGAGGCGGCAGCCTGAGCTGGTTAACGTTAGCGCTGTTGATGCTTGCCAGATTGAGAAAAGCCGGCGTCGCCAAATAAACAAAAAGGGAGCTCAGGCTCCCTTTTTATTTATTTGGCATCACGCTTCCGTTAACAGCTGCAAACTGGCGAATTCCCGGTATTGCTGGCTGGACTCCAGCAGCTCTGTGTGGCTGCCTTCGGCGATAATTTTTCCCTTGTCCATCACCAGGATCCGGTCGGCATTGATAACCGTTGCCAGACGATGGGCAATGATAAGGCTGGTACGCCCACAGATGAGAGTATCCAGCGCTTCTTTGACATTGCGCTCGCTCACCGCATCCAAGGCACTGGTGGCTTCGTCGAGCAAGAGGACGGGGCGGCTGGCGAGTATGGCCCGGGCAATGGCGATGCGCTGCTTTTGGCCGCCGGAGAGTTTAACGCCGCGCTCGCCAAGGTAGCTGTGGTAGCCCTCGGGCATGGCTTCGATAAAGTCGTGGGCGCGGGCAGCCACACAGGCCGCCTTCACTTCATCAAAGCTGGCATCCACCTTGCCATAGCGGACGTTTTCCAGCACAGAATCGGCAAAAATCACCGACTCCTGGGGCACCAGGGCAAAGGCACGCCTGAGCGCTTGCAGGTCGGTATTGGCGATATCCGTGCCGTCCAAATAGATAGCGCCACTATCCGGCGCATAAAAACGGCCCAGAAGCTGAAACAGGGTACTCTTACCGGCGCCACTTTCCCCCACCAGAGCCACCTTCTCGCCGGGGCGAATGTGCACAGAAATATTATCCAGTGCTTTTACGTCAGTGCCGGGGTAACTGAAGCTGAGGCCCTCGATGCGGATATCGCCGCTGAGTTTGCTGGGCAGCGCCACCGGTTCCTGGGCCTTGGGCACCTCACTCACGGCTTCGCTCAGCTCTTTTAAGCGTTCGGCGGCGCCGCTGGCACGCTGCACATCGCCTATCACTTCGCTGATGGTAGCCGTAGCGCCAGCCACCAGCAGGGCATAGAACAAAAAGGCCGAGAGTTCACCGGCACTGATGGCGCCGCTCATCACATCCCGCGCGCCCACCCATATCATCAGGGCGATGGCGGCTATGGTTAAAAACATCACCCCGGCAATAAGTAGCGCCCGAAACTGAATGCGGCGCCCGGCGCTGCCCAGCACCCTGGTGAGCAGGCCACCGAACTTATGTCGGTCGACCTGCTCGTGGGTGTAAGACTGCACCGTATGGATTTCGTGCAGGCTCTCATCTATGTAAGCACCAAGGTCGGCCACCCTGTCCTGGCTATCGCGGGAAAGAGCACGCACCTTGCGGCCAAAAATCAGAATGGGCACCAACACCGCCGGCACGGCCACCAGCACCAGTGCCGTGAGTTTGACGCTGGTGATGGCCATCATGGCGATGCCACCAAGCACAGACACAAAAGAGCGCAGCGCCATGGAAAAACTCGAACCAATCACGGTTTGCAGCAGGGTGGAGTCGGCGGTAAAGCGGGAGATGACTTCACCGGTCCGCAGCCTGGCATAAAAGGCCGGTGGCAGGGTCAGGAGGTTGTCGTACACCCGGGCGCGAATATCGTTGCTCACCCGCTCCCCAAGCCAGCTCATTAAATAAAAACGGCAAAACACGGCGCTGGAGCTGATGGCGGCTATGCCCACCAGCACCCACACCAACTGATTGAGGCGGGCCGCGTTTCCGGCCACAAAGCCTTCATCCACAATCAGCTTTACCCCCTGCCCCAGCGCGAGCCAGGCCAGCGAGCCAATCAACAAACAGATGAGCGCTGTGATTACCCTGAGTTTATAGGGGCGTAAAAAACTGCCCAACCAGCCGACGACATTGCCCTGCGAGGCAGTTGTTGCATGGTTGGTGGCCAAGGTGTCCGGCACGAGAGGCTCCCGGGAAGATAAGAAAAGGCTTGGCTGTGAATATGTGGGCGCATCGGATAAAAAACAACCTCAGGCTTTATTCAACGCGCAGAACCCAAGAAGCCGCGGAAGCATTGATACCGGGATTTGGTTTTGTCTGCCCAAGGTGTTAGATTCGGCAAAACTGCGGGCAAGGATGTCGATGTGATTAAATATCTGTTTGCTTTACTTATGCTTTTGGCTTTTGGCGCCAAGGGCTATCACCCCAAAGAGGCCCACGAGCCCCTCACCACTCGCGCCCTGGACGCCATGGCCCAATGCGGCGTTCATCTGACTGAGTCGACCCGCCTACAGCTGATGCAGGGCAACCTTGCCATGGATGAAGGCGCCGGCAAGCTGCCAAGGGAGCTGATGAACACCTCCTTTGCCACGGCCGTGTTCCCCATGACCAGACGAATTCATAACTGGCATTTTTATCATCCCGATAAAACCGCTGACGCCCAGCGGCTGGCGGGTAAAACCGATATGTCCATGGCGCGCCTGTGGCAGGCCGCACTTACAGGGCTTGAGCAGGCACCCGCCGAGCACAGGGCTTATTACCTTGGTGCACTTATTCACTTGATCCAGGATGTCACGGTACCTGCCCATGCGGTGCCCGTGTATCACGGCCCCAAAATCATCGCCTGGCAGCGGGAATTTGCCCCATTGGTTGACTACCTGGGTTTCGGATTTCGCGGGATTTTTGTTATCCATGACCCGGTGGACGACTGGCCGGTGAGCCCTAGTGGCACTGACGAGCGTCTTCAAGCCATTCCCTGCCCCACTCCCCCAGAGGCTTTCGACGACCACTCAGCAAACTTTGACGCCTTAAGAACAGGAGTGGCCAGACAAACCCTGGCCGCGCTGGATAACCCTATTCCGGGGTGCGCCGCCCCCTGGCGACTCTTTTGGAGTGATGATCTGGGCCACAGATACTTTGCCGGCTACAAGCAGGGCATCAAGCCCTTTGGCAGGGCCAAAAGCCTCAGTGGTGACGGCATCAGCATGGATGGCAGGCCATGCGAGCCTGATTATCAGGGCTTTGTCGAGGCAAGGCACAGGGCAGCAATAGAGGCTACCATGGCGGCGCTGCAGCTGGGCCAGCTGGGCCAGCTGGGATTAGTCAAACCCGCATCCGCCGGAGCTGAATAGTCAACTAACTCATCAAGGTTTCAAAGGCGTCTGCAAGCCGACTGATGGCAGGCGTGTAACCTGGCTGAGGCTGGCGGCAGAGCAGGCGCTCTTCGAGCCGGTAAAGCAGTCTGCTGGCGCTGTAGCCAAGCCAGGGCAAGGGCTCAGACTCCCAGCGGCGCAGATGCTCACTCACGGCGCCCCGGTATGCCCATGGCATACCAGCCAGCTCACCATCGGGCCGGGCAATCAGCTCGGCCAGGGTTTCCCCAAAGAGCATACTGGCGCCCACGCCTTCGCCGCCATAACCGCCCACAAAGGCAAGCCCCGCAGCTTCATCGAAGAGTGCATGGGGGCGAAACGCCCGCGAGAGTGACAAACAGCCGCCCCAGCCATGGGTGATTTGAGTCCCCTCAAGGGCGGGGAAAAACGCCTGCAACAGCTGACTTCTCAGGTCAAAGATATCGCCTTTTGGCGCTTCCCCAAGCGTACGGGGCGCAAAGTCAAATCGGGTTTTCACCGCGCCGCCAAAGCCATAGCCACCACGGGCACCAAACACCAAACGATTATCCGCGCTGCGCTGGCCGTAGGTGATAAGCCGTGAGGCATCGGCAAAGGTCTCGCGGTTTTCAAGGCCGATATTGGCCCATTGCTGCTCGCTCAATGGCTCAGTGGCACAGAGCACACTGAATACCGGCAAGCTGGTTCTGTTATCGAGTCCCAGAAGCCGCTGGTAACCTTCGAGCGCGGCCACCACCACAGCGGCTCTGACCGAGCCCTTTGGGGTGTGCACCTTATTGCCAGGCGCTTTCTGGCCGCGTTCTGATGGGGTAATCCCGCTTTTTTCAGTGAGATGCACAGGGCTTTTCTCGTAGATGATCACCCCCGCCCGCTCTGCGGCGCGGGCAAGGCCACGGGCCAGTTTTAATGGATGCACCCGGGCACAGTGAGGAGTGTAGAGCGCAGCTTGTGTCCCCGGCAGATTAAGGGCTTGGCCAGCCTCTGTGGCCGACAACAGGCGATAGTCCGCTTCATCAAAACCAGCTTCACGAAAGTGCGCCAGCTCGGCTTGTAAACGCTTGAGCTGCTGAGGGTAGCGCGCCGCCTGATACAGGTTACCGCCATGGTGGAAGTCGCATTGAATACCCAGCTCACTGAAGGTATTGGCCGCCCGGGCAACCGTGCCTGAAATGACCTGTTTGGCCCGGCGTCGAGGCTCGCCATCCAGCTGCGCCAGATAGCCCACATCGCCGCCAAAGCTGCCCATCAGCCAACCGCCATTGCGCCCGGACGCCCCTTCCCCGGCCATGGCAGCCTCAAGCACAACCACCTTGAGAGCAGGCTGTTTCTGTTTAAGGAACAGTGCCGTCCACAGGCCCGAGTATCCGGCGCCCAGAATGCAAACATCCGCCTCTATATCACTTTCCAGCGCAGCGCGGGGCTGCATGGGCTCCCCAAGGGTCTGATACCACAGGCTCTCATCGAGCCCGCCCACAGAGGAAATCATGTTCCGTTCCCGGCAGTGGCCTGCCCGTCGGTATCCTCCACGCCAAGCAGGCTCTTCACCTGCTCCACATGGGTGTCCATCCAGGCGCTGCTGATGGGCCCCCAGGTCCGTATACGGTAATAACCGGCGTTATGGCGCTCGCCGTCCTGAACAAACTCCACCTCAATGCCTATGTCGGCAAAACTGGCGATGGCATCCTGCAAGGTGCGCCTCGGCATACCAGTCAGCTTGCCCAGCGACAGCAGATTATGGCGCGCATCGTCCATCAGATGGGCCAGATACAATTTACGCAAAAAGGCCTTGTGCTGTTTGCTGACCTGATTGCCTGGAGCATAGTCCTGGGTCATCACCATGATTCCTGTAGGGAGATTGAATCCAAATTACTTGAAATTCAGTCGCTAACCAAGAGCCAAGCGTGTTCTGATACGGCTTTGCAAGCAAATATTTCCACTGGGTGGATCCACGCAAGATTTCACTGCTATATTGGCCGTGAATACAAAAATGTCACAAGGATGACACAAATGCAGGCGCAAGACGCTGAATTACAAGGACTCTTGTTACCCAAGGACCGCTGGACTCCCTTCGAAGCTCCCGTGCTTATCCCGGCGGATCCCCGCTATGCCACCCTGGTGATGGTCACCACGGCCCTGACGTTTTTGGTGATATTCCTGCCGATTTCCCTGCTGCTTATCTTCGCCGGCGTACCCGACATGATAGTACTGGCAATCAGCAGCGCTGGCGTCTTGCTGGCGGCCCTCGGCCTGTGGCTGGGCTATCGCTGGGCCAATGCCCTGGGCTACGGCGTTGGTGAGTTGGACCTGCTCAGCCAAACCGGAGTGTGGTGGCAAAAGCGCACCGCCATGCCCTACAGCCGTATCCAGCATGTCACCCTGTCGCAGGGGCCCATGGAGCGGCGCTACGGCCTCGCCTGCATCAAGTGTTTCAGCGCCGGCAGCGGCAGCGCTGAAATTGAAATTCGTGGCCTGCCCATAGACGATGCGGAGGCGCTGCGGGGTCACCTGCTCGCCCGTGCAGGAGTAACTGAACTGTGAGTGCCACTGCCGAGAACTGGCAAAGCCTGTCACCCTGGTCTGTGGTCAGCTTTACCCTGGGCACGGCCCGTCAGGTACTGACCCAGGGCTATGCCCTCATCCCCATTGTCTTTACCGGCTGGAAACAGGGATTCGACTCACCTCTGGTCATTTCCGTGGCCTTACTGGTGCTGCTGGGCATTCTCACCTTCGCCCTGGTGCAATATGCCACCTACAGGTTTCGCCCCGGCAGTCACAAGCTGGAAGTGCGCCGGGGGCTGTTTTTCAAACGCAAAGATGAGTTACCGCTGGATAAAATTCAGAACGTGCGGCTCGACCAACCCTTTTACTTTAAACCCCTGTTGCTCTGCACCCTGGTGGTCGAGACCGCAGGCTCCCGAAAGGATGAGGTGCAAATTGCCGCCATGCCCATGAGCGATGCCATGGCACTCAAGTCGCATTTGCTGCAAAAGCCTGCTGAAGCTGTTACCCATCAGGAGGAACAAACGGATTCACTGCTGCTGGAGAGAGGCGGCAAACCGCTGTTTTTATTCGGGCTTTACCACAATAATTTTGTCTGGTTTATGGTGTTTGCCGGCTCCATCATGGGGCAGCTGCCGGTGGAGACCTGGTTCGAGTCTCTGGGCCTTAACACCTTTTTGCGTATCGAATCCCAGGGGCCGCTGTGGGGCACCTTAAGTGTGATAGCCCTGATTTTGCTGGGATACCTCTGTTTTGCGCTCATCTCGGTGATGTTTGCCTTTTTGAAATACTATCCCTATCGGCTAAAGCTTGGCGCCGAATCCACTCTGGAGCGCACCGGCGGCATATTGGCCCACCAGCAGGATGCGCTGGCGATGAAACGCATCCAACTGGTGGAATTCAATCAGCCCCCTATTGCACGGCTGCTGAAGCGCTGGACCGTGTTTTTCCGCCAGGTGCAGGGCCACGAAGTCGAACAACACCTCAAACTGCCGCTGCTTATCCCCTCTGTGACTCCCGATGAGCTCCCGCCCCTGTTTGCCCAGCTCAAGGCGCTGCCCGGCAAAGACAGCCTGCCGCCATCGGTGCATGAACTGCGCCCCATCCACAGTGGCTGGCTGAAACGCAGACTCGCATTTTTCTGGCTACCGGCGCTGCTGACGATGCTGATTTCCCGGGAGCTGGTTGTCATGGAGTTCGCTCTTACCGTGGCCATACTGGGCTCGATCGGACTTTGGCTCAGGTTCAAACACTGGGGCTACAGGCACGACGATACCCTGGTGTGGCAGCGAACCGGGCTGCTTGGCCAAAGTCTCAAAAGAGTGCCCCTGTACAAGGTGCAGCACGTGAGCCTGCTGCAATCGCCCGGGCAACGTAAAAAAGGCTTGGCGACCCTGGAGCTGGGGCTTGCCAGCGGTAAGATTTACCTGCCGTGGATCCCCTACAGTGAGGCCAGAACCATAGCACTGGCCGCACTGACACAGCTGGACAAGCACAGAGGTAACTGGATTTAACGGGAGCGCGAATGATGCATTGGCAGCAGATCACCGATTTTTGGTTCAGCGAAATCAGCCCCAAACAATGGTGGCAAAAGGATGCTGACTTTGACCGCCTCATAGGACAACGATTTGCAGAGGTACTTGTTGCTGCCAAACGGGGAGAACTGTTTGGCTGGCGGCAACACCCGATGGGGCGTCTGGCGGAGATTATCGTTCTCGATCAGTTTTCCCGAAACCTCTATCGCGATACCCCGGCCGCATTCGACGCCGACCCCATGGCATTGGTGCTGGCACAGGAGGCGGTCGCTCTGGGTGTGGATAGCGAGCTGCCGGATAAGATGGTGCCCTTTTTGTACATGCCTTATATGCACAGCGAGTCGGCCCTTATCCACGAAGAGGCCGTGAAACTCTTCTCCCGGCAGGCCGCCCGGGGCAACCTGGAGTTTGAAATTCGCCATAAAGCGATTATTGACCGCTTTGGCCGCTATCCCCACAGAAACGCTATTTTGGGGCGGGAATCCAGCGCAGAAGAACTGGCTTTTTTACAAGAGCCCGGTTCTTCATTCTAAAAATTATTCCAACCGCTATTGCGCAGGGAGTGAACTAAACTCAATACTGACTCGACAACCCAAGACGGCCCGCCGACAGAGCGACTAAAAAGATAACGCCGTCTCCCTGAGAACTTAGTTAACAATGAAAAACAAAAGCAGCCTTTTCAAAACCTTGTTCCTGGCAAGCCTGGGAGCGACGACACAGGTTTCTGCCGAAACCGTGAACGTGGGCGTGAGCTTTGCGATACCGCCCTACGTGATACAACAGGAAAACGGCGGTCTGGAGCTGGATATCCTGCGCCAGGCGCTGGCCCGTCGGGGGCATTATGCAGTGATACACTATATGCCGCTGTCCCGCACCTTTCGCGAGCTCAAAGACGGCAAGCTCGACGGCATCATCAACACCAAAGAACATATGCTCGACGGCGTGTTCTACAGCGATGAGGTCATTCGCTTCCATAACTGCGTTATCAGCCTCGAGTCCCGCAATCTGGAGATTAACTCCATTAACGATCTCAAAGACTTGAGCGTCGTTGCCTTTCAGCAGGCTGCGCGGATTTTGGGAACTGAATTTGGCCTGACGGTGGCCAAATCGCCTTCCTACAGCGAGATCGCGGCCCAGCGCCATCAAATCCATCTGCTGTTCAAAGGCCGAACCGACGTGATAGTCATGGAAAAGAACATCTTTGCTTACTATCGTAAAAAAGAGCTGGAGGCCGGCTTTTTGGAGGCCAGGCTCGATGTGCGCGAGGCCTGCATTTTTGAGCCGACAGGCTACCGCTTTGCGTTTCGTTCAGCGCGCATTCGGGACGACTTCAATGAGGGGCTTAGCTCGATGCGGGAAGACGGCACCCTCGATGCGATTTTACAAAAATACAGCGCCTTGATGACGATGGAACCCTCGATAGAAGAGCTGCAGCAAGCACAGCCGGAACATCCCTGACATCAGGGCGTCAGCCGTCTCTTAGACTAAAATCCAGCACATTTCCCGGGGCACACATCTTGTGGCGCTCCGGGGGAATGGCTATCTTGTCTGCCCCTGTCCTGCATCCGTTGTCGGAGCCCGTAAGATGCAAAACGGTTTTTACTTGTTGGCAGCCCTGTCGGCCATTCTCATGGGTACCATTGGCATCATTGCCCGGTTTGGCGAGCTGGATGCGGCCATGCTCACCTTTTACCGGCTCGGGCTTGGCGCCCTCATTCTGATGCTGTTTTTACTGTTTCGCCGTGAAACCGCCAGGCTCTGGGTAAAGCCCCATTGGGGCACAGTCGCAGGTGGAGTGCTGCTGGCAACCTTTATTCTGTGCTTTCTCAAAGCCATAGAAACCATTCCCATGTCCCTCGCCATCATGCTGGTATACCTTGCCCCTGCGGTGGCGGCCATTGGCGCGCATTTCCTGTTTTCGGAGCGCTTGGGCGCTGCGGCTTTTAGCCTGATTCTGCTGGCCTTTTTTGGCTTTGCCATGCTGCAGGAATTCAAGTTGGATATGGCTGGCGCCGAGGCCATCGGCATGAGCTACGCCCTGGGCTGTTTGCTGGCCTACACCGCCTTTATCCTTATCAATAAAAAAATTCCGCCCGCCAGCGACCCCTACGCCAAAACCTGGGTGCAGCTGGCCGTGGGCGCCCTGGTGACCCTGCCCATGGTGTGGGGCGACCCTTTGCCCAACGCCAGTGAATGGTTCTGGTTGATGATTGCCGCGGTCTTTCCCGGCTTTTTAGCCATTCTCTTTGCGGTAAAAGCCATTACCGCACTGCCCGCCAAGATGTTCGGTACCCTGGCCTACCTCGAGCCCCTGATGGTGGTATTAACCGGTTATCTGCTGTTTAACGAGCCCATGTCAGCCCTAAAATGGGGAGGCTGTGCCCTTATCCTGCTGTCAGGCATCGCCCAGGTGCAACTGGCAAATGCCGCCAACGCCCGCGCTCAGGCTGGCAATGGCAGTCCCCTTAAGGTAAGTTAAGCGCCTAAAAATAAGCCGCATTGCGGTAACTTGAAGGAAGTCTCACGTGAAGTTCTTAAGCCAAGCCTGGGTGGCCGTTGCCGCTGTCACCCTGGTGTCCTGCGCCTCCACCGACAAAACCCATCCACTGGAGCGGGATACAACGCCGTATATCAGCGCCGAACAGGCAGCAAATCGCAGCCAACGTGTCAGTAACGTGCATTATGAGCTGGACTTCAAACTCAATGGCAGTGCCGAATTCAGTGCCACCAGTAAGGTGCGTTTTCAGCTCAGCGATACCCTGTCACCGCTGACACTGGATTTGAACAAGGCCCGCATTACCGAGCTGTTGATTAACGGCGCCAAGGTATACCCCAACTACAATGGCAGCTACCTGACCTTAAACCCCAGGCTGCTGGTGAGCGGCGAAAACCAGCTGCAGGTAAGCTTTGTCCGCCCCCACAGCACCAATGGCGAAGGCCTGCACCGCTTTGAAGACCCGGTCGATGGCCGTGTCTATCTTTACTCCCATTTTGAACCCGCCGCCGCCCAGCAAATGTTTGCGGTGTTCGACCAGCCGGATCTCAAGGCCAGCTACAAGGTCAAGGTAACCGCCCCCGCCGACTGGCAGGTGGTGACCAGCATGCGGGAGAGCAGCATCAATGTTGAAGGCAACATGCGGGTGTGGGACTTCCCCGAAACCCCGCTGCTGAGCCCCTATAACTTCTCGCTCCATGCTGGCCCCTATCAGGTATGGGAGAGCGGCGAAGCGCGCTACCCCATGCGCCTCTTCGCCCGTCAGTCCATTGCCGACAAGGTCACACCGCAAGATTGGTTCCGTTACACCGCCCTGGGCCTCGAGTACTTTGAGCAATATTTTGGCATTCCCTATCCCTTTAAAAAGTACGATCAGCTGCTGGTGCCCGACTTCCTCTACGGCGCCATGGAAAACGCCGCCGCCATTACCTTCTCCGAGTCGGCTTTTGTCTCCAGTGGTGAGATGAGCCTAGCCCAGAAGCAGTCGCTGGCGGGAGTTATCATGCACGAGATGGCGCACCAGTGGTTTGGCGATCTGGTCACCATGAAGTGGTGGAACGGCCTGTGGCTGAACGAGAGTTTTGCCTCCCTGATGGGCACCATGGCGCTGGCGAAAATCCCTGAGTTTTCCCATGCCTGGCAAAGCTTTTATGCCGGAGGCAAACAGCGGGCCTACACCCTCGACAGCCTGGTGACCACCCACCCCATCGAGGTGCCCGTGCCCACATCGGGCAATGCCTTCGACAATATCGATGCCATCACCTACCAAAAAGGTGCCGCCAGCCTGCGTCAGCTGAGCATACTGCTGGGCGAAGAGCCTTTCAGGCGCGGCGTATCCACTTACCTCAAGCAGTACAGCTACCGCAACGCCACCCTGGATGACTTTATCGGCAGCCTGGCACAGGCCGCCGGCCGGGATCTGACCCAGTGGACCCGGGATTGGCTCTACCAACCCGGGGTAAACAGCATCGAAGCCGAGTTCAGCTGTGACGGCGAGCAAATCAGCCACTTCGCCCTGCGCCAGAGTGCACCGGCCGAATACCCGGTACTGAGGGAGCAAAAGGTGCAGGTGGCACTGTTTGATGCCGACCGCCACGGGCTGCACCGCGACCGGGTGGTAGAAGTTATCTTCAAGGGAGAGCGCACCAAGGTGCCCGCCCTTATCGGTCGCCAGTGCCCCAAACTGGTGTACCCCAACTATCAGGACTGGGGCTACGTGAAGGTAAACCTGGATCCCCGCTCCTTTGACACCGCCCGCAGCCAGCTGTCCCGCACCGAAGACCCCCTGCTCAGGGCCATGCTGTGGCAAAGCCTGTGGGACAGCGTGACCGATGGCAAACTGCCGCTGCAGGACTTTTTGGCAACGGCACTGGTCAACGCCCCCATGGAAAAGGACCTGCAGCTGAGCGCCCAGATCATCGACAAGCTGCAAGCCAGCGCCTTCTACCTGCAAAGCGCCAACAAAGGCAGGGGCAGTTTTGCCGACAAGGGCCTGCGCGCCCTGTCGCAAATGAGTCTGCGCCGCGCCATGGAAAGCCGGGGCGACAAAGAGCTGCAGGGCCGTTGGTTTGATGCCTATATCAGCCTGGCCTACGGCGGCGAAGCCATTGATCATTTGAATGATTTGCTCGATGGTGCCAGCAAGGTGCAGGGGCTGGAAATAGATCAGGACAGACGCTGGGACATCATAGCCCGCTTGAACCGTCTCGATGCCCTGGGCGCCGAGCGCCGGGTGCGTGAGGAGCAGATTCGGGACAACAGTGACAGCGGCCAGAAATCCGCTATCCGCGCCCGGGTGCAACGCCCCGATGGCAGCATCAAGCGCCAGTGGCTGAGTAAAATCGCCGCCGGGAGCGAGCCCTTCCCCAAGCTGAGGGTGGCCATGGGGAACCTGTACCAGCCTGAGCAGCGCCTGCTTGCCAATGCCAGCAGTGACGAGCGCCTCGCCATGCTGCCGGACCTGGACGCCAAGGGACCCGTGTTTGCCCGCTCGGCCGCCGCTCTTATCCCCGGTGATTGCAGCCAGCAGGGTGTGGATGCCCTGAGCCGTTACATCGACAGCAAGCCTGCCCTCTCCAGCGGTATGAACAGAGCGCTGTTGGAAGCACGGCAGTTGCAGCAGCGCTGCGTGAAGGTGCTCTCGGCACTGCCCAATTAAGGCATTCAACTTAAGCGTTCAACTGAAGCGCCTTACTGAAGCGCCTTACTGAAGCGAATAAGTTAAAGAGGCTGATGACAGCAGCCGCAACCATTCGGATACAAAAAGCCTTCCCATTGCGAAGGCTTTTTCTTTTGCTGCCCTGTCATTTGCATGTCATGGTTCGTTAACGGGGCTGTCTTGGGCATGTCACAGAGTGAGGTTAGGTTTACACCAATTTTTCTACTTTGGAATCAATACGATGCTCCGTAAAGCCTACCATTTGCTCTGCCTGGTGCCTCTGCTGGCACTGACTGCCTGCAATGATAACGACAGCCCACAAACCGAAACTGAAGTCACCCCACCTGCCGCCACCAGGGTACCCGCTCAGGTGGGCGTACGCCCGGCGTACCTGATTTCACAAATGGCCGAAGGTGAGCTCAAATCGGCGCTGGCTCAGTGCAAAGACATGCCGTTTTACCGCAGCGACTTTTCCATCGGCCACCGGGGCGCCGCCATGCAGTTCCCAGAACACACCCGCGAGTCATATAAGGCCGCCATCGATTCGGGCGCCGGGGTACTGGAGTGTGACGTGACCTTCACCGCCGACAAGGCGCTGGTTTGCCGCCACTCCCAGTGCGACCTGCACACCACCACCAATATTCTCGCCATCCCCGAACTTGCCGCCAAATGCAGCGAGCCATTCAGCCCCTTTGATGCCGCCACCGGCACCCCTGCCTCGGCCAAGTGCTGTACCAGCGACATCAGCCTCGAGGAGTTTATGAGCCTCAAGGGCAAGATGGACGGTGCCAACCCCAAGGCCACCACGGTGGAAGCCTATCTGGCAGGCACCCCGGGCTGGCGCACGGATCTTTATGCTGCCACCGGCACCCTGATGACCCACGCCCAATCCATTGAGATGTTCAAGGCCGCTGGCGTTAAGATGACCCCTGAGCTCAAGTCCCCCGCCGTCACCATGCCCTTCGATGGCATGAGTCAGCAGGATTACGCCGACAAACTGGTGGCCGAATACCAGGCCGCCGGTGTAACGGCCGACCGGGTTTACCCCCAGTCCTTTAATCTGGACGATGTAAAACACTGGATTGCCACGGCGCCGGAGTTTGGCCGGCAGGCCGTGTATCTGGATGACAGGGACGAAACCCTGCCCGGCTTCGACCCCATGAACCCCGCCACCTGGCAGCCTGATATGGCCAGCCTCAAGGCCGATGGCGTGGAGATAGTGGCGCCGCCCCTGTGGATGCTGGTGACGCTGGATAACGACGGTAAGATAGTGCCATCCGAATATGCCAAGGCCGCCAAGGCTGCCGGGCTTAAGATAATCACCTGGACACTGGAGCGCTCGGGCCACCTCACCAACGGCGGCGGCTGGTACTATCAAAGCATTACCGATGCCACCACCAACGAAGGGGTCACCTACGAGCTGTTGGACGTACTCGCCAAAGACGTAGGGGTGATAGGGGTATTCTCCGACTGGCCAGCTACCGTCACCTACTACGCCAATTGCAACGGGCTTTGATCCCGAGCCGCAGTGGCCGGGCTGATACGACTGGCAGGCTGTAAACATGAAAAAGCCGGGATAATCCCGGCTTTTTTGTTTACTGAATCAGGTGGCTACCTGCAATGTGTGCCGGAGACCAGGTCTTTCGGCCCTTTGATGCCATAGGATTGAACATCGAATCTGAGTCCTCGGGGCCGCCAAGAACGACATGGGCCGAGATGGGCCGACATGGGCCGACATGGGACGAGATTGGCAGTATGAGTCCCATCACTTGGCGATAAGCCGGCTCTGGATAGACAGGCTCTGGATAAACAGACTATGTATAAGCTGGCTCTGGAAAACGCGGCTGTGAATAAACACTGTGCCCTGTGCACACCTCGCCACATATACTCTGCATAAGCTTTTAATCTGCCTGCACAATATTGACGCTTGATTGTGCCAACTTTGCGAGCACACCCGGTACAGATGCGCCTGCGAGCACAAGGGTGGAAATCTCACTCACCGGCATCACCCTGTGTTTGGCTACCGCACCCAACTTATCTTGGGTCAGCGCAACAATCACCTCACTGCTTTGCTTGACGATAGTCCGTTTAAATTCTGCATCATCGAAATCAAATACCGTCACCCCTTCTTCAGGGTCGAGTGCGCAGGCTCCCAGCAGGCATTGGTCGAAGTACATGGTTTCAAGCTGCCTGATGGTTGTGGGGCCAACCGATGCGCCGATTTTCCGGTTCAGTTTCCCCCCCAATAAAATCACTTCACAGTGTGCCAACTTCAGCAATTCAACCGCAATTTCAGGTACATGGGTAACAAAGGTGATGGCTTGCTGCTGGCTTATCGCTTTGGCAATTGCCATATTGGTGCTGCCCGAATCTACAAAAACGCAATCACCGTCCCGCAAAAGCTGCGCGCTGGCGCGGCCAAGTTTCTGCTTTTCTGCACCTGTCAGTTGAATGCGCTCGGCTAAACCCGGCGGGTCTGCCACCACATTCACTGCGCCGCCATAGACCTTTTTGCAAACGCCCTGACTGGCAAGTTCCTGCAAGTCGCGCCGGATAGTGTGTTCAGACACCCCCAGTTCGGCAGCGAGATGAGCGCAGACGACCCTGCCATCCTGTAGCAGGCGCGTTTTAATCAGGGTTTGCCTTTGATCCGGGAAAGAAGCACAATCGAGCATAAGTTATCATGAATTAGCAACAGGTATAGCTCATGCTAGCGCGTTCATGCTCCGTTTATCAATGAAAAAGGTGAACCGGAATACGGCTGATGTCGGCAGTTCCCCCGGTATTTCGCCTATGGCGGTCAAGGTTAAACCTCGGCACATGTGCGGCTTTCACAGAAGCGACTCAATCGGTTGCCAATGTTTACTGTGTACATGGCGGGCGAGTGAGCACATGTGACCAATAGGATTCGGGTGGTGACCAAGTGGCAACTGCACTTTCATGCTCGATTATGATGTTTTAGCTTTTTTTTGCGTGGTGTTATGACAACAAAACCCTCTGTGAGTCAACTGGACAGCGTGATGGAAGTCCCCTCAACCCGGGCTATGTTCTTTGGTGCAGGCCTGGCAACAGCCGCATGGGCGGCCATTATTCCCATTATCAAAAGCAATATCGGGATAGACGACGGGACCCTCGGCTTACTCTTGCTGTGTCTGGGCATTGGCGCTATTTCATCCATGCCCCTCGCCGGCGCCGTGGCGACCCGACTGGGGTGTAAGCGGGTTATGCTCTTTACCGTCAGTGTGTTTTCACTGGTGTTGGTTGTGTTACCTCTCGCCACCAGCACCTTACAACTGGCCGTTTTACTTACCATATTTGGCTTTGGCATTGGCGCAACCGATTGCGTGATGAATATTCAGGCCATTCTAGTGGAGAAGCGCGCTGATAAAAATTTAATGTCCGGCTTCCATGGCTTTTACAGTTTGGGCGGCATATGCGGTGCCGGGGTAATGGCGGCCCTATTAACGTTCGGGATCTCAGCGCTGCAGGCCTGTATCCTGGTGAGTGTGTTCGTGGTGGGAGGATTATTCTACTTTCATCGCGGCCTGCTGCCCTTTTCAAACCCAAAGGAGGGGCCGTCATTTGCCTTACCCCATGGCCCTGTACTGCTGATTGGCTTGATCTGTTTCTCGTTGTTTTTGGCAGAGGGAACCGTGCTGGATTGGAGTGGCGTGTATCTCGCTGAGTATCAGAATGTGCCCCATTCAAGCGCCATGCTTGGCCTGTTTTGCTTTTCGCTGACCATGACCCTCGGCCGCCTGACCGGGGATAACACCATTTCACGCTTTGGCAGCCGTTTGGTGCTGACAACCGGAGGGCTGCTGGCCAGTGCCGGGATGTTTCTCGCCATCTCGGCCTCAGATCTCAATCTTGCATTACTGGGATATGCGCTCGTTGGATTGGGCTGTGCCAACATAGTGCCCATCATGTTTTCCGCAACGGGCAAGCAAACCAGCATGCCGCAGTCGTTGGCGGTACCGGCTGTTTCAACACTGGGGTATATCGGTGTGCTGGCAGGCCCTGCCAGTGTCGGGCAAATAGCACAGTATTTCACCTTGCCGGTGGCCCTTTACCTGATTGCCCTACTGATTGCCGTGGCGACCCTGGTGTCGTTAAGAGTAAGGCTTTAACGCCTGTATCAGACGCCAGTGAGTTGTTGGCCTCGAGACGCGATGCAACATGTTAAGGCATCTTTATACGCCATCTGTTTTGCTTCGCCCCTGGTATCACTTGGCAAAGTGAGAGCAATTCAGGCACAGAGAAACCGGCGATAACGCTCAAAGGAATAAATGGCTGAAAGGGATAAATGGCTGAAAGGGAAGGCGCTGAATGGATATCTGCCTTGATAAACAGGTTACATAAAAGCGTCGCCCCACCAACTGAAGGCGACGCTGAAAACGAGGGTAAAACGACGCTAAACAATAATGTGAATGCTCGCGTCTCAAAGCAAGAGTTAATGAACGACCTTCATTTTCACTTCTTCTTCGCCCTTTTCCCCTAACCTGGTCGACAGCCTGTCGCCATTGTCTGAAATAACAAAATAAACAGGTTCGGCGCCGACCTGGTCATACACAAAGCGGCCATCGCCTTCATATCGCAGCGCCTGGGTATAACCATCGGGAAATTGATTGGCGAGCTTGCCATCGAGGTTAACCAGGGTCACCCCATAGGGATCGTCAGGGATGGCCTGATACTGACCCACATAGCGCGCCAGCTCTTCTGCCGCGACAGGCAGATCAGTCAGGGTTTGATTAAAGTAGCTTTTCAGCATCTGTTGATAGGTGTCATGAAAGTTATCGTTTGATCCATTGGATGCTAAAACCAGCGTCATCTTTTCCTGAGGGAAATGGGCCGCTATCGCGTTATATGCATCAAAGGTCCCACAGTGCCCAAATCCCTGCTTGTCAAAAAAATCAATGGGTTTAATACCCAAACCAAAACCGTTTTGGGTCTGCTTCATGGTATCAACCAATGGCAAAGGGATAATCTCACCGGTAAACAAGGCATGATAAAAAATCGCCACCTCGGTGGGTGTCGCCTTTATGGAACCCGCCCCCAGCCCAACAGACAGATGGGATGCAGGAAACATTGACCACTGGCCATTCTCAACGGTGTACGAATGCTGAGTTTGGTGGGTGTCGCGCACATGTACCGTTTGAGTCAGGTTTAACGGCGTCGTTATCTTTTCACTGAGTATCTCACCAAAGCTTTTTTGGTATACCTTTTCCAGGATGAGCGCCAGCAGGTAATAGTTGGAGTTGCTGTACTCTGCTTTGGTGCCTGGCTCAAAATCGCTGCCCAACGCCAGAATTCGATTAAGCATACTCTCACTGCTTTGACTTTCTGTCCGATAGTCAAAAAATCCTTTGCCTTTTTTGGTGTAGTTGCCAATGCCACTGGTGTGCTGAAGCAGATTTTTGATGCTGATTAGGTGTCCATTTTCAAGGGTCGGAAAAAATGCCTCAAGCGTTTGTTCCAGAGTCAGCTTTTTCTCGTCAACCGCCTTTAGCACCAGGGCGGCTGTGTAGGTTTTTGATACTGAGCCAATTAAGTAAGCTGATTGTGTGGTCGATTGTTCATTCTTGCTTATGTCATCGAAGCCCGCGCTATCTGAAAATATCACCGTACCTGACTGCATCAGCACAACACTGCCCATAAAGTCAGGTTGCGAGCGAATATCATCAAATGCCCGGTGCAGCCTCTCCTGCCTGGACTGAATATCGTCAAATTGCGTGGTAGCTGTGTCTTTTTTACCACAAGACATCAACACAGCTGCACTGCACAGTACGGCAAGTAAAACTCTAGTCATCAGTCACGTCCTTGTTTTAATGCACAAGCTGAGGCTTTCACAGGGATAGCGCTTTGCGAAGGGGCGAAGTGCACAGCACTTTGTCCCGCTTGCGCAACTTGTTAAATTCTTATGCATAACCAAGACTCCGCGAGTTATCTCTAAAGAGCATTGCACAGGTTGTATTTTCTATATTTATTTTAATTTCACCCTTATAGAGATACTTTATCGAAGCACTAATCGATTCTTGGTCGTTATTAGATGTTTCGAAAGCAGTGGCAAAGCAATCTATCTTAAGTGGGTTTTCATATTTATCTTCGGTAGCACCCATCAGTAGTTCCATATTAAGCCTATGAAATGCAAATCCTAAGAATACGAGCCTCTCAGCGTGCATCATACTATGCCTGAGTTGGTCCATATGTTCTGAATGAGCACCTTCAGTAAAGGTACGAATTCTTTGGGCGTATTCGATTAGCTGCTGTGTCTGGAGCTCACCACCATACTCCATGCGAGTGGAGCTTGCTTGATCTTGCCATGGGAGTGACCCGACTGTGCCATAGGGATGTATTATTTTTAGACTTCCGACTATCTCAGCTGCTTGGCGTTCCTGGAGACGGTAGTAACTCATTAAGGCATGGATAAGAAAGTGCTCTATACAGCGATCGTAATTAAAAATTACCAATGTAATAGTTCTAAATCTGTCTTGAAGATCATCTGCCCTACAATTTTCTGTCAGTGTTCGAAAGAAAGGCAGATACCAAGTATTTTCTAGTCTAGGAAAATTAATTTTTTCTGTGCCCTGGTACCTAGCGAAGAAAATCTTACTCTTCCTCTCAGCTTCAAGTATTGCTTCAACTATTGCCATCTTTCCACAAAGAGCCAATTTGTCATTCCCTCGTTCTGAATCGATAAAATTATCGATAGATATAGCAAGAGGCATGTTGTTGCTGATGTGACGGCACTCTTTCAGGTATTCATTTGTTTCGGAACTGTTGTTTCCGGTATGGCGCCTAATAGTCTGGTATAAATCGTAATTGCCATCTTTAAATGAACCATGCTCAAAACTCATGTAGAGAATTTTTGCAATATGTTCCTTGAGCTTATTTCCTACCGGCAAGTCCAGCTCGTAGCTTGCACCAGCTCCAACAACATAGACAGTATTCCTTGGCAAAATACGTACTCCGAACTTATTTTAGAATTTAACGCCCTGCTAAGGGGTGAGCAATGCACTGCAAAAGCTACCGTACACCGCCTTAATCACGAACTCACCGCATGCTAAAAATGCCACGCATTGCGAATCCCGCTTAAGCAGTTTGTTAGGTTTTATTTGTAAATCTCAAGTAAACCTGTTTTTTGAGCTAACAAAAGGCTGCCAGATGCATCTGTAATTTTAAGTGTACCTGTGTACTTCCCTTGTCCTACCAATATATCAGAGCCATTTATATTTTTCGGGAGTACCATTGGAAACGAAATATCTGTAAATTCACCTGCTATCAATAACAATGTTTGTTTATGTTCAAACCCTAAAAACTCCATTGAAGCAACAACCTTGATAGTTTGATTCTTTTCCAGTTTTGGAGCATAGATCCTCGTCGTAATCTGAGCAGGCTTACCTGTTTGAGGCAAATCAGGCTCTATGTAAATGCCGTACGCTTGAACTTCCAATGTTTCTGCAACCTCTTGAACCTTGATTAGATCACTTAACAGCTTGGAGTATTTTTCAACGTCATTTCTAGTTTGAGAGATATCATCTCTCACCAAGCCTAATTCAGTATCAATGGCATTTTTTAGATCTTTGATAGTTTTATCTAAATCAGCCTCAATCTCAGGAATGCGATTATTCTTGATGTCATTTGAAATACGAACAACATCGATTTTCTGGGCAAGTTCATCAGTGATTTTTTTGGATGTTTCTAACACCGCAGCGTCTATTTTTTCAGTTGCACCTTGCGAGATTTTTTCAATTTTCTTTTCTGAGTTTGCAATCAAGTTGTCCAAGTATGAAAACGAAGTCGAGAAAGCAAATGCACCGCCCCCCAAAGTGATCGTCCAGATTATGCCGATAAGCCAAACTGACTTGTTAAACATACTGTCGATTCGTTCCATTTCTGTTTTTTCTTTAGTCAATTGTAATTCCTCAAATCTCGACTGAAACCTAAAACGCCCGCAGCAACGGCAGGCAAATTTGGCGCGGCTTTTGGAACAAAAGGCGTGACGGGTTTGACTGTCCGGTTGCCTGCGCTTGTTATGTACCTGCTATCTTGGCCTATATGAAATCGATGATCTAACTGTATTTTTTGGCTCTGGTTTAGGAGCAGGGGCCTTAAAGTAGTAGAGAGGAATTAGAGAAGCTGTTTTTTTTGATTTCGATACCGCTAATACACTCTGATGGCTGAAGCTGCCAGACGAAGATCCTTGCTCACCGTCATCTTCACCAGATTTCTTAAGCTCTGTTACTTTCTTTGTGTATTCTTTTAATTTCTCTAAAGTAATTCCTTCATTGAATATTTGCTTCATATCTGATGTAGGTATTTCGTTATCTTCATAATATCTTCTGGCTTCAATTGATAGATACCTCTTTCCTTCAATCACTTTTCCTCCAACGATGAAATGCGCTTTAGAAGCTGAATCTTTCTGCATAATTTCAGCAGCAGATAAGTAACCATTTTTCCCTTGATCATATTTGGAATACTCAGATGACAGGTCTGTGAGGCTTTTCTTAAATTCAAGAATGTAGAACTCAGAATCCTTTCCAAACACCGCATCACCTATAGATTCAACGTCGCCATCTAATGGCAAGAAAAGATCAAAAATCTCTTGCTGAACTGCCATCAGAACAAATGTGTATTCGACTGTTTTCTCCCACCATTTCACAACTCGTTATTAAACTCCCATTAACATTTATTTCATTTCAGGCTACGGTATTAGATGAAATCTATTTGTACATAACGCCCTGTTAAGGTGTGAGCAACGCAATACCGAAGCCGCCGCAGACCACCTTAAACACTAAACACAACGCATAGTAAAAATTCCACGCATTGCGAATCACTCTTAAACAGTTTGTTATAGTTATTTTTTGCTGTAATCTATCGATTCTACGTAAATTTCACCGCTATGTAGTTTATTATGACAAGCCTCACAAACTACCAAGATGTTTTCAGGAGTCGCTTCACCACCTAAGCTATAGTCCAGAATATGGTGCCCATGGATATCCACCGTAGATCCACACCTAAGTTCACATTTATAATTTTCTCTAATTTTGGCTAAGGCAATAGCTTTTCTATGATCATATGGACGGTTACTTTTCATCTTCTTCATCCAAATTTTCGATGCTCAAGTCAGAACTGGGAGGGTTTAATCCAAATGTTTTTGTTACCATTTCAGAAACTTCATTCAAAAAAGCTTCAACTTTAGACTCATCTCCAACAACTCGAGCCATTATATCTATAGATTTTGTTGCTTTAACTTTATTTTGTTCAACTTTCAACGGTGTCTCATTAACTTGAACATCTTCAGTTGTAATCCCTAAGGAAAGTGCACACTCCTTTATTTCAGCAAAAGCAGCAGACACAGCATCTGTTGGTCCAGAAAGCCTAACGATTATGTCACCATTTTCCATGTCACTTCACCTGTATGAAATTTACACGCAAGCCATGCTTGCGAGCTATTTTTTTGACTTCTTCTTTAAAATCCTTCTTTATTTCTTGAGGAACTTTTCTGCAAATAGCTGAACCAGTAGCTTTGGTATTAACCGGCAAGTTTTCAGAGCCTTTCTCATCACTCATTAGAACTCTCCCAAAGCTCAGCTAGATCCTCATAGTCAGCATTTTTAACTAGATCAAAGTCACCACAACCAGATGTTACTGCAAATACATCAAAATCAATCACCTCATTGTTTTGATCCAATTTCATTGTATAAACAGCATACTCTCCAGAAAGCTTCGATACATGAACCTCTGGTCCATCAACCTTGACTACTTTATCGCCTTTTTTTAGATCTAGAATTTCAAACTTCAAAATATTCATATTCACCTCTTTAATAGTATTAAGTAGAAACATTGCAGGATTGAACTATAACATTTGTATAGTGTGCCGGCTCGTTTATCACCTTAGACCAGTGAAAAACGTGCCGGTGAATGTTCAATGGACTGAATCACTTAGCTGATATCGTCCAGATAAGTTGCCAGTGCAAAGCGTGCCAGCACGGTTTCTCGCCTGTTATCTGCCCCGCCGATTTCGCAAGCGCCTGTTTTTAAATGGCAAAAATTCATCACAGAGAAGCAAAGCGTGCCTGACTGGCATATTCACCCAGCTTACCGGCAGGGGCAAACCCTGGCTAACTGGCAAGGGCAGCGAAGCGCCTTTTTACTGATGGAATAACCCCTATCAGGGGACGTGAGCGGTGAAGTGCATTCCAGGCAATGCCTTTGAGCATGGCTACCGCATGGGCTGGAGTGAGATGCTGCGTCCCTGAGAAGTGTTTTGATCCATCAAATCAGTATCTTGGCATAGGTTTATCAGCCGGGGCAAGCGTGTTAGCTGAATTCGCCTTAAGCCACAAAAAAAGCCGTGACTGCTTATCAGCAGCACGGCTTTTACCACCCACGAAGGAATACAGGTCTTAGTTCACGGGCTTATGCAACAAACCTATATAACAAGCTTATGCAACAGGCTTATGTAACAAGCTTATGTAACAAGCCTAGATAAACAGCTCGGCGATGTTTTTCAGGTCGCTCTTGCCGTTTGCAATCTCATCCGGGGTCAGGCCCGAGACTTCGTGGGGGAACACCAGCCAGTCTTCAGATGAGTGGATGTAGTAATCCGGCTTTAAGGGCACGGCGGTGTTTTTGGGCTTGTAATATGGGCAGGCAATGCGGATATCGCGGGGCATGTTGAGGCGCATCAGCTGCGACAGTTTTTCTTTCAGGGCATGGATGCTGCGGCCTGAGTCGAATACGTCGTCCACAATCAGCAGGCCATCGTCGGCGTTACAGTTTTCGATGATGTAATGCAGACCGTGAACCTTGATTTCCTTGCTCTGCTTGTCGGTACCAATACCGTAGTAAGAAGAGGTACGCACGGCGATATGGTCGGTATCGACCTTTTTGAAATCAAAGTATTCCTGCACCGCAATCCCTATGGGTGCACCGCCACGCCAGATCCCCACAATAAACTGCGGGCGAAAGCCGCTTTGATACACCTGGGCTGCCAGGCGAAATGAGTCTTCCAATAGCTGCTGTGCCGTAATGTAATGTTTGTCTGACATTGAAGCGTCCCCATCATCCTATTGCTGTTTTTGGTAATTCGCGGATGAGGCCCAAACCCGGTATCCGCCATGATTTGGGCGCGCATTTTACACAAATTTTTGCCCCGTGACTGCTGCAAGCATAACAAGCCGGAGAATTTCCTCCACTGAGCATAAAAAAATCCACCCAATTGGGTGGATTTTTAGCGCTGTGCACTGTTCGCGGGAAGCGGATTACACCACAGCCTCAATCACATGGCTGCCTGCCAGTGTGCGGGCGCTGTAGCCACGGGCGCTTGCCTCGGTAAAGTCTTTCTCCAGAATGGACGAGACATAAATCCAGTCGCTGCGCACCTCGTCTTGGGTGAAGGTCAGCACCATAAAGCCCCTGTCCTTGAGGTTGGCGTACTTGAGATCATCAACCAGCCCCACCACGGCCGCTTCGGTGGCCGGAATTTGTTCGGCAGGCAATTGCAGGTAGTACTCAAGCCCCGGCGACGACACTGAGCTGGTCGCAAACTCCACGCCAACGGCGGCGCCGTTCACGTCCTTGAGTTCGTTGGCCCAGGCATTGTGGGTATCTCCGGCCAGCACCACCAGGTTGGCATTTACCGACTTGGCGGTGCCCAGAATCACTTCACGCTCGTAGGCGTAACCGTCCCAGGCATCCAGGTTGTAGGGAATGGATGGCAGTTGCAGCAGGGCTATCACTTCCGGCGTTAGCTTGTGCTGGTTGGCCGCAAGATACATAAGCTCTTCCTGAGTCAGGGTAGGGTCGCCCGCCTGAGCACGGGCAGCGAGCTGCGCCAGGCCAGCCAGTTCGGCAAACTGAGGTATAGACAGCTGCTGGGTGGCAATGGCCGCGGGCAGCAGCATCTTGCCCATCAACACCTGTTGGCCCAGTACCTGCCATTTGGCTTCGTTCGCCAGTAACTTGCTTTGCAGCCACAGCAGCTGCAGCGCGCCCAGCATGGTACGGCTGGTGCTGGTGACATCGGCCATAAAGCTGGTGCCATCGAAGGTGCCGGTGGCGGGGTCCAGGTAGGTTTCAAACTGCAGCTGCTCGTCACGGCCAAGCAAACGGGTGTCCAGCATGTGCAGGTCAACCAGATCGCCAAAGGCAAAGCTTCTGAAGATTTCTTCGTGGTTACCTTCGCGCCATGGGCGGATGGGCAGCCACTCAAAGTAGGCCTGCAGCGCCGCCTGCTTGCGGGCCTCAAAGTCGCCCTCGCCTTCGTTGTGGTTTTCAGCGCCATCGCGCCAGGCATCGTTACAGACCTCGTGGTCATCCCACACTGTGATAAAGGGCACCAGGGCATGGAGCTTTTGCAGGCTGTCATCGCCGCGGTACTGGGCATAACGGGTGCGGTAGTCGTTCAGGCTCAGAAGTTCATGGGTTGGCAAGACTTCTCGGCCAAGGGCGGCGGCGTTTTCGCTGGCATAACCGCCACGGGGATATTCATAGATGTAGTCGCCCAGATGCACCACGGCATCCAGCGAGCCCTGGGCCGCTGCCAGCTCGTACACGTTAAAGTAACCGGCCGGGAAGTTGGCGCAGCTCATTACCGCCAGTTTCACCTGGGATACGGCGCCCTCCGGCAGGGTGCGGGTTTTGCCCACGGCCGAGGTTTTATCGCCGCACATAAAGCGGAAGTAATAGGTGCTGCCTGCAGCAAGGCCCATGGCATCCACCTTTACTGTGTAGTCCCTGTCTTTATTGGTCATGGTGCTGCCGTCGGTCACCAACTCGTTGAAGTCGGCATCTTTGGCCACCTGCCAGGACACACTGAGGTCGGCATCGCCTGTGGGAGTCACCCGGGTCCAGATAATCACAGCGTCATGGGCCGGGTCGCCACTGGCAATACCGTGCATAAAGCTGACGGGCACAGATGGGGCATCATCATCGCTGCTGGAGCAGCCCATCAGGCCATAGGAGACCACTGCGGCACCAACGCCTTTGGCCGACATGGCCAGGAAGTCACGACGTGAATAAGACCGTTTCATTATTATTATTCCTTTGGTTATATGAGAGGTATGAGGTCCAATGAGTCTTAGTTTGCAACATTACTATTACACAAGCATGACGCCCTTGGTAGAGTTTTGCGGACTAGAACATTGAAAAACAACCAGTTAAACAGGATGCTATACTCCTGCAGACCGGATCTGCAGTGGATTAACCGGCAACGAGCCCATGGAGGACGCTATGCAAGTCAAAGACATCATGACCCCCAACCCTGTCTGCATCAGCGAGGGGGCCAGCCTCAAGGATGCACATCTGCTGATGCAATCCCGTGGGGTGCGCCACCTGCCGGTGGTGGGAGAACAGGATGGCCACTACAAGGGCATTCTTACCCACAAAAAAATGATTTCGACTGTCGTCAGCCTGCTGAACAAGTATGGTCAGGGCGCCCTCGAGCGCAAGGAGCGGCAATATCTGGTGAGTGAGCTGATGGATAAAAACGCCCAGCGCCTGAGCGACGATGAGCCATTGGCGGTGGTGGTTGACTACTTTATAGAGAACAAGCTGGGTTGCCTGCCGGTGGTGGACGGCGAGCAAAAGGTGCTGGGCATAGTGACCTCCTCCGACTTTGTGAAGCTGTGCAAAACCCTGCTTTCAAAATAAAAAAAAGCCGGCGAAACGCCGGCAAACACACGCAACAAAGGGAAAGGGTTATACGAGAAACAGAGCAAACACAGGCGCACCCAGTACCATGGCAATACCGGTGAAAATCATGGTGAGGCTGGCAACCACGGCCTCTTCCTCACCGTACTCACGCGCCTTGGCAGCGCCGGCACCGTGAGCCGATGCCCCAAGGGCAACACCTCTGGCAAGGGATGAACGCACCCTGCCAAAACGAAACAGCGGCCCGCACAGCAACATACCCACCACACCCGTCATCAACACCACCATGGCCGTTAACTCGGGCACACCGCCAAAGGCCGTGGTGGCTTCCATGGCAAAGGGGGTGGAGACAGAGCGCACCAATACGCTGTGGCCAATTTCAGGCGGCAGGGCAAAGAGTTTCACCAGCCCCCAGGACGACACGAGGCCCAGCAGCAAGCCGGCCATCACGCCCAATGTGAGGGTGATGGGGTAGCGGCGGATAAGGGCCCGCTCACGGTAAATGGGCAGCGCAAAAGCGATGGTGGCAGGCCCCAGCAGGAGCACCAGAAAATGGGTGTACTCGAAATAGCTGGGCAGCGGGATATCCAGCAGCAAGACAGCGGCAATAATCAGTAAGGGCGCCAGCAGAATAGGCGCAGCCCACCAGTAGCCCAAGCGGCTATATAAACGCTTGGCACCGTAATAGCCCATCAGGGTAATCACTAAACTCAGCAGCGCCAGACTGGTATGACTCATTACAGGCGTCCTCCGGCGCGGGCCAGGTGTAAGCCACGCTCAAACTTAAAGGCTTTATCCACCACCCAGCCGGTGCCCAACAGCACGGTCACGCTGCCTGCCACCAAAAAGCCCAACATGCGGGCGCCATATTGCTCAATCATGGCTTCATACTGAATGACTGAGATCACCGGTGGAATGAAAAACAGCAGCAGGTCCCCCAGCAGCCAGGCTGCACCGGCCTGCAGGGCCTTTTCGGGCACCCACTTAAGCGACAAGAGCGCCAGCAATACCCCCAGGCCTACTACGCCGCCGGGCACCGGCAGCGCAAAATACAGCACCAACGCATGGGCGAGCCAGGCGAGCAAACAGATAGCCGCCGCCTGCAGCAGGGTCTGGCTTGCCCTTTTGGCACCGGATTTGAGTCTGACTTTGCCTTCACTGAGGGTCATGGTGGCTATCACTGTGAAAAATGGAATGTGCTTAGTGTAGGTTTGCCATTTGAATAAAAAAAATGAATATTAAGCATAGATAGCATTACCAACGGATATTCAATTGGATCTCAGGGCCATCAGATACTTTATGGAGGTGGTGGATGCCGGTGGCTTTGCAAAGGCCTCCGAGAAGGTGCATCTCACCCAACCGGCGCTGTCAAAGGCGGTACGCCTGCTGGAAGAGAGCCTGGATCTGCAGCTTATCGAGCGGGGCAAGCGCGGGGTGCATTTACGCCTCACCCCCGCCGGTGAAGTGGTCTATCGCCATGGTTTGGCCCTGCTGGCTACCCGTGATGACATGCTGGCCGAGCTTGAAGCCATGCGAAGCCTCAGGGGCGGCCGGCTTAAGTTTGGGCTGGCGCCCCTTGGCAGCGCCGAGCTGTTCGCCCCTGTCATCGCCCGCTTTCGCAGCCTCTATCCCAAGATTGATATGCAGCTGCTTGTGCGTGGCGGCATTGAGCAAACCAATGCGCTGCGCAAAGGCGAAATTGAGCTGGCCACCGGCATCACGGCGCTGGACAGCGAATTTGAAGGGCTGCGCATTCGCAAAGACCCCATGGTGGTGGTTTTGCCCAAACAGCACAGGCTGGCGCACCGCCAGGAGCTGAGATTGCAGGAGCTGGCAGACACGGCGCAGATATTGTTTGAGCGGGAATATGCCCTGCATCAGTTGGTGTTTGAGGCCTGTGAGCGGGCGGGATTCATCCCCGCCAATGTCACCCGGGTAAGCCATCCTGACTTTGGCATTGCCCTGGTGGCCGCCGGTACCGGTGCCATGATATTGCCAAGCTATATCGCCGAGCGCCACGCGGTGGCAGGCGTGATTGCCGTGCCACTGAAAGAAGCCGATCTGCACTGGGAGCTGTCGCTCTTCTGGCGCAGAGGTCAGCCTCTGTCGTTTGCGGCAGAGGCCATGATAGCTCTGGTACGGGAGCGACTCTCCAACTCACCAGGGCAGGGTCAGATATAGTCTGAACAGGCTGTCTGTATCCCAGGGGAGAATCGGCAAATACTGGTCGTCTTGTTTGGGGAGCAGATCGTAGTGATCCAGGTTGTACTGGTTTTGCTCGAAAGACAGGGTCATGACCGAGTTCGCCAGCAAACCATGGGTATCAACACTGAGCGATGCGCCGTAGCGGGTTTCCAGGCGCTCGCTGCCATCGGACCAATGGGTCGCGCTGGCCGAGAGCGTCCAACCGGGTGCCAGCATCAGATAACCGCCACCACTGAGCATCCAGGCGGTGGCATCGTTGCCGAAATCACCCCGCTGATAGCCGCGCTCCTTGGGCACATCATCGTCAATTTCCAGAAAATAATAACCGATACCCGCTTCCAGATTGGCGCCAAAAGCGGGCCTGTGATAGTCCAGCACCAGCGACGGATACAGGGTGATTTGTTTTTCGATGGAGCTGACAGTGTTCCTTTTACCGCTGAGGGTGGCTTGCCAATCGAGTCTTAAGTCTTCGCCCAGGGTAAACAGCTTGCCTCTGGCAAAGTAAGAGGATTGAAACCAGATGGGGATATGATCCGGGTCGAGCTTGTCTTTGTCCCGGTCAAGGTAGGTGTTGAGGTTGGCGTGCAGCTTGATGCCGCCATCGGTGACCGTATCCAGACTGATGGCAGCATGGGCACCAAAGGTGTCTGAGCTCTCCACCTGAAAATCATGTATACCGAAAGAGAGTCGCCAATCCAATGGCTCTGATTCGGCCTGCGCCACGGCACTGCCAAGCACGAGTGGCAGTAACAGCATAGATGTCTTCATCTTATCCCCCATCCAGGATTCAGGCGGGACGCGGCAGGCGTCCTTCGCGAAAAAATGCTTCCACTTCATAGTATCGCGGCATATTCCCCCGGCCGCGTTCGGTAAAAGCGAGTCTGGCAGGCTCCAGCTGACAAATCCAGTAGCTCTGGTCCAAAGGTGCGGACGCCATCACACCCGGATCAGCCACCGCCAGGTTAACCCCTCCCGGTTCACGGGCCGAATAGCTGCGAATCAGCTGGCAGTCACGCTCAAGCAATTGCTGCCCCAGCGCCTGGGTAAAGCGGTAATCTTCGCCGTGGGTCAGCTGTCGTTGCAGGGTGTCATCGGCAATTCGGGTGAGGTCGGCGCAGCGCTTTGCACTGAGCAATACCCTGAACATCATGTGCTCCGAGTGCAGCACCCCCTGATAAGGCACAACCATGTCCTGCAGGAAAACAAAGCGGTAATAGGCCACTTCGGTCAGACAGGTTTGCACCGACTCACTGCCATAAAAAAAGCTTGGCATCAGGCGGGTGCCAAAACGCGAGCCGTGCCTTAAAGGCGGATAACGAAAAGGGGTTTTCAGCAGATAGTGCAAATGGGCTGTGCCCTCCCGGTAAGGGGGTTTGGCACCATCCAGCAGGCTTTCCAGCAGCATTTGCTCGTCAAAATTATCCACCAGGCTCAGGGTAGCCGCCTCTTCCTGAGACTCCACCAACCGGTAGCAGCTGCCCTCATAGGGCACTTCGGGGATTGAAAGTAAGTCCATTTACACCTTGCCACGCATGGCATCGAGGTATTGATTCACACTGACCAGGCCCACCACAGACTTGACCAGCTCCCGGGGTATGCCCCCAAGTGCATGGTTGGGGCTGTTGAGCCAGTGGCGCATAAAGTCCTGCTGCCCACCGGCCAAGGCATACAGCGAGCGGTACAAACGCACCAGCTGCAACTGCAACTCCCCTTGTTTTGACTCGGGTTTAAAGCCATTGGCAGCATTGCGGCTCAGGGTACTGGGGTTGACCCCTATGATATGGCTGGCTTCAGCATTGGTCAGTTCCAGCGCCTGGCAGGCATTGGTAAAGGCCTTGAATAAGACCCCGGATGCTGTGGGTTTGGCTATGGCAGACATAGTGGGCGCTCCTGACGGTCACTGAAGATATTTTAGCCAACAGATGAGCGCGTTTGCAAATAAAAGACAAGATACGTGCATTTGCAATCAGCCAAGTCTGATATACCCAAATCATTCATGGATAAAAATCCGGTTATATTCAAAATATTTTTGAAACTATAGTCAGCCAAAGCCGATTGTTTTTACGGTGTGCGCCAGTAGAATGCCAGCCATATCCCCCAGCATTTTTCGCGGAGAATCCCATGCAGGAATTAAGTTTGCTTGTGCAAAAGCGTCACACCAGCAAGGCGTTTGACCCATCCCGGACTATCAGCCCGGAGCAGATTGCCGAACTCAAAACCCTGTTGCAATTTGCCCCTTCGTCCACCAACTCGCAGCCATGGCACTTTGTGTTGACCTCCACTGCCGAAGGCAAGGCGACCATAGCCAAGTCCACCGAGCAGTTTGCCTTCAACACCCCCAAAATCCTCAATGCTTCCCATGTGGTGGTGCTCTGCACCAAGACCCAGATGGATGAGGATCACCTGCGCAAAGTTTTGGCTCAGGAAAAGGCCGATGGCCGTTTCGCCAGCGATGAAGCCATGCAAAATCAACACAATGGCCGCTCGTTCTTCGTCAATATGCACAGATACGAGCTCAAAGACGCTCAGCACTGGATGGAAAAGCAAGTGTATCTGGCGTTGGGGACCCTGCTGTTGGGCGCAGCGGCGCTGGAAATCGATGCCTGCCCCATTGAGGGGTTTGATGCCACAGCCCTGAATAAGGAGCTTGGCCTTAGAGAGCAAGGCCTGTGCGCCTCTGTCATTGTGGCCCTGGGCTACCGCTCCGGCGATGATTTCAACGCGGGACTGCCCAAGTCACGCCTGCCCCAGGCTGACATCTTTACTGAGATCTGACATCAAGCCCTGATGCCCGTCGCCCCGGCATATTCCTGTCCTGCCGGGGCAACTTCTTTGCTCATAATTAATTCGCATTTGTCATCCTGTCACCCTGTGGCATAGTGGTTTGAGTCACAATTCAGGATGAATCGCGCCTATGCTGCTGCCACCGCTGGTTCCGTTAATCGATAACAATACAACCGAAGTATCAGCCCACAAAGGCGACAACCCCCTCATCTGGCCCCTGCTGAGTTTGCTGCAAAAGTCAGTTCAGGGATGGAAAGTCCACCACCTCGCCAGCGAACTCCAATCCCAGGGATTAATGCACGACCTGGACCCCGCCCCGGAAAAAGACCTCTTTAAACGCAATTTTCTCCTGATGAATGCCCTGTTTGAACTGCAGGACATGCTGCTGCCCAATCAGTGGGTGCAAACCCAGGCCATGGATATTCGTATTCTGCGTCTCATCCCAAGCGACATCGACCTTATTCAGCATCAGGAAGCCGGGCTGAAGAGCTATTACCTCGACTGGGGCAATTACGACACCAGTACCAATGTGGTGCGCGAGATGCTTGAGTCTTTCTGGACCAGCTACAAGGACTACATCGGCATCAATGGCCGGGTGATGCACCTGACCCAGGCACTGCGGGTATTCGAACTCGATGCCAGCGCCAGTGACAGAGACATTCGCCGTCAATGGCGCAAACTGGCGCTGAAATGGCACCCCGACAGACAGGGCGGCGATGCTGCGCGATTCAGGGAAGTGTGTGAGGCCTGGCAGGCGCTCAGGGTGCGGGAGTCGGCCTAGTCACCATCAAGCCATGCCAATTCGTTGAAGTTAAGGACAGATCACAGTTACACACGGGCTTTTGCCCCGGGATTCAGAGATAATTAAGCCTTTCCTTTCAAACTGTTTTACCTGAACTTTTCAGTTTGAAACTTAAAACGCCTGATACCCGGAGCCATTATGCACAAACGTCTGACGCTGGCAGCCACCCTGGCCGCCCTGCCATTTTGCGGCTTTGCCGCCGATTTTGTCGAAGGCAAACACTATGTCCAGGTCTCTGACCAGGCCCCCAGCAAGTCCCCCAAGGTGACTGAATTTTTCTCTTTCTACTGCCATAACTGCTTCAATATGGAAGTCATGTACCTGCCGGCCATCAAGCAAGGGCTGAAGGACGGTATCAGCTTTGACACCAAGCACGTGGACTTTATGAACAGCGACATAGGCACCGAAGTAATGCGCGCGCTGGCCGTTATCCACGGCAGTGACAAACAAGGCGAGCTGACCCATGCCATGTTCGCCGCTATTCAGGGCGCCGAGGGTGGTCAGGGCCACCATGACCACAGCGCTCCCGGCCATTCCCACGAGCCTGAAATCAACAGCCGCGACGACATCAAAGCCGTGTTCGCCAAGTTTGGCATCGACGGTGCGGCCTACGACAAACTGGCCGACAGCAAGGAAACCGATGCCAAGCTGGCGCTGTGGCGTGAGCAGCAGCAAGCCTTTGAAGTGCAGTCGGTCCCAAGCTTTGTGGTAAACGATAAGTATCGGGTGAACCTGCAGGAAATCCGTACCCTGGAAGAACTCAGCGCCCTGATTAATTATCTGGCCACCGAAAAAGATGCCGCCGAAGACAAGGGTGGCAGCCTGGGTTGGGCGGTTCTTGCCATGCTGGCACTGGCCGCCATCGGCCGCAGACGCCTGGTGTAAGCCTGCCTGCAGCTTGGTTCACAGCGCCGAATTAAGCTCAGGCGCTGACGCTCCAGCCAAGCCTTGAGCCCAGGTCCCGGCCAAAGCTGAACCTGAACCTGAACCTGAGCAAAGCCCGGACTGAACAGAGCCCCGCCCATGCGGGGCTTTTTATTGACCTCTGTTCCGGATAACCCCACCTTGCCCAGCGCATATTGGCCAGGATTCAGCCAGGCTTTGGCATTCTGTGCCCCATTCATCTCCCCCTTTAACCGCCGCGTTACAATTTATAAATAGAAGTAAAACCATCTAGACGTCTAAATTGACAGATGGCTGGCTATCTCATATTCTTTCGCCTAAGTTGTCGGGAGATGAAGCCGTAACGACACAAATATTCAGCGAAATCGCGGTGATGCAGGAAGAACCCGCCGTTTCGCCCCCGATAAAGAGAGATAACCTTGAATCAATCCCCAGACACTCAGGGCAATGCAAGTGCTGCTTCATTCGTTGCCCTGCTGCCACTGTTTCTGTTTTTGGCGCTCTTCATTGGCGCCGGTGTGTACTTCACCAGTCAGGGCGTGGACTTTGCCTTCTATCAGTTGCCCAGTGTTGTGGCCATTCTGCCCGCCATAGTGCTGGCGTTGCTGCTGTCAAAGCAGAAGCTGAATCAGGCCATAGACACCTTTATCGGCGGTATTGGCCACAGCAACATCATTGCCATGTGCTTGATTTACTTGCTGGCTGGCGCCTTCGCCTCGGTGGCCAAGGCCACAGGTGGCGTGGATGCCACTGTCGCCCTCGGCCTGTCACTCATTCCGTCTGATCTGCTGCTGCCGGGCTTTTTCGTGATTGCGGCCTTTATTGCCACCGCCATGGGCACCTCCATGGGCACCATAGCTGCGGTCGCACCCATTGCTCTGGGTGTTTCCCAGGAAGCCGATATTTCGCTGCCGCTGATGGCCGGTGCCATCATTTCCGGCGCCCTCTTCGGTGACAACCTGTCTATCATTTCCGACACCACCATTGCCGCTACCCGCACCCAGGGCTGCAACATGAAAGACAAGTTCCGTGAGAACCTGATTTTTGCGCTGCCTGCGTCACTCATCACCCTGCTGGCCTTTACCCTGGCCGGTCAGGGCGAAGCCAATGTGGCGCCGCAGTCGGTGGACATCGTCAAGGTGCTGCCTTATCTGTGCATCCTGTTTTTGGCGGTCGCCGGGCTGAACGTGTTTGTGGTGCTGGGTATCGGCATTCTGCTGGCCGGTTTGGTGGGCATGTTCACCACCGACTACAATTGGGTCAGCTTCAGCAAAGATATTTACGCCGGTTTTGGCAACATGCAGGAAATCTTTATCCTGTCGATGTTGGTGGGTGGCCTGGCTGCGCTGATGCAGCAGCAGGGTGGCCTTGCCTTTGTCAGCCGCTTTATCGAAGGACTGATTGCCCGTTTCTCCAAGGCGAAGGGCGAAGCTTCGTGCCGCGCCGCCGAATTGGGTATGGCAGGCATAGTGTCCCTGACCAATGCCTGCGTGGCCAACAACACAGTATCCATTGTGATAAGCGGTGATATCGCCCGGGATCTCGCCCAGAAGCATGGCGTCAGCGCCAAGCGCAGTGCCAGCGTGCTCGACATCTTTTCCTGTATTGTTCAAGGACTTATACCGTACGGCGCCCAGGCGCTTTTGATTGGGGCAACCTTTGCCATTACCCCCCTGGAGGCAGTATCCTATGCTTGGTACTGCATGATATTGGCGCTGGTAGCCGTTCTGATTGTGACGTTCAGAAAACGTCACTGAGGAACCGGAGACTGCTACCCGGGAAAACCTATGACAACCAAAGACAGAAACGACTATGGACAATTTGATCCCCACCGACTGGTGTTTCATATGTCCATTGGCGGGGTGATGATTTGCGCCTTCGGTGCGGCCGTCTCCATTATGTCTGTGCTGGGTACCCTTGGGTGGCAGGTAATCAATCTGCGCATCGATCGTCTGGGGGACTACCTGAGCTCCCCTCTGGCCTACGTCTACAACATTTGTCTGCTGTTTGCCGGTGCCAGTTTTATGATTGCCATGCTGGGCCTCTTCAGCATGCGCTATAACAATTTCAGCCGCTATATTGCCATCATTGGTGGCTGCACCGGCCTTGGCATCATGCTGCTGGGCATTTATCCCTATAACGACCCCGACTCCCACCGACTGGCAGCGCTGGTATTTGTGAATTCCAGTCTGGCCATGTTTGTGCTGCTGATATTTACCCGCCGCAATAATCAGGAACTGTGCAGCCTACCCATGTTCTTTGTGGCCCTTGTTGGGCTGGCCTCGAGCATTGGTTTACTGGCTCAGATTGACCCTGACACCCTGGATTACCTGCCCTGCGGTCCGCTGGAACAATTCTGTCCGTTGGCCATGACCATGTGGATACACACTTCAGCCACCATGCTGGCCGGTGTCGGCCTGGCGCTGATGGCCCGCTCCCTTATCCATCAGGCGCTGGAAGAGCGCCGCCTCAAACCTTGAGTGACAGCACCTTAACCAAAGGCACTCGCCTGTGTAAATACCTCGCCGAGGCAGGCGTGGCCTCACGGCGCGGCGCATCGCGCCTGATTGAAGCCGGCAGGGTCTGTATTGATGGGCAACAAGCCTCCCACAGCGATAGGGTACTTGGCGCAAGCCTGGTGACCCTCGATGGCGAGCCCCTGTGTCCCGCTCAGGCCAAGGCGTACTTCCTTTACCACAAACCCGTTGGCATCGACTGTCGCCTGCGCGCGGAAGATCCCCACAGCCTGATTCATCTGCTACCCACCGGTTTGCGACTGTTCCCTGCAGGGCGACTGGATAAAGACTCCCGTGGCCTCCTGCTGCTGACCAATGACGGCGAGCTGACACAGCGCCTGATGCACCCTGACTTTCACCATCAAAAAAGCTATCTGGTTACCCTGAATAAAGCGCCAGGCTCCGATGACATTGCGGCCATTGCGGCGGGTTTTGATTACGGTGAAGGCCCTACCCGCCCCTGCCGGATTGAACCCCAGGATGCTTTAAGCGTGAGGATGTGGCTCACCCAAGGCAAGAAGCGCCAAATCCGTCGCCTGTGGAAGGCACGGGGCTACCTTGTGGTGGATTTACTGCGGGAGTCTATTCAAACCCTGACACTGGGCGAGCTTGGTGAAGGACAGATGAGAGCGCTCAATGAGACAGAGCGTCTCGCACTCCTGACTGCACTGGACCCGAAATGATGACAACGCTGGACCAAAGCTGATTAAAGATGTTGCAGCATAAAAAAACGGGGCCATCAGGCCCCGTTTGTATTCAGTCACAGACTGTTATTCAACGATTTCCATCTCGGCCAGCAGGTTGTCTGCATTGTCGAGGTACTTCATCACCCACAGCATATAACGGCTGTCGACGTGGATGGAGCGGTTGATGTTGTCGTCGTAGTTCCAGTCACCGATGATGCTCTCGTACACGCCATCAAACAGCAGACCCACCAGTTCCGCGCGGCCGTTCAGGGTTGGCGAACCCGAGTTGCCACCTGTGGTGTCCACGGTGGACAGGAAGTTAACCGGTACAGAGTCGATGTCTTTCACGTAGAAATCACCGTACTGCTTGGCTTCAATCAGCTCCAGCTGCTTCTTGGGGGCGTCGAACGGGTCAACGCCTGTGTCTTTCTGGGTGATACCTTCAAGACGGGTAAATGGCACGGCATAGAGGCCATCTTTTGGCGAGTAACCCTTCACGTTGCCGTAGGTCACACGCAGGCTTGAGTTGGCATCGGCATAAACCGGCTTACCCAGCTCGTTGTTGTAGGCGATGATGGCTTCCATATAGGCAGGACGCACCTTCATCAGTTCACCACCCAGCTCCTTCTGGGCCTTTTCACGAGCCATGGAGGTGTCAAAGGTGGCAACAGCCAACTGAATGAATGGGTCTTTGCTGGCTTTGAAGTCATCAACTGACTTGTCCATCCAGGCCATACGCACGTCTTTGTTACCGATTTCGGTTTTGTCGTACATCTTGTCGAGCTGCTTCTTGAGCTTCTTCTCGTCAAACTTTTTGCCAATACCGAAGAAGGCATCGATGTCGGCACGGCGCTTGTCAGCAGGCAGTGCGGCGTAGCGCTTGAGCATCTCAAACAGCACAACCTTGTCGACACTGGCATCGTAACGACGGTCAATACGCTCAAGACCGGCGGTAAAGCGGGTCATATCGCGGTCCTGGAAGCCTGGCTCACGCTCCATGTCCGGCAGCTGCTTTTCATGGGCCAGACGATACAGGCGCGCCGCAGTGCTCATAGGGGTGGAGTAACTCATGTAACCGAGGATCAGATCCAGCTCCTGGGTCTTGTTACCTTCGGTAACCAGACGCTCGAGGTCGGCCAGGGTTTGACCATACTTGGCCTGACGCTTGGCATCGGCCTTGATCCAGTTGGCAAGCTCAGCTTCACGGGCCTTGCGGTCTTCCAGCATGGTGGACTTACCGTAAAACTCGATCATGGAGGCGAAGTTTTTGGCGTAGTTGGCCAGGCTTGCCAGGGTGCTTTCGTACTTGATACGGGCATCGCTGCCTTCAGGCGCGCTGGTTTTGATGATGTCGATGATCTGTTCGCGCAGCTCACGGCTGGCCGGGTAGTTCCAGGTGAACTGGTTTTCGACTTCAGAGGCGGTGCGGTAGCGGTTGGTGCGGCCCGGATAGCCGGTTACCATCACAAAATCGCCATCCTTCAGACCCTTGGCAGAGACTTTCAGGAAGCTCTTGGGCTCGTAAGGCACGTTGTCCTTGGAGAAATCGGCCGGCTTGCCATCTTTACCCACGTAGGCGCGGTAGAAAGAGTAGTCACCGGTATGACGTGGCCACATCCAGTTGTCGATATCACCGCCGTATTTACCCACGCTGCCTGCTGGGTTATGCACCAGACGCACGTCGCGGATCTCCATCTGCTTGATGAGGTAATACTCGAGACCGCCGTGGAAGCTGTATACGTTACAGCGGTAGCCGTCTTCTTTTTCACACTCGGCAACCAGCGCTTTTTCTTTGGCTTCAACGCCCTTGTAGAAGGCATCACCCTTGAGGGAATCAAGACCTTCGTTTATCTGTGCGGTCACATTGGTCACAGACTCGGTCACGTAAACACGTGAACCCGGGGCGGCAGGCAGCTCTTCATCGAAGCTCTTGGCCAGGAAACCATCCGCCAGCAGATTCTTTTCGGCGGTGGAATTGTACTGGATAGAGCCATAGGCACAGTGATGGTTAGTGACCACCAAGCCTTTGGGAGAAACGAATGATGCGGTACAGCCGCCCAGGCTGATAACGGCATTCATCGGGAATTCGGTCAGTTTGGAGATGGACTCAGGGTCAATTTCCAATCCCTTGGCTTTCAACGTCTTGGCCAGTGCAGGAAGCTGATGTGGCTGCCACATACCTTCATCTGCCTGGGCACCGAAGGCGGCCGCGATGGCGGCAGTCAGTAACCATTTTTTCATTGTGTTATTCCATTGTTTATTGTGATGATGTCGAGCGCATTGCCGTGCCCAATTAGCCATTTAATCGAGTCATTGATGTTTGGTTTAAAACATCAATCACCCCAAAAGGCGGATACAAAAAAGCCGGGCGCGAAGACCCGACTTTATCACAGGGTTACAAGCTGTCACAGCCTTGGCAAACTTCCGTTACAAAAGGCTTTTTACAGTGCCACCCACAGCTGGGCAGCAATGATGGCTACCCCGGCAACACCAATCAGCGACAAGGCCAGCTTGCCACCACTGACCTGATAGCCATCCCGGTACTGGGCACGCTGATTCAGCGCCATGGCAATGGGCAGGAAAATTATCATAAACACCAGCGGAATGGCGGCAAAGCCCAGCACGGCCACAAAGCCTTCGGGCACAAAGAGCGCACACAGCAGCGGTGGTAAAAAGGTGATAACCCAGGTCTGCAAACGGCCACCGATACCGCCCTTGGAGCGGGTCATTTCAGCCAGAAAATCAAACAGACTCATGGTTACCCCAAGGAAGGAGGTCACCAGTGCCAAGTCGGCAAATACAGCAATGCTCTGGCCTACCACAGGGTGCGCCGCCAGCTCCTGAAGGGCGCTGATAAGCTTTGGCAGGGCGCCGTTAAAGGTGGCTATTTCATCGCCGCCGACCGTGCCCAGGGTCACCAGCAGCCACAGAATGTAACACACCAGTGGGATGGTCGAGCCAATCAGCAGCACCTTGCGCAGGTTAACCGCATCGCCATCGAGGTAGCGTACCAGGGTCGCGATACATACGTGGAAACCAAAGGAGGTAAAGACCACGGGGATGGCCGCCATCCAGGCATTGGCCGAGACCTTTTCAAAGGCATCGGCGGCAATGACCGAAGGGCGGATTTCAGGTAACAGGAAGCCCACCACCAGCACCAGCAGCACCACCATCAAGCTGAACAGTAAGCGGGAGAGCTTATCCACCCAGCTCACGCCCAGTGCGGCCACGCTGCCCAGCACCAGGGTAAAAATCAGTACCGCCAGCTGACCGTCGAGATTGATGGAAAACACCGACTCCATGCGGTGTACCAGCAAGGAGGAGCCGCCGGTCAGGTAGGCGGCAGTCAGGGCGTACAACAAACTCAGGAAAGAGGCCCCCTGGATAAGCTGGCCTTTTTTGCCCAGTGTCTTGCCGGTAATGGCGTGCACATTGTCACCCACGCCACTGCGCAGGTTAATTTCGAGCATCAGGAGGGAGGTATATGCCGAAATGGCCCACACGATCAGCAGCAATAACAGCGCGGGGATTACCCCAAGGGCGGCTGTCGCCAGCGGCAACGCCAACATGCCGGCCCCAATGGCGGTACCCGCCACAATGGCAATAGAGCCAAGTGTTTTCAAATTCACGGAACTGTCCTGTTCAAGTCTGATAAATCATTTGTAGTTATAGGTATGAGCCAATTTTTAGAACTGCCGAAAGGCCATCGCCTTGAGAGGACGCACCCGCTAAGGGGATTAACAGGCTTTCATAAAAAAACGACTGCAGCCGACATTAACAGAGCCACACAGGCTCGGCAAGGGCACCGCCTCTCAGTGTGCAGCATGGCAGCAAAAGCGCGCGAAACTGCTACCGCGCAGTAACAATTGTGTCTTGCAGCCCCTTGCCCGGATGCATTGTGCTGTTATAATGCCTGCCTCACTTTCGGGGGAGTAGCCAACCTGAGCCTGGCTCAGGGGTAAGCATCAACACACTTGGCCACATGCCATGGTGCTTACAGCAAACGCCAGTTTGCCCGGCAAGACCTGAGCGCGATAAGCCACAACTATGACTATGGGGTGGCGGGTTTATCGTGCTTGTCGGTCAGCCACCCCAGGAACGCAACCATGTTAGAAGCCTTTACCGCCTCCACCTTAACCGTGGCCATCGCCGAAATCGGCGACAAGACCCAACTGCTGGCACTGCTGCTCGCCGCCAGATTCAAAAACAAAACCGCCATCATCCTCGGCATTTTTATTGCCACCATAGCCAACCATTTTGCCGCCGCCTGGCTTGGCCAATGGGCAACAGACTTTGTCAGCCCGGATACCGCGCGATATCTGGTGGCACTGAGCTTCTTCGCCATTGCCCTGTGGGTATTGGTGCCGGACAAAGTAGAAGCCGAAGAAAGCAGCCTCTACCGCTTTGGCCCCTTCCTCGCGACCCTGGTGCTCTTTTTCATTGCCGAAATCGGTGATAAAACCCAGGTGGCAACCGTGGTGCTGTCGGCCCGCTACGATGATCTGTGGATGGTAGTCATGGGCACCACAGTGGGTATGCTGCTCGCCAATGTGCCTGTGGTGATTGCCGGGCATTTCAGTGCCGACAAACTGCCGATGACCTGGATACACAGAGGCACTGCCGTGCTGTTTGCCATCATGGGTATTGCCACCCTGCTGTGGCATTAATGGGCGGTTGCCCCCTGCTCTGACACTAAAAAAGCTAACAAGCATCTGCATAAAAGAAAAAGGGAAGCCATTGCTTCCCTTTTTTCAACTCAGGCGATTAACTCACATCGGCTCAGAGCGCGGCGCGAATACGCTGACCGTAGTCGGCATCCGCCTTATCGAAGTGGGCCAGCATACGCTGCTGCACCTCTTCTGTTACCTGGCGCAGGGTCGAGGCGATGGTCTCGGCAAGGCGATTCTTCTCCCCTTCACTGAACAGACGGTAAAGGTTACCGGCCTGGGTGTAGTCGTCCTTACCGTAGCGGCTGTAACGTGCGGCTTCACCTTCGAGGCGCAGTGGCGGCTCAACAAAGTGGCTGGCATCATTCAGCGCACCTGTCACTGTGCTTGGGCCATAGTTGGCACTGGCATCGCCACCGGTCTGGCTTTGATGGCCATTGTCACCATGATAGGGGCACTGAGTCCCGGCCATGGCGCCGCCACGCTGGTGATGGTTGGCCACAGTGGCGTGTGGGCAGTTCACCGGCAACTGGTTGTAGTTGGCACCAATGCGATAGCGCTGGGCGTCGGCATAGGCAAACAAACGGGCCTGCAGCATCTTGTCAGGTGAGGCGCCAACACCGGGCACCAGGTTACTGGGGGCCAGTGCCGCCTGCTCTACTTCGGCAAAGTAGTTTTGCGGCATGCGGTTAAGCTCCAGTACCCCAATCTCAATCAGCGGGTAGTCCTTGTGCGGCCATACCTTGGTCAAGTCGAACGGGTCGATGTGATAGGTGTTGGCATCGGCTTCCGGCATGATTTGCACGTTCACAGTCCAGCGGGGGAAATTACCATCCATGATGGCTACCATCAGATCCCGCTGGGAAGAGTCCGGATCTATGCCTTTAAGCTTATCGGCCTGCTCGTTGGTCAGGTTCACCACACCCTGCTGGGACTTGAAGTGGAACTTCACCCAGAAGCGCTCACCTTTGGCATTCCACAGGCTGAAGGTGTGAGAGCCATAACCGTGCATCTGACGATAGTTTGCCGGGATACCGCGGTCAGACATCAGCACTGTCACCTGATGCAGCGCTTCAGGGTTCAGTGACCAGAAATCCCACATGGCCTGAGGGTCTTTCAGGTTGGTCTGGGGGTTACGCTTCTGGGTATGGATGAAGTCCGGAAACTTGATACCATCACGCAGGAAGAAGGTTGGGGTGTTGTTGCCCACCACATCGTGGTTACCGCGCTTGGTGTAAAAGCGTACCGCAAAGCCACGGGGGTCGCGCTCAGCATCGGCAGAGCCCATTTCACCGCCCACGGTGGAGAAACGTACGAAGGTTTCGGTGACCTTGCCCTCGCCGATAAAGTGGTCGGCAATGGTGTACTCAGATAAGTCGCGGGTCAGGGTGAAGGTGCCGTAAGCGCCGGTGCCCTTGGCGTGTACCACACGCTCAGGGATACGCTCGCGGTTAAAGTGAGCCAGCTTTTCAATCAGTTGCCAGTCTTGCAACAGCACTGGGCCACGGCTGCCGGCGGTCAGGGAATTCTGGTCATCGGCGATGGGGGCGCCGTTTTGGCTGGTGATGTAATGACTCATCTGTGTTTCCTCTTATTTATCCGTTGATTTGGTTGCGGGCCCGGCACACCAGGCCTCTATCAGGTCAAAAATGGTGGCCATATTGGCTCCTTAAACTTAACGACCCAGTCGATGAGCAAAGACTACGGCAATCGACAAAACAGATAAAACGATTAAATCAGATGACTACAATCTGACATTTCGATGAATGATTCCCACCCCAATAAAAAACGCGGCCAGGGCCGCGTTTCAATCATGACATCAGGATCAGCTGTTGGGTTCAGGCTCCCGATAGAGCTTCACCAGATAGTAAGCATCTATCAGTACGATGAAAAAGTTAACCAGCGCCACCGGGTAAGCATCGATGGCCAAACCATAGGCCACGAATAGCGCCGCCCCCACCAGATTCCACCAACGCAGTTTTTTGATGTTGGCCATCATCAATGAAATGGCCACCACCACCGAGGCGAGATAGCCCACCCATTCCCAAATCGTTGCCGTCTCCATCGCAACTCCTCTGCAACTGTTTATGATGCCTATATTTTAGTTCAGCGTTCTACAACTGCCGCGGTCATCCGTGAAATGCAGGTCAATTCCCCTGCACCGTTGTGTATCAGAATTTCCCATACTGAACTGCGCTTACCCAGATGCACTGGCCTGGCAGTGGCCGTGAGTGTGCCATTGCGGGCTGCACGCAGGTGATTGGCGTTAATCTCCTGGCCCACGCAATAGTATTTCTCAAAATCCACTACAAAGTTGGCGGCATAGCTCGCCACGGTTTCGGCCAAAACCACATTGGCGCCACCATGCACTATGCCAAGGGGATTATGTACCGCCGGTGTGGCAGGCATAGTCGCCTTCATATAATCGTCGCCGATTTCGCTGATTTGGATCCCGAGGGTCTTCATCAGGGTGCCACGGCCATGCATGCCCTCATCCATTTTGGCGCAATCGTCCAGGGTGACGGGGCGAAACCAGATACTCATTCACTTCTCCCATTGTCTGTGATTGCGCCAGTGTACTTGCCACAGCCATGCAGGTAAACCAATGCCCAGCGGCATGAGCCGAAACAAAACCATTTGAAAGCACAATAAAAAAGGGGATGCATGCATCCCCTCTGGCGAGTTACTTAAATTAATGAGTACGGCGACGGCCAAGGCCAATCAGGGTTGCCAATGCCAGCAGCAGTCCGCCCATGGCACCACCGTCATCCTTTTTCTCTTCCACTTTATCGGGATAGCTCAGGGCCACAATCACAGGGTCGTGGTCTGAAGCCGAGAAGGCATTTTCGGATTTTTCCAGGCTGCCGGTAAACTTCTTACCGTATTCGAACAGGTTGGATTCCACCGAGTTGATGTGCCAGTCCTCGATATCCACCACCCGCTTGGCCAGGCTGTCGTTACCCAGGGCATGGTCGAGGTTACCCAGTTCACCGTTGTAGCTGTACGAGTAGGTATCGGCACCATGTACCTGAGTATTCAGGTTAATCAGGCCATAGCCCTTCTCTATCACGCTGCCTTCTTGCTCGTAGCTCTGACCGGCGAGCGTGGTGTAAGAAGCGGTTTTCACTTCACGGTTGGAGGTGGAGGCATCGTAATCGGTCAGCACACGCACAGGATCTTCCATGCCGTAAGCGTTCAGGTCGCCAATCACCAGCACATCGCCTTCGATGTCTTTCACGGCTTCACCAATCACCTTGGCAGCCGATACGCGGAACGCATTACACTTGCCCTGCAGATCGGCGGGATCGCGGCTTTCATCGAAATTGATCCAATCTTCCAGGCAGCCTGAACCCTTGGACTTGAGGTGGTTTACCACCACAGTCAGGTTTTCATCTTTTACCTTGAAGGTTTGACCCAGGCTGTGACGCTGATACTTGTCCTGCGCCGGGCTGGTTTCGACCGCGCCCTTGTTGTCACGGCTGGCCACGCCTTCCGGCGCATGCTGCTCAGGGGTTTCAATCACAAAAGCCGCACCTTCCGGGCTCACCTTGGCGGCGCGGTACAGCATGCCCACTGTGATGGCATCATTGCCGAAATACTTGCCGTCAGTCTTGTCGGCATCGGCAATCTCCACAAAGCTGTATGCGTTGTCGGCCGTTTGCTCGGCGTTCAGGGCGTCCAGCAGGTTCTGAATGGCACTCTTCTCACCAAAGCCGTTGTTGGCAATTTCCATCAGGCCCACGATGTCGGCGTTCATAGCGTTGATGGCATTCACAATCTTGGTGCGCTGCAGCAGCATTTCTTCTTCGGTCAGGGCGCCACGGTTAGAACCGGTTGGGTTGGCATCGCCGCCCACCACATCGTTGAAGAAGTTGAGCACGTTAAAGCTGGCCACACGGATATCGCCTTGCTCGGCTACAACCGGGGCGTCGGTGCGATCATTACCGCGAACAATATCGGCCGGGGTCAGGGTGTTGGTGGTCACCAGACGGTATTCGTTGTAGCTGTAGCTCACCATGCCTTCAAGGCCCTTGAGCTCATCGCCCACGCGGATATAACCGGTTTCGGCGTTAAAGTCAGGCAGGAATGGCACTACGCCGTCGGCAGCCTTGAAGTCAGACTCCACAAACAGCTCATTGCCACGGTTTTGCATCTCCAGGGCAATGGCTTCTTCACTCAGCGCTGGATGCACCTGAGTGGGCTTCATCAGCGGCGCCTTGTGGGACAGCATCAGGTTGTTGCGACGACCGGCATAGTCGTAGCTGAAAGTACGGCTGACTTTCATCTCGCTGCCGACATCCAGCACCACTTTCATGCCTTCGAAGCGTTCCAGCGCCTGCTCCAGGGTCTCGCCTTCGGTCACGGCAAAGGGTACGGCGCCGGGCACATCGCCCTTGGCGCCCACTTCAAACTTCTTGTCGGCTTTGATGTCGATTTGGGTCAGGCCGAAGTATTCCTTCACCTTACCCTGTACACAGACTTCCACCCCGGGCTGAATCGCTTCAGGGGCTGCTTCACCGAGGAATACAAAAATACCGTCGGAGGTCAGAGGAGAATTATCACCCTGCACATCCTGCAGGTAGAACCCCTTAAACAGACTCTCACCGCGGGCAGACACCACGCCACGCAGGGTCACTTCTGTATCGGATTCAAATTTGCCTTCCGGCACCAGTGGGCTCTTATCGCCACTGCCCTGAATGTCATAAATCGGGATCAGCGTGGCGCCGGCACAACTGAAGGCTGGCACTTCGGGTGCTGTTGCACCCTCGAGGCTGCCAAGGCCTGAGAAGTTGTCGATGGCCGAGGTTTCCCAGTCGGCTTCGTTATACACAGTCGCCGCGGCCAGCGCGCTGGTCTTACGGGCGATAGTGACGTTAAGACCCCAGTCTTTTGGGGTGGGAATGGCACCCACTACATCCACAATGGCGCCGTCTTTCATCAGGGCCACCGCATCGGTGCCGTTAAAGTAGAGATCGCCGGTCATGGTGTCTGTGCCCGCTGGCAGGGTGATGACAGCACTGGGATGAGTGATGACCTTGATGCCTTTGGCGGCCAGACTCTGACCATCGAGGGCCACCATGTTGGTGGGCGTGGTAGCGCCATCTTTATAGCGCACCAGAGAATAGCCGGTCAGATCAACGGCCGCATCACCGCTGTTGTAAAGCTCAATGGCTTTATTGTTGGAGCTGCCTTCTACATATTCGGTAATCATCACATCGGCATTTGCCAGCAATGGCATTGCCGCCGATACAGCCACGGCAATGGCTGTCAGCTTTTTAACATTTTCCATATTATCAACCCCGTTAATTATAATAATGACGTTATCTTTCGTTAACGCGGGCAGATTGTCCCAGAGTTAATACTCCAAAAGAAGGGGTTAGGTCACAGAACATGGAAGCTAAAGTATGGATATCTAAACACTTTAGTTAAAACCATCAGTTCCATAAAACGAATAAATACGGCGTGCTGATTAAAAAAACAAATAATAACAGACCGATAAAATAGAATTATTTCCGCCATCATAAGCGCTGAAAAGCGAATAGCGACGCAACAGAACACTGAATAATGAATTAATCAAGAATGATTAATTGCCGATATTTTACCCAATATTATTCAGTACTCCATTCCCAATAATCCGCAATGTACTTTGGCCAAGACAAATAAAAAAACGCGGCCATCATGGCCGCGTAAAACTACTGTTGCGTCTGCTCAGTTAAATACTGAACCGAAATATCCCACCAAGGTCATTACCGGCGGCAAGTTTCCGGATGAGAGATTTCAATATCACTTTCGATCAGCTTGGCTTAAATGCCCAGTACTGGTGTTGTTTTTTAGACTTATCTACTAGGCTGAAATAGCTAATACCTGCTGGTAAACGCATCCAAAAACAAATTTATAGCTTTATAAATCATGACATTAAACAAAAACACTTAGCAAAAAACACGATTCATTCCCTCCCATATAAATAGGCTTTCTTCCGATTGTGACTTAGGTCTCAGAACTTTAACTTGGTGCTGTATTTTTGCCGACCCATCGGCTTTGGAAGTTTACGCATCGCAAAGGAGTGTCGAGTGTCTTACTGCAAATCGCTGATTTTAAGCGCTTCCCTCCTGCTTTGCTGCCCCGCCGTGCTGGCTGAAACGCCAACACACCGGGTAGGCGACGAGATGTCGCTTTCCGTTCCGCTGCAAACTCTGCTGGAGTCCAGCGGACGGGATAACCTCATAGACCTGTTTCAGATGGGGGAGCAGAACGAGGCTATGGTTGCCCAGTTGGGCGACTTCAACAACCTTATCGTCACCCAAATCGGCGTTAGCAACCAGACTCTGGTATTTCAGCAGGGTTCTGACAATGAGGTGGATTTGTTTCAGGCAGGTTATCACAACAGCGCTGAGGTCACCCAGATAGGCGACAACAATCTGGTGCAGATCAAGCAGTTGGGCAGTGCGAATTTTTCTATTCAACAACTAGGCAATGGAGCTTCCATCGCCGTGACTCAATACTAACAGGGAGCGTCACATGAAATCACAAGCGAAGAAGTCACTCTTGGCTATGGCTATCACCGCGGGTATCGGCATGTCAGCACAGGTATTTGCCGCCGACAGCAGCGAAATCCACGTCAATCAGTCCGGCTATGCCAACGATACCACCGTGGAACAAACAGGTGTGCTGAACCTGGCGCGGGTTGATCAGCTCGGTGATGAAAACACCACCACTGTCACCCAGGAAGGTGTATGGAACGAAGCCTATATAGGTTCCGAAGGTAATCAGAACACTGTGTCTGTTAACCAATCCGATGACTGGCACATCGCCGGTGTGAGCCAAACCGGTGACAACAACGTAGACAATGTCACTCAAAGCGGTTTCTTTAACCAAAGTGAATCTGTGGTTGTTGGAACCAACAACCAAGTCGACGTGATGCAGGCTGGCGAGCTGAACGAAAGCAATGTAGAACTGACCGGCGACAGCAACAGTGCCTGGGTTGATCAGGACGGCAGCAGCAACTACGCCGTTTTCCGCGTACAAGGCAACGATAACGACGGTGAAATCACTCAGCTGGGCAACAATAACCAGGGTGGTCTGATTGCACTGGACTTCACTGCCAACGTTGGCAATAACAACGACGTCTCCATCTATCAGGAAGGTGACAACAACGTTGGTGGTGTGCGCGGTGTAGCTGGCGACAACAACGAAGTCACCATCGAGCAGGTTGGTAACGACAACGTGGGCTTTGTATACGCCCTGCAAGGCAGCGACAACGATCTGACCATGACCCAGGAAGGCGATCGCAACGTGGCCGTTTTGGAATTCACCACCGGTGACAACAACGACGTTGAAATCAACCAGCTTGGTACCCAAAACGCCATCGGTGACAGCCTGACAGCTGTGATTGAAGGCAGCAATAACATGATAGACATCGAGCAGGAAGGCTTCTCCAACAGTGCTCAGTTTGTCGTTCAAGGCGACGATAACGATGTGGATCTGGAGCAGGAAGGCGAACTGAACTATGCCGAGTTTGTTGCCGTGGGCAATGACAACACCCTGAACCTGAGCTCAGAAGGTAACAGCAACCAGCTGCTGGCCGGCGCCTTTGGCGAAGACAACAGCCTGGAAATCGCTCAGGAAGGTGATGCCAACTTCGCTTACAGCGTTGTATTTGGTAATGACAACGAGGTGGATATCGCTCAAATGGGCAATGACAACGAAGCCATTGTCACCATCGAAGGCAACAGCAACACCGACATCATCGGCACCCAGTCCGGCGACCTCAACGTACTGGACCTGCTGATCCAGGGCGATGAAAACCTGGCACAAATCACCCAAACCGGTAACGGCAACTGGGTAGGTGGCGATGAGGGTGCATTTGCCGTAGTCGGCGAAGGCAACAGCTTCATCGTGGCTCAAAGCGGCAACGACAACCTGGTAACCGGCTCTCAAATGGGCAGCAGCAACGTGATCAACGTGACTCAAGTGGGTAACGAAAACGTCGCCACTGTTATCCAGAACGGCGCGCCACGCTGATAACAGCCCCCCAATAAAAAAGGAGCCAGATGGCTCCTTTTTTATTTGTCTATTGATAACGCTGATACTCCATTGACCAGCGCCATCGACATTCTGTTTAACTGACCAAAGCGAAGTGACTCTGGTGAGACTGGGCCCAGCGCAGCAGCTCCACCCGGTTACGGGATTGGGTCTTGCGAAAAATAGACGAAATGTGCGCCTTCACGGTGTGCTCACTGATGCACAGGCGATCGGCAATTTCTTTATTTCTGGCACCACTGCCAACCAACTGGATAATGGTGCATTCCCTGCCGGTCAAAGATTGCAGCATCGCCATGGCGTCGGGTGATACATCGGAATTGGTGTCCAGTTTATTCACCAGTCGACGGAACATCTTGCTGATAAGCGGCCGGTCAAACCAGAGTTCGTCGGCTACCATCTTGCGAAGGCCTGTCAGCATCAAGTCCATGCGCTGATCGGCAAACAACAATCCCCGGATCCCAAGCAACAATGCGGCTTCCTGATCCAGAGAATTGCGTTCCACCTGATAAAGGGCGACGGGCACGTGGGGAATCAGTCGGCTGGCCAGCAGCGGAATGCCTTTATTATCCAGCGCCGCGCCTTTCTGGGCGATGAGATAAAACGCCTGCGGGTGTTTATCCAAGTCCAGCTCACCGACGTGTTTTACGATGCGGGTTTTTAACCCTATGGATTCTGCCAGGATGGCCAGATGACAGGGTGCAACCAATTGGTGCACAAAAATCAACTCATTTACCGTATTCAACCCTCTTTCTCCTTGTTGACCGCCGTCGTTCAAACTTCCATGTGCGGCTAAAAAAACGCCAGACTATTGAACAGGGATCCCCAATTTTGCTGACTCGGCCTTATAAAACCATAAGACGTAGGTATGAATCAAAGAATGATTCTCATTAAACAATGTACGGTAAAAGCGAGACCTGACGCGCTCCCCGCTGCCATGGGGCTTTCAGCCATGTGGGCCTTGTCGCCAAAAAACCATTAACAAATGTAAATACTCCATAATAAGTAGTTCAAGACATCCCAAACCCGGCCAACACGCCACTGCTGTTCACAGGTCAGCGCAACCCAAACCACCCACTTACAGACCGGGCTTAGTGCGGTATCATTTACCTTATGTGATATTGTTCTGGTTTTTGAATAAACACTTTAGCCATCCAGCCCTCCACACTGTGTAAAAAAAATGCTAATTTGGGCGGGCATTGACAGTCAGCAGACACATAAAACCTATAGGCATTAGAAAGAGGGTATCTACACCATGGCGAAACATTCGCTGGACAAGGATAAGATCAAGTTCCTGCTGCTCGAAGGCGTCCACCAATCTGCGGTAGATGTACTTGAGCGGGCGGGCTACACCAATATCGAATATCACAAGGCGTCCCTCGCCGATGAGGCGCTGATTGCGTCCATCAAAGATGCCCACTTCGTCGGCATTCGCTCCCGCACCCAACTGAGTGCCGAGGTGCTGAGCAAGGCCGAAAAACTGGTCGGCATTGGTTGCTTCTGTATTGGCACCAACCAGGTCGACCTCAAGTCTGCCGAGCTCGCCGGTATCCCGGTATTTAACGCCCCCTTCTCCAATACCCGCTCCGTGGCTGAGCTGGTGCTGGGCGAAATCATCATGCTGATGCGCGGTATTCCCCAGCGAAACGCCCTGTGCCACCGCGGCGGCTGGCTCAAGAGCGCCAACGGCAGCGTGGAAGTGCGCGGTAAGACCCTGGGCGTAATTGGCTATGGTCATATCGGCACCCAGCTTGGCATTCTGGCCGAAACCCTGGGTATGCGGGTGAAGTTTTTCGATATCGAAGACAAGCTGCCGCTGGGCAACGCTCAGCAGGTGCATTCCTTTGAGGAATTGCTGGCCAGTGCCGATGTGGTGAGCCTGCATGTGCCTGAAACTCCGCAGACCAAAAACATGATTGGTCACACCGAACTGGCCACCATGAAAAAGGGTAGCTTCCTGATTAACGCTTCCCGCGGCACAGTGGTTGATATCGACGCCCTGTCAGCGGCGCTCAAAGAAGAGCACATTGCCGGCGCCGCCATCGACGTGTTCCCGGTTGAGCCAAAGTCCAACGATGATATCTTCCAAAGTCCGCTGCGTGGCCTGGACAACGTTATCCTGACCCCGCACGTGGGTGGTTCTACCGAAGAAGCCCAGGAAAACATCGGCATCGAAGTGGCCGGCAAGCTCGCCAAGTACTCAGACAACGGCTCTACCGTGTCTGCGGTGAACTTCCCCGAAGTATCCCTGCCACTGCACAAGGGCACTTCACGTTTGCTGCACATTCACAAAAACCGCCCCGGTATTCTTATCAAGATTAACCAGGCGTTTTCTGAAAAAGGCATCAACATCTCCGCCCAGTACCTGCAAACCACCGCCGATATCGGTTACGTGGTGATGGAAGTGGACACCCACCAAGCCGAGGAAGCACTCGAGCAACTGCGCGGCATCGAAGGCACCATCAGAACCCGTTTGCTGCACTGACAGTGACCCATAAAAAGGCGCCCGGGGGGCGCCTTTTTAATTTTGCGAGTCCGGCAGGGATATGGTCATTCACCCGGCCATTGGGATCCGCTACAATCCCAGACTATCCAAGTTCATTTCAAGGAACAGGCAATGACATTTACCGTCTCACAGGCCGCCTGGGCGCTGGACAGCGAAGGCCCGGCATTGACCCTGAGTTTACTCAATCATCTCGGGCTGGTGTCTGTCACCGGCGAGCAGGGCAACAGCTTTATCCATGGCCAGGTCACCGCCGATATCAGTGCGTTGGAACCCGGCCAATGGCGCTGGGGCGCCCACTGCGATCCCAAGGGCCGTATGCTGGCAACCTTCCGCACCTTTAAACTGGGCGACGCCCTGATGATGCTGGAGCCGCGCAGCGCGCTGGAAGTCTCACTGGCACAGCTGAAGAAATACGCCGTATTCAGCAAGGTGGAGCTTGTGGATGTAAACGGCGAGCTCACCCTCTTGGGTGTATCTGGTCCAGAAGCAGCCGGTTTTGTTGCCCAGCACTTTGGCACGTCAGAGGCAGACGTTTACAGCACAGAGCAAGGCACGGTACTGAAAGACGGTGAGCGTTTTATTCTGATCCTGGACAAGGCCAATGCCTGTGCCCTGATAGAGAAAAGCGGCCAGCCGCTTTATGGAGCAGGCGTGTGGCAAGCATTGGAAATCCGTGCCGGCTACCCCAATATCGCGGCGGGCCATGCCAGCGAGTACATCCCCCAGATGTGTAATCTGCAGGCCCTCGACGGTATCAGCTTTAACAAGGGCTGCTACATGGGGCAGGAAACCGTGGCCCGCACCAAATACCGTGGCGGCAACAAGCGCGCGCTCTACATCCTCTTTGGGGAAAGCCAGACGCCTGTGCGCCTCGAAAGCACCCTGGAAATCGCCGTGGAAGGTGGCTATCGCAAGGCAGGCAACATCATTGAGGTGGTGAGCCGTGGCAGCAAGGTACTGATGACCGCAGTCCTTGCCAATGACACAGAGCCCGATGCGGTGCTGCGTCTCGCCGACGACCACGAGGCAAGCTTCACCCTGCTGCCCCTGCCCTACTCCCTGGAAGAGTAACTCATCAGAAGCAGGTCCTTGTCAGCGCAGGGCATGTAACCGATATGCATCCCAGACGAACAAAGCGGACATACAAAGCAGACAAAAAAAGAGGCGCCTGGTTCGCCTCTTTTTATTTGAAAGCCCGGCATTCGTGCGCGAGCAATCACAGTTGCCAACTGCCGGGCTAGTCTTCCGTTTCCATGTGTTTATCGCGCACCGCAACCACCTCGGGCAATATCTGCTTGAAGTGCTCCACCAGCTCAGGATCGAAATGCTTGCCGGCTTCCGACTCCAGCAAGGCCATGGTGTCTTCGATACTCCATGCCTTCTTATAAGGCCTGATGGACGTCAGGGCATCAAACACATCAGCAATGGCGACGATACGCCCCTCGATGGGGATCTCAGTGCCACTGAGGCCATTGGGATAGCCAGAGCCATCCCATTTTTCATGGTGTGTCAGGGCAATACGGCGGGACATCTGCAGCAGCGGATCCGGATGTTCGCCAATGATTTCAGCACCTATGCTGGCGTGCTGCTGCATGATTTCCCACTCTTCGGCATCCAGCTTGGCCGGTTTTTTCAGTACCGCATCGGGGGTGCCTATTTTCCCTATATCATGCATGGGCGCGGCATTGTACAGGAGCTCGCAGAAGGGTTCAGGCAACCCGGCCTGTCGTGCCAGCAATCTCGCATAATGGCTCATGCGTACCACGTGCAACCCGGTTTCGTTGTCCTTGTATTCGGCGGCGCGGCCGAGACGGCGGATAATCTCAAAGCGGGTCTGTTCAAGCTCCCTGGTCCGTTCCCGCACCTGCTCTTCAAGCAGTCTCTTCTGGTCGTAAAGTGCCAGGTGGGTTTTCACCCTCACCTTCACAATGGGCGCACTCACCGGCTTGGTGATATAGTCCACGGCCCCCAGCTCAAAGCCCTGGGTTTCGTCAGCGACCTCGGCAAGGGCGGTAACGAAAATCACCGGGATATGGGCCGTCATGGGTTCCTGCTTGAGACGGCGGCATACCTCATAGCCACTCATCCCGGGCATCATCACGTCCAGCAAAATCAAGTCCGGAGGCGACTTCAGCGCCAGCGCCAACGCCCTTGGGCCATCAATGGCCACCTTGACCTTATAATCCTGCCCCAATATCCCCACCAGAATATCGATGTTCTCCGGGGTATCATCCACCACCAGCACTGTGGCCTTTTCCATTGCAACCTCCCTTGTTGCCGCTCCTGCTGTGGGCAGCCTGTTACCCGGGCAATCAGCGCCCACAACGATTTGTTATTGAGTATAGTCAGGCGGATTCGCCGTCGGTCTCAAGTTCCTGTATCAGCTCTCGCACCAAATCGGCGCCATCATCAAACTGGTAGCCCGCCACCATCTGGCTCACCGGCTTAAGCCTGGCCCACACCCCCGGTGCCACTTGCGCGGATAGCGACTCAAGGGCTGCCACCGCCCCCGCATCGGCGTCTTCAAGCTGTGTCACCAGAGTATTGAGCACCTCTTTGAGGGCATCGGCGGACAACTGCTCTCCCGCCTCTGCGGCCGGCTCTTCAACCCCAGCTGTCATCCAACGTTCAATGGCAGCCACTATGGGCACCAGCCGGGTTTCCACCGCTTCCAGCTCGGCTTCGCAGGCCTCTCCCTGTGCAAGCTTGGCTTCGAGTTGCCGTGCTTCTTCAACCAGGGTGTCGGCGCTGAGGTTACCCGCCACGCCTTTGAGTGTGTGGGCCAAACGAACGGCATCCTCCTGCTGCCCCGCTGCCAGGGCCTTGCGGATTTTCTTGCCTGCCTGGGCCTGGCTGGTGACGAAACGCTCCAGAATGCGGCGATAGAGGCGCTCTGAGTTTTGTACCAACTGCAAACCCCGGTCGATATCCAAATCTTCATGCTCTGGCCAGCTTGTAAGGGATGCCGCCTGTTGCTCTGGATCTGTATCCGCGTTTGCTGATACCCGCCCTTTGGTTTCAGGGCAGAGATACTGCAGCAGGGTCTGATAGAGGATCCCCACCTCAATGGGCTTGGCGATATGGTCGTTCATCCCCGCGAGCAAACACATCTCCTTGTCGCCCGCCATGGCGTTGGCCGTCATGGCAATCACAGGCAGCTCGGCAAATCCGGGCAACTTCCTCAACTCCCGGGTGGCCTGATAACCGTCCATCACCGGCATCTGACAATCCATCAGCACCAAATCGAAGCTCTGCTGACCGAGTTTTTCCAGCGCTATCTGACCGTTGTCGGCGATGGAAAGCACCACCCCCACCTGTTCCAAAAACTCACTGGCCACTTCCTGGTTCATCTCATTGTCTTCCACCAGCAGGATGCGTTTGCCCTTGAGTCCGGACAGTTGCTGGGCATTCATGGGCTGCGCCTTACGTCGCACAGGTTTGTGTCCCTGACGTCCCAGCGCCGACATGATGCCATCCAACAAACGGGAGGCGCTGATGGGCTTGGTGATGTAGCCATTGATGCCCAACTCCTCCACCTTGTCGATAAACTCGCTGTTGGCGTGGGCAGAAACCATCAGGATAAGCGGTGGCTGCTTGAGTTTTCGCATCCTTGCTGCGGTTTCAGTGCCATCCATTTCGGGCATTTTCCAGTCGATGAGGGCGATGCGATAATCCCGCTGGGCGCACTTCTCCAACGCCTCCATGCCGCTGCGGGCACTGTCGACGGAAAAGCCCATGCTTTGCAGCGTGGTGCGAAGAATATCTCTGGCTGTGCTGTTGTCGTCTACCACCAGCACCGCCATGCCTTCCAGCTCCTGCTCAACATTCAGCTGGGCGTTTTGCGCCACCTTTACCGACACGGTGAAATAGAAGGTACTGCCATTACCAAACTGGCTGTCGACCCCAATCTCGCCGCCCATCAATTCCACCAGCTGTTTGCAAATGGCCAGCCCAAGGCCGGTGCCGCCGTATTTGCGGGTGGTGGAGGTATCGGCCTGACTGAAGGACTTAAACAGCTTGGCCTGCTGCTCGGCGGTAAGCCCTATGCCGCTGTCGCGCACGGCAAACTTGAGCTGCACCTGATCCTCATCCCGGGCCAGCTCGCTGATGGACAACATCACCTCACCCCGCTCGGTGAATTTAATGGCGTTGTTCATCAGGTTAATCAGCACCTGGCTGAGGCGAAGCGGGTCACCTTCAAGGTGCGTTGGCACGCCGGGGGCAACAGAAAACAGCAGCTCCAGCTGCTTATCGGCGGCTTTCACCGAGAACATGTCGCCGAGGTCTTCCAGAATAGTATCCAGCTGGAAGGGCACCACCTCGATATCCAGTTTTCCGGCTTCAATTTTCGAGAAATCGAGGATGTCGTTGATGATACCGAGCAGCGACTTGGACGCCCGCTCGATTTTTTCCACATAGTTGCGCTGCTTTCTGTCGAGCTCTGTCTGCAGGCAAAGCTGCGACATGCCGATAATGGCGTTCATGGGGGTGCGGATTTCGTGGGACATGTTGGCGAGGAAATCACTCTTGGCCTGGTTGGCCGCGTCGGCCTCTTCCTTGGCGGCCATCAGCTCGTCGGAAAGCAGCTTAAGGCGGGTGATATTGGCGATACTCATCACCACTGAGCGCTCACCGCCGTCGCCTTCTTCCAGCTCAGAAGCAATCACCGCCATCCACATCAGCTCGCCATCGCCATCGAGCATGCGCCACTCGCCGCTGATACTGCCCTGCTCACTGTCGGCCAGGGCCTGATACAAGCCAGTGGCAAGCGCTCGGTCGTCGGGGTGCATCAAATCCGCCAGTTGCTTGCGCTTCAAGCTGTCGCTGCTTATGCCCAAATCACTGACAAACTGGCCGTTGCAATCCTTGATAATGCCCCTGTCATCGAGGTTAACAATGCCAATACCGGCGTTATCAAAGAGCGCCCTGAAGTGGGCCTCGCTCTGGGCAAGCTCAGTCTCCATGCGTTTACGGCCGCTGATGTCCATCAGATAGCCGTTCCACACCAGCGCGTCCTGCTGCTTGCTGCCCCGGGCGCCCGCCTCCAGCCAACGCAACTCGCCGGAAGGGAAATGGTATCTGAAGGCCTTGGTCCACTGCATGCCGTGAAGACCGGCAAGCATCTGAATGATCTCGCCCCTGTCTTCTTCCACAATGCGCTCGGCCACCAGCTCAAAGTTATCCAGCACCTCATTGCGATGGAACCCCAGGGTGGCCATGGCCGCACTTGAGAGGAAGGTAAAGCGTCTGTCCCGCTCAGAGCGCCACACCAGCTGGTACACAGTGCTGGGCACAGACTCGGTAATGGTTTCCAGTTGCTCCCGCGACTGTTCAATTCGCTCCTGAGCAAGCTTACTTTCGGTGATGTCGTTCAGACTGCCGTCAAACCACACCGGGTTACCGTCTTCATCGTAACTGGCTTTGCCCTTTTCATGTATCCAACGAAGGCCGCCATCCCGGTGGCGAATACGGTACTCCACCTCAAAGGCGTGCTGCTCGGCAAGGGCGCCGGAAATAATGGCGTCACAGTGCTCTGTGTCCTCTTCGAGGATAAGGGAGCCAAAGGTGCGCTTTTTGTTTTCAATAAAGTGCCAGGCGGGATAACCGGTGAGCTCAGTGATGTTGTCGCTGACATACTCCATGGTCCAGGTGCCATTAATGCGGGTACGGTAAACCGCGCCGGGGATATTGGACACCAAACCACGAAAGCGACTCTCACTCTCCCGAATTTGGCGCTCAACCGCCAATTGCTCGGTCAGGTCGCGAATGGATGCCGCCACCTGACGCTGTCCACGGCTGTCGGCGGGTAACAGGCTCAGACCAATCTGCACCGGAAAGTGCTCGCCGCCACATTTAACCGCATGCAGCGGCTTGCCGCTGGCCATAATGCGGTCTCTGCCGCCATCGATAAAGAGCTGACGCTTACCCTGATGGCCATGACGCTCATCCTCAGGGATCAGCGCATCTATGTTCAGATTCAGCATCTCTTCGCCGCTGTAACCAAAGAGCTCCTGGCAACGGCTGTTGCTGAATACCAACTGTCCCGACTCATCCACTATCAACATGGCCTCGGGCGCGGCCTCGAGCACCGCATTGGACCAGGCTGCGGCGGAAAACTGCTCTGTCACATCGTTAAACAGCATCTCCACCGAAATCAGTTGGCCTTCATCGTCCAGCAACGGCTGCATAAAGAGGTCCAGCCGCCGCATGCTGCCATCGGCACCGGCCATTTCTACCTGATGGGGTGGCACAGACTCGCCCCGCAGCGCCATCTCCATAAATTGCCAGTTTTGCTCGTTGATGGCGTTGCTGGAAAAGAGCCGCTGATATTTGCGTTTAAGCACATCGGGTGAGATCCCAAGCACCTTTTCTACCCCGGCACTGACCTGGTCTATATTGCCGTCGGGGGTCATGGAGCAATAAAAAGACTTATCGCTCATGCCGTCGATAAGGGTGGCGAAGCGGTTGCCGCGGGAGTCGAGCAGCGCCTGCTCCCGCTCTTCCAATACCTCGGCCATCTCGTTGAATTTATGGCTGAGAGTAGCGATTTCCCGCACTACCCCTTCGGGTTTTTGCAGCCGTTTGATGAGCCCTTTACTGAAATCCACAATGCCGGTTTCCAGCGCTTCCAGGGGCTCGGTCAGGCGTTTGGCACTGTAATAGCTGGTCAGCAGCAGGATCAGCGCCAGCAGCAGAAGGCTAAGAGTTAAGGAACTGAACCCCTTCAAGAAAGTCTCGACCAACTCAGTTTGTGGCGTGATGACCAATACCCGCCATGCCAGTGGCGACACCTTGGCGATGCTGGCGAGATACTGAACCCCGTTCAGATCTTTCAGGGCGACTTCCTGGGTGTCCCCCTCCAGCACTTTTCTGGCCGCCTGCACGCTGGCGGCATCATTTGTCAGCCAATCACTCAGGGTCGCATTGCGGGCGAGGTTATTGTCCGGATGATAGATAAGGGTGCCATTGGCATCGAGCACCAACAGCTTCTTGGGATCTATGCCCAGCCGAATGGGCAGACTCGAGAGCGCCAGATCCGTGGTCACCACCCCCAGGGGCGCATCATCGCCGAAGGGCTGGGAGAAGGTGATCATCTGAATATTGCCAGCACCATCGTCGTAGTAGGGTGGCGTCCAGTACCCGGTTGGGCGCTTGAGGGCTTCGGTCCACCAATCCCACTGACCATTGGTGTAGTCATAGGCCTCTTTGCCTATATCCAGGGTGGCAATCGTCAGGTCCTGACGAAACACATAGGGGGCAAAACGTTCCTGACCGGGCATAAAACCCGGTACAAAGGCGACGGCCGAGCCATAAAAATTACTGTTGCGGGCGAGGCGATCGGCGAGCAATTGATACAGAAAGGGGGCTTGTTGCAGCTGCTCCCTTGCATCGAGATGCCCAAGGGTAAAGGCAAGGGTTTGGGTGTCCTGCTGGGCCAGTGTCAGTTCGAATTCGAGCCGCTTGGCGGCGAAATCAGCTTTTTCGGCCAGGTCGGCAAAAAAGGCCTTTTCTTCGGCCTTATAGTTAAACCAACCGGTAACGCCTGAGACCCCGGTCATGATGATGATAAGGGGCACGGCTATCTGAAACAGGATCCGACTGCGAAAAGTCGAAAGTTTTGCGGTATTTTCCGGCATGCGGCTGCCTCTCTGACAATATCCCTGTATACCGGCTAACCCGGCAGTTTTGGTCAGACACGCACTCTCCCCTTCCCGGGAAGGACTTCAGCGGCTTGGCTCTTTCAGTCACACAACTGATTGAACTTCGGCGAAAAATTAACTCGTCCATTTAACCATTCAAGATACGAATAGACAAGGGAGCCCGATCACCTTTTCTCCAGTGCGTGGTCGAATTTACCTGCCGCTGACAGACATCAAAGCGCCATTACAGCTTAACTCAACAGGCCATTTTCAGCCTCTTTTGATGGGCCCTCCAGCGCTGCCTTCCCAACCGTCATGGCGCTGCGGGTACCAAGGGCACCAAAATAGCATTGGCTCTCGGCGATGATGACGCTGCGCAGCCCAATAAGCGCTATCAGATTGGGGATGGCCATCAGGCCATTGACGACATCTGCAAGCAGCCAGATAAGGTCGAGCTTGATAAAGGCACCACCGGCAATCAGCAGCAAAAAGAACAGCCGATAGAGTCCCGCGTAACGGCCATTGGTGAGGTAGCTCCAGCAGCGCTCGCCATAGTAGTTCCACCCCAGAATAGTGGTAAAGGCAAAACACACCAGCGCCACGGTCACCAGATACTGCCCCAGCAAGGGGTCTGTTGCCGCGGAAAAGGCCGCGCTGGTCATGGCCGCCCCGGCGCTGTCTCCACTCCAGACACCTGTGATGATAAGCACCAGGCCTGTCATGGTGCAGATAATCAGGGTATCGAAAAAGGTGCCTGTCATGCTCACCAGCCCCTGCTCCACCGGCTCTTTGGTACGTGCAGTCGCCGCCGCAATGGGCGCGCTGCCAAGGCCGGACTCGTTGGAGAATACCCCGCGGGCGATACCGGTTTGAATCGCCAGTGCCACAGTCGCCCCCAAAAAGCCGCCCCCGGCGGCAACCGGGGTAAAGGCGGCATTCACCACCAAAGACAGGGCCGGCACTATGGCGTCATGGAGGCTTAACAGTACCCAAAGGCAGGCCAGCACATAGCCGATGGCCATGGCGGGCACCAGGGTTTGGGCAACCGATGCGATGCGCTTAACGCCCCCCAGGGTCACGGCCGCCACCAGCACAGTCAGCACGCTGGCTGTCACCCAGGTGGGCACGGCAAAGGCCACCGTCATGGCATCACTGATGGCATTGACCTGAGCAAAGGTACCTATACCGAAAAAGGCCACCCCCACCCCGAACATGGCAAAGAGCTTGGCGAGCCAGCCAAGGCCAAGGCCGTGTTCAATGTAATACATGGGGCCACCGGCGATATTGCCCCTGGCGTCGGTGGTGCGGTATTTGAGCGCCAGCAAACACTCGGCGTATTTGGTGGCCATGCCAAAAAAAGCCGCCACCCACATCCAAAACAGCGCACCCGGCCCACCGAGCTTGATGGCGGTGGCGACCCCCACTATGTTGCCCGTGCCTATGGTGGCCGAAAGTGCGGTGCAAAGCGCCCCAAAGGACGACAGCTCCCCCTTCCCGGAGGCGGGTTTAAAGAGCAGTGACAGGGCGAGGGGTAATTTGACAAGCTGCAGCAGCTTCAAGCGAACGGTGAAGTACACACCGGTACCCACCAACAAACACAGGGTCACAGGACCCCAAACAATAGCGTTCAACTGCGTCAGCAGTGCGTGAAAATCCATAGCATCCTCGGTTATTAAACAAACGACATTAATAAACGGAGGAGGAAAAGAAATGGCTGCGAACCAAGGTGGAAGAGACCTGTGGCAAAAGGCCACCCGGGGAGGGTGGTGCAATCATCCTCTCCTCTGTCCTTTTGCCTGAGCGTTTCACCCCAAAGGGGCTTTCGCCTTCGGCGCCCGGTGCCGATTACAGCTGACATGCTCGATGCCAGAAGTAACTGACCGGATCTCTCCAGAGGCTCGTCCAGTAGCAGTCCACACCAGGTCAATTCCTGGCACCTGAAAGAGTCCTTCGACTTGCATCGAAGTTGGCCTCGTCGGTGTGGGGCACGCCCCAACTCTCCTGCTACCTTCATCCGAACGGAACCCGCGGTTTGGCCGCGGGGGAAGCAAGATTGCCAGAAGCCGGGGATACAGGCAACAGGCCGCAAGGGAAGCGTGACGCCCATCATGCTTGCCAACGTCCTTTGCCTGTAACCTTTGTTAGTGTTCTGCAATACAATCCGCCGCAAAGTCAGCAATTCAAACCTTTAGCATCAATCACTTACAAAAGATCTCAAGCCGGTTACGACCACAACAGAATCCTTACCCCAAAGTGTGAGCCACTGCCCGGTGAGAAAAGGCCCAGCCACTAGAATCTGCGCCCCGAATACCCGATTGATTTCACACGGATTGAGCCAAATGAAACTGAATAAAGTCACCCTGACGCTGGCGCTGCTTGCCAGCACCCAACTCACTGCCTGTATGGGCCAAATGGGCCTGAGCAGCATGCTGACCCAGGGCAATCTGTCGGCGGTGGATAACCGCTATGGCCGCGCCGGTCTGTATATGCTGTTGGCGCCGGTTTATGGTCTCACCGCCACAGCCGACCTCTTTATTTTCAACAGTATCGAATTCTGGACCGGCAAAAACCCTATCACCGGCAAGTCTCCGGCTTTGGTGGACATGCCCGCCAAAACCATTATCAAGGTCAACGATAAGCTGGATAAGGAGCTGACCGATGCGCCGCTCAAGGGCGCCCTGGGCGCCGACAACCGCCAGCAGATTGAAAATGCTCAGTTTGTTGCCATCGATGACAGCACCCTGACCATGTTGGTGCGCTTCAGCGATGGCCGCGACCAAACCATGACAGGTAAGCGCAGCGGCGAAGGGGTGGACTTCTTTGTCGACAATCACTTTGTGACCCGCGTAAGTATCGAGGAGCTTAGCGCCTACGCCGCCAACCGCTGAGCACTGAGCACTGAGCACTGAGTTGGAATAAGCCAGATATCCGCCACTGCTTCACGCCCTGACTTTTTGCTCAGGGCATCTGCCAGCGGCAAAGTCTTGAGGTTCACCATTCCAGGTAAGCGTCACCATTCTCAACTTTTTTGGACCAAATCCGTCATTCCCTCCGGTATCAGGCTGATCTTTCCCGCTTGTTTTAACGTAGTTTTTCCCAAAGCAGCAGGTTATCCTTTGTCCAGTTACTGCCGGCAACACCTGGCAGTGACGGCCGAACTAAGGAGAGGTAATGACGCCGATAGTCGCCATGCAGGAGATACACAAGAGTTTTCAGGACGGTGCAGAGCGACACCGGGTACTGGATAATCTCACCCTGGAAATCCACCCCGGTGAAACTGTCGCCCTCACAGGTCCCAGCGGCAGCGGCAAGAGCACCCTGCTCAATCTGATTGCCGGGTTCGATGGTCCCGACGATGGCCACATCCACCTCCTTGGCAAACCCACCCATGAGTTCAGCGCCAAAGACTGGGACGCGTTTCGCCGCCGCGAGCTTGGCATGGTGTTTCAGCAGTTCAACCTGCTGGAACCGTTAAATGTGCAGGCCAATATTCATTTTCCCCTCGCTTTAAACGGTCTGCCCTGGGATGACTGGTGCAATACCCTGGCAAGCCGTTTGGGGCTGACCGAGCTTCTGTCCCGCCCGGTGGACAGCCTCTCCGGCGGTCAGCAGCAAAGGGTCGCCATCGCCCGGGCTCTGGCTCAGCGCCCGCCGCTGCTGCTTGCAGATGAACCCACAGGCAACCTGGATGAGCACGCCGGCGACGAGGTGATGACCCTGCTCACCAGCCTCGCCCGGGAAAGCAATACTGCCATCCTGATGGTGACCCACAGCGAGCGCTGCGCCGCCTTTATGCAAAGACGCTGGCACCTCAGCAATGGCCAGATTGCCGAGGGCCAGCGGTCCGCAGGTGGCAGTCCGGCGACTCAACAACTTGTGCCGGACTCGGACAGGCCGGGCCGGGCATAAGCATGGGCACGACGCAAACAGCACGCACCCAACATGGCCTGTGGCTGAGCCTCCAGGTCTTTGTGGGCCATTACCGCCGTGCACCGCTGCAGGCCGGGGCCATTTTGCTGGGCATTATCCTCTCCGTGGTACTGCTCACTGCGGTCAAAAGCATCAATGAAAATGCCCGTGCCAGCTACCGCGAGGCCACGGCACCCCTTTCTGGCCGCGCCGCCTTTACCCTGCTACCGGCAGGGGGCGCCGCGTTTCTCAGCGATGACATTTATTTTCGCCTCAGTCGCCAGGGCCTTAAGTTGCTGCCCAGATTAAACGGCGTCATCACCGACGATAGCGGCAGACGCTTTTACATCGACGGTATCGACATAATCGCCGCCACTTCTGCGGCCAGTTCCGCGGCGACCTCCAGTTCTGATCCCCATAGTCCAGCGCCCCAGAGCGCATCGGCCAAATCCGGCAGCCCCCTCTCTGCCAACCTTGACCTGGCAAGCCTGCTCAGCGGCGAGCCTGTATTGCTGCTAAGCCAAAGCCACCTCGAAAAGATTCAGGCCGCAGGCGACGTCACCCTGAGTGGCAAGGGAATAACACTGATTGGTTTGGATGACAGTTATGGTCTGGGCAGCGCCATGGTGGCCGACCTGTCCTTTGCCAAAGCCGCGCTGAAGGCGTCCGATACACTGAGCAGCATTGAGGTGCTGGATAGTGTAAGCCCGGCGGCACTCAAGCAGCATTTGCAGGCTGCCGGAATAGATGCCTCCGGGCTTGAAATCGTTGCCGAAGATAATGGGGCGGCGCTCAGTGAACTCACCGGCAGTTTTCATTTAAGCCTCAAGGCCATGGGGCTGCTGTCTTTTGTGGTGGGGCTCTTTATCGCCTACAACGGCGTGCGTTACAGCCTGATGAAGCGCACCCGGCTTTTATTGCAGCTGCGCCAGCTGGGTGTGGGGCAGCGGGAACTTCTGGGCGCCCTGACGCTGGAGCTGATGCTGATGGTTAGCTTCGGCGCCTTAGTCGGGTTTGTGCTGGGGCTGTGGCTGGGTCAGGTGCTTATGCCACTGGTCGCCATGACACTGGAGCAAATCTACGGCGCGCGCCTCTTGCCCGGCCACTGGCAACCAGCCTGGTTTATTGAAGCCTTTGGCCTGACCGCCGCCGCGAGTCTCTTTGCCTGCATCCCCCTGATGGCAAGGTTGGTGGCCACACCGCTCGCCAGCAGTCGTCATCAGGCGGCGAGCCAGGGTTTCGATACCCGAATGCAACGGCTGCAGCTTGCGGTTGCCGCTGCACTGTTACTGCTGGCGCTGCTGATAACCCTGGTGGAGCCTCAAGTAAGCCAGTATCTGCGCGAGCAGCAACTGCCACGGCTGTTGCCGATTTATAGCCTGGGGCTGATTGCACTGGTGACGCTGGCAACGCCGCTACTGTTACCCAGCCTGCTGGCGAGGCTACCTGCGCTATTTTCCAGGCCAGGCCTCTACAGACCTGGGCTGTCACACTACCTGGTGGCCGAGCTTAAGGTTCTGGCACCGCCCATGTCGCTGGCCATGATGGCCATGCTGCTGGCGCTGTCGGCCAATATCGCCATGACAACCCTGGTGGGCAGTTTCGAAGGCACCTTAAAGGCCTGGCTCAACCAGAGACTCCATGCCGATATTTACTTAAGGCCCGGCGACAGCCGCATGCAGGAGGTCATGGCAAAACTCGATGGCGACAGCCGCATCAGCGCCAGCTACCGCCAGTATTCCAGCCCCGCCGTGCTCACAGGCCAGGGTAACAGCGATACCCGCTTCCGGCTGCTGGCGCGGGATAGCCTGTCGGTACGGGAAACCAGTACCTTGAAGCAATTCGATGACACGCTGTGGCAAGCCATGGAGCAAGGCGGCAGGCAAATTCTGGTGAATGAGCCCATGGCGCTGCGGCTCAATATTCAGCTTGGAGATACCCTGGATGTGGCCGTTGGCGGCCAACGTCTGAACCTGGTGGTTGCCGGCATTTTTTACGATCATGGCAATCAACAGTTTGAAACCCTTATCGAGGAAGCGTTATGGCTTGAGCTGGGGCTCTCCCCCATTCCCATGAGTCTGGCGCTGAGCTGCAACGAGTGCGACGCCGAGCAGCTTGCCAATGACCTGGCCGGGGAGCTTGAGCTGTCACGCTCGCTGATTTTCAGCCAGCAGAACATCAAAAAAATTGCCATCACCATGTTTGGCCGCACCTTTGAAATCACCGCAAGCCTCGGCACCCTCACCCTGCTCGTGGCCTCCATTGGCCTGTTCTCGGCGCTGTCCATGCTCTCCGCCAGCCGCGAAAATCCGCTGGCGCGGCTGCACGCCCTGGGGGTGAGCCGCCGGGAGCTGCTGCTAATGAGCGCAGTGCAAATGCTGCTGATGGTGCTGGCCACCGCATTGCTTGCGGTGCCCGTGGCCTGGATACTCGCCTGGCTCTTGATCCACAAGGTCATTTTGCTGTCATTCGGCTGGAGCCTCACCATGGATTGGCAATGGCTGCCGGTACTTACCGCCATAGGTGCGGCGCTGCTGTCGGCCTCGCTGGCCCTCGCCTGGCCCCTGTGGCGTCAAAGCCGTCGCCCGCTAATCCGCAGTTTGCAGCAGGAGGCTAATTGATATGAGCTTAGCACTGAAAATCATGCTCTTGCCCCTGCTTGTACTGACTTTATTGCTGACCTCTGGCTGTGACAAATCCGGCGACAATCGGCATCAGGCCCCAGACACAGCGCCCCCCGGCATGGGGGAACTGATGGCGGGGGATATTACAGGCTTCGATACCGTGAGCCCCGGCAAACCTCTGAGTTTTCCTGCCGACCACGGCCCCCACAATAATTTCCGCCAGGAGTGGTGGTATCTTACCGCCAACCTCAAAACCGCCGGCGGCGAGCTTTTGGGGCTGCAGTGGACCCAGTTTCGGGTCGCGCTGAAACCAGAACCCGACACGGCATTGCCGGGGGGCAATCAGCACGGCGCCGACGACGGCTGGCACAGCCGCCAGCTGTGGTTTGCCCACGCCGCGGTCACCCGCAAGCACAGCCATGTGGCTGCCGAGCAATGGTCCCGTGGCCACAGTCAACTTGCAGCCGCTGGCGGTAACCCCTTTTCGGTGCATCTCGCCGACTGGCGCTGGCAATCCAACACCCCGGATCTCTTTCCCGCAAGCCTCTCTGTTGCAGGCGCAAACGGCGCCGAAGCCCCCGCCTATCGGCTCAGGCTTTCCAGTCGCTCGCCGCTGCAACTTCAGGGTGATAAGGGTTACAGCGCCAAGAGCTTCGATGCGGGGCTGGCATCCTATTACTACTCGGCGCCTTTTATCGATATCGAGGGAGAGGTACTGCTGGATGGCGAGTGGCAAAAGGTCAGCGGCCAGGGCTGGCTCGACCGCGAATGGAGCAGCGCCTTTTTGGGGCTGGCACAACAGGGCTGGGACTGGTTTGCCCTGCGCCTCGACGATGGCTCGGCGCTGATGCTGTTTCAGCTGCGTGAACAAAACGCCAAGTCCTTCACCCATGCCAATCGCATGTGGCCCGATGGCCGCAGTGCGCAGCTGGAGGTGCTCTCGATGATGCCAACTGACTACCATCAGGGTTATCCGGTTGTCTGGCAGCTGAGGTTGAAAGACAAAAGCGCAGGCGGCCAGCTTAATCTCAAGGTTGAGGCCCTCAACGGCGACGCCCGCATGCAGCTCAGCATGCCATATTGGGAAGGCCCGGTACGCATCAGTGACAGTGACAGCGGCAGCCACAGAGGTGAGGGCTATATGGAGCTGACGGGGTATTAGCGAAAGCCTTCGTCGGGACGACGCTTTGGGATGTTTTGGGATGCGGCGCAGCTATTTGTCAGGCTATCGCGCTATTCTGTGATTCAGTCGGCTGTCCCTTCAGGGGCAAATACTTTAGGGTAAGAGCAACTACAAACGGGGCGAGTTCCTGGCGTTTTTCCTTCAGGAACCGACCCTTCACACAGGAATATCCCATGTCTGAAGAAACGCTTGCCACCGAGACCACATCTGAAACCAGCACTGATACCACCTCTGAGATCGCTTCCAATAGTCAAAATGCCTTTTACGAGCGCGCCTCCGAGCTGATCAAGCTCGCCAACCAGCAAAATCAGGATCCAGCTATCAAAACCGGCGAGATCAGCGCCTCCTTCATGTGGGCCGTCGCCCGCTACAACGCCTGGTTTGCCTCCACCAGCTTTGAAACCCAGGCGCAGATGCAGCCCAAGAAGCAGGAAATGATGGACTATTACATGGAGCGTTATAAAGAGATGCTCGAAGCCAACCTCGATGACTATATCGAGAACTTCGACCACTACAGGGCAACACAGAAGTAATAGCTCACGCGACTTCTTCGAAGGTGGAAGCAATACCCCAACGGTGAGGCGACAGTCGCAAGCTGTCGGGGTTTTGTTTCTTGTCTGGCTGGGTCAAAAGCATCCCTTGTCACTACTGCCAGTCTTCGATTCCCAATTCCTTCTGTATCGCCTGCTCTGGCACCTTGGAACACAGCTGTTTTTTCGGTGATGGCGTGCTTTCCCGTGAACACTTGCCGGTATAAACGACTTTACTGTACGATGGACACAGTTTGTTTTATAACCAGTAAAAACAATGGTTAAGGCATAACGCATATAATGCTTGTTACCGTCAGGTAACGCCCAAGGAATCGCGTTTTGGCAGCAAAGGATTGCAGATTTTTATCCTTCCTTTACTCCCCCGAACCTGTGTTTTTCCAAGGCGCTGCCTTGGGCCTGTTTTTGCGTTAACCCTGTGAGGGTTGTTGTTTTGCAAACAACAAAAGGTCGTGGGTCTTCGACCCACACCCGGGGAAAGGGCGAAAGCGAGCCTGCAAGGCAAGCGACAGAAAAGTTTCTATCGCTTAGCTTGAGCCGAAGGGCATCTGGCCCGCCACGCGGAGGCAGTATCGACTTGCACTTGCGTCCATGCAAAAGAGCCAGCTCACCATCCATGGTTCGCGCTCATAAACGCCCTGGCGAGCATGAGCCCTTGTCCAATCCCGCTGCGACCCGCAACGAAGCGGGATGGGTGTAACCGTCAGCAAGCGAGTTCTGGCTGTAGGCAGCGGATACCTCGCAAGGTAAAGCAAGCTTACAAGCATGGGCCACCTTGTAAGGTCGCAGTATTAAAATGTTATGCAAGGTCAGAAAAATGAGTAATGACATATATTTGTATTTGGTGAATGGAATTACGGAATACCTTGGAAGACCAAGTGATCTGCCGAGCGGCAACGGTACTCGGTTCAAAAAGCAGTCCGATTTAGTGCTAACCGTATATCATTCTAATATTGCGGACGGCAATTCTGCAGAAGTAGCCCTCAAGCTGGAATCAGTTGTTGCTAAAAAAGGCATAACTCGAGCCCAGGGCCAAAATCATATAGATGCAATTTGTGGCTTTACTAACCATCCTGTAAAACCCAATCCCAAATACAATTGGCCTCGGGTCGGCATCAGAAGTCAAAACGAGGCAGATAGGGTCATCACTTATCTATCTGGGCTAAATGCATAACAAGGCTGTAAACCGGAACCAAATTATGGAGAAAAAGAAATGGATCTTAATTCACTACTACTATTTATAGTCGCTTGTCTTGCTATCAATATGATACCAGGGCCAGATGTTATCTATATTGTTTCAAACACAATGAAAGGTAAGTTGGTCGCTGGTTTCAAAGCTGCAATGGGACTTGGTGTAGGTTACTTTGTTCATACCTTAGCAGCTTCATTAGGATTATCTGCAATTATCCTCAGCTCAGCGTTAGCTTTTAGCGCAGTCAAATGGTTAGGTGCCGCTTATCTAGTCTATTTGGGTGTTCAGTCGTTACTTTCAATGTGGCGTGGGGATAGCAGATTGAAAGTAAGTGAAAGCGTTGAAAGTGACAAAAATGTATTTGTACAAGGCGTAATTGTTAGTGTCTTAAACCCGAAAGTTGCACTGTTCTTCCTTTCGTTCCTACCTCAGTTTATTGACACATCATCAGGTTCGGCTTCGATGCAATTTTTGTGGCTTGGTTTGTTATTTAGCGTACTGGCTACAATGTGTAATATCCTGTATGCATCAGTAGGTAGTTGGGTCTTTAGACGCCCGAATTCTCAGCGCTACTCACGAGGGCTAGAGGGCGTTTCTGGTGTTTTACTTATTGGGCTAGCAAGCAAAGTTGCGATCAGCGATCGCTAGTGGCATAACAAAGCATTTAAGAGTGATTCGCAACGCTTGGCAGTTTCGCTTCGTTCAAGTATAGCCACCTTAATGCAGCGTAATCGGCTACGGTCACCGCTAAGGCGCTGGGGCGGCGTTATGTGCTAGCGGAGTTTAGAGGACGAGGAAATGCCAGATGAAAAAAGTTTAAACGCTCGAATTCCTGCGTACAAAAAAGCGTTCGCTAGTGGGGAGCTCCAAAAAACATATCAAAGCCTTGTTGGAATCGTACAGAATCTCAGAACTGAATTTGATAAAAATTACAAAGGCGAGTACTCAGTTGCAAATGTACTGCATGGTTATATCGACTTTACTTATTTTTATTTGCAAAACGATTTCCTTAAAAAACAGAAACTCAAGTTAGCAATCGTACTAAACCATCAAGAGGTGCGCTTCGAGCTTTGGCTGCTGGGACAGACAAAAGATGTTCAGATTAGTTATTGGGAAAAGTTACAAGGCGAAAAATGGGTGAACCAAGATGTCATGCCAGAATGGTCAATCTTTGAAGTTACAATGCTTGCCAATCCGGATTTCGACGATGCCAAGATGTTATCTGAGTCAATTCGCAGTGTGTTTTCTGACTTGTCTACGGAGATTTTTAACACATTAAAGGCATACGGATAATGCACATAACAAGTGACTGTGGCAGTCCGTCAATGGATTTTAATCTGTAACAGTCACTTTTTCGCCCCATCCAAGCTGCTTTGGCTTCAGCTTTCAGTTGCTGCAAACCGCCACATTGCTACAGGCAAGGCAATTCGCTGACCTAACAAAAAGGCCTGTTCTTGATGAACAGGCCTTTCGAATTTGAGAAGAATTAGGCTCTAACCCTACGACTTTCGCTAAGCAGCGCCTGGCATTCAACCAAAGTATCGACCACTGCAAACCGCCAGAATGGCTCAGGCAAAGACAGGCTTGAAGAGTGCACACAATCAGAAAGTTGTAATAGCCGCAGCGCTTAGCGGCTTACCGTTGACGGCTATTGAAAAACCGCTCGGCGCTGGCGAACAGCTGATCGCATTGTTTTTTCTGCGCTGCATATTCAACACTGTCTTCTTCCAGGGTATCCAGAACTGCTTTGGCGCTTTGATACTCACCGACCATATGCTCGAACTTGGAATCGAAATTATCCTGACGTACTTTTTTGCCGACTTTGCGGTTAGATGGCTTTCGCATAGGGTTCTCCGGTTAAAGTTCCAGCTTTTTTATGTTGTTCTCTGGCTATCAGAATATCGTCGATTTCATTTCTGATTTGATGGCTGTTAACAGGCTTTTTTGAATTATCACTCAGAGGACTATTCCCAGGCTTTTTATTGCTCATGGTTTACTTCCTTTTCTGATTGAAATTCAAACACTCTCAGGATGACATCGTGAGAGTTACCCATTGTGCCTGTACCAGCAGACTCGTTAATCTTGATGGATTATTGAGGTGTGAGCTGTGATGAATAGCGTGCGCTGTTAATATTATCTGTGCTGATACTATCGGTTTGATACTATCTGCGTTGATACTATCGATTTGATAAAAGAGGGTGATACCTGAACGGCTGGTCTAAGAGTGCCGCGTTGCAGATATCCAGGCAGTGTAGGTGCCTGCTACGCAGCAGACACCTTAAAAACAAGCAGTTACAGCAGGGTAACGTTTGCAGCTTGTGGGCCTTTGTTGCCCTGCTCTACGTTAAACTGAACCTGTTGGCCTTCGGCCAGGGTCTTGAAGCCATCAACAGCAATGGCTCTGAAGTGAACAAATACATCGGCGCCACCATTATCTGGGGTGATAAAGCCAAAGCCTTTTGTTTCGTTGAACCATTTTACTGAACCAGTAGTTTTAATAGACATAAATATCTCGCATAAATAAAAATTGAAGCTACTAAATTGGAAATGAAGAAAAAGGAATCGCAGGATAAATATGACAAACTGATTCGTTTGAAACTGAGAAAATCTTGAACTAAATATATCAATAGTAACTGTGCTCGATGAGCTGCGGTCACTATACACTTTGTCAGCAGAATAGATAGTTATTTCGTATTTTATTTTCTCAATCTGCGAATTTATTTCGGAAAATTAAACGTCAAAAATGGCATTAAAACCCGTTAAATCAGACGGCTGCAGCCAAAATTCGGATTTTCAAAACAGTCATTGGGATTTTGCTCAAACTCCCCAGTTTAGGTGTTGGCAATGTCTTTCTCGGCAGGGGTAAGCTGCCGAATGGTTGCAGCCAACCCTTCGGCTCAAACAAAAAAAGCCCGCTCATCGAGAGCAGGCTTTTCATTTGGCACTCTGGGTTACCAGACCCTGGCAACGAGCCCCTTAAGGTAGAAACCTTCCGGGAAGGCGGCGCCGATGGGATGGTCTGAGGCCTGACTCAGGCGCTCGATAAACTGGGCGTCGCGGCCGGCATCGAGGGCGGCGTCGGCAACGATTTTCTGGAACAGGTCAGCGGGCATCAGGCCGGAGCAGGAGAAGGTCAGCAGGGTGCCGCCGGGCTTAAGCAGCTGCATGGCAATCATGTTGATGTCCTTGTAACCACGGCAGGCGCCATTGAGCTGGGCCTTGTTGTCGGCAAACTTGGGTGGGTCGAGCACTATCACATCGAAGGTTTTGCCTTCGTCGCGGTACTGGCGCAGCAGCTTGAACACATCGGCTTCGCTGTAGGTCACATGGTCATCGTTCAGGCCGTTGATGGCCATGTTGTGACGGGCGGTGTCCAGTGCCAGGGTGGAGACGTCCACGTTCTCGATGCTTGCGGCACCGCCCTTGGCGGCATAGAGGCCAAAGGTGCCCGTGTAGCAGAAGCAGTTGAGCACCGACTTGCCTGCCACGAAACGGGCAGCCATGGCGCGGTTGTCGCGCTGGTCAAGGTAAAAGCCGGTCTTGTGACCCTTTTCCACATCGACGGCAATCTTGATGCCGTTTTCTTCAATAATCAGTGGCATGGCAGGCAGCTCGCCGTGGAGCAAACCTGTTACCAGCGGCAGGCCTTCTTTCTTGCGGGAGTCCACATCGGAACGCTCATAAATGGCGCACTCGGGGAACTGCTCGGCGAGCACAGACACCAGGGTGTCGCGCCAGTAATCGGCGCCGGCCGACAGCAACTGACACACAAGCACATTGGCGTAGCGGTCGATGGTGATGCCGGGCAGGCCGTCGGACTCGGCGCCGACCAGACGATAGCCGGTGAGGCCCTTTTCGCGGATAAGCGCATCACGGCCGGCCTGGGCACGGGCGATGCGGCGGGCGAAAAAGTCGCGATCGATGGCTTCTTCTTTATCGAAGGTCCAGACTCGCACCTGAATTTGTGAGGCATCTGACCAGGCACCACGGCCAAGCCAGCGACCGTCGTGTGCCACCACATCCACGGTTTCACCGCGCAGGGGCTTGCCCTTGATGTTGTGGACGCCGCTGGAAAACACCCAGGGGTGACGACGGTCGAGGGACTTTTCCCGTCCCGGCTTGAGTTTGATGCGAATGCTCATGAAGATGTCTCGATAACGCCAAAGGCGGCGTGTTACAGATTGGAGGCGGCGCATACCGGGTTGCTGATGACCGCAGCCGGTGCGCCACTGCCGTGAAATGCGGCCTATTTTACCTTGTTTGCACAGGCTTGGCAGGCATTCCCTTAAAAAAGCTCCAGCCCAATGATTAGCGGCGCAGGATCCCGGGCCTTTATAACCCTTGGTAGAACGGCTTCGCGCTATAGAGGCTCCAGTCCAACCACTCCATTAAGAGCCCATGTTCTGGAGTCTTCGTTAACCCGCGGCCTGTTCGCTTCGCGCTACAGAAGCTCCAGCCCAACCACTCCATTAAGGACGCATGATCTGGAGTCTTCGTTAACCCGCAGCCGGTTGGCTTCGCGCTACAGAAGCTCCAGCCCAACCATCCTATGAAGGCCGCATGATCCAAATCTTGGCTCCCTCGGTAGAACTTCGTCGCGCTATAGAAGTTCCAGCCCGACTACCAGAGCCGCATGATCTGAGCTTTCACTGTCACGTTCATACACGGGGCTTCTAAGGTGCTCATCGAAGACCGAGAAATGGCATACCCGGCCACGGGCTGGGGCCAATGCCCCATCAAAATCCTGACTCAGAAGGATATGGTCCAGCAGGCTGCCGCGGGAGCCCAGATAATGGGTCGGTCGCCTTGCCCAGCTTAAATCTTCCGTTGAGTCAGCTCCGTGGTGGCCGCCACTTTGCCGGTCAAACAGCTGGCCCTCCAGAAACAACACAGAGGCATCTTTAAGAGTAAATTGGCCGATGGCGTTGGCAAAGGCCTGTTCGCTCAAGCCCCCCAGGCCCGCCACTTGTCTGTCGTTGCCATGAATGGCATCGGCCCCCAGCCAGAAACCGCGAAACTCGGCGGCATCCAATCCGCTGTTAAAGTCGCCCATGACCACCATGGGATTGGCAGTCTCATCCCGCCGATTGATGAGCGCCTGATACAGGAGCATGGCCTCAAAGCCGCGGCGGGCGCTGCTGGCAAAACTGCCGAGTGCCCGGTGGGCCAGCAGTCTTGGCGCGGCCTTCATATCACCCAAAGCCTCTGGCTCAAACAGTGGTCGCTGGGATTTAAAGTGCAGCACATAGATATCCAGCATGCCCCAATCAGCAAGGCTGACTGTGGCTCTGAGCACCCTGCGGCCAAAGCGAAAATCCGCCTTAAGGTCCATGGCGGCAAGGGCGGCAGGTTCGGGCTCCACCGCCGCCACTTCTGCCAGCGGCAAACGGCTGGCAATGGCCACCACGGGCGCGCGGCAGACATAATCTTCACAGTTTGGAGTATCCACCACGGCAAAGTGCGGGTAGCCCAACTCCTGCATCAAGGCCTTAAGTTCATCGACGCTGAACACCTCCTGAAACCCTATGATATCGGCCTCGAGACTGGCCACGCAGTGGCGCAGCCAGTCGCATTTTTTCTGCCACTGGGCCCTGGTGTAGATGCGATCAAACTCATAGGCGGCAGCGGGGGGCGCCAAAAAGTTAAACAGGTTCAGGGTGGCAATATCCACCCTGGCCGGCTGCGGCAGGGATAGAGGCGCGGCGTCATTGCATGGGAATTTACTCTTGCCCAAAGATAGCTCTTCTCTGTCAACGTCCAATGGCTACAGCCTAGCTTTGCAGGCACGGCGCGGCAACTGAAGCGACGGTGTATTGCGCCCCAACACCGATTGATATCCAGCGGCTAGAGAAACGAAGCCACCTGTTCCAGAGATTTCTTTTTCAGGGCATGGTCGGGGACTGTGGCGTCTTTGTCGGGATACCCGGCCACAATCAGCATGTAGGGCCGGTCCACATCATTGTCACGGCCGCAAATTTTGCTCAAAAAGCTCATGGGTTTTGGGGTATGGGTCAGGGTGCCAAGGCCTGCATGGTGCAGCGCCTGAATCAAAAATCCGGTAGCAATACCAACAGATTCATGCACGTAGTAGTTGGTCTTGTTATCGCCTTCATCCACCCCACCGCGCTTTTGGCTGAACACGGCAATCAGCCAGGGAGCCCGCTCCAGATAGGCCTTATTGGCATTGGTGCCCAAAGGCTTTAACGCATCCAGCCACTCTTCCCCCGCCCGCCCCTGATAAAAACTTTGCTCCAACGCCTCGGCCTCGCGGCGAATGGCAGCCTTCACCTCAGGGCTGGAAATGGCCACAAAATGCCAGGGCTGATGATTGGCACCGCTTGGCGCCGAGGCCGCCGCCAGTATGCATTGCTCAATGATCTCTTTGGCCACAGGTCTGTCTGAAAACATGCGAATGGAGTGACGTCGGCGAAGCTCGATGAGATTGGCCTGTGCGCGTCGTCCCATCTCTTCGGGAGGATATTCAATAAAGTCATTCAGGGGATGATGCAGTTCCGTCATGGGTCAGACTCCAATTGCCATATTATTCAGGAGTCCACCTTAGCAGGAAGCGTGGGCGGTCACAGCAAAACATTTACCGAACAGGTGTATGTAAAATTATACAAACTACCCATAAATCATTACTATATTTAACCAGATGTCACCACCCAAGGCGAATAGATGAGTTTGCGACAAGCGCTGGGGTTGTTGGCGCTGGTGCTGTTTTCTCTGTTTGCCCACGCCCAGCCACTCACACCGGACGAACTGCCCGGGGACCCACTGTCCCGGGAATGGATGTATTTGATTGAGTCCGACACGCCCCTCAGCCCTGCTAATGCCAAAGCCGCATTCGAGCGGGGACGCTTTGCACCCCATGGCAAAAAGATCCCCAGTCTGGGTATAGGCGCCCCGCCGCTGTGGCTCGCGCTGCCGTTACAAAACCCGTCCGATACTGATATTCAGCTTATTTTTGAGCTCGCCAATGCCTGGCAGGATGAGGTGGCCCTCTATCTGTTTGACCAGAGTGACCGCATGCAGACCTGGTACGGCGGCGACCGGAATGCCACAGCGGAAGATGGCCGGTTTATGCGCCAGTCTTTGTGGCTGCCCCCGGGCAATCACCTGCTCCTGCTCAGGGTGTCGGGGCCCGATCCCAGGTTGGTCCCCGTCTACCTGACAAATCCACAGCATGCGAACCAGCGTAATCGCATCGAGCTGCTCAGCTACGGCTTTCTCTATGGCGGTCTTTTTGCGCTGCTGGGCTATAACTTTATCCTCTTCCTGGGGATAGGCAGGCGCAGCTATTTTTATTATTCACTGTTTTTATTCAGTTTTATCCTGCTCAACCTGAGCTATACCGGCCACGGTCAGTTCTGGTTCTGGCCCGGCCTGTCCCACTGGCGCCAGTGGTCTCACCCCATGCTGATGACACTTTACTGTGTGTCGGGGCTGATGTTCGCGCTGCGTTTTTTGGGTATCGACAAGCTACGCCCCCATCTGAGCTATGTGGTGCTGGGATTGGCGGTGCTGATGATGGCCGCTCAGGGGGTGGCCATGGCCACAGACGATCGGGAGCTTGGACTCATCTTCGCCTTCGATTTTGTCTATATCTTTACCCTGCTGATGCCCCTGTTGGGCATACTCGCCTGGCAGCACGGGCTACCCACCGCCAAGCTGTTTTTGCTGGCGTCTTTGTCGACCATGGTCGGCAGCTGCACCACGGGGCTCGCGGTTGAGGGCTATATCAGTTTCAACCAGTGGACCTACCGTGCGGCCGAAATAGGTATGTTTATCGACGCCATGTTGCTGGCGCTGGCGCTCGCGGCTCAGTTTCGCCAATCAGAGCAAGAGCGCGTGCTGGCCCAACAGTTGGCGGCCACCGATCCCCTTACCGGCATCGCCAACCGCCGCGCCTTCAGCGAGCAATTACAGCGACTGTGGCACCTCGACAGCCAGCGCCGCTGCCGGGCGCTGATCATGATAGATATCGACAGGTTCAAATCCATTAACGATACCCTGGGCCATGAGGTGGGCGACAAGGTGCTGACGGATATCGCCCGGGTGATACGCTACTCGATACGCAATCGTGACCAGTGTGGCCGCTGGGGCGGCGAGGAATTTGTGGTACTGCTGGCCTCTGCCAGCGAAGAGGAAGCGGGCACCATCGCCGAACGTATCCGCCACAACATCGAAAGCCTCTGCTTTCCGGCGCCCGCCAACAAGCTTCAGGTCACAGCCAGTGTGGGCGTGTGTCTGGATGAGGGGCACAGCCGCCATGAAGATATTTTGCGGCGTGCCGACGAGGCCATGTATCAGGCCAAAGAGGCCGGCGGCAACCGTATTAAATTTGCCTGACACCATACTCCCTGACCAACAAACAAAAAGCCCGGCAATGCCGGGCTTTTCAGTCAATCTCAGATAACTTATCCAGATTTAACCACCGATGATTTTTTGCCACCAGGACAAAGGCTTGCCGCAATTTTGCGCCGGCTTCCAACTGCCGGCTTTTGCAGGCAGTGCCACCGCACCCGGGCAGCCTTTTTCCAGTGCATTGCCACTCAAATCAAAATAACCCTGCACCACATCGTCAGGTGGGGTCATCCTCAGCGCTACCGGCGGGCGAGCTTCCAGGAAGGCCTGATAAATCGCCATGGCGCCGCTGGCCCCCACCAGCTTGGTCTTGCCGTTATCGTCGCGGCCCACCCAAATTGCGGCCACGTTCCGCTCATCAAAGCCGGCAAACCAGGAGTCACGGCTGTCGTTACTGGTGCCCGTCTTACCCGCCAGGGTGACGTTGGGGAAGGCCCGGCCAAGACGTGCCCCGGTACCTTCTGACACCACTCGGGTCATGATGTACTGGGACAGATAGGCAGCCGCTGGCTCAAGGGATTGCTCAGAGGGCAAACGACTGGCCAGAATGGCTTCGTTATTCATATCCAGCACATCGGTGACGGTGGAGAGCTGGCGATAACGGCCATTGTCTGCGAGGGTCTGGTAAATCTGTGCCACCATCAGCGGCGAGCCATCCACGGCGCCCAGCAACATCGACGGATAGGGATTAATGGCCTCACCGCGCCAACCGGCATCGTCGAGGGTGTTAATCACAGCATCCACGCCCACGGCCAGCCCCAGGTTCACAGTGGGGACGTTGAGTGACTTGTACATGGCGCGCATCAAAGGCACCTGACCACTGAACGTCTTGTCGTAGTTCATGGGTGACCAGCTCTGGCCGTGCTTGTTTGTCACGGTTAAGGGCTCGTCCTTCAGGGACGTCATCAGGTTGTAGTTGCTGTCTTCAAGGGCAGTCAGGTACACAAAGGGCTTCACCAGCGAGCCAATGGGACGGCGCATTTCGCTGACCCGGTTGTAGCCCTCATAGCTGGGGTTTCTGTCCCCCACCATGGCCGCAATGCCACCACCAAACTTGTCGGTAACCACCATGGCCGCCTGCAATTCCTTGGTGTCTTTGCCGATACGGGCCATCACGTCTTTCACGGCCTTCTCGGCAGCTTCCTGGGCGATGGGGTCGAGGGTAGTGTACACCTTGATGCCCGACTCATTGAGCAGGCTGTCCCCCCAACGCAGTGCCAGTTCCTTCTTCACCTGGGTGTAGAAGGCGGGCATACGCTGATGCACGGGTCTACCTTCTGGCCTTAAGCCCAGGGGGGATTCGGCAGCAATCTGGAAGTCGTTGACACTGATTTTGCCCGACTCCATCAAGAGTCTCAGCACCAGATCACGTCGTTCCTGCGCCCGGGCCGGATAACGCCAGGGGTTGTAGTAGGAAGGCCCCTTAATGACCGCAATCAAAAAGGCCTGCTGGGCCGTAGTGAGCTCGGTAAGCGGACGGCCAAAGTAAAACTGCGATGCCAGCCCCATACCGTGCACCCCACGGGACTTGTCCTGGCCCATGTAGACTTCGTTGAGGTAGGCCTCGAGGATCTCATCCTTGCTGTAACGGAAGTCGATGATGATGGCCATCAGGGCTTCGCGGACCTTACGGATAAGGGAGCGCTCGCTGGAGAGGAAGAAGTTTTTCGCCAGCTGCTGGGTCAGGGTCGAGCCACCCTGCACTGTGCGCCCGGCACTGATATTGACAAAGGCGGCGCGCAAAATGGCGAAGGGGTTCACCCCGTGGTGCTCGTAAAAGCTGCGGTCTTCCACCAGCAGCAGGGCTTCTACCATGGTATCTGGCACTTCTTTGCGCGGTACAAACAACCTGTCTTCACCGTCGTCCGCAATCAGGCGGTCGAGCAGCATGGGCTCCAGGTGAAACACCGCCAGCTCGCGCTTGTCGCCATGGCGTGACACCGTTGAAACCCCTTGGGAATCAAAGGTAATCATCACACGGGACGCATCCTGGCTACCCAGCGGATGCAGGAAGGGACGGCGCCACAAATCGATGCGGGTAGCGGAGGCCGAAAACTCACCCACCTGACGGGGATTGGCCACCTTGCGATACCCCAGCAACTGGAGTTCCGCCAGGAGCTGATGATGACTCACGGCCGCACCGGGATAGAGCGCCATGGAGCGACTGTAAATCTGCGCCGGCAGGTGCCACTTCTGGCCTTCAAATTTGCGGGCGATTTGCTGGTCGAGATAAATGCCATAGGCGGCACAGAGCACCAGTACGACCAGGGTCAGCTTCCACAGGAATGACCATATACGCCACAGGATCCCGGGCTTATTACGCGCTTTGGCTGACGTTCTGGACTTTGCCGATGCGCCCTTGGCGGGCGCCCTTTTGCCTGAATTCCGTTTATCTGAAGTCATACTTTCTCTGCCTCAGGCCTGGCCCAAGGTCTTTTTCTTGGTAAATTTGGTCGGTAAGGTGTTTGCCGGATCGTCCGGCCACAAATGCTTGGGATAACGGCCCCGCATTTCCTTTTTTACGTCCTGATAGGGGCCTTGCCAGAAGCTGGCCAGATCCGCCGTCAGGGCCAATGGCCGCTGTGCCGGAGACAGAAGCTCCATGGTGAGCTTAAGCCGTCCGCCAGCCAACAAGGGCGTTGCCGCCATGCCATAGGCCTCCTGCAATCGCACCCTGAGCATGGCGCGTCCATCGTCTTCGTAGCGAATGGGGGCCTGGGTGCCGGTTGCCATAGGGTAATGGGTCGGCAGGGCTTCGTCGAGGGTTCTGCGCAGCTGCCAGTCGAGGCTGTCGCGCAGCAGGCGTCCGGCGTCCAGTTTATTGAACTCATTCAGGCTGTTGATATTGCCCAAATAAGGCCCGAGCCAGTCTTCGAGGCCATCAAGCAGCGCCTCATCGTCCATGGCGGGCCAATCGCCCCCAAGCAAACTGGCCGCCAGCGTGGCCCTGCGCCTGAGCTGCATGGCATCCTCATCAAAGCCCAGACACGCCAATCCTTTCTGGCGAATACGGGCTATCCAGGCGCTGGCTTTGAGGGCCGCGGGCACCTGACTCACTGTTTCGCGGCCAAGCACCAGACTGCCCACCACCCGCTGTTTTTCGGCCACAAAGCGGCCGCGGCCTTCATCAAAACCACTGACCTCTCGCTCACTTTGTAAAAAGGCCAGCGGACCGTCGAAGAGGCGCGCATCCAGCGGCGCCCCCAGCCACAAGCGCCCCGCGCTGCGGCCTTCGAGTTCACCAAAGTCCGCCGCCACCAGCATGGGCTCCAGCGCCATGGCGTCGCTCTCATCCACTGTGATGCCTGTGCCATTGGCCAGCACAAAGCCATCCTTGCCACGGGCCATAGCGATACGGTCCGGGTACGCCAGCGCCAGCAAGAGGCCACAGTCACGTGGATGGGCAGCTTTGGCCACAGCAGCAAAATCGGCCTTGATGCCGAGCTTGGCCGCCCACTGTTTAGCTTGCTGACCGGCCTGGCCCGACGTTGCCCACATCAGGTAGTGGCTGATGTCACAGCCCCTGCGCGGTAATCCACGGCCTTCCAGAATGGCCGCCAGCAGGCATGCCAGCGGCGCCAGGGTGGCATCGTTTTCAGCCTCTCCGAGCGCCCTGGCTTTAAGCAGCATATGCCCCAGGCGGGGATGGCAGCCCAGACGATGGGCATCCCGGCCAAGGGCCGTGAGCTTGTGGTTGTCGTCCACCAGCTCCAAATCTTTAAGGAGCGCCCATGCGAGGGACTCGTTCACTTTTGGCGGCTGGGACAGCAGTTTTAATGCGGCAAAATCCCGTGCGCCCCATACGGCGGCTTCCTGGGCCAGTGATACCAGCTCACTGCGTAAGATCTCCGGCTCTTCTGCCTTCATCTGGCGGTCAAACTCTTCCTGACTCCAAAGCCGGATACAGAGCCCCGGTGCCAGTCGTCCGGCCCGGCCGGCACGCTGAATGGCAGAGGCCTGGCTGATGCGCTTAAGCCCAAGACGGGTAACACCGGTGCGGGGATTGAAACTGGCCTGGCGCACAAAGCCGCAGTCCACCACCAGAGTCACCCCATCTATGGTCAGGCTCGATTCGGCCACGTTGGTGGCCAGCACCAGTTTGCGGCGCCCATCGGGATCGGCACTGAGGGCCCTGTCCTGGGCGTTGGCATCGAGCTCACCGTAAAGGGGGCAGATGGCAAATTCCGATTCGCTGAGGCGCTCGGCAAGAGACTCTTTCAAACGCTCAATCTCGGCCTTGCCCGGTAAAAACGCGAGCACAGTGCCCGGCGTAACACCCTCAGGCAGTGGGCGTTTTCCCGTGGCAAGTTCCATCAGGATTTTGCCCATATGGGCCTGCCAATCGGCGCCTGTGGGCACAGAGGCGTATTCCACTGCGACGGGAAAACTGCGGCCTTCACTCCGTAGCAGCACAGCTTCGGGCATCAGAGTTTGCAGCGGCATACCGCTTAGGGTCGCCGACATGGCCAGGATTTTAAGGTCATCCCTGAGCCCGGCCTGCACTTCCAGTGCCAGCGCCAGCCCCAGATCTGTGCTCAAATGGCGCTCGTGGATTTCATCGAAAATGATAAGCCCAACCCCATCAAGCTCGGGATCGTCCTGGATCATTCGGGTCAAAATGCCTTCGGTAACCACCTCGAGGCGGGTCTCTTTGGACACCCTGCTGTCGCCGCGCACCCGGTAGCCCACCTCGGCGCCAAGCTGACAGCCACGCTGTTTGGCAATAAAGCGCGCCACGCTGCGCGCCGCCACCCGGCGGGGCTCGAGCATGATGATGCGACCGGATATCTCTGGCCAATCCAGCAATGCCAGTGGCAGCGCCGTGGACTTACCGGCACCTGTGGGGGCTTCGAGGATGAGTTGCTGATGCTGGGCGAGCGAGCGTTTCAGCTCGTCAAAGAGGTCGCAGACAGGCAGAGCGTTCAAGGGCATTCCGGCGGGTGAAAACAGTGGCGGCCATTGTACAGGAAAGGGGACCACAAGTGCAGTCGGGGCAAAGCGGCGGGCTCAGTCGCTCAGTCAATCTGTCGCTAAGTCGCGAAGCCAGGGGACGCGCTTGCCACTGCTGAGGTTATCGAGCGGTTCTGGCTTGCCGATGGCATAACCCTGGGCATAATCCACCCCAAGTTCCCGCAGACGTTTGCCGATATCGACTGACTCCACAAATTCCGCGATGACGTCGAAGTCCATGTCCCGCCCCAGCTGGCAGATGGCATTGACGATGGCTTGATCGGACTTGTTGTCACACAGGTTCACCACGAATTGCCCGTCGATTTTGACAAAGTCCACATCCAGCAGCTTAAGGTAAGCAAAGCTTGAAAAGCCCGAGCCAAAGTCATCCAGCGCCAGTTTACAGCCAAGGGGCTGCAAGAGTTCAATCAGGGCCTGGGCCTGTTCCAGCTGGCTGACAGCCGCAGTTTCGGTGATTTCAAAACACAATTTGCTCACCAGCTCTGGCTCGGCCATCAGCCGTATCTCAAGCCACTCCATAAATTCGTGATCGCCGAGGGAGTTGGCCGACAGGTTGACCGACACCATATCCAGATCCTGCCACAGCGCCAGATGGCTGCCTCCCCAGCGCAGCAAATTATCTATTACCCAGCGGTCTACCCTGGATGCCAGGCTGTATCGCTCTGCCGCTGGTAGAAAAAGCCCCGGCGAGAGCATCTTGCCATCGGGCCGTTCGAGACGCAGCAGTATTTCCATATGAATGCCGGCCTGCTTGTTCAACAGCGGTTCTATAAGTTGATAGTGAAGCTGAAACTGGTTTTGTGACAGGGCATCTATGATGTCCACCGAGGCGGTCATTTCACTGTAAAGCCGATTCATTTTCGGGTCAGTGGCGCAGTAGATATGCCAGCCATTGCGCCCCTGCTCCTTGGCAAGCCGACAGGCCGCATCGGCACGGCTCATCAGCACATAGATATCAGTGACCCCGGCATCCAGCGGCGCCACCCCCATGGAAACTGACACATTGTGGCGCCTTTGTTCCCAGTAAAACTCATGTTCAAACAATTGAGTACAGATGCGCTGGGCAATGACTCTGGCGGTGTCCTCGTTGCAATAGTGCATCAGGATGGCAAATTCATCGCCGCCGAGGCGGGCCACAGTATCCCCTTTGCGCACCAGCTGTTTGAGCCTGAGCGCCACCTGACACAGCAACTTGTCACCGGCCTGATGACCACTGACATTGTTGATCACCTGAAACTGGTCCAAATCGAGAAATGCCACACAAATGGGCTCTTCCGGTAACTGCTGCAGCAGTTTGTCGAGCACGGCTTCGAAATGGGAACGGTTTGGCAGCCCGGTGAGGGCATCGTAATTGGCATGAAATGAGAGCTCGTCGGCCAGCCGGTGGCGCTCACTCACGTCTTCCGCCAGCATCAGCAGGGTACCCGGGTCATCGGACATGGTGCTGAAGCTCAGCTTGATCCATTGCTGATTCAGCAGCGGTCCCTTCATGGAAATCTCACACCAGGCCTGACTCAGTACACCATCACGCACCACCTGCAGCGTATCCTGCAGCATGGCCTCTTCCTCGGGCCTTACCAGGGCCAGCAGATCCTGACCGTCACTCACCGGCAAATTCTGGCGGGCTATGCTGTTTAACAATTTCACCCTGTTACGTCTGTCCACCAGTCCACAGGCCAGTGGCAACTGATTGAACAGCTCCTGATAACGGCGCTCGCTCACGGTAAGAGCCTGGGCTATGCGGGTCAGCTCCATCACGGCACAGATAAGGGTGGCCGCGATGCCAAGCTCATCCATAAAGGCCTGCGACCAGTCTCTTGCTCGTTCACAATTAACGGCTCCCAGGGCAATCTGGGTTTCTCCAAAATGCACAGGCGTGAGCACCAACAGGCTCTTTACCCGCCACTCCCGTAAAAAGCGCTTCTCCTGTGCAGCCTCAGAAGGCAAGCGGGCGATGTCGGGTACATTGAGGAGCCTGGGTTGGCGCATTAATCGTCTGAAATACGGCATACGCGCCAGCGGCCAATGGCGCACCTGATTATTGGGCACATTACCGGGCTTAAGATAGATATTGCGGGGGGTGACACCAGGTTGCCTGGTCGCGGCAGAGAGCACAAACACGCCATCACAGTCGAGCTTCGCCGTCATGGTTTGCAGCGCACGGTCGACATTCTGTTCCAGCGTTACCAGCGGGACATCGGTGAATATCCCTGCCAGCGCAGCATGCAGCGGGTTTAACTCAGGCAATGACATATTTACGCTTTCCTTCCCGGAATAGCTGTTACTTGCATTCAACCAAGAGTATAGGCAAGGTTTGGCCTACTGACTTGGACAAAGGTAAGCCTTTATGTCTGATGCACAAAGACTATTTTTAGGATTCGCACTTTCGGACCAGGAGCGCGAATCTATGTTTAAGCTGCAAAAACGCCTCGGCGCCCCTGGAAAACCCGTGGCAAAAACCAACCTGCATATGACCCTGGCCTTTTTGGGACAAACCAGTCATCGTCAGCGTCAAACACTCGAGGCCGCACTCGAAGGCGTCGCCATGCCGGGGTTTGAACAGCGACTCAGCACCCTGGTGCACTGGCGAGGTGCCGGTGTCCTGTGTTTGTGGGGTAAGGCCACAGACTCCGGCCTGACAGACCTTTACCAGGGGTGTCAGTCACTCTGCCATACCCTGGGGTTGCATCAGAATGAGCACAGCTTTAACCCCCACATCACCCTGTTTCGCAAAGTAAAACAATACCAGGTCCCCGAGTGGCAGCCGGAGCCTGTGATACTGCGCCCCGACACCCTTAACCTCTACCTTTCAAACAGCACCCCAGTCGGTGTTCGCTATGAGGTGCTGCAATCCTGGCCGCTCGGCAGAGCCTGAACCATCAGGGCTTGGCAGCCAGGTTCTTGTACATCAGGCAGCAATCCAGGGTAAAACCCCGGGGGCTGTGGTAGAGCGAGCGCGCCTCTTCCCCAAAGCCGCAGGCCCGATAAAAGGGTACAGCGTTGAGGGTGGACTCCAGCCGGAGCCTGTTGATGCCCTGCGCCAGGGCCAACTCTTCCACAAAGGCCATCAGCAGCTTTCCCACGCCACGCCCCATCATGTCCGGGGCGACAAACACCGCCTCGAGCTGGCCTTCGCCGCCTTTGAGCTCGGGATGGGTCAGGTCCAGCATGATGCAGCCCACCACCCGGGGCCCGTCTTTCACCACATAAAAACCCTGGGCCACCACGGCGGTAAAGCTCTGGGTCAGCTCGCCTTCGGTCCAGCGGGCAAGACTCTTATCGTCGTAAAAGCCCTCGCAACCCGCAAGAATGGCGCTGTTGCGTAAATCCCATATCGCCTGTGCATCCTCTGCCGTCGCCTTACAAAGCTCCATTGCCACTCCTGCCCTGGCCGATTTTTCACTAACATATCATGGTCAATCGCTTGAAAAAACGTAAAAAAAATCCCCACCTGCGGGTGGGGATTGGTAGATGTTTTATGCCTTGATGTCAGCCACCAAAGTCATCCAGCAATATGTTGTCACGCTCAACGCCCAGGCTTTCGAGCATGGCAATCACTGAACTGTTCATGATGGGCGGGCCACACATGTAAAACTCGCAGTCTTCCGGCGCCTTGTGCTGCTTTAAGTAGTTTTCATACAGCACGTTATGGATAAAGCCGGTGTAGCCGGTCCAGTTGTCTTCCGGCAAGGGCTCAGACAGGGCTATGTGCCACTGGAAGTTGGGGTTTTCGGCCGCGAGACCATCGAAGTCCTCCTGATAGAACACCTCGCGCAGGGAGCGGGCACCGTACCAGAAGCTCATCTTGCGCGCCGTTTTCACCCGCTTGAGCTGATCGAATATGTGGCTTCGCATCGGCGCCATACCGGCACCACCGCCGATAAACACCATTTCGGCGTCTGTCTCTTTGACGAAGAATTCACCGAAGGGGCCGGAAATGGTCACCTTGTCACCGGGCTTCAAGTTAAAGATGAAGGACGACATCTGTCCCGGTGGCAGACCTGGGCTTGGGGGCGTGGCAATACGCACGTTCAGCATGATGCGGCCCTTTTCCTCCGGATAGTTGGCCATGGAGTAGGCGCGCATGACCTCACTATCTACCCTGGAGACCAGATTAAACAGGCCGTACTTTTCCCAGTCGTCGCGGAAGATTTCCGGGATATCAAAGTCTTTGTAATGCACTTCGTGGGCTGGGGCTTCAATCTGAATGTAACCGCCTGCCTTGAAGTCCACCTCTTCGCCTTCGGGCACCTTGAGCAGCAGCTCTTTGATGTAGGTGGCGGTTGAGCGGTTGGAAATGACCTCACACTCCCACTTCTTCACCCCGAAGATTTCTTCATCGAGCTCAAGATCCATATCGGATTTCACCGCCACCTGACAGGCCAGACGGCAACCCTCCTTGGCCTCTTTCTTGGTGATATGGTCAAGCTCGGTGGGCAGGATATCACCGCCACCGGATTTCACCTTTACCCGGCACTGACCGCAGGTACCGCCGCCGCCACAGGCAGACGGCACGAAGATATTTCTACCGGCCAGGGCGCCCAAAAGCTTGCCACCGGCAGGCACGGCCACGGTTTTATCGCTATCGTCGTTGATGCGCAGCTTTACATCGCCGCTTGCCACCAATTTGCTGCGGGCAATCAGGATGACCGCCACCAGGATGCACACCACCACGGTGAACATACCCATTCCAATCGTCATTTCCATGGATGTTCCTCCGTTACAGGCTGATACCGGCAAAGGACATAAAGCCCAGCGCCATCAGCCCTGTGGTGATAAAGGTGATACCAATGCCCTGCAGCCCTTCGGGGATGGCATTGAACTTAAGCCGCTCACGAATACCGGCAAGCAGCACAATGGCCACCGCCCAGCCGGTACCGGCACCGGCGGCAAACACCGCCGACTCGGTCAGGGTGTAGTCGCGGTTAGCCATAAAAATCACCCCGGCGAAAATGGCGCAGTTTACGGTGAGCAGCGGCAGGAAGATCCCGAGAGTCTGGTACAGCACCGGCATAAAGCGGTCGAGCACCATTTCAAGAATTTGCACCAGCGCCGCAATCACCCCGATAAAGGTGATGAGCTGCAGGTAGGACAAATCCAGCTCAGGGAAGCCAGCCCACGCCAGCGCGCCCGGCTTGAGCACGGCAACATAAATCAGCTGATTGAGCGGCACCGCCAGCACCATCACCACAATCACGGCAATACCGAGACCAAGCGACGTAGACACCTTCTTCGACACCGCAAGGAAGGTACACATCCCCAGGAAGAAAGACAGCGCCATGTTGTCGATAAATGACGCCTGGATAAACAGATTAATGTAGTGTTCCATGACGTTATCCTCAGACCTTGGCGCGCTTGCGCTGAGCTATGTTAACCACCCAGATGATGACGCCAATCAGGAAGAAGGCGCTGGGGGGCAGCTTGAACATCTCGTTGGGCAGATACCAGCCGCCCTGCTCTATGGTCTTCAGAATGCTGTGACCAAACAGGGTGCCAGAACCCAAAAGTTCGCGCACAAAGGCGACACTGAGCAGGATAAAGCCGTAACCGGCGGCATTGCCGATGGCATCCATCACCGACAGGTGCGGCGGCTCTTTCATGGCAAAGGCTTCGGCGCGGCCCATCACGATACAGTTGGTAATAATCAGGCTCACAAACACCGACAGCTGCTTGGATAAGTCCGGCGCCACGTCCTGAAGCACCATATCCACCACAATCACCAGCGAAGCAATAATGGTCATCTGGGCGATGATACGCACGCTGTTGGGGATAAAGGCGCGAATAAGCGAGATAAAGAAGTTGGAGCACACCAACACAAAGGTCACCGCCAGTGTCATCACCAACGCGGTTTGCATGGAGTTACTCACCGCCAGGGCCGAACAGACCCCCAGCACCTGCATGGCCACCGGGTTATTGGCAAACACCGGGCGCATCAGGAGTTCACGATTGGATAATACTGCGCTCATCTCACACCCCCGCCGCTTTCAGTTTGCCCAGCACGGCTTCAAAGCCTTCGGGGCCAAACCAGAATTGCACCGCCTTGGCCACGCCCGCTCCTGTGCGGGTGGCACCACTCACACCATCCACGGCGCTCAAATCACCGGCCTTGGCTTCGCCCTTCACAATCTTGAAGGCCACATCGCCCTTGGCATTGAAGATTTGCTTGCCCTGCCACTTGGCGAGCCAGTCGTCGTGGTTGATGAAGTCGCCGATACCCGGGGTTTCACCGTGCTCGTAGAACACAGCCCCAGTGATGGTATTGAAGTCGGCCTTCACACCCACAAATCCGTAGATAATCGACCACAGGCCCTTGCCGTACACCGGCAGCACCAGAGCCTGCAACTCGCCCTTGTCATCCAGCACTTTGAAGACGCGGATTTCGTTGGCGCGGGTCTTGATGCGGGCCGTGTCTTTGGCAATCTTGCTGGAAGTTTGCGGGTTGATGGCCGCCATGCGCTCGTCATAGTCGAGGATATTGTCGCGGTCATGCAGCTCGCCGGTGGCGAGGTTTACCATGACCGGACGAACCCGCGCCTCGAAGGTGGCTTTGACATCGGCAACATCCTTGATGTCGGCCGCCACCAGCACGTTTTGCATCAGCTCGTTGCGTTTTTTCACCAACTTGCGCTCCTTGAGCACATCGGCGGTGCCGGTGATCATAAAGGAGCACACCAGGCACAGGACGACCGTGAAGGTCATGGTGCCGAGAACACTGTCTTTGTTAAAGGCCATTGCGCTTCAGCCTCCGTTTGATATTGAATCTTGCCACCAGCGAATCCAACACCGGCGCCCACAGGTTGGCGAACAGAATCGCCAGCATGATGCCTTCGGGCTGCTTGACGTTGGCCACGCGGATAAGAATGGTCATGGCGCCCACCAGGATGCCGAACATCAGCTTACCGGGACGGGTGTAGGCGGTGGTCACAGGGTCGGTTGCCATAAACATCATCCCCAGCGCAAAGCCGCCGGTCACCAGATGCCAGGTCCAGGGCATGGCCGCCATGGCGTTTTTGCCGTCGCCGAACACATTGAACAGCAAGGATGTGGCAATGGCGCCGATAAGCACGCCCACCACGATGCGCCAGTCGGCGAGACGGGTGAGGATAAGCAGCAGACCACCGGCAAAAATCGCCAGCGCCGAGGTTTCACCAATGGCGCCCACTTCAAAGCCGAGGAAGGCATCCCACCAGGCGGCGTCGTTAAAGGCGTGGTACCAGGGGTACTCAGCAAATTTCATCTTGTTGGCGGCAACCTGCGCCAGCGTAGTGGCCGAACTGTACCCGTCCACCGCCACCAGCTGGGCCGACGTGGTCACTTCACTTGGGTAGGCAAAATAGATAAAGGCGAGACCCGCCAGCGCCGGATTCAAGAAGTTGTAACCCATGCCACCGAACAGCTCTTTGGCAACCACCACACCAAAGCTGATACCCATCACCACCAGCCACAGGCTGATATTGGCAGGCAAACACAGGCTGAACAGCAAGGCGGTCACAAAGAAGCCTTCCTGCATTTCCTGACGTCTTGCCCTGGCAAACACCATCTCCCAGAACATGGTGGTAACGAGCGCCGTGAGGTAAATGGGCAGGTAGTAAATCAGGCCGTAAGCCATCAGGCTAAAGATACCTGTGCTTTCGGTCAGGCCACCGAAGATGGCGTTGTAAACACCCTGATGCCAGTTATCCAGTGGCGCGCTGCCGGCCAGCATGGCGATTTGCGCCTGCAGGCCGGTGTTGTAGATGCCAAACAGGATGGCAGGCAGCAGACACAGGGCCACCAGGGTCATGGTGCGCTTCACTTCAATGGCATCACGCACGTGCACCCTGTCCTGGGTGCTGGCGCCATGGCCAATAAACAGCGAGCGGAAAAAGTCTTTCATCGTGTGTCCGGGAGCGTAGTAAGCGTCCTGGGCACTGGGTTTCTTTGTGGGCTTGCTCATTAGCCTTCCCTCTCGATAATCGTCAGGCAGGCGCGAAGCTCCTGGCCAAAATCGTACTTACTGGGACACACGAAGGTGCACAGCGCCAAATCTTCTTCATCCAGCTCCAGGGCACCGAGCAGCTGCGCCTCGTCGGTGTCTCGCACCACCAGATCCCGCACCAGCAGGGTGGGCAGAATGTCCAGCGGCATCACCCGGTCCAGCTGACCAAAGGCCATCATGGCGCGCTTGGCACCGCCGGTGTGGGTGGTCATGTCGTAGAGCTTCTTGGGTAAAAAGCGCGACAGCACGGTACGGGTAATGGAGAACTTGTCCCGGCCCAGACGTACCCAGGGCAGGAATTGCTCGCTGTCATCTTCGGTAACCACCGAAATCTGTGGGTGGAAGCGACCGAGAAAATCGAAGGCGCCGCGGGCGGTATGGCCGGAGAGCACTGAGCCAGATACCACGCGGGAATGTACTTCGTCTTTGAGCTCGCCCTGCACCAGATCGCTGACCTTGGCACCCAGCACTGTGGCAATCAGCCTAGGCTTAAGCACATTGGGGCCGGCAAGGGACACGATGCGGCGGTTATCCAGCTGCCCTGTGGTAAAGAGGCGGCCAACGGCCATCACATCCTGATAGCCTATGTGCCATACCTGACGCTCCATGCTGACGGGCATCAGCATATGAATGTGAGTGCCCACCAACCCGGCAGGGTGCACACCCTGGAACCTGTGGGTTTGCACCCGCGGCAGCTCGGCGCCCGGCAGCAGATCGTGATTGCCGTCCTGACACAAAAACACCGGCCCGTCGGTAAGGTGAGTAAGTACCTGCATACCGGCGGCAAAGGCATCCACGTCGGTATTGATGATTACCCGCGGATCGGCAGCCAGGGGATTGGTGTCAACGGCCGTAACAAACAGACCGGCAGGCGCTGAGCCCGGTTTGGGCGCGCGGGAGAATGGACGGGTGCGAAGTGCGGTCCACAAACCACTTTGCAGCAGTTTGTCCTGCACCTGCTCACGGGACAAGCCGGCAAGGTTTGTCTCGCCGCCAAAGTCGATGCTCTCATCAGAGCCATCACAATCGATGACCACCGACAGCAGCAGGCGTTTGTCGCCCCGATGAATGGCCGAGACCACCCCGGCACAGGGCGCGGTAAAGCGCACACCCGGGTTGCTCTTGTCTTCAAACAGCGCCTGACCCTTGATGACCCGCTCGCCCTCTTCCACCAGCATGGAAGGCTTAAGCCCCACATACTCCTTGCCAAGCAAGGCCAACTGGGAAGGTTTGGCGGCGGTATCGATCACCTGCCTTGGCGCACCGGCAATGGGCACATCCAGGCCCTTTTTCACTGTGATTATCGCTTCGGAATAATCTGCCATGATTGCGGTCGCTCTCTTGGAAAATACACTGCGAGCGATCGTACCTATTCGAGACTCAAAATTCCGTCAGCCACATCACAAATGGCTCAAATATGAAATTTAACTACAAAATAGCCCAAATTCCGGTAAATCCTGCCGTTAAACGCCCTCTCACAATGCCGTTTTGTCATAAAGTTACACAAATTCAGCTAAAATTAATAATATAAAATATTTCGAATTAACAGTTAGATAGATAAAAACCCATGAGCCAGATCACGCAATTTTGCGACTGCACAGAGGCCAATTTGATGAAAAGCAACGCCAACCCTCTTGCCCGTTGAGTGGCAAAAAGGCGGGTGATCCACATCCCAATTCCAACAGAAAGCCTGTGTGACCGCTGAGGCACCCCCAGGCAATTCCATGACCACCGCCCCGAAAATGCCCCAAAATGATGCAATCCAAAATTTATCATTCGTGAGTTGTATAGAATTAAAGGGAATAATAAAACCGGCAGGCCAGACTCATATCCCGCGGCTTAGTCTTTGTGATCCCAAAATGACAGGGACTGTTCGGCGGCACCCGCCGGTGAGTTGCATTGCAGGGGTTAAGACAAGCGCTAACACCGGCCTGATTTCGCCGATTAAACGCCACACAAACCGACCTACCCATAAAGCAATAAGCTGTTAACCGGATACAAGGTGAATTTTCCCGCCCGCTTCACTTGGCAAAGCGCCGGCCGATGAGGAATCGGGCGAGTCGCTTCTCGATGCTCAGTACCAGTAAATAAGAGAACGAACTCGCTCTCTACAATGGGGGTGATGGGCATCGGCTCAGACGCCTTCCCGACGTCCAACAGGGGCTGTCCACTGCCCCTGGATATGGTCGTTCTTTTAAAATGAACCCCATTGAAAAACAAGAATCAATTTCATTTAACCCCTTCATTTTTCAGGCGCTACCCAGAGTGAAAAGCTCGCCTGGCTGCTTAGGATTTTTAAAAGTCACTGGTTAAATTTCAAACTGAGAAGCAGATCACGCTCAAAAACATGATCTCTGTCTACAAACCTCTCTGATACCTCCTAGTGGGTATACCCACAAAAATAGCAAGGTCTAGACTCGAAGCTAATTCAAGGCCCCCGGGTCAGCGTTGCTGTTCCCGGTTGTAGCGAGCAAATGTCATGACACAGGAATATCACGTCACCAGTCTGGTGGTGCATGCCGCCCCCAGCCAGGCCAATGCCATCAGTGATGCCATTGAAGCTCTGCCCGGCGCCGAGGTTCATGCCACCAGTCCCGAAGGCAAGTTGGTCGTGACCCTGGAAGGGTCCACCCAGCGAGCCATTCTCGACAATGTCGAGGCCATCAACGCCCTTAACGGGGTGCTATCCAGCAGTCTGATCTATCACCAATCAGAGCAAGAACAACAAGTGAGTGAGGAAACACCATGAGCATAAGCCGTCGCGAGTTTCTAAAAGCCAATGCCGCCGTGGCCGCGGCCACGGCAGTAGGTGTCACTCTGCCAGTGAAAGTGGTTGAAGCCGCTGAGCAGAAGGACAACATCAAATGGGACAAAGCCCCCTGCCGTTTCTGCGGCGTGGGCTGTTCGGTGCTGGTTGGCACCCGGGACGGCAAAGTGGTTGCCACCAAGGGGGATCCCCAAAGCCCGGTCAACAAGGGCCTGAACTGTATCAAGGGCTACTTCCTGTCGAAAATCATGTACGGTAAGGACCGTCTGGACACACCGCTGCTGCGCATGAAAGACGGCAAGTACGACAAGAACGGCGAATTCACCCCGGTGAGCTGGGATGTGGCGCTGGACACCATGGCCGACAAGTGGAAAGCCAGCCTCAAGGCCAAGGGCCCCACTTCTGTAGGCATGTTTGGCTCGGGCCAGTGGACCATCTGGGAAGGCTATGCCGCCGCCAAGTTGCACAAGGCCGGTTTCCTCACCAACAACATCGACCCCAATGCCCGTCACTGCATGGCCTCTGCCGTGGGCGCCTTTATGCGTACCTTCGGTATCGACGAGCCCATGGGCTGTTATGACGACCTCGAAGCCGCCGATCACTTCGTGCTCTGGGGCGCCAACATGGCCGAGATGCACCCCATCCTGTGGGCGCGCCTGTCTGACCGCCGCCTGAGCAATCCCAACGGCAAGGTCCACGTGCTCTCGACCTTCGAGAACCGCTCCTTCGATTTGGCCGATAACCCCATGGTGTTCCGTCCACAAACGGACATGGTGATCCTGAACTTTATCGCCAACTACATCATCCAGAACAAGGCCGTTAACAAAGACTTCGTCAGCAAGCACACCAACTTCGCCCTGGGTGTAACCGACATTGGTTATGGCCTGCGCCCTGACCATCCGCTGGAGAAAAAAGCCAAGAACCCCGGCAACGGCAAGTCCACGCCAATCTCCTTCGACGAATACGCCAAGTTTGTCAGCACTTATACCCTGGAATACGCCAGCGAAATGAGTGGTGTACCCGCCGAGCGTCTGGTGGAGCTGGCCAAGGCCTATGCCGACCCAAGCGTGAAGGTGATGAGCCTGTGGACCATGGGTGTGAACCAGCACGTCCGTGGTGTGTGGACCAACAACATGATCTACAACATCCACCTGCTGACCGGCAAAATCGCCACCCCGGGCAACAGCCCCTTCTCCCTCACCGGCCAGCCATCGGCCTGTGGTACCGCCCGTGAAGTGGGTACCTTTGCCCACCGTTTGCCCGCCGACATGGTAGTGGCCAACGACAAGCACCGCGCCATTACCGAGAAACTCTGGCAGCTGCCTGAAGGCACTATTCCGCCCAAGCCCGGATTCCACGCCGTGCTGCAAAGCCGGATGCTCAAAGACGGCAAGCTGAACTGCTACTGGACCATGTGTACCAACAATATGCAGGCCGGCCCCAACATCAACGATGAAATCTATCCAGGCTTCCGTAACCCCGAAAACTTCATCGTGGTATCAGACCCATACCCAACGGTCACTGCCATGGCCGCCGACCTTATTCTGCCGACCGCCATGTGGGTGGAAAAAGAAGGTGCCTACGGTAACGCCGAGCGCCGTACCCACATGTGGCACCAGCAGGTGAAGGCCCCGGAAGGCGCCAAGTCTGACCTGTGGCAGCTGATGGAGTTCGCCAAGCGCTTCACCATTGATGAAGTCTGGCCAGCAGAGCTGATTGCCAAGAAGCCAGAGTACGCCGGTAAGAGCCTGTATCAGGTGCTGTTTGCCAACGGCGTTATCGATAAGTTCCCAACCTCCGACTGCAAGGGCGAACTGAACGATGAATCCGAGCACTTCGGCTTCTATGTGCAGAAGGGCATTTTCGAAGAATATGCCGCCTTCGGTCGCGGCAAGGCACACGATCTGGCCGCCTTCGACGACTACCACCCAACCCGCGGTCTGCGCTGGCCTGTGGTGGATGGCAAAGAAACCCTGCGCCGCTTTGTTGAGGGGTCCGACCCCTATGTGAAGGCAGGTGAAGGCTTTAAGTTCTACGGTAAGCCAGACGGCAAGGCGGTGATTTTCGCCCTGCCTTACGAGCCCGCCGCCGAAGAGCCGAACGAAGAATACGATCTGTGGATGAGCACAGGCCGGGTACTGGAACACTGGCACACCGCCTCCATGACCGCCCGGGTACCTGAGCTGTACCGCGCCTACCCTGACGCGCAGATTTTCATGCACCCAGAGGATGCCAAGGCCCGTGGCCTGAACCGTGGCGACGAGGTGATTGTGGCCTCGCCAAGGGGCGAAGTGAAGACCCGTGTCGAAACCAAGGGCCGCAACAAGCCACCCCGTGGCGTGGTGTTTATGCCCTTCTTCGACGCCCGTCAGCTGGTAAACAAGCTGCTGCTGGACGCGACTGATCCGCTGTCAAAAGAGACAGACTTCAAGAAGTGTCCGGTGAAGGTGATGAAGGCCTGATAGGGCCGGAATACGCCAAGGCCGTGAACGGGAGAGCATCATCATGACCAGACAACAGAGTAAGACCCAGGGCATTAACCGGCGCCAGTTTCTGGCGACGACCGCCCGGCTGTCCTGCGCTGTTGCTCTGGCCGGGGGCGGCATTGCCACAGTCGCCAAATCTCAGCCACTGGGTCCCCAGGCCATCCGGCCGCCGGGGGCACTGACCGAGCAGGATTTTCTGTCGGCCTGCGTGCGCTGTGGTTTGTGTGTTGAGGCCTGCCCCTACGATACCTTGAAGCTCGCCCGCTGGTTTGAACAGGCGCCCACAGGTACGCCCTGGTTCGAGGCCCGCAAGGTGCCCTGTGAGATGTGTGATGATATCCCCTGCATCAAGGCCTGCCCCAGCGGCGCCCTCGAGCAGGCACTCACCGACATCGACCAGGCAAAAATGGGCATAGCGGTACTGATTGATGAGAAAAACTGCCTGAATTTCAAGGGACTCAGATGCGATGTCTGTTACCGGGTTTGCCCGCTGATTGACAATGCCATCACCCTTGAGCGCTCCCGCAACGAGCGCAGCGGCCATCACGCCATGTTTATCCCTGTTGTGCATCCGGACGCCTGTACCGGCTGCGGCAAGTGTGAACATGCCTGCGTTCTGGACGAGGCAGCCATCAAGGTATTGCCACCCCATATTGCCATGGGCAAAACCGCCGAACACGACACCTATATCAACACCGAAAACACAACCCTGGAGATGCTGAATAAGGGGTTTGAACTATGAGCACAGCCAAGGTCGACAAGGCACGCTTTGCCGAGGATGCCATCCGCGAGCTGGGATGGTGGAAGGCGCATCGCTTTTTGCTTTTGCGCCGCGCCTCTCAGCTGACGGTACTGGCGCTGTTTGCCATCGGCCCCCTGTTGGGGCTGTGGCTGCTCAAGGGCAACCTCTCATCCAGCTTACTGCTCGATACCATCCCCATGGCCGACCCGCTGGTCACACTGCAGCTGCTTACCTCCGGCCATGTGCCCGAGGCCAGCCTGCTGATTGGCGCGGCCGTTATCGGCCTGTTTTATGCGCTGATGGGGGGACGGGTGTTCTGCAGTTGGGTGTGCCCGGTGAATATGGTGACGGATCTGGCGGCCTACCTTCGCAGACGCTTTGCCCTGCCAAGGACTCCGGAGCTGCCGCGCCAGCAGCGCTACTTTATGTTGGCGCTGGTGCTGCTGTTGCCTGTGGTCACAGGCGTGGCCGCCTGGGAGTGGCTCAACCCAGTGCCCGTGCTTTACCGCGCCGTGCTGTTTGGTGCAGGTGCCGGGCTTGGGCTGCTTGTCGCCATCTTCCTTGCCGACTTGTTGCTGGTCGAGCGGATGTGGTGCTCGCACCTGTGCCCCAGCGGCGCCCTGTTCGCCCTCTTGGGTAAACTGAGCCCGGTGAAGATGACCGCAGTGAATGCCAAAGACTGCAACAACTGCATGGATTGCTTCGTGGTCTGCCCCGAGCGTCAGGTGCTCAAACCCGCCCTCAAAGGCCAGAGCCCCATCATCACTGACAGTGATTGCACCCAGTGCGGCCGCTGCATCGATGTGTGTGCCAAACGCGTATTCCAGTACAAGAACCGATTTACATCCCAGGATAATCCTTTAGAGAAAAGCCACCGAATTGCCAAGAAGGCGGAGAACGAACAATGAAAAAAGTACTCACCTTAGCTGCGCTGTTTGTCGCCATCGCCGGTTGCAGCGGCCAGAATGCCCCCGTAAATAATGAGCCGGTGAACATCCAGTCGCTGGCGGGAAATGCTGAGCTTACCGATGTGCGCCCGGCCGATGCACTGCCCACCTACCCCAAGCGTGGCACCGCCATCGAGCGTAACTACATTGAGCAGCCACCGCTTATTCCCCACAAAGACGACTACGCCATCAGCTTAAATAAAAATGGCTGTATGAACTGTCACAGCTGGGATAAGGCCGAGCGGATGAAAGCCACCCCGGTGGCCAAGTCCCACACAGTGGATGCCAAGGGCACCCTCAATGGTCAGAACTACTTCTGTACCCAGTGCCACGTGGCCCAGGCTGATAACAAGACCGAACTGGTGGAAAACACCTTCAGCACCAAGTAAGGCTGTTGCAATGAATGCAAAGCCCCGCAATCGCGGGGCTTTTTTCTGCCAATTGAATGATGCAGGAAGAAGGTACTCAGATGTCCTGCTGCCTGAGGCTTTGGCGCGCGGCCGCGGCCAACGCCCGGTAGATAATGGTGGTGTGCTTGGCCTTGATATTCCAATGCTGCCAGTAAAGGGCCACATCCATGCCAAGCCCGGGACAGAGGTCAACCAAAGTACCTGCATTAATCAATTTGTCGGCCTGCAGATGTCCCACCAGCCCGTAGCCCAGGTGCTGCACTATGGCATCCAGAAAACCTTCCGACGAGGGCACTGTATGCTGATAAAAACCATTGGCAGGCATGGAGAAATAGCTCGACAGAAAGCGCTCGTGCAGCCTGTCCTTGGTGGAGAAAATCACCGCTGGGGCCTTGCTCAGGGCCTCAGTAGTCAAACCGTCGGCAAAGAAACGTTCCACAAACTCCGGAGTTGCGACACAGCGATAATGCATCACCCCCAAAAACTCGCTGGAGCAACCCGCCATGGGCTCAGCCGTAGTGGTGACACAGCCCACAGCATCGCCATTTTTCAACAGGTTATGGGTATAAGACTCGTCATCCACAATGAGCTTCATCAGCCAGCCATAGCGGACAAAGAGTGGGCTTAACGCCGGTAGAAACCAGGTGGCGAGGCTATCTGCGTTGACCGCAATGGCAATCTGGGTCGGCTTGCCCGGATCTTCGGCATTAAGCTCACTGCCAAGCTCACTCTCAAGCAGCGCCACCTGCTGGTAGTGGCGCAACAGCCGCTTGCCGGCGGGGGTTGGCGTAACTGGCACAGAGCGAATGAGCAGCGACTGACCTATGCGCTCTTCAAGCTGGCGAATCCGCTGTGATACCGCCGACTGGGTGATACAGAGCACCTTGGCGGCACGCTCAAAACCACCGGCCTCCACCACTGCCGCCAGCGCCTTTAAATTGGTGTAATCCAGCATGCTTTCCCCTCAATCGCCAGCGCCTGTTAACAGACCCAAAACATCATAAGAGTTACTAATATCCTATAAAAAACATTAGTTATCTTAATTACTTTTTCTTGGATAAGCTGCGCTCAATTGCTACACAGCCGAGGAAAACCCAGTGGAAACCGCATTCGTTCAGGGGCTGGCCATAGGCGCCAGCCTGATCATCGCCGTTGGCGCCCAAAACGCCTTTGTACTCAAGCAGGGGATTATGCGCGCCCACAGTCTGCCAATTGCCCTGACCTGCTCCATCATAGATGCGCTGATGATTGCCGCCGGCGTGGCCGGGCTGGGGTCGCTGGTGCTGGCGTTTCCGATGCTGAAACACGCTGCCAGCCTGGGCGGAGCCGCCTTCTTGATTTGGTACGGCACCAATGCCCTGAAGGCCTCTTTCAGCGATAAGGAAATGGATTTGTCCAAAGCAACAGGGGCGGGCAGCCTCAAGGCAGCGCTGATGACCACCCTCGCCATCAGCTTTTTGAACCCACACCTGTACCTGGATACCGTGGTGCTGCTGGGCTCCATCAGCACCCAGTTTTCTGGCCCCGACCGCCAGTGGTTTGGTGCGGGTGCCGTGCTGGCCTCGTTTGTGTGGTTCTTTGCCTTGAGTTTTGGCGCCAGACTGATGGCACCTATGTTTGCCAGGCCTGCCGCCTGGCGTTATCTGGACCGCTTTATCTTTGTGACCATGTACGCCATTGCCACCGCGCTGCTGTGGCCCTACGCCAAGGCGCTACTGGCCTGAACCCCGTAATCTTTGTGAACATGTACGCCAGTGCCAGCGCGCTGCTGGCCTGAATCCCGTAATTAGCTGCTGCATCGCCTCCTTTCACAGGGAGTCGCTGCAGCTGTGTAATGTCGCCCCCGGACCTCTGTCAGAAAGTCGTATGAATCTCAGCGACTGTGAGCGGCTTCCCTGTTAACGACTCGATAAAGCCCGCGATGTCATTTATGATTGGCTGTCTTTAGCCATTTCTTTAAATTGGACTTTTTGATGCTTACGCGCGCTGTGTCATTGATGACAAGGATGATGTTATTGCTTATCTGCGCATTTGCCGGACCGCTGCTGGCCGCATCGCAATCCACCACCAACCTCATTAACGTCGGTGATGGTGACATCGCATTGAAAGAGTTCGTCATGGGTTATTTTGTCGACCCGAGCCAGCAGATGTCATTGGCCGAGGTGCAGCAGCAGGAGTTTATCCCAAGCGGCAGCAGCATCACCCTGGGCACCAATGCCAAGACCACCTGGTCACGGCTGGACATCCACAATACTTCAAGCCACAGTCGCCGCTTATTCGTCCATCATCCCCATGCCTACCATTTAGAAAGCATCGGCTTTTACGAAACACGCCAGGGTGAGCTGTTAAATCAGGCCGATATTCACCTGGACAGGGATGAATCCCATCCCATGATGTTTGGAGGCAGCGCCGTATTTGCGTTCGTTATCGCCCCCGATGAGTACAAAACCATCTACATCAAGAATGTGACCTTCTCCCATCAATGGTACAGCCTGCAACTATTCGACGAAGCGCATTCCAAACGCGCGCTGGTGGGCAGTGGCAACTACATAGCACTGCTGGTTGGCATGATGCTGGCGCTGATGATTTACAACTTCTTTTTGTATCTGTCGGCCCGCAAAGTAGAAAACGTGGTGTACGCCCTCTACCTCATCTCGGGCACCATTTGGGTGGGCTTGTCCTATGGGGTGGCAGCCAACTTTTTGGGCATTTACAGCGCCGCCATACTGCAGCTCAACTCAAACCTGCTCAGCATGCCAAGCTTTTTGGTGTTGTTTATGATGCTGATTTTCGAGACCCGCCGCCGCTATCCCAAAGAACATCTGGCGCTGAGCCTGATCCTGACACTGCTGGTTGCAGACTTTATCTACAGCCTGTTTGATGTGGTGGGCGCCCTCAAGCCCGCCAGCACCCTGGCGGCCACGATGATGGTGGTTACCTTTGGCGTGTCATTGTCTTTGTGGCGTAAAGGTGAGCCCCTGGCCAAGTATTTCCTGCTGGGGCATTCGATGTTTATCGTCTTTAATATGCTGGCGGTTTTTTATTACAAGGGCTTAAGCCAGGCCAACCAAATCAACAGCCATGGCGTCGGCATCGGCATCCTGCTGGAAGCATTAATGATGGCCTTTATTCTGTCGTACCGGATTAAAACCCTTGAGCAGCTCAAGGCCAAACAGGGAGAGCTTAAGCGCCAGGCCAACACAGATCCCATGACGCACCTCTTTAACCGTCGCTACTTTGATGTGACCAGCCCGCTGCTGCTGACGGAGGCCAAAGCGACGGGCGCCCACTGGTCCCTGTTGATCATCGACATTGATAATTTCAAGACCATTAACGACACCTATGGCCACCATGTGGGCGATCTGGTGATAATCGAATTTGCCGCCGTGCTCAAACAAAACCAGCGACCGCAGGATATTGCCTGTCGCTTCGGTGGTGATGAGTTTGTGTTGCTGCTCAACTGCAATCTTGAAAATGCCACCCGTATTGCCGAGCGCATCCGCGCACACGCAGAAAGCCTGGCGGTCACCATTCCCGAAGGGCAAAAGCTGCATTTCACCGTGAGTATCGGGGTGCATCCTGTGCTGCCGGGGACTGATAGTATGCAAGAAGCACTGCAGGGCGCCGATGCGGCCCTCTATGAATCCAAGGGACAGGGGCGCAATAAGGTCATCAGCCGCTTGAACGACTCAGCGGCATAGCCTGCTCATGACTTTGTTACTGATGTATTAACAATTTGGTGGCAAAACTTGCGCGCCGACATTAACCGGTAATAGACGCCTTGCCGCCCGATGACGTCGGCGGCGAACACCCGCAATAATCCCAGAAAGGGGCTCCCGGCATCCCCTTACCGCATTTTCCGACGTGGTGAAAAACCTTTCTGCTTATCAAGCACTTTTGTTGCTGCTTGCATTAAACCAGCAACTATTTGTTAAAAATGAGACCTATATCCAAAGTGGTATTAACAAATGCTGCCCAGGTCAAAAACTGTCCTTTCCAGTCATCGTACTATCCCTTTCGAGGCATTGTGCACTCAATAAAAATTAAAAGTACCCAGCGTTTGTACGATGTGATCCACGGCGTCAGGTTCAGAGTCTCAGCACTCTGCCTGGAGCGGGCGCCAAACATCGCAACCTCTGGGGCAAAAGGAGATTATGATGAGAAAATTCACCTCCAGAAAGCTGGCATATCTGGTAGCCGTGGTTCTGACCGGGGCTTTGGCAGGTTGCGGTGATGATGGTAAAGATGGTGTAGATGGCGCGCCTGGAACGCCCGGTACCCCCGGCACACCCGGTACCCCCGGCGAGCCTTGGTCCCCCCCCCCTGTTACCAGTTCCACCGTGACCAATCTGAAAGTGATCAACTATAGCTTCGAAGAAGGGGCTATCAGCTACGAATTTGAGATCACCGATGAAAACAACAACCCAATCAATGGCCTGGTGAACGCACAGGCTAAAGTGGCCGCCCTGACCTCCAAAGGTTATATCAATAACCGTGATGAAGCCGATATCAACGGCATCGCCGACAATGTCGCTATTGGCGGCGCGGCGACCCAGGCCACCGAAGGCGCGGTACTGACTGTGATTGACGATGGTCATTACAAGTTCAGCGCCCCCATGAAAGGGGTCAATGCTGGTACCGAAGGCATCGTCTGGCTGCGTGTGGGCGGTAACGATGGTATTGCCACCTCAGCACCTCTGGTGGTGAACAAGCCCGAAGGCACTCACTCCACCACGACCGAAGCCTGTTTCTCCTGCCACGTGGATTACTCCACCAGCCCACGCCGCCACTCAAGCTATGTAGCACAGGGAATGGACGGCGAAGTCGACTTTGTTGAAGGCTGTCAGGTATGTCACGGCCAGGTGAGTCGTCAGGTCAAGAATGAACAAGGCTTCTCTGTTGGGGGCTATGCATCCAACACTCTCTCCAAGATTGGTCACATCAATCACCAGGAGTTTGAAACCGGCTTTAGCGTGATGAACTGTAGCTCTTGCCACAGTGAGCCCACTATCAACGTCGGCCTCACCGGCCCTGGCTGTATCGACTGTCACGACACAGGCGGCATCCCAGGCGATATCATCCCCGGCAACGGCGCTGATCTGCGTAAGCTGCACGAAGGCAAGACGGCCATCACCTCTAACAAAGCGATTAACGACAGCTACAAGGTCACAGGTACTGCACCAGCCTGGTTCCCTGATTCAGGTACTGCGGGTCAATGGTGTACTACTCTGTCGCTGTTTAAAGTAGATGCTGACACCGGCGCCGAAACCCTGGTTGACCTCCATGAGCTGTTTGATGAAACCCAGACAACTCATAATCCTGACAAGCCAATTAACTATGTGGGTTCATACCTGCACGGCGTGTATAACGACAGCGTCATTGGCCGTATTACCGACGCCTATGAATACAGCTACGACGCCGAAGGTCGCAAGACCATGTGTTATGCACAATCTGCCGGTCACGGTTTACCACCTGTTGCAGGCTCAACACCTGATCTGTCAGCGTGGGCCGGTGCTGGCTTGATGGCATCACTGCGTGTCAGCTTCACCGCCAAAGACTTCACAGGCGCCGAATCTGATGTAGTGACTATTCATGGTTACACCGATGTTGCCTCACAAGCCGATGGCGCTGTGACTGCTTACGATCGTCGTCACAACGTCGACAGCGAGTCTTGCACCACCTGTCACAACAGCGAAGCCAACTTCCACAAGAATGGTAACTTCGCCGAAGGTGGCCTGGGCTGTGTGGCCTGTCACAACAACGGTCAGGACCGTCGTGCCGGTAATTCAGGCCCAGGCTTCGGCCCCATGGTTCACAGCAAGCACTGGGGTGTGGGCAGCAAGAGCGTAGATGCGGACGGCAACGAAGTATCCAACGCCGCCAGCGCCATTGCACCTGAAACCAGCTGCGTGGCCTGTCACGCCGATGGCGCCATGGACCTGAACGAGATCCCCAACCAGTTCATCAAGGCCCGCGCCTATGGTGTCAGCAACAAGATGGCCAGCCCAGTAACGGCCAACTGCTATGCCTGTCACACCAAGGAATCGGCCCTGAGCCACATGAAGTCCATGGGCGGTACCATCTCTGATGACGTACCTGCAACCGGTTGGTACACCCTGTCTACCCAGGAATCCTGTGCCGTGTGCCACAACCCTGGCAATAGCGCAGGCATTGAAAAGTATCACAAGTTTACTCGCTGATACCGGGCGCCACTCCAGAGCGATGCCAGGGTAATACCTCAGTCGCTCTGGTCAGGCAGTTAACAACCCGATAATACAAAACGCCTCCTTAACGGAGGCGTTTTTTTATGTTGATTCCACGGCCCGGCAGCCTCAGTTGCCGCAGCCTCAGTTACTGCCGCATTTTCCGGCTTTCTTGGTCCGCAGCCCTCAGTCCACAACCCTTAGTCCGCAACCCTTAGTCCGCAACCCCAGCCTTGCCTGCGGGAAGCGGAGCATCACTGTAGGACTATACTCACTGAAACCCAATGATTGGCACATACACAGCGCCAACGCCCTGACATTCACTCACGCTGTTTGAAACACCTGCACTGACAGGGGCCAAGCCGTTGCAGGCATGGCCCACGGCAAGACCTGAGCTTCGGAGAATCCAAAATGGACAGAAAGTTTATTATCAGCGCCCTTTGCTATGCCATCCTCGGCATGTGCCTTGGCATCTATATGGCCAAATCAGGCGATCACGGCCACAGGGTGACCCACGCCCACATTATGCTGGCGGGGTTTGTGGTGTCCTTCATCTATGGTCTGTGCCATAAACTCTGGCTGCCAGGAGCCGCAGGAGCGCTGGTACAGGGGCAATTCTGGTTGCATCAGCTGGGGGTACTGCTGATGTCGGCGGGATTGTTTCTGCTCTATGGTCAGCACATAGAGGTGGCCACCATAGACCCGTTGCTGGCCATCTCGTCGTTTATGTTACTGCTGGCGATGGTGCTGATGCTGGTGCTGTTTTTAAAAACACCCAAACAAAGCTAGCGGCACCTGCTTGTTACAGGCTTATGAGGTCAGGGCGTGCCCAGAGTCACACTGGCGCCTGCGCCAAGGCCCAGACGCCATACACGGCCAAAGTGTTTGTAGTGGCCTGCCGCCATCCCGGCCTCGGGCCCCATGCCATGGTAAAGGTCCAGGTGGCCGCCATCCACGGCGCCCCCTGTGTCCAGCGCGATGAGCAGCCTGAGTTCATGCTTGCCGGTCCAGTTACCGGCATCATCGAGCAAAGGCACCTCGGCCAGCAGAGGCGTGCCCATGGGCAGCAGCTGTTTGTCGGCAGCCACGGCCGCCATGGGTAACAAGGGAATGCCTGCGCTGCCCAGCACATCATGGTTGGGCCGCGGCTGGAAAAATACAAAGGACGCGTTGTGGGCCAGCAGTTGCTTCACTTCCTCCTCTGAATGGCTGTCTGCCCAGGCTTTGATGGCCCGCAGCGACATCTGCTCTTTAGCCACTTCACCCTGCTCAATCAACACCTTACCTATACTCCGGTAAGCATGACCATTTTTACCGCCATAGCCCAGGTATTGAAGCTCGTCGTTATCGCCGTAGTGGACAAAGCCTGAGCCCTGCACCTCCATCAAAAAGCTGTCTATCAGGGAGTCGCTGTAGGCCAGCTCTAAGCCCTGCCCCGCCAGGGCGCCCTGCAAAATAGCCTCACGACTTGGGCAGGGCGTGTTGTGCCGCACACAGTCGGGCACGCCATAAAGCGGGTATTGAAAGCGGCTGTCGGGGCTGTGACGCACCTCCAGCACAGGAGAAAAGTAACCGGTAAAGAGCACGTGCCCCTGACGATCGGCGCCGCCAAACTGGGCCGCTTCTATGCCAAAATTGCCCAGAGAAAGCGGATCGCCACCACTCTCGAGCCACTGGGACAGCTGCTGATAGAGGGGGGCATATTGGGATGCCAGTCGTGGTGAGCGCTCAAGCACTAGGCTGCTTTGGTCGGCAAAGCGGGTGTAGTTACGGTTGGCATCAGATTGCACAGCCGCAACCCAATTGAGCGGCTGCTGGAGTTCGCCATCCAGATAACGCTTGCCAAGCTCCCTGTCTGGCTGACTTGCGCAGGCACTGATAAGGGCGGCCAGAAGCACACAACTGAAGGATTTAAACGGGGCTGATTTCACCTTTGGCTCCAAACCGGTAAATATTGCGGCACCATGCCAAAAATCCCGGCTAAAGGCAAAGCCATTCATCATCTGATGCCAGTTTCGGCTTGACTGGCTCTGGTCAAATTTTTACCATACGCGGCCAGTTTTTCAGAGGTGCGTATGGCGCAAATCACTGACCAAATTTCCCTTGCCGTTGCCGCCCTTAACCGGGGTGAGCTGGTGGCTATGCCCACAGAGACTGTGTATGGCCTTGCCGCGGATGCCGGCAACGAGGATGCTGTCGCCAAGGTCTTTGCCTTGAAAGGTCGTCCTGCGACCAATCCGCTGATTGTTCATGTGGCAGATAGCCACTGGGTTCGGGACTGGGCTGCCGAGGTGAGTACCTGTGCCGAGGCGCTGATGACTGCCTTTTGGCCGGGTCCGCTGACCCTGGTTCTGCCCGCAAAAGCCGAGGTGTCCCGCGCCGTCACCGCCGGGCAGGATACGGTCGCGTTAAGAATGCCGGCTCATCCCCAGGCCCTGGCCTTGCTGAAGGATTTTGGCCACGCCTTGGTAGCGCCTTCGGCCAACAAGTACATGTCCATCAGTCCCACCAGCAGCGACCATGTGGCGCGCCAGTTTGCCGATGATGAACTGCTGATTCTGGAAGGTGGCAACTGCAAGGTGGGACTCGAATCCACCATAGTGGCGTTGCTTCCCGGCGATGCACCCAGATTGCTTCGCCCGGGAATGGTGTCGGTCGCCAGCATCGAGGCTGTGCTTGGCCGCCCGGTGGTCCAGCAAAGTGGTGGCGTGGTCGCCCCCGGCCAGCATCACAAACATTACTCCCCCGGTTTGCCCTGCTATCGTTATGGCGCTGAATCCGATGTCAGCCATTTGCACCAAGCCAGTGATATTGGCTGGATTTTCTGCGGCAATGCCGTGCCTGTGGCCGGGAAAGCCATAGAGCTTGGCGCTGACCCCGACAGCTATGCCCAGGGGCTGTACGATGCCCTGTACCAACTCGACCACGAAACACTCAGTGCCATTTATATTGCCGAGCCGCCACACAGCGCAGACTGGCAAGCGGTGCAAAACCGCCTTGAGCGCGCAGCCAGGCCACTCTGAGAAACAGCTGTGACAATCACTTGTAAAAATCACCTGTAAAAAAGGGGCCCTGTGGCCCCTTTTCTGTATTCACAACCGTCTACTTTCGAATGGATTGCTATTTGGGCAGTTCGAGTGAGCCGAATCGACCCGTCTGATAATCATGGATAGCCTGACGTATTTCGGCCTCGGTGTTCATCACAAAGGGGCCCATATGCACTATTTGCTCGCCGATGGGCTCACCGGCAAAGAGCAGCATGCCGGCACCATCCTCTGTGGCCAGCAGCTCCAGCTCGCCGGGCTGCAGCACCAAATACTCGCCACTGAAGAAAGACCTGCCATCATCAGTACTCAGTGCCCCCTGATACAGATACAGGCCGACAAAGCCGCGTTCGCTCAAATCAAGACAGGCACGCCCGCCCGGTGCTATCGACAAATCGGCCACAGCGCCATCCGCCGCCAGGCCCTGGACCAGACCATCTATCGCCTCACCTTCAAAAAGCCAGCGCCCTGCCAGGGGATAAAAGTCTGCCCCCCTGTCCGATGGGTATCTTTGCTGCACCAGCTCTGTGCTGTCGAGGTAGCGGGCCGGACGCATCTTGTCCTTTGCGGGCATATTGAGCCAAATCTGAAAGCCATGCAGGCCATCGCTCGCATCGGCCAGTGGCATTTCGGAGTGAATAACGCCCGAGCCGGTGCTCATCCACTGCACATCACCGGCGCGAATGGCGCGCACGTTGCCCATGTGGTCACGGTGCTCAAAGCCGCCCTTGCGGATATAGGTAAAGGTCTCAATTCCCCGGTGGGGATGGGGCGGGAAACCGCCGATAAAATCGCTTTTATCATCCGAGCGGATTTCGTCGACCATCAGGAAGGGGTCCAGCTGCAAGCGCTCGAAATCGGCCACCCGACGGATGTTGACCCCATCTCCATCCATGGCGGGACGGGAAAATAGACGTGTTTTGATCTTCATGGCGAGTTCTCCAATGCAATGATGACAGCATAGCGCCCGCCAATACGAAAGAATATCGCAAAGATGTGGCTGAATACCTCGACAAAATCGAACGGTTAGTCGGGTTTAAACACCCCAATCACTGCGCCTGATGCCTTCTGGGCCACTTTTTCCTCGGCCTGTTGTTCGCGATAATCGCACTCGACACATTCCACGGTTTCAACGCCGTGATCTTTGAACAGCACTATGCTGTCGCTCGCGCCACACTTGGGGCATTTGGCACCGGCCACAAATCGTTTTCTGGAAATACTCATACAGGAACATCCAACAAAAGAATGCCGCTATTGTGCCACAGCTTGCACAGGCAACCCTAATCCCGGCTTCACGCTGGATGCCGGGCCTGAACTTGGTTATTATTCTGCCCTTTGTATCTGTATGTGGACCATCGATGATCACCCTGTCCCAGGCCCAGCTTATCCGCGGCAGTAAAGTACTGCTGGATGAGGCCAATCTCACCATTTACCCCGGTCACAAGGTCGGCCTTGTTGGCGCCAATGGCACCGGCAAATCCTCTTTGCTGGCACTGATCATGGGCAAACTCAGCCTGGACAAGGGCGATATTCAGGTTCCCCGGGAGTGGCGCATTGCCTCTGTGGCCCAGGAAACCCCGGCACTGGAAGTCTCGGCACTGGAATATGTGCTCGATGGCGACGTGGAGTTTCGCGAACTCGAAGCGGGCCTAAGAAAAGCCGAGGCCGACAACGATGGCCATGCCATTGCAGACCTGCACGGTAAGCTCGATGCCATCGGCGGCTACAGCATACGTGCCCGCGCCGGTGCCCTGCTGGCGGGCTTGGGCTTCAGCGAAGAAAAGCAGTCCGTGAGCGTGAAAAGCTTTTCCGGTGGCTGGCGTATGCGCCTCAACCTGGCTCAGGCGCTACTGTGTCGCTCTGAATTGTTGCTGCTTGACGAACCCACCAACCACCTGGATCTGGACACCATGTTCTGGCTCGAGGACTGGATCAAGAGCTACCCCGGCACTCTGGTGCTCATCAGCCACGACCGCGACTTCATCGACGCCATCGTGGACGAAATTGTCCACGTGGAAAACCAGAAGCTCAACTTCTACAAGGGCAACTACAGCACCTTTGAGCGCACCCGCGCCGAGCGTATGGCTCAGCAGCAGGTGGCCTTTGAGCGCCAGCAGCGTGAACGCGCCCACATGCAGTCCTTCGTTGACCGCTTCCGCTACAAGGCCAGCAAGGCCAAGCAGGCCCAGAGCCGCCTGAAGGCGCTGGAGAAGATGACAGAGCTCTTGCCCGCCAAGGCCGACAGCCAGTTTTATATGGAGTTTCGTGAGCCCGCGAGCCTGCCAAACCCGCTGGTGGCCATGGAAAATGTGTCTGTGGGTTATGGCGACACGCCCATCCTTGGCAAGGTGCACTTAAACCTGGTGCCCGGTGCCCGTATTGGTCTTTTGGGCCGCAACGGCGCCGGTAAATCAACCCTGATCAAACTGCTGGCGAGCGAGCTTAAACCGCTCACCGGCAAGTACGAGCCCAACCCCGGTCTCACCATTGGCTACTTTGCCCAGCATCAGCTGGAGTATTTGCACATGGACGACAGCCCCCTGATGCACCTGCAACGGCTGGCGCCGAGCCACCGCGAACAGGAGCTGCGGGATTTTCTCGGTGGTTTTGGCTTTAATGGCGACATGGCGCTCTCGCCGGTGGCGCCCTTCTCCGGCGGCGAAAAAGCCCGACTGGTGCTGGCGCTTTTGGTATGGCAGCGCCCTAACCTGTTGCTGCTCGACGAACCCACCAACCACCTGGATCTGGAAATGCGCCACGCCCTGACGCTGGCACTGCAAACCTTTGAAGGCGCCATGGTGATAGTGTCACACGACAGGCACCTGCTCAGACTCACCTGTAACGACTACTATCTGGTGGATGCCGGTCAGGTCAGCAGCTTTGACGGCGATCTTGAGGATTACCATCAGTGGCTGCTGGACGCAGCAAAAGCCGCTGCCGCCAGGGTAAACGATAACGACCCAGAGCGCCCGGCTCAGGACAAGAAGCAGCAAAAGCGACTGGAAGCCGAACTGCGCCAAAAGCTCTCGCCCCTGAGAAAGCAGCAAACCAAACTCGAAGATGAGCAGCATAAGCTGGCCAGCCGTCTGGCGGTAATAGAAGAGCGCCTGGCCGATACCAGCCTCTACGAGGCACAAAACAAGGCCGAGCTGACAAAAATTCTCGCCGAGCGCACGACTCTGGGTCAGCAGCAGGAAGAAAGCGAGATGGCGTGGCTGGAGCTTCAGGAGCAAATCGATGCCATCGAACAGGGGGCTCAGCTCTGACTGAGTCTGAATGAGTTGGGCCGAATAAGTCAGCCCCAATAAGTGAGCAACAATGGAATAAGGAGTCTCCAATTGATATCTGAGGAAGTATTCACCCGCGAACTCTGGCAAGCCTGCGAGGCCCATTACAGCCAGCACGAAGCGCTCTGTCTGACGCTGCAGGATGACTGCCAAATCAATGTCAATCTGTTGCTGCTGGCCAGTGAGCTCGACCGGCGCTGCACCGGGCTCAACCAGGGTCAATGGCAACTGCTGATTGCCGAAGTTGCCGCCTGGGATGAGCGCCTGATTGGCCCCTATCGCCGCCTGCGGCAACTGGCCAAAAACAGCCTGAGCGAAGAAGAATACCGCCAGATGTTGGATGTGGAGCTGATGATGGAGCGCAAGGTGCAAAATCTGCTCCTGCATCGTTTAAACCAGCTGCCCACCAGCAGGGGAGAAGCCAATAATCTGATGTTGTTATTGGCAGAATTTGGGCTGGATATTGAGGTTGCTGCCGCACTTATCCATCAGGATTAAGCAAGCGCACATAGACAAACACCCACACACGCAACACATAAAAAAGCGCCCTTGGGCGCTTTTTTATTGAAGAGCCCCCCATGGGCACCGAGACTTTCTTCAATCCCCGGGGATTTACTGTCCCCTTCGCTCACAGCGTTGCTGCGCTTAGCACAGGGAAACGGAAGACACTGTTCAAGCTGCCGTTTCCGGCACGGCATCTGCGACAGGGTCGGTTTCAGGTGCGGTTTCGGGCGGCTTGCTTTGTGGCGCCAAACGCCCGGCCAGGGCAGTGGCATTTTTGGCCACCATGCCATAAATCGACAGCTGTGGATTAGCCCCCAAGCTGGTGGGAAACACCGAGCCATCCATCACCGACAGGTTTTCCAGATAATGGCTTTGGCCGAAGCTATCGACCATGGCCTTAGTCTTATCTTCACCCATGGGACAACCGCCCATTACGTGAGCCGAGGCCACCACGGTTTTAAGGGGCGCCAGCGACATATCGGCAATGGCGGCTTTGGCCTCCTGCCAGGAATTCAAATAGCCCACACCTTCACTGATGGGCAACACCCTGCGGGCCCCGGCGGCAAATTGCAGCTCGGCCATGCTGGCAAAGGCGGCTCTGGCCGCACGCCAGAAAGGCGCTGTCAGCGGATAGTCGAGTTTAAAGCCCTTACCATCCAGGCTGACGCTGCCGCCCTGGCTCTCGGGGTGAAAGCCATCACGCACCAGGGCTATTACCACCTGCAGCTGATTGAAGTTAGCCATCAATTCCGCATGGCTCTTGCCAAAGCCCAGGGTTTTTGACGCAATCAGCACTGGATGTATGGGTGGTACTTCAAGCTTGTACCCCAGTTCACCGGCTGCGCCATCACGCCAGACAAACTGATCCGAATAAATCGACTGGGGCGCACCGCTGTGGCCATTGATAGCCTCATCAAAGACCGCACCCGAGAGTACGGTTGGGTGTAAAAAGGTGCGCTTACCCAAAAGCTGCATGGGATCGGTAAGCCCTGAGCGCATCATCAGCACCGGGGTGTGGATGGCGCCACCGGCAAGAATATAATGCCGTGCCTTGAGCATGAGTTTTTCGGGCCTTGGGGCCAGATTTTGATCCCGCGCCTGTACCCAAATGCCAAAGACCTTGTCCGCATGATGCTCTATCTGGGTGGCCTCAAAACGGCTCAGCAGGGAGGCACCGGCTGAGAGCGCCGCAGGAATTGTAGTGACCAACATGGATTGCTTGGCATTGACTGGGCAGCCCATGCCGCAATAGCCAGTATTCCAGCAGCCCAGCACATTGCGCTTGATGACCGTGTAATCCCACCCCAGCTGCTCGCAGCCACGACGCAACATGCCATTGTTTCTATTGGGCTCGAACGCCCATTGACTGATGTTGAGCCTGGACTCCATCTGTTCAAACCAGGGCTCAAGCTCATCGGCTGACAAACCCTTGACCGCAAACTCAGATTGCCAATACGCCAGGGTATCGGCCGGGGTGCGTATGGACGTAGTCCAGTTTACCGTGGTTGAGCCCCCCACGGCGCGCCCCTGAAAGATGCCAATCGCCTTGTCGGCGGTCTTCATGGCAGCCGCCTGCTGGTACAGATTTGGGTAGGCGGTACGCTCTTCCATATCGAAATCGCGGGACGAACGCAGCGGGCCCTTTTCCACCATGATCACCGACAGCCCGGCCTGGGTCAGGATGTCGGCCGCCACACCGCCTCCGGCACCCGTACCAATGATGACTACGTCGGCTTCGAGGGTTTGCGGTTTGTCACTGCCCTGATACAGAGCGCCGTCCAGATGTTTCCAGCCCGACGCCAGTCCTTCATAAATAGGATCAACAATTACCATCGGGGCTCCTTAAGACTTGATGCCCGGTAGTTCAGGCTTGGCGTAATTGAGCAAGGTCCAGTGCTCGGGGCAGCTATAGAAACTGGCCAATACCAGCTCCCTGAGACCGAGATAAGCCTGATTCAACAGAGCAAGCCCGCTCTGTCGCCAACTCTCCAGTTGACTGGCAAGCTCGGCAGGACTTCTGAGCAGCAGCGGAGTCATATTGCCGGTCAGCAGCAATAACCCTAAACGGTTTTCAAGCAAATCAAGCAACTGCTCCAGCTCGTCTCGCTGGGAAGTTGGCAGCACAGAAATAGTGGCCTCAATGGCATCCAGGGTGCGATTGACCGCGGCTTCACGGGGCACAGCCATCTCCGGCAAAGCGCCTTCCAGCAGCACAGGCATCAGCAGGCTGAACAGGATTCGATGTGGCTTATCGCCATCGTCTTCCACATCCAGCTGTGGCTGGTACAGGCTAACGCCGAGGGCGAGTGCCGCAGTGCCCCCCAGAGCCGTCAGCAAAAATTTGCGTCTATTCATTGGTTTTGCCCAAAAATGAGGTCGGGTGTTCAGCACAGAGGCAGACGTCGACTGAGCTGTCAGTTATGGCAAGAGGAAGAGACAACAGCAAGAGGTTTCTGCCTGGACCTGCTCGTGGTTATAATGGCTCAAATTAAACATACGTTTTATTTCAGGGCAACCCTTTCCAGCCGATGACTTCCCAATTCACGCCTCCCTGGTGGGCCAAGAGCCCCCACATACAAACCATATTGCCGGTGCTCACCAAGCGCCCCACACCCGCGCTTGGCCGTGAACGCCTGGAGCTGGAGGACGGTGACTTTCTCGATTTGGATTGGCTGGGCCAGCCCGATGAGGGCAAGCCAATAGTGATGGCCATACATGGTCTTGAAGGCAGTGCCCGCTCCCACTACGCCAGCAGACTCTTGCATGCCTGTGAGGCCCGGGGGCTTGCCGCCGTGGTGCATCACCATCGCAGCTGCTCCGGTGAGTCCAATCGACTGCCGCGCTCCTACCACAGTGGCGATACCCAGGATATCGCCCACAGCATTAAACACATTCGTGCCCGCTATCCAAACAGCCCCATACTGGCAGTGGGTTACAGTCTGGGCGGTAATGTCCTTGGCAAATTTTTGGGCGAGCAACAAGGCGACAGCCCCATCAGCCGTGCCGTGGTAGTGTCGGCGCCACTGCGCCTGGCTGCCTGTGCCAAGCGCCTGGAAAAAGGCTTCTCCCGGGTATATCAGTCATATCTCATTCGTCAGTTGCAGGCCAAGCTTGCCTTTAAAGTCACAGACACCCGCCTTGGGCCGGCTATGCCGGTTCACGCCCATGAAGTGACACAACTCTCGACCTTTTATGACTTCGATGACAAGGTCACGGCGCCACTGCACGGTTTCACCGATGTGCACGACTACTATGATAGAGCCAGTGGTCTGCCGTTTTTGCGCAGCATCACCACCCCCACCCTGGTGCTCCATGCCGCAGATGACCCCTTTATGACCGACGCAGTCATCCCCCGCGCCGATGAGCTTTCCAGCGCCGTGGAATATGAGCTCAACCGCTACGGCGGCCACGTGGGCTTTATCGATGGTGGCAGCCCATGGCGGCCGCAGTTTTACCTTGAGCGGCGTATCCTGGACTTTTTGCAGGCCGTGCCTTCCTCAAAATAAGGACAGCCTATGCTTATTCCCTACGACGCCTTAAGCCAATTGCCGGCCGATACCCTGAATAACCTTATCCGTGAATACCTGCTGACCCAGGTGGAAGATGGCGGATTTGACAGTTTGGGAGAAGGTCATCTCGACGAGGCCATTGCCCGCTGCAAAGTGCTGCTCAAGCGCGGTGAGCTGGTAGTGGAGTATTCAGAAGACAACGACAGCGTTGGGATTCGTCATAAAAGCAGCCTGCCGTCACAGCAATCCCAAGACTGACAGCCGACTATTGACCCGAAGCAGTCCGAGCCCGTATAACTAACGGGCCCGCATTTTTATCAAAATTTTTTAACATTTCAGGAAGTGCCATGTCTGCCAAGTATCCCATCATTGCTGTTACCGGGTCATCCGGCGCCGGGACCACGACGACAACCACGGCGTTTAACCATATCTTCCGCCAACTTGATATCAATGCGGCCTATGTGGAAGGCGACAGCTTTCACCGCTACACCCGGGCAGAAATGGAAGTGATGATCCGCAAGGCCAAGGCCGAGAATCGGGACATCAGTTATTTTGGCCCCGAGGCCAATGATTTTGGCCGCCTGGAAAAGTGTTTTGCCGATTACAGCGCCACAGGCCAGGGTGAGACCCGCAGTTACCTGCACACCTTCGATGAAGCCGTGCCATACAACCAAATGCCCGGCACCTTCACCCAGTGGCGCCCGCTGCCCGCCGACACCGACATGCTGTTTTATGAAGGCCTGCACGGCGGTGTGGTGACCAATGAGCACAATGTGGCAGAACACGTTGACCTGCTGATTGGTATGGTGCCCATCGTCAACCTGGAGTGGATCCAAAAAATCATCCGCGACACCTCAGAGCGAGGCCACAGCCGCGAGAAAGTGATGAACTCCATCGTGCGTTCCATGGATGATTACATCAACCATATGACGCCGCAGTTTTCCCGCACCCACATCAACTTTCAGCGGGTGCCCACGGTGGACACCTCCAACCCCTTTTCGGCTAAAGCCATTCCAAGCCTCGACGAAAGCTTTGTGGTGATCCGTTTTCGCGGCATCAACAATGTGGACTTTCCCTACTATCTGTCGATGCTGCAGGGCAGCTTTATGTCGCGAATGAACACCATGGTGGTTCCCGGTGGCAAGATGTCGCTGGCCATGGAGCTTATCCTGACACCGCTTATCAAGGCGCTGAAAGAAAAGCGCGAAGCCCTGCATAACGGTGATAACTGTTAACCGTCAGCATGAACGTAAAAATTTTACTTTTAACTGTGATTTCAGCTTCTATTAAGTGACACCAACTATCCTGTGTCTCGTCGGAATTTCAGGCGAAATAACGATAGTTGACATACTCTTGGGAGTGGATTCCCCCATCTTGATCTGTTCGCTCCCTTGAGTATGTCAGCGACCCCAAGCTACTTTTTTCCGTTGCTCACCCTTCTTTTTTACGTGTCAGGCCATTTGTTCTGACCCAATAAAAAACCCGGACTTTGCCGGGCTTTCTTTTATCTACTGATTGCATCAGGGCTGAAGTGGGATCACTTCGCGGTAGGGTTTCCCCTGCTGATAATGTTGCAGCCGCTGATGAAACTCTTCCGCCTTGATATCGGCCTGCTTTTTCAGCTCCAGTGCCGAGATAGCTTTCTCCTGCACGGCGACGGCGCGGTTGAAGTCGCCCTGCTCCGCGTAGGCGGCCGCCAGATTATCCAGATTGGTTGGGTCATCGGCATCGTTTTCCAGCAGTTTCAGCGCCAGACTGACTGCTTTATTGCCATCACGGTAACGGGCCTCGGGACAGGTCGCCAATATCCAGGCCACGTTGCCAAGAGATACCTCATCTCCCACCAGCTGGAACTGCTCCACCGCCCGGCCGCAATTGCGCTCTACCCCATCACCACCGGCGGCATAAATAAAACCGAGGCGAAAATTGGCCCAGCGCTCGCCCCGCAGGCTCATTTGCAAATACCAATGTTCGGCTTCGGCGAGATTGCGATCTACAAGCTGGCCTTCAAAGCGTAAGTCGGCCAGTGTCTGCTGCGCCTTGGCGTGTCCCTGACTGGCTGCACGGCCAATCCATTCCAGCCCGAGTTCGGGCGACTTATCCACGTAACGGCCTGAGACATACATCAGCCCCAGCAAAAACTGCGCATCGGCATCGTCCTGCACCGCACGCATCTCAATGTGCAACAACTTACCTGCAGCCTGGTCGCTATCGGGTCTGGGCAATGAAAACGCCTGGGCCGACCCCATATTCAACAACAGCACTGTGGCCGCAGTCACAACTTGCCAGTACTTCACAACTTGGCTCCTTATGCAATTTCCCATGAGTTAGCCAGAAAACCCCCGTTATGTCGAGTATCAAAAGGTACCGCCAACCTGACCAGTCCGCCATGATATCGGGGTATTGACCTCTATTCATGATGACGTATGTTAAAAACAAAAGGCAGCTCACAAATCGGCAACAGCAGATGTGACCAGGTCGGCAGACTGGCCGATTATCCAAAGGTCCCATGCGGTATTTGTTGACATGACCGGGCAAAGCACCAAAATAAACCATTAATTTTGATGTGTAATTGCGTACATTCGATTGTTCTGAATTTCGATCTGCATCATGGTTTGACCAGGTACGTTGACGTAGAATGCTTATTTAGAACGACCTTACTTAAGTTTTTTCATGCGAGGAACACGGGCATGGCACTCATTGGCAAACCGAAACCCGATCCAACTCTGGAATGGTTTTTATCCCACTGTCATATTCACAAGTATCCGGCCAAGAGCACTCTGATCCACGCCGGTGAAGACTCAGACACCCTCTACTACATAGTAAAAGGCTCCGTCGCAGTGCTTATCAAGGACGAGGAAGGCAAGGAAATGATCCTCTCCTACCTCAACCAGGGCGACTTTATCGGCGAACTGGGCCTGTTTGAAGAACAAGCCGAACGTACCGCATGGGTCCGCGCCAAGCAGGCTTGTGAAATTGCAGAAATTTCTTACAAGAAATTCAAGCAACTTATCCAGGTTAACCCTGAGATTCTGATGAAGCTTGCGGCCCAGATGTCCGTCCGTTTGCAAAGCACCAGCCAGAAAGTGGGCGATTTGGCCTTCCTGGATGTAGCCGGACGCATTGCCCAGACACTGCTGCATCTGGCCCGTCAGCCAGACGCCATGACCCACCCAGACGGCATGCAAATCAAAATCACCCGTCAGGAGATCGGTCAAATTGTTGGCTGCTCCCGTGAAACCGTGGGCCGCATCCTGAAAATGCTTGAAGAACAAAATCTTATCCAAGCACACGGCAAAACTATTGTGGTGTACGGCACCCGCTAACTCTGCCTTCAGCTTGTCTTAAGTCAGCTCCGGTAAAGTGGCTCCCGATCTATCCGGAGCCACTTTTTCTTAGAGGAGCATGTATGTCGCGTTGGCTGCCATTAGGCATCATCCTTACATCCATGCTTCACCAGGGAGAGGTGGCTGCTTCGGTTGTCGAGCTTGAGCATTATCAGGCCACGCAATTGGTCAGCTCAGGCCAGATCCTTTCCCTCGACGCTACCCTGCAGCGGGTCACCGCACATTGCCAGGGTAAACTCCTTGATGCCCATCTGTTTCAAGAGGGTGACAAGTGGCGCTACGATTTGCAGTTTGGCCTCCAACGTGGTCAGATAATCCATCTGAGCGTGGATGCCGCCAGCGGTGAGCTCAATCCTGATTCCACTTTGCCGGACGAATGCAAAAACCATGAAACTGCTACTCGTTGAAGACAATGCCATGCTGGTCAAGGAGCTGCAAAAACAGCTCAAACAGGCCGGCTTTGTCACCGATGTAACCGATAAGGTCGTTGACGCCGATTATCTCATCAAAGAAACCCAATACGATTGCGTGATTCTGGACATTGGCCTCCCCGACGGCAACGGCCTGACATTGCTTGAAAAATGGCGTACCGAGGGTATTCACACCCCCGTGATTATGCTCACCGCCCGCAGCCAGTGGCATGAGAAGGTGGAAGGTTTTAACGCCGGTGCCGATGACTACCTTGGCAAGCCTTTCCATGCACAGGAGCTGCTCGCCCGTATCCATGCGCTGATAAACCGCGCCCATGGCCGCCCTGCAAGCCCGGGTAAGCAGCTCAGCTACTCAGGTGTGGTACTGGATGAATCGCAGCAAACGGTGCAGGTAGGCGAGCAAGTCCATGAACTGACCGCCATGGAATTCAGACTGCTGAAAATTTTCCTGCTCTCGCCGAAAAAGCTGCTGTCCAAGGCCCAGCTTACCGACAAGCTCTATCAGTTTGACGATGAGAAAGAGAGCAATGTGGTGGAGGTTTACGTGACCCACCTGCGTAAAAAACTCGGCAAGACCGCCATAGAAACCCGCCGCGGTCAGGGATATATCTTCCACGGCCTGGACGTATGATCTCAATCCGGGCCAAGCTGAGCCTGTGGTTAACCGGTCTGGTGATAGTCAGTACTATCATCGGACTGTTTTTGTTTGAGTCCATGCTCAGACAAGCCTTTCACGACTCCATCATCAACCGCCTGGAAGAAGACCTGGAACACGTTATACTCGCCACCCACATGCAGGATGGTAACATCGGCATAGACTCCTCCATGCTGTCCGGTTTTTATCGCCCGGCTTACTCGGGCCGCTACTACCAGCTGAATCTGCCCGATGAGGTTATTCGCTCGCGCTCCCTGTGGGATCAGCAACTGGCCATTACGCCGCTGGCGCCCAGTGAAACCCGGGTGTGGCAGGCCCGCGGCCCCAAAAACCACGACATGCAGCTCCTCAGTGTGGGGCTTAAATCCCAGAATGGCGAGATTCAGGCAACCCTTACCGTGGCCCAGGATTTGAGTATTGGCCGCAGGGTGTTCAGCGAAATTTATGGCACCAAGCTGATGGTCAATCTCGGCATGCTGCTGGCTATGATAACGGGTATCTTCTTGGTATTGCGTCAGTCCTTCAAACCGCTGCGTAAGATTAAAGAAGCCCTGTCGCGCTTAAGAGACGGTGACATCGATCGGCTGGCACTGGACAGCATTCCGGCCGAGCTGCATCCTTTGGCGGCCACCTACAACGAACTGTTGGAATACACGGGCAAGCAAATCGCCCGCAGCCGCAACAATCTGGGTAACTTAAGCCATGGTCTGAAAACCCCATTGGCGGTGATGCAACAACAAGTGGAAACCCTGGGGCTCAGCGATCCTGAAATGGCCGAAGCCATGCAGCAACAGCTGGATCTCATTCGCAAGATGATTGAGCGCAAGCTCGCAGCGGCCCGGGTCACAGGTGACATGCTGCCTGCGGCCCAGATGCAGATCCCAAGGGATCTGGACAGCCTTACCAATACACTTCACAAGGTGCATCGCCACAAAGATATCCAATTCAGTATCGACATTGCCCGCGGCCTGCACCGACTGCCCATTCACCGGGAAGATGGCATGGAACTGATTGGCAACCTGCTGGATAACGCCTGTAAATGGGCCAGAGGGGAAGTCTCACTGCGTCTCTATCCGTTGGATAATCGCCTGTGGCTCGATATCGAAGACGATGGCCCCGGCGTTGCCGACGATGCACTGACGCAGCTTACAGAACGTGGCAAACGCCTCGATGAGGCCGTGATGGGACATGGCATTGGCCTGTCCATAGTGAAAGAAATCTGCGAGCAGTATGAGCTGAAACTGGATTTCAGCCGTGGGGCGCGCCTTGGCGGCCTCAAAGTCAGCATCGGATTTGCGCTGACCTCCTGATGGTTCGTCTGCGAACGAATGCTATACCTGCGCTCCAAACAAAAATCCCGGCCAAGACCGGGATGTTTGTTGACTGACATAGGCCGTTGAAGCCTGTCAGTTGACGTTGGTGCTCTCGAAAATCTTGTCGGCGGAGGCCGCCACAAAGCCGGTGTAAAGCTCACCATCGGCGTTGGGATAACGCAGGGCAAACTCGTAGAAACAGCTGGGTAGTTCAACGGTTTGGTCATCGAACGCCACCGGAATACGGTCGGCCATGGTAGATGACTGCTCAAGCAACTCAGCAGGCGAGCCTTTCACTTCACCTCCGACGCCGTTCAGTACGAAGTCGCCCTGTTTCAGGGTGTCATTCACTTCAAGGATGCTGGTGTAACCGGGCAAGTGGTTAATCGACACGGTAAAGTGGTTGGCGCGATAACCGAAGGCCGCCACCCAGGCCGCATACTCGCTCTCGGCCAGCAGCGTCTCGTAGGTGGCAAAGTCCACTTTCCAGTGGCGACCTGAATAGAGGAAGGTCTCAGCGCTGGTCGCCGCCACATCCACCTGCTCAACCATGTCTTTGACTATGGCCTGCAACCGGGGGCTGAACTCTTCCACCAGCAGTTCAGAAATGAAGACCTTTGGCTGCGTGCTGTCGGGATGTTCGAAGTGCCTGGCGCGCAGCTTTTTCTTTTCAAAGTTGTAGTCGGCACAGGCGACATAGCCAAGTGCCTCAAAGTGCGCGGCCAATACATCCAGATTCACCTTGGGCAGGTTAAAGGTGCGCAGGGCAATATGGTCATTGATGATGGCCTCGCCCTTGCCAAGCAGCGTGTGCACCTTGGCCGCAGACGGGGTCATTTCGATATAGTCCTGCCAGAGGGCGGCAAATAAAGCATTTACGTCAGTGTGCATCTATCACTCCTAAACCTCATCACATCGGGCCTGTTTTGATATGAAGTCCCATGTGCCCGGTTTCCCGGATGTTCAGTACGTCAGTGGTTTCAACAAATACCGCTTTAATAAAACGGCGTGTTGCCGAAGGAACACGCCGCTGATGTTTTAGAGAGTCAGGCCCGGACTCAGGCTGGCGGGCAGGGTGACACTGTCTGCCTCCATGGAGGCCACAGGATAGGCACAGTAGTCGGCCGCATAGAAGGCACTGGCTCTGTGGTTACCCGAGGCGCCCACGCCACCGAAAGGTGCAGCACCTGAGGCACCTGTGATCTGCTTGTTCCAGTTCACAATACCGGCGCGGATACGGGCCAGGAAGTACTCATAGTCGGCTTTATCGTCGGCCAGAATGCCGGCAGACAGGCCATAGCGGGTGTCGTTGGCGAGGCGAATAGCCTCGTCGAAACTGGCGTAGCGCACCACCTGCAATAAGGGGCCAAAATACTCTTCGTCAGGCAGTTCAATGACTTCGGTCACATCAATCAAACCGGGAGACACCAGGCCGGTACCGGCTTCCAGATGCGTCATCTCCACCAGGGACTTGGCACCGAGATTGAGCAGATTACGCTGAGCGTCCAACATCCCCTTGGCAGCGGTTTCCGAAATCATTGAGCCCATAAACGGCTGAGGGTCGGCATTCCAGGGGCCTACCTTGATGGCCTTGACGGCTTCAACCAAACCGGCCAGCAGCGTGTCACCCTCGGCGCCTTTTGCAACGTACAAACGGCGGGCGCAGGTACAACGCTGACCGGAAGAGATAAAGGCCGATTGAATGATGTCATGGATGGCCGCGCGGGTATCGCTTACGCCCTTGATGATGAGTGGATTGTTACCGCCCATTTCCAGCGCCAGAATTTTACCCGGGTGTCCGGCATACTGCTGGTGCAGCAGGTGTCCGGTGCGTGAGCTGCCGGTAAAGAAAAGACCATCCAGCTGCGGATGTGATGCCAGCGCCTTGCCGGTTTCCACCTCGCCCTGCACCAGGTTGATCACTCCGGCTGGCAAGCCTGCCTTTTCCCACAGCTTCAACATCAGTTCGGCCACTTTTGGGGTCAGCTCAGAGGGTTTGAACACCACTGTGTTACCCGCCAGCAGTGCGGGCACTATGTGACCATTGGGCAGGTGACCGGGGAAGTTATAAGGACCAAACACAGCCACCACACCATGGGGCTTGTGGCGCAGCACGGCGCGGCCTGCAGCGCCATCGTTCACTTCAGTGCCGGTACGCTTGTGATAGGCGCTGATGGACAGGCCAATTTTGCCAATCATGGCTGCGGCTTCGGTGGCCGTTTCCCAGCGTGGCTTACCGGTTTCCTGGGCTATCACTTCGGCAAGCTCTGCCTTATTGGCCTCAAGCTCATTGCGGTAGGCCTCGACTATGGCCTGACGGCCTTCGAAGCCCAGCATAAACCAGTCAAACTGGGCGTCACGGGCCGCCATCACGGCAGCTTGCACCTGAGCAGGCACTGCGGCCTTACCCTGCCAAATCACCTCGCCGTTGGCGGGGTTCTTTGACTGCATCTCTTTGCCTTCGCCAGCGAGCCACTGACCATTGATAAATTGCGTCATATCGAATTCCTATATTGCCAGTACCCGCACCTGCTCGCCGTCGCTGACCAATAGGCCAGCCGCCAGCTCGGGGCTGAGTATCACTTCATCTGAATCGGAGGAAACCACCAGCTCGGCCGAGGTTGCACGGTAATCTGCAAGCTGAGTGTTGGAAAGAATAAAGCTGTCGTCTGAGGCGGGCATCTCGCTGATGCGTACCCTCAGCAGGCGGCTTTCACGTACGCCGCGGATATCCTGCAGATTGCACTCCACCGTTGGGCCACCGTCGAAAATGTCCACATAACCGCGACAGCGGAAACCCTCAGCCCGCAGCAAACTCAAGGCCGGACGGGTGTTGGTATGCACTTCACCAATGACCTTCTGGGCTTCTTCGGGGAGCAGGCAAACATATACCGGGTTTCTGGGCATCATCTCGGCCATAAAGGCTTTTCGTCCCAGACCGGACAGATAGTCGGCTTCGACAAAATCGATACCGAGGAAGTGCTTTTGCAGCCAGCCATAAAAAGGGGAATTACCGTTTTCATCACTGACACCGCGCATTTCGGCAATCACGGTTTCACCGAAACGGCTGGCGTGCTGGGCTAAAAACAGGAAACGACTGCGGGAGAGCATACGGCCATTATTGTCTTTGCGATACGCGGCCCGCAAAAACAGGGTGCAAAGCTCGGCTGCGCCTGTGTAATCGTGACACAGCGTCAGGGTCTCGACTTCGTTGCGGACATTGATTTGCTGCGAGTGATACACCTCGGTGCCGAGGCGATAATGGTAGAAGGCATCTTCCATCCCCACGGCAGCCTCGAGTGCACAGGTGCCCACCACTTCCCCGGTCTCTGTGTCTTCGAGCACCATCAGGTAGCCTTCATCGTAAGGGGTTTCCACCACTTTTTGAAAAGAGGCTTCAGAGCGCGCAATTTTGCGGCGCAACAGGTCTTCGTTAACCGGCAGTGAAGTAAAGCCGTGACCCGACTCCACCGCAATGCGGTACAGGGCATCAAAATCGCTGGCCCGGATTGGACGAATGATCAACATTTGAGTATCTCCTCTCTGCCCTGCCCGCTGTTTTTTTAAGCGTTTTGACCTTTCCGGCGTGCACCAAGCCTCACCGGCTGAATCGGTGAAACCGGGTGTCGGAGGTTGGGAGCAGGACGTCGCTGGATCTTCAGGGGCGGCAGCCACTGCCGCCCCCGGTTTATCAGCCGGCTACCTTGGCAACGGCACGTTCGAAACGGGCCAGACCTTCGACAATATCTGCCTCAGGAATTACCAGAGATGGAGTAAAGCGGACTACGTTGGCACCGGCCATCAGAGTCAACAGACCCTCGGCAACAGAGGCATTAAGGAAATCGCGGCTGCGACCGGCAAACTGCTCGTTGAGTACGGCGCCAAGCAGCAGCCCCTTGCCACGGACTTCAGAGAATACATGATACTTTTCATTGATTTGGGCAAGGCCATCGCGGAACAACTGCTCACGATGCTTCACGCCGTCAAGCACTTCAGGGGTGTTTACTACGTCCATCACGGCGTTACCGATGGCACAGGCCAGCGGGTTACCACCGTAGGTGGAGCCATGGGTGCCCACCTTGAGGTGTGAGGCGATTTCGGCAGTGGTCAGCATGGCTGCGATGGGAAAACCACCACCCAGCGCCTTGGCGGTGGTCAGGATATCCGGCACGATTTCGGTGCCCATATAGGCATAGAGGTCGCCGGTACGGCCGACGCCGGTCTGCACTTCATCGAAAATAACCAGCGCATTGTGCTTGTCGGCCAAACGACGAACGGCACGCAGGAATTCAGGGTCGCCGTTGATGATACCGCCCTCGCCCTGCAGTGGCTCGAGCATGATGGCGCAGGTGTTGTCGGACACAGCCGCTTCCAGTGCAGCCACGTCATTGAAAGGCAGGTGGGTGATTGCAGCGGGTTTGGGACCGAAACCGTCTGAGTAAGCGGCCTGGCCACCCACAGATACGGTAAAGAAAGTACGGCCGTGGAAAGCCTTGTCAAAGGCAATCACTTCAACCTTGTGTTCACCGAACTTTTCGATGGCATAGCGGCGGGCGAGCTTGAGGGCCGCTTCGTTGGCCTCGGCGCCTGAGTTGGCAAAATACACGCGATCGGCAAAGGTCGCCTCAACCAGTTTGGTGGCCAGCGCCAGCGCAGGCTCGTTGGTCATGGTGTTGGACAGGTGCCACAGCTTCTCGCCCTGCTCCTTCAGTGCGCCAACGAGGGCTGGATGACAATGACCAAGACAGTTCACCGCAATGCCACCGGCAAAGTCCACATACTCGGTACCTTGCTGATCCCAGACACGGCTACCTTGACCGCGGACAGGGATCACCGCAGCTGGCGCATAGTTAGGCACCATGACTTCATCAAATTGGGCACGTGTCAGATTCATCTTGTCGGTCATTCCTGTTCATCCTTTGTTCGTTGAGTGACTTGCTAAGCCACCGGTTTGCCGCTGCGTTTTCGTTTTTGCTGAGGCTTATTGCAGCATGTGCTTGTGTCGGCTGGATGTCATTATTAGCGAAATTGTGATCGAAATACCAGTTTTTCACAATCAGTTGCCGCAAAACGGCGCCCTAAGCTGCATAAAGATTTGCACATTGAAATTAGAAAAGCGCTATATGCGGGGGATAATGGCATATTTAGTCAGAAAAAATCTTATTTACCGGCAAATTTTCAGACAATGCATAGAATATTGAATAAATAGATATATTATTCACATCAGACGACGCCGGATAAATTCGAGGATGAGTTCCCTCGCTTCCCTGGCTTCGGGCAGCATTTCAAACAGCGGAAACACATGGGGCATGTGCGCCAGAAAATGATGTTCCACTTGGGTTCCCGCTTCCTGCAGCTTTTGTGCAAGGCGCTGTGAATCCTCCAAAAGGAGCTCCCGTGTGCCCGCAAGCAGCAGCATGGGCGGCAGGCCACGCACATCACCGTGCAATGGACTTGCACGGACATCCATGGGGTTAGCCCCCTGAAGATAGGCTCCCCTGAGCCTGAGCAGGGAATCGATGCTGAAGAAGGGATCGTCTGCACTGAGCAGCCGCTCACTGTCACCTGTGATCCCAAGATCCAGCGCGGGGCTCAGCAGCACCGCACATTCGGGTAATCTGAGCCCCATGTCTTTGGCTTGCAGCAACAGGGCCATGGCGAGATTGCCACCGGCACTGTCACCCATCACCACAAAGGGGCCTGACCAAAGCGACAGAAACTGCTGATACCCTTCCAGCACATCATCCAGGGGCGCTGGAAACGGGTGCTCTGGTGCCAGCCGATAATCAGGGACATAGGCATCGGCATCCAGCTCACGACACAGGTCTGCGATGAAGCGGCCATGGGCATTGGGGGTTTTAAAGCAAAATCCCCCTCCACGCACATAAAAGATGGCGAGCCGGGGGCTTTGTGCCGCAACGGATTCCAGGTGATTATGGATTAAGGTGCTGTGGGAGAGCGGCAGATTGTCACTGATAAGCCCTTTGGGCCAGCTCAGATAGCGGCTGTCCAGCGCCAGCAGACGACCGCGGATATCGGCCAGTGACAAACGTGTGCCTCTGGCGTGCATTCCGGGTTTGGCGATGTAAGAAAGCACACTGTTAAGCACCTTTGCCTGCCAACTGGCCATACTGAGCTCCTGCTTGTACTGCTTTGCCGGATGTTCGGTTAACGCCCCGGGTAACGCGCTTCAGAAGAGTTCCATTCTGCGATAATTTTGCGCCTTCAAACGAAGTATTTCCTGCTCACTGAGGCCATAGTAACGGTACATTTCCCGGGCCTCCTGGGGTTCGAGCAGGTTGCTCTCTTCCAGCGTCATCACCCTGACGAAACACGTGGCCTTGGCCAGAATTTGGGCATCCATGGGCATATCGGTGACCGTGAGAGATTCATCCAACGCCTTGAGGTTCAACGTCAGGGCATGGTCGGCAAAGTTCAACCGGGCGGGAATTTCCCAGGCAAGTTTGCTGGAATGAGCCAGCACTTCTTCCAGAACCTTTTCTGCGGGAAACTCGGTGGCCATGACCGCATCGTAGAGTTCCTTATCACGGCTGGCACTGGCCTCCCTGAGCCAATTTCCCCAATTTTTTTCATAGATGGCCGACGCAGTCCCCAGCACCATGGTAATACCAAACTGTTCGAGGAAGGCGCTGATAAATGCCAGGGTTTCATTGGATTCGTGCAGTTTGGCCAGGGCTTTGGCGGCAGTGGCGCAGGCCAGCGCATATTGCCATAGCTTACGGTTGGGCCACAGCAAACAGGAATGGCCCGAGGGCAACCAGTTGCGCATGCTGTAATAAGGCACCAACTGGCGCAGGTTTTCCACCCCGATAAAGTTGAGTACCAGCTTGATATCGGTCACCCTGATATCGGCGCGCTGGGGATGACGCTGACGAAAGGCGGTGCTGTTGACCACATTGGTCAAATCACGGGATAACCAGCCGATACCGCTCATCAGAAGCCGAATGCGGCCAAGCTCCGGGTTGTCTTTGCAGAGTTGTTCAAACAGCGCCAGCTGGGTCTCGGTCAGGGTAGAACGCTGCAGCAACCTGTCCATATCGCCGAGTGTCAGCTTTATTTCATCCATGATGGTATCGGTCAGCTGTTTGGATACGGCTTCGAACACTTCACGGGCCTTTTGCTGCCGCTCAATGCGCTCAAAGACAGCGGCACGCTCGATATCCAGCTTGAAGGCCACGGATTCGAGTTCCCGATCCAATTCATCCTGTATTCTGGGCATTTTTTGCTTACCGACAATCAACTGCCGGTATAAACGCCGCTCCAATGCCAGAATACTGCCGGGCTTAACTCCGCCCGTTGCGCCAATTGCCACCTCTGTAGACTCCCGCTGGTGTGTAAAGCCGATTTCACCTGTCATTTTTAGCATAAATCGGCCAAGGAGAGAGACTGATATTTTGCCAACTTACTGACAGGCGACCAATTTTCAATAAAAAAACAGGGCCCGCAGGCCCTGAGTTTAACGACCGTTTGGCCGGTTACTTAAGCTCGGCTTCAAACAGCTTATAAATGCGTCGGTATTCATCGAGCCAACTGGACGGCTCACGGAAACCATGGGGCTCCACCGGATAGATGGCGGTTTCAAACATGGGCTTTTCAAGCTCAATCAAACGCTGCACCAGGCGTACACTGTCCTGGAAGAACACGTTGTCATCCAGCACACCGCTCATGATAAGCAGCGGCTTGTTCAGTCCCTCGGCATGATAGATGGGTGAGCTGCGTTCAAAGGCAATGGGGTCCACATCCGGCGTATTCAGGATGTTGGAGGTATAAGGCGCATTATAGTGTGCCCAGTCGGTTACCGGACGCAGCGCCGCCCCGGCCTGGAAGAGTTCCGGCTCGCGGAACAGCGCCATAAAGGTGAGGAAGCCACCATAGGAGCCGCCGTAAGTACCCACACGTTTGCTGTCTACATGGGCATTTTTCACCATCCAGGCCACGCCGTCTTTGAGGTCTTGCACCTCAGGGTGTCCCATCTGACGGTAGATGGCAGTACGCCAGTCACGGCCATAACCTTTGGAGCCCCGGTAGTCCATGTCCATCACCACATAGCCTTGCTGGGCCAACAGGTTGTGGAACATAAACTCACGGAAATAGCCGGAGAAACCGAAATGCGCGTTTTGCAGATATCCGGCACCATGGTTAAAAATCACCGCCGGATACTTTTCGGCCTTGGCAGCATCGTAACCTTCTGGCAGATACACCCTGGCATAGACTACCCCGGCACCATGATTGGACGGCACGGCCACCACATTGGGCGCTTGCCAGGCGTAATTGGCAAAGGCCTCTGAGGTGTAATGGGTCAAGCGCTTGAGTTCGCCACCAATCTCCTGCACATAGAGCTCTTCAGGCTGAATACGGCTGGAGGCGGTCAGCAGCAAGCGTTTGCCATCCGGGCTCAGGCTATAATCCAGTGTGCCTTCCCAATGGGTCAATTGCTCGTCTTTGCCATCGGCCAGAGCGACGCGGTACACATTGTAAACGCCGGGATGATCTTTATTGGCCTTGTAATAGAGATGCTTACCATCGGGGCTTAAGGTGACATCACTGACCACGAATTTGCCCGATGTGAGTGCACTTGCAGCTTTGCCCGGTGCCTTGATGTACAGCTGGGAATAGCCGGTCTCTTCAGACACGAAGAAGAAGCGCCCATCTTCGAGCCAACCAAACTGGTTGTAGTCGTAGTTCACCCAGGCGTCATCATGGAGACGATGCTCAGTAGTGAGTTTGCCGGAGTCCAGGTTGACCGATGCTATCCAGCGGTCTTTATTGTCCACCGCCTCAAGCATGACCAGCAGCTTGCCATCATCACTCCACTGGATGGCACTCTGGCTCCAGCCCCAATCCTGCATCAGTTGTACTTTGCGGGGCGCTTTCTCGCTTTGATAAGTTTCGCCCCGGGCTTTGGCATTGTCAGCCTTCACCGCGGCAAGCACATCCTCATCAAAGCCCTGCAGACCTTCGATGCTGATGTCGTGTTTCTGCTTGTCTTTCAGGTCAATCAATACCAAACGCTGACCCGGTGGATTGTCTTCCGCTACCCGTGCACGGGCTGGTACTGCGTCCACATAGCCTTCCTTACCCAGATAGTTGGGCATGATGTCGTGCTCGCTGCGCCCCTGATAGCTCTTGTCCTGAAGGCTGACCAGCACATAGCGACCATCTGCTGACAGAGACAGCTCGACGACCACTTCACTCTCTCCCAAATACCAGGGCTCAGCCGTCATGGTGGTATCCGCATCCGCCAGCGCCTTTTTATAGTCTTCACGGGCTTTGGCTTTGTCGTGTTGGGCGGCCACATACTGGATGAGTTTTGCCTGCTCTTTAGCCAGATAGGCCTCGGGGGCCTTAACGCCCTTGGGTGCCTGGCTCATACGAATATCGGCCAGCTGCTCGACCATGCCGTTGGCATGCAAACGGAATACCGCATTCCCCTGCCAAAAGGCCAGGTCGCCATTATCTAGGAAACGCACGCCGTCAACTGCAGTGTTGGTACGGGTCATCTGTGCGACTTCACCGGTGGACAGGTCTTTAACGAAGAGGTTGCCCTGATAGATGTATGCCTTGCGCTTTTTGGCCTTATCCAGCACGCCACTGCGCTGGGAGACTTGATGTAACTCGCCCAAAGACAACTCGCGGGCTTCACCATCCAGCGCCTGAACATAGTAGGACTTGAGCGCGGATGCACTTGGCTGGCGCTCAAACAGCACGCTGCTGGCGTCATCGCTCCAGTAAGGGTTGCGGGCAAATATCCCCATCCAGTCAGGGTTGGCCATTATCTGCTTCATGGTCAATGGCTGGGCAGCAACAGGTGGGGTTACCAGTTCTGCTTGCGACACTGGCGTCTGATTGGCAGCTACAGGGGTGGATACGGCATTTTCGGTTGCAGCGCAGCCGGACAGGATAGCCAGTGCCAACGCACTGACGGCAAAGTGACGGTAAACCGGGTTCATTGTCCTTCCTATTAGTTTTACGGCCGGGGGCCTTTTTGGAATGGCGCCAGTTATACCATATTTACGCCGGGCACACCGACGCCGTCACAAAAGGTAAAACAGAAAACTTGTAACAGAAAATCAAGAGACGCCGTCAGGCTGGGATTTGAAGAAAATTGCCAAGCAATTCGAGCCCTTGCTCAGTAAGGATGGATTCGGGATGGAACTGCACCCCATAAAGCCGCAACGAGTTATGGCTGATGGCCATGATTTCACGGCCATGGACAGGATCGTCATACCAGGCATCCATCACAAAGCCTTCCGGCACAGACTCCACCAATAGCGAATGATAACGGGTGACCCTCAGCGGGTTATTGAGACCACGAAACAGACGCTGATTGTTATGGCTGATGTCGCTGGTTTTGCCATGCATAACCCGCCCGGCTCGGATCACTTTGGCGCCAAATACCTGAGCCATCGCCTGATGCCCCAGGCACACACCCAGAATAGGCAACTTACCGGCAAAGTGGGTGATGGCGTCGAGGGAAATACCCGCATCATCCGGGGTACAGGGACCGGGCGAAATCACCAGATAGTCAGGTGCCAGCGCGGCAATTTCTGCAAGCGTGATATCGTCATGGCGACGGACAACCACCTCTTCCCCGAGCTGCTGAAAATACTGCACCAGGTTAAAGGTAAAAGAGTCGTAGTTGTCTATCATGAGCAACATGCTTTTATTCGTCCGCGTGTTGGAGTCCAAACAGAATAGGCCGCGAATCCTAGCACAGAGCAGCCTGCGGATCATCCAATGCCCGGAACTATGTCTATGCTTAGCGGATGACTATCAAACCTTCGTCAGTAAGTTTTATGGCTTTTTTGGGGAAACAACTACTCGGCTACGCCAAGACGGGTATAGAGCATTGCCACGGAAAAACACAGGAACGCCGGCTCATTCAAACAAATATCAGTGTGTTGATTGCCGTCATCACCATACTGGTGTTTAACCTTGCCTTTTTACTGCTTGGCAATCCGGGATTGATTTATTCAGGCCTGGCACAACTGCCATTTTTACTCTTGTTGCCGCTGGTACTTTGGTTCAACCACAAGGGGCAAAGACACGAGGCTACACTGACCCTGTTTGTATTGGTGATGCTGGATGCGTTCAGCGCACTGATGCTCGCCCAAGGGGTGACACTTGGACTTCATTACTATTTTTTGATGTTTGCAGTGTTACCTGCATCCTATCTGGACGCCAAACAGTGGCCGACCACCTTGCTGCTATTTTTAAGTAACATTCTGTTGTTTGGTTATTTTGAAGTGTATGGCTGGCAAGCTCACCCCAGCATTGCCGAAGTGCCGACATTTATTATCACACTGCTCAGAATTATGATGGTGGGTTCATGCGCAACCACAGTATTGGTAGTTATCCTGATAAGTGAATACTACGCCGCACAAAATGAACAGGAACTGCAATATCTTGCAGATACTGACTCCTTGACTGGGCTGCCGAACAGACGGGCGTTTATGCTAAGACTGGAGCGCACCATTAAAGACAGTCGCCCCTTTTGCCTGCTGATTATCGATGTTGACCATTTCAAGCAGATTAATGACACCACAGGGCACCAGACTGGCGACACCGCACTGCAATTTTTGGCGAGCCTGCTAACCGCGTACATTCAGGGGGAAGACTTTGCCGGACGGATTGGCGGTGAAGAGTTTGCTCTGGTGCAGTTTTGCGCCTCGCCACTTGAGCATCTTGCCCGTGCCGAAAGCCTGCGAAAAACCATTGCCACAGCACATCCAGATCTGGGCTTTGGAGCCGTTCATTTAACGGTTTCCATCGGCGTGTGCATGGCAACACCGCCGGTATCACTTATCACGCTGATGACCATGGCAGATAATGCGCTCTATGAGGCCAAACGCAACGGCCGTAACTGCGTGCAGGTGGCAACCGCCCAATCTGGAACCGTGCCGCCATGGCAGGCAGTTAAATGATTGGTATGCCAGAACGAAAAAACCAGCCGATGGCTGGTTTTTGTATTATTTGACCACGGTTAAATGGCCACGGCGCTTGGGGCCAGGGTCATCCGGCCCATCGGGCTCTTCTGTAGTCAAGGCCTCTTCAGGCTCTGACTCAACCACAGACAGCAGCTCGTCTTCACCTTCATCGAGCAGATAAGCATCTTCGGCATCAAATACGGTACCTGCTCCGTTTTCACGGGCATAAATAGCCACAATTGAGGCCATGGGTAGTACCACCTGGTGGGGCACACCGCCAAAACGCGCATTAAACTCGACAGCATCATTGCCCAGTTGCAAGTGCCCCACTGCCGACTCGGCAATGTTCAGCACAATCTGGCCGTCGCGCACATACTGCTGGGGCACCTGAGTGCCTTTGACATAGGCGTCTACTACCACATGGGGCGTAAGCTGGTTGTCCATTAACCAGTCATAGTACGCCCGCAGCAAATAGGGACGGCTTGGAGTCAAAGGTTTCATTACATACCCATGCGCATTTCGCGCTCGGCTTCGGTCAGTGACGCCTTGAATGATTCGCGATCGAAGATGCGGGTCATGTAAGCCTTGATATCCTTGGCCACGCCTGTGTCCAGATGAATACCCAGCGCAGGCAAACGCCACAGCAAGGGGCCGAGGTAGCAATCGGCCAGGCCGAATTCTTCACTCATAAAGTAAGGCATCTCACCAAACAGAGGTGAAATGGCAATCAGGCCTTCACGCAGCTCTTTACGGGCGGCATCGGCACGGTCACCTTTCTTGATGCGATCAACCAGCACGTACCAGTCGGTATCGATACGGTGCATCATCAAACGGCTTTGGCCACGGGAGACCGGATAAACCGGCATCAGCGGTGGGTGTGGGAAACGCTCATCCAGGTATTCCATGATGATGCGTGACTCGTACAACACCAGCTCGCGATCCACCAGCGTCGGCACAGAGTTATAAGGATTCAGCTCGAGCAAATCCTCTGGCATGTCGTTGGGATCGACCTGTAAAACATCAACGGTGACGCCTTTTTCAGCCAGTACAATACGCACCTGATGGCTGTAGAGATCGTCGGCGCCAGAAAACAGAGTCATGATAGAGCGTTTGTTGGCAGCAAGAGCCATTGATACCCTCCAGAATCGAAACAAATAAAATAAACGAGGGGCTGACGCCCCCCGTTTCAATACGCGGATAGAGTATTTTACCCGTTATTGGCTATCAGTGTACATCCTTCCAGTATTCTTTCTTCAGGAAGTAGGCCACAACAAAGAAGATAAACAGGAAGGCGAGCACCCAAACACCCAGAGCCTGACGCTCCAGCTTGATGGGTTCTGCGGAGTAAACCAGGAAACCTGTGATGTCACGGGCCACCTGATCGTACTCTTCAGCACTCAACTTACCGCCGGTGGCAACCAGACTGCCGTCTGCCTGCTTAACCGCGATACCCTGCAAACCTTCCAACACGTGAGGCATACCCACAGAAGGGAACACAGTGTTGTTCACGCCGAATGGACGGCTTGGGTCTTTGTAGAAACCCTTGAGGTAAGAGTAAACCCAGTCTTCACCACGTACACGGGCGGCCAGCGTCAGATCCGGTGGCGCAGCACCGAACCACTTGGCAGCTTCTTTCTCAGGAATGGCGTTTTCCATCAGTTCACCAACTTTGGCACCGGTGAACACGAACTTGGTGCGCATATCGTCGATAGATACGCCCAGATCGTTGGCAACACGCTCATAGCGCTGATACTGAGTGCTGTGACAGCCAGAGCAGTAGTGCTGGAACAAGTCCAGACCACGTACCAGAGACTCTTTATCGTTCAGATCGATATTGGCCTTTTCCAGGTGCACGTTGTGGCCGCCAGCGGCGAAGCCAAGAGTAGGCACCAGAGCAACCAAAGCAATGAGTAACTTTTTCATTATTTAGTCAACCTCGCTGGAACTGGCTTGGTCTTCTCATTCTTGCTGTACACCCACAGGGCTACGAAGAAGCCAAAATAGGTGATGGTGAACACTTGAGCAGCAATGGTCAGTGCTGGTGAAGCAGGCACGGCACCGAGGTAACCCAGTACGATGAAAGACACAGAGAACTGAGCAATGTTCAGCTTGTGAGTCATGCTGCGATAGCGAACTGACTTCACTTTACAACGATCCAGCCATGGCAGCAGGAAGAGTACGGCAATGGACAGACCCATCATGATCACACCACCCAGCTTGTGCGGAACCGCACGCAGGATTGCGTAGAAGGGAGTGAAGTACCATACAGGTGCAATGTGCTCAGGGGTCTTCATTGGGTTAGCGGCTTCGAAGTTAGGCTTCTCGAGGAAGTAACCACCACCTTCTGGCATGAAGAACAACACGTAGCAGAACACAATCAGGAAGCCTGCCACACCCATGATGTCTTTCACGGTGTAGTAAGGGTGGAAAGGAATACCGTCAACGGGCCAGCCGTTTTCGTCCTTGTTCTTCTTGATTTCGATACCGTCAGGGTTGTTTGAACCCACTTCGTGCAGGGCAATCAGGTGCAGGAACACCAGAACAACCAGCACCAGCGGCAGTGCAATCACGTGCAGGGCGAAGAAGCGGTTCAGGGTCGCGCCTGATACCACATAGTCACCACGGATCCACAGAGTCAGGTCATCACCAATAACAGGGATGGCACCGAACAGAGAGATAATTACCTGCGCACCCCAGTATGACATCTGGCCCCATGGCAGCAGATAGCCCATGAAGGCTTCGGCCATCAGCACGAGGAAGATCAGCATACCGAACAGCCACAGCAGTTCACGTGGCTTCTGGTATGAACCGTAGATAAGACCACGGAACATGTGCAGATAAACCACCACGAAGAAGGCGGAAGCCCCAGTGGAGTGCATATAACGCAGCAGCCAGCCATATTCCACATCACGCATGATGTATTCGATGGAGGCGAAGGCGCCTTCTGCTGTAGGTACGTAGTTCATGGTCAGCCAGATACCAGTGAGGATCTGGTTTACCAGCACGAGCAGTGCCAGCGAACCGAAGAAGTACCAGAAGTTAAAGTTTTTTGGGGTCGCGTACTGACCAACATGGCGATTATAGGTCGCCGTCATTGGGATACGGGCATCGATCCAATCGATAATGTTCTTAACCATTATGCAGTCTCCCCGTCGACACCGATGATCACATTCGCATCGTCAAGATACTGATGTGGAGGGATCACCAGGTTCAGTGGTGCTGGAACACCCTGGAATACGCGGCCGGCCATGTCAAACTTGGAGCCGTGGCAAGGACAGAAGAAGCCAGAGCTCACGCCTTCAACCTGCTCGCCAAATGAATCTGGCAGATAGGTAGGAGAACAGCCCAGGTGAGTACAGATACCAACAGCGATAAAGTACTCTGGCTTGATAGAACGTACGCCGTTTTGGGCATACACGGGTTGCTGTAGTTCATCAGACGCAGGATCACGCAGTTGACCATCGAGCTCGGGAAGCTGCTTAAGCACTTCCTCGGTGCGGCGTACAACCCAAACGGGCTTGCCGCGCCACTCTACACGGATCAACTGGCCTGGTTCCAGCTTGCTGATATTAACTTCTACCGGCGCACCTGCAGCTTTCGCCTTGGCGCTCGGATTCCATGACTTGATAAAAGGAACCGCTACAGCGACGGCACCAGCACCGCCAACTACAGCGGTTGCGGCTGTCAGGAATCTGCGACGTCCGGAATCGACTGGCGCATTGCTCATCCACATATCTCCCAGCGGGGGTTGGAATTTTTTGTTTTTCAAGAAGTTGCTTTGAGATAGGCCATCCCGAAGCAAAATCAAAGTTTGAGGCGGGGCTCATTATAGCCAAAAAGTGGAGGCGGATCATAGTCAAAAGACACAACTAAGTTGGGGAGATAATGTTTTTTTGATTTGAACCGGGCTTACTGAAACATAATGCCTCGCTGAACAGGAAGTTTATCCGAACAAAATTGCAGCTATTGGCCAATTAACCTTGGCTTTCACAAAGCAAAATTTATAAAAAAAGCCCAACTATCAGAGTTGGGCTTTTTTGGCACTGATGATGATTATTTTGGTTTGGATTCTTTCATATAGCGGAAGAATTCACTGTCCGGTTCCAGCACCATCATGTTGCCACTGCCGGAGAAGCTTGCCTTGTAGGCATCGAGACTTCTCAGGAAGGCATAGAACTCAGGATCCTTCTTGTATGCGTCGGCATAAATCTTGGCCGCTACCGCATCACCATCACCGCGGATCACCTGGGCATTACGCTGGGCGTTGGAGAGGCGAACCACCACGTTGGCGTCAGCAGTTGCACGAATCTTTTCGGCTTCTTCACGACCCTTGGCGCGATGTTCTTTGGCCACAGCCTGACGCTCAGCACGCATACGTTGGAAGATGGAAGAACTCACGTTGGTTGGCAGATTAATCTGCTTCACCCGTACGTCGACCACTTCAATCCCCAGGTCTTCGGCGCTCTTGCGGACATTTTCCAGCGCGTTGCGTTGCAGCTCGTCACGACCGGAGTTTTCCTTGTCGATGGCTTCGCCGGCACGTACGCCAGACACAATTTCCTTAATGGTGCGCTGACCGAACTCGGTACGCAGGTCGCTGTTTACTTTGCGTTGCAGCAGCGCCTCAGCGTTGGACTTGATACCACCGTTGGTAGACAGGTAGTACTTTTCGAAGTCCTGGATGCGCCACTTCACGTAAGAATCCACCATCAGGTCTTTCTTCTCGGAAGTCACGAAACGGTCTGCAGCCCCATCCAGGGTTTGCACCCGGGCATCGAGGTTACGCACTGTATCGATAAAGGGCATCTTGAAGTGCAGACCAGGTTCGAACACCTTGGTACGCTCGGTGCCGTCAACGTTCTCTTTTACGATGGCGTTGAAGCGCGACACGATGGCACGTTCACCCTCGTTGACCACCATGAGAGACGAGCTCATCACAGCAATCACCACCACCAGGATAATCAATATTAAACGACTCATAACTTACTCCCTCCCCTGGCGAACACGATCTTCACGGGAAGGACGGCCGCTTACCGGCAGTCCGGTACTGCGCTGTAAGGCGCCGGTATCCAGATGCGTGGTTGACGTGATGCCACTGTCCTCTGACGTGGGTACGACTGCAGAAGGCGTGATCATCTTATCCAAAGGCAGATACAGAAGGTTACCGTTGTTCTTGGCATCGATAAGCACCTTGTTGTTGCCTGACAGCACTTCTTCCATCGCCTCGATGTACATACGCTGGCGAGTCACTTCAGGCGCCGCCTTGTATTCGGGCAGCAGCTTTTCAAAGCGCGCAACCGCACCCTGTGCCTGCTGAACCACCTGCTCTTTGTAGGCGCGGGCATCTTCGGCAATACGCTGTTCCTGACCACGGGCACGGGGCTCAACTTCACGCTGATAAGCTTCGGCTTCACGGATAAAGCGCTGCTCATCTTCCTGTGCGGCAATGGCATCATCGAAGGCGTCTTTCACTTCTTCCGGCGGACGGGCCGGCAGGAAGTTCACGTCCATGATGGTCAGACCCAGCTTGTATGACTCAATAATGCGCTCAAGCTCGGCCCAGGTATCGGTACGGATTTTGTCACGGCCAGTGGTGAGAATGTCATCCATCTTAGAGTGGCCAACCACATAGCGCAGGGCGCTGTCGGTGGCTTCACGCAAAGAGGAATTGGCATCCACGGCACTGAACATGTACTGGTATGCGTCAGTCACCTTGTACTGCACAGCCAGCTCGACCAGCACCACGTTCTCATCGGAAGTGAGAATGCTGCCTGAAGCAGGAATAGTGCGACGGGCTTCCACATCGACCGGATACACTTCATCGATAAAAGTGGCTTTCCAGCGCAGACCGGGGCCAACTTCACCTATGTACTCACCAAAGCGCAGATGTACACCGCGCTCTGCGGTTTTGATGGTGTAAAAACCGGAGAGAAACCATACAGCAGCACCAAGCGCGAGAATTAACCCAAGGCCACCAAAGCCCAGGCCATTGCCCTTGCCGCCAAAACGTTTGGAAATATTGCGAAAGACTTCGTCCAGATCCGGCGGCCCTTTATCGTTGCCGCCTTTGTTTCCCCAAGGGTCCTGCCCCTTGTTACCGGGCTCGTTCCAAGCCATTTAATACTCCATAAGTGGATGATATTAATAGTTAACAAACTACCCTATCAGTCGCTGTATCGACAATAAAGGTTTCCAACTCACCTTGACTCTGTTTAGCAAGCCTGCGCCAATCGGCATCAGGCAAACGAACAGACAAGATACAGTTCCCCAGATCGTCATACTCTTTCTGCTGTATCGCATCCAGTCGATAAAACTGGCCAAGATAATGCCCGGCGGTTGCCGGGATTTTCAGGGTTAACTCGGCAATGACATTGCCAACCAACTCCTGAACCGCCTGCCTGAGCAAATCCAAGCCTTGGTTTTGCTGGGCAGACAACCAGACCCGGAAAGGCTTTCCGGTATCATCCCGATCGATGGCGGGTTTAACGCCTTCAACCAGGTCAATCTTGTTGCACACGATGAGTTGAGGTATCTCATCGGCTTCAATTTCCTTCAGTACCGCCTGCACTTGCTCTATATTGTCGCGCATCTTTTCATCAGCACAATCAATAACATGTAACAAAAGATCCGCCTCGCGGGTCTCTTGCAGTGTGGCCTTGAAGGCGGCAACCAGGTCATGTGGAAGGTGGCGGATGAATCCTACTGTGTCTGCGAGAATCGCGGCACCGTCAGGCAACTCGAGTTTTCGCAGCGTGGGATCCAGAGTCGCAAACAGCTGATCGGCGGCATACACCTCAGCGCTGGTCAACGTATTGAACAGGGTGGACTTTCCTGCGTTGGTATAACCAACCAGAGAAACCGCTGCCATGTCGCTGCGTTGCCTTGCCCTGCGGCTTTGCTCCCGCTGTTTGTCTACCTTCTCCAGACGGCGGTTAATGTTTTTGATCCGTCCCCGCAGCAAGCGGCGGTCGGTTTCCAACTGAGTTTCACCCGGGCCACGCAGACCAATGCCGCCCTTCTGGCGCTCAAGGTGAGTCCAGCCCCGCACGAGGCGCGTTGACATGTGGCGCAATTGCGCTAGCTCCACCTGCAACTTACCTTCGTGGGTCCGGGCACGTTGCGCGAAAATATCCAGGATCAGGGTTGTCCTGTCGAGCACCCGACAACGACAAAGATGCTCCAGATTTCGCTCCTGAGCCGGACTCAGGGCATGGTTAAAGATCACTACATTTGCATCGGTCGCGGCCACCATGGCAGCCAGCTCTTCAGCCTTGCCTGTACCGACAAAAAACTTGCGGTCAGGCGCGCGACGGCTTCCTGTAATTACACCAACGGAGCGTGCACCCGCCGATTCCACCAATAACTGCAATTCGGCGAGATCTTCCCGACTGCCTTCGTCGGTAAAATCGATATGGACAAGAACCGCTGTTTCTCCCGCCTCATAACGATCAAACAAGAAGCAAACCTCTCAAAAATAGACGTCCGTAATTACTGCTCGCCGGCACTGTCGTCTTGTTGGGCATTGTAGTTGCTGCCACCCTGATGACTGCCCACGTTGAATGGACGGGATGGAACAACGGTAGAAATGGCGTGCTTGTAAACCATCTGGCTTACAGTGTTTTTCAGCAGGATCACGAACTGGTCGAAAGACTCAACCTGTCCCTGAAGCTTGATGCCGTTAACCAAATAAATAGAAACGGGAACACGCTCACGGCGCAGTGCGTTCAAAAATGGGTCTTGTAAAGATTGCCCCTTAGCCATTTGTTATTTCCTTTTTAAATTATAAAAGTCCAATGCAAACGTTTTCTGTTTGAATTGAGTAGTATACAGCAAAAGCAGATTCACTACCGGGATTGCTGCACAAGTTTGTCTAAATTCCCTTCGTCGCCGCTGGCCAACCAGTGTAACTCAGGCCATCCCCGCAACCATGTTAATTGACGCTTTGCCAATTGCCTAGTGGCGGCCACAGCTTTTTCGACCATGGTAGCATGGTCAAATTCACCATCCAGATACTGCCATGCCTGCCGGTAACCTACGCAGCGCATCGAGGGCAGTTCAAGGTGCAGATCCCCGCGAGCTTTAAGGGTTTCCACTTCACCGATAAAGCCTTCGGCGAGCATCTGCTGAAATCGCTTTGCGATAAGACCGTGCAGCACGGCTCTGTCTAGCGGTGCAATGGCAAACTGCACCATTTGATAAGGCAAAGACTCAGCTTTAATTTTAGTCAGCTCTGTCAGTGTCTTGCCACTTATTCGGTATACCTCAATGGCCCGCGATAGACGCTGGGGATCATTGGGATGAATACGCTCAGCGGACACGGGATCTATCTGCCGCAATTCATCATGGAGCGCCTGCCATCCCCGCGCCTCAACCTCGGCAGCAATTTGAGCCCTAACGGCGTCATCTGCACTGGGCAACGGTGATAAACCATCGAGCAAGGTCTTGAAATACATCATGGTCCCGCCAACAAGCAGCGGGGTTTTACCACGGGATAGCGTCTCTTCTATTTCTCTGACAGCATCGGCCCTAAAGTCTGCCGCCGAGTAACTTTCGAGCGGGTCAAGGATATCTATCAGCTTGTGGGGCGCCCTCGCCAGCTCCTGGGCTGTGGGTTTGGCGGTCCCTATATCCATGCCACGATAAATCAGCGCCGAGTCGACCGAAATAATCTCACAGTTGTGATGTTCAGCCATATCCAGCGCCAGCGCTGTCTTGCCTGAGGCTGTAGGCCCCATTAAAAACAGCACCCTGGGCAGGGAAGTCGTGTCAGTGTTTGTGTTCATCCAGCCATGTCTGCCAGGGCAAATCACTGGCACTCTCTAAAATCTTATTACGAACAGTCGCTTCAAGGGACTGAATACGCTGCCACACCTTGGGGGCCGCATCAAAACCTGTCACCTGCTGAGCCAACCAGTGACACAGGGCTTCGTCGGCCGGCACCTCTAACTTTATCCATTCCAGAAACTCAGGGATAAGCTTGGCCAGCTGACTGTCCCTCAGATATGGGGGCACTTTTTTGATTATCAACTGCTGATAGCGAATTGTCAGTTCAAGACCAAGACGCCGAAGCAGCGACTCCCGTTCGGCCAATATCATGGTCCAATCCCCATCGGCGGAAACGGCCACCGGCATCAGCAGCGGCTGCCCCACCAACCCCGTTGGCAGCTTGGATAATAGTTCCTGCACGACAAGCGCTTTGGCCGCATCTACGATGGACAACAAACGAAGACGCTCATCCTGTGCCAACACCCAGTAGCGGCCCGCAAGCAAGGGCGGCATGGGGAGAACAGCCTGAGCACCGCCGCTGGGGCTTGCCACCTCAGGAGTGTGCAGCAGCTCGGCATAATACTGGGCTGCCTGACGCTGTTGCCCGGATAATTGGTCGCGGACATAACGCTGTCCCTGCCCTGCGCCCGAATAGCCACTCCCATGGCGGTCTGTAGTTTCAACCCCGGCAGTGTTTCCCGGCCGCCCGTATCCGGATTGTGGCACGCCATGGGACGATGAACCTTGAATAAGGCCAGCATCAATGCCACTAGGCTGCCGAGATGTAGCCATGTCGGATTGGCGGTGGCCGAGTTGAGTATCCGGCAAACGACTGTGGACATTTGCAGCTTCATGCCCAGAGCCACTGTCAAAGGTATGTGGTGCGTATCCTGCCGTTTGTTCTCTAACCGACGCCGGGGACGCGGGGGCCGCCTGAGCCCCTGGCAGCTCCTCAGCCAGGGGCAAGTCCTGCATCTGGCTTAATGCCGACTGCAGCACCTGCAAAATAAAATCATGCACATATCGGGCTTGGTGAAAACGCACCTCATGTTTTGCCGGGTGCACGTTCACATCGACCTGATGGGGATCCAGCGTCAAACTCAGCACGAACGCAGGTTGTTCGAAGGTACCCAGTTCACCAAAGGCCTGGCGCACCGCATGATTGACCAATCGGTCGCGGATGAGGCGGCCATTCACATAAAAGTAATGACAATCCACCAGTTCAGACAGCGCAGGTGACTGCAAATAACCGCTCAGCTGCATACCATCGTGCTGACAGTCGACCTTAATGGCGCTGTCGGCAAAAGCCCTGCCCGCCACCTGAGCAAGTCGCTGCAGGTACTGAGCATCAGTCGCCGCGCCGCGGTACTGACGCACAGGCTTACCATTGTGGCTCAGGGAGAAATGCACATCAGAACGTATCAGAGCGATGCGCTTAAGCCATTCATCAATATGGGTGAATTCGGTTTTATCACTCTTGAGAAATCGCCGCCTGGCCGGGGTGTTAAAGAAGAGATCGGCCACCTCAATGGTGGTGCCTACAGGGTGCGCCGCAGGCATCACCCGGATAGCCACCTCTGAGCCCTCTGCATAGGCCTGCCAGGCCTCAGATTGCTCGGCGGTACGCGATGTCAGGGTCAGTCGTGACACTGAACTGATACTCGCCAACGCCTCACCGCGAAAGCCAAAACTCAGAATCGCTTCGAGATCTTCGAGGGTTTGCACCTTGGATGTCGCATGGCGCGCCAGTGCCAACGCCAACTCCGCCTTCGGAATACCGCCACCATTGTCGCGAATACGGATAAGCTTGCTGCCGCCCTTATCGATATCAATATCAATCCGGGTGGCACCCGCATCCAAACTGTTTTCCACCAGCTCTTTAATCACCGAGGCTGGGCGCTCTACCACCTCGCCAGCCGCAATCTGGTTTGCCAACTGAGGTGGCAATACCTGAATTGCCATGGGGTATTCCTTGTTTATCCTTTGGGGATCACCAGCTTCTGGCCCACACGCAGGGTGTCGGACTTAAGGTTATTCGCCTGTTTGAGACTGGTGACAGAAATGCCATATTGGGCCGCAATCACGGATAAAGACTCGCCGCGACTGACCTTGTGCTGGCTGTTGGCACGGCTGGCAATAAGCGAGTCACTGGGAGGATTGGTCTCAAAATACCTCAGCACCCCCGTGTGGATCGCCTTGGCCAGGCGCTCCTGGTGTGAACTGCTCTTGAGCAGGCTCTCCTCCTTGGGATTGGAGATAAAGCCGGTTTCCACCAGGATAGAAGGAATGTCTGGAGACTTCAGTGCTGCCAAACTGGCTGATTCAGGCAGGTTCTTATGCAGGTCTGTCACCTTGCCCAGCTCTTTGAGCACATCACCGGCGATGCTGTGGCTGATTGCCATGGATCTGTCCATGGACATATCAAGCAAGGTCATGGCCAGATACTGCTCGTTATCGGCATTCTGAATAATTTCGCCGGCACCACCCAAAAGCTCTGAGTGTTTTTCTTTTTGCTCAAGCCAGCGACCAATTTCACTGTTGGCACGGCGCATAGACAGCACCCACACTGACGCACCGCGAGGATTGGGCGAGGTGAAAGCGTCGGCGTGAATAGACACCAGCAGATCGGCGCGGTGTTTTCGTGCCAGCTCCGAGCGCTTGTTCGGATGAATGTAGTAGTCACCGGTACGGGTCAATACCGCTTTCATCCCCGGGGTGGCATCTATCTTGGCCTGCACCCGTTTGGCAATTTCAAAGGCGATTTTTTTCTCATACAGACCTGATGGGCCAATTGACCCCGGGTCATCCCCGCCGTGTCCGGCATCGATGGCAACGATAATGTCACGCAGAGACGAAGGCGGCGCTACTATCGCTTTGCTTTCGCTTGCTTTTTCTTCAAGGTCTACCACAAGACGGTTGCCGTAGGGAGCCGTTGGCGGTAACGAAAATAGATTGGCATTCACCGGCCGGTTAAGGTCGATAACCAGTCGCAGAATACCTTTAGCCGGAGGTTTGCTCAGGCGTACCCGTTTCACCAACTTGGAATTGTTGGCGATTTTGTCGAACGCCACCCTGGACTGGGTATCACTCAGGTCCAACACCAGTCGGTCCGGGCCCACCAGAGTAGAATGGGTGTAACTGGGTTTGGCAGTGAGATCAAACACTACCCGGGTCGATTCCGGTGCAGCCCATATCCTGACACCGTCCAGCTGATTCGCAGCTAAGGCGCCAACGGAAAACAGCAGGGTTAAAACGAAAAAAAGTCTGCTTATTATTCTATTCATTCGCTGAGATTTTCTATCACTGCTCTTCCGGCTGCAGTACCAGCCTGGATACTGAGCTCTCGTCCAGTGCCCGCATATACCAAATGCAGGTGCAAATCGGCTTCAGGCAATAAACCGAATCCCCTGTCAGGCCACTCTACTATACAAAGGCTTTTGTCGGAAAAATAATCTCTGATCCCCATAAACTCCAGCTCTTCGGGGTCAGCGAGACGATAAAGGTCAAAATGATAAACTTCGACATTCGCAAGCTCGTAAGGTTCCACCAGGGTATAAGTTGGGCTTTTCACTGCGCCCTGGTGCCCCAGAGCCTGAATAATGCCGCGGCTGAGCGTCGTTTTACCCGCACCCAATTCACCGGTGAGGTAAAGCGTTAACGGGGGATGGATATGTTTTGCGAGTTTTTGACCGATGGCAATGGTTTGCTCGTCAGTCTCGAGAAAAATCTTAACGTCTGTCATCTCGGCTCTTGAATAGTCAGCAACAGCGCCAACACCCTTTGCTGGCACTGGCTATATCAATGTTGCCTAGATTAAATCACTATTGACCAATTGGCGAATAAAAGGCATCAGGTCACTGGCAAGCATGCCCCGCTCTCCGGCAAGTGCTGCGAGGTCCGCCGCTTCACCGTGGATCACAACACCGGCAATGGTTGCCGTCATGGTATCGAGCCCCTGAGCCATAAGGGCGGCGATTATACCAGATAAAACATCTCCGCACCCACCACTGGCAAGGCCCGGATTGCCAACGGGAGCCACCACCAGGGTATCGCCGTCATAGATAAGCGTACCTGCCCCTTTAAGCAAAACGACGCCTCCGAACCTCTCCTGCAATTGCCTGACGGCGGCAAATCTGTCGACTTCTATCTCGGCAGTGGACACCCCAAGCAGCCTTGCAGCCTCGCCGGGATGGGGCGTCAAAACACGATTGATCTGCCTGCAGGGCTCTTTCGATAACAGGTTCAGTGCATCGGCATCGAGCACGCAGGGTTTATCCGATAAGCCGACCGCCTTATACAGGTTATAACCCCAGTCATCCTTGCCAAGGCCGGGTCCAAGTACCAGTACATCCGCCCAGCCCAAACGCAGATACACCTCCATGTCCACCAGTTCACAGCCCCAGAACATCAGCTCTGGCCGGTTGGCATTCACTGTCAGTTGATGTTCCGGTCGGCTGATAACCGTCACCAGTCCCGCACCGGCACGAAGACAGGCCTCCCCGGCCAGCCTGACCGCACCTGCCATGCCATAGTTGCCACCCATGATGGTAACCTTGCCGGATTTCCCCTTGTGGCTGTCACGGGGACGACGTCCGAGCAGGTCCTTCAGATACCCTGCATCAACCCGCTGAGCCTCTGCCGGGAACTTGGCGAGAAAATCAGTAAGCCCCAGCGATGCATAGCGAATAAGCCCGGCAAAATGCCGTGCTCTGGAAGTAAAAAGCCCCTGCTTTAGCCCGCCAAAACACAGGGTGACATCGGCTTGAATCGCAACCGGGCTCACATTGCCGGTATCGGCATTCACACCGGAAGGCATATCCAGGCTCAGCACCCAGGCTGGTGAAGAGTTCACCGCGTTGAAACACTGCTGCAAGTCTTCACTGAGTTCGCCGCTGCTTCCGGTACCCAATACCCCATCAATGATGACTTCAGCACCTTCAAGGGCTGATTCAGTAAAAGCTTCTGTGATGCCACCAACCTCGACAAAAGCGGCCATGGCGGCGGCATATTCCTGGGTTTTGCCTTGTCCAAGCAGCAGCACCCGGGCGCGATTGCCCCTGGTCAGCAGCAATCTGGCGACCACCAGCGCATCGGCACCATTGTTACCCTTGCCCACCAAAACCACGGTGGCCAAATTGCAGTGCTCTGACGACTCCAAAATCTCCATGGCGGCGCTGCCGGCCTGCTCGACCAGTTCGTACAGGCTGCAAGCCCCCGAATTGACTGCATTGATTTCAGCAGCCTTCACCTGGGCGGCCGTATACAGTGTTTGAGGCAAGGACAGGCAAGAATCACTCATACCTTCAACTCCATTTCACATCGGATGCAATCAAATAACGGTGTCTACTGGCGGCCCGGCGGATGACTTTATACACTTATACAGTGAACACCCTTGCGGGTTTTAGTCACTTTTTGGAGTACAAGTATGACTGGCACAAGGACGATGCTGCTCACCTTGTTGATCCTGGTGCTTTCAGTACTCTTGATCAGCTTACCTTTGTCTTCCAACATCCTGATCCAGGCACTGCTGCTGTTGTGCGTGCTCCTGGTGGCGCTTGGGCTATACAAGGCCATTACTCTGCCTGTGCAGGATAAAGACAACGATAAAACCTAGAGACAGACCGCTTCACACGATAACAGCATGGCGGTGAAGAAAACTTTGACGTAAATCATGCAAAGTGATTGACCCTTCTGGCTTTACCCATAAAAAAACCGGCCACTGAGGCCGGTTTTTTTCATTGTTTGTGGCTAGATATCGTCCATCCGGATGGTACTGTGGACGAGTCTCTGCTGCTGAATCTTTTCTACTCTGACCAAATCGGCCAAGGCACTGCGAATTTCTTCGGTTTGCGATGTTTCAGCGGTTTTTTCCAGCAATGCAATCAGGCGGTTTTCCAAATCCAGGTGCAGACTCAGCACATCGTCTTCCTGCATATTGGCTGGTAACATAGTGCTCTGGCAGCGCTTGATAAAATCTTCAAAAATAAGGTCTTTATACCAAGTATCCAGAAGTCTTGATGGTGCATCGTCAACATAGTCTTCCAGTTTTTTTGCAATGTGCTTTTGTTGCTGCTGAAAGTACTCAAGCATCAATTTCACCCTGGAAGAGTCAGCTTGGGCATGCAGCCTTTTGTAAAGTTGAGCCATTTCCAGCCGGCATGTTGCCAGGTACTCCAGAAGCTCACGCAATTGTTGAATACGCATAGGACTGCCTCCATCTTCAATGACCCTGTTAAGGCCAATTTCAATTCTGTCTGGAGTCATTATGGAAGCATTTATCTATGGATTATTTGAATTGCATCATAATTCAGTAAATGCGAAATTCCGCATCTGCGGGCTTTTGATGGTTCTTTGCAGAAGATCACTCTATTAAGGCACTCTGTGCCTGCGCTCACAGCAAAGAGACAAAATGCCCATCCAAAACGCCGGGAATAATCCTGCATTTGAATTACATATTTATTGAGGGAGTATAAGGAAGGAAATTGGAGCGACATATCGGGTTCGAACCGATGACCTATACCTTGGCAAGGTATCGCTCTACCAACTGAGCTAATGTCGCATTCGCTGTTTTATGACTGGCGAAGTCAAAATTTGGAGCGACATATCGGGTTCGAACCGATGACCTATACCTTGGCAAGGTATCGCTCTACCAACTGAGCTAATGTCGCATTCGCTGTTTTATGACTGGCGAAGTCAAAATTTGGAGCGACATATCGGGTTCGAACCGATGACCTATACCTTGGCAAGGTATCGCTCTACCAACTGAGCTAATGTCGCATTCGCTGTTTTATGACTGGCGAAGTCAGAATTTGGAGCGACATATCGGGTTCGAACCGATGACCTATACCTTGGCAAGGTATCGCTCTACCAACTGAGCTAATGTCGCATTTTGCGTTCTCTGTCAGATAGCTGTAATCGAGGTATCGCCCTTTCTTACTGCAACTGAGCTAATGTCGCATTTTCGTTTTAAGGCCGAAACGCCTGAGAATTTGGAGCGACATATCGGGTTCGAACCGATGACCTATACCTTGGCAAGGTATCGCTCTACCAACTGAGCTAATGTCGCATTTTGCGTTCTCTGTCAGATAGCTGTAATCGAGGTATCGCCCTTTCTTACTGCAACTGACAACTGAGCTAATGTCGCATTTTGCGTTCTATGTCAGCCAACTGTAATCGAGGTATTGTCCTTTCTTACTGCAACTGAGCTAGAGTCGCGAACTCACCCTTCACAACGTACCACTGTAAAGGTGAGGCCGCATTATATGAAAATTTCCATGGCCTGCAACCCCCCGCCACAGATTTATCTATCGTTTGCTCAAATTTTAAATACTTTGTCGCGATAGAACTGCAGTTCGGCAATGGACTCTTGGATATCAAGCAGCGCCTGGTGGGTGCCTTGTTTCTTGAAGCCTTTCATCACTTCAGGATCCCAGCGTTTTACCAACTCTTTGATAGTGCTGACATCGATATTTCTGTAGTGGAAAAAATCTTCCAGTTCGCGCATGTACTTGTTCAGGAAACGTCTGTCCTGCCCTACGCTGTTGCCGCACATAGGTGAAACGCCCTTGGGGACGTGCAACGACAGGAAATCAATTGTCTGGGCAATGGCGTCAGCTTCTGTGTATTGGCTGCTTCGTACACGTTCTATCAGACCTGAGGCACCGTGGTGCTGCTGGTTCCAATCATCCATGGCTGCCAAAACCTCGTCAGACTGATGAATAGCTATCACAGGCCCCTGGGCCAGGATGTTCAGGTCCTGATCGGTTACCAGGGTGGCAATCTCCAGGATCCGGTCCACTTCGGGCTCCAATCCTGTCATCTCAAGATCAATCCAAATAAGATTTTTTGCGTCTGCAGCCATATACCTGCCTTTTGGTTCCCGCGCCGTATTTTCAGGCTTTTTTGTCAAAGACCGTGTATCATAATGCTTTTTATCCCCAACCACATCAGATTATTGACGAAGACAGCTTTGTGAGTAAAAAGAAACCTCTCAGTCATGGCCAATTGCGCCGTATGCGCGCCAATCATGAAAAGCGGCTCAGCCGCGGCAAACTCGAAAACCAGGCGCCTGAATTACAGGATAGTTCACTCGGTCAGGAAGAACCCGCCGTGGTCATTTCCCGCTTCGGTCAGCATGCCGATGTGGAGATCATTAGTGGTGAAATCATTCGCTGCAACATTCGCAGAACCATACAAAGCTTGGTCACCGGGGATAAGGTGATTATCCGTCAGGCTCTGGAAGATGGCAGCGCCATTGGTGGCGTGGTGGAAGCCGTACATCCCCGCACCTCGTCACTGACCCGGCCGGATCTGTATGACGGCGTAAAAATCATTGCCGCCAATATCGATCAGATCCTGATTGTCTCCTCCGTTGTACCGGCCTTTACTACCCAGATAATTGACCGATATTTGGTTGCCTCGGAAGACACGGGCATCTCCCCCGTTATCATCCTCAATAAAATCGACCTAATGAATGATGAGGACAGAGCCGATATCGAAGCTGCGCTCGGCAGATACCGCTCGCTCGGATACCCGGTGTACGAAGTCAGCAGTAAATCGAAAGCCGGTATCGACACGGTTAAAGCCCTGCTCAACGACAAAATCAGCGTCTTTGTCGGTCAGTCCGGTGTTGGTAAGTCTTCCATGATCAACGCCTTGCTTCCCGATGCAGAACTGCTGACCGGCGAAGTATCCGAAGGCTCGGGCCTTGGCCAACACACCACCACCACAGCCAGATTGTTGCACTTGCCAAGCGGTGGCGATCTGATAGATTCCCCCGGCGTACGGGAATTCGCCCTCTGGCATCTGCCGCCCGACAGGGTCAGCTGGTGCTTTACCGAATTTCGCGACTACCTCGGCACCTGTAAATTCCGTGATTGCAAGCATTTGGATGACCCGGGCTGCAGTCTTCGCGAAGCACTGGAAGCCGGCAAAATCCATCAGGACAGATTCAATAATTATCACAGGATCATCGCCAGTCTGGATGAACAGCGTCACGCCCGTCATTTCAGACACAACGAAGAATGATCCGGCAACAAATTGAAAGCAAAAGGACAAAGACAAGTGGACAAAGTGAAAATCGCCCTCCAATACCTGATGCCAAAGCATTTGGTATCACGCATCGTCGGCAAATTTGCCGCCGCCGAGGCTGGTTTTGTAACCACCGCCTTCATTAAATGGTTTATTAAGCAGTACGGCATCAACATGAGTGAAGCCCTGCATTCCAACCCCGAAGCCTACAAAACCTTCAACGACTTCTTTACCCGTGAACTGAAACCCGGCCTGCGCCCCATAGAACAGGCTGAGAACATCATGGTACATCCCGTTGACGGCGCCGTAAGCCAGCTGGGTCCCATCGAGGATGGCCGTATTTTCCAGGCCAAGGGTCACCACTATTCGGCGCTGGCGCTTTTGGGTGGTCAGGCCGACGATGCAGCCCGTTTTGAAGAGGGTGATTTTGCCACAATTTACCTGGCGCCAAAGGATTACCACCGGATTCACATGCCCATTAAAGGCACACTGTCGAAGATGACCTATGTGCCCGGAGAGCTGTTTTCGGTTAACCCACTGACTGCCCGCAATGTACCGGGTCTGTTTGCCCGCAACGAGCGTGTTGTGGCGATTTTCGAGACTGAAAAAGGCCCGCTGGCCATGGTACTCGTGGGCGCCACCATTGTCGCCAGCATTGAAACTGTCTGGGCTGGCACTGTCACGCCGCCTACCGGTAAAAAGGTCTTTACCTGGGATTACCCCACCGAAGGCCCTGAGGCTCTCACGCTGGAAAAAGGCGCCGAAATGGGCCGCTTCAAGCTTGGCAGCACTGTGGTGATGCTGTTTGCCAAAGATGCCATCGATGACTTTGCCGACGACGTAAAACCCGAAGCCGTGACCCGCATGGGTCAGCCTTTCGCCAAGCTGGAGGACTGATGTCCAAGGCCTCGTCGGGACTGCTTGAGTTACACTCTGCGGTATTGCTGTTTGGCGGTACCGCACTTTTCTCCAAGCTTATCCCGCTCGGGGCTCTCGATATCACCGTTTATCGCTGCGCCATCGCCGCCCTGGTGTTGGCCTTGATAGTCAAAGCCACCCGCCATCCACTCAGACTTGGCAATACCAGAGACTATGGCATAGCACTGGCTCTTGGCATCATCGTTAGCCTGCACTGGGTCACCTATTTTGCCTCGATGCAAATGTCCTCGGTCGCCATAGGCATGATTGCCTTTTTCACCTACCCGGTGATGACCGTGTTGGTCGAACCCCTTATCAATGGCACCCGTACCCACCTGCGTGACTTGGTCTGTGGCGTGGCCGTACTCACGGGCGTGGCGCTGCTGATCCCCGAGGCAAGTCTGGGTAACGATATTACTCTGGGGATTTTGGTTGGTGTGCTGTCAGCAGCGCTCTTTACCGCCCGCAACTTGCTGCACAAACGCTATTTTGCCGAGTACACAGGCCCCCAGGCCATGTTCTATCAAACCCTCGTTGCCGTGCTCTTTCTGGGCAGTTTTGTTGAATCGACACCAAAGGAAGTGACCAGTGATGTTTGGCAGTTGCTGATTCTGCTCGGCGTTATATTTACCGCCATGCCCCATGCGCTATTCACCTCGGCGCTGAGGCATTTAAGCGCCAAAACGGTAGGCTTGGTGTCCTGTCTTCAGCCCTTCTACGGCACCGTCCTGGCCCTTCTGTTGCTTGGTGAAACAGTCAACCTCAGCACCCTGATAGGTGGTCTGTTGGTGGTATCCACCGCAGTGTATGAAACCGCACAGAGTCACCGCCAGCAAAGGCAAAAAAAGGCCTTAGACTGACATACCAATTCCTGCTGGCTTTGATAACATGGGTGAGTTGATTTCACTTCAGCCCAAGTTTGGTGCCATGTTACGTTTTTTGCTGATTGCGCTCTTTTTTTTCCCGCTTTTCTCCCTCGCCAACCCCTCATTGCAGTTGGAAAAACGGCTGGGCTTCTCCCAGGGAAGCAACACACCCCAACCAAGCGTTTCGCAGCAGACGCTGGAGCTGACAGAAACCGCCGAACTCCTCGCCCAGCAGGCCGCTGAATATCAGCAGCAGCTACTGGGCTTTGCCGATGAAAAGGCCCGCTTACAAAAAGCACTGGCGGCGACCCAAAAAGAGTTGCCATTGGCCAGACGGCAGGATCTGAATCAGCAGGCATCGGCAGCCTATTTGCAGCTATCTACCCTAAAGGAAGAAGAGACTCAGCTGATACAGGCGCAAAGCACGCTGCTACAACGCCATAATCAATTGCCCACGGCGGTGGCGAATGCCAGACAAGCCCTTATCCAGCATCAGAAGGCACCCCAAGCCCCTCTGGACAGCCCCAACGGCGCATTGCAGCAAGCGCAGCGACGCTATTACGAGCAGAACCTGGCAACACTGGAGGCTGAGCAGGCATCCAGCCAAAAACGCATTGAACTGACGCAGTTCAAATTGCAGTTGGTACGGGCACAACTTAGGCAGCAGGAACTCTTCATCGAAAAGCTGAACCGTGCCATCAGCAGCCAGCGTCAGGCTGTTACCGACGCGACGCTGGCCAATAACCTATCTGCAGGCACAGAAGCCCAGGATGCCCTCTCGCAACAACTGCAAGCCAACAATGCCCTTCTGGGGCAAAAACTGCAGACCCTGACCCTGCAGATTGACAACGTGGTCGACATGCAGGAAGTGGCCGAAAAGCGTTATCAGGAACAGTCACTGCAGGTGTCCAGTGTTCAGGAACAAATCTCCTGGGTGAAAACCAATTCCGCCTTTGGCGAACGCTTTTTGCAGATGTTGCAAAGTCTGCCAAAGCCCCCCAATCCAGAACATTTACAAAATCAAATCGCCGATGCGCGCCTGGCCCGCTATCAGATGGAGCAGGAGCTGGCACGTAATCAGGAACAGCTGGATCAAAAATCCCTCTACAGCGAGGCCCAGTACAGCCTGCTCTTGGCTGAGCAAAAACTATTGAAGCAGATGCTGCAGGGTTTTGATTTGCTGCTGAGCGAGTTGGCCAAACTCAAGGTGAGCCACACTGAGCTCAATGCCCAATATGTCACCCTGAAAAATACCCTCAGTGAGCATCTGTTTTGGGTACCCAATGCCGCCCCCATCGGCAAGCTCTGGCTGACAGATTTACATCGCAGCCTGATCTGGCTGGTTCAACAGGCTCCCTGGCAGCAGCTGTCGCTGGCGCTGGATGAGCAGAGTGATTACTGGTCGTGGTGGCTGATTTTATTGGTGCTCTTCTGGGTAGTTCAGGATGTGGCCCGCCCCCGATTTGATAAAGCCATGGATCACTTTTTACAGCCCGTTGGCAATGTGACCCAGGATGATTTCAAGTACACCTTCGAAACCCTGCTGTTGACTCTGGGCTATGCCCTGCTTCGCCCCGCTCCCATCGTGCTGGCCGGCGGCTTTTTCATGCTCAGTCAGTACAATCTGGTGCAGGCGGTGGGTGCCGGGATCCTGGTGTCGGGCTGTGTCTATCTGGTTTACCGCTTTATGTTTCTGCTCTCTATTGAGAAAGGCCTGCTGATAGGCCATTTCCGCAGACCCAAAGAGGTAATAGAGCACGGGAAACAGCGTCTTAAGGCCGCCATGCTACTGGCCCTGCCCCTGGTCGCCGTGGTCAGTTTCACCGAAATTCTGGATGTCTCTCTGGTGAGAAACAGTCTCGGCCGGGGCGCCTTTATTTTGCTGTGTCTGCAACTGCTGTGGTTCTATCGCGATATCCTCAAATACGCCAGAGGCTATCGACAGAGCCACGAACCCGAAGGGAAAAACCGCCGTCTGCTGCAGCGCTTTTTGTGGTTGATGCTGCTGCTGACCCCCGCCATCTGTACCCTGCTGGCACTGCGCGGCTTTTACTTCACCTCTTTCCAGCTCATGCTGCAGCTGCAGATATCCCTGCTGCTGGCGCTGGGCTTTTTGCTGTTGTATCAACTCATAAAGCGTTGGATGCTGATTGAGCGGCGCCGCATCGCCTTTGACCGTGCCAAGGCGAAGCGGGCTGAAAAACTGGCACAGCGGGAGCGGGGAGAAACCGTGTCCGCCGACACCCAGGATGTGTACGAAGAGCCCAAAGTAGACCTCGAAACCATTTCCAGTCAGTCACTTGGGCTGGTGCGGTCTTTGTTGATTCTGGCGTTTCTGGCCAGCTTGATTGGCCTGTGGACTCAAACCCACTCGGCACTGTTTTCCTTCCTCGACGGTATTAATCTGTGGACCAGCACCGCCATTATCGACGGTGGCGAACAGCTGGTGCCCATCACCCTCAAGTCAGTGCTTTTTGGGGTGCTTATCATGGTGTTCTCGCTGATGATAGCCACCAACTTGCCCGGTTTGCTGGAGCTGGTGCTGTTGCAGCGACTTGACTTAACTCCGGGGACGGGCTTTGCCATCACCACGGTCAGCCGCTACCTGGTGGTGATGGTAGGCACCCTGGTGGGCTTCTCGACTCTGGGGATGGAGTGGTCCAAGTTGCAGTGGCTGATTGCCGCCCTGTCGGTGGGCTTGGGTTTTGGTTTGCAGGAGATATTTGCCAACTTTATCTCGGGTCTTATCATACTGTTTGAAAAGCCGGTGCGTATCGGCGATACGGTCACCATTCGCGATCTCACAGGTACCGTCAGCAAAATTCAAATTCGGGCCACCACCATCATAGATTGGGACCGAAAAGAAATTATCGTCCCCAACAAAGCCTTTATCACCGAGCAGCTGATCAACTGGTCGCTGTCCGACCCAATAACCCGGGTGATCATCAAGGTGGCCGTTGCCAGAGATTCCGATCCCGCCAAGGTCGAAGCCAGCCTTTATCAGGCCATCAAGGAATGCCAGCATGCATTGCATACACCTGAGCCCGAAGTCTGGTTCGCCGGTTTTGGTCAACACACCCAGGATTATGAAGTGAGGGCCTATGCCAAGGATATGGGCAGCCGCTGGCCACTGAGGCACGATCTGCACAAACGTATCAGCAGCAAGCTGAAAGAAAACAATCTGGAGCTGGCTTATCCCCAGATGGAAATCACCATCAATCAAGGGGGTGTGCCAAGCCGTGACACCCAAATCCAGCTGCGCTGAGCCAAGGAGAATCCATGTTAATTTTCGCTCACCGGGGTGCCAGCGGTTACGCCCCGGAAAACACCCTAAAGGCCATGGCGTTGGCACTGGAGTTGGGGGCAGAAGCAGTGGAACTTGACGTGCATAACGTCGAGGGTGAGCTGGTGGTGTTCCACGACAGGCGCCTGGAAGGCAAAAGCAATGGCAAGGGGCTCATCCATCGCCACACACTGGCAGAGCTTCAAAAGCTGTCGGTTCGCGGCGAGCCCATCCCGACCTTGTGGCAGGTGCTCGAACTCCTTAATGCCCGCTGCATAGTGAATATCGAATTAAAGGGCATTCATACCGGCGAGCCTATGAAGGCCCTGTACCACAGGGCCATGGCTGAGCTGGGTTATTCACCCGAGCAGCTGCTGATTTCTTCGTTCAATCATCCGGAGCTGGCCAATTTCAAGGTGGATGTGCCCGAGGCGAGGGTGGCACCGCTGCTGGGGTCGCTGCCTTTGGATGGTGCCGCTATCGCCGGGCAAATGCAGGCCTGGTCATTGCATCTCGATGTCAGTTTTATCAGTCAGGCTATCGTGGACCAGGCTCACGCCATGGGCGTGAAGGTATACGTTTACACTGTGGATGATGGCGATGATATCCGCGCCCTTGCTGCCATGGGGGTAGACGGGGTATTTGCCAATTACCCCGACCTGGCACGAAAGGCCCTTGGCGAGCCGTCAAACTGCGATTATCGGCATTGGTTTGGCTGACTGTTCATAACCAGAGTGCATAACCAAAGTGCACAACCAGAGTGCTCAGCCAGAGTTCACAATCAGAGTTCACAGCTGACGCTGGCGCTGGGCCCATACACCGATAAAGATAAAACTTAACACCAGCACAGGCACCAACCAGGTGCCTGTCAGCCCTCTGAGCCCGGCAGCCAGCTGCGGTGCAAGCCAGACGATGAGTATGCCGAACCCAAAGGCATTGATGAGGATAAACAGGCTGGTGCGCACGACAAAGTGACGCGCCCCCACCAGTCTTTGCAGTGCACGATTGATATCCGGTGCCAATACGATGAGCACACAGGCCACCAGTGCAGTGGCAATTTCCGACATCCAGGGGTGAAGGGATACCGCCAACTTATTACAGAGTACTTGAATTGTTTCCATACGACTAAAGTAGTTATGATAGCGCAATAACTACAAGAATAAGGGGAACATACCTTGAGACACAAGCTACTGCTTCTGACCCGTGAAAACGAACGTTACCGCAGCCTGCTCGCCTCCTGCCATCTTCCGGAGCTTGAACTGCTGGATGATAACCCGGCCAATATCCGACTGGCTGACATTTGGCTGGCAGAGCCCGGGCTGGCAGCTCCCCTCGTAAACCATGCCTCAGGGCTGCGCTGGATGCAGTCCACCTTCGCCGGGGTCGATTTGTTGGTTAAACCCCGCCAGCGCCGTGACTATCTGCTCACCAATGTACGGGGCATTTTCGGCCCACTGATGAGTGAGTACCTCTTCGGTTACCTGCTCGCCCGCCAACGGGAACATGCGCTTTATAAGAGCCAACAACAGCAAAAACTTTGGTTGCCGGGCAGTTACAAGACCCTGCAAGGATCAGAGCTGTTGTTGCTTGGCACAGGCTCCATCGCCAAGCATCTGGCGCAAACCGCAAAACACTTCGGCATGAGAGTGACTGGCATCAATCGCAGCGCCAAGGCCACCGTGGGCTTTGATGAAGTGGCTACCCTGGAGTCCTTGCCGACACTCATGGCAAGGGCCGATGCCATTGCCAGTATTCTACCGAGTACCGAGGCCACCAGGGGGATATTAAATGAAGAGATACTGGCCAGGATGAAACCCGATGCCGTGCTCTTCAATCTCGGCCGGGGGGACGTGCTGGATTTGGATGCTCTGGAGCGTCAGCTCAGGCAGCATCCGCAGCAGCAAGCGGTGCTGGATGTATTCAATCAGGAGCCGTTGCCGGAAGAGCACCCTATTTGGGGACTTGGCAACGTCATAGTCACCCCTCATATCGCGGCGCCGAGCTTTCCCGAACAGGTTGCGGAGATCTTCAGCAGCAATTACCACAAGTTTTTGCTCGGAGAGACTCTGTCTCACAGGGTCAATTTCGAACGGGGCTATTAAGCCAATCCGCAAAACTAATGCAAGACATTGAAATTTTGTAAAAAAGGCGCCGAGTGCGCTTTTTTTTATTGGTGGTCAGCTTTAAGAGCGAAGAATAGAAAGCCTGACCACTACCGGCCAAGCACAGTTTTTGCCGGATTTGGGGATTGGGTTAGTCCATTTTCAGATAACCGCTAAGTGAGAAATAGCTCACCTATATAAAAAAGCGTTATTGATGATGAGAACGGTTTTTATTTATAATCCACATCATTCAACCGCCGGAGCATTTTTCACCATGTATGTCTGTGTTTGTTATGCCGTGACAGATACCCAAATCCAGGAAGCCGTTCATCAGGGCGATACCACCCTGGCCGCGGTGAAAAAACGTCTGGGTGTTGGCAGCCAGTGTGGCAAATGCATTCAAACGACCCTTGAAGTGATTCAGCGCCAGCTGGACGTTGAACCCAATTACTACGAAGTCGCCTGATAAAGCAGACTTCTATCTCGCTCAAGCTGCTGACCCATAACGACTCAAGGTGCAGTTTAGCTGCGCATTCTGGGACTCAGTTCCAAATAAAAAAGCACTGCCAGGCAGTGCTTTTTTATTACTGTGCGTCAAACACACCCATTTGCAGAGCTTACAGGGCCGGGGTATCCCCTTCACCCAGCTCGACACTGTCGACCCGTTGCAGACCCCGTGGCAGCTTGGCGCCACGCCGGCCTCGCTCACCCCGGTAATGCTCGAGATCGGAGCTCTTCAGCGTCAACTTACGTTTGCCTGCCCACAGGGTCACGGCCGAGTCGGCCGGCACCAGGTGCAGGTGTATCAGCAGCTCTTCACGGTTTTTCGCCCGCTCGCTGGGAATACCGATAATTTTATTGCCCTTACCCTTCGCCAGCTGCGGCAGCGCATCCAGCCCAAAGACCAGCATGCGGCCTTCATTGGTGATGGCCAAAATGGACGGATTGGCGTCTTTGTCAACCCGGCGAGGCGCCAGCGCCTTGGCGCCGGATGGCAAACTGAGCAGCGCCTTACCGGCCTTGTTACGGGAGATCATATCGGCAAAAGAGCAGACAAAACCATAACCTGCGTCACTGGCGAGCAAGTAGTGGTGCTGCTCTTCACCCAGAAGCACATGCTCCATGGTTTCGCCCGGAGCCAGATTAAAGCGGGTGGTAATAGGCTCGCCCTGGCTTCTCGCAGATGGCAGTGTGTGGGTATCGGTGGAGAAGGCTCGGCCAGAGCTGTCGATAAACACACTCTGCTGGTTACTGCGCCCCTGCGCCGCACAAAGGAAACCATCGCCCGCTTTATAAGACAGGGCGCCTGCATCTATATCGTGGCCCTTGGCACAGCGTACCCACCCCTTTTCAGACAGCACAACTGTCACAGGTTCGGTGGGTAAGAGTTCCTGTTCGGTCAGGGCACGGGACTCTCCGCGCACGACCAGAGGCGAGCGGCGATCGTCACCGTAAGTTTCGGCATCCTTTTCCAATTCTTTCTTGATTAAGGTCTTGAGACGGCGCTCCGAACCCAGGATCTGCTCCAGCTTATTTCGCTCTTCTTCAAGTTCGCTCTGCTCGGTTTTGATTTTCATCTCTTCGAGCTTGGCCAGATGGCGCAGCTTGAGTTCCAGAATGGCCTCGGCCTGACGGTCAGACAGACCGAAACGCGCCATCAGCTCGGCCTTGGGCTCATCGTGGAAGCGAATGATTTCAATCACTTCATCGATGTTAAGGAAGGCAATCATCAAAGCTTCGAGGATATGCAGTCTTGCCAACACCTTATCCAGACGGAATTGCAGACGGCGTCGTACGGTTTCGGTACGGAACACCAGCCATTCGGCCAGCATGTCCTTCAGACCTTTTACCTTGGGACGGCCATCCAGGCCAATCACATTCAGGTTAACCCGATAACTCTTTTCAAGCTCGGTGGTCGCAAACAGGTGGGCCATCAGCTGTTCCACATCCACCCGGTTAGAGCGTGGTACCAACACCAGTCGCACCGGGTTTTCGTGGTCGGATTCGTCGCGCAGGTCCGTCACCATCGGCAGCTTTTTCGCCTGCATCTGGGCGGCGATTTGCTCGAGGATCTTACTGGAGCTGGCCTGATGCGGCAGCGCAGAGATCACCACCTCACCGTTTTCCATCTCGTAGACAGCGCGCATCCGGATAGAGCCACGGCCGGACTCGTAAATCTTGGCAATTTCATCGGCGGGGGTAATGATTTCCGCCTCTGTGGGATAATCAGGCCCCGGTACCAGTTCCATTAAGCGATTGAGCTCAGTGGCAGGATTATCAATTAACTCGATACAGGCGCGGGTCAGTTCCCGGGCGTTGTGGGGCGGAATATCCGTCGCCATACCCACGGCAATACCGGTTACACCGTTAAGCAGAATGTGCGGCAAGCGGGCCGGCAACACCTTGGGCTCTTTCATGGTGCCGTCAAAGTTGACGCCCCAATCCACAGTGCCCTGACCGAGCTCAGAGAGCAGCACTTCGGAGAAGCGTGACAACCTGGCTTCTGTATATCGCATGGCGGCGAAAGACTTGGGATCGTCAGGCGCCCCCCAGTTACCCTGACCATCCACCAGCGGATAGCGGTAGGAAAACGGCTGGGCCATCAGCACCATGGCTTCGTAACAGGCACTGTCACCGTGGGGATGATATTTACCCAGCACGTCACCCACGGTACGGGCGGACTTCTTGTGCTTCGACTGGGCATTGAGACCCAGCTCGCTCATGGCGTAGACGATACGTCTTTGCACCGGCTTGAGGCCATCACCGATATGGGGAAGGGCCCGATCCATGATCACGTACATGGAATAGTTGAGATAGGCCTCTTCGGTGAAGCGCCTCAGGGGCATTTGCTCCACACCATCCAGGCTTAAGTCAATGGCGTCACTCATGGTTGCTCTTCCTGCGTTGGCGCCTCTTCTTCGGCTTCATGCCTGTAGAAGAACCGGTAAACGTTGCCTTTCAAATCGTCTGAGATAAACAGTGAGCCGTCGGCGCCCAATGCCATGCCATAGGGGCGGGCAACCGGAAACTCACCGTCCAGAAAGCTTATCAGTGTCTCGCGGCGCTTTACTTCACCCTTATCCAGGGTCAGGACCACTATCTGGTAGCCAATTTTGCTCGAGCGGTTCCAGGAGCCGTTTTCTGCCACCAGCAACTGGTTATGGTATTCCGCCGGGAATTGCTCACCACGATAAAACAGCATGCCCATGGGAGACACGTGGGCAGGCAGTTCATAAACCGGGCTCACGACCTTAAGGTTTTCAGGCTTCTCGTAGGCGGGTTCAATCACATCAGTGGCGTGCACATAGGGGAATCCATAGTGCATCCCCTTGATATCGATTCGATTTATTTCATCCGGAGGCAGGTTGTCGCCCATCCAGTCGCGGCCGATATCGGCAAACCACAGTTTGCCATCCTGCGGAGCCCAGTCCATGCCCCTCACGGTTCGTACACCGGTCGCAATCTGCTCACTGGCGCCGGTATCCACATTGATGGCGATAACAGAACCAAATGGTGATTCTGACTCACACACGTTACAGGGCGAGCCTATGGCGATATAAAGTCTGCCATCGGGGCCAAACGCCATATAGCGGGAACTCTTTTTGGTATCTCCGGGGAGTTTGGAATAAATCTCTTTGGGGCGGCCTGGGCGGCGAAGGCGCTGCTCAATCTCTTCATAACGCAGGATTTTGTCATCCAAGGCTACGTAAAGATGGCCCTTGTGAAAGGCGATGGCCTCGGGATTATCCAGGCCTTTACCCACGACATAGCGGCGATCTACCCGCCCATCGTTGTTGCTGTCGACCAACGCCGTTATGGTGCCTCCTTTGCCAGAGCCCACAAACAGAGTGCCATTGTCGCCGACGGCGAGCTGCTTGGCATCCTCAAGCTCCGAGGCATATTGGGTGATACCAAAGCCCTTGGTGACGGTAATTGTCATCGTTTGCTCGGCCTGAGTCTGCGTCGCTATACAGGCGAGGCAGGCAATCAGCATGCGGCCGAGGTGTGTATTACTCAACATTCTCTTTAGCCTGTTATCGTTATCATGGGCAGGCAACATCAGATGATTGCCAGATCGCCTTTGGTTTCAAGCCAAGTTTTTCTGTCGCCGGAGCGCTTTTTCGCCAGCAGCATGTCCATCAGCGCGATGGTATCGTCACTGTCGTCTATGGTCAGCTGCACCAGGCGCCGGGTGTTCGGGTCCATGGTGGTTTCGCGCAGCTGCATAGGGTTCATTTCACCCAGTCCTTTAAAGCGCGTTACCTGAGGTTTACCTTTTTTGCCTTCAGCCGCGATCCGGTCGAGGATCCCCTGCTTTTCCGACTCATCGAGGGCGTAGTATACCTCTTTACCTATATCGATACGGAACAGCGGCGGCATGGCAATGTACACGTGGCCCCGCTCCACCAGTACCCGGTAGTGCTTGAGGAAGAGTGCGCACAACAAGGTAGCGATGTGCAAACCATCCGAGTCTGCGTCAGCCAGAATACACACCTTACCGTAACGCAGCTCAGAAATATCATCGCTGTCCGGGTCGCAGCCGATGGCAACGGAGATATCGTGCACTTCCTGAGATGCCAATACCTGTGAAGCCTCAACCTCCCAGGTATTCAAAATCTTGCCCCGCAGCGGCATGATGGCCTGAAACTCGCGATCCCGAGCCTGCTTGGCACTGCCACCTGCCGAATCCCCTTCCACCAAAAAGAGTTCTGAGGTCATGGGGTCCTGGCCACTGCAGTCGGTCAGCTTACCGGGCAAGGCTGGGCCTGCCGTGACCTTTTTACGGGCGACTTTTTTGGCCGCTTTCATCCGCTTCTGGGCGTTGGAGATACACATCTCCGCCAGCATTTCAGCCAAATCCGTGTGGGAGTTCAGATACAGGGAAAACGCATCGCGCACTATGCCGGATACAAAGGCCGCACTCTGACGGCTGGACAGTTTTTCCTTGGTCTGGCCGGCAAACTGGGGGTCCTGCATCTTGATGGACAAAATGAACGCCGTTTTATCCCAGATGTCCTCGGGGCTCAGTTTTATGCCGCGGGGAATGAGGTTTCTAAACTCACAAAACTCCCGCATGGATTCCAACAGCCCCTGACGGAAGCCATTCACGTGGGTGCCGCCAAGCGGAGTGGGAATAAGGTTTACATAACTTTCGGCCAGGTATTCGCCGCCTTCGGGTAACCAGGTAATGGCCCAATCTGCGGCCTCATGGTTACCGGCAAAACTGCCCACAAAGGGCTCTTGGGGCAGCATGGGGGCATCGCCCACGGCACTCTTCAAATAATCCGTCAGCCCGGCCTCGAAGTACCATTCATGCACTTCTCCGGTTTGCTTGTTGGTGAATTTGATTCTGAGCCCGGGGCAGAGTACCGCCTTGGCTTTGAGCAGATGGGTCAGCTTGGTAATGGAGAAATTGGGCGAATCGAAATAGCTGGGTTCCGGCCAGAAATGGACCCGGGTACCGGTATTACGCCGGCCGCAGGTGCCGGTCACGGTCAGGCTTTCCACCTTGTCGCCGTGCTCAAAGGCCATATCGTAGACCTGGGCATCGCGGCGCACTGTAATTTCAACCCGGCGCGACAGGGCGTTTACTACCGAAATGCCCACACCGTGCAAACCACCGGAAAACTGATAGTTTTTATTGGAAAATTTACCACCGGCGTGGAGTTTGGTGAGAATGAGCTCGACCCCGGGAATGCCCTCTTCCGGGTGGATATCCACCGGCATACCCCGACCGTCGTCGATTACTTCGAGGGAATTATCCGTGTGCAAAATAACATCAATACGACTTGCGTGTCCCGCCAGCGCCTCGTCCACACTGTTGTCGATGACTTCCTGCCCCAGGTGATTGGGACGTGTGGTATCGGTATACATACCGGGACGGCGCTTTACCGGCTCAAGGCCGTTAAGCACCTCAATGGCATCAGAATTGTATAGATTGGTCATGGCGCACGTTATTCTTCGTTATTCAGGCCATGGTGCGGCCCTGCGAGTCGGTTTGTCAAGGTAACTCTAAAAAAGCGGCGATATCCGGTAATTGCCGCTCAAAACCCACAAAACTGTGGTCTCCACCGGGTTCTATCAACAGCCGGCAACAATGGTATTTTCCGAGTGCCAAGCGATAGTCCAGCACCTCGTCACCGGTTTGCAATAATACAAAAAAACGGTCTGGATTGGCTATGGCAGCAACATCATAGCGCTTGAGCGCTTCGCGGTGGGATGGCAACACCAGGTAGTCTTCCCCGGTATAGGGGTTGTGCTGTGGTCCCATAAAGGCTTCAAAGAGATCGTATGGCGATACAGCGGGATTGATCAGTGCTGCCTTGCCACCGTAGGTTTCGGCAAGATAAGTGGCAAAAAAGCCCCCAAGGGACGAGCCAATAAATCTCAGTGGTTCCCCCCTCGCCTTGGCTTCTTCAGTGATCTCACACAAAAGCGCGACTGCCTGCTCAATATCAGTGGGCAATTGAGGCTGCACCAAGCGAACACCGGCATGGTGCGCAGCCATAAAGTTGGCACTCAATACGCCTTTGTCAGACTTCGGGGAGCTATTGAATCCATGAATATAAAGCAGCATACATCCTCAGGCTGCGGTCTGCTGAACCTCAGTAACCGCTGGAGCTGTGGTCCGGGGCAAAGCGATTGCCCGGCACTCGGTAAACATGTGTATGAATGCTACCATCGCTCAAAAGCTCCAGCAAACGGTAGCCGGGCTGCAGATGATCGAGGGCAAAGTACGGCGACTTGGGTTTGAATTGAATACAGGTAGATGGGGTAGCCATCAGCGGCAGCTGACCATTGGCTGCGGCATAGACTTCATCCACGGCCTGATGCACATGGCCCCAGAGAATACCCTTCACCTGAGGGTATGCAGATACCCTGACGAGAAAGTCACTGCCATTATCCATACAGTGCTGATCGAGCCAGGCGCAATCCATCAGAATAGGGTTATGGTGCATCACCAGCAGTGTATGGTGGTTCGGGTATGCTGCGATGGCCTGGTCTATGAGAGAGAATTGCAACTCCCCCATATGACCTCCGGGCTTTCCCCGCACTGTGCTGTCCAACATCAGAATATGCCAGTTCCCAATCAGAATACGCTGCTGACCGAAGACTCTGGGGCCCTGCATATGCAGGCTCATGACCCTTGGGTCATCATGGTTTCCGGGCAAATAATGGCAAGGCAGGCCAAGAAATTCGATTGCCTGAACGAAGTTACGGTAGGAATCCGGTGTGTAATCCTGACTGATATCGCCGGTGGCGAGCATCAGGTGCGCGGGATAATGGGTGGCATTCAGGGTATTGAGCACAGCCGCCAGGCTCTGACTGGTGTTAACGCCCAGCAGTTGTCCGTCGTTGCTGGCAAATAAATGTGGATCGGTGATCTGCACCAGGCGCGCAGCTTCCCCTTCTGCCAACGAATATTCAACAGCCTCTTTCAGCACTATGTTTACCCACAATTAAGACTGCACAGCCGACTGGTATCGGCAGCCAATCTTCAATAACTCTTCCAGGAATGCATTGACCTGGTACTTTTCATCACTTTGGTACATTCGCAAATTGGGGTAATCATACACCGCACTGAGAAGTGAAAACTGCCGACCAGTTAACACTTCTGCTAATTTAGCATCATGATAAATCCGAACCAATACCTTAGGGTCTTCAATTAGCGGTGTTTTTCCAAGTGGGCGGGAAATTTCGACCAATTGGGTGTAGCGGGTATTTTCCACCAGCGTGATTTTAAGGATGCCGTGGCTGCCACGTACGCTGGCGGGGGCATCCATGGCCAGCGCAGAGGGTAGCCAGCGCAGCAACAAGGCATAGTTTCGGCCACACAAGGCCAAAAAGCCGTTGAGATCCGGCTGATAGCGAGCTTTCAATCCCTTGCCCTTCAAAAGTTACTCCGCACGAGCTTGTGCCGGTTCAACTCAAGCCACTGCAGGCCAAGCACGGTTGAGCCATTATCAATTTCACCACTTTCGACCATGGCATAGGCGGCTTCGCGGCTCATCACGTGCACCCGAATATCCTCATGCTCATGGGCAAGGCCATGCAGGCCTTCCGCCTGACTGGCATCGACTTCAGCCATAAAACAATAAAAGCGCTCGCTGCAGCCACCGGGACTGGAGAGATAGCTGCCGATGGGCAGCACCCGCGACGCAGTAAGCCCCGCCTCTTCCATCAACTCTCTGCGGGCCACCTCTTCGGCCGACTCTCCTTCTTCCATCATGCCCGCCACCAACTCCAGCAGCCATGGGAATTCAGAGGTTTCGAGTGCCGGAAACCTAACCTGTTCAATCAACACCACCTGGTCGGTTACCGGGTCATAGGGCAACACCACAACAGCATGACCACGTTCAAACACTTCCCGCGAGACGACCTCACTCCAGCCACCGGCAAACAAACGATGGCGAAACTGATACCTGACCATCTTGAAAAAACCCTGATACAGGGTGCTCGAGTCCAGTACTTCAATGTCTTCACGACTGAAGAGTCTGTTAAACATTCGCTGCTCCTTGACGAGGTGATTCACTTATTATCATGGGATTCGCACAAAGATTTAAAATAAAATCTGTTACACTTCGGGTTTGACTCAAAAATGGTTGATTTTTTAGTATTTCAACCATTAACTTTTAGCTGTTTCGGGAAGCGTCGGGAAGCGCGAACCGCCCGGGTATAAGGGCACATCAGTTTAACCCAGTTATTACCCCCCTGGGGGACATTGTCTCAATAAGGACAGCCAATGAAATTCAAGCTCAGCTCTCTGTGCGCCGCAGTGCTTTTGGCAGCCGGTGCAACAAATGCCCATGCCGATGATCTGCTTCAAATCTATCAGCAGGCACTGACCAACGACCCTTTGGTTCTGCAGGCTCAGGCTCAGCGCAACGCGCTTTACGCCCAGATTGAAGAAAACCGCGCTCCCCTGTTGCCCACCATCAGTGCCAATGTCGGTTACGACAAGGCCTGGAAAGACCCATCCGAAGACTCCGATGGCTTTACCGGTGGCGTCAAATTAACTCAGGTGATTTATGATCACAGCGCCTGGGTTGGCCTGTCACTGGCTGAGAAAGCCGCCGCGCAAGCCGATGCAGCCTATGCGTCCGCGCTGCAAAACCTCATCACCCGTGTGACCAAAGCCTACTTTGACGTACTCAAGGCCAAGGATAACTACGAGTTCCAGGGCGCAGAGAAGCGCGCCATTGAGCGTCAGCTCGAGCAAACCAAACAGCGTTTTGCCGTGGGTTTGACAGCCATGACCGACGTGCACGAAGCCCAGGCCCAATATGACCTGGCCTCTGCCACCGAAATTCTGGCCGAAAACACCCTGTCAAACAGCTATGAAGCACTGCGTGAAATTACAGGGATTGACCATAAGTCCATCAACGTACTGGACACAAACCGTTTCAGTGCCGCCGCCCCCGCGCCTGCCGTTCCCAACGAATGGATTAAGATGGCAGAAAGCAACAGTACTGATCTGCTGACTCAACGCATTGGTAAAGACATCGCAGAAGAGACGATTTCCCTCTATAAAGCGGGTCATTACCCATCTCTGAGTCTGAGCGCTGGTTACACCAAGGGTTTTGAACAAACACCCGGCCCTGATTACGACAACAGCTCTATCGGCGTGACACTGTCTATCCCTATCTTTGAAGGATTCAAGGTCACCTCCCAGGTGGAACAGGCTCAGTACAAGTATGTGGAAGCCAGTGAAAAGCTGGAGCAAACGTATCGCCGCGTAGTGAAGGATGTAAGAAACAACTTCAATAACGTGGGTGCCTCAATCAGCTCTATCCGTGCCTATGAGCAATCCGTGCTGTCGTCCGAAAGCGCACTCGGTGCCACTCAGTCTGGTTTCGAAGTGGGTACCCGTACTATCGTTGACGTGCTCAACCGTACCCGGGACCTCTACGACTCCAAGCGTAAACTGTCTGATGCGCGTTACAGCTACATCAGCTCGGTGCTGGCTCTGAAACAAGCTGCCGGCACCCTGAACGAGGATGATGTGATTGCCATCAACAATGGTTTGAAGGCTGCAGAATAATCGTAACAAGTATAAAAAAACCGCCTGATGGCGGTTTTTTTATAACTTTGATACTGACTTAGAACAGCAGTTCCACACCGGCAAAATAGCCTTTGAAACTGCTGTCAGTACTGATGCCATCGAAGCCATTCACATCGAAACTGAACTCACGATAACCGGCACGGATACGGGTATCCAGCGCTATACCATCAAACTCCCAGCCAAGACCCACACTGTAATCGTATACCTGGCTTTCATCCAAACCCGCCATCAGGTCGGCAAAGCCATAGAGACCGAGACCAGGCATTCCTACCACGGCACTGGCGTAACCCATGATAATACCGTCGGTAAAGTCCTTTTGCGCAGCAACACCCGAGGCATTGCTGATGCGCAGTGAACCGTTCATCTTTTTGTAGGCGCCGCCCACATCCAGGGACACGATATCGTTGTCCAGCAGCTCGTAGTAAAGCACAAAGTCGGTATTGCTCAGATCCATGGTGCTATAGAGTTCACCATTGAAAGGAATACCACCGAAGGCCAGAGTAGCATCAGCGTTAAAACCGTCTTCCTCGAGGCGATTTTCACGGATCAGCAGGTTCGGCAGCAAGGGCACAGGATGCTCAACGGCAAACCAAACACTTGTCTGGCCCGATGTGTCGTAATCAAACCCGTGCAGGTTACCGGCATCGTCAGGCACATTACCTTTGGCATCCGCATGCCAGTAATCGGCACCGACTTTAAAACCAACAACAGTGGCCGCGTTGGCCGAAAACGCAGCCAACGCAGAAAGCAGTGAGGCAGCCAGAATGGTTTTTTTCATAATTAACCCTGTGAAAGCAAATTGGTTAAATCAATGAGCGCCGCATTGGCGCGTGAGACGTAGTTGGCCATAACCAGAGAGTGGTTAGCCACATAGCCAAAGCCTGAACCGTTAAGGACCAGCGGACTCCATACGGTCTGCTGGGTAGATTCCAGCTCACGAATGATCTGCTTTAAACTGACTTCGGCATTCTTCTTCTTGAGCACATCGGCAAAATCGACCTCGACGGCTTTCATGAAGTTAAGCAAGGCCCAGCAAGAACCGCGGGTCTCATAGAAGACATCATCAATTTGCCACCAGCTGGTTTTGATTTGCTGTGCAGCCAAATTGGGGGTGGATTGACGCGCCGAATTATCACCGGCCAAATCTGTGTTAAGCCTTTCCTGACCGACACTGGCCGACAGCCTCTGTGACATGCTGCCAAGACGTTTTTGTACCTCTTTCAGCCATTCGTTCAGATTATCAGCCCGGGCGTAAAACTGTGCGTCTCTATTACTGGTGTCGGCAATACGTGCACGGTAGAGTTTCAGCAGTTTAACCGCATCGCTGTACTCGCTTTCAGCGCTGGGCACCAACCAGGACGTGTGATCGATATTGAGCTTGGAGTGTGCCTCCAGCAGGTCGTTATCGGCGGTCGATTGTGACTGAGAGCGGCTGAACTCTTTACGCATTACCAGCGCCAGGTCCCGCACCTGTTCGAGGGCCCCAAACTCAAACGCCGGCATATTATCCATAAACACTGACGGTGGCGTGGTGTCGTTGGATAACCAACCGCCTTGTTTGTTGAGCAGGGTTTCAACGGTATTGATGAGTGAGGAAGTCGTAGCATAACCCACGATCTGTTGGCCATTTTCCGCGTTGAGCACCTCCGGCTCAAGCACATCAGGTTCAACACTCCACCAGACACTGACGCCGTACATGATGACGACTATCACAGCCGCCACACCAGCGACCTTTTTCCATGTCACTTGCATCTTGAATTACTCCTTTAATGATGATGGTGATGATGTTCATCTGCCTGAGCATTGCCAGATTTGGCTACCGGCAGTTTGATCTCAAGGGTCTGACCATCTTTGAATTTAAGCAGCAGTGTCACCATGTTGCCTTCGGCCAGCGGTGATGCAAGCCCAAGCAGCATGACATGGTCACCCTGTTCACCCAGTTTCAAGGTACCGTGTGACGGCAAGTCAAACCCTTCAACCTGGCGCATTTTAACTATGTCATTTTCGGTCAGCAGGGTGTGCAACTGCGCTTCTTTGGCGATGTTGGTCTCAACGGCAATCAGTTCGGTGGACGGACCGTGATTTTCGAGGGTGAAATAGGCTGCGGTATTGGGGGAGGATGGCGGCATGGCACGCACAAAACCATCTTTTACTATAATCTCAGCCATGGCGGGCATGGACAGCAGGCCAACCAGGCCGAAATTAAACATGTGTTTGAATATCGATTTCAATGTCATACACTCCATGTCAAGCCAAGCTATTTTTTGAGGACAACCCCATGAGTAAAATACTCGTCAAGGATCTGGATGGCGTAAGGGTAATCAGCTTCAATCGCCCGGAAAAACGCAATGCTTTAGACCTTGATATGTACAGGCAGCTCACAGAATACCTTATGCAAGGTGAGAGCGACAATGACATTCGAGCCTTCCTGCTGACCGGTGAAGCCAATTGTTTCACCTCGGGGAATGATGTTGCTGACTTTTTGCAAAACAGTGAATTAGGTCCAAATCACCCTGCCGTGCGTTTCCTGTATTGCTTGCTGGAGCTGAAAAAACCCTTGGTGGCAGCAGTGAGTGGCAGCGCTGTTGGTATTGGCACCACCCTACTGCTTCACTGCGATTTGGTGTATGCCGATAACAGCGCTAAATTCCAACTGCCCTTCGTAAATCTGGCATTGGTGCCCGAGGCAGGTGCCAGTATCTTGCTGCCCGAATTGGTTGGCTATCAAAAGGCAGCTGAACTGCTATTACTCGCAGAGCCATTCGACGCCGAGACGGCATTGTCATTGAAGCTTATCAATGCCTTGTGTTCCAAAGAAGAATTGCAACAAACGGCACTGGACAAGGCACGTAAACTGGCAAGCCAACCGCCGCAGGCATTGCAGCAAACACGGCAATTAATGCGTCCCCACAAACACAGGGTGCAGCACCAGATGCATCTCGAGCTGGAAGCCTTTGGGGAAAGATTAAAAAGCGATGAGGCCAAGGCCCGCTTTCAGGCGTTTCTTACGAAATCCTGAACCCTCTGCCCCTTGCTAACGACACTGAAGCAATACCGTTAACAAGGGGCAGATTCACTCAGCATTTAGCCCCATCAAGCCTCCCACTTGTCCATTACCAGCGCCAGGGCAAAGTAAATCAACAGGGTGATGGCTGGATTGATGAGTGTCGACACCATCCAGGCAACCCGAGTCCACATGCAAGACGAGCCAAACTTGGTTGCCATTTGGGCGGCCACACCGCACACCAGACGACGGGGATTTTTAAGACGCATTTCAATGCCCATATTCATGCTTTTCCTTTCACTGAAGTTAGATCCTGTGCCAGCGCATCAGGTAGGTCACCAGGGTACAGGCCAGAAAGCTTGCTACGGGTAACATCAAGACCAATGCGGTTTTCATCGAGAGTCCCAGTGTCAACCACATGCCTTACTCCTTGGCGGCGACCAGCGCTTTTTTCTGTTCCTCATCTTTGGCAGATGCGGTTTCAGTCAGCGTTCCCCAGGTCTTGGTCAGCTCAGCTTTAAGCTCCAATTCCAGGTCCAAAGCAGCATTTTGCAGCATTTCCTTGGTTTGGTTCATCACGCTCATTTCGACAGAGCGCAGCAGATCGGTAGTTGAAAATTCAGTAGCTTGAACGTTGTTTGCCATTCCCAGAGTAACCATCAGGGCCAGGGCGGTCAGTGTGCGATTAAACATGGTGTTCACTCCTGTTGTTAACCTATGTCACATCAGGTATTACAAGTGTCGTGCCAAGTTTAATAAAAATTTTATCGATCTGTTTTTAAAGGATTTTATTAAAAGTTAAAAAAGAGAGTGGGGTCTGAGGCGAGCGTTAAGATTGGAGACAGGTGAAATTAACCACAGTTGTGGTTAATTTCACCAAATGACGCTTAAGAGGGCCTTAGTTAGTGGTGAGCTCCATGGCTTTTATTGCATTTTCAATTACTTCGATGCCAGCTCCCGGCTTATGGGCATTCTCACTCAGGTATCGCCGCCAGGCGCGGGAGCCCGGCAAGCCCTGATACAAACCAATGATATGTCGACTGATATGGTTCAGGCGTCCACCATCGGCGAGGTGTTTCCCGATATAAGGAAGCAGCTTCCCGATAACCTCCTCCCGACTGCTGACAACCGCTGGATTACCACAAAGCTCAGTGTCCACCGAGGCTAAAATATAGGGATTCTGGTACGCTTCACGGCCTACCATGACGCCATCGAGCTGCGTCAGATGGGTTTTAGCCTGCTCTATACTGGTCACGCCACCATTGATACTGATGGAGAGCTGGGGGTAGTCCCGTTTCAGCTGATACACCCGCTCATAATCCAAGGGCGGAATTTCACGGTTCTCTTTCGGACTCAATCCCTGCAACCAGGCCTTACGGGCATGAATAATAAAGGTATTGCAGCCAGCCGCAGAGACGGTATCGATAAAGTCGGTGAGGAACCCGTAAGAGTCCTGCTCATCAATGCCAATACGGGTCTTCACCGTGACAGGAACAGACACCTGCTGACGCATGGCGTCTACACACTCAGCCACCAACTTAGGCTCGGCCATCAAGCAGGCACCGAAGCGACCATTCTGTACCCGATCAGACGGGCAACCCACGTTGATATTCACTTCATCATAACCACGGGCCTCGGCAAGCTTGGCGCAGGCCGCCAAATCCTTGGGGTCTGAACCGCCCAACTGCAACGCCAGGGGGTGCTCTTCCTGGTTGTAGGCCAGATAATCGCCTTTTCCGTGGAGAATTGCGCCCGTCGTCACCATTTCGGTATAAAGCAGCGCCTCTTTGGACATCAGACGTGCAAAATAGCGGTAGTGTCTGTCGGTCCAATCCAACATGGGCGCGACAGAGAAGGTGCGGTTGAGTGGCGATGGCATGAGCTTTCCCCATCCTGTAGACTGCGTAAAAGGGCGGCTATTTTACACTCGCACAATAAAAAACGACACCCATAATAGCCGCTGCCAGTGGGGGCAAAAGTTCACTTCGCCGCATAAATTCATCTACGCTTATGGGTATGTGGTCACCATCAGGGGGTCGCACCCAGGCTATCAGCGAGGAATCGCCAAGCATGAATGTCGAATTTATCAATCCGTTTCTACAATCTCTGCTCAATGTTGTCTCGACCATGGCATCGATGCAGCTCACTCCGGGTAAGCCCCGGCTGAAAACCGATAATCTTGCCAAGGGGGATGTGTCAGGGCTGATTGGCATGGTAGGCCCTCAGACCAAGGGCTCTATGTCCATCACGTTCGAGCAAAGTCTGGCACTGCAAATCATGCAAAACATGCTGGGCGAAAACCCGGGGACCATCAATGATGAGGTCACTGATATGGTGGGCGAAATCACCAATATGGTCACAGGCGGCGCCAAAAACCTCTTGAGTGACAAGGGATACGATTTTGAGATGGCGACCCCAGTGGTAGTGGCAGGAACGGGTCACAGAATTTCCCACAAGGCCGATGGCACCAAAATTATCATGCCATTCACCAGCCCCTACGGTACTGCTTACATTGAGATTTGCTTCGAGAATTAATACGGTACAAAAAAGGCGCTCCAAAAATGAGCGCCTTTTTTAAGTTAATCGAGGCAAACCGCCACCCTTGGGGTTAGCTTGGTCACCAGCTCATAGGCAATGGTGCCAATTCGCTCCGCCACCTCTTCAACGGGCAGATCCTTGCCCCAGAGAAGTGCCCTGTCACCCACTCTATCTGTGGCGGCAGGCCCCAGGTCCACTGTCAGCATGTCCATGGAAACCCGGCCAACAATGGGCACCCGTCGGCCATTAACCAGTACCGGCGTGCCCTCGGGGGCATTGCGGGGGTAACCGTCACCATAACCTATGGCCACCACACCAAGGCGCGTATCGCGTCTGGCCGTCCAGTATGCGCCATAGCCCACACTCTCGCCGGCGCTGTGCTCCCGCACCGCTATCAATTGCGATACCAGCTCCATCGCAGGTTCGAGGCCGTGGTTGCTTCCAAGGTCACCCGCTACGGGAGACACGCCGTAAAGCGCAATGCCCGGACGAATCCAATCGGCCTGGCTTTGCGGCCAGTAAAGCACCCCCGCTGAGTTAGCCAGGGTTCTGTCGCCGGGCAATCCCTGGGTCAGGGCGTTAAAATGGGCCATCTGTGTAGCGGTAAAATCTTTTTGCGGCTCATCGGCGCAACTGAAATGTGTCATCAGATGCACGGGTTTGGCCACATTGGGGTTTTGCTGCAGTCTCTGGTACACGCCCTCAAACTCGCTGGCATGAAACCCCAGCCGGTGCATACCTGAATCGATTTTGAGCCACACGGTGACAGGCTTGGACAGACTGACGGATTCCAGCATATCCAGCTGGGAGACATGGTGAACAACCGTGTCTATGTCATGCTCCACCAGCAGGGGCAAATCTTCACTGCGGAAAAAGCCTTCCAGTAATAAGAGTCTGGCGGACACACCACCGGCTCTGACCTCCAGAGCTTCCTCAAGCCTTGCCAGCCCGAAACCATCTGCATCAGCATCTGAATGGGCATCGGTTAGTACCTGGGCCACATTGAGCAGTCCATGGCCATAACCGTTGGCTTTCACCACGGCCATGACCCTGCTGCCCGGGGCAATTTGACGCAGCCGTTTAAGGTTGGCCTTCAGCGCGCGACTGCTGATTTCTGCGCGGGGAAAAGGTTTCAATACATCTGCCTTGTGAGATTCGAGCAAGGATCAGTCTTCTTCAAACTGAGGGCCGGCATAGTTGTCAAAGCGGGAGAATTGCCCCTGGAAGGTCAGGCGCACCCGGCCAATGGGGCCGTTACGCTGCTTACCGATGATGATTTCGGCAGTGCCTTTATCCTGGGAGTCGTTATTGTATACCTCGTCCCTGTAGATAAACATGATAAGGTCCGCATCCTGCTCGATAGAGCCGGATTCACGAAGATCCGAGTTTACCGGGCGTTTATCGGCCCTTTGTTCCAGCGAGCGGTTAAGCTGTGACAGGGCAATCACCGGGATTTCCAGCTCCTTGGCGAGCGCCTTGAGCGAGCGGGAAATTTCGGCGATTTCCAGGGTACGGTTATCCGCCAGCGCCGGAACCTGCATCAACTGCAGGTAGTCCACCATGATCATCGACAGGCCACCCCACTCACGGGCAACCCTGCGGGCACGGCTGCGCACTTCGGTTGGGGTCAGGCCAGAGCTGTCGTCGATGTACATCTTGCCCTGCTCGAGCATCAACCCCATGGTGGAAGACACCCGCGCCCAATCCTCGTCATCCAGCTGGCCGGTACGCACCTTGGTTTGGTCAACACGGCCAAGGGACGCGAGCATACGCATCATGATCTGTTCCGAGGGCATCTCGAGACTGAAAATCAGTACCGGTTTATCCTCATTCATGGCGGCGTATTCGCAGAGGTTCATGGCGAAGGTGGTTTTCCCCATGGACGGACGTGCGGCCACAATCACCAGGTCACCGCTTTGAAAACCCGCAGTCATCCGGTCGAGATCCGAAAAGCCGCTGGATACCCCGGTCACACCGTTGTGGGGGTTGTTGTACAACTGCTCGATTTTATCGACGGTTTTTTCCAGGATAGCCTTGATGTCTTCGGGGCCTTCGTTGGCATTGGCCCGCTGTTCGGCAATCTTGAATACCTTGGTTTCCGCCAGGTCCAGCAAGGCACTGGAATCGCGGCCTTCAGGGTTGTATCCCGCATCGGCAATCTCGTGGGCAACCCGAATCATTTCCCGCACCACGGCACGCTCACGCACAATTTCAGCGTAAGACAATATGTTACCGGCGCTGGGGGTGTTTTTGGCAATTTCACCCAAATAGGCAAAACCACCGGCATCGTCCAGCTCGTTATTCAGTTCGAGCTGCTCTGACACTGTAATCAAATCCAGGGGCTGGCCCTGCTCCACCAGCTTTTGCATGGCAGAGAAAATCAATCGGTGGGAACGGGAGTAAAAGTCTTCACGAACCACGGCTTCAGCCACTTTGTCCCAAGCCTCAGCATCCAACATCAGGCCGCCAAGCACCGATTGCTCGGCCTCTATCGAATGCGGCGGCATTTTGATGGCTTCAACCTGGGCATCTTTTAACTTGCCCTTTGGTTTAAAGGCGGTTTCCTGTGACATTCAGTCTCCCAATATCCAACGGATTTGCAAAATATGGTATAAAACTCACCGACTTTGGCATCACCAAAGCCAAACGCATCCCATCCACGATGGACTCACGAACAATAATTAAGGAATCAACATGCGCAACCTAGTGGCAGCGGCTCTGGTGCTTTCTTCCGGAGTGGCACTCGCCGACGAAGGCCAGTGGCAACCTTATCAAATGCCTTCCATCGCAGACAAACTCAAAGCCCGCGGTATCGACATACCAGCTGAGCAGTTGGCCGACTTAAGCCGCTATCCCATGAACGCCGTGGTGGGGCTGGGCTATTGTACCGCCAGTTTTGTATCCCCCCAAGGGCTGGCAGTGACAAATCATCACTGCGCGTTCCGAGCCATTCAATATAACAGCAGTAAAGAGAAAAACTATCTTGCCGATGGCTTCCTGGCGACCAGCATGGACAAAGAGCCTTCTGCTGGCCCCAACGAGCGCCTGTACGTGACCGAAGCCGTGACAGATGTCAGTGCGCAGATCCGTGACGCCCTGCCGGAAGAACCACTGGCCCGTGTTGAAACGATTGAGAATCGTCAAAAGGCACTCATCAAAGAGTGTGAGAGTGACGATAACTACCGCTGCTCGGTCAGAAGCTTCCACAACGGCCTGGAATACTACCTCATCAAGCAGCTGATGATCCGCGATGTACGCCTCGTCTACGCGCCGCCTGAAAGTGTTGGCGGCTACGGCGGCGATATCGACAACTACGAATACCCACGCCACAGCGGCGATTTCACCTTCCTGCGCGCCTATGTGGGTAAAGATGGCAAACCGGCACCTTACGCAGAAGACAACGTGCCATATCAGCCAAAAAGCTTCCTCAAGATCAACGCCAGCGGCGTGAAAGCCGGTGATGGCGTATTTGCCGCTGGCTATCCAGGCTCAACCAGCCGCTACCGTTTGACCACCGAACTTGAGTTTGCCAGTGACTGGCTCTACCCCACCCAGGCCAAACGCTTCCAGGCCCGTATAGATACCATCGAAGCCATGGGCGCTGCCGATGCTGAACTGGCCATTAAGTACGCCGGTACCGTGGCTGGTATGGCCAACCGCATGAAGAAGCTGAACGGCCTGCTCGACGGCTTTAAAGCTACCGACATTGCCGCCATCAAGCAGCAACGTGAAGATGCCTTTATGACCTGGTATGCCAGCCATGGCGATGCCAAACAGATGGATGAACTCAAGGCACTGATTAAAGAGGGCCAAACTCAGTATCAGACCACCTACTACTTCAACAATGCCCAATCGAGCGACCTGCTCACCGCAGCAAACAGCCTTTATCGCCTGGCCAAAGAGAAACAAAAAGCCGATGCCGACAGGGAGCTGGGCTATCAGGAACGGGACATGAAGATGTTCGCCGATCGCCTGAAGCGTATCGACTCCAGTTTTGATGTGAAAGTCGACAAGGTGCTGTGGCAGGCGGATATTGAAGAGTATCTCGGTCAAGACCAACGCGTGGATGTGCTGGACAAGATGCTGGCAGTTAAAGACGGCCAGGACCTGTCATCCATGCTGGACGGACTCTTTGCAACCACCGGCCTCACCGATCAGGCCACACGTCTTGGTTGGATGGACAAAACCCCGGCTGACTTTGAGGCAAGTAACGATCCCTTTATCAAACTGGCAGTGGCACTCTACGACACCCGCATGGCCCAGGAAAAAGCGGAAAAGACCCTGGACGGCAAGCTCAGCGTTGCCCGCCCGGCGATGATGCAGGCCGTGATTGCCTATAACAAGGATAAAGGCTGGCCGGTATACCCCGACGCCAACGGTACCCTGCGTATCACCTACGGTATGGTGGATGGCTATCAATCACGTGATGCTCTCTATAAGCAGCCTTTCACCCGTCTGGAAGGCATAGTGGCCAAACACACTGGCGTAGAGCCATTCAACGCGCCGCAAAAGGTGCTGGATGCCATCAAGCGTGGTGACATGGGCACACACAAGGTGGATGACCTCTACCCGGACGCCCGCAGCTTTATGTGTAAACTGTTCTCCTGTCAGGACAAACCCGAAGCCTTCAATTCGGTGCCGGTGAACTTCCTCTCCAGCGTAGATACCACCGGTGGTAACTCTGGCTCTCCGGTATTCAATGGTCGTGGTGAATTGGTGGGACTCAACTTTGACTCCACCTATGAAGCCATCACCAAAGACTGGTTCTTCAACCCGGAAATCACCCGGGCAGTCCACGTGGATATTCGCTATATCCTGTGGATGATGGATAAGGTGGATAACGCACAGAATTTGTTACAGGAACTAACCCTGGTAACTAATTGATAATCATTAATTAAAAAAGGCCGCTTACTGATAGCGGCCTTTTTTGTTTCCAATGACACAATCTGAATCACAAATTAACATTGATATAACTTTTGGATACACTTTATACACATAATGTGAGAAGATTTTCCAGCCAACCTGCATCCATAAGCAGGTAAGCACATGAATCTAAAATAACAAACGTTCAAAGGAATGCTTCTCATGTCTAGAACCAACTTCCGCCGTACCCTGGTGGCAGTGTCTGTTAGCGCGCTCTTTGCGTTCAGCAGCACCAGCTTCGCCGCCAGTAACACCGATGGCTCCATTTACGGTAAAGCCGATGCTGGAACCGCCATCACCTATAAAAACGTCAAGACTGGTGTTACCCGAACCATCTATGCCGACGACAAAGGGCGCTTCAACGTTGGCAGCGTCCCGGCAGGCACTTATGAAATAGTGAATGCGAAAGGGGAAACCCAAACTGTACAAGTGGTTATCGGTACAGGCACCAATGTGGCCTTTGATGGCACGACCGAAGTTATTCAGGTGATGGGTTCACGCATCCAACGCATTGATACCTCATCTGTCGAGTCCAGCACTGTATATGACATGGAAGTGGTTGCTCAGATGCCAGTTGCAAGAGACATAGTCTCAGTGGCTCTGCTGACTCCGGGTGCCGTTCAGGGCGGACAGAACTTTGGCCGTAATTTGCCTGTATTCGGCGGTTCATCCATCGCGGAGAACGGTTACTACATCGATGGTATGGACGTAACCAACCTCAGAACCCTGCTTAGCTTCGCAAACCTGCCTCAAGACGCAGTGTCTCAGACTCAGGTGAAATCCGGTGGTTATGGTGTTGAATACGGTCGCTCGCTCGGTGGTATCGTCAATATTGTGACCCGGTCTGGTTCAAATGAGTGGGAGTTTGGCGGCTCAGCTTATTACACGCCTGATGCTCTGCGCTCATCCAATAAAGACGTCTACGACTACAATGCTGACGACATCGGTACATTTAATTCTGAAGACAGCTATGACAAGCTGGAGTACAACGTTTTTGGTTCAGGGGCAATTATCGAAGATAAGTTGTTCTTCTTTGCCATGCTTCAGGGGCAAAACAAAGAAAACGATAACTATGGCTGGATCACCAGTTATCGGGACAAAAACGATACCCCTAACTACTTCGCTAAACTCAACTGGTTTATCACTGAAGATCACAGCCTTCGCTTTACCTATCTGAACAACAAACAGGATCGCGAGTATTGGAGTTATGACAATCCAGAAGATGTTGAATTTGTTGGTCAGCATGGCGATCTTCGCAATAACTACACCCTGAAGTCGGGTGGCGAAATGATGGTACTCGGTTACACCGGCTACCTCACTGAAAGTCTGACTGCCAACCTGCAATACGGCACCCTGACCAATCGTTACGAGCAAACACCATTCCTCGAAGGTGGTGAGTGTCCACGTGCCTATGACAACACCGACAGCGTTCACCTGTACCCTGTGGGCTGCTGGGATCTGGACCAGGTATTTATCAGTGATGATGCTATTGACGAGGATGAGCGTACCAGTTGGAAGGCCGATTTTGAGTGGGCACTTGGTGACCATACTCTGAGATTTGGTTACAACAAAGAAGAGTACGAAGCTACGTCACCAGGCGAAAGTTATACTGGTGGCATTTACTACCGCTATTTTACCGCCAATGATGTCAACGGCTGCCGCCTGAATGGTGTGAATCTGCCTTGCGGTACAGAAGTAGTCCGTACTTGGGAATCAGATACTCTGACTGCAACCTTCGGCGTGGAAAACACGGCCTGGTACATCGAAGACAACTGGCAGGTAACCGATAATATCCTGCTCTATGCCGGTATCCGCAACGAAACCTTCACCAACTATGACGCCAATGGTGATGTGTTCCTTGAGTCCGATAACCTGATTGCACCTCGTTTCGGCGCGTCATGGGATATTGATGGCGACTCAACCAAAAAGCTATATGCCACCCTGGGTCGTTACTATATTCCGGTCCCTGCCAATACCAACATCCGTGCAACCCGCAATGAGTATTTCGCGGAGCACTGGTACTACAACCCCGGTGGATTTGATGAGGCAACCGGTCGCCCTGTGGCGACGGGCGCTGAAATCGGCAGCGGTGTCGTAGACATCCAGGTTCCAAATCCTGAAGTAATAGCCGACCGTAATCTGAACCCCATGTATCAGGACGAACTGATTGTGGGCTACCAGCAGCAGGTCAGCGACAACTGGACCCTCGGTGCCAAATTCATGGGCAGGAAGATCGGTGATGGCATGGACGACTTCTGTGGCCATGATGGTTTTACCAAGTGGGCCGCCGACAACGGCTATGACAACTTCGACCCACGCAGCATGCAGGGTTGTATCATAGTCAACCCAGGCAATGACATCACAATTGCCATGGATCTGGAAGATGACGGTAATCTGACTGTGGTAACCACACCTAACTCATACCATGGCTTACCAGAGTATGAGCGTAAGTATTTAGGTTTGGAGCTGACAGCTGAGCGCGCGTTGGCGGATGGCTGGAAAGCTAACTTCTCCTATGTGCTTTCAAACGCCAGTGGAAACGCAGAAGGCTATGTGAACTCCTCATTGGCTCAGGAAGATCCAGGCGCAACCCAGGACTTCGACCATGCCAACTTTATGGATGGTGCTGACGGCGACTTACCTACCGATCACACTCATCAGTTCAAGGCCTATGGCTTGTATGAAGTGACGGATGAGTTCAATATTGGCGTTTATCTGTCGGCGACTTCTGGCACGCCACTTAGCTGCCAGGGTTATGTCAGAACCGATAATATGTTGGATGGTGGTGGCAGCAGCACCGCTTATGACGCCAACAACTTCAAACGTTATTCAGCCTCCAGTTTCTATTGCCTCAATGAAAACGGAGAACAGGAACTGACTAACCGTGGTGACTATGGTCGTACCGACTGGCTGTACCAGGCCGATTTAAGCTTTACCTATCGTCCTGCCGCTGTAGAAGGCTTAATCCTGCAAGCTACCATCTTCAATGTATTCAACTTCCAGGAAGCTGATACCATTGACCAGCAGAAGGACTTCCAGCGCGGCACCACAGAAATCAGTGAGAACTTCCTGATGCCGAGTGGTTATCAAACCGGCCGCAGTGTGCAGTTTACTGCTCGCTACAGCTTCTAATCGTTTGAGTTGAGAAGACAAGAGCCCCAATGGGGCTCTTTTTTATGCCCCTGATGCCATTTATGCAGGCATAAAAAAACACCGCCCGGAGGCGGTGTTTTCTTTAAAATCAAATCTGATTATTCAGCAACAACAGTTACTTTAACAACAGACTTAACTTCAGTGTGCAGCTGTACTTCAACTTCGAAGTCACCAGTGGTGCGCAGAGCGCCCAGTGGCAGACGAACTTCGGCTTTAGACAGTTCAACGCCAGCAGCAGTCACGGCATCGGCGATGTCGCGAGTACCAACTGAACCGAACAGCTTGCCTTCGTCACCGGCTTTAGAAGCGATAACAACAGCTTCCAGAGCAGCGATCTTCTCGGCGCGGTCAGCAGCAGCAGCCAGGTCGGCAGCCAGTTTGGCTTCCAGCTCAGCGCGGCGGGCTTCGAAAACTTTTACGTTTTCAGCGTTGGCAACAACGGCCTTGCCCTGAGGCAGCAGGAAGTTACGAGCGTAACCAGCCTTTACAGACACTTGGTCACCCAGGTTGCCCAGGTTTGCGATTTTATCAAGCAGAATAACGTTCATTATCAAATCCTCTCTATTCGATTAGGCTTCAATGCTGGAATTACTGATGCAGATCAGTGTATGGCAGCAGAGAAAGATAACGAGCGCGCTTGATGGCGCGAGCCAGTTGGCGCTGGTACTTGGCGCTGGTACCGGTGATACGGCTAGGAACGATTTTGCCGCTCTCAGTGATGTAGTTCTTCAGAGTAGCAATATCTTTGTAATCGATCTCTGCAACACCTTCAGCGGTGAAACGGCAGAACTTGCGACGACGGAAATAACGTGCCATGTGACAGTCTCCTAAGATTTCAATTCGACATTTTCGGCATGCAGTACCAAGCGACTTTGTCCACTCCGACTCTGTTGAGTCGATAGAAAACCTGTTACCTGGATCTCCATGCCTGCCTGCAATTTATCTGTGATGCACTCAAAGTGCTGACCGCTCATGATTGCCTGTATTTGGCAATATACGTTTCTGGGCAAATCGGCTTCGAAACGTTGACTTCGGTGCTCAAGCTGAACCACACAGTGTGGGATCCCGGCCGGGCTTTTAAAGCGTCTGACCCTTAATACAGAGCCAGTCAGCACCAAAGAGTTTGCGGTCACAAACAGAAATTACTCGGCAGATTCTTCAGCGTTTTCTTCGGCTTCATCAGCGTCAGAAGAGCGCTCACTGATGGCAGCACGACGAGCATCACGCTCATCTTTAGCTTTAGCCATTGGAGAGGCTTCGGTGATGGCACCCTTGGTGCGCATAACCATGCTACGCAGAACAGCGTCGTTGAAACGGAAAGCTGTCTCCAGCTCTTCAACAGACTCAGCAGTGGCTTCAACGTTCATCAGAACGTAGTGAGCCTTGTGCAGATCCTGGATTGGGTAAGCCAGTTGACGACGACCCCAGTCTTCCAAGCGGTGGATCTTGCCGTTAGCGTCGGTGATAACACCGGTGTAACGCTCGATCATACCAGCTACTTGTTCACTCTGATCAGGGTGAACCATAAATACGATTTCGTAATGACGCATTTATTGCTCCTTACGGGTTTGTAGCCTCGTTATTGGCTCAGCCGGACCAAGTTAGAGGCAAGGAACGAATTCAATCGGGCTGATAAGGCGCGAAATACTACATAATGACGGCCGAAAACTCAAGCAATAACTTTGTTCTGGCCACCATCAAAGGTATGATTGCCCGTCGCATCTTCGCCCGGGAGTCCGGGCCTGTAGTCAAACCGGGAATACAGGCTGAATAATGATAAACAAACGTATCCTCTCCATCGGCTGCCTGCTGTTAAGCCTAAAGGCACAGGCACTTGTACCGCCCCAGTATCAGGAACCCGCCACAGGGCTGACCGCAGAAGTGGAAGCCGGTCTCCAGCTCAATACGGGTAACACCCAGTCCACCAGTTTTAACGGTCGCACCCGGCTGATTTACGACACCAAAAAAGCCAAGCAGGAAGCCTTGTTGAAGGCCTATTTTGCGTCCGATTCAGAAAAAACTACCGCAGAGAAGTACGACGTCCAGTTGCAGTCCAACTACAAGGTCGATTCCGGTTACTTCTTTGGCCGCGGTGAGGGTACCTGGGATGAGTTTGGCTCATACACCCGCCTGTACACGGGTTCCGTGGGTTACGGTTTTGATGCCATCAGCAGCTATGCCACCAAACTCAAACTCGAAATCGGCCCCGGTTATCAATACAGCCTGGCGAAAGCCACCACCACTGAACCAGACCCCGATGCCAATACAGATGTGATTGTACGGGCCGCCGCCAAGTTTGAGCAGCGAATTCATGAGTACAGCAGCTTTACTGCCGACCTCACCGCCGAGACAGGGCAAAACAATAGCGCAGTGACACTCGATATGGGTTACAAGAATATCCTGTTTCAGGACTTGGCCTTTAAAGTGGGCATGAACGTGAAATACACCGAAGTAGTGCCCGATGGCACAGAGCAGGTTGATACGGTCACCACCTTTAATCTGCTCTATACCTTCCAGTAGGTACAAATCACCGCACGTTTTCACCAATAAAAAAGGATTGCCTGGGCAATCCTTTTTTATTTGATAAGCACCTTGCGGCGTGAAGGTTATCCGAGCCGCTGACGCACGACTTCAAACAAGCAAATGCCGGTCGCCACCGAGACGTTCAGGCTCGACACGCTGCCCGCCATCGGGATGGAAATCAGGGTATCGCAGCCTTCACGACTGAGGCGTCTCAGCCCCTTGCCTTCGGCGCCCATGGCAATGGCCAGCGGCCCCTTGAGATTAGCTTCATACAGGGTCGAGTCTGCTTCACCGGCAGTACCGGCAATCCACACGCCGCGCTCCTGAATTCGCTTCATGGTGCGCGCAAGGTTAGTCACCTGAAACAGGGGGACGGTTTCCGCCGCGCCGCAGGCCACTTTGCTCACAGTCGGTGTCAGCCCGGCGGAGTTATCCTTGGGCACTATCACCCCGTGCACACCAGCGGCATCGGCGTTACGCAGACAAGCGCCCAGGTTGTGAGGGTCTGTCACCCCATCAAGGATCAACAAAAACGGGGTTTCGGTGGCATCGAGCAAGGCTTCAAGATCGTTTTCGGTCAACACCTTGGCCGGACGCACCCGAATGATAATCCCTTGATGCTGTGTGCTTTCGGCTTTTTCATCCAGGGTTTTACGTGCTGCCTGCTGAGCTTTAATGCCCCAGTTTTGGGCGATTTCCAAGAGTGGCAGCACCCGTTCGTCCTGGCGACCTGTCATCAACCACAGCTCCAGCACACGCTCGGGGGCGTGCTTCAGCACAGACTCGACCGCATGAATGCCAAACACCAATTCCTGTTTTTTCATTTATTTCTTTCTCTTAACTCGTTTGGCGGCCTTGGGCTGGGCTTCTGCCGCCTTTTTGGATTTCTTACCGTCTTTGGCCTTGGCATCTCTTTTTTTGGTCTCTGAGCCACCCAATTTGCCACCGGCCAACTGGCTACGCACGCTGCCGCCTTTACCCGCCTTGCCGTTACCTGTACGGGCACCTTCAAGATTGGCTCTGTCCCGGGCGGTCATCGGCTTCTTGCCGGCCTTTTTGCGGCCTGGTCGCTCACCTTCCATCTGCAAATCAATCTGTCTATCGTCCAGATTGACCGAGGCAACTTTCACCGCAACAGGATCGCCTATCTGATATATCTGACCGGAGTTTTCACCAATCAGACGCTGACGCTGTGGATCGTACTGGAAGTAATCGCTGCCCAGACTGGAGATGTGCACCAGACCATCGATAAAGAGCTCATCCAGACGCACAAACAGACCGAAACTGGTCACAGAGGCAATCACGCCACTGAAGCTGTCACCCACGTGGTCCTGCATAAACTCGCACTTAAGCCAGTCGGATACATCCCGGGTCGCTTCATCGGCGCGGCGCTCGGTATTGGAGCACTCTTCACCGAGGAGATCCAGCTCCTCAATCTGATAGTGATAGCCACCGTCGGCGGTCCACTTCTCACTGGCTTCACCCTGCTCTTTGGCGAGCAGATAACGGATAACCCTGTGCAGCACCAAGTCGGGATAGCGGCGGATGGGCGAGGTAAAGTGGCTGTAGGCTTCCAGCGCCAGACCAAAGTGACCTTCGTTATCCGGGGTGTAAACGGCCTGACGCATGGAGCGCAGCAGCATCACCTGGATCAGTTCGGCGTCAGGCCTGCCTTCGACCTGTGCCATCAGCGCCTGATAATCGGCTGGCTCGGGCTCGAGGCCACCGGTCATGAACAAACCGCGCTCGGCGAGGAAGTCTTTAAATTGCGTCAGTTTTTGCTCAGACGGCTTCTCGTGCACCCGGTAAAGCACATGTCCTTTGTGTTTAATCACAAACTTGGCGGCCGCCACGTTGGCCAAAATCATACACTCTTCAATGATCTTGTGGGCCTGATTGCGGGCGCGGGGCACTATGCGGTCAATCTTGCGCTGCTCATTGAAAATAAACTGGGTTTCCAGAGTCTCAAAGGCAATAGCGCCGCGGCTTGCTCGCTGCTCATCCAGACACAGATACAGCTCCTGCAACACCTGAAGATGCGGAAACAAGGCTTTGTGCTCGTCCTTCACCTCGCCGCCTTCCAGCATGGCCGCCACCTGGGTATAGGTGAAGCGGGCATGGGAGTGCATCACCGCCGGATAGAACTTGTAACCCGACAGCCCCCCCTTGGCGGAGATGGTCATCTCAGCCACCATACAGAGGCGATCAACACCCGGATTCAATGAGCACAAGCCGTTGGAGAGCTTCTCCGGCAGCATGGGGATCACCTGAGACGGGAAGTACACCGAGTTACCCCGGGCGCGTGCTTCTTTATCCAGTGCCGAATCGGTGCGCACATAATGGCTCACATCGGCGATGGCAACCCACAGGCGCCAGCCGCCACCACGCTTACGCTCGGCATACACGGCATCGTCAAAATCGCGGGCATCTTCACCGTCGATGGTTACCAGCGGCAGTTGACGCAGATCGACCCTGCCTTCCTTGTCTTCATCGGTCACATAGTCCGGAATGCGGCGCAGTTTCTTGTCAATCACCGCTGACCATTGGTGTGGCAGGTCGTAATTGCGAAGGGCAATTTCAATTTCCATCCCAGGTGCCATCTGCTTACCCAGAACTTCGGTCACCTTGCCACCGGCACGCACATAGCGCCCTGGACGGCGGGTGAGTTCAATCACCACCACATCGCCATGACGGGCGCCATTTTTATCTTCGTTGGCAATCAGGATCTCATGGGGGATACGCTTATCATCGGCCACCACAAAGGCCATACCGGCATCAACATAGAAGCGACCCACCAGGGCAGCACTGCGCTCTGACAAGAGCCTGACGATGCGGGCATCGCGGCGACCACGGCGGTCGACGCCGGCTTTTTGCGCCAGCACCTTATCGCCATGGAAGTAGAGCTGCATATCGCGCTCGTTGATAAAGAGGTCGTCGCCGCCGTTATCGGGGCGGAAGAAGCCAAATCCATCCTTGTGGCCAAGGACAGTACCACTCATCAAGTCCATGCGTTCGGGCAGGCCGTAACATTGACCACGGGTAAACACCAGCTCGCCATCACGCTCCATGGCGCGCAGTCGGCGGCGCAGGGCTTCCAGGCGCTCTTCATCATGGATTTTCAGGGCCTCGGCAATACGGTCGCGAGGCTGAGGAGAAGTTTGAGACCTCAAATATTCGAGGATAAATTCCCGGCTGGGGATGGGGTTGTCGTATTTTTCCTGTTCACGCTCAAAATGCGGATCGTTAATCATTCAGTTTCCATTGAGTTCACCCAGGCCCCTGCCTGGGTGTCAGTAATTCCAAAGATGCTCACCCCGGGCTCTGGCCACGGCGCTGGCGGGCATCATAGATTCGAGTTTTTGCAGCAGTCCCCAGGCTTGATCCTTGGTTTTTTGATCATTAAACGCCTCGTTATACAGCCAATGGTAGGCCATCTCGTAGTCTCTGGGACTGCCAAAACCCTCGTTGTAAAGACGCACCAGCATCATGCGCGCCTTTTGGTCGCCGTTGGCGGCGGCGGGGTACAGATATTGTACCGATCTGTGCTTGTTTTTAAGCACATACTTGCCATCTTCATAATAGCGGGCCACTTGCAACATGGCCTCTGTGCTGCCCTGTCCGGCAGCGTCTTTCAGCAGCTGCAGCCCACGGGGTACATCCTTTTTGATGCATACTCCATGGATAAACATCTCGCCCCATAAAAATTGATAGAGGGGCTGCTTGAGTACCTCGGCATGGGCTTCGATGTCCTGCACCAGTTGGCAGTCGTCCTGTTTTACCCGTACCAAATGCTGTTCACTGCGAATGAGTGACAACAGTTGCTCCTGAGTGTAGACATCTACGGCCTCGGTGGCCATCAGAGCCGGTGAAACTATCATTAACAAGACTGAGGAAAGGCGCAACATAAGGAAATCCCGAGGACTGGCGAATAACCAATTTATCGGCAGTATAACTCAAATCTTGAGCCTGTCCCCTTAAGAGACAGACATAAAAAAGGCCGCTAATCGCGGCCTCTTACTACATCAGTTAAACGGACTGACCCGGATAAAGGTCTCGTTTCTGTCCGGACCGGTAGAGATGATGTCGATTGGTGTCTCTAAAATCTCTTCGATACGTTTGATGTAATTAACGGCCGCCTGTGGCAGCTGATCCATGGAAGTCACACCGAAGGTGTTCTCGCTCCAACCTGGCAGGGTTTCATAAACTGGGGTCACCAGCTCATAACCTTCAGCTGCAAGAGGAGTCACCGTGGTTACAGTGCCATCTGGCTGCTGATAACCCACACAGATCTTCACTTCTTTCAGGCCGTCCAGTACGTCCAACTTGGTCAGACAGATACCGGTCAGACTGTTGATCTGGATAGCACGCTTCATGGCAACGGCATCGAGCCAACCTGGACGACGCTTACGGCCAGTGGTGGCACCAAACTCGTGGCCCTTGGTACCCAGATGGTCACCAATTTCACACTCGAGTTCAGTTGGGAAAGGACCGGCACCCACGCGAGTGGTGTAGGCCTTCATGATACCCAGCACATAGTCCAGATGACATGGACCAAAACCGCTTCCGGTTGCAACGCCGCCGGCAGTGGTGTTTGACGAAGTCACAAACGGATAAGTACCGTGGTCGATGTCCAGCAGTGTACCCTGAGCGCCTTCGAACAGAATGTTTTCACCGGCTTTGCGGGCCTGATCCAGCAATTCGGTCACGTCAACACACATGGACTTGAGGTAATCAGCCAGTGCCAGTGCATCGTCGAGGGTTGTCTGGTAGTCAACGGCTTCGGCGCCATAGTACTCAGTCAGCATGAAGTTGTGATACTTCATCACTTCTTTGAGTTTCTCAGCGAAGAGCTCAGCATTGAACAGATCACCCACGCGCAGACCGCGACGTGAAACCTTGTCCTCATAGGCGGGGCCAATACCACGACCAGTGGTACCGATAGCCTTATTGCCACGCGCCTTTTCACGGGCGATATCCACTGCACAGTGGAACGGCAGGATAAGCGGACAAGCTTCGGAGATCAGCAGGCGATCTTCAACGGGTACGCCACGCTCTTTGAGCATGCTGATTTCTTTCATCAGCGCGTCTGGAGCCAGCACAACACCGTTACCGATAATGCACTTCACATTATCGCGCAGGATGCCTGAGGGGATCAGATGGAGAACGGTTTTAACACCATCGATTACCAGAGTGTGACCAGCGTTGTGGCCGCCCTGATAACGAACTACGTATTTTGCCTGTTCAGTGAGAAGGTCGACAATCTTACCTTTTCCCTCGTCACCCCATTGGGTGCCGAGAACAACTACGTTTTTGCCCATTGTTTGCTGCAAGGTTGCGGTTAAAGCAGAATTTTAGCAGATTTCAGGGGGGGATGGGCAAGGGATTTATGAAAAAATAATCAATTGTTCCTTGAGACCTTGGTGTTTTGATAACAACCTTGGCCATTCAACACATTGATAAGCAAGAATTATTCTCTGTTCGACACGTTCACATTCTGCGTTATCACAGTCTTCCTAAATTCTGGCTGGCACGACCGCGTTTTTACATTCCCGTTACTTTAATTTGGTCAAAAACAGCCATTTCTACTGGATTTAACTGACGTAAATAACCGACAGATAATAAAAAACCCGGCCAAAGCCGGGTTTTTTGCAGACTCGAAGCGAAAATTAACGCTTGGAGAACTGTGGTCTACGACGTGCTTTGCGCAGACCCACTTTCTTACGCTCAACCTGACGGGCATCACGGGTAACGAAACCAGCGGCACGCAGAGTAGGACGCAGAGACTCGTCCAGCTCCATCAGAGCGCGGGTGATACCGTGACGGATGGCACCGGCTTGGCCAGTGATACCACCGCCCTTAACAGTCACATAGATGTCCAGCTTTTCAGTCATTTCAACCAGCTCGAGTGGCTGACGAACAACCATACGAGCAGTCTCACGACCGAAGTAAACATCCAGAGGACGCTTGTTAACGATGATGTTACCGCTGCCTACTTTAGCGAATACGCGAGCGGTAGAAGTTTTGCGACGGCCAGTGCCGTAGTACTGAGTAGCAGCCATTTACTTAATCCCGTTTAGATATCAAGAACTTGAGGTTGTTGTGCAGCGTGGTTGTGCTCGGCGCCAGCGTATACTTTCAGCTTGCGGAACATAGCACGACCCAGCGGGCCTTTTGGCAACATACCCTTGACTGCTTTCTCGATGATCATTTCTGGCTTGTGAGCCTGCAGCTTTTCAAAGTTGATTTCTTTGATGCCGCCTGGGAAACCAGAGTGAGAGTAGTACATCTTGCCTGCAGCTTTGTTGCCAGTCACGGTCACTTTCTCAGCATTGATAACGATGATGTAGTCACCGGTGTCAACGTGAGGAGTGTACTCAGGCTTGTGCTTACCGCGCAGACGGCTAGCAATTTCAGTAGCGATGCGACCCAGAGTCTTACCTTCGGCGTCAACAACGTACCAGTCACGAGATACAGTTTCTGGCTTGGCAGTAAAAGTCTTCATTATTACAAAAACCCAAAGTTAAATTCTGTCACACATATTATCCGAACCCCGGATAACACATTTGCCTTTTCCAGTACCCCTTCGAGTAGGGAAATCGGCTTTGATTTCCGCCTCTTCGGCGGAGGTAACGTGGGCAGGTCGCGAATTATATCCAAGGCTGGGTTAAAAATCACCTGCTTTTTCAAATCAAAATCAAAAAAGATCGCGAGGATCCGGCGCTTGGCGCTTTACGAAGGTAGGATCGGGCAAGTCGTCTGCACCCCCATCGCTCGCTTTTCTTTTCTAGGGCAGGTGCTCCAGCGCCAGGTAGTCATGTGACTGCATTTCAATTAAGCGGGAACGGCAGCGGCGGAATTCGAAACTGAGAAGACCTTCGCTGTAAATATCTTCCAGGGCAACCTCAGCAGAAATAATCAGCTTCACGTGGCGCTCGTAAAACTCATCCACCAACGCCAGGAACCGGCGGGCAATATCATCTCCGGTTTCCCGGGCACCCATCTGCTCGACGCCCGACAGCAAGACAGTGTGATAAAGCCTTGCCAGTTCCATATAGTCACGCTGACTGCGTGGCCCATCACACAGGGCACGGAAGTCGGCCAGCAGCACGCCCTGAGCTTGCTTGCGAATGCTCAGCTGGCGACCTTCAACTTCAATGGGAGCTGTCTGTACTTCAGACTCCGGCGTCAGTTGGTCGAAATACTTAAGCAGGTTGGTCTCAGCCTGGGCATCCAGGGGAAAGTGGTAAATCTCGGCCTGCTCCAGCGTGCGCAGGCGATAGTCGATGCCTGAGTCCACATTCAGTACGGCGCAGTGGCGGTTGATCAGTGCTATCGCCGGCAAAAAGCGCGCACGCTGCAGCCCGTTGCGATACAGGTCATCGGGGATGATATTGGAGGTGGCAACCAGTACTACGCCTTCATCAAACAGGGCTTCAAACAGGGTGCCAAGCAACATGGCGTCGGTAATATCCGAGACGAAAAACTCATCAAAACAAATCACCCGAACCTTGGCAGCCATCTCTTTGGCAATCACCACTAAAGGATCGCGCGTGCCCTTGAGGCGATCGAGATCCAGATGCACCTGATGCATAAAACGGTGGAAGTGTGCCCTGAGCTTGGCATCAAAGGGCAAGGCTTCGTAAAAGGTGTCCATCAGGTAGGTTTTACCACGGCCAACACCGCCCCACAGATAGAGCCCTCTGACATAGGGCTTTTTACCGAATCCCAATTTACTGCCAAGGCGGCCAAAGAGTCCCGCTGCCGGCGCACTGGCAATGAGCTCTTCGTACACCTTTTGCAACGCCTTTACCGCCAGCTCCTGGGCGGGGTCATGGGAAAAGCCTTCTTTTAACAAGTCCTGTTGATAATGCTGCCAGGGGGTCAGTTGAGACACTTGAATTATTCTCTGGGGGACATATATGAAATTGGGTGAATGTTAACATGCCGGGGCGACCAAGGTAATAGCCGAAGCACCCGACAAAAGTCGCCTGAATGCTCCTTCGAAAGAGCAGATGAAAGGCGTATTAACCTTTGTTAATCGTAACGAACTTTGTTGTTACACACGGGTCGGAAGGGTTATACAAGTGCCAAGCCTGTCACTTTGAAACCGATCCCCGAATTGGAGCAATGACTAAGATGAAAGCAAAACTCTCCCTCGTATCCGCCGCTATTTTAGGTGCGACCCTGACCCTCGGCACCCTACCCGCTTATGCTTCTTTGCCGGTAGCCGTTGACGGGCAGCAGCTGCCAAGCCTTGCGCCCATGTTGGAAAAAACCACGCCGGCCGTGGTGTCGGTTGCCGTATCGGGTACCCATGTCTCCAAGCAGCGCGTCCCCGATGTATTCCGCTATTTCTTCGGTCCCAATGCCCCCCAGGAGCAGGTACGTGAGCGTCCGTTTCGTGGCCTGGGCTCGGGCGTGATTATCGATGCAGACAAGGGTTATATCGTCACCAATAACCACGTAATTGATGGCGCCGACACCATACAGATTGGTTTGCTCGATGGCCGCGAATTTGAAGCCAAGCTGATTGGCAGCGACAGTGAATCCGATATCGCGTTGCTTCAAATCAAGGCCGACAAACTGACGGAGATTAAGTCGGCCGACTCAGATGCCATCCACGTGGGTGACTTCGCCGTGGCCATCGGTAACCCCTTTGGTCTGGGCCAAACCGTGACCTCCGGCATAGTATCGGCCCTGGGCCGCAGTGGTCTGGGTATCGAAATGCTGGAGAACTTTATCCAAACCGACGCCGCCATCAACAGCGGTAACTCAGGCGGCGCACTAGTGAACCTGCGAGGTGAATTGATTGGTATCAACACCGCCATTGTTGCACCCGGCGGCGGTAACGTGGGCATTGGTTTTGCCATTCCCGCCAACATGATGCACTCACTGGTGGATCAGATTATCGAACATGGTGAAGTGCGCCGCGGTGTGCTCGGCATCTCTGGCCGTGAGCTCGACAGTAAACTGGCCGAAGGCTTTGGTCTGGACTCCCAGCACGGCGCCTTTGTGAATGAAGTCATGCCGGACAGCGCCGCCGACGATGCAGGCATCAAGGCCGGTGACATTATCATCAGCGTGGATGGTCGCAAGATTAAGAGCTTCCAGGAACTGCGCGCCAAAATAGGCACGCTGGGCGCCGGTGCCAAGGTAGAGCTCGGCATTATTCGCGACGGCAAAAACAAGGCAGTGAAGGTCACTCTGGGTGAAGCGTCCAATCAAACGGCGTCTGCTGATGAGTTGCACCCTCAGCTGGCCGGTGCGAATCTCGAAAGCACCTCCAAAGGGGTGGAAATCATGGAAGTACAGGAAGGCTCCCCCGCCGCCCTGAGCGGCCTTCGCAAGGGTGACATCATTGTGGGCGTCAATCGCACCGCTGTGAAAGACTTAAAAGAGCTCAGAGAACAGCTGAAAGAGCAGGATGGCGCTGCTGCCCTGAAAGTGCTGCGCGGAAAGAGCATCCGTTACCTCGTGTTGAGATAAGCCACGTCCCCGGTCATAAGCCCAGCCTCCCGCTGGGCTTATTGTTTTGAAACGTGATAATCTAGTTCAACTTTTTTACAATTCGAATCACCCCAATGAAAAGCGCTTTACTCTATTTAGGCAAAGCCGTGCTCTTTGGCTTAGTGATGGCCGTCGTGTTTCTTCTCGCGCAAAACTACCTGGGTAACGATCATGGCAACCTGTTCCGGGATCGTGGCAACGGTGGCAGCGAACTTTCCTTTGCCAAGGCCGTCAGACGTGCTGCACCCGCGGTCGCCAACATATACAACATCAGCATAGATCAACGCCAACCGCTCAACAGTGGCGCACTCCAGGGGCTGGGCTCAGGGGTGATCATCAGCAAGGAAGGCTACATCCTCACCAACTACCACGTTATCAAGAAGGCAGATGAAATTGTCATCGCCCTGCAGGATGGTCGTCGTTTCAGCGCCGAAGTGGTTGGGTCGGATCCGGAAACCGACTTGAGCGTACTCAAGATTGAAGGGGACAAATTGCCTGTGGTGCCACTTAACCTCACCACCCCACCCCAGGTGGGTGACGTGGTGCTGGCCATCGGCAATCCCTATAACCTGGGTCAAACCATTACCCAGGGCATCATCAGTGCCACAGGCCGTAACGGTTTGAGTTCCGGTTATCAGGACTTTCTGCAGACCGATGCGGCCATTAACGCGGGCAACTCGGGTGGTGCCCTGATTGATACCAATGGCGATGTGATAGGTATCAATACTGCCGCCTACCAAATAGGTGGTGAAGGCGGTGGTCACGGCATCAGCTTTGCAATTCCCATCCGCCTCGCCTACTCCATCATGGGCAAACTCATCGAACACGGCCGGGTGATACGTGGCGCCCTGGGGATTTCCGGTGAGGCGCTGACGCCCTTTATGGCACAGGTGCTGAAAATGCAGGAAGTGCGCGGCGTACTGGTAACGGGTGTCGATCGCAATGGCCCGGCAGCCAATGCCCAAATGCAACCGAGGGATGTGATTATCGAGTATGGTGGTGAAAGTGTGGTTAGTGCTGAAATGCTGATGGACCGCATTGCCGAAACCAAACCCGGCACTGAGGTGGAGATGACCATCATTCGCCAGGGCAAGGCTTACACCTTACCCGTGATTATCGGCGAGAAGGCGACCGAGTATAACTAACCGCAGGATAGTAGACCTCAGACAGAAATCCCGGCCAGTGGCCGGGATTTTTTATCTTATCAATACGTGAGCACAATACACGGACATTACCACGCCAACTTGGATGCTCTGCCGGAGCTCAAGGCTCCTTTGACGGGCTGGCAACATCCACCAGCCTGACCCAGAAAGCCATTTCCAGGCACACTCCCAGTGCTACCAATACCATGGATGGCAGCGTGGCACCGGCGAGATAGCTCAGCAGCGCCGCAACCAATAAGAGTGCCGGTACCGCCCACCTTGCGATTTTCATCATTTCCCTGACTCCGACAAAAAACAAATATGCAACCATCCTATAACAAAAAAACCGCCGGTCAAGGCGGTTTTCATTGCTTAAAGATGAAGCTTACTTCACCCGAACGACCTTGCCACCCAAGCCTTCGAACTTGGTCTCAATGTGCTCGTAGCCACGGTCCAGGTGATAGATACGGTCTACCAGTGTAGTACCATCAGCCATTAAACCTGCAATCACCAAGCTTGCAGAGGCACGCAAATCAGTAGCCATGACCTGGGCACCACTCAAGCGCTCAACACCGTGTACTATGCAGGTGTGACCTTCCAGGTCCATGTTGGCGCCCATACGCATCAGCTCAGGCACGTGCATAAAGCGGTTTTCGAAGATGGTCTCTGTGATAGTGCCAGTACCTTCGGCCAGGCAGTTGAGTACACAAAACTGCGCCTGCATGTCGGTAGGAAACGCTGGATAAGGTGCGGTTTTAATGTTGACCGCTTTGGGGCGTTTACCATGCATGTCCAGCTCAATCCAATCATCGCCGGTGTTGATGTCGGCGCCGGCATCTTCGAGCTTGGCGAGCACTGACTCCAGAGAAGATGGGTCAGCATTTTCGCAGCGGATGCGACCACGGGTCACTGCGGCGGCCACCAGGAAGGTACCGGTTTCGATACGATCGGGCATCACACGGTAATCACATCCATTCAAACGCTCAACACCGGTGATTTTCAGCGTGGCGGTGCCGATACCACTGATTTGAGCGCCCATGGCCACCAGACAGTTGGCAAGGTCGATAACCTCAGGCTCACGAGCCGCGTTTTCAATCACGGTCACGCCATCAGCCAGGGCTGCAGCCATCAGTAGGTTTTCGGTAGCGCCCACGCTCACCATATCCATAAAGATATGGGCGCCCTTGAGACGACCGTCTACCCGTGCCTTGATATAACCCTCTTTGACCTCGATTTTGGCACCCATCTGTTCCAGACCATGCAGATGCAAGTTCACCGGACGGGCACCAATGGCGCAGCCACCTGGTAGAGACACATCGGCAGTACCGAAGCGGGCAAGCAGTGGGCCCAAAATCAAAATTGAAGCGCGCATGGTTTTCACCAACTCGTAGGGCGCAACGAAATGATCGATACGCGACGAGTCAATGGTAATGCGATCGCCATCCTGAGTGACTTCAGCCCCCAGGCAACGCAGCAGCTTACAGCTGGTATCCACGTCGCGCAGGCTTGGCACATTGGTCAAAACAAATGCGGACTCGGCCAGTACCCCTGCCATCAAAATGGGCAGCGCGGCATTTTTGGCACCGGAAATAACCACAGTTCCGGCAAGAGGACCGCCAGACTGAATAGAAAGCTTATCCACGATATCTCTCTTGCTTAGAGCGGCATGTTGAAGATTTTTTCACGCTTCCATTGGGTTGGCGTGAAGGTTTTGATGCTGAGTGCATGCAGGGCACCGCTGGTGATTTGATCCATCAGGGGAGCGTAAATAGCCTGCTGCTGTTTGATTCGGCTCATGCCGTCAAAACACTCACCTACCGCCACGACCTGATAGTGGCTGCCATCGGAAGTCACATGCACTTCCTCAAGACCCAAAGCCTGGGTCAAAATCTCTTCAATCTGTTTGCAATCCATGAATGAACTGAACCTTAGTTGCGCTAGGCTTCTTCCACGAAGAAGGCTTCTAAATCATAAAGGGCGATGAGTTTACCAAGCTGAGACGATGGAGACATCAGGGTAATACTCTGGCCACGGCTATGGGCACGTTGCCATAATTCCAGCAAAAATGCGACACCGGCACTGTCACTGTAGGACAATTGCCGCAAATCCAAACAGGATGTGTCCGCTGGCACTAAAGTGGCGACCTCCGGCCACAGCTGTTTGACGACGGCCGCATCCAAACGACCGGCCACCGCCAGCATGTTCCCTTGCTGGGTCAGGGTAATCAATTGGCTGCCGCCTTGGTGCCCTTGGACACAGATGTGGCTGCCTTTTCGTTAAGCATCACTATCACCTGCTCTATGCCTTTTTGGCGAATAAGCCCGGTGATTTCTGACTGTTTGGACTGCAACAGGCTCACCCCTTCGGCCACCAGGTCGAAGGCTTTCCAGCTGTCGTCTTTGAGGCGACGGGCCTTGAACAGCAGCTTGATGGGCGGACGGCCCGACTCAATGATGCGCACATTCACGTCCACAATCTTCTCGTCTTTGAAGTCCACTGCCGGAGCATATTCCACCGTTTGATTGGTGTATTCGGTAAACGCCTGGGCGTAAGTCGTCACCAGATAACCTTCGAAGGCCTCAACAAAGCGGCTGCGCTCATCTTCGGTGGTCTCTTTAATATACTGCCCCAGTACCTTGTAAGATGCATATTTGGTATCCACATAAGGCATCAGTTCTTCTCGCACTATCACCTTGAGATGATTGGCATCGGCATCGATTTTGGCCTTGTCGGCATGGAAACGTTTGAAGGTTTTGTCAGCCACCACCTGGATCATGTCGTAGGGGTTTTTGTTGTCCACGACTTCTGCCTGCACCTGAATACAGAAGAGGCTGACAATTAACGTGAGTACTGCTCTAAACATCGTGATTCTCCCGATTAATCCTTGGAACCCATGCTGTAAAGGAACTGGCCTATCAGATCTTCCAGAACCAGTGCCGATTTGGTGTCGGCAATACGGTCACCGTCTTTCAACATGGCAATATCGTCATCCACAAACCCGGGGGTTAATCCCAGGAATTGTTCACCCAGCAAGCCGGAGGTGAGGATAGATAAGCTGCTGGTTTCCGGAAAATTGCGATAGCGGCCGTCCATTGACAGGCTGACCACGGCAACCAGCCGCTCGGGGTCGAGTTCAATCTTACTGACCCGTCCCACTACCACACCACCAACTTTCACCGGTGAGCGCACCTTCAGACCGCCCACATTGGCAAATCTGGCATAGAGGGTGTAGCTGCTATTCCCCGCCTGCACCTCAACATTGGCCACCTTAAAGACCAACACCAAAAAGGCGGCGATGCCCGCAAGCAGGAACAGACCAACCCAAATCTCAACTTTCCGTGACAACATGCTAAAGTTTCACTCCTTGCAGCAAGCTGAACGCCTGGCATTAGCCAAACATGAGGGCGGTCAGCAAAAAATCCAATGCCAATACGGCAAGACTCGATTGCACCACAGTAGACGTAGTGGCCTTACTGATCCCTTCCGGGTTCGGCACCACTTCATAACCGCGGTAAAGGGCAATCCAGGTCACCACCACGGCAAACACCAGGCTTTTAATCAAACAGTTTACTATGTCCTGACGCCACTCAACCGATGCCTGCAAAATCGACCAGAAGGCACCATTGTCGATGCCTTTCCACTCCACACCCACGATATGACCGCCCCAAATACCCACAGCGGTAAACATCAGCGCCAAAAGCGGCATGCTGATCACACCGGCCCAGAATCGGGGCGCGATAATTTGCCGCAGTGGGTCAACAGCCATCATTTCGAGGCTTGAGAGCTGCTCAGTGCTTTTCATCAGGCCAATCTCAGCGGTCAGCGCCGACCCCGCCCGTCCGGCAAACAGCAGTGCTGTGACCACAGGCCCCAGCTCCCGCAGCAAACTGAGCGCGACCATGGGGCCCAGACTTTCTTCGGTGCCAAAATCCACCAGAATGGTGTACCCCTGCAGCGCCAGCACCATGCCAATAAAGAGGCCTGATACCAGAATAATGATCAGCGACTGCACACCAACCACATAAAGCTGCTTAATCAACAGCGGAAAACCTTTTCGGGGTTTGGGGACGGAAAAGATGGCGCCCCACAACATCACGCCCGCCCGGCCCATGCCGGCCACCTGATTTATGGCGCCACGCCCCAGGCGTGCAACTGCGTCAATTAACGCCACCGGCTAACTCCTTCATATAATCGTTGGCAGGATAATGAAAAGGCACAGGGCCATCGGGCTCGCCACCGATAAACTGCCGCAATCTGGGGTCATGGGATGCCTTGAGCTCTGCCGGAGTGCCCTGGGCGATAATGCGCTTTTCGGCAATCACATAGACATAGTCAGCAATGCCCAGCACCTCCCCTACGTCGTGGGACACCACTACAGAGGTCAGATTCAGGGCATCGGACAGCTCACGGATAAGCTTAACCAGCACCCCCATGGAAATGGGATCCTGGCCGGCAAAGGGTTCATCGTACATCACCATTTCCGGCTCGAGGGCAATGGCCCTTGCCAAGGCAACCCTGCGCTGCATACCGCCCGAGAGTTCGCTTGGCATTAACATGGCCGCGCCCCTGAGGCCCACGGCTTCGAGTTTCATCAGCACGATACGGCGAATAATGGCTTCATCCAGCCCTGAGTGTTCCCGCAGGGCGAAGGCGATGTTGTCGAACACATTCATGTCGGTAAAGAGGGCGCCACTTTGGAACAACATGCTCATACGTTTACGCAGCTCAAAGAGTTCACTTCGGCTGATATCGTGAATATTCACGCCGTCAAACAAGACCTCACCGTGATCCGGCACCAATTGCCCGGCCATCAGCTTCAACAGGGTAGTTTTGCCAATGCCGCTGGGGCCCATGATGGCAGTCACCTTACCCTTGGGAATAGACAGGCTGATATCTTCATAGATGACACGTTCGCCGCGGCTGAAACCCAAATTGCGGATTTCGACCAATACGTCGGACTCATGATTCATTGTGGATCCCTGCGCTTGAGATGAAGTGACATTCGGCCATCCTGGCACCAGTTTGAAGAGGGCAAATTGTACGGAATTGCCGGGATTGGGACAACCGCTTACACACTTCCCGCCCCTGATACTTTTAATTTGCCCGATTTCCAGCGAAAATGCGCCTTGGTATTCATGGATTTTGTCAATAAATGTTACTCAACATCTTAATGCTTGTTGCGGGTCTGGCGGTTTTGGTATGGAGCGCCGACAAATTTGTTTACGGCGCCGCGGCCTTCGCCCGAAATCTGGGCCTGCCCCCTATGCTCATTGGTCTGACGATTGTTGCCATGGGCAGTTCCGCCCCTGAAATGTTTGTGGCCGCCACCGCCTCTATGGATGGCATGCGCGATACCGCGGTGGGCAACGTTTTGGGCTCCAACGTCGCCAACATCACCCTGATTTTGGGCTTAACTGCCATGATTGGCGCCATTGCCGTCAGCTCACAAACCCTCAAGCGGGAAATTCCCATGATGCTGGCTGCCACGGCGCTGGCAGGTTATTTCCTCCATGATGGTATGCTCACCCGCACCGAGGGTTGGGTACTCATTGGCGCTTTTTTACTGCTGATGCTGTATCTCATCTGGCACGCCCTGACCAACAAGGACCCCGACCCCCTGGCGGCTGAAGCCGATGAAGAGATCCCAAAAGATGTCCCCACTTCCAAGGCACTGATTTGGCTGGTTGTGGGCATAATACTTTTGCCGCTGTCTGCAGATTGGATGGTGGATGGCGCCGTAGGCATCGCAAAATACTACGGCCTGTCGGACCTGATTATCGGCCTGACGATTATCGCCGTGGGTACCAGTCTGCCTGAGCTTGCTGCCTGTGTGGCCAGTGCACTGAAAAAAGAAGATGACCTGGCAATAGGCAACATTGTTGGTTCAAACATGTTCAACATCCTGGCTGTTCTCGCGCTGCCCGGCATCATCGCCCCAGGCGTAGTCGATGCCCAGGCCGTCAGCCGCGACCTTTACATGGTAATAGCCACAAGCATAGCGTTGGCGCTCTTTGTGCTTTTAAGCGGCAAAGACCGCGAACTCAAACGCTGGCACGGCGGTTTATTCCTGGTGATATTTATCGGTTATCAGTACGTGCTGTTCCAGGCACACTGACCCTGATCTGTCGGTTTAAACCGGCACAGACAGAGAGACAGATATGGTAGACAGAAAGCAACTGCGCCAATGGGGCAGCAAGGTTATCGACATCGAAAAAGCAGCACTGGACAACCTGTACCAGTTTGTCGACAGTGATGCCTTTGCCGACGCCTGCGAGCTTATCCTGCGCTGCACCGGCAAGGTTATCGTGATGGGCATGGGCAAGTCCGGCCACATTGGCAACAAGATTTCCGCCACCCTGGCCAGTACCGGCACCCCGGCGTTTTTTGTGCATCCGGGGGAAGCGAGCCACGGCGATTTGGGCGTGCTCAGCGACAACGACATAGTGCTGGCCATCTCCAACTCCGGTGAGTCCAGTGAAATTCTTACCCTGATGCCCGTGATTAAACGCCGTGGTATTCCTATCATCTCCATGACAGGCAAGCCTGAGTCCACCATGGCCAAGCATTCGCTTTTGCACCTGTGTATCAAGGTGCCGGAAGAAGCCTGCCCCCTGGGGCTGGCACCGACATCATCCACCACGGCGACCCTGGTGATGGGGGATGCCCTGGCGGTTGCACTGCTGCAGGCCAAAGGTTTCACCAAAGACGATTTTGCCATGTCACATCCCGGTGGCGCCCTGGGCCGCAAGTTGCTGCTGCATGTCAGTGATGTCATGCATAAAGGGGACGAGCTGCCACTGGTGCATGACGATATTTGTATTACCGATGCCCTGTATGAAATCTCCAAGAAAGGCCTGGGGATGACGGCGATTGTGAATGCTTCAGGTGCCCTGGAAGGCATCTTTACCGACGGTGACCTGCGCCGGGTGATTGATGCGCAAATTAACCTGCGTCAAACCAGTATTGCCGATGTGATGACCCGCAATTGCATCACCATTGGTGAGCACATGCTGGCTGCCGAAGCGCTTAAACTCATGGATGAAAAAAATATCAACGGCCTGATTGTGATTGACGCCCAGCGACGCCCAATCGGCGCGCTCAACATGCTGGACATGGTTAAAGCAGGGGTTATCTGATGCACCAAGGACTCTACGGCCCCATTGATGATGCCATCTGGAACAAGGCCAAAGGTATCAAGCTGCTCATTTGCGACGTAGACGGGGTCTTCTCCGATGGCCGCATCTACCTTGGCAATCAGGGGGAAGAGCTGAAGGCATTTCATACCCGTGACGGCTATGGCGTCAAAGCCCTGCAGGGTGCGGGTATCGCGGTGGCGGTGATCACCGGGCGCAAATCCCAGATTGTGGAACACCGCATGACGGCCCTCGGAGTCGCCCATATCTATCAGGGCGTTGATAACAAGTTCGTGCCTTATGAAGAGTTACTTGGCCTCTATGGCGTCAATGGGGCCGAAGTGGCATACATTGGTGATGACATGGTGGATTTATCTGTGATGAAAGCAGTGGGACTCGGGGTTTGTGTCGCCGATGGTCATCCCTTTGTTCGCCAACACGCCGACATGGTCACAACGCTACCCGGTGGGCATGGAGCCCTCAGAGAACTCGCCGATCTCTTGCTAATGAGCCAGGATAAGTTCGATTCGGCCCACGGGATGAGCGTATGAATCGGGTCACACTCGCCATCATTTTGCTGTTCGGCACCGCGCTGACGCTCTACTGGCAGGTGCAAAGCAAAAAGGCCAGTCAACCTCAGCTCACAGACAGTGTGCAAAAGCCTGATTACGTGGCAACCGACCTTCGCAGTATCAGTTACAACGCCGAGGGCAAGTTGGAAAGCCGCGTCAGTGCCTCCTACATGGAACACTTCGATGGTGATGCGCAAACTCTGTTTACTCAGCCTGTTTACACCCTGTTTCCCGAAGATGGCCAGGGCGAATGGCGTCTCACCGCCAAAACCGGCAGACTGGACAAGGTCAGCGATGAGGTCATGCTCGAAGAAGAAGTACTGATTGAGGCCCTGACCATAGACGAGCCACTGCAGCAGCTCAATACCAGTTACCTGGAGTTGGATCTCAAGACGATGATCCTCACCTCCGACAAAGAAATTATTATCAGCGGCAATAACTTCCACTTGAGCGGCCATGGCCTCTATGCTGATCTCAATGCCAAAGAAGTTAAGCTCTTAAGCAAGATTAAGGGAACCTATGAACCTAAATAAGTCGCTCATTCTGGTGCTGCTTTGCACCTGCAGCGCTGTGGCTTTGGCCAACACCAAGTTTGATTTGAGCCAGGAAGTAAAAATTGCCGCGGCCAACAGTTATGCCGATCTGAAAAACAAGCGCATCGTTTATGAAGGCCCGGTTACCCTGACCCAGGGCAGCCTGGTGCTCAAGGCTGATGAACTGAGCTCGTTCACCGACGAGAAAAGCGGCAGACGTATTCTGCTTGCCAAGGGTAACCCAGCCACCTACAGCCAGCAGGTGGAAGATGGCCGCACCGTGCATGCCAGTGCCACCGAAATCAGCTACAACATCGACAGTCGTGTTATGAGCCTCAAAGGCAATGCCAAGGTCGAGCAGGATGGCAGCCAGGTCAGCGCCGACTCCATCGTTTACGATATCGAAAAGCAGCAGCTCACTTCCCAAAGCAGCGGTAAAAAAGACGACAGGGTTATCACCATCATCAAGCCCGAAAATTACCAGCAGGATCTGCAGGATAAGGGCACTACTGAGCAACCTCAGCAAGAGAAGCAGCAATGACCCAACTGACCCTGAAGGCCAGTAATCTCGCCAAGAGTTACAAAAACCGCCAGGTTGTCAAAAACGTCAGCCTCACCGTAAATACCGGCCAGGTGGTCGGCTTACTGGGCCCCAATGGGGCCGGTAAAACCACCACTTTTTACATGGTGGTAGGCCTGGTACAGAGCGACAAGGGTAGCATACACATCAACGATGATGACTTGACGCTGGATCCCATGCACCTGCGGGCACGCAAAGGCATTGGCTACCTGCCACAAGAAGCCAGCATCTTCCGCAAGCTGTCGGTGCGCGATAACATCATGGCCGTGCTGCAGATGCGCAAAGAGCTGAACGCCGATGAGCGTGAAGAGTCGCTGGAGCAGCTGCTGGAAGAGTTCCACATCACCCACATCCGTGACAATCTTGGCATGTCACTGTCAGGGGGTGAACGTCGCCGGGTCGAGATTGCCCGGGCACTTGCCGCCAACCCCAGATTTATCCTGCTGGATGAGCCCTTCGCCGGGGTCGACCCGATTTCCGTTATCGATATCAAAAAGATTATCGAGCAACTCAAGAATCGTGGCCTCGGAGTGCTTATCACCGACCACAATGTGAGGGAAACCCTCGATGTGTGCGAAAAAGCCTATATCGTCAGCCATGGCGATTTGATTGCCGAAGGCACCCCTGCCGAAATCCTCGACAATCAGCAGGTGCGTGCAGTGTACTTGGGTGAGCAATTCAGGCTATAGTTAATTAACAAAGCCCCCTTCTCATATCCGGATAATCAGGGTGGTAAATCACCGGATAACCTGATAGAAAAGCTTTCTACCTGAATAATTTAGTGAAGGATTCGCAGTACAATGAAAGCGTCGCTCCAGCTAAAACTGGGACAACAACTCACAATGACGCCACAGTTGCAGCAGGCCATTCGTCTGCTTCAACTCTCTTCGCTTGAACTGCAACAGGAAATTCAGCAAGCCCTCGACGCCAACCCCCTGTTGGAGCTGGACGACGAACTGGGCAGCGATCAGTTTGATGCCGACGGCGGCGATAAAGAATTTGACGACCAGTTCAGCCAGGAGTCCGTCTCAAACGACACCAGTGACAGTGCTTCGCTGGAAACTTCAGACGCTATCAGTCAGCAGTCCATGCCGGACGAGCTCCCAATGGATACCACCTGGGATGAAGTCTTTACGGCTGCCCCCGTTTCCGGTCCTGGGATCCGTGGCGAAGATGATATGCCGTTTCAGGGCGAAACCAGTGAAGGTCTGTACGAACATCTCGAGTGGCAAAAAAATCTCACCCCTTTTTCCGATACCGATCTGGCCATTGCCACTGCCATCATAGATGCCATTGATGAAAAGGGTTACTTAACCCAAAGCCTTGAAGAAATTCTCGAGGCCGTGGGCGATGAAGAAGTCGAGCTTGACGAAGTTGAGGCCGTGCTCAAACGCATTCAACACTTCGACCCCATCGGGGTAGCTGCCCGTGATTTGGCAGAGTGCCTGCTCATTCAACTTGGTCAGTTCCCGGCGGATACCCCCCATCTGGACAACGCCAAGCTGCTTATCCGTGACCATTTGGATCTGATTGCCAACCGCGACTTCCGTACCCTGATGCGTAAAACCCGCCTCAAGGAAGAAGAACTCAGGGATGCAATCATCCTCATTCAGGGGCTGAACCCCCGTCCCGGTGAGTCTGTGACCAGCACCAAGGATGAGTATGTCATTCCAGATGTCTCGGTCAGTAAAAAAAATGGCCGCTGGGTTGTAGAGCTTAATCCCGATTGTATGCCTAAACTGAGTGTGAACCAGCAATATGCCGCCATGGCACGCACCAGTCGCAACCAAGCTGACAGCCAGTTTATCCGCGGGCATTTGCAGGAGGCCAAGTGGTTTATCAAGAGCCTGGAGAGCCGCAACGACACCTTGCTGAAAGTCGCCAATTGCATAGTGCAGTTCCAGCAGGGCTTTTTTGAGTATGGTGAAGAGGCCATGAAACCCATGGTGCTCAACGATATCGCCGAAGCGGTAGAGATGCACGAATCCACCATCTCACGGGTCACCACCCAAAAGTTCATGCATACCCCAAGGGGTATCTTTGAACTCAAATATTTTTTCTCCAGCCACGTCGGGACCGAAGATGGCGGAGAATGCTCATCTACTGCCATCCGCGCCTTTATCAAGAAACTGGTGGCGGCAGAAAATCAGAAGAAACCATTGAGCGACAGCAAAATGGCGGAACTTCTGGCAGAACAAGGAATCAACGTTGCTAGACGCACCATCGCCAAATACCGAGAAGCGATGCTGATCCCACCGTCGAACCAACGTAAGAGTTTATAACCCACCCAAGGTCTTTGGAGGAAAGTGTCTATGCAAATCAATCTGACTGGGCATCATATCGAAATCACTGATTCACTGCGTAACTACGTAGAGAGCAAGTTCTCCAAGCTTGAACGCCATTTCGAACAGATCAATAATGTCCACGTTGTTCTCAATGTTCAGAAATTGCAGCAAATCGCAGAAGCCAAGCTTCACCTCAACGGTGGCGAGGTATTCGCCACTTCAGAACATGAAGACATGTACGCCGCCATTGACGCCCTAATTGATAAATTGGACCGTCAGGTTATTAAACACAAAGAGAAACTGACCAAACATTAACGATGGAACTAAGTACCATCCTGGCGCCGGAGTGCACTAGCTGTGCCACTCCGGGCAGCAAGAAAAAGGTGCTGGAGCTGATTAGCGATCTCGCTGCTGCCCAGAATCCCTCCCTCTCGTCTCAAGAGATATTCGAAAGCCTGCTGGCCCGTGAAAAAATGGGCAGCACCGGTATTGGCAATGGTATTGCCATTCCCCATGGCCGCCTTGGCACTATCGATAAGCCTTTAGCTGTGCTTATCAAGTGTGAAGAAGCCATAGGTTATGACGCCATTGATAAGCAGCCGGTGGACATTCTGTTTGCCTTGCTGGTTCCATCGGACCAGTGTCAGCAACATCTCAGCACCCTGGCCGCCATGGCCGAAAAGCTGAATGACAAGCAGATCCTCAAACAGCTGCGCAAGAGCCACGATGAAAAGGAACTTTACCAGGTAATCATCGGATGAAACTCGTTATAGTCTCCGGGCGCTCTGGCTCCGGAAAGTCGGTAGCCCTCAGGGTACTGGAAGACTTGGGCTACTACTGCGTCGATAATTTGCCATTGCAGCTGATTGGGCCCTTGCTTGCCCAGCTCAAGGGCAATAACGACAAGGTCGCCATCAGCATCGATATCCGCAATATGCCGGAGCAGGAAAAGGCCCTCGAAAAAGAGCTGGCAAGGCTCCCGGAAGGCGTAGAGCTCACCAGCTTTTTCCTCAACTCCAGCGACAAGGTGCTGCTGAAACGCTACAGCGAAACCCGCCGTTTGCACCCCCTGTCCCGCAGCAAGGTCTCTTTGCAGGAAGCCATCAAGCTCGAAGGCAAAATGTTGGCCCCTATCTCCAACATGGTCGACCACTTCCTGGACACTTCCAATCTGAATGTCTATGAATTGGCTGATGCTGTCAGGCAGATACTGCTTGGGCGCACCGACAAAGAGCTGGTGATTATCTTTGAATCTTTCGGCTTCAAGCATGGCATGCCCACAGAAGCAGACTTTATGTTTGATGCCCGCTTCTTGCCCAATCCCCATTGGGAGCCGGAGCTGAGGCCCCTCACTGGGCTGGATGAGCCGGTTAAGCTGTTTTTGGAACGTCAGGTACTGGTCAACAAGTACATCTGGCAAATCGAAAACCTGCTGGAAACCTGGTTGCCTCACTTAGAGCGCAATAATCGCAGCTACCTCACCATTGCCATTGGCTGCACCGGTGGCCAACACCGCTCTGTGTATATTGCCGAGCAGCTTGCCAAACGCTTCGCCAACTCTCACCACAAGGTTGAGGCCCGCCACCGGGAACTGAATGCCAAAACTTGAACGTGACGTCACCATAGTCAATAAGCTGGGCCTGCACGCCCGCGCCGCCACCAAACTGGCGGTATTGGCGTCTGAATTCAAGGCCAGCGTGACTCTGGTTCAGGGCGCAAAACAGGCCTCGGCCGCCAGCGTGCTGGGTCTCCTGATGCTCGAATCCGGCATGGGCAAAACCATCCATATTATCGCCGAAGGGGAAGACGCCGAGCAGGCCATGGATGCCGTGTGTAACCTGATCAACGCCCGCTTCGACGAAGACTGCTGACCCGGCTTCGCTTCGTCCATCCCATTAAATTTGCTAATATATCCCCCAATTCATCTCTTGGGGGAAAGCGATGGCTGTCGAACTTCTGGATAACGAGCAAACCGAGCTGCTGCTGAATCAGCTCAATGAAGCCCTGGGCAGCGGTATGTTTGTGCATGTGCGCCAGATGCTGCTGAACATGGCCGCATCCGATATCGCGCTGGTGCTCGAATCCTCCCCTCCCCGTACCCGTCAGGTATTGTGGCAACTTATCGATCCTGAGCTTGCCGGAGAGGTACTCGAAGAGCTCGGCGAAGAGATAAAAGACAAGTTTATCCGCCAGATGAGTCCGGCGCGTTTAGCCCGTGCAGCCGCTGGTCTGGACACAGACGATCTGGCCTACATACTGCGTTCCCTGCCCGACAGCCTCTACAAGCAGGTGCTGCAATCCATGTCGATTCAAGACCGCAGCCGCGCCGAGCAGGCACTCTCCTACCCGGAAGAGACCGCCGGCGGCATCATGAATACCGACACTGTGACCATACGCCCCGACGTGAATGTGGATGTGATACTGCGCTATCTGCGCCAGCTCGGCTCCCTGCCAGAGGCTACCGACATGCTCTATGTGGTAGACAGGCACGATGTGCTGCTCGGGGCGGTAAGGCTTACCGCCTTGCTCACCTGCAACCCCTCCATGCCCATACGTGAGCTTATCGATGCGGATATCGAAGGCATTCCCGCCACCATGTCGGATACCGAGGCTGCGGCCCTGTTCGAGCGCCACGACTGGGTGTCAGCGCCGGTGATAGACGCAGAGGGCAAGCTGCTGGGGCGAATCACCATCGACGATGTGGTGGACGTTATTCGGGAAGATGCCGAGCACTCAATGATGGGGATGGCCGGTATGGATGACGATGAAGATACCTTTGGCCCCGTGCTCAAAAGCAGTTTCCGGCGCTCATTGTGGCTTACCGTTAATCTGTTCGCCGCCCTACTGGCCGCATCGGTCAGTAACCTGTTCGAGTCGACCCTGGAGCAGTTCGCCACCATCGCCATCCTGATGACGATAGTGCCCAGTATGGGCGGCGTGGCCGGCAATCAAACCCTGGCGTTGGTGATTCGGGGGATGGCACTGGGCCATATAGGCCAGAGTAACTCCCGTTGGCTTATCGGCAAGGAGCTTGCCATTGGTTTTCTCAACGGTCTGCTTTGGTCAGTCCTGGTGTTTGTCGCTATTTGGTTGTGGAAAGGCGATCTGGCTCTGGGAGCACTGATAGGCGGGGCCATGTTGATCAATATGACGGTGGCAGGACTCGCCGGTGCCAGCATTCCCTTGCTGCTTAAACGACTGAAAATAGACCCGGCACTGGCCGGTGGCATGGTGCTGACCACAGTCACAGATGTGATAGGGCTGTTTGCTTTCCTGGGCTTGGCGACGGCATTTTTAATGCGCTGAAGCGTCACCGGGCTATGGTGTGTACTCCATGACTTGCTGGCAATCACACCAACGCACCTGAGGCTGCTGTGTCAGGGTGAGCACTGAGATACACTCCTTCTGGGTCACTACCAAAAACTCCCTAGGTGCATGGTGGCTGCTGGCCATAAAGCCGCTGCGCAGGCTTTCCTGCTCCAGCCAGCCCCCCTCAGACACCTCATACAACCAACCGTTGGACAGGCTCAGCTCTGCCCAGTACTCCAGCAGGTCGCCCTCATCCAACACTCTGAACCCCAATAATTTTTCAAATGACAGCTCACAGCATTGGCCTTCGATATTGAGCGAAAGCTTCAAGGCGTGATCCTGGTATTGCAACGACAGCAAGCGCACATTGTCGCCAAGACGCTCCACTGCCATTGCTACTCCGCGAGGATGACCCATAGCGCCGGACTCCTGGATAAAAAGTTACTTTTCATTTAAATGATTTATTTTTTATCTTGCAAGTCCGGCAACACAATCAGCGTGGCGCGGCAAACCCATAATCGCCAAGAATGGCCTGTCCGGCAGGTGACAAAATGTAGTCTGCCAACGGCCTTGCGCGCTCATCTATTACCAAAAGCCCATAGTCGGCTCCCACAGCCAGGTTTTCCGGTAAATGCACCAGCTGCAGCTCGGCGTATTCTTTGCGGGCCAGACGACCATTGGTGCAGTAGGTCAGGAAGATATCCGCCTGACGGGTCTTCATCACGTGGGCATAGGGATTGACGCCCTTGGGCGGTTTGGCGCTGTTTGGTCCACCCGTGAGCTGCAGTGCCTTGGTTTTGAGCCTTGTCTCGGCACCGGGTGTAACGGTTTCGGCCAACTCAAAGGCCCGAAACGCGTAGTCGCCGGAGGGGTCGGCCTTGGGCGTGGAAGTACCCACACGCACATCGGCTGACAACATGCGCTCCAGTAGGGTTGCCGGGGTCAACGCAATCTCGGGCTGCGCCAGCGCACAGAGTTGGTTACGGGCAAAACCCTGCACCTTGTCTCCCATGCCTTTGGCCTGCAGGGTTTGTGGGTGTTTCATATTGGCTGAAGCGAACAGATCAACGCTTTCACCGGACTCGATACGCTCCCGCAGCAATCCGGAGGGACCAAACTGGGCCACAACAGCCTGACCCGAGTCTTTCTCGAAGGCCTGCACTATGTCGCCCATGGCTGCTTTGAGGCTGCCAGCAGCGCGAAGTTCCAGAGGTTCGGCGGCCATGGCGCTGCCGATGGAAGCCAGTATGGATATGAGCAGTATGGATTTTTTCATTTTCTTCCGTGATATAGGTGAGGATGAAGGCCGGGGTGGCCTTCACGGAGCTGGTAACAAGAAGTTCAAGCAAACCCCAGTAGCGCCTCTGAGGCAAGGAGGAGGATCACAGCCTGCGTTCTATCAAACTTTGGGTTGACCCGCTGATAACGCGCAGAGACAAATAAAAAAAGGAGGCAAAGCCTCCCTTTAACTCCCGCAATATCAGTTTTAGCCGATAGGCGTGAGGATGATTTCTACGCGGCGGTTTTGGGCACGGCCCTCAGCGGTGGCGTTGGACGCGATGGGACTGGCTTCGCCCATGCCCTGAGTGGAAACACGCGCGGCAGCAACGCCCTTGCTCAGCAGGTAGTTACCCACTTCTGAAGCTCGCACCTGAGACAGACGCAGGTTGTAGCTGTCGGCGCCGCTGGAATCGGTATAACCCAGTACATTCAAACGGGTCTTGCTGTACTCCTTCGCCACCAGGGCAACTGAGTCCAATACCTGCATGGCGCGAGGGCTCAAGTCAGTCTTGTCTACGGCAAAGGTCACGTCATTTGGCATGTTCAGAATGATGTTGTCACCATTGCGGGTAACACTGACACCGCTGGCCTGCAGCTGCTGACGCAGTTTGGTTTCCTGCACGTCCATGTAATAACCGATACCACCACCCACGGCCGCACCCGATGCTGCACCTATCAGCGCTCCTTTACCGCGGTCGCTCTTACTGGAAGAGGCTACGCCCACGGCCGCACCCGCAACGGCACCTATGATAGCGCCTGTGGTGGCATTGGCAGTTTGCTGTTCGTTGGTATAGGGGTTCACTGTGCTGCAACCTGTGCCCATGGTCGCCAGGGCAAATACGCCAGTCAGGGTAAAAATTGCTTTCTTGTTCATGGAAATACCTCTTGTCATTTTTGCGGCCAGTATAACGACTGCAAGATGACAGGCAACTGAACGCCGAGCGATTGCCCAATGCTTATCCGATCTATCTCCCCAGGGCACCAACTTGGGGCACCTTGCCCTCAAATCAGGCAAATCCGCCACTGGTGCTGACATAAATAAATCATAAACATTTGATATTAATGCTATTAGCAAATTGACATCAAAGTTGCATACCTCTTTGTGGGTGTTGAATAAAGGAGTCGAACATGAAGTACCTGACATCTGTATTTAACCACTTGAAATCAGAGTGGCACTACATTGGGTCTGCTGGCGTAAGTCAGTGGGAACTGGGACGAGAGGTCAAATTCAGGAGGACAGGATTATGATCATGTCCTCAGCATACGAGAGCCGGCGTCAGGAAGCCGTTACGGCCGTGCTCGAAGGCGGCCGATTGCCATCTGAAGTCGCCAGGGATCACGGCATCGCCAGCAAGACCCTGCTCAAATGGATCCGGGAATCACATCAATCCCGCAGTAGCCGTCGCAGCAAGCTCGAGCAGGAAATAGAAGCCCTCGAGGTGAAACTGTCCGGACTGCGACAGGAAATCTCCAAACTACAAACTTTCAACGCCTGAGCTATCTTCAGGCGCCATTGTCTAAACCCGGCGCCCGGTTAACGGGGGACGGGGAACGCTGAGGCAAGGTGGCACTACCGCGCAGTGGCAGTCAGACAAATCATTGCCCCGATTCCGTCGAGTCGGGGTGATTCTCTCTCACCCCGCTCGGTGCTTGCACAGCTTTGCTTGCACAGCTTTGTCATGCTACGACCGGATATTGCGCCGACCTCGGTTAAACCCGCCAGTATTGTACCGGACAATAAGCCTTACAGGCCTTTTCCCTGCAACGCCTTCGTAGGTAAAGCGTTAAGCTGCAACCGCTGTGGGTGAACTACACTGAATGGGACTGGCGCGGGCATGCCCCCGCGATACGGAACTTCAATACCATCAGGGATAAGCGTTCTGCAAATGCCACAGATAAATACCAAAACCATCAGTGTCCCCGAAGCCATGCTGGGCGGCTGGCAGGAGATTGTCGATTTGGTGGCCGACATCACCGAATGCCCATCAGCGCTTATCATGCGTATCCATGAAGACGACATTGAAGTGTTCTCCAGCAGCCGCTCGGCCGGTAACCCCTATGCTCCCCACGCCCGGGATGCCTTGGGTCACGGTCTTTATTGCGAAACCGTGATCCGTGAGCGGCAACAGCTGGAGGTGCCCAACGCTCTCAAAGACCCCAAATGGGCCAATAACCCGGATATCAAACTGGGGATGATTTGCTACTGTGGCCTGCCCATCTTCTGGCCCGATAACACCCCCTTCGGTACCATCTGCATACTCGACAACAAAGAACGGCACTTCAACGACAGGATTCACGCACTGCTGGGGCGCTTCCAATCTGCCCTGGAAGGACATTTGCAGGTGCTTTACCACAAATCTGAGTTGAAAGTGCTTAATGAGGAGCTGGAACACAAGGTACAGGAGCGCACCCAGCGGCTTGCCGAGCTCAGTGCCCGATTGCTCAAAGAAATTGAGCAGCGCACCGCTGCCGAAGGACATTTGGAGTTTCACCGAACCTTCGACCCCTTAACCCATTTGCCCAACCGTGCAACCCTCACCGAAAGGCTGCAGTCTTTACTGCCCAAACTGAAAAAAGATGAACACCTGACGCTTATCTACTTTGGTCTGCGCAATTTCAAATCGGTAAACGACAGCTACGGCTATCTCACCGGCGACTCTATTCTGGTGAGCCTGAGCCAACGATTGAGCCTTAAGTTGCCCGATAACTGGCTGCTCGCACGTATCGCCGGGTCGGAGTTTGTACTCGCAGCAGTGCACGACGCCAGCACAGAGATGACTGAGCAGGTCATTGCACGGGTTCTCAGTGACTGCTCAGTACCTTTCACCGTCAACACCAACAGCATTACGGTACAAACCAATCTGGGTGTAGCCATTGCACCGGTAGACGCCACCGACTCAGTCAGCCTGCTGCAACGCGCCAGTGCTGCCATGAGCATTGCCAAAAAAGAAGGTGCTGTGGTGTCTTTTTTTGGCCAGGAAACCCAAAAAGCCGCCCACGAGCGCCTGCTGCTGGAGTCACATCTGCTGGATGCGCTGCATCAGGGCGAACTCGCGGTGTACTTTCAGCCTCTGGTGTCCGTACGGGATAAGCAGCGCCTGGTTGGCGCCGAAGCACTGCTGCGCTGGCACAGTCCTGAACTGGGAAATGTTGGCCCGGACCGCTTTATCCCACTGGCCGAAAGTAACGGGCAAATCATTGAAATAGGTAACTTTGTACTGCATGAGGCGATGAAACATGCCGCCCATTGGCACAAGCTCAGCAATCATCCCTTCAAAGTCGCCATCAATATTTCTCCACTGCAGTTTCGTGAACGGCAATTTGTAGAGCACATCGAAGATCTGCTCGATTTGTATGAATTGCCCCCCGGCACCCTGGAGCTTGAAATCACCGAAGGCATTTTGCTGCAGGATGAACACCATGCCAGAGCAAGTCTGGCGCGGCTGCGTCATCTGGGGGTGCAAATATCTCTGGATGACTTTGGCACCGGCTATTCATCGCTGAGCTATTTGCAAAAGTATGCCTTCGACACCCTGAAAATCGATCGCAGCTTTATCAGTAACCTCGAGTTCAACGAACAAAATCGCGAGCTGACCCGGGCCATCATTGCCATGGCGCACAAGCTGAACCTGAGCGTAATTGCTGAAGGGGTGGAGAATGCATTTCAGGAGGCCTTTATCCAGGCCGAGGAATGTGATTTTGCCCAGGGCTACCTGTATGGCAAGGCCATGCCCGCTGAGAAGTTTGCGGAAAAATTCACCCATTAATGCCGCGGTCGGCTCCCGTTACAACCCCTTCCAAGCCCGGGTCATGTGTCTGCGTCCCATAGGGCCGGGGTAGCTCTCGACCCTGAATCCTGCGGCTTTCAAATCCCGCTTGAACTGACCATTGGCACAGTAGCTGACCAATAGCCCTTCTGGCGCCAGCGCATTAAACAGCTTTACGAAGTTTTCTGCCGCCCACAGCTCGGGTTGCTTGGCGGGGGCAAAGGCATCGAAATAAATCAGGTCAAAGCGTTTGGGAGAAAATACCTGCTCCTCTAGCCTGCCCTGTATTTTATGAAGTCTGCTTTCCTCTAATGCCACTTCCTGGCCCCACGGGGCCCGATGCAGCTCGCTGAAGCGTTTTGCAAGGGTATCGCGGTCACCGTAGCCGCCCAGCTCAGCCAGACGGTCCACATAATTCAGTGCCGCGATTATTTCCGCGTCCAGCGGAAAGGGCTCCAGGGTAGTGAAATGGATATCCAGCCCCATCTCGCAGGCCTTTTGCCGGGTCAGGAGCACATTCAGCCCGGTGCCAAAACCCACCTCAAGGATTCTGAGCGAAGGCTTTACTGCCGCCATCGGCACCAGACCCGCATCTATATACACATACACAGACTCGGTCAGCGCCCCTTTGAAAACATGATAGCTTTCATCCAGTACGCTGTTGACCAGGGTGTGAGAGCCGTCGCCAGTGAGTGCTAACTTGATGTTCATGGAAAGGAATAATGGGTTGTTGACGATAAAAACCAGGGAATTTTAGGCAATCGCGCCATCAAGTTCCATGGTGCGATTGCTGAAATCAGAGGCCACGCAGATGGCATTGCAGCTGGAAACACAGCTCAACATACAAGATGGCCTCGGCCTTGCCCACCTGGAAATCACGGGCATGGGCAACCTTGTTTCGCAGCCGGCGCAGCTCGGTAAAAAGCTTGCCCTTGGCAGTGTCGAGCCTCTGCCCCATCACCAAGAGTTCGCCCATGTGTTTATAAGGGGTATCCGGGCTGAGTGACAGGTCAGGATTATCGCGGCGCAGCAGGGTTTCGGCGGCATCTTCCACTTCGGCCCATGCTCCCAGAATGGCGGAGTTGGGCAGATTTTCCACGGCGGCAATCAACTGCGCCTTGCGATCAGACACCAGCTCGGGAAATGCCTGGCGCGCATCACGGCTGGCGACTTTGAGTTCTTCACCGAACTCCATTTCGAAGTCTTTGTACTTGAGTTTGCGTGCCTGGGGCAGCAAGGCAACCAGCGGCGCCCTGAGTAAGGCGCAGAGGATAAGTACTATCAGAGGCCAGACAAGAATATCCAGCAGTGACAGGGTAAATTGCATCCAGTTCAAAGGGGCTCTCCATGCAGGTATTCAGGGCATTGGCAGTAACGGCCAATAGGCCCTTGGACGCGCAACATGATGCCAGCGACGGCCCCCGGCTGCAAAGGCCTTGTGCAAAGCACAGTTAAAAGAGCTTTTGCAAAGCCAAGGTAAAAGCCCTTGAGTCAGATCCACACCTGACGGGCGTAATGGCGTTTAAGCTGCTTATCGCTGGCGGCTTCCAGTTTCCAGCGAGCCAGGCCGTTGAATCGACAAAACTCAGCCAAAGCCTGCTCCATGGGCGCTAAAAAAGGCTGCAGCGAGCCTGCCTTATCATAGGCGGCATCTTCCAGTGTTAAACGCCTCAGGCGCAGCAATCCCTTCTCCCGGTCGGCCTTCACATCCACTCGCCCTACAAAGGTATCCCGCCAGAGTATCCCCAGACTGTAATAGCCAAACCGCCGCTTGGGTTCGGGCACATAGACCTCTATCTGATAATCAAAGTCGAACCACTGCTTGAGGCGATTTCTCTGGATAAGCAGGTTATCGAAGGGGTTGAGCAGCCACACCCGGGAAGGCAGCTGCACAGGTGCGATATGGTGTCGGTAATATCTGGGCTTGCCGTCACTGACAAAGCTTTCAAGCTCACCATTTTCAAGCATATCGGCGATGACTTTTTTCACCAGCGGCTGCACATTGCGGCGCAAATAACAGATTTCCGCCAGGCTGCCATGGCCATGGGCATCCAAAAAGCCTTGCACCAGATAACGGCCGTATTCATCGTCGCTGGGAACCCGGTTATCCACGTCGGCTGGTAACACCCGCTCAGTTAAGTCGTATACCTTTTGAAACCCTTCACGGCGAGCCACCATCAGGTCGCCTTCCATAAAAAGTTGTTCAAGTGCCTTCTTGGCAGGTTTCCAGTCCCACCAGGCACCAGCCCTACCCGGCGGCGCTTCAAAGTCCGATGCCCTGAGAGGTCCTTCTGCCCGGATACGACTCAGGACCTCTCGCATCTCCTTGCTGTCACGCTCGAACCAGTGGCGCTCACCGTTTCGAAGTGCCAACTTCCTTGGCAGAGTGAAGCGGTAGTCACCCATGGGCAGATACGCAGCCGCGTGGGACCAGTATTCAAATATCGACTTGTCGGCAATGGCCCCGGCCAGCGCCTCGGGGCGAAAATCGGCCAGACGGCTGTGGAGCACATGGTCGTGGGCCCGGGCGGCAACCTGGATAGAGTCAATCTGCACATACCCCAGGCGGGCAATGCAATCAGTCACATCCTTTGGCGCATCAACAAGCCCCTGTGCGGCAATATTGATGGCGCGCCACTCATTGGCTGAAAAGGGAGAAGCGTTTTTGTTGGTCATGGCACGGGCTTTGGGGCTGGCATTAGAGCTGAGATGAAACCATCTTGCCGAGGAATACCCGCCATCGCAAGGGAAGCAATCGAGGCGTCAGTGTGAAGTGGCGACACCCTGAATCAACGCAGTGCGACTCAGGGGCGATTTAGAATTTGCCTGAGTTTGGCTTTCACCGAGCGCCAGTGGGTCATAGGCACAGTGGGCGACTCGGCCAGTACCCGCTCCAAATCTATCTCGGCCAGACTGACTTCGCCGCCATGGGCCAGCATCACCCGCGCTGGTGCCAGGCACTTGAGTTTCATCAGGGAGCTCTTGTAGCGATTGGGATAAAACAGCGGAAAAGGCGGAATGTACCTGCCCTTTACCTTCACCAGGAGGTCGGCCACATAGGCGCAGCTCTCTTCTTCATGGAGCAATACCAGGTCCCGGTCGGTATGACCGGGGCAATGAAACACCCGCCACTCGGGAAAGTCCGGCAGTCGGCTGTCGTCCCCCAGCAAGATATCGGCCCTGAGTTTACGGGAATACCAGAGCCAGCGCATCGGTTTACCAAGGCGTTTGGCGACCCAGGCCGCCAGCGCCATATCGGTGAGGTGCATGGCCATGCCATCCAGCCCCCGATACCAGTGGCCCTGCACATCGGCGGCAACAATGCGGGCGCCGGTCTTGGCCCTCAGGGCATGGGCGCCACCGGCATGGTCCGGATGCATATGGGTCACCACCACCAGCTTGAGTTCGGCCGGGGCACGTTTGAGCTTGTGGCGGATAAAATGGCACACCAGGGCGACATCCGCCCGGCAACAGCCATCCAGCAGCACCAGTCCCTGGGGGTGTTCGGCAAGATAAATGGTCTGGATATGGCCCTTAAGCCGGTGAAGCTTGTACATAATCGTTCCCTGAACCATGGAAAGATGATTATGGCCAAACTCGTCAGACCACTCAAGTCCACCCAGGGCGAGGGAAAGTGCTTCTTTAGTCGAAGCGCCTCAAGCCCAGTGCCATAGTCGTTAATTACTGTTCTTTACCGGGCAAAATGATTTCTCCGAAACACATTGAAGAACGGACTACATTACCGAGCGAACGCCAGTGGTGTGGTCATGGATTTTCCAGAAGTGAGCCAACAAGCAAAAAGGCGCCATCCGGCGCCTTTTTTAGTTCAGAAGCACATGCCTTTTTTCATATGAAGGTAACCGTAGGCATTTTCCAGCACCATACTGTTGCCGGTGAACTCGCCCACTTCCCAAGTACCAATCAAGGGATTTTTGACCCGTATTTTTTCGCCGTCCAACTTATAGTCGTTGAATATTTCTCTGCTGGGTTGAAAAACCGATTTAATGGAATAGGACATGTTGCCGTAGTCTTTGAAGTGCCAAATGGCCGGGTCATCATCCCGATGGATTTTCTGCCCATCAGAGCTGACACCAAATTCGCACCAGTAACCGAGTAACTGGTCCCGGGTCACCTTTCTCTCAGCACCGGCAGCGGCATTGCCGAGTCCGTCCTGCTGACGGATAGGGCGGGACGGATCCTTCACGTCCACCTTGAGTTCATCTTCATCCATACGGCAATTACCGTCCTGAAACCGCACCTTGCCATCGGCATCGGCGCAGCGATAAACCTTAACCCCGGCCAGAGCAGGCTGCGTCATCAACAAGCAGCCCAAACACAACAGATAACGCACATGAACTCCTTTTCAATCTTTCGAGCGCACTGGTCCAAATCGAGTGCGCATCCCCCGGCGCGCAGTTATAGCATCCATTTAAGCTATTGAATACAGACTTATTCACTGGAAAAAAGCGAACGCCATGCCCAAACCAGCAAATGCAGTGCCAGCAGGCCGCTCCAGGCGATACAAAATGCCAGCAGCGCCAGGGACTCCACACTGGTGATTTGTTCCCAAAAGAGCAGATACCAAAGCGGCCAGCCCAACATGCAAAGCCCCGCTAGCATCAGCATGCAGCGCTTACAGCGGCCAATCTTCTGGCGAAAAACGGAAGAATCACACTCATCGCAAGCCATGGGACAACTCCAAAATACTCAGCAAAAAGCGATAACAAATGGCAAAACACCGCCGCAAGGCAGTCGCGTGTTAAAGTGGAGCCACATTCATCGCTAACCTTTAACCATGACAGACTCCGCCCTGCTTTACAGTTTTCGTCGCTGCCCCTACGCCATGCGCGCCCGTATGGCGCTGATATGCTGCCAATTATCCATCAGGGTAAGGGAAGTTGCCCTCAAAGATAAGCCCGCCGAGTTGCTGGCGCTTAATCCCAAAGGCACTGTGCCTGTATTGGTGAGCGGCGACACCCTGCTGACAGAAAGTCTGGATATTATGTTGTGGGCCACTGAGCAGTCCAGCCTCCCCGCAGCCGCCGCACTCAAACAGCAAGTGCCTGCCTCACTGGCCCTGATAACAGCCAACGACGAAGGTTTTAAACCCTGGCTCGACAAATACAAATACTTCGACCGCCATCCGCAATTCGACCAGAACTACTACCGCGACAACGCCTGCGAATTTATCGCTGACCTGGAAAACAGGCTGAGTCACAGCACCATGTTGCTGGGTGAAGCGGTGAGTCTGGCGGATTTGGCGATTTTCCCCTTTGTGCGCCAGTTTGCCGGTGTAGAGCCCGGCTGGCTCGCCGCCCGGTACCCCAATGTGGCACGCTGGCTGGATAATCACTTGGCATCAAAGGCTTTTTCAGCTTGTATGTACAAGTATCCCCTGTACCAGCTGCAGGGCGACACCCTGCCTTTGGTGCTGGCACAAGAGTAAGCTCAGTGCCAGTGTCAGTGTTACCGGCCCTGGCAGTGGCGGAGTTGGCATAGGCGACTACATCAGGAAAGGCAGAACAGCCGGAGCAGATAAGCATGCAGATGAAAACCGAATTGGAAGCCGAGCTGAAAGCCACTCAAAAATCCATGGTCAGACTCCAGTTAGTTGGGGCTATGGGCAATATCATGTTGGGGCTTGGCCTCTACGGTATCTTTACCGGTGAGGCCGCGTTTCACCCTTTTCTGAGTGACCCCATCCACTGCTATGCCCTGCTCAGCCTTGGCGGCATGATTGCCCTCTGGGAAGGGCTGAAGATAATTAAACTGGCGAGATACAAACAAAAGCTTAAAAATCAGCTCAGGCAACTGTCTGAGCCCAACCGGGATTAAGGCTTATGGGTATCCGATGACAGCTCCTGCAGGCTGAAGCCTTCCTCGGCAGGTACAAGATGATAGAGCACATCGAACCTGTCTTCGGGAATGTCGCGCTCAATGCCGCTCAGAAGTTTGAGTAGCTCAGGCGTGGTATTGCTGTGACCGGCCACAACCACAGTGCCGTCGAGCGCACTAATCTGCGCCGCAAATTGTGCCAAATCGCCGGGGTCGTAACTCTGCACCTTCACACCTGTTGCCTCGGCCAGCGGCGCTATGGTTTCCTGAGTGCGGCGATAATCGGTGGAATAGAGCCGGATATTGTCGCCGGTCGATGGCGCCTTGAGGATAAGCCCGGCAATGCGCTGTGCCCGCGCCTGCCCCGCTTCGGTCAGCGCAGGGTCCTTCCCCGGCGCCTTTTCACCGTGGCGAAACAACCAGATATCGGCGGCCCAGCCAGGGCTGGCAAACACGCTCAAAAGCAGACCAAGCCCGGCAACGGCGACTGCCATTTTGTTTTTATTTTTCAAAATCTAAAACTCCCAACGCATCGCCAAGTCAGCTCTCACAATGCCAACCCCAAGCTACCAAAAAAGGCTGCCCCCATGAATGAGTGCAGCCTTGAAGCTTAACGACTTGGCTTAACGGCCACAAGCCGCACTGTGCCCAACAGCAAGAGTGCCAGCAGTGTCCACAGGCCCATACTGCCTCCGCCTCCTCCACCGCCTGAGTGGGTGGGTTGGGGCTCTGAGAACATGGGGTTCTGTTTGTCGGCGCGGGTGGGCGCCGTGGGCTGAGTTTCCCTTGTTTTGCGCGCGGCCTGCTCTTTATTCACACGGCGCTGATTGTCCCGCTGGATACCGAGCTGACGGAAGATATCCTCTTCCACCACCAGCAAGGAAGTGTAATCGGTCAGCAGCCCATACTCGATGGCGATGTCCTCAATGGCCTTTTCCTTATCTCTGTCTTTTTGCTCCAGGTAGTCCATCTGCTCCTGCAGACCATTAATGGCCGAGAAGGCCCACATCCGTTCGAGTTCGGGATAATCCAGCGCAGTCTCAGGCAGCATCACTGTGGTGCTGTATTTGCGGGACTCTCCACCGATGTCCATGGTCAGGGTAAGTTTGGCCTCACCTGGGGCAAAATAATGGCCGAACAGCACCAGTTGCTCACCCCGGTAGAGGCTGCCTATCTCCTGTGGTGTCAGGTCTTTAATCTTCACCCCATCGATATCGAGGCGAATATTGCGATAGGCCTGGTGAGTCAGCTTGCTGGTGATATTCATCAGATGGCCAACCATGTCATCTGCGTTGGACACCGAGGTCGCCACACCATTGGATAAACGGGTCATGGGCACCAGCAGGGGCGTGTTGGCACTGTTGCCCATGATAAAGGTGAACAGGCGAACATCCTGTTGTTGCATCAACTCAAAGAAACGGCGTTTTTCGGTCACGCCCACATTGGCTACCCCGTCGGTTACCAGCACCACGCCTGTGGGTCGGTCGGCATCCAGCGGCGTCAGTGCGCGCTTCAGGCCCTGATAGAGGTCTGTGCCATTGCCGGGACTGATGCCCTCAACCCAGGCCAGAGCCTGGTTGATGTTATTGCTGTCTACAGGCACAAAGCCCTTGCTGAATTCCTGAGTGCCCTCATCAAACAGAATAATCCGGAACCTGTCCTGCACCGGCAGTTTACCCAGCCCCTGACGCACGCCTTCGACCAGGGTGGCATACTTGCCATTCATGGAGCCGGACTTGTCCAGCACAAACACCCAGTCCCGCCCCTCGGTCACCGGCCCCAAATCATCACCGGGGGTAAAGGTGAGCTTTACCGTGCCCCTGGTCGAGGCCTTGGGATCGCGGTAGGTCACCATATCCACCCGGCCTGGCAAACCTTCCTGGAGACGCCAGTAAAGAAGGATGTCTTTATCGAGCCTCATGGCTTTGTGCTGATGCTCAGCACCACCCTCCACGGCCACAGCGGCGCTTCCGACGCTCTCGTTGGCAGCAGCGCTTTCAATGGCGCCTGTGACAGGGCTGCCCGCCTGATTTGTCAGGCTCGCGCGCCATAGAGCAGCGCCTGCCTGCATCTCCTGATGTATCTCTGCATCCGGATGGGATGGCAGCCTCATACCATCCACAGGGTAAGCCGAACGCAGAGTGACAGTAAAAGAGAAGTCCTGCTCTACCACTGGGTTGCGCTGCCAAAAGCTGTCGCGTGCCTCATCCACACCGCCCTCTTCCAAAGGATAGAGATACCGGCCAACGCCGTGGTCCAGCAGAGCATCCTGCATATACACCAGCCGAACCTTTACCGACTGCAGGGGTTGCACCGGAAACACCCGCATATCAAAGTGCTTGTAGTCGTCCTTCTCAGTCAGGGCGGTGGCATTGCCCTGAGCCTTCTGGTCTTGGTAAATCTCCCGGGCCTTCTGTTTTGGCACCGCCTCGGCAATCACGGGCACATCATTGATCCAATAGATAAACTCACCAACCACGGCCTGCTGTGGCACCGGGAAGGAATAGAGGGCTTCCAGTGCATCGGAATTGGGGTTGTAAAAGGTTTGCTCAATGGCGGTGGTGGCATAGCCATCCTGGATAACCACATCCACATGGTGAGATTGAATTTGCATGTCCTGGTACTGGCTGCCGACAGGTTTCAACAGCCCAGCCGCCCCCGCATCAGGGCTAATCCAAACCAGCCCCACAAGGGCAGAGCCCAGGCACATGGTGCGAAACATTTGCGTTAATGGGTGACCCATTTTTGCCTCCTTCGTCCTGAGGAAGAGAGTGACCATCACTCCCGAAGGAGAGCTTGCACCCAGAGGCAAAAGCAAAAAAGTAACATGGCGAGAGTGGCACTATGCGCACCTTCGGGTATCGCTGAATGCCACTTTTGTGGCTGTCAGACACTGAAACCTGCCCCTGCCCCTGAACCATGACATTGAACCAGGACATTAAACTATGACATTGAAATCAGAGGCAGCAGGAATAAGGCAGGGTGGGAATGCTTAGCCTATTCCTTGGTGCTGAACTCTTCAAACAGTGGAAAGTGCCAACGGCGGATGGCGATGATCATCGAGGTGCCGTGGCGCTCCTGCATCGCCAGACTGTCATCGTTGTCGCAGGCCTGATAAAACTCGTTTACCAATTGCTGCATACGTTGTTGAAACTTGTGGTTGCTCGGCACCGACATCAGGCCCGTGCTCATCATGAGTTTTTCATCGTCAGCGGCAAAGTCGGAGCGGAAGAAGGTGCGTATCACCTGCTGCTGAAAAAACTGCTGAATGGGGCCTCCCGGGATCCAGGCAAAAGACGCAGACAGCTTCAGCTTTATCCGGTTTTCGGGCAAAAGCTCAATCACCTTAAGCCTGTCCAGCTGAGCCAGCTTTTGAATGACCTGAAATTCGCTCAGGTTGTACTGGCTGAGAATGTGTTCGAAGCGATAGCCGTTGGTCACGCACACGGCCACCAGCAGCAGGGCCTTATCGGCCACCAACTGTTCTTCCTGGGCCCAGGTCAGGCCACTGAGCTGTTCCCGTTCATCGGCCACCAGCCTGAAGAGGGCGGGTAAGTCCATCTCCAGTAAACGGCAAACCATGGCCAGACGCTCCAGGCTCAGGCTGCCGCCATTGGCGAACAAGCGTTTTACCGACGCTTCACTGAGGCCAAGCGTACTGGCCACCTGCTGATAATGAATGCCCCTGGCCCTGAGCTGCTTTTTCAGCACCTGAACAACCCTGTCCGACTCCGTCATTCCCTCTCCTCCCTGATGCCACGACCTTACTGATGCAAGCCACTGTGTTACCCATGCCTGCCCACTCAACATAAGGCAGCGGGCCGCCGACACGCAATCCGGGCCGCAGCGTTTTTAAACCGGCGACCGCTGAATATACTGCCTTGCCGTTGCCTGTTTTGCCATTAATGGCTAATGTAAGCAATTGATGCACTTATTTATCAACACCCCGCCAGGACGGCAGGACTATGCCGGCCACCTCTGAGAACCTGCAGCCAAACTTGCACTCCTGTCGCTGCCGGTCTCTGATTGAAATAACCCACAGACACATGAATTCCCTATGCTGAATTGGATAGTCACCCAGTTTAATATCCCGGAGCAAAGCACCCTCATCTACGGCAACTACAGCGTGCCCATGGTGATCACCTCGGTGCTGATTGCCATCTTTGCCTCCTTTATGGCCCTGCACGTGGCCTATCAGGCCGGGCTCACCCGCTCCACCAGACGTAAACACATATTGCTGTTTATTGGCAGTCTGGCGCTGGGGGTGGGCATCTGGTCGATGCATTTTATTGGCATGCTGGCATTCGATTTATGCACCCCGGTGCAATACGGCAAATCCCTGACCCTGCTGTCAATGCTACCCGGCATCGCCGCGTCCTGGGTGGCATTACACCACATTCAGCGCCACCCCAAGGGCCTTAAGCCTTTGATTATCGCCGGTGTGCTGGTGGGTGCTGGCATAGGGACCATGCACTACAGCGGTATGGCAGCCATGGAAATGGCGCCGTCGCTGCGCTATAGCCTGCCCATGTTTGGCCTCTCTATTGTGGTGGCAGTGAGTCTGGCCATGTTGTCGCTGTGGGTACGCAGCGGCCTTATCAGCCGTGGCAGCAATCAGCTGTGGCGCGCCAACCTCACTGCCAGCATAGTCATGGGCAGCGCCATTACCGGCATGCACTACACCGGCATGGCGGCGGCCCGCTTTGTTAAACCGCCGGGCCTCGAGCTGAGCCCCCAGCCGCCGGAAATGTCCTTTTATCTGGCGCTTGGGGTGACCACGGCGACCCTGGTGATGACCAGTCTGGTGCTGGGCCTGAGCCTGATTTACAAGTACAAGGATATTTCCCTGCGCGCCTCAGAAAGCAAGCGCCGGGTACAGGCCATCATGGAAACGGCCATCGACGGCATAGTCACCATCGACAGCCACGGCATTATCACAGACGTTAACCAGGCCACCGAAAAGCTGCTGGGCTGGCGCGCCGACGAGCTGATTGGCCAAAACGTCAAGGTACTGATGCCAGACCCATTTCATTCAGAGCACGACGGTTACCTCGCCCGCTATCTGGCCACAGGCGAAGCCCGCATCATCGGCAAGGGCCGCGAAGTCGAAGCCATACACAAAGACGGCCACAAGATTGCCATCCGCCTCGGGATTGGTCATGTCAAAATGGCCGAAGACGACTTCTTTGTGGCCTTTATCTCCGATATTCGCCAGCGCCTCAGCATGGAAATGGCACTGCGGGAAAACGAGCAAAAGTTCCGCTCCCTCATCGGCAACATTCCCGGCATCGCCTATCGCTGTAAAAACGATGAACATTGGTCGATGATCTTCATCAGCAATGCGGTGGAAAAAATCACAGGTTACCCGGCCGGCGACTTTATGTTGCCAAGCCCCAGGCGCAGCTTCAGCGACCTGTTCCACCCCGACGATTTGGAGCACATCAACAATGCCGTGCCGCCGGTGGGCGCCTTTAACCTGGAATACCGCATCATCCACCGCAATGGCGACATCCGCTGGATGATGGAGTACGGCAACCATATCCGCGATCAGCAAAGCGGTGAGATGTATCTCGACGGTTTCATCATGGACATTACAGAACGGCGTCAGATGGAGCAGGAACTGCTGGAGGCCAAGGAAACCGCAGAAGCCGCCGCCACCGCCCGTGCTGCGTTTCTGGCCAATATGAGCCATGAAATCCGCACTCCCATGAACGCCATCATAGGTTTCAGCGACATACTGCTGGAAAGCCAGTTTGAGCCCGAAAAACACCGCCATCTGAAAACCATCAACCACGCCGCCAAGTCGTTGCTGCACCTGCTCAACGACGTGCTCGACAGCGCCAAACTCGACAAGGGCAAGCTGGAGCTGGAAATCCGCGACTTTTCGCTGGTGCAGGAGCTGGATGAGGTGATTTCCACCCTCTGGTTGCAGGCACGGCGCAAAGGATTGCAGCTCACCATGGAGGTTTCACCCAAGCTGCTACCCTGCTACGCGGGCTCCCCAGAGCGGATCCGTCAGGTACTGACCAACCTGGTCAGCAACGCGGTCAAATTTACCGAAAAGGGCCAGGTCAGGCTCACCGTCAACCCGGGCAAAGGCAATCTGGTGGACTTTGTGGTGGAAGACACGGGCATAGGCATGAGCCCGGCACAGCTTGATAAGATATTCGACCCCTTCACCCAGGCCGACGCCTCCATGAGTCGCCGCTTCGGCGGCACCGGCCTTGGTACCACCATCAGCAAACAACTGGTCGAGCTGATGGGCGGCCACATCAGCGCAGTGAGTGAGCTTGGCAAGGGCAGCCGTTTCAGCTTCAGCCTGCCGCTGAATCCCGGTGTGTGCGACGATCTGGTGCCGCTGGAAGACCATATCAGCCTGCCGCCAATGACAGTATTGGTGGTGGACGATATCGCCCAGAATCTGGAGCTGCTCTCTACCCTGCTTGGGCGTGATGGCCACAGGGTCATTACCGAGCGCGATGGCCAGCAGGCACTGGCACGCATGGCCAGCGAACCCGGCATCGATTTGGTGCTGATGGACGTGCAAATGCCGGTGATGGATGGTTTGAGCGCCTCCAGGGCGCGGCGCGACACCGAGCGGCGCGAAGGGCTGGCACATGTGCCCATCATCGCCCTCACCGCCAGCGTACTGGAAGACGATCGCACCGCCGCCCGTCAGGCGGGCATGGATGGCTTTGCCAACAAGCCCATCGACTACCCGCTGCTGTGCGCCGAAATCGCCCGGGTACTGGGCCTTAAACATGCCCCCATAGAAACAACCACACCCCAAAGCCAGCCGGGTAAGCTTATCGATGAGAAAAAAGGCATGGATCTCTGGGGCTCCCGCGACAGCTACTACCGTCAGTTGGCGCTGTTTGTCGAAGAGCAGGCTGCGCAGTTTGAAGAGCTGTCCCGGCAGTGCCATGCCTGTGACTGGCCTGCGCTCAAGCAAACGGCCCACGGTCTCAAGGGCGTGAGCGCCAACCTGTCCCTCACCCGCTTAAGCCGTAATCTTGAAAAACTCGAGTCGCTGCTGGCAAGCCACCCCGAGCAATGTGCCCTCTTTGTGGCCCCCATTCAGCAGGTGTTCGCCGCCGTAAAAGCCGAAGTGCAAACCAATGGCTATGGAGAGGCATCGCCTGCATCTCAGGCACAGGCGCGTACCAGCTCGGATAACGAACGGTGCGGCGCCGAGCTTATGCCACTGCTGGCAAGCCTCAAACAGCAAGCCGGTGACAACACCCTCGATGAACCGCTGCTGGAAAAACTGTTAAGCTTTGAAGAAGGCACTTTCGGCAGTCAGATACGCGCCATCTATCAGGCGTTGAATGACTTTGAATTCAGCGAGGCCGAACAGCTTATCGACGCACTGCAGCATGAGATTTCGGCCTCCCTGGCCTCAAATCCGACAGCAGCAAAGTCGGCAGAGCCCCAAGTGCAAGACGCAGCACAACCGAGAAAAGGCACAAAGGAGCAATGATGCAGGATCTTAAGCCCCTCATCCTGGTGGTAGACGACGAAGCGGCCAACTTGAGGGTCCTCAAACAGATACTGCAGGATGAGTATCAGCTGAGCTTTGCCAAGAGCGGCCAGGAAGCACTGCGACTGGTGGGACAAAAGCGGCCCGACCTTATCCTGCTCGACATCATGATGCCCGACATGACAGGGCTGGATTTGTGCAAAATGTTGAAGGCCAATGCCCAGAGTGCCGCTATCCCGGTGATCTTCGTTACCGCCCTGAGCGACGAAGCCGATGAGGCAACAGGTTTTGCCGCCGGTGCCGTGGATTACATCACCAAGCCGGTATCCAGTGCCATTGTCAGGGCGCGGGTGCGTACTCACCTGTCGCTGGTTCAGGCCGAAGAGCTTAAGGTTACCCGGCTTAAAATCATCCAGCGCCTCGGCCGCGCCGCCGAATTTAAAGACAACGAAACCGGCATGCACGTCATGCGCATGAGCCACTATGCCAAGGTGCTCGCCCGGGCCTACGGCCTTGGCGAAAGCCATGCCGATATGCTGCTGCACGCTGCGCCCATGCACGATATCGGTAAAATCGGCATCGCAGACCATATACTGCTCAAGCCGGGCAAACTCACCGAAGAAGAGTTCGAGGTGATGAAAACCCACCCGCAAATCGGCGCCGACATCATAGGCGAAGACGACTCAGTGCTGATGCAAATGGCCCGCACCGTGGCCCTCACCCATCACGAAAAATGGGACGGCAGCGGCTACCCCAATGGCCTTTCCGGCGAGGCCATTCCGGTGGAGGGGCGCATCGTTGCCATCGCCGACGTGTTTGATGCCCTCACCAGTGATCGTCCCTACAAAAAGGCCTGGAGTATTGAAGACACACTGCGCCTGATGCGGGAGCAAAAAGGCCGCCACTTCGAGCCCCTGCTGGTGGAGCTGCTGGAGCAACACCTCGACACGATCCTCGACATCAAACAAACCTTTGTGGACGAATAGCCCGGGCACACTTATCACCGGCCTGGGCGCCGCCCTCATCCTCTGAACCCCTCGGCGCCATAAAGGTCGCGGCACGGGCGGTGCAAAAATCCCACTCAAGATGGAGACCCTGCTCCCTTTTCTGTATGGATTCCAACAACCTGATGGGGCATTGTTGTTATACTCTCGTTGGCATTGTGACAAGGAGTAGTAGATGACCAACCCACTGCGGACCTTTGCGTCCCTGTACAGCACCACCCTGTTGACTGTGCTGGCCGGGGGCCTGTTGACCACCTATCTGGGCCTGAAGTTGTCGGCCATGCAGGTGCCCCAGATTTGGATTGGCGCCATGATGTCGGCCTACTACGCCGGGCTGGTGGCAGGCTCCAAGATTGGCCACCGGCTTATCGCCCGGGTGGGCCATATCCGCGCCTTTGTGGCCAGTGCCGGGATAGTCACCGCCTCCGCCCTGGGTCATGCCCTGGTGGACGACCTGTCGATTTGGATTGTGCTGCGCCTCCTGGTCGGCCTTGGCATGATGTGCCAGTACATGGTGCTGGAGAGCTGGCTTAACGAGCAGGCCGACAACAGCCAGCGCGGCGCCGTGTTTGCGAGCTACATGATTGTCTCTTATCTGGCACTGATTTTGGGTCAGGGCGCCATCAGCCTCTATCCGGATTTGGGGCTGGAGCCACTCCTGCTTATCGCCATTTGTTTTGCCCTGTGTATAGTGCCCATCGCCCTCACCCGCCGCATTCACCCGGCGCCCTTGGTACCCGCGCCCCTGAACGTGACCCACTTCTTCAAAAAGGCGCCCCAGGCACTCACCACGGTTGCCATTGGCAGCATGATAGTCGGATCTTTTTACGGTCTGGCCCCGGCCTATGCCAGTAATCTGGGGCTGGACCCGCAGCAGGTGGCCAGCTTTATGACGGCCACCATAGCCGCAGGCCTACTGGCCCAGTGGCCCATGGGCAAGCTGTCGGACAAGATGTCCCGCAGCCGATTGATTCGTACCAACTGCCTGCTGCTTGGGGTGCTCACCCTCGGCATCGCCATTACCCCCTATCAGCCCACGGTGGCGCTGGTGATGACCTTCCTGTTTGGCATCCTCGGTTTTACCCTGTATCCGCTGGCCACGGCGCTGGCCAACTCGCGGGTGGAGCAAAGCGAGCGGGTGGGCCTGTCTGCCACCATTTTGCTGACCTTCGGCCTTGGCGCCTGTATTGGCCCCCTGATTGCTTCCACCCTGATGCAGTGGCTGGGCAACAGCATGCTTTACGGCTTTATGTCGGCCTGTACCCTGGTACTGTTTGCCGGGCTTAACTACATCAATGCACGCCAGAAAGCGGAAGAGCCTTCCAGCAATGACTACATCATGGCCACCGGCGACCTGGTGTCGTCACCTCTGGCCGCCGCCCTCGACCCCCGGGTGGATATCGAATCTGTGCAGGAGCAGATGACTCCTACTCTCGACACGGGTGCTGATGCACAGGATGACGCGGACGCCAAAGCCGATAAGGATATTGAAGATGCGGCAGATAACGAGTTCGACACGCTCACCGGTGGTGACCAGAACGCCCCGGATGCCCATGGCTCAGACGCCGATGACTCAGAAGATGATGACTCAGAAGATGATGACTCAGCAGCCGCCGGCGACATGGATAGCGAGGGCGCGCCCACAGCCTTTATCCGCGAGCAGGATTTTATCGCCGAGCCTGAGCCTTCGGCCGAGTCAGAAGATGCCATCCGGGAAACCATGCAAGGCACGGCCGCTGTAAAGGAAACATCGGTAACAAACGAGCCGAGCAACGACATCATCGACAAGGCGGCTAACGATAACAGCAAACCATAAGCAGCAAACCATAAGCTGCAAACCATAAGCAGCAAACCATAAGCTGCAAACCATAAGCAGCAAACTGTTCGCTGCCAGGGCTAAATACCGCCTGACACCCAGCCATAAAAGAAAAACCTCGCCGCAGCGAGGTTTTTTATTGGCTTATGTCTCAACGGGCCACGTTGGTGTAATCCGCCATATCCCGCTCACGCTCTATGTTGATACGGGCGGGAATAAAGGTGCGGTAGCCGGGGGCACGACCATAGACATCACCATCCCGCACCTCTCGCTCCACCACATAAAATACCCGGTCGCCATCAATCATCTGACTGTTGATGGGGTACCAGTAGCGCTCGGCGAAGGGAAAGCGCGAGATACGCACATAGTCTGCAGTCACCGCATAAGGCGCCGGGGGTTCCTGAGTAAAGGGCACACTGCTGAGACCATCGCCATCGGGCGCACTCCAGTCGCCAATCGCATAGGTGTTTTGCACCTCGCTTGCTCCAAACTGCCAACCGAAGAGGTACTGGTAATTGAGCAGCCCCATGGCATCCACCGAACCCGGCAGCCAGCTGTTGATTTCTCCCGCCCAGAAGTGGCTGGGAGAGCTTGGCAACAACTCGGCAACACCGAGCTGCAAATTGGCATCGCCTTTTATCCAGATGTCGTACACCGCAAAGCGCTCACCGGCGTTTTCAAACACAGAGAAGACCCCCAGTTCGATGCCGAGCTTATCGAGGATCTGGCTGGTTTGGGTCATGCCATCGGGGTAAGTAATCACTAACCTACCCTCGCCGTCCACCACCCAACTGGCATTCACATTGGAGATTTTGCCACTCACGCTGCCATCGGCCATAAACTGCATGGCATCGGCGTAGGCGGTGTGGGGGAACACATAGTCGTCATACACCCTTTCGCCGTCGGTGTAATGGTACTGCCCCGCCCACAGGCCGGAGACGCAGGTATCCCCGTCGCTGCAGCCACTGACAAAGGGAATATTGTTGATATCGTAGTTGGCACGGAAGTTCTGGGTCGCGGTTTCCAGCACCAGCTTCGGCTGGGCAATGATGAGGTCTTTACAATTTTCCGGATCGGAATTCTTCAGCTTGATTGGCGGCGTGGTGAGTTCACTGCGCGACTCCACCGACACCACATCCACCAAACTGCCATCCACCACCCGGGTGTAGGCTCGCTGGGTCAGGGCGCGATGGGTGATAAAGTTTTCCGCCGCGCCGCCACACAAATAATAGGTATCGATTTCCGCTTGACTATCGGTCACATACTCAATGCTGTTTGACAGCTCTTCGGTCACCAGTGGCTCGCTGTAGCTCACCTCGATACGACCACTTGCCACGGCCCAGCTGAAGTCCTGACTGATGGGCTGGCCGTTCCACTGCTGGAAACTGAGCGCCTTACCCGTGCCCAGATTGTCAAACTCCAGCGCCGAGCCGCTTCGGGCCAGATACCCGGGGCTGGTGGTGCTGATGGCGTAATAGAGGCTTGGCACATCGGCAGCGCTGAAGCCTGCCACCAGCTCACTGTCGGCAAGAATATCCGCAAGCGCCTGCTCCAGCGCCTCGGTTGGTGTGCTGGCCACAAAAGTATCCACCGCGCCCTCATCGGCAATAAAGTCGAGAATACTGTCATAGCCTTCCGGCAACTGATAACCGGGGTCATCCACAATCAGCTTGATGATGGCCGCCAGCTGAAACAGCTCAGTGGCATCCACCGCGGTTTCGGCTTGCTCCAGCTCCGCCAGGGTACTTGGCTGCTCACCGCCATTGGCTTCCAGCACCAGGCTGTATTTGGCGGTGGTCACGTTGGTCACATTAATGGGGTCATCTTCGCTGAGCACCTTGGAAAAACTGCCCACCAGATTGACAAAGTCGATGCTGTCGCCGGTCTCGGCATTGGTGGCCGACGATTCAATCAGCAGCAGCTGTTCTATGTTGGTGGTGAGCACATCCAGGCTGTAGGCGCCGCTTTCATCCGCCACCGTTGTAAAGGTGTTACCGTTCAGGGTGACAGACACAGTGGCGAAAGGAATAGGCTCATCGGTGATAAGCCCCGTAATGGTGGCAGCAAAGCCGCCGCAACTGGTGGGCACATTTTTCACATCGGCAACGGCCATATTGGCGGTGTCGCCATTGACCACAATGCCCACCTGACAGGGCAGAAACGCTAGGCTTGCGGCATCGATTTTACTGTGGATTTGTTTGGGGGTTTGAAAGGCACTCAATACAAAGCCCGGATTGGCCGCATCCACAATTTCGATATAGGCATCACCGGCACTGTCTTGCCCGTGGTGATGACCATCGATTTTGGCTTTTACCGACAGCTGGTTGCTGTCGGCATCAAAGTGCACATTCTGGATTTTGATTTGCTCGGCGAGCGCAGCGCCGCTGAATGCCAGGCCCGTACAGAGTGCCAGCGCACTGAGCCCACTGACAGCTGAGAGTGATTTGACTTGCATACTAAATTTCCCTTTTTCGTCTTTAAATAAGATCCCGTTAACCAGACGAATGCAGGTCAGAGTTTGGCGAATGCATCCTGCTACAACAACCCCGCTCTACCTTGGCCAAGGAGAACTGATAAGGGTAGACAATATCGGGGGGATTGCCACTTTAGGGTTAGAGCGTAAAACTTTAGTCCGCCCCACAGCTTACGCTTGAGACGTGCCCCTTTGGCGCTTCGGGTAAACATGGCCACTTACTGTCAACACCAACGGCCAACGCAAACGCCAAGGGCCAGCGCCAAATGGAGATCAAATAAGAGAAGAGAAGAGATAAGCAAAGCGAAGCCATTTCCAGCGTAGCCCTTTCCAGCGTAGCCATTATCTAGAGAAGCAAGGACTCATCTATGGGATGAAAGCGGCTCGCCGCCTCCATCAGGGATTTTGCGGTGAGCGTAGGCACGCCATACACCTCGGCCTCGACGCCGTATTTTTGCCTTATCTTGTCAAGCAAGAGCGCAAAATCCCCATCGCCGGAAAGCAGTATCACGCAATCCACCCCGGGCGCTGTCTCCAGCACATCTATGGTGATGCCCACATCCCAATCGCCCTTGGCCGAACCATCGCTGCGCTGAATAAAGGGTTTAAGCTTAAGCTCAAACCCAATATGCCTCATGGCGTCCTGAAACTTTAACTGGCCATCGTCACCGCGATGAATGGCATAGGCAAAGGCGCTGACAATCTCCCCCTCGCCACTCAGCTGCTGCCAGAGTTTGCGATAGTTAAACTGGCGCTGATACGCCTCACGGCAGGTGTAATAGATGTTTTGCACATCGACAAACAGGGCGATTTTTTTCACGGGCGATTCTTATAACAGGCCGATTCATATTAAAGACGAGTAGGCTTTCAGCATTCGGCTGTCAGCGGCGAGACTCTGCGCACTTTAGCACAGCTAGAAACTGATGGCGCGCACCGGACAAGCTGCAACAGGCCTCAACACAAACGACAGCATCCAGCCCTACGCCTGTGGCTCGCCAAAAAAACACTCGATTTCGCTGGTGCCACAGTATTATTGAGGCGCGTCTTTATATTTTTCTGGCTAATATTCCAAGCATTCATCCAGGTTTAATTTAATAATCCAGGCAAGACGTTTTATAATCACAATGCTGACCAAAATTAAACCAACTGAATACACAACACCTTAATAGCACGATAAAAGTTCAATACGCCATAAAGAGCTTGGCGAGCCACTGCCATCTTAATAATTAAAAATACAACAACCCGATACCATCAATTAATAACAACTTGATAAAAACCACAAAATAAAGTCGGTATCACGCTGATATTAATGCATTTTCTATTGCATTTACTCTAAATATTAAATACCTGCAACCTTGATAGCTTAAAAAAGACGCAGCACGACTCAGGCACTTTGCCTAACGGGTTTAAACACCCTAAAGCTTAAATCAATCTTAAATTAAACTTCAGGATTTTTAATATTCAGCGCCTTCTTATTAATGCGACTTTTATCACCATTGACATGAACTAACATGACGCTATGATGCCTGCCATTCGGTGATTAAAATAGAGATGAAATAAATGAAAAAGTTATTCATTATGCTGGCGATGTTTTTTGCCGTCAGCCTGGCAACCAGCCCCGTGGTGGAAGCAAAGAAATTCGGCAGCAATAAATCTGCAGGTAAGACTCAGGAAACGGCACAGTCGCAGCCTGCGGCCACCAATACCACTGCCACTAATACCACTGCTGCGCCTGCCACGGCAGCACCTGCGGCTAAAAAAGGCATGATGGGCGGTATGCTCGGTGGCCTGCTGGCGGGGGGCTTACTGGCGGCACTCTTTATGGGCGAAGGTTTTGAGAACATCCAGATTATGGACATAGTGATCATCGCCTTGCTTGCCTTCGTGCTGTTTAAAGTCATCCGCATGCTGATGGCCTCCAAAGCACAGGCGCAGCCAAGAGCAGCCTATTCAGGTGTAGGGCAAGCCAGCGCCGCGCCTGGCCAGGACCTTTATCGCCAGCAGTCTGAGCCTGCCGCCTTTGGTGGCCATAGCGGCAACAGCGGTTTTGCCCAGCCCCAGAGCACAGTGCCATTTCACTTGCCGCCGGGTTTCGATTTAGCCGCCTTTTTGGAAGGCGCCCGCGGCCACTACAAAACCCTGCAACAGGCCTGGAATGAGGGCGATCTGAACAAAATTCAGGAATACGTGTCGATTGAGCTCTTTAACGAACTCAGCCAGCAACGCCGTGAACTCGATGGCCAGCAGCACACCGAAGTGATGTTCCTCGACGCCGAACTGGTGCGCGCCACCTACAACAACGAGCTTGCCGAAGTGAGCGTGAAATTCAGCGGCCGCTACCGCGATGCCGTTGAAGGGGTAGAAGAAGACATCAAGGAAGTCTGGCATTTGGAGCGTAACCTGCTGCATGCCAACGCCCCCTGGCTGATTGTGGGCATCCAGCAATAAAAGCGCGCTATAGCATGCTCTTTGCCACCCAGTGACACCCAGCAAAACCCCGGCACAGTCCGGGGTTTTCTTTTTACGGTCCGAAAGTCGATAGCAGCCGTTTGCAGAGCAGCCCCCTCTCAAGGAAGGAAGAAAGAAACAAAGAAAGAAGCAAGCACTCACCAGCTCCTTATCTGCTTCGTGATTTACCGCAGCCAACTCTTGCCTGTTAAAACACCATACGGTAGTCTGGTTCGGCTGTTTGATTGGCGTACTTTCAGCCGATAAGCATATGATTATCAAAGTAAGCTTTAGCAGTTGCTGAATCATGGCGCGAGCGACGCTGGCATAGGGCGCTCATGCAACAGGCATAGGGCGATAACGCAATGCTCTGTACTAAAACATGGCGCTGCAAAACAGCGCACAACATACTCAGCACAACAATGTGGATCAGGGAAGAGACGCAACACCGTTAAGACGGCGCAGCAAGGATGGCTTTCACTCAAGTAACCCTCTTCGATTCCCCTCCGATTTGACGCTACAGGCATCGGTGCATTTTTTGACCTCAACCAAGGTTTAGCCTGAGCCAAGCTGTTAGCTTTGATGTTGTTTTAAAATGGTTTTCTGATGAAGGTACGTTTCACAGATGGAACGCGCCGTGCGGTAGCTATCGCTAAATTTACCTATCGCCATTCAGGCAGTGAGATTGGATGCCAAGCTGCGCTTGGCGAAAGACCTGTCGGTGTCCTCACTTTCGCCCGTGTCCTGACTCTTCATTCTTTCAATGATTTTTAAATAAGTTAAAGGCTTCACGATGGATTACTGCATTAATCACTACATTAAAAAATTAGAGTCATTCAGGGAAGATGATTTTACACGTGAAATAATATTGCCTTTATTTGAGTCCATGGGATATCACAGAGTCGAGTTTAATGGAGGTCCATATGAACGTGGAATAGACGCAATCGCAACTATAAAAAATCCTCCACACAGACTCCCAAAAGTCATATATATTCAGTCTAAAAAAATAAAAAAAAGCGACAGAGAGAATAGCAGAGCGATTTCAGACTTAGGCCATCAAATACGACAAGCCTGTGAGATTGGGTTTAAGTCAGCACTTGATAAAAGCATCCTCAAACCAACTGAAATATACATTACAACACCAAATATTGTAACACAAAGATTTCACGAAGAACTATATGACCAATTTACAAGCGTAGCCAGCAAGCCAATTTTCATTATGGACGGGGCTGACATTATAGAATCCATCAAACAATACTGCCCTCAACTTTTAGACAAACTAAATACTTTAAAAGATAAAATCGCAAATGAAATAATAACACCTCATGGTAACCAAGATCTACTAAACGCATTAAAATCCGATAGAAAAAAAAATTGATATAACACAGTTTTACAGTGATCTAAGCTTTTTTGTTGGATCGCTCGACAGCAATCTACTTATGCACTTAGAAATAGACTTCATTAGTGGAAGTTTAGAGCTGTCGCCAGAGGAGTGGGTTGAATTAAAAAAAATAATTAAAAAGATAGATAAAGAACACAAAATTTATATATTAACTGAGCCATACGAACTTATAGAAAACAATTTTAATACGGAAGAAAAAAGACATCGCTCATCGGATAATCAGAAGCTAATTTTAAGATCATTAGAAAACACAAGAAATATAAATGAATTAAGAAATCAACTTTCTGATATTCAGAAGGAGTTAACGGATTCTAGCGTAAACTTCTTCAAATCCCATGATGGTAAGCTTTCTGATGACTTAAGAGAACTCAATGAGATATCGCAAGAAATTAAAAAAATAAACATCTTGCAACCAATTTTATTAATTAATATAAAGATATCGGACAAAACAAAAGAAAAATATCAAAAATTTTGCTCTATATTAGAACAAGGTTTGTCCAACATAAAAAGTATAACCAAGGATTTAGAGGAATTAAACAAATATCAGTTAGAACTTGAAGACAAAATAATCAATAAACCACTATACTATATAACAGTAACAACAGAAGAGCTTTATAAGTCGATAGATAGCAGAAAAAAATCTTATGTGGAAAGTGTAAACAAGATTAATAGTGGAAAGTACAAATTTCTAGAAATAAATAGTTTTTTGAGTGAAACAGAAAGAACATTAAACTTATTGTCTATTATAACTACACCTAGCTTTCAAAAGATATTAAAAAGCATACATCGCACAAATGCTCGGGATAGGGTATCGATATCTCCCTTAGATGTTTTTGCAACAGGCCACGACATCGCAGTATATGGAGCAGCAGGTGCAGGAAAAACAACTACTTTAGAAGCATATTACTACTCAATTGAAAGAGACAGAAATAATGTTAAAATATTAATTCCATTAAACAAACTTACAAGCTACATTAATGAAAACCCCAGCATCATCTATTCATATGACATAGACGGAACACCAAAGGTAAACTCAAAAGAACTGATTTACAGACTAATATTAGCGACAATGAAACAGGAGGTAAATAGTAGCAAAATTACAGAGATAAACGACATAATTAGAAATTCAACTAGGTTTACACTTATTCTTGATGGGATAGATGAAATATACAATACCATTCCTAACTTTTTCGATGGCGTTAACAAATTTAAAGAATACCATTCTAACTCACAATTAGTAATTTCTAGCCGAGACTGCGTCAGTTACTTGGATAAAATAAACTTCCTTGGAATAACACTCCTACCTTTCACCGAAGAGCAGATAAAAAAATTTGTGAATGGATGGTTTTCGGATAAAGTTGATTTAGCTATAAATTTGTTGGATAACATTTCAAAGAAAAGACTTTATGAATATGTTAAAACCCCTTTGGTTTTAACAATAGCTTGTAGCTTGGTGGAAAAAGGAGTGGATGCACCATGATCTGAATCTGAGATATATGATGCTAGATTGAACTTGCTTACTGGTGAATATGATAAATTTAAAAGAATTGAAAGGCAGAAGAATAATGGACAAATTCTAAGAAAAGTTGCATATAGATTAGCCTACCTAATGCACACACAAAAAATTAGAGAAATTAACAAAGACAGGGCGATAAAGATATTATCTAATGAATTCGGTTCGCGATATGACAACCATTTAATTGAGTCAATAATAGATGACCTAATTGACCCATGCAATATTATGATCGTTGATAGATATTCCAGCACTCTATCTTTTGGCCATTTTAGATTCCAAGAGCATTTGGCAGCAAAAGAACTAACTCAAAATCGAGGAGTAGAGATAGCAGAACTAACAAGAAGCGATTGGTGGAGGGGGACTCTTTGCTTATATGCGCAAGATACTGATATAGAGTTCTTAATTAATGAAGTATATTTGAAATACAACTCAATAATTCAGTCTGAAATAACTTTAATGGAAATGGCCAAAAATACTCCGCATCATAGAAGATTATTGATTGAGGATATGATAGCGAAAACAATCAAAATGGATTTATTTGATGTGGCTATTGATGGGGCATTTGATAGTTCATCTTACGACGAAAATTACGCTTATGATGACCATCTAGATTACAACTACTATTAACTGCATCACAAGAAAAGTTAAATAAATTTGTAGAAAAAACACTTAGGCTGAGTAACACAACAATCCCAAAGATGGCCAATACAGCCATAGAATTGAGGAATTTAGTCGTGAATTATGAAAAAGTTGATTACAACCAGTATCCTTGTGTTGCCAAATTCTTTAACGAGAATACGTTATCAAAATCACTCATGGAGGGCACATTAAAATGGCTTACATCCATCTACATTGGTGACTTCTCAAGATATCAGAACAAAACAGACAACAATACATGCGTCTATTTTTACTTTAATCACGTTAACGAAGGTGTGGTTTCAGTAATAGGAAGAAAAGGGCATGTCACTATCCGCTTTGCCATTTTAGATGGGATGAACTTAAGAGGCAGTAAAAAACCAAAACAATACAAAGGAAGAAGGAAACATCCTGAAGGAGAGGTATCTGAAAATCATAGAGTCACTTTCACTATAAAAACGTTTGACGACCTGAGAGATGTGGCCGAATTCCTACGTTTAAATCGATACTGGAATTTTCATATTGAAAAAGAACATAAACCTATAGCGACTTCTGAATATATAGAACCTAATGTACTAATAAAGACCATTGTTGATATAACCAAGCAGTATGAACTGAACCCAAAAAATGGAAATGGTTTTGTTTATGCCATTAAAAACAGAATCAACCCAAACATTATTAAAATAGGTATGACCACAATCAGTGTCCTTAAAAGGATGAATGAAATTAAATTAGCTGGCGCGTACCCATATGATTTTGAGTGTATTGCTTTCATTGAAGTTGATAAGTCCTACCAGTCTGAACAACACATTCATAAGAAACTAGATAAATTTAGACTAGAAAAATCAGAATGGTTTAGCATAGCGGACGAACAGGCTATTGAGGCACTAGCTAGCCTTGAACGAACAACAAAAAGATAAATTCAGCACACTGACATCACCTTTGCCGGAAGATACCAACAACACTTTGTAGGACGGAACAATGTTCAACTTCAAGCCAGATTCAGGTTGGTCACTCGAGTTAGAGCTCGAGTGCTTTGTCATATACAAGCGCTTGGAAAGCGATGGGTTTCCTCATGGGCTGCAATCTGAATTATGCGAAAAGCTGGCTGGTCATTGCAAACTAGATAGTGGAACTTTAAAAGCTAAAGTCGGCAACTTTAAATCTGAACTAGGCCATACAGAACCAACAAACTCATCAAAAGCTACAAAATTTATTGCTAAGTCTTACGGATTTATGAGTTTAAAAGAAGCTGAAGCATTATTAACGGGTTATCAACTCGCAATAAAAGCCAATTCATAAAACACAAAACTCAGGACACCCAAAACACTTTTGCCGAGGAATACACCAAATCCCGCTCGAAGCGGCCGCAGGGCACGGGTGTCCGTTGCGTGGCCGAGGCATGGATGCCGAGGCAGCGTCAGTCGAATCAGGGACGAGCGTCTGACGCGATAGTAAAAGGACACCTGATGCCCAAGGGGCTTTCGACAACTGCTCCCTGCGTTGTCCTACCTCCAACATCCATGTTGTCGTCCGCTTCGCCGCGGGTCGCTGGGGGATTGGACAAGGGCTCATGCTCGCCAGAGCGCATATGAGCGCGAGCCAAGGACGGCGTGCTGGCCTTTTTGCATGGATGCAATTGCCAGTCGATACTGCCTCCGCGTGGCGCGCAGAGCGCTTCGGCGCCAGCTAAGCGACAGAAACTATTCTGTCGCTTGCCCTACGGGCCGCTTCTGCCCTTTCCTCGGGTGTGGGGCGGCGAGTGTCGCCTAGCGACAGGCTCACGAGCGAGAGCCATGGATGGTGAACTGGCAGTTGTGCATGGATGCACTTGCTCCACGACGTTAAGCCGCTGCAAGCGGCTCGCATTGCCAGTAAGCCCACAATAGGTGATTAATCACACCCAACGCCGGAAGCCATTCCACACCCAACCCACTCCCCCGCCCTTTGCAGAAACCACGGAAATGGAAAAGGCCCGCGTTCGATACGCGGGCCTTTTCCTTTACGCATTAAACTCCCCTCATTTACCATCCATGGCAATCGGGGATAATTACATCCATGTAAAGAAAAAAACCCGGAACAAGTCCGGGGTTTTTCGTGTTAGAGGCTAATCAAGCCAACAGAGTCTTTTTGCGTAGGTTAAATCGAGTCAGAACAAGGCGCTTTACCGCGACGTTTAGTTCGCCTAAACGAGCGGTGAAGCAACGCCGTTATCACCGATTTAAACCAGCAAAAATTACATCATGCCACCCATACCGCCCATACCACCCATACCACCCATATCAGGGGCATCGGCCTTTGGCAGCTCGGCTACCATGGCTTCGGTGGTGATCATCAGACCGGCTACAGAGGCCGCGAACTGCAGCGCTGAGCGGGTTACCTTGGTTGGGTCCAGGATACCCATTTCCAGCATGTCGCCGTAGCTGTCGTTACCGGCGTTGTAACCGAAGTTACCAGAACCGTTCTTCACGGTGTTGGCCACTACAGAGGCTTCTTCACCGGCGTTGGTGGCGATTTGGCGCAGTGGGGCTTCCATGGCGCGCAGGGCGATAACTACACCGTGCTTCTGATCTTCGTTGGCGACTTCAACGTCGCTGATCTTGGAAGCAACGCGTACCAGGGCTACACCGCCGCCTGGAACCACACCTTCTTCAACGGCGGCGCGGGTGGCGTGCAGGGCGTCTTCAACGCGGGCTTTCTTCTCTTTCATTTCCACTTCGGTGGCAGCACCAACCTTGATAACGGCAACACCGCCGGCCAGCTTGGCCATACGCTCTTGCAGTTTTTCACGGTCGTAATCGGACGTGGTTTCTTCGATTTGCTGTTTGATCTGACCCACGCGAGCCTTGATCTGCTCCTCGGCACCGTTGCCATCGATGATGGTGGTGTTGTCCTTGGTGATCACAACGCGCTTGGCAGTACCCAGATCTTCCAGAGTGGCTTTTTCCAGCTCCAGACCGATTTCTTCGGCGATAACAGTACCACCGGTGAGGATGGCGATATCCTGCAGCATGGCCTTGCGACGGTCACCAAAGCCTGGGGCTTTAACGGCAGCAACCTTCACGATACCGCGCATGTTGTTCACAACCAGAGTGGCCAGGGCTTCGCCTTCCACGTCTTCGGCAACGATCAGCAGTGGCTTGCCGGTCTTGGCCAGACCTTCGAGGATTGGCAGCAGTTCGCGGATGTTGGAGATCTTCTTGTCAACCAGCAGCACGAATGGGTTGTCCAGTTCAACAGAGCCGGTTTCTGGCTTGTTGATGAAGTAAGGAGACAGGTAACCGCGGTCGAACTGCATACCTTCTACTACGTCCAGTTCGTTTTCCAGCGCCTGACCTTCTTCAACGGTGATAACGCCTTCTTTGCCCACTTTTTCCATGGCGGTAGCAATGATTTGGCCGATGGACTCGTCAGAGTTGGCAGAGATGGTACCTACCTGGGCAATGGCCTTGGAGTCGGCACATTCCTGAGACAGGGCTTTGAGTTCGATAACGGCGGCGGCAACGGCTTTGTCGATACCGCGCTTCAGATCCATTGGGTTCATGCCCGCGGCAACGGCCTTCAGACCTTCGTTAACAATGGCCTGAGCCAGTACGGTGGCGGTGGTGGTGCCGTCACCGGCAGCGTCGTTGGCCTTGGAAGCCACTTCCTTCACCATCTGGGCGCCCATGTTCTCGAACTTGTCTTCCAGTTCGATTTCTTTGGCCACAGACACACCGTCTTTGGTGATAAGCGGCGCGCCGAAGCTCTTTTCCAGAACCACGTTACGGCCTTTGGGGCCCAGGGTCACTTTAACAGCGTTGGCCAGAATGTTTACACCGGCCAGCATTTTTACGCGGGCGTCGTTACCAAATACAACTTCTTTAGCTGCCATGTTCGATTTCCTTTAAATACTTTGCGTTAGACTGAAATTTCACAATTTGAGTGGATTAGCCCACTACAGCCATCAGATCCATTTCGGACAGGATCAGTACTTCCTGACCGTCGATTTTTTCTTTCTTCACGCCGTAACCTTCGTTGAAGATCACCACGTCACCCACTTTTACATCCAGAGGACGTACGGTGCCGTTTTCCAGGATCCGGCCATTGCCTACCGCCAGCACTTCGCCACGGGTAGACTTTTCAGCCGCGCTGCCGGTCAGCACAATGCCACCAGCTGAAGTGGATTCCACTTCCAGACGCTTAACGATTACGCGGTCATGTAATGGACGAATATTCATCTATGGATTCTCCTAAAGATTTTTTGCCCAGCAATGAGGCGGTTATGTGTAGAAGGCCACCCACCGGCAAGGCGAGCAGCTTGATGAGTACCATATGGGGACAGGGACGCGCGGTCTCAAGGGGGATTTACAAAATTTTTTGGATTTTTTTGGCCTGGATTTCCATCCCCGGGCGTCATTCCTGCTAGAATCGCGCCTCGAACCGCAAGAAGAGATGACCCGGCCCCAATGAAAGACAGACACGGCCTTTTAACAGCACCCATAGCAGGTGTGCTTTTAAAAATGACCCTGCCCAACATGCTGGGGATTTTAACCATACTGGGGTTCAGCCTGGTCGATACCTTTTTTGTGAGCCAGCTGGGCACCGAGGCCCTGGCCGCCATAAGCTTTACCTTCCCTGTTACCCTGGTGCTGTCCAGCATTGCCGTGGGCATAGGCGCCGGGGTGTCCACCAATCTCGGCCGTTTGATTGGCTCGGGCCATGCCCCCGATGCCAAGGTGTTTTTGCACGACGCCCTGCTGCTGACCTTTGCCATCGTAGGCGCGATCGCCTCATTGGGGCTGATGTTTATCGACCCCCTCTTCAGTCTGCTGGGTGCCAACGAACAAAGCCTGCCGCTTATCCATGAATACATGCTGGTGTGGTATCTGGGCAGCCCGCTGTTGGTGCTCTTGATGGTGGGTAATCAGGGGCTGCGCTCCACCGGCGATACCAAGTCACCGGCCAAGATCATGGCCCTGGCCGCCATCATCAACCTGATTCTTGACCCCTTGCTGATTTTTGGTTTGGGGCCTTTCCCACGGCTGGAAATTCAGGGCGCGGCCATCGCCTCTGTTATCTCCTGGGTGCTGGCGATGTCGCTTTCAAGCTACCTGCTGATTGTGAAGCGGCACATGCTGGCGCTCACCGAAATCGCCTGGCCGAGGCTGAAGGACAACTGGCGCAAACTGGCCCATATCGCCCAGCCTGCGGCGCTGATGAACCTGATGAACCCCATCGCCAATGCGGTGATCATGGCCATGCTGGCCCGCATCGACCACGGCGCCGTGGCCGCCTTTGGCGCGGGCACCCGGCTGGAGTCTGTGCTGCTCATTGTGGTGATGGCGCTGTCATCCAGCCTGATGCCCTTTGTGGCGCAAAACCTCGGCGCCGGGCAGCACCAGCGGGCGCGGGATGCGCTGATGATGTCGCTGCGCTTTGTGCTCTTGTTTCAGTTTTTGCTGTATCTGCCCTTGCTGCTGCTGGCAGGCCCCATCGCGGGCCTGTTCAGTGATGAGCCCAAGGTGGTGGAATGGCTGACGTTTTACATTATCGCCCTGCCCGCCGCCTATGGTCCGCTGGGGGTGGTAATAATCACCGCCACCGCCCTCAATGCCTTCCATCGGCCGCTGGCGTCGCTGATTATCAATGTGTGCCGCCTGTTTTTGCTGATGCTGCCCCTGTGCGCCCTGGGGTCCTTCCTCTATGGCGTAAAAGGCCTGATGGTGGCACTGCCGGTAACCAACGCCCTGATGGGCATGGCCTGTTACTACCTCGCCAGCCGGGTGACAGAGCCTGACAATGTGCCGGGCGCGGGCGCGAAGGCGAGGAGCTAGGCCCTCGTCTACCGTCTACCGTCTACCGTCTACCGATTACAGTCTACCGATTCCCTATTCCCTATTCCCTATTCCCTATTCCCTATTCCCTATTCCCTATTCCCCCTTCACCATTCACCATTCACAACCCACCCTTCACCATCCCCCTCAGCACCCTGGATTCCGGCCTTTGAAAGCTTATCGGGCGCCAATTAACCTGGCTCGACGGCGCTGCGCATCGACATGGGTTTGCCGTCCGGCGTCAGCTCCTGCAGAACAAAGTCGATAAAACGGCGACACGCCTGGCTGACGAAGCGCCTTGACGGATACACCAGAAAGCACTCGCCCACATAGGGTTGATAATTGGCCAACAGCTGCCGCAGTTGTCCCGTGGCCAGATAGGCGTCACACATTTCCGCCGGCAAATAGACTATGCCCTTGCCCAGCAGGGCATACTCCCTTGCCAAGACCAGATTGTTGGTGCAGAAGTTGCCCTGCACCTTGACCTTGACCTCCTCCGGCCCTATGCCCACCTCAAATTCATTGAATATCCGGCCGTTGACCAGCCGATACAGGGCGACATTGTGGTCAGCCATATCGCTAAGGGTACGGGGCTCGCCGCAGCGGGCCAGGTATTCCGGGCTGGCAAAGAACCCCAGCTCTGTGGTCAGCACAGGTTTTGCCACCAGGTCCTGTCCTTCGATTGAGTTTTCAATCAGAAAGGCCACATCCAGGTGGGCTTTGACCATGTCGACCACTTCGGTGCTGTCTATCACTTCCACCGTCAACCTTGGATGCAGCGCCATAAAGCGGAAAATCAGCCGGTTCAGGATAGCGGTTTCGGGCAGGGGGAACATCTGGATCCTCAGGTGACCACTGAGTTCGGCATCGTCCCCGGTCAGCTCGATCAGGGTCTCATCCAGTTGTGAGAGTATTCCCAGAGACTTTTGGTAGAAGTGAGTTCCGGCGGCAGTCAGGCTGATGACCCGAGCCTGGCGATGAAACAGCTTGACCTTAAGCTCTTCCTCCAGGCTTTGCAGACGCCTGCTCAGGGTGGACTTGGGCAGGTTGAGCAGGTCCGCTGCCGCCACCAAACTGCCGGTCTCAACGATGCGGTGGAACAGGGCAATATCTTCGGTTTTCATGTTTCAGCGCTCTCCACGCCCAACAACAGTTGCAATTTTCGGAACCAATAATTCCAAACAATCCCGTTTTTAGCAACAGATTAAACTGCTATCTTCGCGCCTGTTGAACATGCCCCATAAGGAACAGCGCCGATGAGAACCCGCTTGATAATTCCACTCGCACTCGCCATGCCCCTGCTCGTCAGCGGCTGTATGGAGGCCGAGAGCGCCATACCCGGGCCGACAATCCGTCCGGTGAAACTCTTCGCCATCGAAGATCCCCACGCGGGGGGCCAGCGCAGTTTCCCGGCGCGGGTAACGGCCAACAGTCGCGCCGACCTGGCGTTCCGGATTTCGGGCCAGCTGACCGAGCTGACGCTGGTGGAGGGTCAGGGTGTCAGCGCCGGCAGTCTGCTCGCCCGCCTCGATGACAGGGATGCACGCAATAATCTGATGGCCCGGGAGGCGGAGCATGAGCTGCTGGCCGCCGATTATGAGCGCAAGGCCGAGCTGCTCAAACGCAAGCTGATTTCCCAGGCCGAATTTGACACCACCCAGGCCCAACTGAAATCCGCCAAAGCGGCGCTGGCTGCCGCTCGGGACCAGCTAAGCTACACCCAGCTGACCGCGCCCTTTTCCGGCACGGTTGCCAAGCGTCTGGTGGACAATCACCAGCAGGTGCAGCCCAATCAGACGGTGCTGACGCTGCAAAATAACCGCCTGCTGGATGTCAGTGTGCAGGTGCCCGAGAGCCTGTTGGCCGACCTGAAACAAACCAGCGGGCTTGCGAAACTGGATGCCAATGTGAGCTTCAGCGCCTTTCCCGGCCACAGCTTCAAGGCCAATTTCAAGGAATACTCCACTGAAATAACCCCGGGCACCCAGGCCTATGAACTGGTGTTCTCCCTGCCCCAGCCGGACGCTGTCCAACTGCTGCCCGGCATGAGTGCCGAGCTGAGCTTCCGTCTTGATGGCGATGGCCAGCCCATCGCCGTAGTGCCTGTGTCGGCACTGGATAAGAGCGATGCCGACGGTTTGGTGCGGGTATGGCGTTACCAGCCCACTTCAGGTCAGGTCGATGCCGTACCCGTTACCCTGGGACGGGTGCGCGCCGAGGGCATAGAAGTGCTCAGCGGTCTGCAACGCGGGGATCAAATCGTCAGCGCCGGTATAAGCCAGCTCAGTGCGGGCATGCAGGTAAAGCCATTGCACTGGCAACGTGGGGTTTGAGATGAATCTTGCTGAATATTCGATTCGCCACAAGGTCATCAGTTGGATGTTCGCCCTGCTGTTGCTCCTGGGCGGCGCCATTGCCTTCAGCGGCCTGGGCCAGCTGGAGTTTCCCGAGTTCACCATCAAGGAAGCCCTGGTCATTACCCCCTATCCGGGCGCCTCACCGGAGCAGGTGGAAGAAGAGGTGACCCTGCCCCTTGAAGACGCCCTGCAGCAGCTGGACGGCATCAAGCACATCAACTCAATCAACAGCGCTGGGCTGTCGCAGATCCGCATAGAAATCAAAGACAAGTATGACAAGCATAGCCTGCCACAGGTGTGGGATGAGGTGCGTCGCAAGGTCAATGACAGTGCCGGACTATTGCCGCCGGGCACGGGCACCCCCAGGGTGATGGACGACTTCGGTGACGTGTTCGGCATACTGCTTAATCTGTCCGGGCCCGATTACAGCAACCGCGAGCTGAGCAACTATGCCGATTTACTTCGCCGTGAACTGGTGCTGGTGCCCGGAGTGAAAAAGGTGTCGGTGGCCGGTAAGGTGACCGAACAGGTCGTGGTCGAAATATCCCAGCAAAAGCTCTCGGCCCTTGGTTTGGATCAAAGCTATATCCATGGCCTTATTCAGAATCAAAACGTGGTGTCCAACGCCGGCAGCCTGCTGGTGGGTGACAATCGCATCCGTATTCACCCCACCGGCGAGTTCACCAGCGTGCAGGATCTGGCGCGGCTGATTGTCAGCCCCCAGGGCAGCCCGGAGCTTATCCATCTGGGTGATATTGCCCATATTGACAAGGTGTATGACGAGACCCCGGAGCAGTTGTATCGCAGCCAGGGCCAGAATGCCCTGTCGTTGGGTATCGCCTTTTCCGGCGGCGTGAACGTGGTTGAGGTAGCGGCCGACATACAAAAACGGTTGGTGGAACTGGAGTCAGAGCGGCCTCTGGGCATGTCGCTGGATACCGTTTACAACCAGGGTCTGGCGGTGGACGAGACGGTCAGCGGCTTTCTTATCAATGTGCTCGAATCCATCGCCATTGTGATAGCCGTGCTATTGCTGTTCATGGGGCTGAGATCCGGCCTGCTGATGGGACTGATTCTGCTGCTGACAATTCTGGGCACCTTCATAGTGATGAAGCTGCTGAACATAGAGCTGCAGCTCATTTCTCTGGGGGCGCTGATTATTGCACTGGGGATGCTGGTGGATAACGCCATTGTGGTTACCGAGGGCATACTCATAGGCCTGCGCCGGGGCAAGAGCCGCCTCGAAGCCGCCAGCCAGATAGTGGCCCAGACCCAGTGGCCGCTGCTGGGAGCAACCGTCATTGCCATTATCGCCTTCGCCCCCATAGGCCTGTCGCAGAATGCCGCCGGTGAATTTTGCCGCTCCCTGTTCCAGGTGCTGATGATTTCTCTGTTTATCAGCTGGATAACGGCAATCACCCTCACGCCCTTCTTTTGCCATCTGCTGTTCAAAGATACGCCGCCTGCGGAGGATGAAGCCGATCCCTATAAGGGCTGGTTCTTTACCCTGTACCGCGCCGTGCTGATGTTCGCCCTGCGCTTTCGGCTCGCGAGCCTGGCGTTGGTGCTGGCCATGCTGGTATCGGCGGTGATGGGTTTTGGCCACATCAAGAATGTGTTCTTTCCGGCATCGAACACCCCTATCTTCTTCGTCGATGTCTGGATGCCTGAGGGCACGGATATCAGGGCGACCGAGCGTTTCACCGCCGCAATAGAAACGACGCTGCTGAGCCGTAACCAGCAGGCAGACTCGGGCCTGCAGCAAATAACCACAGTCATAGGCCAGGGCGCCCAGCGCTTTGTGCTGCCCTATCAGCCGGAGAAGGCCTATCCAGCCTATGCACAGTTGATAGTGGAGATGCGGGATCTGACGTCACTCGGGGCCTATATGCCACTGCTGGAAGACTTCCTGCGTCAGGAATATCCCCAGGCTCAATTCAGGTTAACCAAGATGGAAAACGGCCCCTCACCGGCGGCCAAGATTGAGGCCCGTTTCTACGGTGATAACCCCGAGACCTTAAGGAGTCTGGCTGCCCAGGCAGAGGCCATTTTCAGCGCCGAGCCCACCATGGATGCCATACGCCACGACTGGCGCAATCAGGTGGCGCTTATCCGGCCACAACTGCAAACCGCCAGGGCGCGGGAGAGTGGTATCAGCAAGCAGGATCTCGATCAGGCGCTGCTGCTCAACTTCAGCGGCAAGCAGATAGGTCTCTATCGCGAGACCAGCCACTCGCTGCCCATATTAGCCAGAGCGCCGGCAGACGAGCGACTGCAGGCTGACAACCTGTGGGAGTTACAGATTTGGAGTCAGGAGCACGCCAGCTTTGTGCCCGTGTCCCAGTTGGTGAGCGACTTTGCCACCGAATGGGAAAACCCGCTGCTGATGCGCCGGGATCGCAAGCGGGTACTGACGGTGATGGCCGATCCCAAACTGGGTTCGGATGAAACCGCCGACTCGGTACTGAGAAAGGTTAAGGCCAAGGTAGAAGCCATCCCCCTGCCTGCGGGCTACAGCCTGGAATGGGGCGGCGAATTTGAGTCCTCCGGCGAAGCACAGGAAGCGGTATTCAGCTCCATCCCCATGGGTTATCTGGTGATGTTTTTAATCACGGTATTTCTGTTCAACTCGGTGCGCCAACCCCTAGTCATCTGGCTGACGGTGCCCCTGGCCCTGATAGGCGTGACCGCAGGATTGCTGCTGTTCGATGCCCCCTTCAGCTTTATGGCACTGCTGGGGCTTTTGAGCCTGTCGGGCATGGTTATCAAAAACGGCATAGTGCTGATGGATCAGATAAATCTGGAGCTCAGCTCAGGTAAGTCGGCCCTGGCCGCCCTGGTGGATTCCTGTGTCAGCCGGGTACGTCCGGTAATGATGGCGGCCATTACCACCATGCTGGGGATGATCCCCCTGATTACAGACGCCTTCTTCGGCTCAATGGCGGTCACCATCATCTTCGGTCTGGGGTTTGCGTCGCTGCTGACCCTGATAGTGCTGCCGCTGATCTACAGCCTGTTCTTTAAAATCGAGATGGGAGGCGACCCACGGCCATAGTCCCATAAGCTAAACCAGCGGCGGCCAAGGGGCGTCGCCACAGAAAAACGCTTCCCGGCGCGACCGAGCTGCCTGCTGTTCGGTCATTTCATTTATGGGAGTGGGCAGGCAGTTTAGTGGATAACCGGCAAAGAGCCGGTCAGAGAAACTCCAGCGAGTCGAGAAAGGCCATGGCCGTTTTCCGCTCCCTGGCATCGGAGGCGTAACTTGCCATCAGCATCAGTAGATGGTTGTCGTGGGTATAGATGCGCTGCACCATCTCACCCTTATCCTCACCCAGATTTACCACCAGCTCGTAGCCCTTCTTACCCTGATGTTCGATAAAGCCACGCCGCACCAGCGCTGCGTTCAAGCCTGTGTCTGTGCCGAAACGGCGGCTTAAACTGCTCAAATCTTCACGGGACAAGGCATTAATGTCCTGCTCGTCAAACACCTCGTAGGCGGTGCCCATGGCCAGCACCAGCAGTGTCATATCGGCATGGGGCGACCTGGCGCTGACAACCTGCTCAACGCTGATGTCACCCGTGACTTTGGAGGCGGTATTGGGCTGGGGCAACATGCGCACCTTTACGGGCACACTGGCCAGAAAATGGCTTTCAAGCGGCAGGGGGGCAAAAAATTCCCGGTAAGCGAAAAAAGCGCCCACCATGGATAACAGCAAAATAACCAGTCGTGTCATGGTTCAATCCTTTGAAGCTGACAGGGGGAGGTGTGGCCGACCATAGTAACAGCCAAGGCTGTGACTGGCGTGAGGCAAAAGGCTGACTTATCGGCCACATCCCATGATGAATATCCCGGCTTGAAAGCCGGGCCGTCGATGTATCCTGACAAGAAAAAAGCCCGCGCATGGCGGGCTTTTGTGTTTGCAGTGCTGACGGCTTAAATGGGCGAGCCGGGTGGCATGGGCAGCGGCTTGGTGATAATACGCACCTTGGCATCGTCCAGCCCCCTGGCCACGCCCAGCGCCAGGTACTTGAAGTGGGCAGCATCGGCCTCACTGGAGCGGCTGGCCTTACGCTCCAGCTGCTTGATGGTGTAAGCCAGTTTGGCCCCCAGCACTGCCTTGACCTCGGCACTGGTATCCTCGTGGTGGAAGCTCTCCAGCAAGGTGTCTATCACCACCGCATTGAGGCGCATCCAGACGCCGCGCTCAAGGCCTGTCTTGCCTTCCTGATACAGGGTCACCGCCATCAGCTTGTCCAGAAGCTCATTCACCGACAGCTGCTCGCTGTCGCTCTGGAATCCCTGCTCGACACGGTTAAGGCGCTTGGGCGCCAGCAGCGCCCTGAGAGTATGACGAGACAGCACCTCGGCCATACCAAGGGGGTCGGCCACTATGCCAAGACCCGAGGCAAAACTTTCACGGCCAGCGCTGTAGTTACCCTGTTTGGGCAGCAGCGACTCCACCAACTCACGGGACAGGGTCAGCTCGGCGGTGTCCAGGGTGGCCAAGAGGGTGCCCAGCGCCTGTTTTTGCAGCTCGGGGGCCACATAATGCCAGCTGTAAACCCCATCGTAGCCATAGTCGGTGCCGCCAATCAGCTTGGCGGCCGCCTCGATTTGATAACGGCTCAGGAGGTAAATAGGCACCAGGCTGTCGGCCAGCTCGCCCAGCGGCTCGCCGGGCAGCAAGGCATCGGGATTAAAGTCTGCCAGCGCCTTTTGCCGCACCTGCTGCAGGCGGGCAAGTTCGGCTACCGGGTCGGCACCATTGTCCCACAGGCTGGCATAGGCGTGGCTCGCATCCGGGCTTCGGGAATCACTCTCGCCTATGTATCTCAGTCCCTTGGCCTGTACCTCGGCCAGCAGGGTAGACAGGCCTGCGGCCTCGCTGTCGCCAAAGTCGCCGTAGCCATAGGCGATGGCAAACTTATCCCAGGCTCCCACGCCGGGCACGTAGGGTTGGCTGATGTCGATTTTGCCGTTGCTGAGGGTCACCATGGGATGGGGGTAATCCATCACAGAGGCGTTGTTGTTGCTGGACGCGGCAAAGTTATGGTCCAGCCCCAGGGTGTGGCCAATCTCGTGGGCCGACAGCTGACGAATGCGCTCCAGCGCCAGATGCCCGGCGGCCTTGGCGGCAGCGTCTCTGTCTTCCCAGCCGGCGGTGAGGCCACGGGCAATCAGGTGGTCCTGTCGCACCCGCAGACTACCCAGAGTCACATGGCCCTTGATGATTTCGCCGGTGCGCGGGTCGGCAATGGCCGAACCGTAGGACCAGCCGCGGCTGGCACGGTGCACCCACTGCACTACGTTGTAGCGTACATCCTGGGGGTCGGCATCGTCGGGCAACAGCTCCATCTTAAAGCCATTGATAAAACCTGCCGCGTTAAAGGCCTCCTCCCACCAGCGGCCACCGTCGAGGAGCGCACTGCGGATGGGCTCGGGCACGCCCGGGTCGAGGTAATAAACGATGGGCTCGACCACCTCAGAGGGTGCCGCGCCGGGCGTTTGCTTTTGCAGGCGATGACGCAGCAAGTGGCGCTTAACCACGGGGGAGTCGATGGCGCTGGCATAATCCAGATACTCATCAGACAGATAACCGCTTTGCGGATGGTAGTCGCGGGCCACATAGCCTGACTCAGGCAGGACAATAAAAGAAAAACGCATGCGGATGGAAATCGCCTTGGGGTCAGGCGTTACCTGAGCCACATAGGCACCGGGCTCGGCGCCGGCAAAGGTCAGCTGCACGTCCACGTCGCTGTTATTGGGGAAGGATTTCACGTATTCGGGGATGATGAGCGAGCGTGATTTATCCAGACTGAAACTGCCCTGCCCCGATGCCTTGAGAGAGTCAGTCACCCCGTGCAGATCATTGAGTACCAGGGCGCTCAGGGGAGCGAGCGGCGTTTTGCCATCGAGTACGGGGGCGCGCCACAAAATAGAGTCGGCAAAGGCCTCTTTTACCGCGCGCTGCTCAGGGGCATAGTCGCTGCCTGCACGATAGCGGGTATTGAGCTCACGCAGGATAAGATCCGGGCCTATGCGTTCAAACTGCACCATGCGGGTGCGGCCCAGCTGTCCGCGGTCGAGGCCGATATCGTTGGAACCCACGCCCTGGGGCAGGCTGGTGACCAGCAAAAACGGCTGATTGAGCCGATTGGCCTCAACAAAGACCTCGCCCCTGTTGTCGTAGTGGAAATTCAGAAACCCTCTGGCCGATTGGCTCTGTTTGATAATGGCTGCCGGATTTTCGGCGGCCCAGACTGACATGACCGGTGTGCTCGCAAGCAATAGCGCCAGGGCGAGAGTCGAGGGTTTCATCTTATCTCCTTGTTATGGGGCTAGTGCTTGCCCCTGTGTTTATCTTTATGTCCTATCCAGTGGCTCAGGGTTTCAAAGAGTTCGTTGAGCACTATGGGCTTGGTAATGTGGGCATTCATACCGGCGGCAAGACTCTTTTCCCGGTCGCCGGACATGGCGTGGGCCGTCATGGCGATAATCGGCAGTTCATCGAAGCTGTAACGCTTACGCAGCTCGGTTGCCGCCGTGAGGCCATCCATCACAGGCATTTGAATGTCCATGAGTATCGCATCGTAACTGCGCTTGCCCACCATCTCCAGCGATATCTGGCCATTATCGGCCACATCCACCTCGTAACCGGCGCTCTTGAGAAGCTCGGTGGCCACCTGTTGGTTGATAAAGTTATCTTCCACCAATAGCACTACGCCCTGATGCTCACCCTCCTCCTGCACCGGCGGTGCGGGCAGGGCCTTGGGCGCAGGCGGCGCAAAGGCGCGGATGATTTCATCAAACAGGCTCGAGGCCTTGAACGGCTTTTGCAGCATGGCAAATACGCGGTCGCTGTCCAAATCCACCTTCAGCGGCTCGGCGGCATAAGCGGTCATAATGATGATCACCGGCCGGGCGGCGAGCTTGCCCTCTGCCACCATCTCATCGATGGCATCTATCACCTGAATGCCGTCCATCTCGGGCATCATCCAGTCGAGCAGTACCAGATCCACAGGCTGCTTGCCGAGCTTGTACAGGGCCTCGGCGCCGGTGGAGGCGGTTTCCACCTCAAAGTGGAAGTCGCGCATCACGCTGGAATAAATCTGCAGCGCCGTAGGGTTATCGTCCACCACCAGGGTACGCAGGCTCGCCAGACGGTCTGGCACCACCATGGGGACGACCTTGGCCTCTTCGGCGATTTCAAAACTCACGGTAAAGCTGAAGGTTGAACCCACGCCGGGCTCACTCTCCACCTGCATGGTGCCGCCCATCATAGACACCAGATGTTTACTGATGGAAAGCCCAAGGCCCGTACCACCGTACTTGCGGGTGGTGGAACCATCGGCCTGGGCGAAGGCGTCGAACAGCTTGTCCTGCTGCTCACGGCTGATGCCGATGCCGGTATCGCGCACCCAGAACTTGAGGGTAATGCGGTGGTCACGCTCACCCACGTCTTCACAGCCGAGTTCAATCTCACCGTTTTGGGTGAATTTCACCGCGTTGGACAAGAGGTTAATCAGCACCTGCCCCAAACGCAGGGGGTCACCCTTGAGCATAATGCCCGCCGACACGGGGGCGTACAGCAGGAGTTCGATGCCCTTCTCCTGTGCCCGCAGGGCGTTGAGATCCAGCGAGTGGTCCAGCACCTTGTCCAGCGGGAAGGCGACTTTTTCCAGCTCCAGCTTACCGGCCTCAATCTTGGAGAAGTCGAGGATGTCGTTAATGATGCGCAGCAGCGACTGGGCCGAGAAGCTCGCCTTATCCAGATAATCCTTTTGTTGCTCGGTGAGGCTGGTGCGCCCCGCCAGTTGCAGCATACCTATGATGGCGTTCATGGGGGTGCGGATTTCGTGGCTCATATTGGCCAGGAACTCACTCTTGTAGAGGTTGGCAAGCTCCGCATCCTGCTTAGCCTCGAGCAGCGCCACTTCGTTGCTCTTGTGACGGGTAATGTCCTTGTGGGTACCCACCATCCGCTTGGGCTGGGCATCCTGGGTAAATTCCACCACCCGGCCACGGCTCAGCATCCAGTGGTATTGGCCGGTCTTGGCGCGCATCCGGAACTCAATCTCGTAGGCGCCTACCGGGTCTTTGAGGTACTGCTCGCGGTACTCCTGCACCCGGATGCGATCGTCCGGATGAATAAGGCTGTCGATAGTCGACAACAGCGCAGGAAACTCGTTGGTCTTGTAGCCCAGCATGGAGTAATAGGCCGGGTTGCAGATGATTTGCTCCGAGTCGAGATACCAGTCCCACAGGCCATCTTCCACCGCGTCCATGGCGAGGTGGTAACGTTCTTCCGACAGCCGCAGCTGCTCCGCCGACTCGTATTCGCGGGTCACATCACGCCACACCGCAATCAGGCCCATCAGCTCGCCGCGACGATTGTAGAAGGGCAACTTGAGGGTATCGAGCAGCACAGGCTTGCCCGCCAGTTCGATTTTTTCCTGATAGCGCAGCGGCTTGCGTTCGGTCAGTACCTGCTCGTCCTCGGCGCGGATGCGACTGCCCTGCTCCGGTGATGTCAGCTCTTCGCTGGACAGGCCAATCATCTCGGCCTCGCTGAAGCCCAGCATCCGCTCGGCGGCCTTGTTACAGCCAAGGTAGTGGCCTTCCTTGTCTTTGAAGACAATGGCCTCGGGGATGGAGTCGAGCAAAGAGCGCAAGAGCGCATATTCGCGCTCGCGGCGCTCTGTGGTTTCTTTCAGCCTTTCGGTGCGGCGCGCCACCAGCTTGTCGAGACGCTTGTTCTGCTCGGCAAGGTGTTTGGTATATTGCTGGTTTTCTTCAAAAATACGGCTTACCAGCTGGAACCATGGCTCCCAACCGGGAGTGATTTTTTCCGGCACCGGCATAGGCTGGGCCGAGCAACCTTCGAGGTGTGACAGTAGCCTGGATGCGGGGCTTACGAAGGAGCGGCGGGTCTGCCAGTGCACTATGGTCACCAGCACGGAGAGCGCCAGTACCACCAGAATAAAGGTCAGCTGCAGCTTGTCCCAGCTCTCCTGGAACAGGTCATCCACGTCCTGAATGTACAGCAGGCGCCAGGGCGCATTGTGCAGCGCCACCGAGTGAATGTAGTAGCCGTTACGGATGATACCGCCCTGGGCATCGAAGAGTTCCGACTCCGGCAGTGAGTGCAGCTCAGAGGGGATCTTCTGGCTGATGTGCAGCACCCGCTTGAGATCGTTCCCCGCCATGTCGGAGTGGGACAGTATGTTGTTGCTCTGGTCGAGCAGGATTACCGTGCCCGGCATCTTGAAGTAGAGCCGGATTTGCCGCGCCAGCGAGGCCAGGGTCATGTCCAGATTGATGGAGCCGATAAACTCATCTTCGAGGTAGATGGGCACACCCAGGGTGGTCAGCAGGCCCTTGTCGGTGGAGTCAAGATAGGCCTCACTCCAGAACACGCTGCGCTGGGGGTTCATGGCCGGGGTCGCCAGCTGGAACTGTTTCTTGTTCAGCAGCTCGTCGCGAAAGCGCTGCTCATCCAACGGCCAGGGGAAGTAGGACATCATCCGCCGTTTGGAGATGTAGTAGATGGCCGATGCCTTGGGGGCTGCCTCTTTGGCCACAGGAAACGACAGCGACAGCTCAAACAGCATTTCCAGTTCCTGATAGAACTTGTCACTTCTGTCCTGGAGGGAGCCAATACCCGTGATACGCCCCATGTTGTTAAAGGGCTTATTGCCCTGGGCATAGTGGGGCTCGAGGGTGAAGTACTGGCCGTCTTCGTTGAATTTTTCGTACTGGGGCAAGCGGTCTTTACGCACCAGCTCGCCGAGGCGCAAATGGTCTACGGCCACGTCACGCAAACTCTTTACCGCCCGTATGCTCGACTCCAGCAAGAGGTCGATTTGCAGTACATGGCGGTCAATTTGCTCTTCGCGCTGGGCCAGCTGCTGGGTCTTTTCCCGGTCGAAGAAAAACCAGGCGGTCAGGCACGCCATCACAATTACACCTATGTAGGTGTAAAACACGGCGCGGTTGTAATTGCGCTGAATAGGCGATTTGAGCTGCAAATCCGGCTCAGTCGATTTCATCAAAAACCCTTTGGCATCCCCTGTCGCGAGTCCCTGCACCCGCAAAACTTAACGGATTATAGTAACAGGAACCCATGGGCAGTCACATCAAATAATTGTCATCGAATTTGTTTCAAAGTCGCTGTTTTTGCATCGCATTAAGGATAAAAAACGGACCCGGCGGGTCCGTTTGTCTGCCATACCATCAAGGCTGACTTACAGGTGCTCCTCGGCGAATTCGGCAAGCCGGGATCTGACCACACCATTGAGGTAGACATTGGCACTGCCTTCGAAGTTCTTGAACCTTTCCACAATGTAGGTCAGGCCCGAGGTCACGGCGGTCAGATAATTGGAGTCTATCTGGGCCAGGTTACCCGAGCAGATAAGCTTGGTGCCTTCACCCATGCGGGTGATCATGGTTTTGATTTGCGATGCGGTAAGGTTTTGACATTCATCCAAAAGCACTATGGCATTCTGGATGGAGCGGCCACGCATAAAGTTGATGGATTTAAACTGGATGTTGGCTTTTTCCATGATGTAGTTCATGGAGCCGTGGGGATTAACATCGTTTTTGTGCAGCACTTCCAGGGTGTCTGTGATGGCCGCAAGCCAGGGGGCCATTTTCTCTTCTTCAGTGCCCGGCAAAAAGCCAATGGACTCGGCAATTTCTGGGGTATTGCGGGTCACTATCACCTTGTCGTACTGATTGCGCTCCACCACCAGCTCCAGTGCCGCAGCCATGGCCAGCAGGGTTTTACCACAGCCGGCGGGGCCGGTGAGGATAACCATGTCGATATCCGGGTCCAGCAGCGCCTGCAGGGCCATGCCCTGATACACGTTTTTCGGCCGTATGCCCCAGGCCTCAAGGCTCAGCAAACGGCTGCGTCCCAGGTCCACAATGTGCAAATGGGTATCATCTTTTGAAATCACCCGGCCACAAAAGTCGGACTCTTCGTCGATAAGATATTGGTTGATATAGAGATGATCGTCTTCGAGGTCTTTCAGGGGCACTTCGTGGATGGTCTGGCGGCCATGGCGGGTAGTGGATACCTTCTCCAGATGCTCCCAGAAGTTACCTTCAAATTGATGAAAACCCTTGGTTAAGAAACGGATGTCATCGATAAGCTGGTCGGTGCGGTAGTCTTCTACCAATTTGATACCGGCGCCCTTGGCCTTGAGGCGCATATTGATGTCTTTGGTCACCAGTACCACGGGGCGTGGTGAGTGCTGTTTTTGCAGGTGAAGCGCAGTATTGATAATGCGATTGTCGTTATGGTCGCCGGGCAGGCCGCCTATGGCCATTTCAAGCTGATGATCGGGGAAAATGGCGAGTGTGCCTGTGGCTTCGTGGCCTTCTCGGGCCGGCAGGGGCACGCCTGCGATAATTTGTTCCGGAGTGGTTTCGCCGCCGAGGGTATCTTCCAGTGCCCTGATGGCGACCCGGGCGTCACGGCTGACATCCCGCTTACGGTCTTTAATCTGGTCCAGCTCTTCGAGGACTGTCATAGGGACTATGACGTCGTGTTCTTTGAAGGAATAAATCGCTAAGGGTTCGTGCAATAAAACATTGGTATCCAGTACAAACAACTTTCTGTCGTCTTGTTCCATGGCGCCTCCGGTTTTAGTGACATAGGGCGATGATATTGTGATTGCGCTGGGGTGCGTGGCTGGGGCGGGGTCCTCCTTGGATGGCTGGAACGGATAGGACAAAGTCACATCCTGTCATTGAGTTCATACTGACACCCTTCCCGGGAAAGCTCAACACTCCATTAACACTCAGCTCCATTCAAAGACAAATGTATGACAAGCCCGTGACAGCAGGAAAGTTGTCAGGTGCACGATGGGGATCTAGGCTGATTCAAATATCGGGGCCGTTGGTATAACATACGCGCCCTTTGAGTTCCCCCTTGAGTTGAGAGAGTAAGATGTCGTTTGCGGTTGGGCAGCGCTGGATCAGTGATACAGAATCGGAATTGGGTTTGGGCACAGTGGTGCAGATAGAGGGCCGCATGGTTACTCTGCTGTTTCCTGCCACCGGTGAAAACCGCATGTTTGCCATGGCCGAAGCGCCCCTTACCCGGGTGATATACAACCCCGGAGACACCATCGACAGCGCCGAAGGCTGGGGTATGACGGTGGACAAGGTCGAAGAATTGAACGGCCTGGTATTTTATTTGGGCAAGCGTACCGACACGGGTGAAGACACCATGCTGCGCGAGACCCTGCTCGAGCACAATATTCGCTTCAACAAGCCCCAGGATCGGCTGTACGCCGGCCAGATTGACCGTATCGAGCGCTTTGGCGTGCGTTACAAGGCGCAGCTTTTGCGCCACAAACAGGCCACCTCGCCACTGCTGGGCCTGCAGGGTCCACGGGTTGGCCTGATTCCACACCAGTTGTGGATTGCCCATGAAGTAGGCCGTCGCCACGCCCCGCGGGTATTGCTTGCCGACGAAGTGGGTTTGGGTAAAACCATCGAAGCCGGTCTGATTATCCACCAACAGCTGATGACAGGCCGCGCCGAGCGGGTACTGGTGATAGTGCCCGATACCCTGCGCCACCAGTGGCTGGTGGAAATGCTGCGCCGCTTTAACCTGCGCTTCTCGGTATTTGATGAAGACCGCTGCGTGGAGGCCTTTGCCGATCACGACAACCCCTTCTACACAGAGCAGCTGGTGATTTGCTCGCTGGAGCTGCTGCGCAAGAAGCGCCGATTGGAGCAGGCGCTGGATGCCGATTGGGATCTGATGGTGGTGGACGAAGCCCACCACCTGGAGTGGAGCGAAGACGAGCCCAGCCGTGCCTATCAGGTGGTTGAGGCCCTCGCCGAAGTCGTACCCGGGGTACTGCTGCTCACCGCAACCCCGGATCAGCTGGGTCACCAGAGCCACTTTGCCCGTTTGCGCCTGCTCGACCCCGACCGTTTTTACGACTATCAGGCCTTCCTCGACGAAGAAAAAGGCTACCAGGCCGTGGCCGAAGCCGCCGATGCCCTGGCAAGCGGCATCAAGCTGTCCGATGAGGCCATCAACGGCCTGACCGAGCTTTTGTCGGAGAAAGACATAGCCCCGGCCATTCGTCAAATTCAGGCCGAAAACCTCGACGAAGAGCTGCGCCAGGCCGCCCGCGACGAGCTGCTGCAGGAGCTTCTGGATCGCCACGGCACCGGCCGGGTACTGTTCCGTAACAGCCGCGCCTCGGTAAAAGGCTTCCCCAAGCGGGAGTTCCACAGCCACGGCTTCGAACTGCCTGAGCAATACGTAACTGCCATGCGGGTAAATGCCATGATGGGCGGCGCCCGCACCCAGGAAGCCCGGGTGGCCCAGGCCCTGAGCCCCGAGCGTATCTATCAGGAATTCGATGACAACAACGCCAGCTGGTGGAAGTTCGACCCAAGGGTCGACTGGCTTATCGACTTTTTGAAATCCCATCGCTCCAAGAAGGTGCTGGTGATTGCCAGCCGCGCCGAGACGGCACTGGCACTGGAAGAAGCCCTGCGCACCCGCGAAGGCATACAGGCCACCGTGTTCCATGAAGGCATGTCCATCATTGAGCGCGATAAGGCCGGTGCTTACTTTGCCCAGGAAGAAGGTGGCGCCCAGGCGCTGATTTGCTCTGAAATCGGCTCTGAAGGCCGTAACTTTCAGTTTGCCAGCCACCTGGTGCTGTTCGACCTGCCCCTGAACCCGGATCTGCTGGAGCAGCGTATCGGCCGTCTGGACCGTATTGGTCAACGCCACGATGTGCAGATTCACCTGCCGTTCCTCAAGCATACCGCTCAGGAACAACTGATGCACTGGTACCACGAAGGCCTGTGCGCGTTCGAACTCACCTGCCCCGGTGGCCATGTGCTCTTTGGCGAGTTTAAAGAGCGCCTGCTCAGTGTGCTGACCGGCGAGAGTGATGAGCTGGACGAGCTGATGGCCGACACCAAGGCCCGCTACAAGGCGCTTAAAGCCGCCATGGAGCAGGGTCGCGACAAGCTGCTGGAACTCAACAGCCACGGCGGTGCCAAGGCCGAAGCCATCACTGCAAGCCTCAGCGACGCCGATGAGGATACCGACCTTATCGCCTCGGTGATCCGCCTGTGGGACGTGATAGGCATTGATCAGGACGACAAGGGCGAAAACTCCATAGTGCTGCGCACCACGGATCACATGATGTACCCCACCTATCCCGGCCTCAACGAGGATGGGGTGACTGTGACCTTCGATCGCAACACGGCGCTGTCGCGGGACGATATCGCCCTTATCACCCTGGAGCATCCACTGGTGCAAACCGGCCTGGATCTCATCACGGGCTCAGATACGGGCACCACCTGTGTGGCACTGCTGAAAAACAAGGCGCTGCCGGCGGGCACGATTTTCCTCGAGCTGATTTACCTCGCCGAAACCACGGCGCCCAAGGCCAGCCAGCTGTACCGCTATCTGCCGCCCACGCCGGTACGTGTGCTGCTGGACAAGAACGGCAACAACCTGTCTGACAAGGTGGACTACGACAGCTTCGACAAGCAGCTGTCCGGGGTGAATCGCCATATCGCCAGCAAGCTGGTTAACGCCTCTCAGACCATGCTGCATCCACTGTTTGCCAAGGGTGAAGAGTTTGCCGGTGAGGCACTGAACACCCTGACTCAGGACGCCAGGGCGCGTATGGAAAGCCAGCTGGGCGCGGAGCTTTCAAGGCTCGAGGCCCTCAAGGCCGTGAACCCCAGCATCCGTGAAGAGGAGCTGGAGCACCTGCGGCAGATGATGCAGGAACTCTCGGGCTACCTTGGCAACACCCAGCTGAAGCTGGACGCCATCCGCCTGGTGTTGGTGAGCCATAACTAAGGCAAACCGGCCCGGACACCCAGCCCATTCAAAGGCCCGCAGTTGCGGGCCTTTTTTATGCCATGAATGAGGTGACTCGGACGAAGGAGCAATGCTATAACCTTAAAAAATAACAAACTTTAAACATCTCACTGCACAAGGACTCCACATGGTCGCTCGCCTCTCCTTGCACTCTGCTTCCCCGAAAAACCTGCCACGCCGCACCCTGCTCGCTTCCTTGCTGCTGGTTTGCTGTCAGGGCGCTGCTACAGCGGCCACGGTCAAACTGGAAAATATTCGCGGCTATGGCTTTGACGATGAACGTCAGTTGGTGACCTTCGACACCCTCGCCTATGACGATGTTAGCGGCAAGGTGCTGGCAAGGGGCAAGGAGGCGCAGTCGCTGACCACAGACCAGGTGCACAATGGCGCTGGCAAGGCGCTGTTACCGGGACTCATAGACGGCCACGGCCATGTGCTGGGGCTGGGCCAGGGCCTGAGCCGGGTTGAGCTGAGGGAGACGCGCACCGAGGCCGCTGCCGCCAGTCTGGTGAGCGACTTTGCCCGGGCGCACCCGGAGCAGCGCTGGATATTGGGTCGCGGCTGGAATCAGGAACTCTGGGACAGCCGCGCCTATCCGACCAGGGCCTCGCTGGATGCCCTGATAAACGACAGACCCGTTTGGCTGCGCCGGGTGGACGGTCATGCCGGTTGGGCCAACAGCAAGGCGCTGGCCCTGGCGGGCATTGGCCGGGACACCCTGGACCCGGACGGCGGTCAAATCATCAAGGATGCAAACGGTGAGCCCACGGGCGTGTTGGTGGATAACGCCATGGCGCTGCTGGAAAACCAGATCCCTGAGCCCGCGAAAGCCGAGCGACTGGCCGCCTTCGCCACCGCCTTTGACCACCTGCTCTCCCTCGGTATCACAGCAACCCACGATGCAGGTATCAGCGCCGCAGAACTGGCCGATTATCAGGAATTACGGCAACAACAGCGGTTGCCGGTGCGGATATACGCCATGCTGTCCGCTGCCGATCCGGCGCTGGATACCTGGCTTAAGCAGGGCCCCATTCTGGATGAAGACGAGCGCCTGGTGGCCCGCTCGGTGAAAATTTACAGCGATGGCGCCCTTGGCAGCCGAGGGGCGGCGCTACTGGCCCCCTACAGCGACAGACCCGGTGAAACCGGATTGCTGGTTACCCCGGAGCCCGAGCTGGGTAGCCTGATAAAGGCCACGGTCGCAGCAGGCTTTCAGGCCAATGTGCATGCCATTGGCGACAGGGCCAATCGCATGGTGCTGGATAAATTTGCCCAATTGGATGACAAGACCCGCGAGGCCGGGCGTCATCGCATCGAACACGCCCAAATTATCGCCCCCGAGGACTTGCCCCGTTTCGCCACGCTCAAGGTGTTGCCCTCCATGCAACCCACCCATGCCACCTCCGACATGAACATGGCAGGAGATCGCCTCGGTGAGCAGCGTCTGCGTGGCGCCTATGCCTGGCGTACCTTGGTGGATATGGGCAGCCCCATAGTTGGCGGCTCCGACTTCCCGGTGGAGCTGGCCAATCCCTTCCACGGCCTCCATGCCGCCGTGACCCGCCAGGATCAACGCAATCTGCCCGAGGGCGGCTGGCGTCCGGCGGAAAAGCTGACCCTGGCCGAGGCCCTGCGCGCCTTTACCCGGGATGCGGCCTATGGCGCCTTTCAGGAGCAAAAAATGGGCAGTCTGGCACCGGGCAGTTTCGCCGATTTTATTCTGCTCGACCGGGACATCTTTGCCATAGCGCCTGAGCAACTCTGGCAAACCCGGGTGCTTGAGACCCACGTAGCGGGTAAACAGGTGTATGTTCTGGGGCAATAATACAGGCGCCCGGTATGCTTACTGCCGGGCTAAACCTCAAATGTCGGTTTCTGAACGCTGTTATGGGTTCTTTGGGAGGCGCTGGGTGGGTTATCATCAGCAGGTACTTTGCCTGAAAGACGGAAATGCCATGGGTGCCCTCTTTACCTTCCGCCACAGTGTTTTGCTGAGCCTGAGTCTGTTATTAAGCCTGTTATTGCCGACTGCCCAGGCCGCCGACGACCCGGCATACGACTACCTCAAGAGCCGCCAAATGCGGGCTATCACGGTGGAAGGCACTGAGTTGCCGGTGTTGGTTCGCCCCTGGGAAGGAAAAAACCAGCATGGGGCTGCGCTGATTTTTGCCGATACCGGCTTTGGCGCCGATGCTCCGGGACTGGTGGCCTTTTTGAGGGATGGGTTAAGCCCACTGGGCTGGGCCAGTATCAGCATGACACCACCCAGTAACCCGCCCCACCCGAGTTTTGCCACAGCCCCCGAAGAAGTGGCCAGGGCCGGCGACAAGCAGCTCTCATCCCCTGCAGACAAGGCCATGGACAAATTCAGCCCCCAGGAATGGCAACAGCATGTGGACACTCAGCTGGGCTTTGTGGAGGCCAGTCTGGGGCAACTTGATCAGATAGGCGCGGCGTATCCCGGCAAACGTATCCTGGTGAGCATGGATCGCAGCGCCGCCCTGTTGCTGCAACTGCTGGCCGATGGCAAGGTAGCACCGCCGGATCTGCTGGTGATCATCAACCCCTACAGCGAATCCCCTGACTTTGACGAGCGTCTGCCGGGTCTGGTGGCTGTGCAGGAAGTGCCTGTACTGGATATTCAATCCCCGGATGGTAACAGGGCAAGCCTGGCGACCGCTTCACTGCGGCGGGCCAACTCAGCGATGAAAGATGCCATGGCTTACCGGCAGTTGCCCCTGGCGCTCAACATCAGCGAGCCCGATGCCTGGGCCGATGTGCTCAGCGCCATCCGCGGCTTCGCCGCCAGCGTCAAGGCCGCTCCCCTTAACTGATTCAGGCCTGCTTGTCCTTGGTGAGCATGAGTGCCAGGGCAACCAATACCACCACGCCGGCCATATACAGCAGCTCCAGCGCACTCTGGGGCTTGAGCTCGCTGAAAAATGAAAACAGCTTGATGACCAGCATCATGAGTATGACCTTGCCAAGCTTGCTCTTGAGCGAGTCTATGCTGCTGATAATCAATATTTTACCGCCCACCTGCGATTCGGATGCCGGCTTGATGTCACGGATAAAGAGCTCGTAAAGACCAAAGGCAAAAATCAAAAGCACGGCGCCCAACAGGAAGGTGTCGAGGATTTCAATGACCACCATCACCAGGTCGTTACGCACCTCAAGGCTGCCGCTGGCGAGGTAATCCCACTGCAGATGGAACATGTGCAGCATGTCCTTGGCACCCATGATAAAGACCACCAAGGCCGCCACAATACAGGCCACTACCCCAAAAATCACCGACAGTCGGCTGCTCCACAGCAAACGTTCCAGTTGATTTTTCATCTTTCAGCTCCTTGAAAATACATCTAAAAAATAAAGCGCCGATTGTGGGCGCTTTGGTTGGGTACACGCAAGTCCAATCCCGGGGATTGTGAGTGGATTACCAGAATTTTTGCCGCGGTTTGTAGTCTCTGTCGGTTTTACCCTGCTGGCGCCGGGCGGCGATGGCAAAGTTTTTCCCCAGCAGCAGACGCACCTGATACCAGGACTCCCGCGCCAGCAAACGGCGAATACTGCCACTCCAACTGCGATGAATTGAGCCCTTGATGGCTGCCAGCGCATCAGGCGAGCGGGTCATTAATTCCCCGGCAAAGACGATAGCCTCGTCCACAGGCGCCGCTGTGACCCGAGTAACCAAACCAAGGGATGCGGCCTCACCGGCGTTGATGACTCTGGCCGTCATCGACAGTTCCAGTGCCTTGTCTTTGGGCAGTATCCCCCTGAGGCTCACCAGCCCTGCCATGTCGGGCACCAGGCCCCACTTGGCTTCCATAATGGACAGCTCGGCGTTTTCAGCCGCAAAGCGAAAATCGGCCCCCAGCGCAATCTGCATGCCGCCGCCATAGCAATAACCTTCGATAGCAGCGATAACGGGCACCGGCAACCGACTCCAGCCGATGGAAACCCGCTGCGCCAGATTGGCATTGCCGGGCAGCCACTTGGCCAGCAGCCCCAGCGGCTGCAACGGCTTGCTGGTGACACTCTTGATATCGAGCCCGGAGGAGAAGTGCCCCTGAGCACCCTGCAATATCACCACCCGCACCTGTCTGTCCCGTGCGAGCCGCTTCTGCACCCGGCAGATTTCTAAAAACATCTCATAATTCAACGCATTGAATTTTTCTGGTCGATTTAATGTCACAAAGGCTATGCCATCCTTTATGACCAGGTTGACTGGGGGTTGAGTCATGCCGCATCCTAACTGGTCTGTCCAGAAGCGATGTTAACATATTTGGCATAAATGGCTATTCAACGTAACATAGTCAGACTTTTTGACATCCGTCAGTATTTTGACATCAGGATTTTATTACCGGTTGCACCCCAAACACAGCGGGGTATGATTCGGCCATGGGAAATGCCAACTTCAGGAATCACCATGGGATCCAGCCAGGAAAGGCGCCACGACCCAAAGCAGGATGACAGCAGAAATTGGTGTTATCTTGAATAAGAAGAACAATCGAGGACCTTATTCCAGCATGGCACTTCCAGTATTGATATGTGACGACTCCGCCATGGCTAGAAAGCAGATGGCGCGCACCCTGCCGAAAGATTGGGATGTCGACATTACCTTTGCCACCAATGGTGCCGAAGGTATAGAAGCCATCCGGGCCGGCAAGGGTGAGGTGGTGTTTCTTGACCTCAATATGCCAGTGATGGACGGCTATGAAGTACTGCAAACCATTCAGCAGCAGGACTTGCCCGCACTGGTCATAGTGGTATCGGGTGATATTCAAATCAAGGCTCACGAACGTGTTAAAGCACTGGGCGCACTCGACTTTATCCAAAAACCCGTCAGTGCCGAGGCCATAGCCGGCATACTCCAGGAATACGGTATTCTGGTGCCCGGCGAAGGCGAGGGCGACGAAGCCGAAGACAATCCCCTGTTAAAAGTCGACATGCGCGATGCTTGCCAGGAAATCGCCAACGTCGCCATGGGCCGGGCGGCAGACCTGCTGGCCAAACTGTTGGACGTGTTTGTGGTGCTGCCTATTCCCAATGTCAATGTGCTGGAAGTGAGCGAGCTGACCATGGCGCTCAAGGCCACAGAAACATCTGCCAAAGTTACCGCACTGTGCCAGGGTTTTATCGGCGCTGGTGTGGCCGGAGAGGCCCTGTTGCTGTTCCATGACTCCAGCTTTCAGGACATGGCCAAGCTGATGAAGCTCGATGGTCCCAGCGATGAGGCCACCGAAGTGGAAGTCCTGATAGATACAGGCAACGTGCTGATTGGCGCCTTTTTGAATGGCATCGCCGAGCAGCTGGACATGCATTTCAGTCAGGCACATCCGGTGGTATTGGGCCGACATTGCACGGTCAACGACCTTATCCACGACAATGCCGAGAAATGGCACCGCACCCTGGCGATGGAAATCAACTATCGCATCGAAGATCACAACATTGAGTGCGATCTTCTGCTCCTTTTTACCGAAGACTCGCTGCCGACCCTGAATTACAAGCTCGGCTATATGTTGGATACCGATTGAGGCCAAACCCCTGATGTCCAATGACGCAGACCTGATGAACGAACTCCACTGGCTTATCGATATGGTGCAAACCATAGAAGTAGGCCTGGTGGTGCTGGACAGAAACTTCAATATTGCCCTGTGGAATGGATTTATGGAAAACCACAGTGGCGTTTCTCCCAATTCCATCAAGGGCAAAAACCTGTTCGAAGAGTTTCCCGAGCTCCCGGCCGCCTGGCTGAAAAAGAAGATGGAGTCTGTGTATCTGCTGAAGAACCGTGCCTTTATCAGCTGGGAGCAGCGCCCTTTTGTGTTCCAGTTTAAAAACTACCGCCCCATTACCGGCCGGGCAGAGTTTATGTACCAGAACGTCACCCTGCTGCCACTGGCTTCGCTCACCGGGCAAATTACCCACATCAGCATCATTGTGTACGACGTCACCGACGTGGCGGTGAATAAACTGCAGCTGAAAAATGCCAATGAACGCCTGGAGCACCTGAGCCAAACCGACGGCCTGACGCAGTTGCACAACCGTCGTCACTGGCAGGAATGTATGAACCGGGAATACGAGCGTTTTAACCGCTACGGCGACCCTGTCAGTCTGGTGATGTTTGATATTGACCGCTTCAAGCAGGTTAACGATGAGCACGGCCACGTGGCCGGTGACAAGGTTATCCAGCATATAGCCCACCTGTTGAGCCAGTCGCTGCGGGAAACAGACTGCGCCGGGCGCTACGGTGGCGAAGAGTTTGCGGTAGTGCTCACCGGCACCACAGCCGAAGAGGCGTATCACTTTACCGAGCGCCTGCGGGAGAAAGTGGCCTCCTCGGCCATCCAGTTTGGCGGCAAGAGCATACAGGTCACCATCAGCCTTGGTATTTGCGGCATGGACGATTTTGTCGACAACGAATCCCAGTGGCTTGCGTACGCCGATCAGGCGCTGTATCAGGCCAAACAGCAGGGGCGTAATCGCACAGTGATCTACAGCGAGTAAGCCGATTTTCAGGCACAAAAAAGCCCGTCGTGAGACGGGCTTTTTTGTTATCAGTGACGCTCGATGGGGAAGCCATCCTTGTCGTAGTCTTCGTCGTCATCTTCGTCGTCGAAGTCTTCATCGTCGCCCATAAAATAGGTGCCCCAGCCGTCGTAATCCACCTTCTGCTTGGCAGCGAGGTTGATCAGCTGTTCACAGGCCTTGTCAATCAGGTCCACGTCCAGAGCATGGTTGGCGATGGCGTCAAAGCAGAGGATCACACTGCCATCATCCAGTTCCAACTCTTCGGCGTCAGTCACTTCGAAGCCCAGTTTGAAGGCGTCTACCGCGGCTTTTTCAAGGCGATCAAAATTGGTGCTCGAAAAATGATGTTCAATCATGTACTCGGCATCCGGGTCGGAACCATCATCCAGCAGCGACTGAACGATATCACGGGTCTCTTCCTGTTGGGCCTTAAGCAGGCGCTCAATAGACATGGGCTGACTCCAATAAACAAAGCAAGCGCCTGCCCACCACGGGAGGCGCAATCAGGGCGCAGTATAACAGAGATTAAAAAAGGCGTCAGTTGGCCAGACGGGCACGGTCCATCAGGGCGGCAGCCTCGCGGTTAAGCTGCTCAAGCTTGGCCGACATGGCGGCATGGATATGCTCAGACAACTCCTTAACCTGACTCTTGTCCAGCCCCTTGGTCTCAAAGGGTTCCATCTGCTCGATAATCACTACGCCGTTGTTCCAGCGATTGAGTTTGATATGGCACTGATTGGAGGCCAGCACCGGCACCATGGGCACACCGGCGGCGATAGCCGTATGGAAAGCCCCTGCCTTGAACGGCAGCAGACCACGGCCACGACTGCGGGTACCTTCGGGGAAAATCCACACCGACAGGCACTTGTCTTTGATTTTTCTGGCGGTGTTCGCCATGGTCTCAAAAGCGCGGTTACGGTTTTTGCGATCGATAAGAATATTGCCCGACAGCCAGTAGATCTGACCGAAGAATGGCATCCAGGCAATGCTCTTTTTCCCCAGGCTCACGGTACCTTTGGGTACGGCGGCGGTATGGGTGAACATATCGAAATTGTTTTGATGGTTGGCAAGGTAGACGCAAGGCTCACTGCTGGCGGCCTGGGGACGACGTACTATCACCTTAATCCCCAACACCGGCGCAACGGCAGAGAACCACTTGGCGAACATATGTACATTGTCACGGTGTCTTGGGCGCAACAAACAGGCAATGGAACCCACGATGAATGCCATCAGCAGCAATATAGCCAACAGCAAGGATCTGACGATTAACAGCACGACATACTCCCGGTAAAAACTCCTGCGCAGTATAACGACAGAGTATGACTGGAACAATATTTTGTTTACACGTGTGCGCTGATTTATTAATTAATCATTAAATTCATAAAGTTAAAGCCCGCCATTCGGCGGGCTTTTCAGGGGTTAGCGCCTGGTTGATACCAGCCTGAACACCATGGCCGATAGCGCCAGAGTTGCCACTATCATGGCGCCGCTCGGCAAGTCGAACATGGCCGACAGCAAAAGCCCGGCGAGGTAACCGCAAAGGCCAACCAGATACGCCCAGCCCAAAGCTTTGGCGCAGCTAAGTTTATTCACCGCCAGCGCAGGCAAAATCAGGGTACTGAACACCAGATACACACCAACAAGCTCAACCGAAAGGGTAATCACCAGAGCAAACACCAGGTAGAAACCCGCCCCATCCAGTACGGTTGGCCGCGCCATGATGAGCGCCAACACTCCGGCAGAGACCAGCGCCGGCAGATAGAGTTGCTCCCAGCTTACCCAAAGGATCTGACCGGACATCAGCTGCTTGAGGAGCTCCGCACCATGGGGGTCATTGGCGAGCAGCAACATGGCACCCACGGCCGCCAGCACATACAGACAACCAATCATGGCCTCAAGTTCATCGGCCATGCGCCGCGAGAGCCAGGCAATCACCCCGGCACCGGCCAGGGCAAAGAGCGCCGGCATCCAGATTCCCGAAAATGGCGCGTCCTCAAGCACAGGGTGCATGTGAGCCACAATGGCCCCCAGAGCCGCCACCTGAGCAATGGCCAAATCGATAAAAATGATGCCACGCTTAAGCACCTGGCGTCCCAGCAGCACATGGGTAGAGAGCACCAACACCCCGGCGGCCAATGCCGGCAGCAATATGTCCAGCAGATCCCAGTCAAACATAGATCAGTTCGCCCCTTTCAAAAGGTTAATCACGCTGTCGTAGAGACTGAACAGATCCTGACTCTCCTCATTGCCTCCCACAGACATGGGCAGCACCAGCACAGGTAGCCCGGCTTTTTCGGCAAGCCAGTTAGCACCGCGGGTGTCCTGATAGGAGGCCACCACAATCGCCGAAACATCACCCTTGCGGGCACGCTCCAGCAGGCTGGCGAGGTGTCCACTGGAAGGCGGCAGACCCGGTTTGGGCTCCAAATCGGCCACCTGCTCTATGCCAAGCCAATCGAAGAGGTAACGAAAGCTGGTGTGATAAGCAATCACCTTGCGTCCGGCGAGCTCCTGGGCTGAAGCTTCCCAGCCCGGAATGGCGGCCTGCCAGCGTTCGCTGAAGCGGGCAAAGGCAGCATCGTAAGCGGCGCTGTTGTCCCCATCCAGGCGTTTCAGCCTGGTGGTAACGGCTTCGGCCACCTGCAAAAAGCGCCGTGGCGAAAAGTGCAGATGCGGGTTGCCCTTGGCGTGAACATCGCCCATGGAGCGGTCGACCTTGTCCAGCTTATCCAGGGTCTCAATCAGCTCGGCGGCATACAGCATGCCGTCGCTGCCGTCTCTCACGTTGGCATTGGCGGATTTCATCTGCAGCATTGGCAGCCAGCCAATTTCAAGGTCTGCACCGGCGCACAGGGCCAGATCGGCCTGACGCATCTTGGCTATCAGACTCGGTCTTGCCTGCACCTGATGAGGGTCCTGCATGGCCGTGGTCGCCGAGTAAATACTGGCGTCCGGCGCCAGCTCTTTGGCCAGCGCCGCGTATTCGGGCTCACAGGCAAAGATATTCAAACCGGCCACGGCACTGGCGCTGTGGCCCAGCGTGAGGGCCAGCAGGCCCCCGAGCAACTTAGAATTGATGCGCACCGTGGGCCCCCAGAGTCATAACATATTGCAGAGTGAACAGATTATCGTCGCTGATGCCGTCAAAGTTGGTTCCCTCTTGACGGGTGTACTGCAAACGTACCGTAGAGAAATGGCTGTGATGCCAGTTGAGGCTGACTTCGGTCTCTTTCAGCTTCTGGGCATCAAAGTGGTCATCGTGGGCCAGTTGGGTATCCAGCTCGCCATAACGCAGACCAGCAGACCAGCTGGGGCTGAACTGATACACACCGCTCAGGTACCAGCCCTGATGGTAGTCCTTGCCATGGGCATGCTCATGACCTTCTTCTTCCTCGTGTTCCTCTTCATGGAGCTCAGGCGCCTTGAAATCATTCACGCGGAAAAACTCACCGCTCAGGGTGAGGTGCTGATACTTGTAGTTGCCGTTTGGCGCCCATTTATACACAAAGTCAGCCACATAGGTGTTTTCGCCCGTGTAGGCGGCGCTATGGCTGTGGTCATGGGCGTGTTCATCTTCTGCATGAACCTCTTCCCCTTCTTCATGGGGTGTCAGGCGCCCGTTCTGGTTTTTCATGTAGGCCAGTCCCAGCTGCCAGGAGCTGTTGTCGCCTATGTCACCGCCCAACTTGGTGAAAGCGTTGTATACCCCAACGGTATCGAATTCGCGCTCGCCGTGTTCATCTTCGGCGCGCATCTTGTCGCCCTTGAAGCCTTCAACGCCGAAGGTCCAGTAAAGGTCGGTGGGGGCCACCCAGCTCAGGCGCAGACCATCATCAAAGTAATGGCTGCCAAGGAAGGCGCGGTACACCGCAGGTCGACCGGCAAAGGCATCGCTGTGGAGGTGTTGGTTGTTCAGGTAACCCACATCAGACAGGAAACGGCCAGCGCGCACAGACAAGCCCCCCGGCAACGCCAGAGTCTGGATAAAGGCTTCTTCAAGCTCCAGCTCGGTTTCACCGTCGTGTGCTTCAATCACTGTGGTTAGTTTGCCGTAGAAGAGGTCGTCGATATTGGCACTGATGGCAAGTTCGCTCTCGCCCAGGCCAAAGCCTTCTTCACGGCCACCCAGAGCGCGATCGCCACTCTGATAGTAGCCATCCAATACGGCACTGATGGCAGGGTTACCCAGGGTAGGGGTTTCGGCGGCGGCCGCAGCAGAAATCACGGCAGATGCCAACACAGACAAACGAAAGGTGTTCATAAATTCTCCAAAAATACAGCAAGACCCCGACAGCAAACCGCTATCGGGAAATAGTTAACTTTTCAATGCGATATGTATTTAAGGAGCGAGTGGTGGACCGCGGGCCTGGGGCTGTGGACGAACCGACTCCACTGAGGTGAACAGCGGGGTCTGGGGTTGCTCGAACACCTGAAGCTGGGGCACCTTGGGCAGGCTCACCCCGGGCAGGAGCTTGTTCAGCTGGTGTTGATGGAAACAGAGGGTACAGTGGTTGTAGCCCCCTTCATCGAGGTGGGTGGTGGCGTGAGCGGCAGCAATAAACGACAAAAGCACCAGTACGGCAGAAAGCCATACAGCGATAAGTCGATGAATTTTGCGCCTTGGGAATTGCACGCACCCTACTCCGGTGATTTGTGAAGCGGCTCAAGTTTACGGTAGCCCAAATGGGCTGGCAACCGTGATCGCAGTAGAAAAGTTACAGAATGTTATCCTTTGGGCAGTGTGCAGGTTTTCGCCTTAATCTTGTGTTAAGCCGCCTGACATACCATGGCGCCACTATTCAGTTACCAGCTTGCTTACTCAATCAGGAGAATGCGTTATGGGTCAATTTTTCAAAGAAAACATCAAACTCATCTTGGTTGCAGCCCTGGTGATCGGCGGCATTCTCGGAGGGATCTGGTGGGTTGAAACCTCACTCGCCGCGCAGGAAACCGTGCTCTAACGGTACTTTTGCCGCTCATGGCTCTTGTCTTCCACTTCAGGAGCCTCTACCACAATAAGCTGATCCATCAGGTGAGATATCAGCAGCAGCGCCAGGCACATGGACGCCACCAGCACGGCGACACCTCGCCATGGCGCATGCAACCAGGCCAGCAGCAGCGCCGCCACACCAAGATAAAATCCCACTAATTTCAATTTGATCAGCAAACCACTGCGTGCCAGCCAGGCATCACAGTGCGGGCACTGGATCTGGGCGTTCAACCCCTTGCCACGCTGGGCCTTGACGGCTGTCGCTTTAAAGTTTTTGTGGCAATGACTACAGATCATGATAGGTCCTCTACACCTCGGGGCTGCAAATTCTACCAGAGCCTGGCAGTTTTGGGATAAGAGTTCCGCTCCTGACCACCCTGATTGTACGCCCGCGCCATCAGGGGCTATGATGCTTACATCTTACAGCAACAGGATGTTGAATATGCGTCTGTTAATCCCCCTCCTCTTGGGCATAAGCCTGTATGGTCCCACGGCAGCACTGGCCGTCAGTGATGAATTTCGCAGCAATGTTGAGCAGCTGGAGCACACGATTGCCCAAGATCTCAAGGGTTTGTCTCAGGCCAAAGGCGAGCTGGTTGCCATCAGTGAGTATCGGATAAACCAAAAAACTGCCGAGTTGAGGCAGCTTATCAACGCCGAAATTGAAGCCCCGAACACAGACACCGCCTACCTGCAAACCCTGGTGGAAAATCAGCTGAGCTTTATCCAGCAGACCCAGGCCTACCTTGGCAAAGACATCCAGAGGCTCAAAAGTGCACTCGGTGGCACCAATGATGCCGAGCTGTTGCTGGCGCTGTCCAACCGAGAGCGGGAGCGCGATACCAACTTCAAAAAAGAACTGCAAACTCTGGATTGGGGCAGCAAGCTGGGCATGGACACAGAGCCGCGCCGCGCTGAGCTGAAACAGGCGCTGGCCGAACGGGCCGACCGCCTGGCAAGCCTGGTGAGTTACACCCAGGAGCAACTGAAACAGGCGGTGGATGACGCCCGTGCTGCCGGTAAAGATGTCAGCGCCGAGCAAACCGCCCGGGTCAGTGAGCTCAAGGCCCGGCTGGAGCAAAACAGCGTTAGCCTGAGTACCGTGGTCGGCTTGCTGGAAGAGCTGGGAGCCGATACCACGACGCTGAAACAGGTGCTCTTTACCGTGTCCGGTGACATTACCCAGGATGTGCTGGATATCGACCTGGTGGGCAGCCTGCTTGGCAAGTGGCTCAGCGTCGCCGAATCGCAGGCCATAGAAAATGGCCCACGGATGCTGTTTAAGGTATTTATCTTTCTGCTAATCCTCTTTGTCGCCAGTCTGGTTGCCAAGCTGGTCAAGAGTGTGGTGAAAAAGGCGGTCAGTAACTCCAAACTCAAATTCAGCAAGTTATTGCAGGATTTCTTTGTCTCACTTTCGGCCAAGGGCGTGTATACCCTGGGGTTACTGATTGCCCTGTCGCAACTGGGCTTTGAGCTTGGGCCCCTGCTGGCCGGTTTCGGTATTGCCGGTGTCATCATAGGTTTTGCGCTGCAGGACACGCTGTCGAACTTTGCCTCCGGCATGATGATCCTGATTTACCGCCCCTATGATGTGGGAGATCTTATCAGCGCCGCAGGCGTCACAGGGCGGGTCAGCCATATGAGCCTGGTATCAACCACCATCAAAACTCTCGATAATCAGCGCCTTATCATTCCAAATAATAAGATTTGGGGCGATACCATCAACAACATCACCGCCGAGCGCCATCGCCGGGTCGATATGACCTTTGGCATCAGCTATGCCGATAATGTCGAGCATGCGGAAAAAATCCTGCTGGATATAGTCAAAAGCCATCCCAAGGTGCTGAAAGACCCCGACGTCACAGTGCGCCTGCATCTCTTGGGCGAGTCGTCGGTGGACTTTGTGGTGCGTCCCTGGGTTCGACCAGATGACTACTGGGAAGTTTATTGGGACGTGACCAAGGCGGTGAAGCAGCGCTTCGACGCCGAAGGCATTACCATTCCGTTCCCGCAGCGGGATGTGCATTTCTACCGCAGCTGACCAAAGCGACTCTCTTAACAGAGCAACGAATGCAATAAACCGAAAGGCACCCGAGGGTGCCTTTCTTGTTCCTCATCCGCGACCATCATCCAAGTCCGACTATGTCACCCTTGTCGTTGACGTCGATATTCAGATAGCCGGGCATAAGCCCCAGCCCCGGCATGGTCATCACCTTACCTGTGAGTACGGTAATAAAGCCCGCCCCAGCGCTTAGGCGTAAACCGACCACAGGCAGTTCAAAGCCACTGGGGGCGCCCTTGAGTGCGGGATCGTGACTGATGGACAAAGGGGTTTTGGCCATACACAGCGGTAATCTGTCCATCCCAAGCTCAGTAATCATCGCCAGATCCCGGCGCGCCTCCTCAGACAGGCTGACGCCGGCGGCACCATAGCGCTCAGCAAGCGTCATCAGACGGGCACCAAAGTCCATCTGGTCGTCATAGAGGTGCTCAAAGTTTGATGGGGCATCGCAGGCACGGGCGACTGCGGTAGCCAGCGCCCGAGCACCCTCGGCGCCATGACTGAATGCATCGCTGATTTCGCAGCCAAAGGCCCCTTCTTCAAGGCAACGCTCTTTGAGCCATTCCAGTTCGGCCATGGCATCGTCGGGGAATCGATTGATGGCCACCACCAGTGGCAGGCCATAGCCCATCACGTTTTGCATGTGCCAGTGCAGGTTGGCAAAGCCGGCTTCCAGACGTACCCTGTCGTCGCCTTCCACACCTGAGTTGGCCTTGAGTGCCTTTAAGGTCACCACCAACACGGCGGCAGAAGGGGCAATGCCCGAGGCGCGGCTCTTGATATTGCAAAACTTTTCAAAACCCATATCGGAGCCAAAGCCGCCTTCTGTTACCACATAATCGTGGTGTGCCAGAGCCACCCGGTCAGCGATGATGGAAGAGTTGCCATGGGCAATATTGGCAAAGGGGCCCGCATGAACCAGGCAGGGCGCCCCGCTCAGGGTTTGCATCAGTGTCGGCTCGATGGCATCACGCATGATGGCGGTCATGGCACCGGCTACACCCAGATCATCGGCGCTGATGGGTTTGCCGTCCCGGCCCATGGCCAGGATCACCCGCCCGATACGGGCGCGCATGTCGGCAATGTTTTCACACAGGGCCAGAATGGCCATGAGTTCAGACGCCGCCGTAATATCAAAGCCACCGCCGTGAACCGGGCCATTGTTATCCCCAAGACCCAGCTCAATCTGGCGCAGGCTGCGATCGTTGTGGTCCACCACCCGGCGCCACAGAATGCGCTCGGGGTCGATATTCAGCGCCGGCATTCCCGTTTTGGCGCTGAAGGCTTCAGGGCCCAGACGGGTTTCATGGAACAGGCGGGCATCGATGGCGGCCGCAGCCAGGTTGTGGGCACTGGTAACGGCATGGATATCCCCCGTCATATGCAGGTTCATCACCTCCATGGGCACCACCTGGGCATATCCCCCACCGGCGGCGCCACCTTTCACCCCAAAGACCGGCCCCAGGCTGGGTTGACGAATACAGGCACAGGCCTTGTGCCCCAGCAGATGCAGCCCCTGGGTCAGCCCTATGGTAGTCACGGTTTTGCCTTCGCCATGGGGGGTGGGTGTAACGGCGGTGACTATTACCAGTTTGCCCCGCAAAGGCGCACGGGCGGCCTCGAGGCTGATTTTGGCCATGGCATGACCAGCCTCCCGCCATAAGTGCTTACCAAGACCAAAGTCGTCGGCAATCCAGCCTATGGGGCGTACATTGGCCTGCCGGGAAATTTCCATATCAGTCAACATAGTGGAGTTCTCGCTGTAGGGTATGCTTGTGATTGTTATTGTGAGACCCTGTGGCGGGTCCTGGCTCAACACAGCCTATGCCAAAGGTCCGGGCTAAAGAAGCTCAAGGAATGACTAATTCATCTTTCCTGAATCCAAATCAATTTCAGTGCACTTTTTTGGGAGAACCATGGTGTCGACTTCGCTCAAGCTGTCCGAATTTATTGCCGGTTTCTGGCGACTGGCCGATTGGCAAACCACCTTGCCTGAGCGGCGTGAAATCATTGAAACCTATCTGTCCCTCGGGGTCAGCTCCATGGACCACGCCGACATCTATGGCCAGTACCAATGTGAACGGCTCTTCGGCGACGTGCTGCGCGAGGCCCCTGCCCTTCGCCAGCAAATGGAAATCATCAGCAAGTGCGGCATCAAGCCCGCCATTGTCGGGAATCCAGACCGCTATGTGAATCACTATGACACCGGCCGGGATCACATAATCAGCAGCGCCGAACAGTCGTTGCGCAATCTGGGCACGGATTATCTGGATCTGCTGCTGATCCACAGGCCCGATCCGCTGATGAATGCTGATGAAATGGCCGAGGCCTTTTATGCCTTGCGCAAGGCCGGGAAGGTGCGCCACTTTGGCGTATCCAACTTTACCCCGAGCCAGTTTGAGCTGGTGCAGTCCCGGCTCGATTTTGCGTTAGAGACCAATCAGGTAGAACTGTCGCCATTGGCGATGCAGGTGATGCACGACGGCACCCTCGACCAATGCCAACGCCTGGGCATTCGCCCCATGGTCTGGTCATGCCTGGCGGGAGGTGCCTTGATGTCGGGTACAGACGAGCGGGCTGTGCGGGTGCGAGCCGTACTTACCGAGATACAGGAACAAACCGGCGCCGACGACCTCAGTCAGCTGGTATATGCCTGGGTGCGGATGCACCCGAGCCGTCCACTGCCCATTATCGGCAGTGGCAATGTTGAGCGTATTAAGTCGGCACTGGCATCAAGCCATATAGTGCTCAGCAGGCAGCAGTGGTTCAGCATCTGGCAGGCCTCCATGGGGCACAGCGTGCCCTGAAAGCCAATAAAAACGGCCGCTACATGCGGCCGTTTTTATTGGGGAAGATACGGTAGGCTGACCAGTCTCTGGCAACGCACGCGTCATTCACCTCAGTCGTGAAAAGTCACCTCACCGCTGAGATGGGGTCTGCGCCCTTTTTGATCTCTGAGTTCAAACCGCAGGCCAGCCTCTTTGGCTTCACTGGCAAAGGTCACCTCACCGGGCATAAACAGCGGCAATTTAAAGGCCACGTCCAGGGTGCAGGGTCTGTTGCCTATCTCGCCCATCAGCTCGGCAACACAGCGCGCCTTGGACCACATACCATGGGCCAGTACCCGTTCAAACCCAAAGCGTTTGGAGAGGAAAGGATGCAAATGAATAAGGTTGAAGTCACCGGACGCGCGGGCATAACGCCAGCCCAGTTTATCGTCCAGGGACCAGGTTTTGGGGTTATCCCAGGCCATGTCACTGCCCTTGGGGGGACGGGCGCGGCGACCTGCGCTTTCAATGCGGTACAGATAAATCGAGTGGGCTTCCCACACCAGTTCATCGCCCACCCAAACCTTGGAGACCAACTCAAATTCCAGGCCGGCATCGGTTTGCTCACTGGATGCCAGCACGCACTCCAGGCGAACCTGCTCAGACACGGACACCGGACGGTACTGGCTGATGCGGTTTTTCAGGTGGATCATGCCCAGCAGCGGAAAAGTAATGGCCTCATGGGTGAAGATCACCGCATGCAGGCGAAACGCCAAAATGTACAAAAAGGTAGGGGGCAGCGTCTTGCCATCAAAGTTGAACTCACACACTTTGGCATAGTCGGCCACCACCGCTGGCGACAGCGACACCTGGGGCACAGACACGCGGATAACGGGCAGCGGCTGCTGATCCCAACCGGGCTTACGGCCGAAAAAAATCTTGCGATACAAAGACAACAGCGATGGCATCCCATCCAGTGCCACTTGATGTTCCATGGTGAAGCTTCCCCCCTAACAAAGAGCGGGAATTATACTCTCATTCACTGCAATGTGTACCCTCAATAAAATCACCAACATATACATATAAATTTCATACACTTAACACATGGCACACCGACTAAATCCGGGATTTGGCACAAACAATGAGAGACTGCCAAAACGGGCCCGGCTGTGAGAAACTAGCGCCCGACCCAGCAGCGCCGGATACTCAGATTGCAAGACAAAAATTTCGATACCCTCGCGGGTAAGTTTGCCAAGAACATCTACGGAACCCTCAAGGGGGATATTCGTGCGGCCGTGCTGTGGCGCGACCTGGAAGAAATGCTGCCACGGTTGGGCGAACGTAAGCTCAGGGTACTGGATGCAGGCGGCGGATTTGGCTTTTTCAGCCAAAAGCTCGCGGCATTGGGTCACAGTGTGGTGCTGTGTGATATTTCTGCCGAAATGCTCGCCGAAGCCAAGCGGCATATTGCCCTCAGCCCCACGCCCCTGGATATCCAGTGCATTCATGCTCCCATTCAGGATTTGTCACGGGATGCCCTGGGGGAGTTCGACCTTGTTCTTTGCCATGCCGTGGTGGAATGGCTTGCCGATGCCAAGGGCACCATGACCAGCCTGCTGACACTGCTCAAGCCGGGCGGCTTGTTTTCGCTGATGTTTTATAACCGCGATGCCATGTGTTTCCACTCGCTCATTGCCGGTAACTTCGGCTATGTGCAATCAGGATTCAAGGCCAAAAGGGTTAAGCTCAGCCCCAACTTCCCGGTGACAGTGCCCGAGGTGGAAGCCTGGTGTCACGACTGGCAGATGGACATTCATTGCCGCTCTGGCGTGCGGGTTATTCACGACTATTTGAAAAAGGGCAGCCTGTCCACCGAGTACAGTGACGCAGGTCTGATTGAGATGGAACTGAAATACTCCCGCGAACCGGCCTTTTTGCGACTGGGGCGTTACGTGCACTTTGTAGCCCAAAAGCCCTAGTGGTCAGAAGTGCTGTTACCCAGTAGCCAGAGCTATCAAAAGAGTTCTATGGAGCCGGGCTCCGGCACCTTGGCATGCTCGGCCACATCGTTGAGATAAGCCTGCTCTTCGCGCTCGATTTGCGCCATGCCGGTCATTTCGAGCCGCTTCAGCCTGACCCTGCCGCTTTGGGGATGAAACAGCACCTTACGGGGCCAGGGACCACCGAGATCTTCCGACATCACGGGTATCCCTTCCAATGCCAGATACTCTCTAACAAAAGCGATATTGGACTGACCCACATTGAGCACAGAGATGCGCCCCAGTGTGGCGCCACCAAAGATTTTTGCCTTGAGGCGGGACTTTAGCCCACCGGCACTGAGGATGCCGTTGATTAATTGCTCCATGGCCCAGTTGCCGTAACGACAGGAGTAACTGGTGAGTTGGTGCCAGTCTTCATGGAGTACTTTTTCAGGTAACAGAAAGTGGTTTAAGCCGCCAATGCCCATCAAAGGATCCCAGATGCAGGCTGCGACACAGGATCCCAAACGGGTATAGATAAACTCATCCTGACAGGAATAATAGTACTCACCGGGGTCAACCCGGGCGACTTGCGACTGTTGTTCGTTGTCCCAGAAGCGTGGGATCTTTTCAAATCCTGGGTATACCAGTTGGGTAGGCAAGGCCATGGGTCCTCCGCGGCTGTCTTCCTGAGTATAGCCAACGCTGGCGAATACCCCGGCAATTCAGTCACTCGGACGACCCGGCCATGGCTTAAAGAACGAAGGAAGGTGCGAATAAGTCCCGTGCTTGCTCTGCGTGTGCTTAACGTGGATAGATGCAAGGCACAGTTCGCAGCGAATGGCCCTGGTCCTTCGCACCTCTTTGACTTCCAAAGCCGGTAACGCAGCAGATACCGCTGTAAGGCACGCCCTGCGGCTTACTGGCAGATGCCCTGAGTGGCGGCGCAGTGGCCCAAATGCCCCTTCACCCTGATACCACGCTGGGCCAGAATCGACACCAAACTCTGCTCCCCCACCAGATGGCCCGCTCCCACCACCACCATCAGGGTCGCCGGGGTATCCGCCCGGGTCAGGAGACTCTGCAGCGTATCGGCCATTCGATGGTTTCTGTCCCACAACAGTGCCTTTAGCAATTGGGTATCATCACCTTCTGCCATGGAGTCGTGCATCAACGCCGCCAACTCATCACTGTTACCGCCCCGCCAGCTATTGACCAGGGCGCCGGCTTCATCGCCAGGGGCAGAAATGGCCTCACGCACCATGGTCCACTGCTGCGACTTGTCCAGCGACGCCATCAGCTTGAACTGATATTCCATGCCTTCCAGTTCGAATATCGCTTTGCTGCCCCGAGCCCTATCCAGCAAGTGCTGATCCACCCCCAATTCCGCCTGATAACCTAACTCGGCATAACGGAGCACGGTAATTTGCGACGCCTGTATCCAGGGTGAAAGAGGCGCCATGGCCTCGCAGATTGGTTTACGGCTGCGGCAGTATTGTTCCACCACCGTGGCGGACTGGGCATCCGGAGGCGATGCATCCACACCATAGGTCATCAAGAGACGCTGAATATCGGCTCCTGCCGCACCTATATCCGCTTCCACCACCAGTGCCTTTGCACTGTCAAATGCGTTTTCCACCAGCTTGGGCATGGGATAAAAATCCGGGCTGCCCACATGAATGGAGCCGAGCAGATAGACGGTTTTGCCCTGATGGGAGAATTCATAAAAAGGGGGTTTATCTGATTCTTTCGCTAATAGTGGCGCCGTCGCCGCCAGCATCCAGAGTGCCACCGCGCCAATGAACCCTGTCCTTAAACTTGTTGCCTTCATCCTTGCCTCTTATAATCCCGAAAAATCTGATTGGAAGCTGTTATGCCATATACCAAGGTCCTTGAGCAACTGACCGAAAATCTGCAACTGGCCTATCGTCAGGCAATCGATGCCGACACCCGCCTGGATGAACTGCAAAAAGCCGGCATGGGAAAATTCAGCCATATCTTCAGTGCGGAAGAGGGATTTTCAACCCGCAGCAACCGGTTTGGCCCTTATGTTCAGGAGCTGGGTCAGGACTTTGCCGAGCTGAAAGCAGCACAGTTGACGCCCGAGCTTCTGGAACGGGTGGTGCGTAAGCTCGGTGTGTTACTGCAAACCCTGCAAGCGTTCAAATCCCAGAGTAAATAAGCGGTCATCTTTCTGTCACAGGGCTGCCATAGACTGCCGGAACCTTGGGCTCCCGGTACACATCATGGCCGCCATAGATTTACAGGCAGAACTGACCAAAATCATTGAAAAGCAAAGCATAGAATCGCTTTTTCAACCCATTTTCAATATCAGTGCCGGGAAAATTCACGGCTTTGAAGCCCTCTCCCGGGGGCCAGTCCACAGCCCTTTATATTCCCCCGTCCCCCTGTTTAAAACCGCTGAGCATGAAGGACGCCTCAGCGAGCTGGAAACCCTGTGTCGCCAGATTGCAGCGGGGCGTTTTGCCGAGCGAAAACTGCCGGGAAAGCTCTTTATCAACATCTCGCCCAAGGCCTTGCTGGACCCGGATCACCCCAAGGGTAAAACCCTGACCATGCTGCAGCAGCTGGGCATATCACCTTCACAGGTGGTCATAGAACTCTCGGAGCAGCATCCTGCTGACGATATCGACCTGCTGAAAACCTGCCTGCTGCATTACCGCAATCAGGGGTTTTTAACCGCCATTGATGATTTGGGTGCTGGCTACTCTGGTCTGCGGCTCTGGTCAGAACTGGCACCGGACTATGTGAAAATCGACCGCCACTTTATTCATCAAATCGATAAGCATCCGGTCAAACAGGAGTTTGTGCGCTCCATTGTGGAGCTTTGCCAAAGCCTGACCTGCAAGGTCATCGCCGAAGGAATAGAAACCGAGGCCGAGTTGCAGGTACTCAGGCAGCTCGGGATCATTTATTGCCAGGGATTTTTACTGGGGCGGCCAGAGACGAATCCGGACAAACACCTGCCCCAGGGGCTTAGCCCACAGCCCAATATGGGACAGGCCACCCACAGGTATATAGAAACCGCCGAGAGTCTGGCATGCGGGGCGGTTACTGTGCCCACCGATACCAAACTCAAAAGCATCAGCGATCGTTTCAGCAGCCAACCGGCACTGCAGGCTGTGGTGGTGGTCGATGGCGACACGCCGCTGGGGCTTATCAGCCGCACCGCCCTGCTTGAATTATTTTCCACCCCCTATGGCCGGGCGCTGCATGAAAATCACTGTGTCATCGAAGTGATGGATACCCGGGTGCCCCAATTTGATGCATCAGAGGCCCTGAGCAGTGTCAGCCAACTCCTCACTTCAGAATCGGATCAGCTCATGGCTCAGCAGTTTTTGATTCTGCGTCAGGGCAAGCTGATAGGCGTAGGACACACCAAAGATTTGCTGGCCCGGATTACAGAGCACCGCATCAAGGTTGCCCGCCACGCCAACCCACTTACCGGGCTGCCGGGTAATGTGCCTATTCAGGAAGAATTACAACGGCTGAAACAGCAAAGCCGCCCCTTTTATCTGGTCTATTTCGACCTGAGCCACTTCAAGCCCTACAACGATATCTACGGCTTTTGCCGGGGCGACGAAGTGATTTGTCATGTGGCGTCGCTGCTGTCGGGGCATCAGGATGCCGACTGCTTTGTGGGCCACATAGGTGGCGATGACTTTGTGATGATTACCACAGACGATCCCGAATACAAGGTGGCCGGGATCCTGAAGGATTTTGAGGCTGAAAAACGCAGTTTTTTCCAGGAAGCCCATTGGCAGGCACAATGTATTTCCGCCGAGGACCGCCAGGGTGCAATCAGCCTGCAACCTCTGACCTCCCTGTGTGCCGGCATACTGTCGCCAAGGCACACCTTCAACGCCACAGAACATGAACTGTCGGCCCTCAGCGCCCGGGCAAAAAAACAGGCAAAGCTCACCAACAGTGGACTTTGCCTGCTTGGCAGTACCCCGCCTCAGCTGAGGCAGGCTTAATTCAGACTGGTTAAAGCTTGGGGGCAACCTGCTTATCAAACCACTGGGTTAACAGACGGGCCTCATGGGAAAAAGGTCTGTCATTTATCGGGCGAATGTCGTTCATAAAGTTCAGGTTGGTCAGCTTTTCATCGCCGGCAATCACCACCTGCTCGCCATCGAGTACCTGATAACTGAAGCTGATACGTGGGGGATAGATTTCTTTCACCACACGTAAGTCATTGGTGGTTGCGCCAAAGGTAGGACGCATATCACCGGCCATATCCACATCAGTCACCACCAGCTCCAGACTCTGGTTGGGCTTGAGCGATTTGGCGGCTTCCTTGCTCAGTTCCTTGGTCAGGGTCTCAAACAGGCGATTTTCGAACCTGGACTGGAGTTCACCGCTGGACTTAATGTCGCGGAACTTCTTGGGTTCCTGCCAGCTGATTTTTACAGCGCCGTCCTGGGTTTGTGGATCCACAGTGGCTGCATCATCCGCCATCGCTGAACTGGCAACAAAGAGGCCGGCAATCAGAATCATCGGGAATTTCATAGGAGCCTCCTTAAGGCCTGTAATCGATTAATTCGCAATCACTTTAGCGAATTCAAGCTGAACCAATACTTAACACAAACTGCCGTAATCAGATGGCATTCTGAATATAAGCTTCTGTTTATTATTTATTTTAGACAGATTAGTCTCAATTGGTTCCGGTATCAATTTGTATCACCAAAACCCCACCCAAGACTGAGTGGCGCCGTAAAGACAACGCCCGGCCTAAGTCGCCGGGCGTGGCAAGATCAGAAGGGGAACAAGCGGCAAAGCTCAGGATAGTTGGCTTTGAGGTCTTTGGGGCGGGAGCTGAACTTTTTGCCTGCGGGATTCACGCTGCCGGACGGTACAAAGGGCAATTCTTCTTGGGTCCTGTCTTCATAAAGCTGCCCGGCAATCAGGTCGTAGTCCTCCACAAAGGGATAGGCATAACCGTCCACCGTTGGCCAGCCTGGCAGCCCAGCCAGGGCATCGGGTGTGGCTATCACACGTTCAAACCACTCTTGACCGAGGGAGATGAGAAAACAGCGAAATTCGGCAAAGCCATAATCGGTGTCACAACCTGTAATGACATAGGCGGCGCCCCACAGCGGCCAGGTATAGGCGCGGCGCATCTGCTGGCCAAACAATTTATCAAATGCCTTGAGGGCATCGTTATCCTTTTCGCTTAACGCGTTGCGTAAACGCTCCGCCAGGCTTTCCTGTGATTCATCCGGGCTTTGGCGGCTTACCAGCTGCCAGAATTCTTGCTCAGTCATATCATTGCCTCTGTTTTGGGAGCGCCATTTTACACTGAACTGGACTGTCTCTCTGGCTTTTTCTACACTTGGGCGACTTTTTTGCCGGAACCCACCATGAAACTGCCACCGCTGCCCCTGTGCCTGTTGTTTTGCCTCTACCTTGTACTGGCACTCTTATCCATTACCCGCGCCATCATTACCGGTAATCTGGATATGTTTACGCTTGGGGTATTACCGGTACTGGTGGGCCTGGTGCTTAAAACGACCTGGGCGCTGTGGGCCGTGCGCATTTATACAGCCATCCAAACCCTTGGCTGCGCTGCACTCGGCGTTACGGCCATTCTGGCCAGCCACATAAGCCCCGAAGATACCCGGCTGTTCTTCGCCGGGGCTGAAATCCCCCTGTGGCTGGCTGCCGCCACTCTGTTTGTGCTGCTGTCGTTTCAATGGTGGGTGGCGTTTCTCCCCTCAACCCGCAGGTATCTGCACGTAGCGTCAACAGCCAACACCCCACAAAACAGTTGAACATGGGCTTGAATTCAAGCCTGTTTGATAGGCGGGCTTGATAAGCATACTTGCCAAAGGCTGAACAACTGGGTTAGCGTTACAAACCCGCAACAACAGTATCAACAGCCATGCATCAATTGTCACCGGGCGAGCTGTCCATCCTACTGGTGGAGCCTTCAGACACCCAGCGTAAAATCATCATTGCCAGCCTGAAAAATGAAGGCATTCTCAACATCGAAACAGCCGGAGGTTTTGATGAAGCCAGGCAAATACTTACAGAGCACAAACCTGATTTGATAGCCAGCGCCATGCACTACAGCGATGGTGATGCTCTCAAGCTGCTGACCTACATCAAGAGTGACAGCCGATGTCAGGACATCCAGTTTATGTTGGTTTCCAGTGAATGCCGCCGCGAGCAGTTGGAGGTGTTCCGTCAGTCAGGTGTGGTGGCTATCTTGCCTAAGCCCTTTTCAAAAGAGCATCTTGGAAAAGCACTCAACGCCACCATTGACCTCCTCTCCAACGACGAGTTGGATCTGGATCACTTCGATGTTCAGGACCTGCGGGTGTTGGTGGTGGACGACAGCCGTATGGCGCGTAACATCATCCGCCGCCCCCTGAGCAACCTGGGAATGCGGCAGATTGTTGAAGCCTGTGATGGCGCCGAAGCCATAGAACTTATGCGCGAGCAGATGTTCGATCTGGTGGTAACCGACTACAACATGCCCAGTGTGGATGGCCTGGCCCTGACCCAATTTATTCGCAACGAGAGTCAGCAATCCCACATCCCCATTCTTATGGTGTCGTCAGAGGCCAACGATGCCCACTTATCCAACGTGTGCCAGGCCGGCGTTAACGCACTGTGTGATAAGCCATTTGAGCCCCAATTGGTGAAACAAATCCTCTATCAGCTGCTGGATGCCAATTAATGTGACAAAACCCACTGGAAAATTGATCCCGAGCGGGATTTGCGCCCCAAAACCGCTTCCCAAACGCTAATGCCTGTGGCATGTTAGGCGAGTTTTAAAACAATAATCACGGAAAGACGAGTATTTAGCATATGAACAGAACTGAACTTATCGCCAAGATCGCTGAGAGTGCTGACCTGACCAAGGCCGAAGCCGGCCGTGCGCTGAAATCCTTCGAAGAAGCTGTGACTGCCGCCATGAAAGACGGCGACAAAATTTCTATCGTAGGTTTCGGCTCTTTTGAAACCAGCACCCGCGCAGAGCGCACTGGTCGCAACCCACAAACCGGCAAGGAAATCAAAATCCCTGCGGCGACCATTCCAAAATTCAAGGCCGGCAAGGCCCTGCGTGACAGCGTGAACTAATCACGGCACTCATGCAGTCAAAGCCTCCTTCGGGAGGCTTTTTGTTTTGTGCGCACCAAGTGTGTGCATTGGCGCACGCAAAGTGTGCATTTTTCAGCCAACTCACATCACTTCCAAACACAACCTCTTTGTAAACAACAAGTTAAAAAATGGCATAACCTTGGCTTTAGGTATTCCCGACCAATACAAGTACACACAATAATCATTGAAGGGGAATATGATGACCAAGGTATCCACACTCGCTCTGCTGCTTTCCTGCGCCTTTGCCGCTTTGCCAGCCAAAGCCGAACTTGAAGGCAATATTGGGATAAGCTCCAACTACCTGTGGCGTGGTATCAGCCAAACTCAGGACAGTACTGCCGTGGATGGCGGACTGGATTACAGCCACGAGAGTGGCTTTTACGTTGGCACCTGGGCCGCCAACGTTGACTTTGGTGATGACACTACCTTCGAGATGGATTTTTATGGCGGTTATAGTGGCGATATCACCGACGGCCTGAGCTTCGATGTGGGCTACCTCTACTACGCCTATCCGGATGCAGACGCCGACATAGACTTCGGTGAACTCTATGCCAGCCTGACCTGGCAGTGGTTAACCGTGGGTTATGCCCTTGTGGTCAATGGCGGCGACGACATAGCCCCAGATGACTTGTCCGATGATGACATGGACTATCTCAGCGCCGATGTCGCCATCCCGCTGGGCGAAACCCTGAGCCTCGACCTGCACTATGGTTATTCCAGCGGTGATATCGCTCTGGGCTGGTATGGTGAGTCCAGCTACAGCGACTATGCCGTTTCACTGACCAAGAGCACCGAGCTTGGCGATGTCAGCTTTACTGTGTCTGATACCGACCTTGCCGAAGACGACCCCAAAGTGGTGCTGCGCTGGTCATACGGCTTCGCACTCTGAATAATGAGATCTGACTGAAGTCAGGCAATCACCTGGTGGTTGGCCCGGCGGGCCGCCACCACCTTTTCGATATACTCAACGATGGGCTCGGCAACCTTTATCCCCGTTGCCTGTTCAATCCCCTCTATTCCCGGTGCCGAATTCACCTCAAGCACCAGGGGGCCACGGGCTGAACGCAAAATATCCACCCCGGCAACCACCAACCCCATGGCCTTGGCGGCCGCTACTGCCGACTTGCGTTCCTGAGGCGTAATTTTCACCGGCTCGGCCGAGCCACCCAGATGCAGATTGGAACGAAAGTCGCCTTCCGGGCCCTGCCTGCGCATGGCGGCCACCACCTTATCGCCCACAACAAAACAGCGGATGTCGCTGCCATTGGCCTCTTTGATATATTCCTGCACCATAATGTTGGCCTTGAGGCCCAAAAACGCTTCAATAACGCTCTCGGCAGCCTTGCGGGTTTCTGCCAGCACCACACCTATCCCCTGGGTGCCCTCCAGGAGCTTAATCACCAGTGGAGCACCGCCCACCATGTTGATGAGATCCGGAATATTATTGGGTTTATTGGCAAATCCCGTCACAGGCATGCCAACGCCTTTACGGGACAACAGCTGCAAGGCCCGCAGCTTATCCCGTGAGCGTGCAATGGAAATGGAATCATTGGCAGCAAATACGCCCATCATTTCAAACTGACGCACCACGGCGCAGCCATAGAAGGTGACACTGGCGTGAATTCTGGGAATGATGGCATCAAACATGGGCACCTCTTCCCCTTCGAGATGGATGCTGGGTTTGACCGAGTTGATATTCATGTAGCAGTTGATAGGGTTTATCACCCAGGCTTCATGCCCCCTGGATTCACAAGCCTCCACCAATCGACGTGTCGAGTAGAGCTCGGGGAATTGGGACAGCACACCGATTTTCATCGCAGTATACCGTGGCGACTCAGGCGCCAAAGAGAGTTAGGTGAGAAAATTTTGTAGTAATCACCAAGGCTTGGCAAGTTATCTCTGTTGGAATTTGGTGAGGGTTGGCAGCAGGAATTGTGTTTCAAATGTCCTGGCATCCACAGGCTTGCCCAGCAAATATCCCTGCAGCAGGTTACAGCCATGATCCGTACAGAAATCTGCCTGCTCCTGTGTTTCAATCCCCTCGGCAACCGACACCATGCCAAAGCCCTGGGCGAAATTCAGCAGCGCCGTTAACAGGCGGCAACCTTTTTCATCCTGGGGCACTGTAGCCACCAGGCTTTTATCTATCTTGATAACCTGGATAGGGAAATGCATCAGGTGCTCAAGGGACGAATAGCCTGTGCCAAAGTCATCCAGTGCCATGGTCACCCCCATGCTCTCAATTCTATCGAGCACAGAGGCGATTTCCCCGGGGTTTTTAATCAAGGCGTTTTCGGTGATTTCCAACTCCAGATTGTGCGCCGGCAAGCCACTTTCTGCCAGAGCATGTTCGATAACATAAACCAGATTTACCGCCGAAATTTGCGACGCCGAGAAGTTAACTGCCACTGAAAAACCAGGCAAATATTTGCCAATCTGTTTCAACCACAGACTCACCTGCTGACAGGCAGTATTGAGCACCCATTTGCCAATTTGCTCGGTCAGACCGACATCTTCGGCAATGCCCAGAAAGGTATCGGGTGCCAACAAACCATCGGTAGGATGTTGCCAGCGCAGCAGCACCTCCACACCGCAGAGATGGCCAGACAGGGCATCAAATTTACCCTGGTAATAGAGCACCAGTTCGTCGTTATTCAATGCAAGTCGCAGCCCTTGCTCAATACGGGTGCGATGTTTAACTTCATTCTCCAAGTCCAGGGAATAAAACTGGATTTGATTCCGTCCCTCTTCCTTGGCGCGATACATGGCAATGTCGGCACATTTCAGCAGGTCATAAGCTGTGTTGGCGCACTCGCCGTAAATGGCGATACCTAAGCTGGCCCCCATCATCACGGCGCTGTCGCCGAGCTGGAAAGGTTCTTCAAAGGTGTTCAATAATCGCTTGGCGAGGTCAAAAGGCAAAAAGCGGGTGTCCTGATCGCATATCAGGGCCACAAATTCATCGCCGCCTATTCGTGCTATCAGGTCATTTTCACGCAGCGCCGATGACAGACGTGTGGCCACTTCCACCAGCAGCACATCACCCATCTGGTGACCAAGGGTATCGTTTACGCCTTTAAAATCATCGAGATCAAGCAAGATAACACTGAGCATACCTCCGGTACGTCGTACCTGGCTGAGGGCACGATTAAGGCACAGCTCAAAGCCATAGCGATTCACAAGTCGGGTGAGTGAGTCGTGTTCAGCAAGCTCGCGTAACTGCTCATGGCTTCGGCGCAGCGCCTTGGCCATGGAAAAACGCTGCTTGGCATTGATAATGGCACGGCACAAACGGCTCGAGGAGACTTCATCTTTAAGCAAAAAATCCTGCGCGCCCAATTCTATGCAGCGCTCGGCCAGCTTCTCATCCTCGTAGCGGCTTATCATCACCACCGCAATACTCTCGTTGCTGATGTCATTGAGCCAGGTCAGCACCTCAAGACCATTGGCATCGGGTAGCATGTAATCCAACAGGATGCCATCAAAATGCTGCTGCTTAATTTTAATCATCGCATCTTTGGCGTAACTGGATTCGGACACGGTAAAGCCACGCTCCGACTGGGACAGCGCCCGAACTATCATCTCGCGATCGACTTCATCATCATCAACCAGTAATAGATTCATGGTTAAACCTTCACAATTTGGGCAGTTCCACTATGCGCCAGTATCCGTCCAACATATTGATAATGCTTTCAAACTCTTCTTTTATATTACTTTTGACCACATAGCCGGCCACATTGAAGCTGTAGGCCGCCAACTTATCTTCGTCGGCACGGGAGGTGGTCAGCACAAACACCACCGCAGAGGCAAATTGCGGATCGGCACGCAGGGCCTGCAGGAATTCAAGACCGTTCATGCGTGGCATGTTCAAATCCAGCAGGATCACAAAGGCTCCCTGCACCACACCCTCATTAAGCATTTCCAGTGCGGCCTTGCCGTCTCTGGCCCGCACCAGCGGATTGAGCAGGCGCATTTGACGCATCGCACGTTCCACCGCCATGTAATCCACGTCGTCGTCATCCACGAGAAAGAGCACCACTTCACGATATTGCGCTTCTGTCATACTGTTTGTGCCCCTAATTGTTTTGGCCATGAGAACCAGAACTGACATCCTCTCCCCTGCGAAATCAGCCAGACCTTGCCGCCATAGCGTTCTACGGTTTTACGCACCAGCGATAAGCCTAATCCACAGCCTTCTACTTCATCCCGGGCTTTGAGGGTTTGAAAAATATTGAAGACTTTTTCCTGATACTCGGCGGGGATCCCTGGCCCATCATCGGCCACACAGAACTTCAACATGTCGCCACTGCTGTCGACACTGACGCTGATTTCGCCCGCGCCCTTGTCATGATGTTTGATGGCATTGGAAAAGAGGTTTCTGATCACCAGCTCCAGCGGTACCTTGGCGGTGTTGATAGTGGGGAAATCGCCGCTGAGTTTGAGGCTGAAACCAATCGGAGGTGCCACCAGGGCAAAGGTATCTTTGATGAGGGGCTTTACTTCCACCGGCGAGAAGGACTCATCGGCCCGGCCAATGCGCGAGTAAAGTAACAGGCCATCAAGCAACTGCGACATACGCTGGGTACGGCTTTGAATGAGCTGTAAATACTTGCCGGTGGACGGGTCCAACTTACCCTTTAAATCTTCCTCTATCCATTGTGCAAGTTGCTCAATCCCCCGCAGCGGCGACTTGAGATCGTGAGAGGCGATGTAAGCAAAGCTGTCGAGTTCTTTGTTGATACGCTCCAGCTCCAGCGTATGGGCCATCCTTTGTGCCTCAATATTGCGGCGCACCGAAATATCGTTAATGGTGGCCAGCACCGAAATCCCGGAAGCAAAGTGAATAGGGGTCAGCCCGACTTCCACCGGTACCAGGCCGCCGGACTTGGTTCTGCCATAGAGTTCATCACGGAGCGACATTTTCTTTGCAATGGGATTGGCCAGGTATGACTCCATATGCCCCTGATGCACCTTTGCCAGCGCTTCAGGCAAAAGTACATTCACACTCTTACCCAGCAGTTCTTCCCTGGTATAACCGAATAGTTGCTCTGTGTGCTTGTTGACCAGGGTTATTACGCCACGCCTGTTGGTGATGATAAGGGCACTTGGCGATGCCTCAACCACCAATCTGAAGCGGCTTTCATTGTTCATTATCTCCCGCGAGAGCAGACTTTCATGGTGCCTGGCTTTGGCAATGCTGAGCAGGAAATAAAACATCAGCAGCTGAAAAATAACAGCCATCAACAGCATCAATTGACTCTGAAATGCCTCAGACTGACTTAAAAAATCTTCATTGCTCCCAGCATGCAGCAACCATTTCTGCCCCCCAATTTCGATGGGCAGTTCGGTTTGAATACGCCAGCTATCTCCTTTTTCAGGCGAACGAAACATCAGATTTTCTTCGTTTGCCTCCTCACCATCGAAGATTTCCAGTTGTAGCTTATTAAAGCGATTCCCCAGAATGCCGCGAATGAGATTATCCATACGAAAAGGCGCATACACAGTACCCAACAATGACTCTGGACCGGGTTTGTCATCTTTGGCATAGAGAGGTAAATACATTAAAAAACCAGCTTGCATGTCTTCGCCGGTTTCCTGCACCAGGGTAATTTTGCCGGAAATGGCAGCGTTGCCTGTATCGGAGGCCCAATCAATCGCCCGCCGACGCCTGGGTTCTGAATACATGTCGTAGCCAAAGGCCCGCTGATTTCGCCAATCAAAGGGTTCGAGATAAAGAATCGAGTGGTATACGGGGCGATCGCCATCGGGATAAACCCTGAACGCAGGGAATCCCTCCGCCCTGACCGCGGCTTCAAATTGTTGCAGTTGTGGCTTACGTACCACCTGACTGAACCCGACCCCCTGAATGCCGGGATAGTACTTGTCCAGCTTGGCGTTGGCGACGTAGGTACGCCACTCTTCACGGGACACACCATCGGATGCCTTAAACAAGCCCACCCCACTGCGAAGCACCTGCTCGTATGCCAGCATCCGGGTTTCGATAGCCAATTTCAGCTCCTGCGCCATGTCTTCAAAACGTTCTTCCTTGAGGTCGTTGATGTATTGATGAAACTGGTACCAACCGGTAAAGGCAAACGCCATGGATGCCAACATCACCCCCCACACGAAGGGGGGGAGTCGGAATCGATTGGGGTCTTTGGTTGGTGCCTGAGAATTCACCTGAAATCATCCTTGATTTTAAATGGCTAAAGTCATTGTCGGTCACTTAACTCATGTTTCTAGTCTGGTCGATAAGTGCCAATGTGCAAGTTAAAGTCCGACTTTTTTAGTAGGACTTTTCTTCCAGCGTTATGCCCCACTTTTGGAAATTTATGACCATACTCACAGAGTGGATCTGGGAGAACATTTTTTACCCATTCAACAAATAATTTTTGCTTTTCTCAATCCGCCAAAGTGGTTAGAAAGTCCTTAAATAACCCATGAGGAATTCGTTATGGCTCGAATAGTTGAAATCCTGCCCCAAGATAGCGAAATGGAAGAACTGACCTCACCCAAAAATGCTCAGGCAGCCAAAGCCCTCAAGCGCCGACAGGAGGTCAAGCGTCGACTGGATGATTACCTCGAACGCGCCGAGTTAAAAAAGGCACTGGGCCTGGACGATGAAGATGACTTTTAACACCGGGGGCAGGTAATTCCCTGCCCTGAATACCTTGCCAATCTTATAAATTCAGCCGCTTAGGTGGTTCTCCATAGCGCTTGTGGCTATGATATTCCCAAGCCGTCCCCAGAGCGTTAATGAATGAACGATGCAAAACTCAGGTACTGTGAGCACCTGCGACGCTTTTCCGACCAACTGATCCAGCTGCAAGCACCCATCAAAATCCTGGATGCCATCAAGTGGCCCAGAGAGCTGGAGCAGCAATTTTTTGATGCCGGTGCCAGGCAATTGCCGCCGGTAAACAAAGCCTTTTACGACAATCTTCCCCTGCCATTTGATACCCACACCACCCAAAGGGCACTTAAGTCCCTTAAGCAGGACATCCAAAAAACGCTCGGTAAGGACGACGATTTAGGAAAGCTTCTGGTGGCCAACGTCGACCAATATCGTCTGGTGATCGATATGCTGGGCCACAGGGGAACCCCCCAATTTGGCAAGCTGAGCAAAGTACTCTACGGCAGCGCCAGCAATAAACTCCATGGCGACAGACATACCCTCAGGCAGTTGGGTGACCGCCTGAGTTATATCTTCTCACTGCCCGCTGCGGCGCACATGAACAAACAGCATCCCAAAGAGATTGATGCAGCCAGCGCCGTTGAGCATCTGGGTAGCCGCCTGGGCCGTTACTTCCACAGTGATGAAATGCGGGTGCGCCTGAGCGACGGTATTGTGTCCGATGCTGCGGTAGGGGGCGACACAGTTAAAATCAACTCCAAAGCCATGTTCAGCAAGGCGGACCTCAATGTGTATGAAGTCCACGAAGGTTGGGTACACGTGGGCACAACACTGAATGGCCGGGCGCAACCCCACGCCACCTGGCTGAGCGTGGGCTCCCCGCGGGTTGCGGCGGCGCAGGAAGGACTGGCAGTACTGCTGGAGATGTTGACCCTGAGCTCCACTCCGGGGCGCGCAAGGCGCATCAGCGACCGGGTGGCTGCGGTAGACATGGCCGAAAACGGCGCCGACTTTATTGAAGTTTATCGCTATTTCCGCGACCAGAATCTGAGTAAAAAAGACAGTTATCGGGTAACCCAGCGGGTATTCCGTGGTGGCATGGTCGCAGGTGGCAGCTGTTTTACCAAGGATATCTCCTATGTCCGCGGCTATGTGGAAAACGTGAATTTTATCCGCAGTGCCATTGCCGCCGGCATTCCTGAACTCATCCCCATGTTGTTTCTGGGTAAGCTTGCTATCGAGGATATTCCCACCCTGTATCTCGCTTATCGGGAAGGCATACTCACGGGCCCCAGATATCTGCCGCCCATGTTTGATGACTACAGTGGTCTCTATGCCTGGTTCGGTTTTGCGTCCGGTCTGGGTAACATCAACCTCAAAGGGGTGCAGCGGCACTTTCAGCGGCAGTTCCGCTGCCTGCCAAATGTGGAGCCCATGTTCCACACCGTTGAAGACACCGAGTTTGATGCCCCGGCCGAGTAAAACGGATGCAATAAAAAAGGATGCCAAGGCATCCTTTTTTATCTCTTAACTACTGAGCTTGTAGGCGTAACCAATGCACTCGCGATACCCATAACAACCTGCGAACTGCCTGTCAGCACACTGATAAAGCACCAATGCGTTTCCCCCTCGCTGGCGGGTTTGCAGTTTCAGCTCCCGGGTCAGGTTGCTGTTACTGGGCAAGGCACCATCGAGCCGGGTCTGGCAGGCCGTGGCAACCACTTCCCCGAGCCCTTCATAGCTGCGGCGTAACACTTCTTCCTGGCTGTAAAGCACTACCGGGGTCGCACTCAGACTCCTGTTCATCTGCACCGGCAGATTGGTATTGAACGAGGCGGACGAACAGCCCGCCAGGCATAACAGCAACAGGCTCGTCCTTAAGCGCACTTCGGTTACTCCGCTTCCACCGACTTGGTACTGGCCTCATCGCGGCTGGAGAAGAACTCCCGGGTCAACTTGAACACCACAGGGCTCAGCAGCGCCAGTGCAATCAGGTTGGGGATGGCCATCATAGCATTGAGGGTATCGGCCAGGAGCCACACAAAGTCCAACGACCCCATGGCACCCAAGGGCACCACCAGGGTCCAAATCAAACGAAACGGCATCACAGCCTTCACCCCGAGCAGATACTGGACGCATTTTTCGCTGTACACACTCCAGCCAAGGATGGTGGTAAAGGCGAAAATCGCCAGCGCAACGGCAACGATATAGTCACCGATGGGCAGGGCGTGGGAGAAGGCGTAAGAGGTAAGCGCAGCACCGTTTTCACCGGAGGTCCAGGCGCCGGAGACCACGATGGCAAGACCTGTGATGCTGCACACTATGATGGTATCGATAAAGGTACCCAGCATACCCACCAGGCCCTGAGTAACCGGACTCTTGGTTTGCGCCGCTGCGTGGGCAATAGGCGCACTGCCAAGACCCGCCTCGTTGGAAAACACCCCGCGGGCAACACCCATCTGGATAGCCACCATAACAGCAGCGCCGGCAAAACCACCCTGAGCAGCTACAGGGCTGAAGGCGCTGGAGATAATAAGGCTCAAGGCAGCGGGAATTTCACTGGCATACACCACCAGCACGGCAAGGCCGGCGGTAATGTAAAATATGGTCATCAGGGGAACCAGCTTACCCGCTACTATGGCAATGCGCTTGATACCGCCCATCAGCACCAGTCCCACCAGCACCATCATCACCACACCCGACACCCAGGCAGGCACACCGAAGTTACTGGTCAGCGCCGAAGCCACAGAGTTGGCCTGCACTGTGTTACCAATTCCGAAACCGGCGAAAGAACCGAACAGTGCAAAGGCAGTACCAAGCCAGGTCCATTTGCTGCCCAGACCATTCTTGATGTAATACATGGGGCCACCGATATAGTTGCCCTTTTCGTCTACTTCGCGATAACGCACCGCCAGCACGGCCTCAGAATATTTGGTGGCCATACCCACCAGGGCCGTACACCACATCCAGAACAGCGCCCCAGGGCCACCCACAAAAATAGCGGTGGCCACACCGGCAATGTTACCCGTACCTATGGTTGCGGAGAGGGAAGTCATAAGGGCGTTGAAAGGACTGACATCGCCTTTCACCTCTTTGCCCTGACCGGGAGTGCGACCTGACCACAGCAGCCTGAAGCCCTTGCCAAGCTTGAGAATAGGCAACAGCTTGAGGCCCAGAGAAAGGTACAGGCCGACGCCGAGGATCATGACCAGCATGGGAATACCCCACACCAGACTATTGAGCGACTTTACTAATTCAGTTACAGCTTCCATTCAAACCTCGTCGATGCTTTTCTTCTTATTTATCTTGTTCTTCTCACACCCCGAGCCGGGGTAAGCGCAGCGACCAGATTACAACGAATAGTTAACAATTGGAAAGCCAGAATCATTCAGGCTGGGACGCCGATGGCCGCTCCAGTATCTGTTTCAGATTGGCAAGACCGCTATCCAGGTCCTTCAGGATTAAAGACTCCACATCCATCAGGGGAATAAGCAGATTGGTGGGGTAAGGCATATGTCCAACGAAGCCCCAGGTCACCAGGGTGCTGCCGTCCTCAATGGGTTCTGTAGTGAGATAGGCGCTGTCGTTGGACGTGAAAGGCTCGATAAAGCGCAGTGCATAATCTATTCGCTTGCCGGGCACTATGGCCATGATTTCCTGCTCGCCTTTACCCACATCGGGATTGCTGCTCTCCCAGGCACTGACAAAACCGGGCTCACCATCGGTGCCGGTAAAATGCTGCTGCATGTTGGGATCCATCCTGGCCCAGACGCTGAATTCATCCTGATGCTTCAACAACCTGAGATAGTCGAAGACTTCGTCAACTGGACGGTCGATGGTGCGACTGACACTGACCTCATAATCCGACTTGATAAACAGTGCCGCGATAAAGGGGGCGGCTATCAACAGCAAAATCACGATAAGGAATTTTTTCAACATAGCGGGCTCCAGCTCCAGTGATTGCGGTACGGCCAAATCCGCTACTTCACCTGTTTTAGATCCAATTTATCTGCTTTGGCAAGTCTCTGGGCACAGCGCTGGCACAGACATGAGGACATGTCTTGGGGTAATTGTCTGGGAAAAGCCGCGTTCAAACACCAGCAAGCGCCAATGGACTTACCGCTTTGTACGGCACAGTCATTGTTGTTCTGGCAAAGAGGGCACTGGTTGGGATTAGTCATTCAAGGTCGCTGGCGGTAGCAATGTTTCAAGGTTAACAACCGATACAAGAGGCTGCCAAGGGAAAGCAGTGCGTAAATCACCACCGTACTCCACAGCAGAACACCTGATGGACTATCTGGTCGCAACTGCAATAAAAACAAAGCAGTAATAATGGATAATGAGATTATCAGTTTAACCACATCCATGGGAAGCTGCTGTTCGAGCAAACGGATTTTGTCGTTCATGGTGTTTGGCATCCTTGTCCATCACCCACTCACCTTAGTGTAGGAACAGCCAAAAACCAAAAGGGCTCCTTCAAAAAGGAGCCCTGTCTTGCCTGTTTCGGGTAAAAATCAGTCCTGCTTGGGACGAACCCCCAGTGTGTGACAAATGGCGTAGCTGAGTTCGGCGCGGTTCAGGGTGTAGAAGTGGAAATCCTTCACCCCTTCACGGGCCAGCACTTTCACCATATCAATGGCCACGTTAGCGCCCACCAGCTGACGGGTCGCGGCGTCATTTTCCAAGCCTTCAAACTGACGGTGCAACCAACCCGGAATACTCACATTGGTCATGGCGGCGAAGCGCTTTAGCTGGGTAAAGTTGGTCACAGGCAGAATACCCGGCACGATTTCCACATCTATACCTGCGGCCACACAACGGTCGCGGAAACGCAGATAAGACTCCACGTCGAAGAAAAACTGCGTAATGGCACGGTTGGCGCCCGCATCGATTTTTCGCTTGAGATTCACCAAATCCGCCTGCGCATTGGCGGCCTCCGGGTGCACTTCGGGATAGGCGGCCACCGAAATATCAAAGTCGGCAACACTCTTCAGCAAACGAACCAGATCGGCGGCAAAACGGGTTGGTTTAGGGCTGCCGGCAGGCAAGTCTCCACGCAGCGCAACAATATTACGAATGCCCTGATTCCAGTAATTTTTGGCCAGTGCCAACAGCTCTTCATCGCTGGCGTCCACCAGGGTCAGATGCGGGGCCGCAACCAGTTGGGTTTCTTGCTGGATACGCTCAATCACGCCGTGGGTACGGTCACGCACGCCTGAGTTGGCGCCGTAGGTCACAGACACAAATTTGGGATTCAGCGGCTCGAGACGGCGGATGGAGTTCCACAGGATCTGCTCCATCTCAGGGGTTGAGGGTGGGAAAAATTCGAATGACACATTGATATCACCAACCTCAGCCAGATTCTGGTTCAGTGAGTTTGCGTGTTGTGCGTGATGAAATGCCATTGATAACTCCCTCAATTCTTCAAATGGACGTTTGGACGTCTATATGGCTATATACTAGAGATTCCCGTCTCTAAGTCAAGTTAAAAAATGGCCCGATCTTGCCCTTTTTGCGAGCAGAAGGCGGAAAAAACACAGGGACTCAAAAGAGTCCCTGTTATTCAACACGTTATAAAATCAGTCCTGCAAGAGATCCCGACAGATCTGCACCAGATCAGATTGAACCGCCGCGGCTGTTACCTCACGACCGGCTCCAGGCCCCCTGATAATCAATGGATTACCCTGATAGAAAGTACTGCGGATCACAAACACGTTGTCACCCGGGGTGAGATTGGCATAAGGGTGGGCCTTATCAACCCACTGCAAACCTACCCGTGCCGTTAACTGACCACCGGCTCTGTCCAGTGCAGCGATATAGCGCAGCACCTTGCCCTCGGCCGCGGCAGCTGCCAAGGCATCAGCCATTGGGGTATCGAGTTCATCAATGCGGGCAAGAAACTCATCCAGCGGCAGCTCCGCCAGATGCTGCGGCACAGGGGACTCCACCTGAATATCGTCCAGCTCCAGATCCAGGCCGATTTCCCGCGCAAGGATTAGCAGTTTGCGCTGCATATCGCGACCGGAAAGATCGTCCCGCGGATCCGGTTCAGTGATACCAAGGCCACGGGCCTCAATCACCAATTCAGAAAACGGACGCTGACCGTCATAGTGCTCGAAAAGCCAACAGAGCGTACCGGAAAAAATCCCGCCCACAGCCTCAACGCTGTCACCACTGTTATGTAAATCGTTAAGCGCATGCTGCACCGGCAAACCGGCACCGCAGCTGGCGTTGTAGCGCCAATAGAGACGACGGTTACCCAACTGCTGCTTGAGATCGCGATAGAAGGGTAAGGGACCAGAGCCTGCCAGCTTGTTGGCACTGACCACATGAATACCACGGGCAAAGAACTCCGGGTACTGCAAGGTCAGGCTGGCACTGGCGCTGATGTCCAGCGCAACCAACTCATCGCAATTAAGGGTCGATAAGGCATCGAACAACTGCCCGTATTGCCAGTCGGTAGCGTATTCCTCGAACTCGGTTTTCCAGTTGTCCAGGTGCACACCTGCGTTATTGATGTAGGCGCGGGATGAACTGACCAGCCCCACAAGCTCAATACGCGCCTCCAGCTCACGGCACAGGCTGCTCTGCGCCCGGCGAAACAGGCTGACCCAGGCTTCGCCGATGTTGCCCACCCCAAGGAGGATTACCCCGATGCGCTTGCGCGGCCCGGCGCAGCGGCGGTGCACCTTTTGCGTGAGCAGGTTTACCTGGGCCTTGGGCACCAGGGTCACCAGACTCAGGCTGTCATGATACAAAGGCTTGGCCTCGCGGCTGAGCAGGCGGGCAAAACTCTTGCGGTAAAGCACCGCATCAGCGCTCACCAGTGCCACCAAACCAAAATCGTCGCTGATGGATACATCGCCCAGACCATATGCCTCAGAGTTGGCCTTTAAAAAGGCGCTGACCTGCTTTTGATTTTCCGGGGTATATGCCAGCTCCAAGCCACCACGGGAACCCTGCCAGCTTGCCAGCGGTGTTAACCCAGAGGCAGACAAAGTTGCCAACAGGGCATCGGCGTCGACCTGAGTCGTGAGGCTAAAGAGCGCCACTTCAGAGAGGTTAGTCACCACGGGAGCACTGGCCTGAGAGCTGGTTGGAGCAACCAGGGTGAAGTCGGTATGGGGGGCATAGCTTGAGCGCACCGCCATGCTCACCTGGGTGTTAAAAAGGGGCTGCAGTGTGCGGCTGTGCAGCACGGGGGAACCCAATCGCGCCAAGCGGTCGGCCTCAGCAAGAGACATGCTCTTGAGCAGCTTGGCATCGTTTATCTTATTCGGGTCGGCGTTAAACACCCCTTCCACATCGGTCCAGATGGTGACCCGTTCGATATCCGCCAGACTGGCAATCAGGGTCGCAGAAAAGTCAGACCCATTGCGGCCCAGCAGCAGGGTTTCACCGGCCGGGTTGGCACAGATAAAGCCAGTGATTACGATGCGTTCGTTTTCATGTTCGGCCAGCATGGCGGCCACTTTTTCGCGGGACTCCTGCTCGCGAATATTGGGCACGGCACCTTCATCTGCCACCAGTATGCTGCAGGCATCCACATGGCTTGCCGCTACGCCGGATTCACGCAACAGCGCCGCCATCAGCCTGGCGGACCAACGCTCGCCAAAGCTCACCACATGGCTGGTTTGATAGTCGTTGAGCGTTTCCAGTGACAAGAGGCTGATCAGCTGCGCCTTATCGGTGGACAAACGCTCTCGCAGATAGCGGGCCTGCTCGGCACTCAGCAACTGTTCAATCAGGTTTTGCTGATAGCTTATCAGCACCTGCAATTCTTCCTGCCACAGCGCTTTGGCATCACGCAGCGAAAGCAGCTTATACAAAAAGTTGGTGGTTTTACCGGCGGCGGACACCACCACCAGGTCGTCGCTGTGGCCCTGGGTCAACAGGATATGGGCCACGCGGCGGTAACAATCGGCATCGGCCAGACTGGAGCCACCAAACTTATGCAAATGACAACGCGCCATCACTGACTCCTATTCAACAGGCTGCTACGGCAGCCAGGCCGGCTTGGATATCGGCCACTAAATCTTCTGCATCTTCAATCCCCACCGACAGGCGCAGCAGGGTGTCTTTTATTCCGGCCTCGGCGCGGGCTTCCGGCACCATGGCTCTGTGGGTCATAGTAGCGGGCACGGCAACCAGCGACTCAACGCCGCCCAGGCTTTCGGCCACACTGAAGTGCTGTAAGGCTTCGAGGAAAGCCACCACTTCTTTTTCGCCCCCCACCAGCTCAAAACTCAGCATAGCGCCAAAGCCTTTTTGTTGCCGTGCGGCTATCTCATGGCCCGGGTGGTCCGCAAGGCCCGGGTAATACACCTTGCTCACCTGGGGGCTGTTTTTCAGTACTTCCACTATGCGCTGGGCATTGGATTGATGCTCGCGCACCCGTACGCCCAGGGTACGGATACCACGCAGGGTGAGATAACTGTCAAAGGCACTGCCGGTAAGGCCCAGGGTGTTGGACCACCAGTGCAGGGTCTCGCCCAGTTCGGCATCTTTGGCAATCACGGCGCCGCCCACCACATCGCTGTGGCCATTGATGTACTTGGTAGTGGAGTGAATCACTATATCGGCGCCCAAAAGCAGTGGCTGCTGCAAAATGGGCGACAGGAAGGTGTTGTCCACCACCACCAGGGCACCAACTTTGTGGCTGGCAGCACTGATGGCCTGAATATCCACCACCCGCAGCAGCGGATTGGATGGGGTTTCGAGCCATACCATGCGCGGCTTTTGGGCAATCACGGCCGCCAGCGCAGCATCGTCGGTCTGGTCGACCACGGCCAGCTTAAAGGCCCCTTTTTTGGCGAGGTTGGTAAAGAGGCGATAGCTACCACCGTAACAATCGTGGGGCACGACCAGGAGATCGTCCGGCCCCAGCAGGCTGGTCACCAGGGTAATGGCGGCCATGCCGGTGCACGTTATAACGCCAGTCGCACCCTGTTCCAGCTCGGCCAACGCCTCGCCCAGAATACAGCGGGTCGGATTACCCGAGCGGCTGTAGTCGAATTTGCGCGGATTCTTGTGGCCATCGAAGGAATAATTGGTCGATAAATAGATGGGAGGAACCACGGCACCGTGCTGGGTATCGCTCTCTATGCCCTGACGCACCGCTATGGTGGCTGCTTTGCGCTGTGTCATTTTGTACTCCTCCGAGGTTACCGCACGGAAATAAAGATGTCTGGATGGCTAAATTTACCTAAGCACCGGCAACAGGTCAATAGGCATCAAGACGTTTAGACGTCTAAACGTAAGAAAATCTGTTGATGTTTAGGGTGATTTCGCAGCAATAATTTGACTGTAGTTTGTAAGGGTTTAAAATCTCCTGCGAATTTTGGAATAAACAGGTGAGTCAATGACTGAGTGGAATGGCGATTACATCAGCCCCTATGCTGAGCACGGCAAAAAGAATGAGCAAGTGAAAAAGATCACCGTGTCTATTCCTTTAAAAGTGTTGAAGATCCTCACTGACGAACGTACCCGTCGCCAGGTGAACAACCTTCGTCACGCCACCAACAGTGAACTGCTGTGTGAAGCTTTTTTGCATGCTTACACCGGCCAGCCACTGCCAAACGACGATGATCTGTCCAAGGACAAACCCGACTCCATCCCATCAGAGGCGAAAAAACTGATGGATGAGATGGGCATCGAATGGGAAGACATGGAATAACTCTCCCAGCTGTATATCACAAGGACCCGAATGGGTCCTTGTGTCGTTTCTGGAGTCGCTTTTGATGTTTCCCGATCTCATCACCCTGGTCCTTGCCCTGCTGATTATCTTCAGTGGTGCCCTTATCCAAAGCCTGATTGGCTTTGGTCTTGCCGTGGTTGCCAGCCCGCTGCTGTATCTGGTTGAACCCGAGCTGGTGCCCGTGCCCGTTATTCTGATGGGCTTCTCCATTGCCCTGCTCACTTTGCTCAGGGAACGCAGCGCTCTGGAGTTTGCCGGTCTGCAATATGCCCTGCTTGGACGCATTCCTGGGGGCATTCTGGGTGCCAGCCTGCTGCTGATGGCCCCACAATCCATACTGGGACTCGCCATTGCCGTGATTGTGGCGCTGGCCGTGATGCTGAGTCTGATGAAAATCAGCGCTCCCATCAATCGCCTGACCCTGTTTATCGCCGGCACTGTGTCCGGCGTGTTTGGCACCATAGCCGCCATTGGCGGCCCACCGATGGCGATTCTGCTGGCCGGTAAAGACCCCAATAAATTCCGCGCGGCCCTGTCGGCATTTTTTATCTTCAGCTCATTGATAGCCTTGAGTATCCTGGCCTTTGCCGGATTGGTTACTGTGGCGCAGCTCCAATGGTCAGTCATACTGTTACCCGCGGTATTTTGCGGCTACTGGGTGGCGGGTCGGCTCCTTGGGCGGATCGATAAACAAAAAACCAGAGTCGCTACCCTGGTTCTTTGCTCAATCAGTGCACTGGTGCTGGCGACCAAGTCACTTGTGGTATTGCTGGCCAGTTAATGCGGCGACGGTGCTGCTTTAAAAGTGATAGGAGCTTTGCAGCACAGCGCCCAGGGTGTCTTTATCTCCCCACATACCGGCCAGATCCAGCTTGAATCCTGAACCTATCTGAAAGCCGGTACCGAACGAATAGAGATCGGCCGTCATATCATTGAGATCCTGACGGTAACCCACCCGCAGCGACAACCAGTCCAGTGCATGCCATTCAGCGCCCAAACGCCAATATTTGGTGCCCTCAAGACCGACAAATTTCTCGTTGTCCATCAAGTCCAGATCTGAACTCAGCTGCCAATTGCCGCTTTGAAACGCGGCGCCAATGGTGACCATGGGGCCTACCCGGAAAGTTGCACTAACCCATTCAGACTCTATGGTATCCAGCTCACGCTCAATCAGGTTGCGGCCCACCAGCCCCAGGGTCAGTCCTTCCATGGGCATCAAGGCAATACCGGCATCCAGGTTAAAGCCCGTGTCATCGTTGCGATAGTCGTCGCTGTCGAAATCACCGGCATCGAAGTTGTTGGCACTGACGGCATAGTTAAAACTGTCGAGCCGCTGCAGTTTGGGGGTCAGGCCCACGGTCACGGGCATATTGACGATGGATAACGGCAAGCTGACCGAAAGCGCCAGCTCAGACGAGGCACCGGCAATCACCCGTCCCTGAGAAGTTAAATCCTCCAGCGCTGGTGGCGCTTGTGGGTCCAGGGCTTCCAGAAGCTGGATGTCGGCATCACTGATGTCCGCTACGGCAATGCCATCGAGGTAACTGCGGTAATACACACCCCAACTAATCCCCTTAGTGGGCATGGCAAAACTGAATCCTATGCCTGCAGAGGCATAAGCGGTATTGCCATCCAGCCCCCGTAAATCACCCAGCAGGGCCTGGCGAAAGCTGTCGATGGCATCCACATCCCCTCCGTCGATTGCCGCATCCAGGCCGTCATAATTATCTTCGAGGGTATCGAATTTATCGGTCATATTGTCCTGGTCAGAGACCTCGGCTCCAAGCACAGGAATCAGCAGCCCAAAGTCCCCTTCTGTGTAACCGGGCAAAGACAGGAGTGCTGGGTTCATCCAGGGGGCCGCCTCCAAACTGGCCGACGCCACCCCCGTGCCGCCCAGGGCGTCACTTCGGGCTTCAAATACATCCTGGGCAGCAAAACTGTATGGACAGAGTATCATCCCCAACGAGGCGGCGATGAGTTTCATCTTCATCCTGTTCTCCCTGATTTTTCTGTTTTTGACCCGGCAACGATCTTTTAAAAGCTTAGTTCAGCGTGGAACAACGCGCTGAAATATCATCATAAAAAAAGCCCGCATTGGCGGGCTTTTTTGGTTAATCGATTCGAGCAATCAAGACAGATAAGATTGACCGGCGTAAAGGATGAAATGCCGCAGTGCAAGCACCCCAATCAGGCTGGCGCAGGCCGCAGTTACCATGGCGCTGCGACCATGTTTACCGCTGAGGCGCATCAGCAGCGGCACCCCAAAGCCGATAGCCACTACCCCAATCCAGAACACCGATGCCCAGAGTCCGCCAGAGAGGGATGCCAGGGCCGCCGCCGCTGCGCCACCTTTGAAATACAGCGCAGTAAACAGCATAAACAGGAACAGCATTTCCATGCCCATCACCGGAAGTTCAAAGGCGTGCTGCCGCTCAAGGTCGCCAGAGTGGTCACCCGAAGCCTGGCTGCCATGCTTATCGCCACCAAACATCAGTACTGCCAGTAAACTGTTGGCCGCAGCTCCCGCCGATAAGCCAGACACCAAAAACAGCGCAGGCAGCACCGCGGTATTGAGCATAGGATAGGCATTCATCGCAGAAATCAGGAAACCGGTATAGGCCCCCACCACCAGCGACAGCAAAAAGAGCGCACCTTCCAGCATGCCGCGAAGCTTACCAAGGCTATCGGCAAGGCCGGTGAGGAAGCCCAGGCCACACTTTGGCAGCTCATCTTTGAGCACCACCAGCGCATAGGCAAAGGTCAGCGGAATGTAAGCCAAAAGCGCTATCACCCCAATCGACATCACCGAGCTTAAGTTGTAGTTAATCAGGATCAGCCAGAAGTGGAACGGCTTGGTCAGGTCAAACACCAGACACAGCATCCCAAGGCATATGGCGATGGGCGCAATCAAGGCGGCGGCCTTGAGCACGGCGCTTTCACCACGGCTCTGGCCGCTGCCCTGGATTTGGCCTCGATACCAGCGCAGACCAATCCCCATCAGCAAACTGCCCGCCGACAAACCGGCCATAAAGAGGTACACCGCAATCACCCAATGCCAGGTAATGCCGTCGTACTGACTCATATCACCCCAGATATTGTTCATAATCAGATACCTCCACGCTTGGCTGGAATACGGTACAGCCTGGGTTTGGTGCCAAGATGTGTCTTGTCCTGATAGCTCACCTTGGTGGCCAGCAGTTTGGACACCTCGCTGGCAGGGTCGGCTGCATCACCGAAACAGAGTGCATCTGTGGGGCACACTGTGACACAGGCGGGTTGTTCACCCCGGGCAAGACGGGTTTCCTTACAGAAGTTGCACTTGTCCGCGACCCTGGTTTCAGGGTTCATAAAGCGCACCTTGTAGGGACAGGCGGCCACGCAGTACATGCAGCCCACGCACTTGTCGGCCTTGATGGACACAATGCCATCGTCACCAACATAGGCGGCGCCGGTTGGGCACACCTTGACGCAGGGCGCATCCTCACACTGCTGACACGACACCCGGTTGTACTTGAAGTGCAAATGGGGCGCCTCACCAAAGGGGCCTTCGATCCGCACCTGCAAGCGGCTAACGCCATCGGGTACCTGATTGATGCTGCGGCAAGCCACGCTGCAAGCCTGACAGCCGATGCACTTGTTCTCGTCGTGCACCATTACGTATCTTTTGCTCATAGTCCGGGCCCCCTTATGCCTTTTCCAGGATCACACCCGTGGTGTGCACGTTCATGCCGCAGATAGGCGCCGTCACATTGGGCAGCAGGTTTCCACAGTGGATGCCCTTGCCGCTGGCGCGCACCAGCTCACGGTTTTTCGAACCAAAGCCCATGTAAGCAAACACGGTATCCGGGCGGATGCCCTTGGTGACCAGCGCCTTGCCCTCTTCCACGCCCACGCTGGATTTAAGCCGGATAGCATCACCATCCTTGATGCCCAGCGCCTCGGCAGTACTGGGGTGCACCCACACGGCGTTGTCCGACATCAGGTTGGCCAACATGGGGATATTGTGGGTAGCACCATTGGTGTGCACCGCCACCTTGCCCTGAATGAAGTAGAGCTCATTGGGCTGTTTTAAGGTCACGGGCCGGTATTTGATGCCGCCGCGGCCCGGGGCCATGGCTTCCACCTTGGGACTCACCAGCTCAATCTTGCCGCTGGGGGTTTTGAACTTGAGCAGGCTGGCGTAACTGCCGTCTTCATCCGCGGTATGGGCACCGGGATAGGCCGCCACAAAGTCCTGCACCATGGACTTTTCACGCAGCATCAGCGGCTTGCCATAGCTGACAAAGCCCTTTTCCTTGATGTGATTCAAGAGCGCCACATCCTTGTTGGCCTGCAGCAGTTGCAGGGTTTCCATGGTCTCCCAGGGGTAGTACTTGTCCATGCCCATCTCAAGACCCAGCTCGCGGAAGATTTGCCAGGACGGCTTGGTGTCGCCAATCACGTCCACCACCCGCTGACGCACATAGTAGCCGGGGCTCTTGCCGGACTTGTCACTGATCTCTTCGTCACGCTCAAGGTAGGTAGACTCGGGCAAAATCAAATCGGCCCAGGCGGCGGTTTCGCTGATATACACATCCACCACCGCCACAAAATCGAGCTTTTTCAGCGACTCAACCACCTTGGCGCGGTCAGTCATGGTTTGCATCGGGTTGGTGCGGCACATCACCCAGCCACGCAGCTGATAGGGTTTGGCCTCCAGGGTTGCATCGATAACCGACTGATAAATACCGCCTTCGCTCCACATCATGGCGTACTGCTCATCGACCTGATCGATACGCTTTGCCGTTGGCTTGGGCATGTCGGCCACGCCGGGTTTACCCAGCACTGGCGCTACGGCTTCACCGGCAAGCTTGTTGTACCCGGCCGCCTTCTGGCCAAAGTAGATACCGCCCTTGCGCTCAAAGTTGCCAATCAGCACGTTGGCCGCGTACAGGGCCCGGCGCATATCAAACTCTTCCGGGGTGAAGGTGGCGCGGTGGCCAAAGTCCACCACCGCATGGGGCGCGGCCTTGGCAAATTCGCGGGCAATACGGCGAATGTCTTTGGCAGGTACATCGGAAATGGCTTCTGCCCACTCGGGGGTATAGGCGCTGACTTCGGCGGCAAAGGCCTCGAAGCCTTCCACGTAGCGCTGGATAAAGGCCTTGTCGTAGAGGTTTTCGCTAATCAGCACATGGCACAGCGCCAGCGCCACCGCCACATCAGAGCCGGGACGAATGGCGTACCATTCATCGGCCTTGTCGGCCACGATGGAGAAGCGCGGCTCAAACACCACCAGCTTGGCGCGCTTGTCGGTTTGCGCCTTCATCATGGCGCGGGTCTCGGACATATTGATGCCTTCGTAAAGGTTATGGCCGAAGTTGATGATGTATTTGGAATTACCCAGATCCCGCTTCACCTTGCCACCGAACATGGCTTTGGCGGCCACCACATAGGCGCCGGGGCAGGTAGATGCGTGGGTAAAGGTATTGGGGCTGCCAAAGGCCTTGGCGAAGTGAAACAGATGGCCCGACAGCGAGCCTGATTTGGACGAGAAGGCCACGGCTTCGGCGCCGTGTTCGCGGCGAATTTGCTCAAGCCGCTTTGCGAGGATACCGTAGGCTTCGCTCCATTCAATCTCCTGCCACTTACCTTCACCGCGCTCGCCGACGCGTTTCAGGGGTTTTACCAACCGTTGTGGGTCATACAGCAAACTATGGCCAGCACCACCGCGGGCACACACCTTGCCGCCAAAGGATTTGGCTGCCGCGTTGCCTTCGATATACACAGCCTTTCCATCCAGCACCCGCGCCGAAATTGGGCAACGGGTGGAGCACATTTCACAAATACTCGGAATGGCTTTTTCGCTGCCACTGAGGGGCTGTGCCCCCATGGCCGCCAGCGTCCCCGGCAATGCCGTAGCCAGGGCACACCCCGCCCCGGCCGCACCGGCACCTTTGAGAAAGTCGCGCCTGCAGAGCTCTATCATGGTTTCCTCCAAATGCCCAAAGGGCAGAATGGGATTAGCGTTATCGTTCTTCTGTGGCGAATGACAGGCATTCACCGGCTAATGCCATTGTCTGCAGGGCGTATGGGCAGAGATATTGTGGAAAACCACATAGCGCGCCCCTTTGTGATGCAGGCAACACTAAAAGTCCGGGCTGCTGTCAACAGACACCCTGGTGAAATCGGGTTTGAAAGAAAACGGGATAGATTGACTCTCGTTTGAGGTGGGCTCATTGAACCTGACAGCCCAACCTAAAGTACCCAAGAGGATCATCAAAGCAGTGAATTCGACGCCAAGACACCCCTAAAGAGGTAGTTAAGTGGAAGGGGATATTCAAAAACGTCACATAGATCACACACATTTAACCAGTGTTTCTAGCCAAAGATTAGTAAGAGCTAAAATTTAAAAGTATTATTTTTCATAGCACTAACAAACATTCATTAGATTTTTTTCAATGAAATTTTTATCAATTAGATAAATTTCATGAATCTGATCCACTTCAAATTTCTCTTTATCGTCCTTTGTTAAATTTTAGCCAACAGGAAATGAGGGAGCCCGGCTCCCCGTTCAGGGAAGAAAACCAGCCAACCCGCGAAAGGAAGATGATGATGAAAACCACCCACTCCATTGGCCTCGGACTGCTCCTTGGCCTGATCCTCGGCAGCAGCGCTATGGCAGCCGATGGCGGTAATCCCAAGAAAGGCAAACACCTGTACAAAAAAGAATGCAAAGCCTGCCACAGCAAAGGTGACGCAGCCGGAGAACTCACCCCCATGAGCAAGACCATGGCCCAATGGGACAGATTCTTCGAAAAGGATATGCACAAGGGCAAACCCGAAGTATTCCAAAAGCTGTCTGAGCAGGAACTGAAAGACGTACAGCAGTTTCTCTATGACCACGCAGCCGATTCGGACCAACCGCAGACCTGCGGTTAACCCGGAGCGGTTAAGTCTCGCCCGCCTATAACGGGCAAACACCAGAAAAATATTCCCGGGTTGCGGGACACATGGGGCAAGCCCCAGGGCCTGTTACAACCCAAATTCGACCGGCGTGACCGGTCAGGAGCGTGAGTATGCGTACCCTTATCTCTCTGGCAGTGGCAAGTGCACTGGGATTCACTCCCCTGCTGTTTACCCCTCAGTCGCTGGCTGCAGACAACACGGCAACAAGCGATCAGGCAAAAATCGAGCGGCTGCAACAAAAAATTGATGAGCTGTCGGAAGAACTGGCTGACCTCGATACCAGAGTCAATAAAACCGAGCGCCACACAGCGCTGGACCGAATTACTTTCAGCGGCGATTTTCGCACCAAGGTGCACTCGCTGCACTACCGGGATGTCACCTGGAACCCCGGCATCAAGATGAACTTTGATGACTTCGGCCGCCGCGCCATGACCGGTGAATACGGCGATCCCATGGATCCGACCTCTCCGCTTGGCAAGATGATGGCCGCCAATCCGGATATGGCCGCCGCCTTTATGGGTGGACAGCTCTCCGGTGTAATGCCCTGGGCCCTTGGCAGCACAAACACCTACGATATCGACAACGACCTTTTTTACACCACCCGTCTGCGCCTCGATATCAAGGCCAATGTGTGGGAGAACGTGAACTTTGCAGGCCGCCTGTCCATGTACAAAAACTGGGGCGACTCTACCGGTGTACAGGTATTTGATTCCTGGCGTTCTTTCTCCATGGACGGCACAAACTCCGGCAATACCAGCGGCGACTGGCTGCGAGTAGAGCGTGCGTATTTCGACTGGAAAAACATCGGTGGCAGCGAGTTCTATCTGTCCATCGGTCGCCGCCCGTCCACCTATGGCCCTCCTTCACATATCCGCGAAAACGAACAGCGCGGCGGCACTCCTTCTGGCCATCTGGTGCACTTTAACTTCGATGGTGCCACCCTGGGTTATAACCTGGGTGAAATCACCGGTATCGAAGGCCAGGTCGTACGCTTCTGTTACGGTCAGGGCTTTGAATCCCAATGGGGTAACGGTGAACTCTTTGGCAACCTGGTCACAGAAGACACCCACCTCGGCGGCTTCAACATTGACGTCATCAACGATGGTAACCACTTCGTGCAGCTGACCCTGTTCGGCGCCAAGGACATCAACGATGGCTTCAAGGGCTCCATGGCCTTCCCCAACGAACTGGCGGCGATTTTCGCCCCCACCATGTACCAGGACATGCAAAAGTTCGACAGCTTCAACTTTGTTACCCGGGTACAACCCAGCGGCGTGATTGGTGACATGTTCCTGGGCGGCCTCGGTTACGTGTATGAATCCGATGAGGATTTTAAAGCCTTCGCCTCCCTCGGCTGGACCCGCGCCGAGTCAAACGGCAATGCCGGCATGTTTGGTGGTCTGCTCACAGACGCGACCTTTACCGGCAAGGTCAGCGCCGATGGCAGCGAGCTGATGATGGTGCCTCTGGCCGCCGAGAGTGATGCCGCCCACGACGGCTACGGCGTTTATATCGGCATGCAAATGCCCGCCCCCTTCGGCAAGTTTGGCCTTGAGTATAACTACGGTTCCAAATACTGGAGTCCCTTCACCCAGGCCCAGGACGACCCCATCGGCAGCAAGCTCGCCACCCGTGGCCATGTGGTCGAAGCCTACTACCTGTTCGAGGTCAATCCCCGGATGTTTATCAAGCTCGCGGGCCTTTACTACGACTACGAGTACACAGGCTCTGGCACCCCGGTTGGCGCACCTGTGAAGGTGGATGACGTAATGGCCGGCAGCGCCGTGTCCCTGCTGCCGGTGGTGGATACCGCCGTAGACCTCAACGCCTCACTCACCGTGAAGTTCTAACCTCATCAGGCCCCGGCACTGCCGGGGCAGGAGTTTGACCATGAGAACAGTTTTCTCCCAATGGGCCCTCGCCCCCCTGTCCGGCATGATGCTGCTGGGCAGCGGCATGGCAATGGCCGACAATCCCCACAAGGAAGCCATCGAAGGTCCCTTCGCCTCAGGCACCGAGGTCACCCAGCAGTGTCTGGCGTGCCATGAAGATGAGGCCCACGATTTTATGAAAACCTCCCACTGGAGCTGGAGCCTGACCCAGGAGCTGCCCGGCCGCACAGTGGATCGGGGCAAGAAGAACGCCATCAATAACTTCTGTACCTCCATCGCCGGTAACGAGCCACGTTGCACCAGCTGCCACGCGGGTTACGGCTGGAAGGACAGCAGCTTTGATTTCTCCGATGCCGCCAAGGTGGACTGTTTGGTGTGTCACGACACCACGGGCACCTACATTAAAGATCCCGCAGGCGCAGGTGAGCCACTGGCCAAGGTGGATTTGGAAAAAGTGGCCAAAAACGTCGGCAAGCCGGTACGCGACAACTGCGGCAGCTGTCACTTCTACGGTGGCGGCGGTGATGCGGTGAAACACGGGGATCTGGACTCTTCCATGGCCTACCCCGACAAGGCCACCGATGTGCACATGGATGCAGATGGCAACGACTTCCAGTGTCAGGCATGCCACACCACTGAGTCCCACGCCATCAGCGGCAATGCCATGGGTGTGTCTCCCGGCGGTATCGACCATATTGGCTGTGAAAACTGCCACGAAAGCGCGCCGCACAAAAACAAGAAAATCAACGAACACACAGCCACCGTGGCCTGCCAGACCTGCCACATCCCCTTCTTCGCCCGTAACGAAGCCACCAAGATGAGCTGGGACTGGTCGACGGCGGGCCAGGACAGGGAAGAAACCCTGGACGAGTACGGCCGCAAGACCTTCCAGAAGAAGAAAGGCAGCTTCACCTGGGGCAAGATGGTTAAGCCCGCCTATGCCTGGTACAACGGCAAAGCCGGTGCCTATATGGCAGGCGACCCCATCAAGGCCGATGAAGTGACCCGCCTTTCCTATCCCCTGGGCGATATTCAGGATGCGGGCGCCAAAATCTACCCCTTCAAGGTGCACACAGGTAAGCAAATCTATGACAAGAAACACAATATTCTTGCCACTGCCAAAACCTACGGTGCCGGCGGCTACTGGACCGAGTTCGACTGGGATAAAGCGGCCAAACTGGGGATGGAAGCCAACCCGACGCTGAAGGCCAAGGGGATAACGTACAGCGGTGAATATGGTTTTGCGCCAACTGAAATGTGGTGGCGAATCAACCATATGGTGTCGAAGAAAGAGGAAGCTCTCAAGTGTAATGCCTGCCACAACGGCGGCGACCGCCTCGACTGGAAGGCCCTGGGGTACGAAGGTGACCCGATGAAAAACAAACAGGGTCCAAGACACACCAAGAGCAAGTGACGCAATCGCTCACTGGCGCCTCAAGGGGCTGGGTAATCCGGCCCCTCACATGCTTCACCCTTGCACCGGGGATAATCGGCGGCATCTTTGCAACAGATTCCAGGCATTCGCTCCTGCCTGAACCGGTTCTCTCTGAGTACCGGTTTTTTTATGGGACAAAGCCACCCCAGTGGACAGCCTCAAAAAGTCACAACAATCCGGGACTTGAAGATAATTAGGGTCAAGTTGTCCACCACCATGGTGAATCCATGGAGTTTTTGAGACTCTGGCTACCTATAAAGGTTTATAAAGCTGGCATTACCCTTGCTGTATAAGGGGCAATAGTCACTCTTCAGGCAACCTGCATGCGCCCAATCCCCCCAATCAGGCTCACCGAATTTACCGGTGCTTTTGCCGATTTGGGTACTTTTCTGCCACTGGTTCTTGGCCTTATCGCGCTCAACCAATTTTCGCCTCAGGGAATTTTCCTCGGCTTTGGCCTGTTCGCCTGTGCCACGGCACTGTTTTATCGCCGCCCAATTCCGGTGCAACCCATGAAGGTAATAGCGGCTCTCGTCATCGCCCAGCAGCTCACGCCGGGCATGATGCAGGCCAGCGCCATGCTGATGGGCGTCATACTCCTGGTACTGGCGGCCTCCGGTGCCATCAGCTGGCTGGCACGGCAAATCTCCCAGGCTATCAGCGTCGGTATTCAGCTCGCTATCGGGCTGCAGTTGCTGTGGATGGGCCTTACGATGATGGCCGACGCCCCTGTGCTGGGCTTTGGTGCCTTTGCGCTGATTTTTGTGTCCCGTTTTTTTCCCCTTAAATACCTCGCCATGCCGCTGATCATCCTGCTCGGCATGCTGTGGCAGTATCAAAGCGGCGCAGCAATGAGCCCAAGCTTTAACAACACCCCCTGGCATCTGGGGTGGCCCGATGCTTCCGACTGGAGTGCGGCCGCCACCCTGCTCGTGTTGCCTCAGCTGGCGCTGACCCTGACCAATGCTGTGATTGCCACCTCTGTGATGGCCAAAGACAAGTTTCCCGAGGATGCCAAGCGCTTCAGCCCCAAGGCGCTGGCCACCAGCTCAGGGCTGGCCAATCTGCTGTTAAGCCCTTTTGGTGGAGCCGCCATGTGCCACGGCGCAGGAGGTCTCGCGGTGCAATATCACTTTGGTGCCAGGGCGCTGTGGGCGGGACTCATTTTCGGCGTCACTTGCCTGGCTATTGCTATCGGGTGGAATGAGCAGGTGGCCTGGCTATTGGGGCTTATCCCCATGGCCATTCTTGGAAGCCTGCTTTCCACCGCCGGGCTGCAACTGGCCTGGTCAAAGCGTTTTCTCGATGGCAAACCCTATTGCCTGTTCGTGATAGGCGCTACTGCCATCGTCAGTCTGGGGGTCAATGCCGCCGCCGGGTTAGCGGTGGGCATGCTGCTGGAACTGGGGCGCCGCCAGTGGCTCAATCAGGGTCAGCTTGACTAAGGAAGACAGCTCTTGCGAAGGACCAAGGCCATTCGCAAGAGCTGTGCCCTGCATCTATCCGCTGTAAACCCACGCAGAGCAAGCACGGGACTTATTCGCGCCTTCCCTAAGCAGCTGATAAAAAAGCTTATGCGGATTCGTCCTCTGTCAGCAGTGGCAACCACACAGTCACCCGGCAACCGCGGCCGACCTGGCGATTTTGCAGCTGAATATCACCACCGTGCTGATTGACCACATCACGGCAGATGGCCAGCCCCAGGCCCAAACCTTCATCCTTGGTAGTGGCGAAAGAGAGCATTAATTCCGCCGCCTCAGCCTTAAGACCGCTGCCATTGTCCAAAAGCTCCAGCCGCAGCCAGCGTACCCTTGCGGTACTGCCTGGCTTGCTGGCCTCAAAGTCCAGCGTGATATCGATTTGCCTTGCCTCAGTCCTGGCCTCCATGGCATCCAGGGCATTTTTTAGCAGATTCACCAGCAGCTGACTCAGCCCTACCGCATCCCCCAACAGCGGCCGTTCCTCCCCCTCTTGATGCAGTGTCAATTGCACCCGCTGCTGCTCCAGGGGGCGTTGAAACAAGGCCAGGGCTTCACTCATCAAGGAACTCATCAGTACGGCTTCCGGGCTGGCTCGACGGCGGCGCAGCAAGCTGCGGATGCGATGCACCACGGCACCGGCGCGCATCGACTGACGATTGATTTTGCCCAGCACCTCTTCCACCGCGAGCAAACGCTGTTCTGCGCAGCCATGCCCTTCCTGCTTCAGTGCCATCAAACCACCCTCGCTGTATTGGGTGATGGCAGCAATGGGCTGGTTGAGTTCATGGGCAAGACCGGCGCCTATCTCACCCAAAATGGCGGCACTTTGCATCCGCTCCAACATGAGTTCCCTGTCCCTTAAGGTGCGCTCGGCCGCAATCAGGCTGTCGCTCTTTTGGCGAAATTTATATTCGAGCCACAGGTGGTAAACCATACCGGCAAACAGAATCAGCACCAGGCTGATGCCATATTCAAGATTGGCCTTAAGCCAGGCTCGCACCAGCTCCAGGGGTCGGGTGCTGTTGCCATGAAGCAGAAGCTCTTCATAGAGGCGAATAACGGTGAGTTGACTGATGGGGGCGGTCCAGCCAAGAGTACGGGCCCGAATGGCGGCCTCCGAGTCTGAGGGCAGTTCAAACAGCGCCTTGGTGACCATCTGGGTGATGCGGGCGGGTACCTTATCGGAGGCGGCAAAGGACCAGTTGGGGTACAGACTGGTGCTGATTTCACAGTCGTAACCTTCCGGACGCATGCTGTTGAGCACCCGAAAATCCTCCCGGCGCACCAGGCCCGAGTCCACCATTTCTTCCAGAGTGCAGTATGGTGTAATAGCGCCATCCACCATGCCATCGCGCACCTGATACACCAGCGGCTCCAGTGGAAACCCCAGAAAACGCACATCGGCAAAGAAGTTACCTGCATCCAAACCACGGCGATTCAACAGGCCAATGGTAGCCTGATAGCCGCCGAGCGCCTGGGGATCGGAGGCCACGATACGCGCCCCTTCGAGCTGTTCGATATCCTGCACCGGACTGTCGCTGCGCACTATGATGGTGGAGCCGATGGCGTAGGTGGCACCGTTATGTTTGCGGCTGCGCATGGTGGCGAGCCAGGAGAGTGGCATCTCGTTGGACAGGCTCAGATATTGGCCCGGATTGGTCACAATAAATTGGATGCGCAAGTCCAAAAGCGACTCGCGCATGGCATCGAAATCCAGCGGCTCGACTTCAAAACGAATGCCAGGCACCCTGTCCGACAAATAGTTCATCATGGGTTGCCAGCGCTGTTTCGCCTCGCCGACCCCATGATTGGCAAGCACACCGACCCGGAACACGGCTTCGATGGGGTCATCCCCCATTTCGGCATCGGTAGCCAGCACCGACAGGGGCCACAATAACAAGCAAAGCAACAACGACTTCATCCCATACCTCCACCGCATATTGTGCCTGTGGCAGGCGGGCGCCAACGTGAATCCCCCCGCAAAAAATACGCTCCCTGCGTGATCCATCCCCAAAAGCGAGCAAGCAAACTTGAGCCCTTCTCAACACTTTTTTAGGCTGGAAGAAAAACGCGGGAGTGGCCTATGCGCCTGTATCTGGTGGACGATGATGAAGCCATTCGGGATTCGCTGACCTATATGCTGGATCAGTGCGGTCGGCAGCTAACCAGCTTTGCCAGTGCCGAAGCTTTTTTGGCGCAGGCAGACATTACCCAGCCCGGCTGCCTGATTCTGGACAGCCGTATGCCCGGCCTCAGCGGTGAGGCGCTGCAACATGAGCTGGTGGATCAGCAAAGTCCCCTTGGGATTATCTTTCTTACCGGCCACGGCGACCTGCCCATGGCATTGGCAGCGTTTCGCGAAGGCGCCTGCGATTTCTTTCAAAAACCGGTTCAGGCCGCCCCCCTGTGCGATGCCATCGATAAGGCTGAGGCCGAAAGCCAGCGGCGCTACGAGGTAGCAGGGCTGAGGGTGAAGCTTGCCCGGCTCAGTGAACGGGAAGCCCAGGTGTTGCGGCTGTTAACCGATGGGCTCACCAACAAGCAAATTTCAGAAACCCTTTACCTGTCGCTCAGAACCATTGAAGTACACAGAGCCAGCATGATGAAAAAGCTTGGGGTACACAATCTGGCAGAGCTTGGGCGTTTCGCCTGCCGCTGAGTCTGGATTGATGAAATGAAAGGTTCAGTGTCTGCCAGCCAACGTAGGCTGGCAGAACGACCCGTTAGCCCTGTGTGGAGAACAGAGACAACAGGAGCAATAGACCCGTTACCCGAGCGGCACCGGCAGACTGAGGCCGTGCTTGCCTGGTATGGCTTTTTTGCTGTGTTGATTTTGGCATGATACACCTGTGGGGTTTAACGCAATGCCCGGTTGGGCGCTGCAAATTACAGCAGTTTCCACCGGTAAAAACAAGGGTTCAACGCACACTTTGTGCAATATAATCAACATGTTAAATATTGGTTTTTTATTTGTTTATTAATTGATCAGAGCTGGTTTTTCATTTCTCTTCAATCATTGCCAAATTTAGCAGCCATGTAACAATAAGCCTCTACTCAGCCACCCGGGGCAGCGCCGATGAAACCCTTTATCAACCTTAATCACCTTGAGAATGGCCAAAGTAGCAGCCAGGGAATTTATGGCGAAACCTATTTTGTGGTGAGCGAGCTTATCGGGGCCAAACGCCTTGGTTACAGTGTCTCCGTGGTGCCGCCGGGCAAACGGGTCTGCCCTTTTCACAACCACAGGGTAAATGAGGAAATGTTTTTAGTGCTCGATGGCACCGGCACCCTGAGATTTGGCGAGCAAAGTTACCCCATAGGCCCAATGGACATCATCGCCTGTCCACCGGGCGGCCCTGAGGTCGCCCATCAGATAATCAACAGTGGCAGCACAGAGCTCAGGTACCGGTGCCTGTCGACTGTGGATCCTGTGGAGGTATGTGAACAGCCGGACTCAGACAAGCTGCTGGTGCTCACCGGACCACAGGAGGCGCGAACCCTGCGCCACGTAGGCCGTAAGCAGGATGCGGTGGACTACTGGGAAGGGGAACAGGCCGGGGAATGACGCCTTTCAGACCTCTGCTATGTCGCAGAGATAAACCGGCCAGCCTTCAGCAGTATCACAGGCCCGGCAGTAAAATCGCCATAGCCTTGCGCAGCGATATCAGTAAAGAGCACCTTATCTCTGGCGGGCATTCAGCACGCCTGATGACAAAACCCCGCTCAGGAACGGGTTTTGAAGAACACGCTCCAGCGTTAATGGCGCTGGCTCATTAACCTGTCGATGCAGTGCACCACCTGCAGACTGGCGGCTTCCATGGCATCCAAATGATTCACCATGGCCTTGAGGTCGCCCTTGCGCCGGGCATCCAGTGCTGCAGCGCCCTGTTCGTGCACCCTGCGGTGCGGGGCGTCCAGCTCCCGGTAACCACTCACATGGGAATACAGCTCGGCCCCCTGCCCCTGGCTGTACCACTTACCCAGACGGCACTCTTTATGGTCGCTCACATGCTCGTGAAACGCCTGCCTTTCCAGCTTGCGGTAAATCTCAGATTTCCACACGGCATGATCCAGCTTGGTGGTGTTCAAAAACGCCATCATCGCCGAGTGCTCAATCACCTTCTGCATTTGCTGACTTTGAGTCAAAACGTCTGCCACCACGGTGGAAATCTGGGCAGAGGAGGTCGCTACATCAGCGGCACTGCTTTGATTGGCATCGATAATCTGCTTGATGTCCGCCGCCTGAGACACGATTTGCCTGACCAACATCTCGATTTGGCTGCTGGCGCTGTGGGCCTTGCTGGCCAGCTGACGAACCTCATCGGCCACCACGGCAAAACCACGTCCGGCTTCACCGGCACGGGCGGCTTCAATGGCGGCATTCAACGCCAACAAGTTAGTTTGCTCTGAAATCCCCTGAATGGCGGTAACAAACTGATTGATGGCCGAGGTCGTGGTGTCGAGGAGCTCCACCGCAGCGCGGCTGCGACCGGCCTCTTCATTGATGACTTCGGCGCGACTGCCCAGACTCTCGACTGCACTGCGGGTTTGCGAAAACAGGGCATCCACCTGACGCAGCGCATCCCGCTCATGCAACAATTCATCAGCGTTGCCGGCCAGGGCATCGCGCACAGTTTGCAGCATGTCGCCACCCTGATTCTGACAGGCAATGACCTGAGAAAAGTTGTCCAGGTGTTCTCTCGAGAGCTGCTGCGCCGACTCAAAATCGGCAATAACCTGCTTGAGCTCTGCTATTTCAGCCTGATGGCGGCTGTCCTGCTCTTTAAGCTTTTGCCTCAACGAGGCGTTTTCTTCCTTCAACTGCCGCCCAAAAAACATAATGCCCCCAAAAATAAACAATAAATAACAAACCGCTATTCCATTATCGGCAATCTGCCAGGGTTTTGCAGGTGCGCGAGGCAAATACTGCGACAGACTGTCGCACCTTTGAGGTTTCCCTTTGCACTCGGGGGTCACCACCATCAAGAATGCAAAGGGTACCGACACAGAAAACACACCCTGTGACGGTTCTGAATATCGCGCACGGGCCTCTGCCCGGCTTGGGTTCAAGCGTCAGGTGCTTTCTCATCATGGCCCTGACATCTTCGGCAGGCAAACTTGCCGTCAACGGAGATACAGCCAGACTTCCACTCTGATGAACCACCCCGGGGAATGCCGCCCGGGGATTTTTTTATGTTCCTTTAAATCCCATGGGTTTCGTTTCTGCACAGCAACTCAGGAACCAAACCAGCTTTGCCTTATGCCGGCTTTTTGGCGAGCTTTCGCTGCAGGGTACGCCTGTGCATACCGAGCTGACGTGCCGTGGCTGACACATTGCCTTCGTTGGCAGACAACACCTGCTGTAAATGCTCCCATTCGAGCCGTCTTGGATTCATAGGTGCTTCTTCCGGCTCGGCGTCATCGCCGGGCACAGCTTCGCCTGGCATTAAGGCTGCCATCAGGGTACGGGTGTCGGCGGGCTTGGCGAGATAATTATCGGCACCGGCCTTGACCGCCTCCACCGCAGTGGCAATGCTGGCAAAGCCAGTCAGCAGCACTATGGTGGCCTGGGGCAAGCTGCCCCGCAGTGGCGGCAGCAGCTTGAGGCCGTTGCTGTCTTCAAGCTTCATGTCCAGCAACACATGGCTTGGATGCCACTGGCGGGCACACAGGAGTGCATCCGTTGGCTCACTGACGTGACGACACTCAAAACCCTGGCGGCTCATACGGCGACTGAGCACGGCACCATAGGCCATATCATCTTCAATAATCAGCAGTTTAGGCGTTGGAATCATGCGCTTTGCTCCAAAGGCAAGCGCACACTGGCAAGGCAGCCACCTTCGGGCAGGTTCCCCAAATGCAGCTCGCCGCCGAGACGCTCGAGGCTGGCATGGCTGAGCATCAGTGCCATCCCCAGCCCCTGCTCGCTCGAAACGGGCCTGGCGCCAAGGGCCGTGAGTTTTTGAGCATCGATTCCGGGGCCGGCATCACGTATATCCAGGCGAATACAGGTGTCATTCACCAAACGGGCGCTGAGCCATACCCGCGCCTCGCCACCCTGTTTTTTGGAGGCCCTGGCGCCATTGTCCACCAACGCCAACAAAGACGGCAGTAAGCTCACATCCGTTGGCAGTCGTGCGGTGGCCACTTCGTCGCTGAGGCTGATATCCAGCACCACGTCCGGCATCAGCAGCAATACCTGCTGCTTGAGTAAGTGCACAAGCTGCCCGGCACTGACCACCGTAAGCTTGCGCTCACGAATGGCTTCGGTCGCCTCTCTGAGGCTATTGAGGCTTGTTTCACAGCGCGTCAGGGCGAGATCCATTTCCGATACCAGCTGGGGCTCGGTCTCTCCCTCGGCCACTTCATCCAACAATAATCTCAGGCTTGCCAGGGGCGTGGCGAGCTGATGGCTCATCTGCGCCGATGCAGTGCCCAGGGCAATCAGCTGTTCCTGGCGAAGCTGAGACTCACGCAGCGCCGCCAGCTCTGCGTCGGTTTGCCTGAGCCTTCTCGCTATCAGGGCCACACTGGTGGTGAGCACCAGGGCACTGAGTAAAAAGTTAAACCACATACCCACGTAATGAGAGGCCATACTGCCAGCCTCCATGTGGCCCCCATGCTCATGGTGACCCGCCTCCATGGCAGGCACGGCATACAACATCAGGCTATAGGCAAGGGTCGTAATGGCTGCCAGGGTCCATGGCGCCCAGGAAGGCAGGGTCACGGCAGCAATTGCAATGGGCAGCAACAACAGGGATATAAAGGCATTGGTAGCCCCACCGCTGAAATACAGCCAGGAAATCCACAGCAGGGTGTCGATAAGGAGACTCAGAAAAAGCCCGGGGGCACTGAGCACCAGGGCATGCCTTAGCTTGAGTGTCAGCCCCAGAAACAGCAGTTCGAGGCCAAAGATATACACGAGGGCGCCCTGCTGCAGCGAGAGCCCAAAGGCGTCGGCGCCAAAAAAGGTCAGCACCAATTGCAATACCAATCCCAACGCCCTGAGGGTGATGAGCTGATTGGCGGCCAGCGGTGAATACACAGGTGAGCCCCGCACCATAAGACATCCTTGCAAATACAAAAATCGCCAACAGTGTAACCAGTTTGGGCGGCGCTGACACTGCGCCAGAACAAATCTGCCGCAGTGACTTTAACGTTGGCGATCCCGGCCCTGCGACCAGCGGTCAGCCCGGCTCTTCGAGTTCGCGTTCATCGCGCCGATACAGCGCCATATACAGGGTCGGCAGTACCAGCAGCGTGAGGGCCGTCGAGCTGAACAGCCCGCCGATAATCACCACCGCCAGCGGCTTTTGAATTTCACTGCCCACACCAGTTGAGAGCAAAATCGGAATCAGCCCCAGCGCCGAGGTCAGCGCCGTCATCAGCACAGGACGCAGACGCGCCGCCGTGCCTTCGTACACCGCCTGATACAGGCTTTCACCCCCTGCGCGGCGCTGATTGATGGAGTCCACCAGCACCACGCCATTGAGCACGGCCACGCCAAACAGAGTGATAAAACCGATGGAGCTCGGCACCGACAGATAAGTGCCGCTGACATAGAGCGCCACCACGCCGCCAATCAGCGCCAGCGGCACGTTGGCCATGATGAGCCCCACTTGCTTGAGCGCGCCGAAGGAGAAGTACAGCAGGAGTGCAATCAAGCCGATGGATACTGGCACCACCAGCATCAGCCTGGCCTGGGCCCGCTGCTGGTTTTCGTACTGGCCGCCAACACTCACGGTATAGCCCGGCGGCAGCTGGGCTTCCGGCACCAAAGCGTAGATGTCTTTCACCACCGAGCCCATATCGCGGCCGGAGACGTTAGCCTGCACCACCACCCGGCGCTGCACATCGTCGCGGCGAATGTTGGGCGGCGCCATTTCCACCACCACATCGGCCACTTCGCCCAGGCGTACCCGGGCACCGTTGGCACCAACCAGCAAGAGATCCGCTATGGCATCGGCGCTGGCGCGGGTGTCGGCCTTAAGGCGCACATTGATGTCGTAGCGGGCGTTGCCGTCAATCACCTGTCCGGCGGCGCTGCCGCCAATGCCGGTACTGACAAGGTTCATCACCTCATCCACGCTGATACCGTAGCGCGCCAGACGGGCGCGGTCCGGGCGCACCACCAGCTGAGCTTCACCGCTCACCTGCTCAAGCGACACATCCACGGCGCCGGGCACCTTTGACACCAGATCCGAAAGCTGCTGACCTTTTTCGGCCAGCACATCCAAGTCCGGGCCAAACAGCTTGATGGCAAGCTGGGCTTTTACGCCGGATAACAGCTCATCCACCCGGGTGGCAATTGGCTGAGAGAAGGTAAACAGCAGGCCCGGGAACACCGACAGCTTTTCTTCCATCAGTCGCTGCAGCTCGGCGCGGCTCGCGGCAGACTGCCACTCATCGATGGGCTTAAGGCCGATGTAGATTTCGATGTTGCTCACAGGCTCTGGGTCGCCGCCAAGCTCAGGGGCACCGATACGCGACAGCGCATAATCCACCTCGGGAAATTCCAGCAGCATGGCTTCAAGCTTGGGCGCTACCATCAGCGAGGTCTCCAGGCTTGCAGTGGGCGCCAGGGTTACCCTCAGGTTGATGGTGCCTTCTTCAAGCTCGGGCACAAACTCGGTGCCAAGCCTTGGCAACAGCGCCATGCTGAGTCCAAACAGCACAAGTGCTGTAATACCCACGGTTTTGGGACGCGCCATGACCGCGCCCAGCACCCGGCGGTAGCCTTTATCGATGGGGGTAAGCAGCGGGCTTTGGCGCAGATGCACGCCACGGCGAAACAGGTATACCGCCAGTGCAGGCACCACCACCAGCGCCACCATCAATGCCGACAGCATGGCCAGAATGATGCTGACCGCCATCGGTTGGAACAGCTTGCCTTCCACCCCTTCGAGGGCAAACAGCGGCGCAAACACCACGATAATAATCAGGGTTGCGAAGAAAATCGGGCTGCACACCTCCCGCGCCGCCTGCAAGATACGCATGGCAATGCCGCCATAGCCGCCTTCACGGTGGGCGTCTTCTTCGCTGAGGCCCGGGTCGGTCGGCTGACCGTCATCAATCCGGCCTTCAGGCTGGGTGAGGTGGCGGAAAATGTTCTCCACCATCACCACAGAGCCATCCACCAACATACCAATGGCTACGGCAAGGCCGCCAAGGGACATGAGGTTGGCCGACATGCCAAAGTAAGACATCACCATCAGCGCAAGGGCGATGGAAACCGGGATCGACAAGAGCACCAGCGCGGTAGCACGCACATTCACCAAAAACAGCGCCAGCACAGCCACAATAAACACGAAGGCCAGCAGCAGGGCGTCGCGCACCGTGGTCACCGCCTTGGTGACCAAATCCGACTGGTCGTAGAACACCTCGAAAGTCACCCCATCCGGCAACGCCTGCTGAATAAGGGCAGTGCGGCTGTTGATGTCATCGATGGTCGCCTTGGTGTTGGCGCCCATGCGCTTCAAAATTACCCCTGCCACCACTTCACCCAGTGGCTCAGGGCGACCGGCTTCATCACGGCGGGTCATGGTCACGGCACCGACACGGATTTCACTGCCAAAGGCAACCCTGGCCACATCCATAATCCGCACCGGCGTGCCCTGCCATTCGGTCAGCGGAATTTGCGCAATGGCATCAAGCCCGGCCTCACCGGCAGGTAAGAGGCCGTAGCCACGCACCACCAGCTGCTCCTGGCCCTTGGCCATAAACCAGCCACCGGCGTTACGGTTATTGCCTTCCAGCGCCCTGGTCACATCGTCCAGTTTGAGGCCATAAGAGAGCAGCTTGGCCGGGTCGACCTGCACCTGATACTGGCGCACCTCTCCACCGAACGAGAGCACATCGGTCACGCCGCCCACCGGCATTATGATGAGCTTCACCAGATAGTCGTTGAGGCTGCGAAGCTCGTCAGGCGCTATGCCGGACTCGGGCGCAGCCCGCAGAATGTACTGGTAAATCTGCCCAAGGCCCGAGGTGTTGGGGCCAATCTCCGGCACCCCCACGCCGTCGGGAATAGTCTCCCTTGCTGCCTGCAGCTGCTCAAACACCTGCTGACGGGCAAAGTAGATGTCGGTGCCTTCTTCAAACACCACGGTCACAATGGAAAGCCCGGTGCGCGACAAAGAGCGCACTTCGGTCACCGAAGGCAGGGCATACATGGCCGATTCCACCGGATAGCTGATGAGCTTTTCCACCTCTTCGGCGGCAAGCCCCTCGGCCGCGGTATTCACCTGTACCTGCACGTTGGTCACATCGGGAAAGGCATCCAGATTCAACCTCGGCAGCATCACGGCAGCAGCTGCCATGGCGGCTATCAAAAAGATGAGCACTATCAGACGGCTTCGCACCGCCCGCTCTATGAGTTTCTGTAGCATGGCTTGCCCTCTTATCAGTGGTTGTCGCTGTTCGCAAAAAGCGAATCCAGACTTGGCCCAAACGCTGGAGACATATCCGGTCCACCTGGGTTTAAACAAACCACTTTATTCATGTATTTCAGCAGCATCGCTCGCCCTCTTATCAGTGGTTGTGGATATCAAAACCAGATTTGGCCAGCTCGGAGGCCAGGAAGAAGGCACCGGACATCACCACGGCGCTGCCGGGCTCAATCCCCTTCACCAGATTCAGGCCTCGGGCGCGGGATTCGATTTGCACTTCCACCGCCTCAAAGCCGTCGGCGTCTTCCACAAACACCTGCCAGTCGCCATCGCTACTGCGACTCAGGGCCGAGTCCGGCAGCACTATTCCCTGTTGGCCGCCCTGATGATTGACTTGCTGGGGCAAAAGCAGCTCGGCAAACTCACCGGCATGCACTTCATGGCCGGGGTTTGCCATCGACAGCAGCACCTGCTCGGTACGGGTGATGGGGTTAAGCTCGTGGGAGCGGCCAATCACCTTCGCCTCAAGCCACTTACCCGATACGCTCACCCGTGCATCGCTGCCCATGGCAAGACCGCGGGACTGCACCGGCGTCAGCTCGGCCTCCACCCACAGGAAGGACTCATCGGTCAGTTGCATCAGCGGCGAGCCGGCCGCCAGCACCTGACCACGACTGGCCACATCCTGCTGCACCCGGCCCTTAATGGGCGCCAGCAACTTGAAGTTGCCGATGCTGCCCGGCGCCGCTTCCAGCGCTTTGATTTGCTGAGGCGTCATCTTGATGGACTCGAGAACGGCGCGCTTAAGCTCGTAATCTACCCGTGCCTGCAGCCTGCGGGATTGACTCACGGCGCTTTCGCCCATACGGCTGATGCGGCTCCATTCGGTGGCGGCATTGATATAATCGGCCTGGGCCTGGGCGATGGCGGCGCCGCCGAGGGTGAGCAAAGGCTCACCCTGCTTTACCTCCTGCCCCGGTACCACGTGGCGCTCGAGCACCCGCATCTCAAGCTGTGGCGCCAGGGTAATGGTGCGGTCACGGTCCACCACCAGGCTGGCGGTGGCCACGGCGCTTAAATCAAAGCCTGTGGCCGACAGGGTTTCGACCCGAATACCGGCAAGGTCGCGCTGGGTCTGACTGAGCTTTAACGCCTTGTCTTCGTCATGGGTGTCTTCGGTTTCGGTGACGCCTTGTGCCGCACCGTGACCATGGCCATCACCTGCCCAGGCGGGCAGTGACACAGGTAAAGCGAATGCAAGTGCAGCGGCGAACGCCAGTGCCGATAAGTAAGTGTTGGTATTCATGGCAGACATGGCGTTTGCTCCGCTGATAACTGATTTACTGAAGAAAATGGATTTCATACCCTCGCCTCCAATGTCCCGGTACTGGAGTCAGTGTCTGCGTCGTGATTGGTGTTGCAGGTAAAGGTCAGCTTGAGTTTTTCAATGAGCAAAGCGCTGCCGGGCGATGCCAAGAGGGCGGTCGCAAGTAAGGTCTGGTGCATACAGAGTCCTGAATAAAAAGTGACAAAGTCGGTTAACGCGCCGTCAGGGCGGTTAAGTCATGGGGAAAGAAGATGACCTTTGGCAACCAACGCCTGCACTGAGCCGTGGCGACTCATGTGCCACAGGCCGGTTTCAGGCGGTGCTTGCTGATTGCCTTTGCCACAGCCCTTTCGAACCTGATGGCAATTGCGGCAACCCGCGAAAGCGATAGCCACAACGACCAGTGGCACAAATCAGCAGGTGCGAAAAGTCACACGCAGGCGACGCAGAGCGAGGCTGCATCACTCAGCAGGGCTGAGAGCGGTCTTCTTTCCTGAGAATGTCAGGCTCAGGCAATAGGGGGGCGGTAGTCGGGGCGGCCCACTATCGAGAGGTAGTCAGACTCATGACCCTTTACCTGGGTGGTATGGGAGTGATAATCGAGATTGGCCAGGTCTGCCACCAGGCTTGGATGACCGCCATGGCAATGGCAATCGAGACAAAGATCCAGCTGTTTCAGCTCGGTCTTTTCAACCTTGTGGTGTTGATGCGTGTCGCTGGCAAGGATTTCCGCTGGGCAGGTGCATTCAATACACTCACCGATGGAGGTCACCTCGGCCAGAAAGGTCAGGTGGCTGTGATTAAGCGCTTCCTCATCGGCACTGCCGGCGTGCAACTGGTGCGCGCCCAGGTTGGCTCCTGCAAATTGCAGTGCCACCACGGCCAGCAACATCAGGCTCAGTCTGTGCAGTGTGTTGAGGGAGAAACGAACCAAATCAATCCTCGGCTTGGGCAGGCATCATCAGAAACTAGAGACAAAAATAAGACCGGGGAAATCTGAGACAGTTCCCCGGCTACTGACATGCTTACCTGAAGACGCAGTGTTTGGCGTAATCGGATGCCTCGTTGGCAGTCCAGTCGCCCTTTGGCTTGTCTTCCATCTTTTTACACCAGGCTTCACTGCCCACTTCGGGGGCACAGGCGGCAAGGCCGGCAACCAGAGTCAGAGCGGCGGCGATCTTGGCCAGTGTCAGCTTATTCATTGTAGCGCTTCCTTGTAATATATTGATTTTTCATACCTTGATCAGCGATCGCTTTCGGATCCAGCTAATGGCTTTCGCCTTATCCTGCAGGGGAAACCAGGCAATTTCACCGGCCACAAAGGGGCCCAGCAGTCGAATGGCATTACCGACCCAATCGGGACCGCCCACAAACACCAAGGCATCGAACGGGGGTAACTGTACCTCACCGGCGCCGGACAGGGAAGCTTGCTCCCAGCCTTCCAGCAGTACGTCGGCCTCAATATACAAACAGACCTGGCCCCAATCCTCCCGATAGCGCTTGATGGCCGGCTGCAAGTGGGTGCGATAATCCTGGGCCGTGATGCGGCCGCTGGCAAAAAGACTGATTACGCCCTTAGCAATCTCGGGGATCTGGCATAACATAGAGGTTCTCCCTGGGGCAGGCTCGGCCATATGCCGAGGTTGCCGATAATAACAAATTCTTTCCGCTCACATTAAGCCAAAACTTAGGCCATGATCACAATCTCACAGCGCGTTCAACTTCAGGACCAGGAAATCGAATGGCAGTTCATCCGCTCCAGTGGTGCCGGTGGCCAGAACGTGAATAAGGTCTCCACCTGCGCCCAGCTTATCTTCGATATCCACGCCTCGTCATTGCCGGAGTTTTACAAAGAAAAGCTGCTGGCCAGGAGCGACCATCGCATCACCCAAAGCGGCAAAATCATCATTAAGTGTCAGGAGAGCCGCAGCCAGGAGGCCAACCGCGAAACCGCGCTGGCGCAATTTATCGCCCTGGTGCAGTCGGTCAATCAGGTTCAAAAAAAGCGTATTCCCACCAAGGCCACCCGCGCCAGCCAGAAGCGCCGGGTCGATACCAAAAAGCAGCGAGCGTCCACCAAGGCCATGCGCGGCAAGGTCAGTTACTGAAAAACGCTTTCCTGCCTGCTTAAGATTAATTGCATTGAAAATGCAGGCAAGTTTGGCGATATTGGGCCTTATTGAGTTCAACATGTCGATAACTGACAAAAAGGATACCCATGACTGCCAACCAAACTGCTCCCAAGGTATTGCTGATTAACGGCCCCAACCTCAATTTATTGGGAAGGCGCGAGCCGGGTGTGTATGGCAGCCAAACCCTGACGCAAATTGTCGCCGGACTGGAATCACAGGCAACCGCCCTGGGGGTGACACTCGAGCATATTCAGTCCAATGCCGAGCATGTGCTGATTGACGCCATCCATAACACGGATGCGGATTTTGTGATTATCAATCCCGCCGCCTTTACCCACACCAGTGTGGCACTGCGGGATGCCCTGCTCGGGGTTGCCCTGCCCTTTATTGAGGTGCACCTGTCCAACGTCCATGCCCGGGAGCCCTTCCGTCATCATTCGTATTTTTCAGATAAGGCCGTTGGCGTGATTATGGGACTGGGCCCCAAAGGCTACTCGCTGGCACTCGAAGCGGCAACGGAGCGGCTTAAAGGGAGCAACTGATGGCCATGGATTTGCGAAAAATCAAAAAGCTGATTGAGCTGGTGCAGGAGTCGGGCATCAATGAGCTGGAAGTAAAAGAAGGCGAAGAGTCGGTACGCATCATCCGCCATGGCAATCTGCCACCGCAGACGGTGACAACTGAGACAAGCCCCAAAGCAACCAGCTCAGCTCAGGCCCGTGAATCAGGCCACAGAGTGCTCTCTCCCATGGTGGGCACCTTTTACCGCGCCCCCAGCCCCGAGGCTCGCCCCTTTGTGGAGCTGGGCACAGAGGTGGCCGTGGGCGATACTCTCGCGGTGATTGAAGCCATGAAAATGATGAACCAAATTGCCGCCGACCGCGCCGGGATTGTGAAAGCGATTCTGGTAGAAAACGGCACGGCCGTGGAATTCGACCAGCCCCTGTTTGTGATTGGTGATGCCGACTGAGGCCCGCTTTAAACGGGTGCTGGTGGCCAATCGCGGTGAAATCGCGGTGCGGATTATCCGTGCCTGCCATCAGCTGGGGCTGGAAACCGTTGCCATCTATTCCAGCGCCGACAAGGGCGCGCTGCACACCCTGCTGGCAACCCACAGCCTCTGCATAGGCCCGGCGGCGGCCAAACACAGCTACCTCAATATCAACGCCCTATTGGAAGCCGCCAAACTCACGGCCGCCGACGCCATACACCCGGGGTACGGCTTTTTGGCCGAGCGGGCCGAGTTTGCCCGTGCAGTCACAGAGGCGGGCCTGGTGTTTCTGGGGCCTGACGCCGACACCATCGCCACCATGGGCGATAAGGTCAGTGCCATCAAGGCCATGAAGGCTGTGGGCATTCCTACTCTGCCGGGCTCAGATGGGGCGCTGAATCAAGACATGGCCGCTATTGAGGCCCTCACCGCCGACATAGGTTATCCGTTGCTTATCAAGGCCAGTGCCGGTGGCGGTGGCAGGGGAATGCGCCGGGTCGACTCGGCAGAAGAGCTGGCTGCATCCATCGCCCTTACCCGCAGCGAAGCTCAGGCGGCCTTTGGCGACGACACCCTGTATCTGGAAAAATTTCTTACCCATCCTCGCCATATTGAATTTCAGATGCTGGCCGATGGCGAAGCTGCGCTGTGTCTTGGCGAGCGGGACTGCTCGGCCCAGCGCCGTCATCAAAAGCTGATTGAAGAAGCGCCTGCCCCCGGTATCGACCGAGACCTTATCGAATCAATGATGCGCCGCTGCGAACAGGCCTGTCGCAGCCTCAACTACCGTGGCCTCGGTACCTTTGAGTTTTTGTATCAGGACGGGGCATTTTTCTTTATCGAAATGAACACCCGCATTCAGGTGGAGCATACAGTCACCGAGATGGTCACCGGGCTGGATCTCATTGCCTGGCAGCTGAAAGTAGCCCTCGGCCAGCCGCTGCCGCCAACGCCACAGGTACAGGGCCATGCCATAGAGTGTCGCATCAATGCCGAAGACCCCTACAGCCAGTTGCCTTCACCTGGGGTGATAACCCAGCTCAGGGTACCAGGCGGCCCAGGGGTTCGGTGGGACTCCTACCTCTTCCCCGGGGCAAGGGTGCCTGCCTTTTACGACTCGCTGATTGGCAAACTCATCTGCCACGGAGCCACCCGCGAAGAGGCCATGGCGCGCCTGCATCAGGCACTGACAGAGCTTGAGATTCAGGGGATCGCCATCAATAAATCCCTGCACCTGCAACTCATTGCATGTGACGCATTCCAGCCCTGGCAGCGTGACATTCATTTTGTTGATGCACTCTCAGCGCCAGGTATCGGGCAGGCGCACCTGTGACCACAGCTGCTCACTGAGCAGATCGCCCCTGTGCCATTCTCCCTGCTCAATCCATTGCACCAGGGCGTCGCCCACGGCGGGGTAACGCACCGGCTCAGGGCTGGCTGACTTAAGCCAGGAGCGCATGGCATCGCGGCTCAAGTGCATCATGCTGTGGGCTGCCCCCAAAAGCTGTAATGCCGCCACATTGGAAAGCTGCTCAAATTGCCCGATAAGCGGCTTTACCAGCAGTTTTTTCCCCAATGTCAGTGCCTCACTGGCAAGCTCAAATCCCGCGTTGGCCACCACACCACCGGCCTCGGCCAGATGACGGCGAAACCCCTCGCGGCAGAAGCCGTGCCACTGTATGTGCTCGGGCACAGGGCCGTTGGGAGACTGGGCGTGATACACCAAAAACCGATAGTTATCGAAGGGGCGCAGGAAGTCGATGATATCGCCCGGAGCCTCGAAGGGCAGGTACACAAGGATATCGTGACCATGCTCTTCACTGACTTCCCCCACATCCACAAAGGGCGGCAGCAGCGGGAAACCGAAATGATGCCAGTGGCAGCCAAGCGCCACATCCACGGGGGCAAAATATTCCAGCAAACGTTCGTTAAACCAGGTGTTGCCCACCTTGGGTACATCAAAGCGCAGCGCCGCCTGATGGCTGATGCCAATACAGGGCACCTTTTGCCGCCGGGCTGCCCAGGCGCTCACGGGCTCAAAATCGTTGAGCACCAGATCGTAAGATGAGAGGTCCAGGCCGCGAATATCCTGCCACCAGCGGCAGCTGAGATTATGGCGCACCGTGTCCACCGAGCTGATGCGTCCCGCCTTGCTGACAAAGGTCAGCCCGGTGGCAACCCGGTAGTCACCGAAGATGTCCATATCAAAAAACTGCGATTTGGGTCTGCCGCTGAACAGGTAATCAACCTCGGCGCCGCGCTCGGCAAGGGCTTTGGCCATCACCCTTGCCCGGCTCAAGTGGCCATTACCCGTCCCCTGCACTCCGTACAGTATTTTCATGATTTCAATGACATCCTTATCAAATGAATTCGTTTACCCAGACCACAGACAGGCTGCCAAGGGCAGCCCCGGCCAGAATATCCATGGGGTAATGGACCCCCAGCGCCACCCGGGACAGGCCTATCAGGCACGCCCAGAGATACAGGGGCAATATGGCGACGGGATAGACAGTGCCGACGGCGCCGGCCATCACGAAGGCTGCGGCCGTGTGACCGGACGGCAGACTGAATTTATCCGAGGGTTCAAAACTGCAACCCAGACCTATGGCACTGTGGCATGGGCGGGTACGGCGGATACTGTTTTTCAGCAGCAGGTACAGGGGCAGTTCCAGCAAAAACGCAATCAGCGCCAGGCGGAACAGCTCTTCTCCCCGGCTGTCGAACAGCATCAGGGCCACGCAAAGGTAGAGATAGAGGGGACCATCGCCGGAAGCTGAGACCAGCATGGCCGGTTTGTTCAACCCGTGCTCTCGGGCACGCTCGACGATGAGGAGATAACTGCGTCTGTCAAACTCGGCAAGGTGTGCCAGCATCCGGCCTCCACAGGACTTATCCAGGATGTCTTGAATGCTAGCTGGGATGCGTGACGGGCAGGTGACACCCACCCGACACTTTTATGACATTCGCCGGGGCGAAACTCAGGCTACAACAGGCTTTTGCGTCTTGGCGCGGTAGATCTTGAAGAGATGGTAAATGTTGATACAGGCAACGAAAGCGTTCATGCCCGCCACAGGCCAGGCCGTGATGGCAACACCGTAGGCAACAAACAGGCTGCAGCCGACGAAGTTCAGCCATCTGAGCCAGATAATATCTTTCATCATCAGCGAGATAGCAACCATCACCGAGGCCATGTAGCCAACGATTTCAGTCATGTTCAAAGCTTCCATAAAGGCACCTCGATATAAGGCCCTCTGCCTTCCCTGAGCTTACTGGGGGGTCCGTGCCCCTAAAGCGATTTGTTAATTGAAACTGGAATGGGACTGGTGACTATAGTAACAAAAGCCACCACAGAGCTGTAATAAAAAACCGTTATATGATGACAGAAGTCAAAATTTTGCGCTATTGGGTTTAGATATGACGAAATTAAACTACATTACCAGCTATGGGGCCAAGCTCGCCAATACCGTGATTGATAACACTTTTCTTTTCAAGATTCCCTTATATACTGGCCTAAGTTCAGTGTAGAGCAGCCTAACCGCCTGATTTGGGCCGAAACAGGAGATGACTATGGAATACAACACCTCAGAATTATGTGACATGTTTCTGGACGTCGTGGATGTGGTAGAGCCCATGTTCAGTAATTACGGTGGTGTTAGCTCATTCGGTGGCGCCATCAGCACAGTCAAGTGTTTCGAAGACAATGGGCTGATTGCCGATGTGTTGGCCGAAGATGGGGAAGGACGAGTCTTGCTGGTCGATGGCGGTGGCTCCCTGCGCCGCGCCCTGATTGATGCCGCAGTGGCGGAAATTGGCGTCAACAACGGCTGGGAAGGCATTATCGTCTACGGCAGCGTGCGCGATGTGGATGCCCTGGAAGAGCTGGATATCGGTATTCAGGCGCTGGCATCCATCCCTGTGGGAGCCGACAACAACGGCATTGGCGAGCTCGATGTACCTTGCAATTTCGGCGGCGTATCCTTCCTACCCGGCGACCACATTTATGCCGACAGCACGGGCATTATTCTCTCTCCGGAGCCGCTGGATATCGAGTAATCCATATCTCTTCTGATCCAGCAAAAAGCCGGCCAATGGCCGGTTTTTTCATGCCTTAACCCCAGGTTATCCAAGGGAGCTCAACCCGGCAGCCGCTTTGACCGTTGCCTTTTTCGCGCCCTTTGCCACAATAACCTGCAAACAAGCCAAAGAATGTACCCCCTATGCAGCACCTTATCGTTTTTTCTGCCAAAGACATGACTCCCATCCTCGGTAAGCGCCCCGGCGAAACCCGTCTGGGTAACCACTTTTTGCTGCCCGAAGGCCCAACCCTTGCCGCCATCCTTGAGTCCGCCAAAACCCAGGGCGCCCGGTTTGTACTGCTGGGTGTGGGAGAAGATGCGGGCCCCCGCGCCAACCTTGGCCGTGGTGGTGCGACCAATGCCTTTGAGGCCATGCTCAAGTATCTGGTTAACCTGCAATCGAACCGCTTTTACCGGGGTGATGACTGCCTGCTGTTGGGCCAGTTGGACTTTGGCGATCTGCTGCCCGGGGAAGACGCCGATGTAGACGCCCTCAGAGCCGCCGTTGCCGCCATGGATGAGCGGGTTATCGAAGTGGCCAGTGCCATTATGGAAGCCGGGCTCGAGCCCATCGTCATAGGCGGAGGTCACAACAACGCCTTCGGCTTGCTGATGTCGGTGAAAAACGCCTTCGGCCGCCCGGCGGCTGCGGTGAACCTCGATCCACACTCCGACTTTAGGCTGAGAGAGGGTCGACACAGCGGCAACGGCTTTAGTTATGCTGCCGCCAGCGGTGCGCTGGATTTTTACCATGTACTGGGTCTGCATGAGCTGAAAAACAGCGAAGCCAATCTCGAGCAACTGGCCGCCTTCGGTGGCAGCTGGCATACCCTGCAACAAATATGGGTGCGCGGCGAACTGAGCCTCGATGACGCCCTGAAACAAATCGGCAAAAATCTGCGAGCAACCGGTCTGCCGGTGGCGCTGGAGCTGGACGTGGATGCCATCGCCAATATGCCATCGAGCGCCATGACCGCCGCCGGGGTGCCCCTGCTGGACGCCGCCAGGTACATCAGCCATATCGCCCGTCACTGCGATTGCGCCTATCTGCACCTCGCCGAGGCCGCTCCTTCCTGCCACGATAGCGGTGAAGATGCGGGTCTGCGTGAGACGGGGCAGAGTCTTACGGAGCTGGTTTACGCCTATATCCGCGGCCGTCACCTGGCGCTGGGGGCTTAAACGGGCCCCATCGGCAAGACGATTTCAGCGCTATTCATTAAATTCGCATATTGTGGTCTAATGCGCAGTCATTGCGCGTATGTCAAAACCCTACCGGGCTCACAAGCTTGACATCCAGTGGGCCACTGGATAGGCACTGGATCACAAAGCTGGTAGCTCAAGGATTCAGCTGAACTGCTGCTTTGGCGTACACTCGCGTTTAACAGTTTGGGAAACAATAGGAAAGAGCAGATGTCCGACGGCACATCAAATAGTACTCACTTTGGTTTCAAGACAGTCGAAGCCGATAAAAAGGCGGATCTGGTTGCCGGTGTATTTCACTCGGTTGCAGCCAAGTACGACATCATGAACGATGTGATGTCTTTCGGGATCCATCGCCTGTGGAAGCGATTCACCATCGAGACGGCGGGCGCCCGTCCCGGCATGAAGGTACTGGATCTGGCTGGCGGCACTGGCGATCTGACCGCCAAGTTTTCCCGATTGGTGGGTGACCGCGGCGAAGTGGTACTGGCCGACATCAACGACTCCATGCTGAAAGTAGGCCGCGCCAAGCTCAGGGATCTGGGTGTGGTGGGCAATGTCAGCTATGTGCAGGCCAACGCCGAGGCGCTGCCGTTTCCAGACAACCATTTCGACATCATTACCATTGCCTTTGGCCTGCGTAACGTGACCGACAAGGACGCCGCCCTGCGCTCCATGCAGCGGGTACTCAAGCCCGGCGGTAAACTGCTGGTGCTGGAATTTTCCAAACCCCAGCACGAAGTGATGCGTAAACTGTACGACCTCTACAGCTTCAAAATTCTGCCCAAAATGGGGGAGTTCATTGCCCAGGACGCTGGCAGCTACGAGTATCTGGCCGAATCCATCCGTATGCACCCGGATCAGGACACCCTCAAGGGCATGATGCAGGACGCCGGCCTCGAGCAGGTGGACTACATCAACATGACCGACGGCGTTGTTGCACTGCACCGGGGTTATAAGTTCTGATGTTAAAGCGGGAGCTGGCACTAATCCTTTGCGGCGCCGTGGAACTCGGCTTTGAAAAACTATTGGCGCAAACCGGTGTCAGCCCCAGGCAATACGGCCTCTATGGCAAACGTATCGCGATAACCCTGGCTGAACTGCCCTTCCCCCTGCACCTGATTTTCGATGACAGCGTTACCGTGCTCAGCCGGGATGAGGCCGAGGCCGATGTGTCGGTTAAAGCCTCTGTATCGGCGCTCTATGCCCTGAGCCAGGGCGAAAGTCTGAGCCTGCTTATCAAGAGCGATCGTCTCGATATTGACGGCGATTTGAACGTGCTTCAGGGTTTCAGTCGTCTGCTCAAAGAGCAGCAGTTTGATATGGGCGAACCCCTGTCGCGCTATATCGGCGATGGCCCAGCCCACATGCTGCAATCCGGTGGCCGCAAACTGGGCCAGGAGCTGCAACGGGTAGGCCACAAGACCCTCAGCCATCTGGCCCAGCTGTCTACCGAAGAGTATAAGCTCGCGCCTCATCGCATTGATTTTATTCACCTCAAGGACAACATTGACACTCTGGTTCAGGCGGTTGACGCCATGGAACACAGAGTCAATCAGTTAAGGGACCGCCTCACACCATGACCTTCGCCAGTCTTCGCCGTGGATATCAGGTGATTCGCACACTGCTCCACTATGGCCTGGATGACGTACTGCCTCCCACCCTGCTTCCCGGGTATTTCAAACTGCTGCGCCTGTGCCTGTTCTGGGTACGTAATCGCCACAAAGACAAGTGCGGTGGTGAGCGACTCAAGCTCGCCATGCAGGAACTCGGCCCCGTATACATCAAGTTTGGCCAGATGCTCTCCACCCGCCGCGATCTGCTGAGCGACGAATGGGCCGAAGAGCTGTCCATGTTGCAGGACAGGGTACCTGCCTTTGATTCTGCGCTGGCGCGCGAGGCCATTGAGGCCGAACTTAAGGCTCCCATCGACAGCCTGTTCGATGATTTCGATGATATCCCACTGGCGTCGGCGTCTATTTCTCAGGTGCATACCGCCACCCTCAAGTCCAATGGCCAGCAGGTCGTGCTCAAGGTACTGCGCCCCAATGTGGAAGCCAATATCAAGGCCGATTTGGAGCTGATGCTGCAGGTGGCTACCTGGGTCAATCGCTTGCTGGGCGAAGGCAATCGTCTGCGGCCGGTTGAGGTGGTGCAGGACTACCAGAACACCATTCTGGGCGAGCTGAACCTTAAGCTCGAAGCCCTCAACGCCATTAAGCTGAGAAACAATTTTCTCGACTCGGACGCCCTCTACATTCCCTATGTGTATGAAGAGCTGTGCCATCCCAGATTGATGGTGATGGAACGCATCGACGGCATCCCGGTGTCCGACATCGAAGCTCTCAATGCCCAGGGCACCAACCTGAAATTGCTGGCAGAACGTGGGGTGGAGTTGTTTTTCACTCAGGTGTTCCGCGATAACTTTTTCCATGCCGACATGCACCCCGGCAATATTTTTATCAGCCGCGAGCACCCGGAAAATCCATTCTACATAGGCCTGGACTGCGGCATCATGGGCAGCCTGAATGAAGAAGATAAACGCTATCTGGCGGAAAACTTCCTCGCCTTTTTCAACCGGGATTACCACCGCATCGCCCAGTTGTACGTGGAGTCGGGTTGGGTATCGGCCGATACCGACATTCTGGCATTCGAGCAGGCCGTGAAGCTGGTGTGCGAGCCCATGTTCAACAAGCCGCTGAATGAAATCTCCTTTGGCCATGTGCTGCTGGAGCTGTTTCGCACCGCAAGGCGCTTCGATATCGTGGTGCAGCCACAACTGGTGCTGCTGGAAAAAACCCTGCTGTATATCGAAGGTCTGGGGCGTCAGCTCTATCCCCAGTTGGATTTGTGGCAAACTGCCAAGCCCTTTTTGGAGCGCTGGATGGCAGAACAGGTCGGACCCAAAGCGATATTCAAAAAAGTGCAAACAAATTTGCCCTTCTGGTCTGATAAACTCCCGGAGTTTCCGGAGCTTATTTATGACAATCTCAAGCTTGGCCGCAAGCTTCTGGGCAGTCAGCAACAGATGCTCGACAGGTATCTCAAGTATCAGCAAAAGGCGCACAAGAGTAACTTCCTGCTTATCACCTCTGCTGTTTTGTTGATCTGTGGCACTATTTTGTTTGCCCAAACAGATACACTGTGGCTCGCATCAGCTTGTCTTGGTTCCGGCGCATTGGTTTGGGGAGCCGGATGGCGATCCAGACCAAAGAATCGCAAATTTTAGCTAGCACTAAATAATCACAGGTTCATAATAGAATCACTTAATTTTGTAGAGAGGAATCCTTCATGGGTGGTATCAGTATTTGGCAATTGCTCATCATCGCACTTATCGTGGTTCTGCTGTTTGGCACCAAGAAGTTGCGTTCTCTGGGTGGCGACCTCGGTGGCGCTATCAAGGGATTCAAAAACGCCATGTCTGATGAAGAAAAAAAGGCATTGGAAGATAAAGAAGCCTCTGCTCAAACCACACAACAGGCAACTGAAAAGAAGCCTGAGGCCGACAAAAAAGAACAGGCGTAATTCCTTATGTTTGACGGTATCGGCTTTATGGAGCTTCTGCTCATCGCCATCATAGGTTTGGTGGTGCTTGGGCCGGAGAGATTACCTGTTGCAGTGCGTACCGTGTCCGGCTGGATCCGGGCCATGAAACGCATGGCCAACTCAGTTAAAGACGAACTGGAACAGGAATTGAAGATTGAGCAGTTACATGCCGATCTGAAAAAGGCCGAAAGCAAGGGGCTTTCCAATCTGTCGCCAGAGCTGCAGGAATCCATTGACCAGCTCAAGCAGGCCGCACAGGAGGTTAACCGCCCCTATCAGGTCAGCGAGCCAACTCCAGAAACACCGGCAGCGACCGAAACGACCAAAGATCCAGGCGTCGAGCCCCCTAAAGCCAACGGGTAATTCATGTCGTCACATCAACAACCTCTGATCAGCCACCTGCTTGAGCTGCGCACCATACTGCTCAAGTGTATTGCCGGTGTCATGCTGGTGTTTGTCGGTTTGGTCTACTGGGCCAACGATATTTACCACTATATGGCCATCCCCCTGATGCAGGCACTGCCAGAAAGCTCCAGCATGATTGCCACAGACGTGGCCGCGCCCTTCTTTGCGCCCTTCAAGCTGACCATGGTGCTGTCATTTTTCATTGCCGTGCCCTACGTGCTTTATCAAATCTGGTCATTTGTGGCTCCGGGGCTGTACAAGCATGAAAAACGTCTGGTTGTCCCCCTGCTCGTAAGCAGTACCTTGCTGTTTTATCTGGGGATTGCCTTTGCGTACTTCGTGGTATTCCCCGTGGTGTTCGGCTTCTTTACCAGCGTGGCGCCCGAAGGGGTGACGGTGGCAACCGACATCAGCAGTTACCTGAATTTTATTCTGAAACTCTTTTTTGCCTTTGGCTTGTCGTTTGAAATTCCCATCGCCGTAGTACTGCTGTGCTGGGCAGGGGTGACCAGTGTGGAAGACCTCAAGGCAAAACGACCCTATATTGTGGTTTCAGCCTTTATTATCGGGATGTTGCTGACGCCGCCTGACGTGATTTCTCAGACCATGCTGGCCGTTCCCATGCTGTTGCTGTTTGAAGGCGGATTGCTTGCTGCCCGCTTTTACAGTAAAAAGAGCGAAGACGAACAAGAAGAACAAACACACGCCGACTGAAACCAGTGGCTTGTGACCGTGTTTTATCGGCCTGTCCCGTCTGGGTTAGGCCGATTTTGTTATTAATGCCAAGGTAGAAATACAAGGAAAACTTATGCGCAGCTTATGGCTATTGGCCCTCGGCCTGACTTCTCTCTCTGCATCCGCTTCTGTTGAACAAGGTCTGGCCCAGTGTGCTGCGGTTCAGGATAAACTCGACCGTCTTATCTGTTACGACAAACTGGCCGCAAGCGTTGCCAATCAGCCCGTAGCCGCCACAGTTGCCCAGCCCCAGGCCGCGGCACCTGTTGCAGCCGTGGCCGCCCCTGTACCTGTCGCCCCCGCTCCTGTGAGCGCTGCACCTGTTGCCCCTGTATCTCAAGCCGCGCCAACCGTGGAAGAAAGTTTCGGTAAGGTGAAAAAGACCGAAGCAGAGCCAGAGCGCATTGAGTTGGTGATTTCCGCGGTGGACACAGACGCCTACAACAACCTCAAGATAAGCTTTACCAACGGCCAGGTGTGGAAACAAACCGACGGCCGCAAGTTCAAGCTGAAAAGCGGCGAGAGTGTTTATATCGAAAAAGGTGCCCTGGGTGCATTCTATCTGGGTCTCGATAGCCGCAATACGACCATCAGGGTAAAGCGCCTTAAGTAACCATTTTAGTGACTAAGCCCCGTTACCTGGACATTGCCGTTAACCTGATTGGCAGTGCCCTCGAATCCGATATTGAGGCGGTAATCGCCGGCGCCGATGCCGCCGGTGTGTCGCCACTTATCGTCATTGGCAGTAGCCTCGAAGAAAGCGAGGCGGTTTTGGCCGCCTGTCAGCGTTTCCCCGGCAAGCTGTATGGCACCGCCGGGGTACATCCCCATCATGCTTCCAGCTGGCATCAGCACAGCCCGGCACTGCAGCGCCGTCTGTGCGGTGACAGCGCCATAGTCGCCGTGGGTGAGTGTGGCCTCGACTATAACCGCGATTTTTCTCCCCGCCCCAAACAGCGGGAAGCCTTTGCGGCTCAGCTGGCACTGGCCTGTGAATTGGGAAAGCCGGTCTTAATGCACGAGCGCGATGCCCACGATGACTTTATCGCCATTGTGAGGGAGCATCGCAGCAAGCTCGGCGGCGCCCTGCTGCACTGCTTTACCGGCACGGCCGAGCAGATGGAAGCCTACATAGACCTTGGACTGCACCTGGGTATCACAGGCTGGGTTTGTGATGAGCGCCGCGGTCAGGAATTGGCCGCGCTGGTGAAAGATATTCCCATAGAACGCCTGCTGATTGAGACCGACAGCCCCTATCTGCTGCCAAGGTCCATGCGGCCCAAGCCCAAGTCAGGTAAAAATCTGCCGCAATACTTACCCTATATCGCCAACGAGATAGCCCGTCTTCGAGGGGAGGAGCCGGACGACTTTGCCCGGCAGGTATACCACAACAGCCTGACATTCTTTGGTTTGGACAGCGCCCATGGGTAGACTCCTGCTGCTGTTACTCGCCCTGGGATATAGTCTGCTGGCACAGGCCGGCGCCCCTGCTTTGGTATACACCGAAGAGTCGAGTGAAGTGATAGACCTCACCCCATGGGTGAGCGAGTTTCAGGCCAGCGAACTTATTGATTACCGAGAACTTCCGCCCCAGAATGACCCACGCTGGCACCAACTTCCCAAGCAGGGCACCCATGGCTTGGGGGCGCAGAATCGCTGGTTCAGGATAGACATTGATGTCAGAACCCATCCGGGCAGCCGGGTGCTCAGTATCAATAACCCGCTTCTGGATAACTTGCGACTCTATCATCTGGTCAATGGCAACCTGATGGCCGAACACCATTTTGGTGACAGTCTGCCTTTTAATGAACGCCTGCTGCAGAGCACCCAATTCCTTTATCCAGTGCAGCTGAGGCCATGGGAACATCACACCCTGCTGCTTAGAGTCGATACCGAAGGTAGCAGCCATGTCCCCCTGACACTCATGACGCCCGGCCATCTGAGCCAGATGCTCGAAAGCCGCAATCTGCTCCAGGGATTCCAGCTTGGCATCCTGACCGCCATCGGTCTGTTCAGTTTATTCGTGGCACTGGCCTCTGGCTCCTTCAGCTACAGCTATTACGCCGCCTACGTGCTGTCCATGACCCTTCTGGTTGCCTCCTTGCAAGGCGTCGCATTCCGCTACCTTTGGCCACAGTTGCCTGCCATGCAAGCCTGGGTTATCCCCTTCCTGCTGCCCCTGGTGATGTGTTTTGCGCTGATGTTTGCCGAAAAGGTGCTGCAACTTAAATACCTGAACATCAGAATGCTGCGCATTTGCCGTTTCAGCGCCGCCTTCAGTCTGTTTTTGGCACTGCTATCACCCTTTGTCAGCTATAGCCTCGCGATGTATTGCGACCTGGTTGCCCTGCTGGGTATTGCCGTGGTACTGCTCGCCTTCGCCCTGGTGCAGGCCATGCGGGGACAAAAACTCGCCCGCCTCTATTTCCTGGGTTGGATAGTGTTTCTGGCCAGCGTGATTGTCACCAGCCTGATTTACCTTGGTGCCATCGAAACCTCACTGGAACCACTCAGCCCGGCCATGGCGGGCGTCACCTTTGAAATTGTGTTTATGTCGCTGGTGCTGGCCATTCGCTACAGTGACGAGCGCAAAGCCAAACACCGTATTCAACAGGAAGCACTCGAACAGGCCAAGCGTATCCGCGAGGCGCGGGAAGAAGCCCTCAAGGCCGAAGCCGAGTCCAACGAGCGCCTGGAAGAGATGGTGCAGGAGCGCACCCTGGAGCTGGAAATCGCCCTGCGTGAGCTTAACGAGGTGAACCAAAAACTCACCGAACAAACCACCATCGACAGCCTCACCGGTGTGAAAAACCGCGCGGCATTCAATAAGCGCTTACAAGCCGAAGGACGCATTAGCCGTCGTCAGCAAACTCCCATGGCGCTGCTGATGTTGGACATAGATCATTTCAAGAATATCAATGACAAATATGGCCACCTCGCCGGTGACCACACCCTGAAAACCATCGCCGATACTCTGAGTGCGCAGCTAAGGCGCCCAACGGATCTCGTGTCACGTTTTGGGGGCGAGGAGTTTGCTATCATACTGCCATCCACCGATGCCGAAGGCGCTATGGCCGTCGCCGAGCATATCCGCGAAGCGGTAGAAGCGCTTATCATCGAGTGGGAGCAATTGAAGATCCCGCTGACCGTGAGCATAGGTGTCAGCAGCAGTATTATTGAGAGTGACGAGCATCCGCTGCAGCTGCTTGAGCAGGCGGACAAGGCGCTCTATCAGGCCAAAAACGACGGCCGCAACAGGGTGGGCCTTTTTCAGGACATGCCCGTTCCCCATTCATAGCCCAGGAGACGATAGTGAACATCATCACCAGTGCCTTCCCACAACGCAGAATGCGCCGTATGCGCAAACACGAGTTCAGCCGTCGCCTGATGGCCGAAAATACCTTGACGGTCAACGACCTGATTTATCCCATGTTTGTGCTCGAAGGTAACCACCGCACAGAGCAAGTGGCCTCCATGCCCGGCATCGAGCGCTACAGTATCGATCTGCTGCTCAAAGAAGCTGAAGAACTGGTCAAACTGGGTATTCCGCTGATTGCCCTCTTCCCCGTGACGCCGGCGGAAAAGAAAACCCTGCTGGCGGAAGAAGCCTACAACCCCGATGGTTTGGCGCAGCGCGCCGTGCGTGCCCTCAAGCGTGAGTTTCCCCAGCTGGGTGTGATGACCGACGTGGCCCTGGACCCTTTCACTACCCACGGTCAGGACGGCATCATCGATGACACAGGCTATATCGTCAACGATATCACCACCGACATTCTGGTGAAGCAGGCCCTGTCCCATGCCGAAGCCGGTGCCGACATTGTGGCGCCATCAGACATGATGGACGGCCGCATTGGTGCTATCCGCAATGCGCTGGAAGCTGCTGGCCATGTGAATACCCAAATCATGGCCTACTCGGCCAAGTATTCGTCAAACTACTATGGCCCCTTCCGTGACGCCGTCGGCTCTGCGGGTAACCTCAAGGGTGGCAACAAACACAGCTACCAGATGGACCCGGCCAACAGCGATGAAGCCCTCCATGAAGTGGCGCTGGACATCCAGGAAGGTGCCGATATGGTGATGGTGAAGCCCGGCATGCCCTATCTGGATATAGTGCACAGGGTGAAAACCGAACTGGCCGTGCCCACTTTCGCCTATCAGGTCAGCGGTGAGTACGCCATGCACATGGCGGCCATTCAAAACGGCTGGCTGGCCGAAAAAGCCATAGTGATGGAGTCACTGCTTTGCTTTAAGCGCGCCGGTGCCGATGGCATTCTGACTTACTTTGCCAAGCGTGCCGCCCAGTGGCTTAACGAGCAGAAGTAAGCACTTGTCTCAGGCCAAAGCCACCCAGCGGGTGGCTTTTTTGTTTTCGGCGCAAAAGGTGATCCAGCCCAAAACCTGACATCGGTAAACTTTCATTCCACTCTCAGCCATGATTGGATAGCCCCATAATGCGCGGCCAAGGTGCTGCCCCCTTCGCTTGTGAGGAAACATGATGCACAATAACGTCAAAGCTTTATTGGCCACCACAGCCCTGTTTTTTACTGCGCCACTGCTGGCGGACTCAGGTTGTGGTTTTGAGAACAAGTCAGGTGGCGTATTTGCCACCTGTAGCGAGGAGAAGCAGGAAGTGCTCCTGACCGGCATCGTTGAGGCACAGCGCCTCGTGACTGAATTACCCGAGTTTACTGAAGGTTATAAAACCTACGAGGTGGATACCACCGCCCTTGACCCCATCAAAGCAGAAACCGAAGCCACCGAAATCGTGGTGATCATCGGCACCTGGTGCCCCGATTGCCACCGTGAAACGCCGCGCTTTATCCGCATTATGGAAGAAGTGAACAACCCCAATATCAAGGTCACCTACATTGGCGTTGACCGCGCCAAGGCCGACCCTGAGGGCCTGGCCACCAGGTATGATTTCAAGCGCATCCCCACCTTTATCGTGCTGCAAAAAGGAGAGGAAATCGGCCGCATCGTCGAGCGCCCCACCGAATCGCTGGAAAAAGACCTGGCGAACATTCTGAAGTAAGCCTCAAACACAAAAAGGCCGGCAATTGCCGGCCTTTTTCATGTCCAGGGTTCCAAAGCCTTGAAGGGCTATCAGAACTCGTAACGGGCAATCAGCGACATGTAGCGCGCTTCCTGACGACCGGTCACCATGCCATAGTCCGGATTCAGCTCCAGACCCGAGGCGGTATCGGCGTAGCGGGTCCGCTCTTCCCACACCGAGGTGGCGCTGTCGGCATTGAGCAGGTTGTACACTGTGCCCTTAAGCATCAGGTCACCGCCAAACAGCTCTGTGTTGTAGGTCAGCGACAGATCCACATTGGTCACCCAGGGCAGATTACCGGCGCTGCCGCGGGGTGATGGATTACCGTTTTCATCGTAGTGCGACACATGGTCGTAGTAACGGCTGATACAGTCTTCCCATGGGCTGCCAGCGGCGCAGCTGTCTACGCCCTCTGGATGCTGGGAGAAGTAGCTCTGCGGCCGGCCCGAGGTGGTGCGCGCCACCAGACCCAGCACCAGATTATCGGTAATGTTGTAGGCACCACTTACCTTAAACGCATGACGGTGATCGTTTGGCAGATTGCCATAACCATGGTCCATCAGATCGGCATAGTCGTAGGAGGTGGTCCAACCCGGATCGGCCTGATCGTTGTCGGTCTTCACCAGGCCTTCGGTATTGCCATAGCTGTGTGACCAGGTGTATGAGCTGTTGATGGTCAGGTCGTCATTCACGCGGCCATCCAAGGTCAGCTCCACCGCCAGATAGCGGCGCTTGGCCTCGGGCAGTTGCAGCTCATCCTTGGTGAGAGTGACATTGTCCACCTGTCCATCGCCATCGAAGTCGTAGGACATGGTGATGTCTTCACCGGGGTTATTGAGCACGTAGTAAGAGCCCTGGCCCACGTTGTCGGCAATGCCGAGCTCGGCCAGCTTCTTCGCCAGCACTGGGCCCACGTCTGTGTCTTCCACGCTGCGGCCAAGGTCGCGGTAGATAAAGCGCACGCCGCCGCTCATGGTATCGAACAGCTCCTGCTGATAGCCGAGGGTAAACTCATCGCTGTACATCGGCTTTAAGCTGCTTGAGGCAATCAGGCCGGGCTCTGTGATACCGCGCTGACGCCAGTAGCGGTCACGCAGCATATCGCCACGGCTTGGCGAGCCGTCAGGCAAGAGCACAGGGGCGCCGCTGCCATCCACCTGATCCAGGGCGAAGTACTCAAACCACTCGATGGAGGACGAGCCCTGGGTAATGTTCATATTGGCCGATACCGGCTGGAAGTAACGACCATAGGTGGCGTACACCTTGGCGCTGCCGTCACCGTGCAGGTCGTAAATGGCCTGAAGACGCGGCGCAATCTGGTTGTCGATGGACACGTAGGCACGGCCATCGGATACCGTGTTTTCAAAGCCGCTGTAACGCAGACCGAGGTTCAGCACCAGCTGGTCAGTCACCTGCCAGGAGTCATTGGCATAAAACGCCAGAGAGGTGATTTCAGAGTCTGTGTAACGGGTACGGACACGACGCTCGATATAGTCTTCCCCCGGCGCGGCGCCGGATACACTGTTGTTACCGGCAGTCTTCACACCCCACCAGCCCTGGGCATCATCAATACCATTCTGGGCCGAGGTGTAGTCCACCAGCACCCGGGTATAATCCACGCCAAACTGCAGAGAGTGATTGTCCAGATCCCAGTTAAAGTCCACCCGCGCCTGATCGCGGATAAACTCCTGCTCAGACACCGATGAGTTGGTGTGCTGGCTGAGGGTAGTGCTGGTGCGATAGTCGTATACCGACGGGTTGGTTGAGGCCACCACGTTGTCGATATTCTCAGAGGTACGGCCCACCACGGCCGACACCGAGAAGCTGTCGGTGAAGTAACCGTTATAGTTCAGGCTGTATACCTTGCCGCCATCACGGCCGGGCGCGGTTTCACCAATCTGTTCGCCCACCTCGTTGGTGTGCCAGTCGTAGGCAAAGGTGCCGGTATCCCAGGTGCGCTCGTTGCTCATGGCCGACAGGCCAATGGAGTGGTCTTCTGAGATATACCAGTCAAGTTTGGCAAACCAGCGGTCTTCTTCACGCTCCATGTGGCCTGCCGTTGTCTGCCCTGCCCAGTCGCTGTCATCACGGCGGGGATTGAACAAACCGTAGTAGAACAGCTTGTCCTGCACGATGGCGCCGCTCGCCCACAGTTGCAGCTCGCGGAAGTCGTAGCTGTTTTGCATGGTGTTGGAGGAGATATTACCGGCGCTGTCGAAAATCGGGTCGTGATTGGCGCGCAGGCTGTCGGGCTCCCAACGTACCTGGGTACCGAACTTGAATTCGTTGTCGCCGGACTTGGACACGGCGTTGACAATACCGCCCATGGCGCCGCCAAACTCGGGGCTGACACCACCTGTCATTACCTGGGTCTGACTGATGGCTTCCCAGGGCAGATTGATGGAACCCAAGCCGGTGCGGATGCTGGTAACATTCATCCCATTGAAGTAGTAGCCATTTTCCGCAGATGAAGCACCGCCGAAGCTTGAAGCACCACGGAACGACGAGCCACCTGGCGCCGCTGTACCCGGTGCCAACAGGGCAATGCTCTCAAAGCCCGAGTTCACCGGCATCTGGTTCAAGTCTTCTTGGGTGAAGGTGACACCCGAGGTGGAAGACGCCATATCCACCCGGCGGATCATACTGCCGGTGACTGCCAGACGCTCCATGGAAGAGTCGCCTGCGCCATACAGCTGACCGTCGAGGATCAGCGCCTGACCCACTTCCACCCGTACGCCGGATTCTTTGGAGTCGCTGTAGCCGTCTTTGTGGATTGCGATGTCGTACTCGCCCACCGGCACGTTACGCAGCAGGTACTCGCCCTTTTCGTTGGTCGATACTGTGTATACCAGCCCTTTGGTTTTGTGTCTTAAGGTGATGGTCGCGCCGCCAAGGCCAGCCCCTTCGGCGCTGACGACCTGGCCCTTAACGATACTGGAGCCATCCACCGCCATGGCAGGTGCTGACAGCATCAAGGCCGCGCCTACTGCTGCGGCGGCCAGGGTCTTACGGGCAGAAAAGGCCCCCTTGAGGGCCAGGTTATGTGTTTGATTCATGGTTAAGATTTCCTTCTTCCCTTGCCTGAAAAAGCTTTCGGCCCCACTCCTTCTTACGGGCATTTTCTGACCGAAAACGGGAAAAACCTTAACACCATTTACATAATGTATACAATCTATTTTATTCTATACTAATAATCAAAAACGATACCTATCGACAAATTGGCATGTGGAATCAGCAGGAGCAGAAAGAAAAAACGCCGCAAAGCGGCGTTTTAATCGAGGAGTTTTTGTGAGAGTTCCAATAGCACACCCTCTCGCAGGGCGCCGCCGGACAAGGCCAGGTTTTCGAGCCCCAGCAATCGGAACAAGGCCAGCAAGATGGCAATTCCTGCGGCAAAGGTTGGGGCTCTCTCAGGGCAGAGACCATGGATGTCCCTGAGACTGGCATCTTCATGGAGCAGTATTTCCCGCTTGAGCCCTTCCAGCACGGCCAGGGTAATGAGCTGCGACTCGCCCCTGTGCCCCAGTAACTCAATCACTGACTGCACAGTGCCGGAGGCACCTACTACTGTGTGCCAGCCAAGGCGTTTAAGCTCGGCTTCGGCGGGGCCCAGAATGCGGTGCACCTCGGCCTCGGCGTCGTCAAAGTCACGTTCCTGCAGCGGTAAATCAGTGAAAAACTGCTTTTTAAAGGTCACACAGCCCATGGGCAGACTGGTCTTGAACAAGAGCTTATCGCCGTCGCCCACGATAAACTCGGTACTGGCACCGCCGATGTCGATAACCAGACGGCGGCCATCGCCCACTGTGGTGGCGACCATGCCGCGATAGATAAGCTCGGCCTCTCGCATACCGCAGATAACTTCAATGGGTACACCCAAAATGGGCAGAGCGCGGGACTTGAACTCGTCGGCGTTGGTAATGGCACGCAGGGTGGCGGTTGCCACCACGGACACCTGCTCGGCGGGAATACGGTGTTTGGCCAGCATCTCAGCAAACATGGCAAGACAATCCAGACCCCGCTGCATCACGCTCTCACTGAGCATGCCATCACAGCCGATCCCTTCGGCAAGACGCACCTTGCGTTTGTATTTGGCTTCAACCCTGGGCTTTCCGGCCACTGTGGTGGCCACCAACATATTAAAACTGTTGGAACCCAGGGTGATTGCGGCGTATGCGGCTGTCTGCATCTACGACTGTCTTATGAGTGTCTGCGGGTCCTGTCATGGCGGGGAGGACGACCACTGCCGCTGCGATGGGAGCCAGACGGACGTGGCGAGCCATTGCGATCGCGCAGGTTACGGCCACCGGCATGGGGCTTGCGATGGATTTTCACCGGAGGGGGAATATCAATCAGGGCATCGCGATCATAAGAAGTCACAGGGATGCTGTGCTTGATATAGTCTTCGATGGCAGGCAGGTTGAGGGCATATTCCTCACAGGCAAAGCTCACCGATACCCCTTTCTGACCGGCACGACCGGTACGACCGATACGGTGTACATAGTCTTCGCAGTCATCGGGCAGGTCGTAGTTGTACACGTGGGACACATCAGAAATGTGCAGACCACGGGCCGCAACGTCGGTGGCCACCAGAATATCCAGCTCACTCTGGGTGAACTGCTCGAGGATTTTCAGGCGCTTCTTCTGCGGCACATCACCGGTCAGCAGGCCCACACGGTGGCCATCGGCCTCCAGGCTCGCCCACAGGTTTTCACACTGATACTTGGTGTTGGCAAACACAATGGCTTTTTCGGGCCAGTCTTCTTCAATCAGTGAGTGCAGCAGTTTGAGTTTGTCTTCCATGGAAGGGTAGAAGATTTCTTCTTTGATATTGCGGGAAGTCTTTTCTTCCGGGGCAATTTCTACCTTCACGGGGTCGTTCATATGATCGTACGCCAGCTCCTGCACCTTCATGGACAGAGTGGCAGAGAACAGCATGTTCAAACGCTCTTTGGCGCCTGGCATACGGTTGAAAAGAAAACGGATGTCTTTGATAAAACCGAGGTCGAACATGCGATCGGCTTCATCCAATACCACGGCCTGGATAGCACCCAGGTTAATCACGCCCTGACGCACATAGTCGATGATGCGACCCGTGGTGCCAATGAGAACATCCACGCCCTTGTCCAGCACCTTGCGCTGAGCTTCATAGCCTTCGCCGCCGTAGACGATACCCACCTTGAGGCCGCTGTGCTTGGACAGCAGAGTGGCGTCTTTGGCAATCTGAATCGCCAGTTCGCGGGTTGGCGCCATCACAATGGCACGGGGCTGATTCAGTTGGCGATGTTCGGGGACCGGAGTGGTCAGCAGGTGGTTAAAGGTGGCAACCAAAAAGGCGAGTGTCTTGCCGGTGCCCGTTTGGGCCTGGCCTGCGATGTCTTTTTTCTCAAGCAATACCGGGAGGGAAAGCGCCTGGATGGGCGTGCAATGCTCGAAGCCGTTTTCGTTAAGTGCCTGTTTGACCTCGTCACACAAGGGCAGGTCGGCAAATTTTTGTTGGGTTAAGTGTGTTTCGCTCATAGCGGCAGCATACCAGTTAGGGTTGCAATAAGATACTCGATCGTTTGAAATAGCGACAACAAGTAGGTGGGCACTTGAATTCCTGTAAATCCGCCTCAATATACATGCTAAGCCATTCACAGACCAGCGATGGCATCATTTGGAGAACATCATGAGCGACAAAATTGTAACCCTGAGCGACGACAGCTTTGAAAACGACGTACTGAAGTCTGAACTGCCAGTTCTGGTAGACTTCTGGGCAGAATGGTGCGGCCCTTGCAAAATGATCGCCCCAATTCTGGACGACGTAGCTGCCGAATACGAAGGTAAGGTTACAGTTGCCAAGCTGAACGTTGACCACAACAACGCCTCTCCCGCCAAGTACGGCGTGCGTGGTATCCCAACGCTGCTGATGTTCAAAGGCGGCGAACTGGTTGCTACCAAGGTTGGCGCCCTGTCCAAGACTCAATTGAAAGAGTTTATCGACGCTCAGCTCTAATCTTCGCCTGTTGGCGTGACGCCCGGCACAGCTTTTGGGCTAAAATGTGCCGGGCTGCCCTAAAAATCTGGACGCCTCCCAGCTTAGGTGCTACTTTAATAGCCAGATTCTTATCGATTAACCCACTTCTTCGCAGTTCAATCTTTTCAATACCCTCGTAAGCATTGCAGATTGAATGCGACAAACTTTTCTCGCGTACAAAAAGACCCATCAACATGAACCTAAATGAACTGAAAAACATGTCCATCGCCGACCTGGTGGCCTTGGCGGAGAGCATGAATCTCGAAAATATGGCCCGTGCCCGCAAGCAGGACATCATTTTCTCCATCCTCAAAGCCCATGCCAAAAGCGGTGAAGACATCTTCGGTGGCGGCGTACTCGAAATTCTCCAGGACGGCTTTGGCTTCCTGCGCAGCGCCGATGGGTCTTACCTTGCAGGTCCGGACGACATCTATGTGTCTCCCAGCCAGGTCAGACGCTTTAACCTGCGAACGGGTGATACCATTGCCGGTAAAATCCGTCCTCCCAAAGAAGGTGAGCGCTACTTCGCCCTGCTGAAAGTCAACGAAGTTAACTTCGATAAGCCAGAAATCTCCCGCAACAAGATCCTGTTTGAAAACTTAACGCCCCTGCACGCCGAAGAGCGTCTGCGCATGGAGCGTGGTAACGGTTCTACCGAAGACATTACCGCCCGTATCCTGGATCTGTGCTCCCCTATCGGTAAAGGTCAGCGTGGTCTGATTGTGGCCCCGCCAAAAGCCGGTAAAACCATGCTGCTGCAAAACATTGCCCAGTCCATCAGCTACAACAACCCCGAAGTGGTGTTGATGGTACTGCTGATTGACGAGCGTCCTGAAGAAGTGACCGAGATGCAGCGTCTGGTTCACGGCGAAGTGATCGCCTCTACCTTCGACGAGCCAGCCAGCCGCCACGTACAGGTTGCTGAAATGGTTATCGAAAAGGCCAAGCGCCTGGTTGAACACAAGAAAGACGTGGTGATTCTGCTCGACTCCATCACCCGTCTGGCCCGCGCCTACAACACAGTGGTACCTTCTTCAGGCAAGGTACTTACCGGTGGTGTGGACGCCAACGCCCTGCACCGTCCAAAGCGTTTCTTCGGTGCTGCCCGTAACATCGAAAACGGCGGCTCGCTGACCATCATCGCCACTGCCCTTATCGACACCGGCTCCAAGATGGACGAAGTGATTTACGAAGAGTTCAAGGGCACGGGTAACCAGGAGCTGCACCTGTCTCGCAAGGCCGCCGAGAAGCGCGTGTTCCCTGCGATTGACTTCAACCGCTCAGGTACCCGTCGCGAAGAAAAACTCACCACCAGCGATGAGCTGCAGAAGATGTGGATCCTGCGCAAGATTTTGAACCCAATGGACGAAGTGGCCGCCATGGAGTTCCTCATCGACAAGCTGGCGATGACCAAGACCAACGACGAGTTCTTTACCGCCATGAAGCGCGCCAAGTAAGCGCCCGCCAGGCATTCAGGTAAAGCAACCCGTAAAAAAGCCGCTCATTGAGCGGCTTTTTTATTCTCGTTAATCTTTAAAATCCGGCTGCCTGGCTCTAACTGAAAACCAGGCTCTGACTGAAAGCCAAACTCTGACTGAAAGCGAGGCTCTGACTAAAAACCTGGGACTCAGCCCCATCCCTCGTCAGAAGCTGCACTGCCCGCCAGGGCGTTACCTGTCATCGCTTTATGCAGCGTGGTTTTATCGAGCATGGCTTTATCCAGCATCGCCAGGCGTTCGGCCACCCTGGTCCTTAACATATCCCGCAACGCCAACACCGCCGGTGTCACCTGCGCCCTTCCGGGGCACAGTAAATACAGCTCCAGCGGCTCGGTACCATATTCCGGCAGCAAGGGCACCAGGCGGCCATCAAGCAGGTCGGCGGCCAAATCCAACCGCGACTTATACACCAGCCCCTGCCCCGCCACGGCCCAGCGCCGGGCAATTTCGGCATCGTTGCAGCTGCGTCTGCCGCTGACTCGTACCTTGTGTTCTTCATTCTCGCTGAAAAAGTGCCACAGATCGTGGGTCTTATCGGCGCGTTTGTACAACAGACATTGGTGGGTGGCCAATTCGGCCGGTGTGGTGGGCGTCCCCTCACGGGCCAGATACAAGGGTGAGGCCGCAAGCTGACGCGACAAGTGCCCAAGGGAGAAAGCCACCGCCTCCGAGTCCTGGGGCATGCCGTAGCGCAGTGCCACGTCGATATTGCTGCGAAACAGGCTGCTGACCTTGTCCCCCAGTTCCAGCTGCACCTCAAGCCCTGGGTGCTGCTCCATCAGCTCATCGAGCCATGGCAAAAAAATATTGCGGCCAAAATCCGACGACACCGAAATCCTCAGGGTGCCTTCCACAGTGCCCCGTTCGCTGGACAGCGCCATGCGGCCCAGTTCGAGGGCGCTGAGTGCCTCGTGGCAATGGCCCAGATAACGTTCTCCGGCCTGTGACAGCCTGAGGCTGCGGGTGGTGCGGATAAACAGCGCCGAGCCCAGTTGTTTTTCCAGCCGCTTGATGGCGGCGCTGGCCGATGCCGGCGTCATATCCAGTTCGGCGGCGGCCGCACTGATACTGCCTGCCTCTGCCACCCGAACAAACAGCGCTAAATCTGTGGTCAGCAATTGCAATCCTCGCCTGATATTTACCGGCTAACACTACCCCCAATTGGCCCTTAAAACAAAGCCCGCGCGGAATTTCCGGCGCGGGCTTTGTGGGTCAGCCACAGATTACAGCAGGGTCGAGGCCATCTTGCGGCGCAGGTAGGCGATTTGCTGCATATGGGGCAGGTCTTTGGGGCAATTGTCCTGGCAGCCCAGCAGTGTCATACAGCCAAACACCCCATCCTGATTACCAATCACATGGTAAAAGTCATCGGCGCTGCGGCCATCACGGCTGTCGAGCTCAAAGCGAGCAATCTTCATCATGCCCACGGCGCCCACAAAGGTGTCGCGCATCTGCTTGGTGGCACAGGCCGATACACACACACCACATTCCACGCAGCGCTCCAGCTCATACAGCCTGGCGGCCTCCTCCGGATCCATGGGGTCTTCCAGACGGTGGATATTCAGATCGTCTCCCTTAGGGTGCAGCCACAGCTTCAAGCGCTCGGCCAGCTCCCGCATAAACTTGCCGGTGTTCACTGACAGGTCGCCAATCAGCTCAAAGCCCGGCAGCGGCATCAGGGTGATCTCACCCTTGGGATATTTTGCCGTGAGAGTGCGGCACGCCAGTGTGGGGAAACCATTGATCACCATGGCGCAGCTGCCACAAATACCGGCACGGCATACAAAGTCGAACTGCAGCGACGGGTCCTGCTCCTGACGGAGCTTATTAAGGGCAATAAACACCGTCATGCCACTGGTTTCTTCCAGCTGGTACTTGACCATTTTGGGCTTGTCAGCGGCGTCCTGTGGGTCGTAGCGGAAAATATTGAATGTCAGAATGCGGCCGCTCATGAATTATCGTCTCCGGCAATGTTGGGCGTGGATGGGCTGCCTGTGGTGTCAGTATTCACCAGCCCATTGAGGCGGTCGGCCAGACGTTCGTTGGCCGGTCTCAGTGATTCGGGTAGCTCAAAGGGCATCAGGGCCTGCTGGATAGCTTCACGGCTGGCATTGGGGCCAAGGGCAGCAAGCAGCTCAGCAATTTCAGCCTCGCGTTTGGCGGTGTCCGGATGGGCGATGGCATTGTCGGCGCCATAACCACGATAACCCGGTGGCAGCTCCATTTGCATCACGTCCAGAGGCTCGTAGCTCAGTGTGGGCTCCAGGACGTTGGCATCTGGCCAGCTTGCCAGGGTGCGGCACAGCCAGTCTTTGTCGTTACGCTGGGGGAAGTCTTCCCGGGCGTGGGCACCACGGCTCTCGGTGCGGGCCGCAGCGCCGCAGGCCACGGTAAGTGCCACTTTCAGCATGCGCCGTACCCGCAGCGCTTCCACCAGCTCAGGGTTGGCATGGCGTTTCTTGCAGCTCACACCCAGATGGAGCGAGCGCGCCAGCAGCGCCTTAAGCTGCTTAACCGCTTCGTCGAGTTCGGGGCCATTACGGAAAATACCCACATAGTCCATCATCACCCGCTGCATGGCAGACTTAAGCTCCCAGGGGTTTTCTGTGCCTGTGCCTTCAATCAGGCCATCGATTTCGGTACGTACCTTGTCCACATAACGTTTGGCCAGGCCGGTATCCAGCACCAGATCGTTATCGTCACAAAAGTCCGCCACATATTTGCCGATGATCATGCCACCCACCACGGTTTCGGCCAGTGAGTTACCACCGAGGCGGTTAAAGCCGTGCATGTCCCAGCAGGCAGCCTCGCCCACAGCAAACAGGCCCTTGAGCTGCGGGCTCTCGCCGGTGGGTGTAGTGCGGATACCGCCCATGGAATAGTGCTGGGTCGGCCGCACCGGGATCCAATCCTTCGCCGGGTCTATACCGAGGAAGTTTTCGCAAATCTCTTTCACTTCCCGCAGGTTGGTCTCAATGTGCTTGCGACCAAGCAGGGTGATATCCAGCCACAGGTGCGGACCGTATGGGCTATCGACGCCCTTGCCCTTGCGCATATGCTCGGTCATGCGCCGCGACACCACGTCGCGGGAGGCGAGCTCTTTTTTCTCCGGCTCATAGTCCGGCATAAAGCGGTAGCCGTCTTTGTCTCTCAGCAAACCACCGTCACCGCGACAGCCTTCGGTGGTGAGAATCCCCACGGGCACAATGGCAGTGGGGTGAAACTGCACCGCTTCCATGTTGCCCAGGGTGGCAACGCCGGTCTCCAGCGCCAGTGCCTGACCAATTCCCTCACAGATAATGGCGTTGGTGGACACCTCATAAATACGGCCATAACCACCGGTGGCGATAGTGGTGGACTTGCCGATATAGGCGCGCAACTCGCCGGTGATAAGGCAGCGGGCCACCACACCGTGGCAGCGCTCACCATCGTGAATAATCGACAGGGCCTCTACCCGCTCATGGACTGGAATGCCGAGGGAAATGGCTTTGTTGTCCACCGCATACAAGAGTGAGTGGCCGGTGCCGTCCGCCGTATAGCAGGTGCGCCATTTTTTGGTGCCACCAAAGTCGCGGGCGTTAATCAGGCCATGGGCGGCTTCGGCTTCTTCGATGGTAATGCGCTCGGCATTGACCACCACTTCACGGGGCCCCTTGGTCACCCGGGTCCAGGGCACGCCCCAGTTGGCCAGCTCCCGCACCGCCTTGGGGGCACAGTGGGCAAACATGCGCGCCACGGTTTGGTCGCAGCCCCAGTCAGAGCCCTTTACCGTGTCCTGAAAGTGCACATCTTCGTTATCGCCAAGGCCCTTGACCGTATTCCCCAGGCTCGCCTGCATACCACCCTGCGCCGCCGCGGAGTGGCTGCGTTTGGCCGGGATGAGGGATAACACCAAGGTATCGTGGCCCCTTTCTTTGGCGGCGATGGCAACCCTGAGACCCGCGAGGCCCGCGCCCACCACAAGACAGTCTGTATAAATGAGTTTCACGTTTACTCCTTGGCACACTTTTGCAAAGTACAGCGTAAGCAGCGGTTGTTATCCGCCTTATTTTTAACAGTATTAATGAATTACACGGGAGTATGGGGAATAAAGGCCAGCAACGCCGCCAGTCCTATACCCACAAACAGCACACTGAGCACCGTCTTGATGGTTCTTAATCTTGCCCGGGTATTGAGGTCCCGCGCCGCACCCCATTTCAGCGCCACCCGGTAAAGACCGATGGCGGCGTGCAGCTCTACGGTGAGCAGCAGCGGCAGGTAAATCAAATACCCATACTCGCCCCAAATCCGCTGGGCGCTGCCCACAGGGCCTATGGTCTCGGGCGCGCTGCCCACCAGCCACAGGTGCACTGGCAGCAGCATTAAAATCACAATGCCGGTACCGGCCTGCCAACTCCACAGGCGGGTATCGCTGTGATTGATGACCTGCATCTGGCTTTTCAGCGCTTTTTGCTGACGCAGGGTCAGGGGTAACTTATGAATGGCCACCAGCACATGGAAGGCCGCGAGGGCTGCCACACCTATGGCTATCAGGCTCACCACCCAGGGATAACCATGGCCATCGTCAGACAAAAAGGCCAGCTCCATATTGCGGGCCACCCAGGTCATGGCCTCGGGGCCAAGCAAAATGGATGACACCAACAACAGGTGGGTCCACAGAAAGAGTGCCAGCACCACGCCGCTGACGCTCTGCCCCAAATCCAGCACGCCGCTCCAGCGTCTTATATCCAGTTTGCCTGCCATGCTCATCCCTCATTGCCTGTTATTCTTGTGTCGGTTATGAGTGCCAATGTCGCTCACAAAACCAAGCTAAACCCTGACGCAAATCAACACAATGCTCGTTAATTCATCGGTTACTGAATCAGGATCTGCATCACTCTTTAAGGCAGAGGTCGTGCCAGTTCAACTTAACCCGCCGGCGAGAACGGCGTTACCGGCAATGTCAGGCTGCTGCCGATAAACATGTAAGCCACCAGGCTCGATGTGCCCAAGCACAAAAGATAGACGATAAGCAGTTTAACCACCTTACGAAGCGGCTTGCGACGCACCACCCAGCCCCACTTCACCGACACCCGGTACAGTCCAATCATGGCGTGCACCACCACCGCAGGCAGCAACAGGGCATAAAGCACCCAGGCATTGTCATGAAATACCCGCTCGGCCGACAGATGCGGACCAATTTCGGGGTTCAGGATCATGGTAAATAAGTGAACCGGCACCAGGAAAAACAGCACAAAACCTGTGATGAGCTGCCAAAACCAGGCGTGGGTATCCTTGTGGGCGATGGAGCCCAGATGGGAGCGCAGCAGGCGCCACTGGCCAAGCTGGGTCGGGAAACGGCGCAGCGCCAATGCCGCGTGCAAACACACCACAACCAATACCAGCACAGAGAATGCCTTGGTCACCCAGGGGAAGCCGTGGCCGGTGCTGGAGAACATGCCTCCTTCCAGCAGCTGTACTACCTGATAAAACACCTCTTTGCCCAGCAGGATGCTCGACTCAAAGTGCATATGCAGCAGCAAAAAGCCCCCCAGCATGAGTCCCGTGAAGCTCTGCAACCTGTCGGCACGCGCCGACCAGGGATGCCCTGCCGTGCGTGGATTTAATGTGTGTTCTGTCAGTGTGCGTGCGCTGTTCATGCTTGCCTCTCCCCCTGTGCCGCGCCCGGGCGACATTACCGAGGAGAACACAATATCAGTTGTAAAAACTGTGGCGAGACGGGCAGAAGCAAAGCGTGAGGCATCTCACCGCCACAGTGGTCATTATTGGAAGCGGATCACAAACAAAGGGGGAGCAACAAACAGAGGTCATACCATTTAACCGCATTAAATCATGATGTTAAATGATTTTTAAAACAAAAAAATATAAGCAGGAGCGTAAGGCACACCCCTAAAGGGGTATTTGATTAGCAAAAAGTGATCCTGTTTCATGCCGTTACTCGTAGCTAATAACGCCAATCACCAGCTAAGAGGAAACAACATGAAAAGGATCACTGGCATCATCTTACCGCTAATGGCAACTACATTCATCTTCGGCTGTTCAGACGACGATGACAAACACACAACCGAGCCTGAAACACCGGCGGCCATGGCCGCTGTGCGGGTTATTCACGGCAGCGCCGACGCCCCTCTGGTCAACATCAAAGCCAATGGCGCGCTGTTTGCCGGGCTCGAAAAGGTCGACTACCTGCAGGGCAGTGGCTTTATCGATGTAGCAGAAGGCAGTTACGATCTGGCTGTGGATGCCGTCTTGCCCGATGGCACCTCGGCGGAAGTCTTGTCACTTAATGATGCAACACTGGCGGGCGATACCCAGTACACGGTGCTGGCCCACGGCACAGTGGCAGAGGACAACAACAGCGACAACGACCTGGGACTGCTGGTAATTGCCAATCCCAAGCAGGCCATCAGCAGTGGCAATATCCGCTTGCAGGTGGTCCATGCCGCCCCCAACGCCCCCACAGTGGATGTGCACCTTACTGCGCCCGGTGCTGAGCTTGGCGCCAGCGCCGCGACCCTGGGTTACGGTGAGTACACCCAACCCATTGAAGTCGCCGCAGGCAGCTATCAGGTGAGGCTGGTACTGCCCCAGGGCAGCGAAGGGGCGGGCACGGTGGCCTATGACCTTGACCTGCCACAGCTCGATGCCGGTCAGGACTGGTTTATTGCCGCCCTGCCAAACACAGGTGTCGCCACCTCTCCTGTGGTGCTGCTTGCCAACAACGGCACAGATACCCTGGTGTTCAATGACAAGCGCACCGAGGCCAGCGTCCGGGTTGCCCACAGCGCGGCCGATATCCCCCAGGTGGATATTCTGGCCGATGGCACCAAGGTGGATGCCCTCAGTGGTGCCGCCTTTGGTCAGGCCAGTGACTATCTGAACATTGAACCCGGTGAGTATCAGGTTGATACCGTACTGACCAGCGACAACAGCGTGGTGGGCATCAGTGAGACGCTTACCTTAAGCGCCAACCAGATGGTCACCGTGGCCGCCATTGGCACCCTGGCCACCGAGTCGCCCGATGTGCCCCTGGAGTACCTGCCATTGGATGACAGCCGCCGCCGGGTTGCCACCGAAGCGCAGCTGCGCCTCACCCACGCCCATCCTGCGGTGGGCAATGTGGACATTTATGTCACCGCCGACGGCGTGATAGACAACGCCACCCCAGCCTTCACCGATGTGGCCTACAAAGCGACTACCGGTTGGGTCAGTGTGGCCCCCGGTGACTACGTGGTCAGCGTCACGGCCGCAGACACCAAAACCGTGGCGATTGAAACCCCAACCCTGAGCCTGGCCGCCCTTGGCAAATACTCGGCCCTGGCCGTGGATAACCCAGGCGCCATGCCAGCCAACCTGCTGCTGATGGACGACTTCGTCAGCGCCAACTAACCCACCTGCTGTGACGACAAGGTGACCATCACGGTGACGATAAGGTGCCACAAGCGGCCTTATCGTCACCCTTGATGCCAGCCAGACGCTTGTGGGGTAGAATAGGGCTTTTCCAATTCAGCCACAGGATTATCCATGCCCTGGATCCAATTGCGCCTGCATTCAAGCAGCGATCACGCCGATGCCATCAGCGATCTGCTGATGGAGGAAGGCTCTGTCTCCATCACCTTTGAAGATGGTAAAGACCAACCCATTTTCGAACCCAAGCTGGGCGAAACCCCGCTGTGGAACGATACCGTGGTGGTGGCCCTGTTCGATGCCGACTTCGATTTGGCCCCGGTGGTGGAACTGCTCAAGGCGCAGCCCTTCCTCGGCAGCGAGCTCAAATACAAGATTGAACAAATCGAAGACAAAGACTGGGTACGCGAATGGATGGACAGCTACCACCCCATTCAGTTCGGCAAGCGGCTGTGGATTTGCCCCAGCTGGCGTGAAGTGCCAGACCCAGAGGCGGTAAACGTGATCCTGGATCCGGGCCTGGCCTTTGGCACAGGCACCCACCCCACCACGGCCCTGTGCCTTGAGTGGCTCGACAGCCTGGATTTGGCCGGAAAAGAGATTATCGACTTTGGCTGTGGCTCAGGCATCCTCGCCGTGGCCGCCCTTAAGCTGGGCGCAGCCAAAGCCACCGGTATCGACATCGACTATCAGGCCATCGACGCCTCCCGCGACAACGCCCAGCGTAATCAGGTTGAAGACCGTCTGGCCCTGTACCTGCCCGAAGATCAACCCGCCGGTCTCAAGGCCGAGGTGCTGGTCGCCAACATTCTGGCCGGCCCACTGCGCGAACTGGCGCCGCTTATTCAGGATCTTGTTCAGCCAGGCGGCAAATTGGCCCTCTCGGGTTTGCTCAAAGAGCAGGCCGAAGAAATCCGTGAATGTTACGCCCAGTGGTTTGACATGGACGAACCTGCCCACAAAGACGACTGGAGCCGCTTGACAGGGGTACGCAAATCGCTGTAAAAGGCGCGCCAACCCGCATTGGGGCGGGAAACCTCGCCCCGTAAATGTCAAGCAAAAAAGTTGTGCTCAGGTCATTTATTGACCTTTTTTTCCCTCACAAAAAGACGTACTATAGCGCCCCTTTGACGCACAAGGTGAAACGCAACAATGCAAATTGGACCCTATCAACTGACCAATCAGCTGATCGTGGCACCAATGGCAGGTGTCACCGATCAAGCGTTCAGAAATCTCTGTCTGCGCTATGGTGCTGCCATGGCCGTGTCAGAGATGTTGTCTGCCAATCCCGAACTTTGGGATACAGACAAAAGCCGTCAGCGCATGGCACATTCGGGAGAGGAAGGCATACGCTCAGTGCAGATTGCCGGAGCCGACCCCGAACAGATGGCCTGGGCCGCCCGCTTCAACGTGGAGCAAGGCGCACAGATCATCGACATCAACATGGGCTGCCCGGCAAAAAAAGTGAATAAAAAGCAGGCCGGTTCGGCACTGATGCAATACCCCGACCTGGTGGAGCAAATCCTCAGGGCCGTGGTAGGCGCAGTCGAGGTGCCGGTCACGCTGAAGATTCGCACGGGGTGGGAACCGGAACACAGGAATGGTGTTCAAATCGCCCGGATAGCAGAAGATTGTGGCATTGCCTCGTTGGCCGTTCACGGCCGAACCCGGCAGTGCATGTACAAAGGCGATGCCGAGTACGACACCATCCGCGCCATCAAACAGAGTGTCTCGATTCCTGTTGTCGCCAATGGGGACATCGTCAGTCCGGAGAAGGCACGTTACGTGCTCGACTACACCGGTGCCGATGCCCTGATGATAGGACGGGGTGCCCAGGGACGGCCTTGGATTTTCAGAGAGATCCAGCATTTTCTCGATACCGGGGAGCAACTGGCACCGGTGGGAGATGAAGAAAAGCGTCGCGTGATGCTCGAACATCTCTCCAAACTGTATGACCTGTATGGCGAATTCAAGGGAATCCGTTTCGCCAGAAAGCATATAGGCTGGTACCTGGATCAAGAGCAGCAGCGTGATTTCCGTTCCCAGTTTAATGCGCTGGAAACCGCTGCCGAGCAACGTTCCGCTGTGGAACGTTATTTCGACGAATTAATACAGTATCAATAAAGAGCAGAATACGAATGTTTGATCAGACAACTCACACTGAAGCTCATCCGCTTACCGTAGGCAAAATCGAAACCGCAAACGGCACCATCAAGCCGCAACTGCTGCGTGATGCCGTTAAGCGCGCTGTTAGCAACTTCTTCGCCCAGCTGGATGGCCAGGAAGCCCAGGAAGTCTACGAAATGGTGCTTTGCGAAGTTGAAGCCCCTCTGCTTGATATCATCATGCAACACACCCGCGGTAACCAAACCCGCGCAGCCAACATGCTGGGTATCAACCGTGGCACCCTGCGCAAGAAGCTGAAAAAGTACGGCATGAACTAATCCTTCGGGATTAACATACTGTTGAAGAGGGCCCGGTACTCGTACCGGGCCTTTTTCTTTTGTCGCTGCGATTACCACTGAAATAGCAGCTATAGAAGCCATTTAAACCAGGTAAACCAATAAAACAGGGGCGTTCGCCCCTGTTTTTGTTTGCATCGCCCTGATGGTATCGCTTGGCCCGGGCTCAGTTATTGGTGGCGCCCTGGTCTATCCACAGCTTGATGGTATCTATTTGCTCCTGGCTTAAGGGTTTACCCTCCCCCTGGGCCATTTTGTCTGAGTGGTGGGGCGGCATCTGTATTTTCGGGTCCACATTGTGGGAAATCACCAGATACAGGGTACTGGATGCGGCGCTGCCGGGTACGATAACCGGCCCCATCTTGGTGCCTGCCATCATGCTACTGTGGCTGCTCAGGATTAAGCCCGCATTCTGTGCCCCTTCACCCGCCACATGGCAGCCGAAACAGGAGCCCTGCAGTATGGGCAACACATCATTTTGATAACTGACCTGACGACTGCAGCCGCTCACGACCATGCCCGTAGCCAGCAGCAGTATCAGCGCAATATTTTTCAGTAACATAACGCCTCCTTAGTCAAGGACTTCAGTAGCAAGCGTGGGCACGCACGAGTCAGGCGCAAGCGCGCCAGTACCTCGAAAAATCACCCCATGCCGTAGCATTAAGTGTAGTTGGAAAGCATCTTTAACCACACTTTTTTCATGGATAAATCTGGGGTTCCGAGGAAGTCTTCAGGCTTGCAAGGCTGCGAGCCAAGAGGCTTTGGTATTCTCAACCAAGTCGTGTTGGGCTGTGCTGTACCCTGCCATCAGCAAGGCGATATCGGCCAGAGTCAACGCCCTAATCACTAAGCAACGATTGCCTCTGCGCTGTGGCCATTAACTGTTCTGTTATCGAAATGACAGGGTTGGCTGTGGGGATGAAGCCGCAGCCGGTGTTTGATACCGGCCACGGGTGGAGAGCGCTCAGCGGGGTAGACGGTACAGCGCCGCGACGTTGCGGGCGGTCTGCTCAAGGTTGGTGCGGGCAGTGGCCAGCGCTTCGGGCAGCGTCATGGCGCGGTTAACCACGGCAAATACTGCATCAAGGCCATGGGCGTGTACCACGCCGCAGTCGTCGGTAAGGCAGCCTGCAATGCCTATCACAGGCTTGCCAAACTGCTTGGCGCAGCGGGCCACGCCGATGGGGGTTTTACCATGAATGGTCTGGCTGTCGATACGGCCCTCGCCGGTGATAACCAAATCGGCATCGGCCACGGCATCGGCGAGTTTCAGCGCTTCAATCACAATCTGGATGCCGGGCTTAAGCTCGGCGCCAAGCAAACCCACCAGCGCCGCCCCCATGCCACCGGCAGCGCCCGCGCCGGGTATGTCTTTTACAGACTTGCCAAGGGTGCTTTCGATACAGTCGGCATAACGCGCCAGGTTGGCATCAAGCTGTGAAACCATTTCAGGAGTCGCGCCCTTTTGCGGGCCAAACACCGCCGAGGCGCCCTTGGGGCCACAGAGTGGGTTATTCACATCGCAGGCCACTTCGATAGTCAGCGCCGCCAAACGTGGGTCGAGGCCGGTTAAATCGATATGGCTAAGCTCTGCCAGACCGCCGCCGCCAAGGGCAATCGGGCGGCCATCGGCCTTTAAAAGCTTGCCGCCAAGGGCGGTTATCATACCCGCGCCGCCGTCATTGGTAGCACTGCCGCCAATGCCCAAAATAAGGTGGGTCACGCCCCGCTCCAGCGCCGCCAAAATCAGCTCGCCGGTGCCAAAGCTTGAGGTCAGCAGCGGGTTGCGCCGCTCGGGCGCCACCAGATGAATGCCCGACGCCGCCGCCATCTCGATAACAGCGCGTTTGCCTTCGCTCGTGGCAGAATCAGAGCCATCATTCGAACAAGAGCCATCACCCGAATAAGAGCCAACACCCGAATAAGAGCCTGCGCCGAGCAGCCCCAAAAAGCCTTCTACTCTATTCCCCAGCGGCGCGGTCACTTCGACTGGCACTATCGCACCGCCGGTGGCATCCACCAGAGACTGCACCGTGCCTTCGCCGCCATCGGCCATCGGCAGTTTTACGTAACTTGCATCGGGCAACACCTGCTTGAAACCGGCCTCTATCATATCGGCCACCTCCATGGCGCTCAGGCTTTCCTTGAATGAATCCGGGGCAATTACAATTTTCATATCAATTCCTTAGGCGAGGCCAAACACACCAAACATCAGGGTGGAAACGGCCGCAATGGTCAGGCCGACAGCGGTTTCGTAAGGCAGCAACTTGAGACGCTCGCCCACGCCCATGTGCACGCTGCCGCCGGTGGCATGGAAGAAGGAGCCGTGGGGCATATGGTCGAATACAGTGGCACCAGCGTGGATCATGGCAGCGCCCGCCAAACCACTTACGCCCAATTCAATCAGGGTCGAGCTGAATACGTTGGAGGCCACCACGGTACCCGCGGTAGTCGAAGCGGTCGCCAGCGACATCAGCGCACCCGAGATAGGCGCCAGCAGGTAAGATGGCAGACCCGAGGCGGTGAGACCACCAATAAGCACATCTTTCAGCCCCGAGTTGGCGATGATGCCTGCGAGGGTACCCGTACCCAGCAGCATAATGGCCACAGGCGCCATGCGGGCCAAACCCGATACCGCATATTGGTTTACTTTGGAGAATTTACCCATCATCAGCGCGCCCACCAAGCCGCCCAGCGGCAGCGCAATCAGCGGGTCAACCACAATCCCGGCCATGGGGCGCAGTGCCAGCAGCAAAATGGCTACCAGGGGCGCACTGATGGCAGCGAAGAAGCGCGGCAGATTGCTCTCGTCCACACTGACCACTTCTTCGGCGGCTACCTTGCTGCCTTTGTTATTCAACCGCTTGGCAATCCAGTAGGCCATTACCAAACCAAAGATACCCGGAATAATACCGGCCGCCATCACCGAGGTCAGCGGCAGGTTAAAGGCATCGGCTGCCGCAATGGCATTGGGGTTGGGTGACATTACGTTACCCGCTTTACCGCCGCCAATCATGGCCAGCAAAATTGCGGCCTTGGAAAGGTCGGCGCGCCGTGCAATAGCAAGCGCAATCGGCGCCACCGTGATAACAGCCACGTCCACAAACACGCCAACGGCGGTGAGGATCATGGTTGCCAGTGCCAGCGCCAGCAGAGCGCGGGTTTCACCGATTTTCTTCACTATGGTTTCGGCAATGGTGGTGGCTGCGCCGGACTCAATCAGCACACCTGCGAGTACACCGGCCGCCAGAATGCGCATGACTGCGGTGGTGATGCCCTGGGCACCGCCAATCATCAGCGCCACCGTTTGGGTTAAATCGGCACCGCCGATAAGGCCACCGGCAAGGGCGCCGACTATCATGCCGTAGGCGGGCGGCACCTTTTTCAGAATCAGAAAGATAGCGATGGATAGCGCAGCTATGGCGCCAAGGGCAGTTACCGAAGTCATGGCAGACACCTTTTATATGTTTGTTTGGTGGCCATTATGATGATTGTCGGCGGGAAAGCTTTGTTCAGTGATACAAATATCAACAGGATTTTAACGGCGATATTTGTTGTATCGAACAAATCAGCTTTCCAGATTGAGACCGAGATAGAGTAAAAATTTGTCATCCAGGTTATTGATATTCAAGCCAGTTATCTGCTCGATACGGCTGATACGATAACGCAGTGTGTTGGGGTGAATAAACAGGGCTTCGGCGCAGCGATTGAGATCACAGTTCAATGCGAAATACTGCCGCAGGGTTTTAACAAGCACCCCCTTGGTGTCGGAACCCGTCAGCAACTTAAGGGGGGCGCGCAGTTCATCGGCCTGCCACGAGTCCGCCAAACTGCCAAGCAGCACCGGCAGCCGATAGTCTTCAAAAAAGTACACCTGCTTACGCGGTGCCTGACGCATGCCCCGGCGCAGGGTGTCGCGGGCGGTTTGATAAGAGCGCGCCAGCCCATCGACACCGGCAAAATAATCGCCCACGGCGATGCGCACCTTAAAGTGCGGTATACGTGCCAAAAGCTGCTTTACCCGCCCCCGCTCCTGCTCCGACTGCCACACCTCATCGACAATTTTGGCGGGTTTAAGTACCACGATTTCATCCAGCCCATGAATCGCCACCAGATTGTCGCGCTCCGGGTTCTCAAGCTGATGCACCAGCTCACGAAGCCTTGCCGGCTGCGCCTCTTCCAGCGCCAGCACAGCCACAACCCGGGGCTGTGCCAAATCCAGCCCCAGAAAACGCGCCGCCTGCTGCAACTGCTCCACATCGCCCTCGCCGCGGATAAGCTGCAGTACCAGCTCCTCCTTGTGGCGCTTATCCCACTGCAGCTGTTCGGTCAGCGCCGCCTGCTCCAAAATCAGCTCGGCGGTCATCCGCACCAGCTCGGCATAAGCGCGCACCTCATCGGGCTCGCCCGAAATACCGATAACCCCAATGCGCTTGCCCTGATACTCAATGGGCAGATTAATGCCAGGGCGCACCCCTTTGAGCTGCTGGGCGGTAGCCTCATTAATCTCCACCACCCGGTTTTCGGCCAGGGCCAGCACTGCCCCTTCGTGGCGTTGATGCAACCGCTCCGGATTACCGGAGGCAATGATAAGGCCGTGCTCGTCCATCACATTGACCGAGAACGACAGGATTTTCATTGCCCGGCTGACAATCTGCGCCGCCAGGACATCATTGAGTTGCATAGGATCTCCGAAACGGAAGCATCTGGGAAACTGAAGCGATAGCGCGTAAATGGCTGGCACAACCCACTGTGCTACCCGCGTTGCCGATGCTATTTAATCTAGCGCCACTTTATCCGATCCTGGAGTGGCCATAAAACCCAATGTCAGTATTCGCTCGTCTCATCTCACTGCGCTGCAAAATAATGTTTGTGACATCGGCCGTATTTGCCGACTTAGGCTAGGGTATTGCGCTTGCCCGTATGTCACTTTTATCGTACGCTGCTGTAACTTTATTTTAAAAAACAATGCTTAATCTATTTCTTGATTGCGGTTTCAGGCTGCAATTTTAAAACTGCATTCATAGGGATGATGTGGGCGCTCGCCATACTGAAGCGGCGAGGGTGACAAGGGAGTGCCGCTGTAAGTCTCCAGTGGTGTCCCCCTGGCTGGTAATCACTGCGTGCTGGGGATATCCGTCTGTCCTGTATTGTTTTTACGTGTCAATTTGCCTTGGTTGGTGCCAAGGGATAGACCCATGCAGTAAACCGGGCAATTTGATGAGGCATTTGCATCTAATTCAATGATTTACACAACATCACCATTATCAGGGAAAAGGAATTATGATTGATAGTTTGCTAGCTGAAAAAGTGCAATTGGGCTTCGATATTGCCACCAGCGTTACCATTATCACCGCATTAGCGACCTGGTGGCTCGAAAGTCGCCGTCGAGCCAAAAACGAGCGTGAAGTGGGTATCAATGAAAGAGCACGGGCATCTTCGCTGGCAAAAGTTCAGTCAATCCTTGAGGAGTTTGAGAATGCGTTCAGTCAAATCGTTCTCAATGGTACCAAGTTTGAGCGGCCGATAGATATTCGTCTGACAGACAAGGGCGATGGAATAAACTTCTCGAAACTTGCATTACACATCGGAAAAAACCGTCCTTTTATTCAAACACAGCTTGAGTCCTTAAGAGCCTTTATTGAAGGCACCGACCACTACTACGAGACCATTCAAAAACGTCGTTACACCCTGCTGCCGGTTCTCGACTCCATAAAAGATGGTCAAAAAATCAGAGAAGATTTTTTCCGTGACATAGAAGAAATCGCCCAAATTCATAATAGATTAGGTTCTGGATGGTCTGCACTTCTCAAGGAATTCGTTGATTTACAAAACATTGTCAATGAAACCCTTCACAATCAAACATTGTCGACCGAAGACAGTATCAAAGCGCTTATTTCCAACAGTGATTTCAAAGACAGGGCGTTTTCAATACTGTTGGATATAGATTATTTTTCTTGGGTTAGCAGCTTTGTTCCAAGTGGCGAAGAAGAAACTTATAAAGATGCCATCAGAAATAATACAGCAGACCAAATCAGGGATACTGTCTTTACCACTTATATCAATTTGGCATCATCAAGCGTCACCAAAGGTGATGAACTCATGGCTCAGATCCTTTATGGCACTTCCTGTGAAGTTCAAGCTGCACGCATTGAATGTAAAGATATTCTGATCAAACTCAGCGCCCTATCCCACAAACTTCTCTCCAACAAAGAAGACAGACCTTTGAAAGAGATAATAACCGACTACGAAGAAGTACTGGGTAAAGATACGTTAATTCGCTGATGCTGTTATAACGACTCAGATTTACCTTGATAGGTTCCTGATTCAACGTAAATCTGGGTCGGATAGTTTTCAGGCTTCACCATCCAACTTGTTATCAAGCAAAGCTGCAAGATATATCAATCATCGATGCACTCACTTGATAGCTTTCAGCAACACGCAAAACCTTTAGCCAGATGTTAGTTTTTACAGGGAACAGGCATGAACGGACTCTTGAAACTCTTATTGGTGGGGGCGCTGGCCTACGGCGGCTACGACCTGTATCAAAAGCACTATGCAGAAAAGGCCAAGCCTGAGGTGGTGTGGCAGCCCTATGTGCTGGACACAGTGAACATCAGCGTGATGTTTCCCAAGGCGCCCACGGTGGAGCGCCGCTCGGTGGAAGGACACACGGTGGAATGGCAAGGCTCAAGGCACGCCGCCGCCGAGTACACCCTGGTTGTGATACAAAACCCGGATGTGACCCTGGGGGACTATTACCCCAGTTCCCTTATCAACATGGGCGCCAGACTCAAAGACAAGCGCTTTATCATGGTGGATGGTTACGATGGCTACGAGTTCAGCCTGGACTTTAACGACAAGCTGGTCACCCAGCGGATGATAAGCTTTCACAACGCCATGGTGACCCAAACCGCCATCTATACCGACCACGAAGCCAATAACGGCGATACTGAGAAGTTTTTGTCCTCCCTGTCACTGTAATCGGCGTGCACAGTGCTGATGTGAGCCGTGCTCAGCGCCCGGCCTCATCTGCCCCTGCATCTGTCACTTTGTCTGCCGCTTCGACAGGTGCTTTGTCAAAGCCGTGCCCACCTTCTGCGGCAAGGCGTTTTGCCAGCTCCTCACGCCGAACAAACACAAAGGTGAGATACATCTTGGTGGGCAGGGAGAGCGCCATACCAATGGCCACACACAGGGCGCTGAGGATTATCCCCCTCACCCCCATAGCTTCGACGGCGTCGTTAAAGTTATGCAGATAAACGCCAAGCAAAATTAACGAGATCCCCAGCAGCATCAGGGTCTTCAGCACTCGGATCAGGGTCTCATCGCGCATCTGTAATTTCCCGCCTCTGTTGCAGCATCTGCCCACAGGTCTGCAAGCATAAGTTAAATCTGATACAGCCCAAGCTAACCTATTGCGGCAAATTTACCCTGATCTGGATCAGTGATGCGCCTGCCCCCGTCAAAAACAAAATACCCGGCACGTGCGCCGGGTATTCTCATCTGCATGGAATCAGTATCAAAGCGTCAACGGTAAGTCATACCAGTCGCCATCGGCAAACTTCACCTGCAGCATCGGCTCTTCACTGCCTTCGTACTGAATGCTGCCCTCCACCAGCTGCTTTCCTGCCCCTTCACCGCCACACTCACCCACGGCAAGGCTGTCGCTGTCGCTGTCTTCAGTGCCAAGGAGTTGAAAGCCGGTAATTTGCCCCTGCTTGTTTTTGCGGGGATCCATGGCAACCGTGGCGCTTACGGCATCTGCCGACTCAGACACAGTGTGATACTTGCGGTTGTTATCAGGACCTGTCCACCATTCACAGAGCCAGGTCACCTTACCCGCACCAATAAATTGAAAACTCAACTGCGTGGCATTTTGCTGCAAGTCGCTGTTGTTCCAATCATAAATAGACTGAATATCCCCCTTGCCCACAAAACCCACACCATGTTCGTCGTAGGTGACCGCGGCCATGGCCGTGGGTAAATTCACCATAGTTAACAGCACGACTCCCAGTGCAACTCTTTTCATCGCCATTCTCCCTGAGTGATAAGTGCGGGCTGCCACGCTCAGTGGGGCAACCTCGCGAGTTAACTATCAGTTACAGAATGAAATACTGTCAACCATGTGCGTCAACTATTTGTCGTACGACACCTTCTTGACAGTATCAAGCAATCTTACCCAATTAGAAAACTGAGACTTAATACCCGGAGTGAGATACGGCACACAGGCCCCTACGACAGACTGGCAGGCAAGACTCTGTCCGGGAGGCCAATCGAGCTCAAATACTTCGATCCACGACTGGCCTGGCTGCTTGGACATAGCAATAACGACTGACGTTTCACACAGTTGCCACCAAAGTGTCATCCCCCTGTCATTCAAAGTGGGTTTCATCTTGTCATTTATGACAAACATTGATGGAAAGGGGAAAACAGGATGACACTCAGATATTCGCTGCTGGCACTGGCGCTGGCTTCACTCTTGGCAGGCTGCTCTACCGATGGCGACGATGGCGCCAAGGGTGAGCCGGGCGCACCGGGAATTTCCGGGCCGGAAGGTCAACCGGGTCAGGACGCGGTGCGTGAGCTCGACATTCAGGTGGTGGGCCGTTTTGCCAGTGGCATCTACGGTAAATCTGCCGCCGAGATAGTGCAGTTTCACAAGGCATCGGCCAAAGTCTTTGCCATCAATGCCGCCAGCAACCATATCGAGGTTATCAGTCTGGCGGGGTTGCCTACCGCCGCCGTGGCAAATCCGGTTTCGGACAACAGTTTAACCTCCACTCCCATGAGCTTCCCGGCGTCGGTCAAGGTGAAAAACGCCGACGACAGCGAAACCGAACTCACCCTTGGGGTGGCCAACTCCCTCGCCATTCAGGGTGATTGGCTGGCACTGGCGGTGGAAAACGCCGTGAAAACCGCCACCGGCGCCGTGCTCTTTTACCAGCTCGACAGCAATGGCTCAGCCACCTTTGTGAAGGCCGTTGCCGCTGGTGCCCTGCCGGACATGCTGACCTTTACCCCCGATGGCACCAGGGTATTGGTCGCCAACGAAGGCGAGCCGGATACCGATTATCTTGCCGATCCCGAAGGCAGCATCAGTGTGATTGCCCTCGGCAATAACCAGCCGGCGGATATGGCGCAGCACATCAACTTTGGCACCGATATGCGCTTTTCCAGCAAGCTTATCAAGGCCACCGATTACGACACCGACGCCAAGCGCATGGCGCTGCTCAAGGCATCCGGCGTGAAATTTGCCGGGCCGGATGGCACCACGGCGGCGCAGGACATAGAGCCCGAGTACATCAGCGTTGCCGCCGACAGTAAGACTGCCTGGGTGTCGCTGCAGGAAAACAACGCCATCGGCATAGTAGATCTCGAGGCCATGACGGTGGAGGTCAAGGCGCTGGGTGTTAAGGACTGGAGCCAATACCGCCTGGACTTTACCAACAAGGATGAGGTTATCCAGCTGCAACACGCCCCCGGGGTGTACGGCATGTATCAACCCGACACCATTGCCACCTACAGCTGGAATGGCGCCACCTTTATTGTCAGCGCCAACGAGGGTGACTCCCGCGATTGGAATGCCTACTCCGAAGATATCCGCGTGGCCGACGTGGTCGACCCCGACGAGTTTAATCTGCAGCTCTCTGCCGAACTGCAAAATCTCTATGATGTCAGCGGTGGTAAAAACGGCCTCGGCAGGCTCAAGGTAACCTCGGCGCTGCTGGATGAAGACCGGGACGGCATAGTCGAGCGCCTGTATGCCTACGGTGGTCGTTCCTTCTCCATCTGGGATGCCCAGCTCAATCAGGTATTTGACTCCGGTGACGACTTTGGCCGCATTGCCGCCGCTGTCCTTGGCAACAATGCCAACAGCTCCCACAGCGAAAACAAGGGTGACGACCGCTCCGACGACAAGGGCGGCGAGCCGGAAGCCATAGACGTGGGCACCATCAATGGCCGCACCTACGCCTTTATCGGCCAGGAACGCTCGGGCGATCTCTTTGTATATGACATCAGTAATCCCTTTCAGGCTGCGTTTGTGGCCCACTACAACAACCGCAACTTTGATGTGAGCTTTGAACTGGATGACGAACTTGCCAACCCCTGCGACAGCAGCGAAGGCATGGACTGTACCGAGGTGCCCAATGCAGGTGATTTAGGCCCCGAGAGCATCAAGTTCATCAGCGCCGACGACAGTCCAAGTGGCCAGCCGCTGTTGGTGGTGGGTAATGAAGTCAGCGGCAGCGTGACCCTGTATCAGGTCAGCGAAAAATAAGCCCAGGGCTTAGCCCTTTGTTCCCAGCCCGGCTGCCCATAAGGCGTCGGGCTTTTTTATGGCCTCTATTTTGCGGCCTTATGCTTCTGGGTGGCCACCCGCCAACATCGGCCTGCTAATTCAGCCTTCACTGTTACTGCGACAATTTGCCACACCTTGGTCACAAAGGTTGCCGCCTATAATGGCCGCGCTTTTAGCCCATGCCAAAACAACAGCAACAGCGAGGCCTACTCAATGCACAATGCTTTGTTTCTTAAAAATAAACTCTTTATCGCTCTGTCCGTCACCCTGGGCGCATTCCCCGCTATTTCCCTGGCGACTCAGGCCCCCTTATCCGATATCGAACACCTCGAGGTCGAAGGCCAAAGGCCCGGAGACCATCAGCAACTCGGCAGCGCCGAGCGTCTCCTTGGTAAGCAGGGGGTGGACTTTTCTGCCGCCGGCGGCATGGCCGCGCTGCCGGTATTGAATGGCATGATGGGCGATCGCATCAAGATCCTGGTAGATGGTGCCGAGGTGTCGGCGGCCTGCGCCAACCAGATGAACCCGCCCCTGTCGTATGTGTCGGCCAGTCAAATCCGCAGTGTCAGCGTGGTGGCGGGCGTGTCACCGGTGAGCCTGGGGGGCGACAATATTGCCGGTGTGATTAAGGTCAGCAGCCTGGTGCCCCGCTTTGGCCAGTCTGAGTCGCTGCAATGGGATCAGGGCTCGCTGTCGGCCGGATGGCGCAGTGTCAGTCACAGCCAAACCTATGGTGCCAGCGCCTCGGCGAGCAGCAAACACCTGAGCTTCGAGTACCGCGGCGCCTTTGAAGATGCCAAAAGCTACCGGGACGGCCATGGCAACAAGGTCACTGATACCCTGTTCCGCGCCCAAAACCACAGCTGGCTCGCGGCCTGGCAGGATGAAGGCCAAACCCTGTCGCTCAAGCTGACCCATCAGTACATCCCCTTCGAAGGCTTTGCCAACCAATACATGGATATGACTGATAACAAGGGCTATGGGGCACAGCTGAATTACGACCGCAGGCTGGCCAACGAGGGCGAGTTCAGTGCCCAGCTCAACTGGCATCTGGTGCAGCACAAGATGGGCTTTTTCACCGATGAGAAGCCGGGCAAGATGCCCATGGAAACCGAAGGCAGCGACTACAGTTATCAACTGGCCTGGCGCCTGCCGGAGAGTGACGGCGATGTTTGGCTCTGGGGCCATGAGTTTTTTAACCAGCGCCTCGACGATACCTGGCCTGCGGTGCCCGGCTCCATGATGATGGGTCCCATGGATTATGTGAACATTCACGATGGTCAACGGCGCCGCGCCGCCCTCTATGGCGAGTGGCAGCATAACCTCAGCCCCCGTTGGTGGTTATCATCCGGCGTACGATTTGAATATGTGACCACCAATACGGGTGAAGTGCAGCCCTACAACCAGATGCCGGTAATGGGCATGCCCAATGCCGATGCCGCGGCGGCATCCGCCTTTAACAGCAGCTACCGCAAGCAGTCGGATGCGCTGCTCGATGCCACAGTGCTGGCCCGTTATCAGGGTGGTGAAAACTGGCAACTGGAGCTGGGGCTGGCCCGGAAAAACCGTGCGCCCAACCTCTACGAGCGCTACAGCTGGGGCCGGGGCGTAATGGCCAGCACCATGGTGGGCTGGTTTGGTGATGGCAATGGCTATGTGGGCGAAATCAATCTGCGCCCCGAAACCGCCCACACCCTGAGCCTGGCCTACAGCTATGCCGGGGAGGATATGCAATTCGGTGCCTCCACCTGGTACAGCGACATTCAGGACTATATCGATGTGGAGGTGATTGGCAGCTTCACCCGTGGCGGCGCCGATGGCAGCCGTAACCTGCTGCAGTTCACCAATCTGGATGCCAGGTTGTATGGTGCCAACCTGAGCGCCGACTACCGGCTGAGTGAAGGCCAGAGCGGCCGCTGGAGCATCGAGGCCGAAGCCACTGCCCTGAGGGGTGAGCGCAAAGACGGCAGTGAGCCCTTGTACCAAATCAAGCCCCTGGAAACCCGCCTGGCGCTGGCCCATCGTCTGGGTGACTGGCAAACAGCACTCGCATGGCAGTGGGTGGCCACCAAGGACGAGGTAGACAGCCGCCGCCTGGAAAATACCACCAACAGCTATTCGCTGCTGAACCTGGAAAGTCGCGTGAGTTGGCAGTCACTGACCTTAACACTGGCGCTGAATAACCTCCTCGACCACTACTATCAGCTACCTTTGGGTGGCGTCAGCGTGGCCGACTACCGCAACAACAAGGACGAAGGATTTGCCCAGTTGGCGGGGGCCGGTCGCTCACTGGAGTTAACTGCAACTTATCGCTTCTAATCCGGCAGCAGGGCATTCAGCCGATACCCTGGTCACAATGCCCGGACCATAGGTTGGTATTCACCTCTATTATTCAATAAGATAAGCGGCGCATACCGGCGGGCATAATACACATGCCCGCCAATCCATTGAATAAGGATGTTTCAATGTTCCGAGCTGCCAGGCCGTTTTTGACCGCTTTTAGCCACCGCCCGCTTTTGAGCACGATCAGCGCCGTCTCCTTGGGTGCCACCGGACTGCTTGCACTGGGTCTTGGAGGCTGCGGTTATCGCTTTGCCCCCAACGACAATCATTATCCCGAGATAAGCGATCGCTTTGTTTCGGCCAAGGTCAGTGTTGTGGCCAGCTTATACACCCCCACCCTGCCCAACCGCTGGCAACTGATGTTGTCCATGGAGTTTCCGGTGACCGGCGGCGTGACCTCAGAAGTGCCCAGCGACAGGCGCTTTTACCTAACCCAGGAATACTCACCCAGGTTGGCCACGGAAATGGGCGATAATACTGCCCCCGATGCTTACCCTGCCTCGCCGTTTGATTATCAGGAGAAAAAGTCCCGCAGCGGCCAGTGGCGATTCTCACCCAAGAGCTGCGAGCTTAAGCTGTACACCCGCGCCGGCAACTGGATGGCAACCCTCACGGGCGATCTTGCCCCCTACACCAGCCTTCATCCCCAATGGGGCCAAACCACCTGGCAGATGCTGAGGTGGCGCCTGACCGACACCAACAGGGACGACTTGCAGGGGCTTGCGTTTTTCCATGCCGAACGTGCGCTGCTGTGCGACCAGACCAAGGCCTGGCTCGAGGCCAACGACCCAGATAATCAGGCCCTGAAGTGGCGCAGGGTCGATTTAACCCTGCCACAGCCCGGGCCGGTTCCCGCTGGCCAGGAACCATTGACAGACTGACGCCCAATCCACAGGTGCCGGGCATGGCCGAGCCCCAGGCAGATGTTAAATCTGTTTCCAACGACATTATCAGACACATCTGCTTACTCAGCGACATTCAGCCATACAGAATTTCCATCCGGATACAAGTCTCCTACATGTGCTTACAGCTTTTCCCGGCGGAAGTTCCTACAGTGAATTTGCCATGGGACGCCGCTCTGGGCTGGCACTCACCGGCAAGCCCTACTGCGCCCTCCACAAGGCCAGGAACTTGATAGGTCATCATTGAAGGAACAGACTATGAAAGCTCGCATCATATTGATACCTGCATTACTGCTGGGATTAACCGCCACAGCAGGCGCCACCGAATACCGCTTTATCGCCGCCGACAACAGCCCTGAAACCCTGATGTGCGTCGCCGCAGGCAGCAATAAGCTGACCAAGCTGCGGATGCAAATAGCTGAGTCCAATTCCAGCGCCCGCTACCATGCCAATAGTATTCGCTGCAACGACAAGAGCATTGCCCAGTTTGCCTACAGCTATGGCGCCGACAAGGCGTATGACTACCTGGCGTCCCATTCGAGGGAGCAAAACCGGGTAATAGAAAACGTCACCATTAAAGATCTCTCTGCTGCTGCAAGCCCAAACAGCGACGAGATTGTCTATATCCAGGTGTCTTCACGCTAAGCCGGCTGCAACAATCGACAAGGTCTCCACCGGGTGATTCCCCTGTGCGGCTACACGCTGGCCGACAGGGGCCCGGCGAACCTGAGAGGTCATCCGCAGCGCCCTGCCAGGCTCGGTTACAGTCGCGCACAGTCGCGCATACTCACTCACGCACACTCACTCACACACTCTCTGTCTTCCTTTCTAGCGCTCTCACTTCGCTTTCTGGCGCTGGAATCGTATTCCGAGAGTCCCTGAACCGCTCCAACGCTACTCCTTTAGGCATAAATTGGCCCCGATGCTGTGATTAACCCAGCAAAATACTCAAGCTTATATTGCCGCCGTCAGTGTGCGTTCTTAACATGCATGCAGATTGCAGCTAAAGGAGCGCATTATGTATTCACAGGCTTTACTCGAATGTTCGGTTGGCGAATTGGTGGCGCAGGACTACAGGCGTGCCCATGTGTTTTCCCGCTTTGGCATCGACTTTTGCTGTGGCGGCGGCCGCCCACTGAAAGAAGCCTGCGACAGGGCCGAGGCTGACCCTTCCGAGGTGATGCAGGCACTGTTACTAAACGCGGCCTCTGGCGCTGCCGATGACCAACTGGACAAACTGCCCCTGCCCGAACTCATTGATTATATTGAATCAACCCATCACACCTATGTGAGGGAAAAGGCGCCCTTGCTGCTGGAGTATGCCGCCAAAATGGTGCGTGCCCACGGTGAAACCCACGGCGAAATCAAACCCTTGGCTGGTTGGATAAGGGCCCTGGTGGACGACCTGATGCCCCATCTGCTCAAAGAAGAACAAATCCTCTTCCCCGCCATTCGCGCCCTCGCCGCCGGTGAACAGGTCAATGGCTGTTTCGGTCATATTGGCAATCCGGTCAGGGCCATGGAGTATGAACATGAAGACGCGGGCAATGTATTGAAAAAACTGCGGGAGCTAACCGGGGATTTCACTCCGCCACCCCATGCCTGTACCACATGGCGCATTTGCTACCACACCTTGGCTGAGTTTGAAGCGGATCTGCACCGCCATATTCATCTGGAAAATAATGTGCTGTTTCCAAAAACACTGAAGCTCACCCAGGGGTGAGCTTCACAAGCTGAACAGCTACCTCAGGGCGCCACTTGTCTTGGGGCGACCAAGGTAACGGCTGACTGCTTCCGGGCAAGAAGCTGCTCAACCAGTTCGCGGATTTTAGGTTCGGCGTCGATAAACTTACCCATATTGGCGCCACCCATGCGGGCATCATAGATGGCCTCACCATCCAATTTGCCCTCATGGAAGACTTTGATTTCGGCGTAAACCAGATACAGTGCCAGGTCCCATGCCCAGCTGGCCGTGTAGGTGGCCGTCCATTCGCAGCCATCCCGTGCGTCCAGCTCTTTTACCACCCAATAATTGATTTGCTTCTCCCGCAGCACCTTTTCCATTTCCAGCAAAAATCCTTCCCGCACATCCGGATTTTCCACAATGCAGATAGCGGCCTGTGTATCGAGATTGATGGGATCGACATGCTGCTTGATGGTGCAGGCAGACAGTGCGCCCATTGCCATAGCCATGATGATGATCTTTTTCATTATTACCCCCAGAAACACTGAGTTCCCCGACGGTCCGGGTCAGAGCTCTTACGGTCCAACCTGTTGAGCCCTGTAACAAAAATAAAGCAGGAAACACGGTCAGGCTGGACTTTATTACTGGAGTCCCAGGCCAAATTGGCCACCGTCAGATTCGGTACTCTCCAGCATCACCGAGGGCAAGGTCAGCCCGGGGTGTAAGGCCTGCAGATGCGCGGCAAGTTGTGCCACCAGTTCGCTGGCAAGCAGTGGGGCATCACTGTTGTCCGGAGTATGAATAAAAAGATAGGGGGAGCGACCTTCGGCCAACCAGTCGGCGAGTTTGCCTAGCCAGGGGGCAAAGAAGGCCTGATTGTTTGCGCAGTCAAGGTCGGCAGGCTTGCCACCCGGCCCCCATGCGGCAGGGGTATGGGGCTGGGCGATAAAGCGCACCACCGGGTTGGCCCCCGTGGCAAGGGGATGCACAGGCACCCGCGGTTTTTTCTGGTGGGCATCGGTTATCGCCTCGTTGATGGCTGGCAGGGCGAATACGGGCCGGGTATCCATGATGATGCGATTGATACCCTTGTCCATCAGCAGGCGATTGAAGTCGCGCTCGGCCTCGCCCTTGGCGAAAAACGCCCTGTGGCGCACCTCAACGCCCAGACCAACCCCCTCGGGCAGCAATGACAGAAACTGTGTCAGCACAGGTAAAGATTCTGGGCCGAAACGGGCTGGCAACTGGATTTTCCACACGCCGGTTTTGGCCATCAAGGGCTCAAACAGCTGAAAAAACTGCAACACTTCCTCACGGCAATCCCGCAGTGAAAGCTCGTGGGTGATGCGTCTTGGCAGTTTGAAGGTAAAACGAAAATCTTCCGGCGTGGCCCTTTGCCAAATGTTCACCTGCTGCGCCGATGGCAGGGCATAAAAGCTGGTGTTGCCTTCCACTGTGCCAAATACCCGGCCGTAAGCGGCCAGCCGCGCTTCGGCATCCATACCGGGAAACAGGGTTTTCCAACCGGGGTGGGACCACATGGCCATACCGATGCGGATGTTGGGTAATTCGGGGAGTGGCATGTCGGCGCAAATGTATGAAGAGTTCGCCAACCTTAACCAAAGCGGCGGGGCTTGTCACGGCAGAGGCCTGAAATCAGCCCAGACCAAACAGAAAGCGAGTTAAAAAGTGGCCGTCGGTGAAGAGGCGCCCGACGACCATTGCCCAGGGTGAAGGAGCAATCACGAGCCAATGCCCGCTTGAGATAGCTGTTACAGTGGAAACAATCAGGGGTTAAAAGTCGTAGCGAACCCCCAGGGTGAAAAGGTCGTCATCGAGGGAGACATTCACGCCGCCAAGCAGCAGGTCGCCATCGAAGCGGGTGTAATGACCATAGAGCTGGGTGCTCTTGGCAAGCTTGTAGTTGGCGCCGACGCTGAGCTGACTCAAATCCACCTCGCTGACATCGCTGAGCTTGCCGTCGGTTTGCGACTTGATAAAGCGCGACACATACTTGCCAAGACCGGCATCGTCCTGGCCATACTCCAGCTTGAGCCGGGTCTTACCCAGATCCCAGGCGAGGTTCACAAACCAGCTGTTGCCATCGAGGGCGGCAAACGCTGGGTCCTGATGCTCGCTCTGCTGGAAAATACCGCCCAGCGCCCATTCGCCCAGCTTCACCTGGGTTACAGCACGGCTGGCATCGATATTGTCGATACCGCTGTTGTAAGCAAGTGCCAGATACCAGGGCTGCTTCTTGAGGGAAGCGTCACCGGCAGTGGCCGAAACCGCGTAGGCCGCCTCATCGGTGCCATAGTTGTCGCTCAAAAGATAAGTGCCGTTAACCTGTACCAGCCCTGCCAACTTGGGGGACTGATAGGTGAGGCTGTCACCAAAGCGGCCCTGCCCCGGCAACAGCCGGTCGATATCCGAGTTGCTGGTGCCGAAGATATCTACCTTGCCTTCGGCGGTTTTGAATACGCTGTCGTTGCGGCCAAAGGTCAGGGCACCGAAGTCGGTTTTCACCCCTATGTAGGTGTTACGGGCTTTGAAGGTTTTGCCTGAGTTATCAAAGTTGTCCACCCCAAACTCCAGCTTGTAAAACACCTCCAGCCCTTCGCCTATGGCTTCGCTGCCTTTTACCCCGATACGGGAGGAGTTGTTTTCCAGCACGGTACCAGCCTTGCCATTTTGGGCGGCCACGCCGAGGTCCGAGTCGGTTACCGACAGGTTGATACGGCCATAAAAGTCTGCATCGGCGGCCAGTGCGGCGCTGCCGGGAGCCAGCAGTGCCAGTGCAATAAGTGCTTTGTTCATAATGAAATTCCTTACGCGATTGGTTTGCTTCGGGCCACCCGCAGGTGGCCCGGCCGTTATCAGTAATCCACTACCTTCTTGGCATTCCACACGCTCAAGGCGAGTAACATGGACACCACAGCGGCGGCCAGCCAGAAGTACTGGGCGGTGGCAAAGTCGTAGTGCTTCACACCGTCTACTTCGTTAATTTTGATAAGCGAGGCAGACACGATTTCCTGGGCAGAGGCGGCGATGTAGGAACACAGGCCGATAAAGCCTTTCACCGCGCCAACGGCTGTCTTGGGCATCAGGTCACAGGCGGTGAGACCAGCCAGGAACACCACCAGACCACCGATGGCGTAACCAATCAGACCCAGGGCAACGGCATCCACTACCCGGCTCTGTGGGCCCCAGAACATCAGGCACAGACCGGCAATGTTGGCCAGACCGTACAGCAGGGTTGGGATATGGCGGTTGGCGTTAAACAGCTTGTCAGAAATGATCCCGGCCAGAATGGCCCCGGCGAAACCGGCGATGGGGTAAGCCGACATGGCAAAGCCCGCATCAATCAGGCTGTAGCCCTTGGACTCCTGCAGGTACAACACGGCCCAGGAGCTCATGGCATAGCGGGAGATATACATGGCCGCACAGGCAAGGGCGATGAGCCACACGGTAGGCTGCTTAAGGATAAACAGCTGGGCGCGGCGGATTTCCTTGGGATCGACCTTCTTTTTGATCTCGGCATCTTCGCCATAGGCCACGGCTGGCTCTGGCAGACCATAGGTTTGCGGTCTGTCTTTGAGCACAAAGTACATGGCGATGGCGGCGGCAAAGGTGGCAATACCGGCACCAACGAAGCCTGCTCTCCAGCCGAAGAAGCTCACTACGGTGGCGGTCAGGATCCAGGTGATACCTTCACCGATGTTGCGCGAGCCACCCCAGATGGAGTACACAGAGCCCCGCTGTTTCGGCGAGAACCACTGGAATATCGACACGCACGAAGGCGCACTGCCCACCGACTGGAACCAGCCATTCATCGCCCACAAGAGGATGAAGAAGAAGGTGGCGGTGTTCATCCCCATCAGCAAACAGGTGATGGCCGACAGACCCAGCGACACCGACATAAAGCGGCCGATGTTGGCATAGTCCGACAGGAAGCCGTTGGAGAACTTACCCACGGCATAGGTTAAGAAGAATGCCGAGCCTATGATCCCCAGTTCATCCAGGGTCACAATGCCGGCATCCAGCATAGGTTTTTTTGCGACGTTCAAACTCATGCGGGCGACGTAGAACATGGCATAACCCAGCACCAGTCCCAAGAACACCTGCCATTGATATTTCTTATAAATAGAGCGGATTTTTTCCGGTGTCCCTTCAATCAGGGGCTGATCCGGCCGCGTTTTGAAAAAGTCCAGCATCTGCCTTCCTCCCACGTTTAAGTTGCTCGTTCGCCGGGATCCGGCTCCCGACTCGCCAGCATCTTTTCAGGCACAATTACCGGGCACAAAAGCAGCAAACTGAGTCAGAATTAACTCAAAAGGCAGAATTTCCGGGTCAAAATTGGAATGGCTACACTCACCCTTGAAGACAGATTGTTGGAAAATAGGCCAACCTTGAGTCATAACCGACTCAGCGGGTTGTAAAAAACGTTAAAAATTAATTAAAAAGTTTTGAGCCATGACACAAAAATCCCTGCTCGCCCTACTCTTGATGCTCTGGCTTGGCTGGCCGAATACCGGCCAGGCGAAAGACAATTGCCTGGTGATCCTCACCTCTTTCTCTGAGCTGCCCTTTAAAGGATTGGTGGACAAATTCTCTGCCAAAGAGCAGTGCGAGGTGCGGGTGATTTACCGACGCACCCTGCCTGCCATCCGGCTGCTGACAGACGAGAATCAACCCCGCATCGATCTGGTGGTGTCATCCTCGCCGACGCTGTTTCAAACCCTGCATCAACAAAGGCTGTTGGCCCCCTTAGGGGAGCTGCCCGCAGCCCCTGCCTGGCTGAAACGCCACAGCCTGCCGGCTTCCGACTATGTGCTGCCGGTGGCCTACTCGGGCATTGGGCTGATGTTCAACCGTGACTACCTGAACAAACACGGGCTTCCTCAGCCCAGGAGCTGGCAGGACCTGGCCCAGCCCGGGTTTAACGGCCATGTGATGATGAGTTCCCCCAGCCATTCCGGCACCACCCATATGATGGTAGAAAACATATTGCAATCAGAAGGGTGGAGCGCAGGGTGGGGACTTTTGATGCGCATAGGTGGCAATCTCGCCTCACTGTCTGCCCGCAGCTTCGGGGTCAGCGATGCCATCAGCCGCGGTCTGGTGGGCGCAGGGCCCGTGATAGATAACTACGCCAGTGTGGCCCGCAGTCATTTTGATTATGTGGGCTTTAGCTATTTACCCGATACCGTGATTCTGCCCACCTACTGCGGCCTCACTGCCAAGGCCGAACACGCCACCAAAGCCCGGCAGTTTTTAAGCTTTTTGCTGTCACCCGAGGGGCAGGCGATTCTCACCGAGCCTGAATTTGCCAAAACGCCCTTAAACGATGACAAGCTCGCCAACAGCACTGCCTTTGTTATCGAAAAGCAGCAGCTGTTTTTACGCAACAACGTGATTAAGGCGTTGTTTGAGCAGGCCATCGCCCAGCAGCTGCCCAAGCTTCGCTACACCTGGCTTGCCATTATCAAGGCCCAGGGTGCCATGAAAGACACCCCGAAAAACCATGAGGTACTGCACCGGGCAATGACCCTGGCAAGCCAGGTGCCCATCAGCGAGGCAGAAGCCATGTCCCCCGATTTGCAGGCGGTGTTCGCCGACTACGAGCAGCAACCCTCGGCGCAAATGGAGCGCACCATGCAGGATTGGCGCATGCAGGTGGCACAGCAACTGGAGCAGGCCATGGCCCTGGTTCGCACCCTGGAGTACCCCTGATGTCCAAGTCCCACTCGCCCCTGGGCAGGCGACTCTTTATTGCCTTTTCGGCCATGCTGGGGCTGACACTGTTGGTCGGCCTCACCAGCCTGCTGATGTGGGATAGGCTCAGTGCCCGTGTCAGCAGCATCATCAGTGAAAGCGTGCCCACGATTAATGCCACCTACAAGCTTGAGCGCGCCAGCAACAGGCTGTTGCAGCTGTTGGGACAACTGCCCGGCGCCGAGGACGAAATCACCCTGCTTACCCTCGAGCGGCAGGTATCCGAGGCCATGGGTGAGCTTGAGAATGCTTACCTTGTTAACCTGCACAGCGACGATGAGCGGGCACTGCAACAGGCCCGTTTCGCCGAGCTTGAGACATTAATCCATAACCAGAATCAGCTGCTGCGCCATCAACTCACCCTGGCACAGCATCTTTCGTCGCAGCAAAAACAGCTGGCGCGACTGCATCAGGATTTAACCGATGAAATGACGCCGCTGCTGCAGGAGGTGGCCTGGCACCTAAGCGCCCAGCTTGGCAACCGCACCTCGGCCAACACCATCAATTCAGTGCTGCAGGAATTTTCGGCACTGCAAAATATCGCCCTGAAAGAAAACGAAATTCATCAGCTCAGCGCCGAGATTATCAACCAGCGCCATCAAAGGGAGCTGGAGCACGCCTTCTCGTTTATTGGTTTTCAAATCGATGAGCTGAAACTGCTCACCACCCAGCTTGCAGCCTATCCATCGACTGTGAGCCACCGCCAGATATTGCAGGAACTGGTTGAGCTGGTGAAACCCGGTGGTGCCCTACATCGGCTGCTTGGCGAAGACGTGGAAAATCAGCGCCAAATCAAAGCGCTGCAACCCAAAATCAATGAGCTTATCCAGCCCTATCATGCCCAGGTGGTGACCGCCGTGGCCCAGGCCAACACCAATCTGGAGTCATTGGTGCAAGCCACCAACCGCCAGGTAAGCCAGGGCAAAGCCTGGCTGCTGCTTATCCTCACAGGTGCACTTATTCTGAGCACCTTTGTACTGACCGGCCTGATTTCACGGCGCCTCATTGGGCGCCTGAATCTGCTCAGCGAGGATTTGGCCAAGGTGTGCAGCAACGACCTGTCGAGCCCTCTTAGCGTGCGTGGCAGCGATGAAATTGGCCGCCTTGGCGAGCAGTTGCTGCAGTTTCGCGCCCAGCGGCAACTGATGGACAAAACCAATGCACTCAACCTGATTAACAACACCCAGGCCTGTCTCATAACCTGCCTGATGGACGGCACCATAGAATCGGTCAATCCCACTGCCAGAGAGCTGTTACCCCTGGGAAATGAACCTGAGCAATCGTTGCTGTGGCAGGCCTTTCCCCCTGCGGCAGCCCAGCAACTGGCAGATCAGTTTGCCCCCGGCAGTAGCTTACAGGGGCTCGGTCAGAGCCATTGCCTGCTGGAGCTGGGCGACGATGATCAGCGGGCCTTCTGGCACTTCGATTTTCGCCGCTATGAGCAGGCGGGTGAGCTTAAGACCATTATCACCATCACCGACATGACACGTCAGGAGCTGAATACCCGCGAGCTGTCTGAGCGGGTTGCCGAGCGCACCCGGGATCTGAAAGACAAGAATCAGCAGCTTGAACAGGAAGTTGAGCGCCGCACCCAGGCCCAGAACGACCTGCTGCGGGCCCAGGATGAACTCATTCAGGCCGCCAAAATGGCGGTGCTGGGCCAGGCCATGACCAGCATGGCCCATGAGCTCAATCAGCCGCTTTCGGCCATTTCCACCTTCCTTTACACCAGCCGTATCGCCGCGGAGCAGGGCGATACTTCCCTGCTTACCGATAATCTTGAACGCATCGGCCAGCTCAGTCAGCGAATGCACCGTATTGTGGGCGCCTTGAAGGAATTTGCCCGCAAGAGCCCGCAAACCCGGGTAAGGGAAGCCGTTTCACTGGGCACCATAGCTGATAATGCCCTGCTGCTGCTCGCCCCCCGGATAAAACGTGAGAACGTGCGGGTAGAGAGCCACCTGGATAACAACCTCTGTGTGATTGGCGATCCGGTGGAGATAGAACAGGTGCTGATTAACCTCTTGGTCAATGCTCTCGATGCCATTGCAAGCTGCGAGCAAAGATACATCCTGATAGAACAGCTGCCGCAGCCCGGCAGCACCCTGATTGCGATGCAGGACAGTGGCCAGGGTTTCCCCGAGGCCGTGCTGCAAAAGCTGTTTTCGCCTTTTGTCACCACCAAAGAAGTGGGGCTGGGCCTCGGGCTGTCGATTTGCCGAACCCTGATGGAGCGCCAGGAAGGCGATATCCGTCTTGCCTGCACTATGGAAGGCAATACCCTGATGCTGTTGGAGTTTCCAAATGTCCCATCTACTTAAACCCAAGCCTAATCTGCTGCTTATCGACGACGATGAAGACGTACTGGACGCCTGCCGCCAGTTGTTTAACTTATCCGGCTACCAGGTGCGGGCAACCAATTCACCGCAGAAGGCACTGGAAGTATTAAGTCGCGACTGGGACGGTGTGGTCGTGAGCGACATCTATATGCCCGCCATGCATGGGCTGGATTTACTGGCAGCCGTGCACCATATCGACCCACAGATCCCTGTCATCATGATTACAGGGCACGCCGATATTCCACTGGCGGTGAAGGCCGTAAAACAGGGCGCCGCCGACTTTATCGAAAAGCCCCTCGACCCACCGACCTTTCTTGGCCTGGTCAAAAAGGCCGCCACCCAGCGCCATCAATTGATTGGCCAGCGGCAGAACATTCAGGACTCACTGGCCGGTCAACTCCTTGGTAGCAGCGCGCAAATCAACGATCTGCGGGAACAGCTGGGGCAACTCGCCTTAACCGACAGAGACGTGATGCTGGAAGGCCCCCGTGGGGTTGGCCGCAATACCCTGGCAGCCTTGCTGCATAAACTCGGCCCACGTTGCGATGGCCCGCTGCAACAGCTGGAATGCGCTCTGGTGGAAAGTCCGGAGAAACTGCAACAGGCGGTGGACGCGAGCCGTGGCGGCACCCTTATCCTGAGGGAGCTTGAGCATCTGCCCACCGACAGCCAGCGCTGGCTGGCAAGCTTTCTGCTGGATCAGGAACGCAGGGGCAACAAGGATGTACGCACCATCGCCATTCTGGAAAGTCAGCCCGAAACCCTGGTACAGGAGCAAACCCTCACTCCCGAATGCTTTTATTATTTCTCCCAGGTCAGGCTGCGGCTGCCAGCGCTGTGCGAGCGACCAAGCGATATAGTGCCGCTGTTTATGGCCTTTTTGAAAGAAAGCTGCCGCCGCCTGTCCCGTAAGATGCCCGCTGTTGAAAATCGCTACCTGGACAACCTCAAGCAGCACAGCTGGCCGGGCAACGTGCGGGAGCTTCGCAACGTGGCCGAGCTCTATGCGGTGGGTATAGTCAAACTGGCCAATGTGCAGCGAATTGCGGCGGCGCCCTCTGTAAAAGGCCCATTGGATGAACTGGTGGACGACTATGAAAAGCGCCTGATAGAAGATGCGCTGTTTCTGTTCTCTGGCCGGGTGTCGGAGGCCGCAGACTACCTCAACGTGCCCCGTAAGAAATTGTATTTGAGGATGAAAAAGTACGGTCTCGATAAGGAATGTTTTAAGCCGGTGAAGCCGGGACGGAGCTGAGGGTCACTGGCCATTGGATAAAACCCGTGTTATATCAGGGAAAAGTGCAGTTCAAGGACAGCCCATGACCCAATTTGCCCTCGATGACATTCAGCATCTGCGTGAGTCGGTACAGGTGGAATTTAAGCTCGCTGCGGGCCGCGATGGCCAGGGGCAGCTGCCTGAAGGCATGTGGGAGAGCTACAGCGCCTTCGCCAACACCCTTGGCGGCGAGATTATTTTGGGGGTGCGGGAGTCCCAGGGCGACTTCACTATCGAGGGCATAGCCAATCCACTGCCCATGCTGGAGGACATCTGGCGCATTCTGAAAGACCCACGCCGGGTGTCATGTAATGTGCTGTCACCGACTGACGTTCAAATTATTGAACTTGCAGGCAAAAAACTTATTCGCCTGCATGTGCCCGAGGCCACAGCCCATCAAAAACCCGTCTTCCTCGGACCGGATCCCTACACGGGTACCTTTTTCAGGGTGGATTCGTCGGATATGCGCGCCAGTCGGCGTCAGGTCAGCCAACTGCTGAAAAAGCAGCGCCGCCTGTGCCCGCCGGAACAATAGGCGTCAACAAACAATCGGCCTTAAAACAACCACAGCAACAGCCCGAGGGAGGTGATGATCCCTCCAAGCCCACGCAGCAAGGGTTTGGGCGTTTCTATCAGGCTCAGATACCAGGCTACGGCGCCCCCAAACAACATAATCGCCACCGTACCCATACTGATCCCCAGGGTGTACCACACGGGATTGGCCCCCATGGGAATTTCAGCGCCATGGGCGTGACCATGGAACAGGGCAAAAATCCCCACCAAGGCCTGGGCAAAGGATAAAGGTACTTCGCGCCCCATCAGCAAAGCCAAGCCCAAAAGGATCCCCGACAGCGCTATGCCCGGCTCAACCCAGGGCATGGGCACCCGCAGTAAACCAATGATGTCACCAAAGATAAAAAACAGTAAAAAGGCAAGTGGCACAGACACCTGCGCCTTTCCGCCCAGCTGCATGCCTATGAGGCTGGCAGCAAAAATGGTTAACAGATGATCGAGACCGAGGAAGGGATGGATCACACCAGACAAAAATCCTTCGTTGGCGTAAATATCTTGGGCAGCAGCAGGCCATGCCACCATGGTTAAGATGACAATTACCAATGAAAAAATGACTTTTGGCCTGAACATATACTTTCCCCTTTCCTTTGAGGAAGTTATAGGCTAACAGGTCAGCGATGTTAAGGAAATGATAAATTCAGATTGGATTTGTATCTGGATGCTTGGATGCCCAGCGAGTCACAGCAGTGCCAGCAAGGCGTCGAGCCGCTGAATTTGCAGGTGAGGCAATGGCGAAGCGAGGGGGCCGGGTTCTAATCCCCCATGGGCAGGATTGAGCAGCACCGCCTGGCACCCGGCCTTGAGTGCGCCCACCACGTCGGCGCTGTGGCTGTCCCCTACATGGAGCAGCTGCTCAGACGCTATGCCAAGGCGATTGCAGCCCATCCGGAACAAATCGTCCACAGGCTTCATACGCACACCACTGCCTGCGGCGAGCACAAACGCCAGCCGGTCTCCCAGACCTATACGCACCGGGTCAACATTGCCATTGGTAAGCCCTATCAGCGGGTATTTTTGCCCGAGTTTTGCCAGCAGCTGCAACGAGCTTTCTGGTACCCGAAAATGGCTACGGGCCCTGATAAATTCATCCATAACGGCGCGGGCGGCCATTGTGGCTTCTGCTTCAGGCAAGCCGAAATAGAGCAGACCTGAATGCAGGGTCAGAAGTCTCAGTGCTGTTGGGTCGTGGGCCAGCATGGGATGATGAGCCAAAACCCTGAGCTTGTGATGACGCCATTCGTCCCGTCCCCAGGCTTTGGTCACAGGATAATGGCGGGCCAGATACATCTGCTGTGCAAGCTCCGCCGCCATGATCACGGGCCGGTTGTCGTACAGGGTATCGTCCAGATCAAAACTGATGGCGGCAATGGGCTTCAGACGACGGAATATCTGCATCAGTCCCCCTTTTTACGGGCTCTGGGGTGAGCACCATCGTACACCTTGGCCAGATGCTGAAAATCGAGGCTGGTGTAGATTTGGGTAGTCGCGAGGTTGGCGTGCCCCAACAATTCCTGCACGGCCCGCAGATCGCCACTGGACTCCAGCATGTGTGTCGCAAAGGAATGCCTGAGTTTGTGTGGATGCACCCCAACGCTGAGCCCCTGTATTTGCGCCCATTTTTCCATACGCGCCTGAATGCTGCGATGGGAAAGCCTGCTGCCCCGGGTAGAGACAAAGAGTGCATCGTCCTGGCAAGGCATCTGTGCCCTTACCTTCAGCCAGTCGGCAATGGCACTCAGGGCCACGCTGCCCACAGGCAAAATCCGCTCCTTGCTGCCTTTACCTATCACCCGCACTTCCCGGCTCTCGCGATCGAGGTCCTTCATATCCAGAGCGGCGAGTTCGGCCAGACGCAGGCCACAGGAGTAAAAGAGCTCCATGATGGCTCTGTCACGCAGGGCAAGACCATCTTCAGGGGGAATGTCCAGCAGGTGATTGACCGAGTCAGGGTCGAGGTTTTTCGGCAAGGTTTTGGGCTGTTTCGGCGCACTCAGGGTAGCGGCCGGGTTGGTGTCTATCAGGCCTTCTTTCAATAAAAAATGCCCATACTGCTTCAGCGCCGACGCGGTGAGCGACAAGGAACGCGGCGACAACCCCTGGCGATGCAGCCGCGCCATCAGACCACTGAGGTCCTGGCGACTCAACTCCTGCCAGCTTCGTTGCCCCAGCAGCGCATCGGCGCGCTCCAGTTCAAAGCGATAATTACGTACCGTCATGGGCGACAGTTGCCGCTCGGTGGCGAGATAACGGGTAAAACGTGCCAGCCAATCGGCTTGGTCAGCCATGGTTACAACCTTGGCAGCAGATGGTCCAGAATCCGCCGCAGCTGATCCAGCAGCAAGTTGTCCATCTCGGGATGAAAATGGGCCGGATCCTGGCTGGCGATGGCAAATACCACCTGACCACAATGTTCTGACAGACGGGTCAGTGCCACTGAGCCCACCTCAGAACCAAACAAACGCCGTGACTCACTGGCAGTGAGACGGCCGAAATAGTGCCCACGGGCAAGACGGTTACTCCAGATGGCCGACAGTTCACTGTCCACATCATGCACAGTGATAAGCCTGACGTGGGTAAAGCCGAACTCACCCATCAGCGCCTGGGACAAGGTCTGGCGAACATCCCCCAGGTCTTCGCTTTCCAGCAACTTGAACTGCAAATCATTGTTGAAAAGAAAGATTTTTTCGTTTCTGCGGGCCTGGGTCATCAGGGCCGTGATTTCTTCCTCAAGCTGAGCCACCCGGCTTCTGAGCATCTCCTGGCGACGCTCAAGGAGCGATACTGTGCCTCGCTCGTTGTGGGACATGCGCATCGCCAGCAAGAGCTCAGGATAACGACCAAAAAAGTCAGGGTTATCGAGCAGATACTCGCGGATTATCTGTTCATCAAAGGGCGCTTCTGTCCTGTGGTTTGGATCTGTCATAACTGGATTTGTCCGTCGTATACCTGCTGTGCCGGGCCTGTCATCCACAGGGGTTTGCCCTCGCCTTCCCAGTTGATGGTCAGGCTGCCACCGGGTAAGTCTACCCGGACACGACTACCCAACTTACCCTGAAGCTGCCCCACCACGGCGGCAGCGCAGGCACCACTGCCACAGGCAAGGGTTTCGGCCGCACCGCGCTCGTAGACCCTGAGCTTGATATGGTCTGGGGCGACCACCTGCATAAAGCCGACGTTAACCCCTTTGGGGAAACGTTCATGGCGTGTCAGCTGGGCGCCCACGTCTGCAACTGGCGCCTGGGTGATATCATCCACGTCAAGCACCACATGGGGATTGCCCATGGAGACGGCACCACACAAAAAGGTTTGTTGGGCCGCCTGCAACAGATAGGTTTTTTCAAATTTTTTGGCTTTAAAGGGGATTTGTGCCGGGTCGAGTATGGGCACGCCCATATTCACGGTCACACCACCATCGCGCTCCAGGCGCAGCGTCATCTTTCCCGCACTGGTACTGACTTTAATTTTATGCTTTTGGGTCAGCCCTTTATTGCGCACGAAACGGGCAAAACAGCGGGCACCATTACCACATTGCTCTACTTCGCTGCCATCGGCGTTGAAGATGCGATAGTGAAAGTCCAGGTCCGGATCGTAGGGGGGCTCAACCAGCAAAAGCTGATCGAAACCGATACCGAAATTGCGGTCGGCCAGACGACGAATTTGTTCCGGCGAAAAGAACACGTTCTGGGTCACACCGTCGACAACCATAAAGTCGTTGCCCAGACCATGCATCTTGGTGAAGTGGATCAAGCTATGCTTCCTTAGCGCCGGGCCAGTGCTCCGGCGCCCAAAAATCGGGTACTTTCCCCAGTTTACGGCAGGAGTTGCTCTCCTTGCCAGAGCTGACTGAGTTTTTCCCGCTCGCGCACCACATACGCCTTGTCACCATCGACCATCAGCTCGGCCGCACGGGGACGGGTGTTGTAGTTGGAGGCCATGGTAAAGCCGTAGGCACCGGCGCTGCGTATCACCAGAAGATCGCCACTCCCAGCGGCCAGTTCACGGTCTTTACCGAGGAAATCACCTGTCTCACACACAGGGCCAACCACATCACAGCGGGTCGTCGGCTGATTGGTTTTAACCGCGGGAATGATGTTCTGCCAGGCGCCGTAAAGGGAAGGACGGATAAGGTCATTCATGGCGCCATCCACAATCACAAAACGTTTGTCGCCATTGTCCTTGGTATAAAGCACCTGAGTAACGAAGATACCGGCGTTGGCGGCAATGGCACGGCCAGGCTCGAAAATCAGTTTGAGCGGACGACCATTGAGCTTCTCGAGAATGGCGGCAGCGTACACGTCCGGATGGGGCGGGGTTTCACCGTTGTAGGTCACGCCAAGGCCGCCACCCACATCGAAGTGTTCAATCACAATGCCCTGCTCTGCCAGACGGTCAATCAGTGCCAACATGCGGTCCATGGCATCGAGGAAGGGCTTAAGTTCGGTCAGCTGCGAGCCAATGTGGCAATCCACGCCTTTCACGTCCAGATTGGGCAGCGCGGCAGCACGGGCAAATAGCGCCTCGGCTTCTTCCATGGGAATACCGAACTTGTTTTCTCTCAGGCCAGTGGAAATATAAGGGTGAGTACCGGCATCTACGTCTGGGTTGACCCGCAGCGACACAGGCGCCACCTTGCCAAGACGCCCGGCAACCTCATTGAGCAGCTCAAGCTCGGCACCGGATTCCAGATTGAAACACATGATGCCGGTATTGAGCGCCAGCTCCATTTCCGCCACGGTTTTACCCACGCCGGAAAACACCACCTTGGCAGGGTCACCGCCGGCTTCCAGCACGCGGCTGAGTTCACCACCGGAAACGATATCGAAACCACTGCCAAGGCGGGCCAGCACATTGAGTACCGCCAGGTTGGAGTTGGCCTTGACCGCATAGCAAATCAGGTGTGGATGGCTCGCCACAGCGCCATCGAACGCATGCCAGTGGCGCTCGAAGGTGGCGCGGGAATAAACGTACAGGGGCGTGCCATGTGCAGCTGCGAGACCTGCCACATCGCAGTCTTCGGCAAACAGCCGCTCTTCACGATAGAGAAAATGATCCAAGATAGAGGTCCTTATTGTTTGCGCGCATCGGTGCTGGGAGTATCGGCTGCAGCTGGCGCGGCCGGTTGCTGGGCCTGATTATCAGGCGCAGGCGGTGTCTTGTAGAGCGGGCCTTTCTGGCCACAGCCCAATAGCAGCAGGCTAACAAGCAATAGGGATAAATACAGTCTCATTTTTCTCAACTTCAATGCATAAGGCGCGGGTTTGGCTTTATAATCGCACTCAAGCCCAAGATTGAAAAGGATCAACACACATGGCGATGACAGACACAGAGTTTCACCATTTGGCCGACGAGATGTTCAATATCATTGAAAGTGCCATCGAAAACGCCATCGACAATGAAGACGCCGATGTGGACATCGACAGTTCCGGTGGTGTGTTACAGCTGACCTTCGAAGACAATTCCAAGGTTGTGATCAATAAGCAGGAACCGCTGCACGAAATCTGGCTGGCAACCCGCTTTGGTGGTTATCACTTTGGTTTTAAAGAAGGTAAATGGATTGACGAGCGTAACGGCGGTGCCGAATTTATGCCGTTTTTGAAAGAGTCCATCAAGCGCCAGGCCAATCTGAACCTTTGCTGGTAGGCTGAACACTGCGTCAGTTGGGGGCTAAAACTCGGCCCCCATATCTTCCCTGACCATACCCACAGGCTGTGCCCTGAGTTCCCCCTGCATCCTCACCAGCTGAAAAAATTGCGGCAGGTTAAAACGGCCGTGCATCTCGTAAAGCCCGTCAAAGGCATGTTGCTGGCTCACTTTACTCACCAGTGCCTCCACTGTGGTGCCATGCTGCACATAGTGGCTGATTTCGTTTTTGTGATTGAGGATAAAAACATCAATCCCCTCCTCTCTCGGCCGCAGGAAATATTGAATCACATCCTCAGTGGCATAGTCCTGGATAAGCTCGGGCACACTGGCAAACGGATCGTCCCCCAACCCGGGTCTGGGGATAGACAGCAAATGACCACGGCTCATCTGCTTGTAAATTGAAGGCGCATCGGCAAGGTCTTCGTACGCCACGCCCAGGGTATTAAAGAACAGTCCGTAGTTTCGGGTACCTATATGCAGAGGCTGCACCAGGGTCGATGAGGCGCTTGCCTGACAACTCAGGTTAGCAACCTGTTTCAGCAAGGAATGTACCGCCAACTCAAGCTGAAAGGTTAACCGCGTACTGCAACACAGAGTTCTGAGGTCCAGCTTGCCCGCAGCACGGCGGATCCCGGGTGCCAGAAAGGTCATGGCCTTTAGCAGCGCCTGCTCGCCTTCAAAATGGTGTGCATGCCACTCCCCCCAGGAGTTGAACGACAGCACATCCAGCGAGCCCAGCATGTTGAGCTGCTTGCGTCCCAGGGAGAAGAGGTTGGCGTTCATGATATCCACCAGAACTTCCTGCCCTGGCCAGTCTGTGGTGGGGTCATATTCAAGGTTGACCACCAACACCAGCTTTCGGTAGTGCCAGGGCTGACAGAGATCCTGCTTGGAAACCTTAAGTTCTGTATCCTTTATCGCCTCACGCAAACGCTTACCTGTAGCAGCAAGGCGGGCGCCCAACCTGCGCTCACCGTAGCTGAACCACTGGGTATGGTCATCACACACCTGGTTTATACACGCCCACAGCAGCAGCGACGCAAGGTTATCTGCAACATATACAGCCGCTTCGCCCTTTAATGCCGATGCCTGGGGCTCCTGACGATAGAGGTAATGTGTTCCATCAGACTGACTGGTGATAACAGTCAATACCGGCTCTTGCAAGCGGCTGCTCCAGAGCGGATTCAACCTCGAAACCAAATGCTTGTCTTCGTTAAAGCAGGTATGCAATTTGCGGGTGAGCATGCCCAGGTCTTCGACCCTGAGCCCCTCATTAACGCCGTGGTTGGCCGCAAAGCGCAGCAGGGTCTGATAGCTCGCGAGCATCAACTCATTCAACTGGGCGTTGAACCACTGCAGCTGCCCCGTATGCCAATCTTCACAGTCATCCAGAGTCTGGATAAGGGTATCTGGCCACTCCCAGGCCGACACCAACAACTGCATTTTCAGGTAGCGCCAATCCTTGGGTTGCTGAGGATGACTCAAGCGCACGGCGCACTTGAGATAAAAGCAGCGCCGCACAATCTCAAGCCGACGGTGATCTTCTATCGCAAGCAGATACTCCTCTATTGCTTCGTAAAGTAGGAAGTAAGGATCGTTGGCGGTGGAAAAATCCCCCTTGGTAGTGTGCAGCCACACCCTGGTACTCAATTGTTCTGTATTGGGGTAGCGCCAGGCATAGGCCTCCAGCAGCAACACCTTGAGCAGCGCCTTGTGGGGCTTTACCAGCCCCTTGTAGAGCTGCCACAGGGAGGCACTGAAATACTCACTGGCGGGCAAACTTTGCACATCCCCGAGCCAAAGTCCGTCACTGTCGGGCCTGGCATCGGGCCACCAATACAAAGGCTTGCCACCGAGGCAAATCTGGGTGCGGTAAAACTCTTCCAGAAGCAGCCAGTGCTGGGCACTGCCACTGTGTTCCACCCCCAGCCTAACCCGCCCGTTACCCGAATAACTTTTGTCTGCACGAAACTGGAAGGGATGCACCAGATAAAAGTTCACCTCAAAGTCAAAGCCCGCAAACCATTGATGCAAGAGCGCCAACTTATCGGCCAGGGCCTGGATGTCATCGGCGGATAAATTAGGCTCGTGGATAACCCATACATCAACATCGCTGAAGGGGTTTTGTCCGAAGCTGCCTGTGCTGCCCATGGCATAAATACCTTCGATGGCATAAGGCCAATCGGCACGCAGACTGGGAAGCGCCAGAGACAATACCCTGGCGGCTTCCAGATGGGGTTCCTGGGGTTCAAAACGTGCCAAACCACAGGGTGTGGCATGGCCGTTGTAGCCGGGAATTCGGGGGCCATGAAAGTGGAGCAACAGCGGAATCGCGTGAAGAAGGTGTCGTTTGAGGGGAGAAAGCAACGCCAGCGCCCGAGCCAGTCGGACCTTATTGAGGCGTTCTGACAAGCTCAAAGCAGATGTTGACCACCGACTATGCGCGATCATCTTAATGCGTCACCATTCCCTGGACCCAAAGTTATCCCATGCTAACACCCAGGATGGCGAACGCAAACATTTGCGATAGAGATCACATTTTTACCGACAGTTTCTCCTTTCACACCACAAAGATGCGACAGCGGTTCCTTACATAGTCGCCGAGGCAATGTTAGCATTGGCGCAACTAACGCAGACCATAAGATGGAAAATCGGCATGTCTCAAAACCTTATTCGTATCGCGACCCGCAAAAGCCCCCTTGCCATGTGGCAGGCTGAGTTTGTTAAAGCAGAGCTCGAGCGCATTCATCCGGATTTGACCGTGGAACTGCTGCCCATGAGCACCAAGGGCGACGTTATTCTGGATACACCACTGGCCAAGGTAGGTGGTAAAGGCCTGTTCGTGAAAGAGCTGGAAGTCGCCATGCTGGAAGGCCGCGCCGACATTGCCGTTCACTCAATGAAAGACGTGCCGGTAGATTTTCCGGAAGGCCTGGGCCTTGAAGTAATTTGTGAACGCGAAGACCCACGGGACGCGTTTGTGTCCAACACTTACAAAAGTATCGATGAGCTGCCACAGGGCGCCGTGGTAGGCACCTCCAGCCTGCGTCGACAGTGTCAACTGCGCGCTCGTCGTCCCGATCTGATTATCAAAGACTTGCGCGGTAACGTTGGCACCCGTTTGGCCAAACTCGACTCAGGTGAATACGATGCCATTATCCTCGCCGCAGCGGGCCTTATCCGCCTTAAGCTTGCCGAGCGCATCGCAGGTTTTATCAGTACCGGAGAGTCACTGCCCGCCAATGGTCAGGGCGCTGTAGGCATTGAATGCCGCACCGATGATACCCGCGTCAAAGCCCTGCTGGCACCGCTGGAGCACAAAGAAACCCGTCTGCGCGTACTTGCCGAGCGCGCCATGAATACCCGCCTGGAAGGGGGTTGTCAGGTGCCGATTGGTGCCTTTGCCGAAATCGAAGCCGACACTCTGACACTGCGTGGTTTGGTGGGTAACCCCGATGGCAGCGAAGTGATCACCGGCTCTGTGACAGGCTCAACTGCCGATGCGATTGCGCTGGGTCATCAACTGGCGGACGACCTGCTCAGCCGCGGTGCGAAAACCATTCTGGATGCGGTCTACGCCCGGAACTGACCATGAAGCTGCTGCTCACCCGTCCTGAGGGCAAAAACGCCGCCATGGCCAGTGCGCTGGATGCGCTGGCCATACCTTATTTGGTGGAACCCTTGTTATCGGTGGAGGCAGCAGCCGTGACTCAAGCGCAGGTCGATGAACTTTCCCGCGCCGACATACTCATCTTCATCAGCACCAGTGCGGTCAGTTTTGCCCCCCCCTGGCTGCAGAACCAATGGCCAAATGCCGCCTATTACGCAGTGGGAGATGCCACTGCCGATGCCCTGGCTTTGCAGGGTATCAAGGCCGAGCGCTCACCCGCCGACAGTCAGGCCACTGAAGGTTTACTCACACTCCCCTCTCTGGAACATGTATCCGGTAAACACATAGTCATAGTCCGGGGCAAAGGTGGCCGCGAAGCCATGGCAGATGGTTTGCGGCTTCGTGGGGCAAATGTCAGCTATCTTGAGGTCTATCAGCGGGCGTGTCCGCCGCTGAATGCAGCTGCCATTGTCAGTCGCTGGCAATCCTTCGGCATAGACACCATAGTAGTGACCAGTGGTGAAGTACTGGAAAACTTGATAAATCTGGTGCCCAAAGACAGTTTTGCATGGCTCAGAGACTGTCATATCATAGTCCCCAGTACCCGGGTCGAAACCCAGGCAAGGAAAAAGGGACTTCTTCGAGTCACCAACGCCGGAGCAGCAAACCAAGCCGCCGTGCTGGACGCATTGGGCATTTAAACTTTTGCTGCTTTGGTTTCCCTGAATTGCACGCTTTCTAGCATCAAGGATTGTTTCATGGAAAACCAACAGCAAGAGGCCGCCGCAGAGTCAAAGGCTTTGCCTCCTTCACCTTCTTCTCAGCCCAAAGATATTGAGCCCAATAAAGAGTCCCGCCCCGGCAGTTCCTGGAGCATGCGTATAGCGGTGGCACTTGCGCTGGTGATGGGTGCCACGGCACTGGCGGGTGGTTACTATCTCTATCAGCAGTTGGTGGAACAGTACCACTACACACTGTCGGTGGAGGAGAAACAGAGCGCCGCGCTGAAAGAGCCTGTATCGCGCCTGAGTCAATTGGAACAAGGGCTGAAGCAGATAGCACAACTGGAAAGTGAGCTTGGGCGTCTTACCGCCGATCAGAGTGCCCTGGAGCGACGCCTCACCAATCTGTCTCAGAAAACCCCCGACGATTGGCTGATTGCCGAAGCCGACTATCTTGTGCGCATGGCGGGCCGTAAACTTTGGCTAGAGCAAGACCCGGCCACTGCGCTGAGTTTGCTGAAAACCGCCGATGAGCGTATCGCCGCCATGCAGCAACCTTCGCTGTTCAGCCTGCGTAAAGCGCTCGCGGCCGATATGGAACAGGTGGCTTCTGTCCGCAGTACCGATATCGCCGGCAACGTTTATGCGTTGGACGAAATCATGAAACGTATTGAGCGATTGACCCCGGGCCGTAATAAGCAGGAATACACACCACCCACCGATGAGACCATCAGCGACTCCCTGAATGACTGGCAAACCAACCTGGCAAAAAGTTGGAAAGCGCTGATCAATGACTTTGTGACCGTACGTCAGCGTACCGGCGATATTACGCCTCTCCTTTCCCCGGAGCAGGAGTGGTATCTGAAAGAAAACATTCGCACCAAGCTGCTGCAGGCCCAACTTGCGCTGTATAGACACGATGAACTGAGCTTCCGGGAAGCCGTTTTGATGGCAAGTGGTTGGGTAAAACTGTATTTCAGTGTGGACTCAGGTACCGGAGCACAAATACTCGAACGTCTCGATTCTCTGGCGTCCCTGCGTATCGATGCTGTGCCCATCAGCAAATTCCAGTCCAGCGACATGCTCAGAACCCTGGTGCAGGACGGCGTTAAGGCACCGCTGCCAATCCCCAATCCCACGCCAACACCGGCAGTGAATCCTCTGCCCGAGCCGGATCAGGAGCCAGAACCTTCTACGGCAGCCGGATCGGAGGCTGAGGCATGATAAAAACGCTTATTTATCTTGGCATTATTCTGATTGGGCTCTGTTTAAGCCCCTACATTGTTGGTAACACCGGCTATCTGTACCTGTCAGCCTGGGGCTACGAAATTGAAACCAGTCTGGTGTTTGCCATTGTCGCGCTGGTGATTGCCTACGGCGTTATCGTGATTGCCGAATGGATAGCGGTTAAATGCATTGGCCTGGTGCTGGGCAGCCGTTATTTGCCCGAACGCTGGCGTCGCAATGCAGCAAAGCGCCATACCCTGAACGGCGCACTGGCGCTTGCTGAAGAGAATTGGCCCGATGCTGAGCGCTGCATGGCCAAAGGAGCCGCCAAAGGTGAATTGCCGGCACTAAATCTGCTTGCTGCAGCAAGGGCGGCTCAGCATCAGGGAAAATATGCCGAGCGCGATGACTATCTTGAAAAAGCCGTAACAGAGCCGAATGCGGCGACGGCCGTGTTTACAACCCGCACCCGCTATCTGCTTAAACAGGGCCAGCTGGAGCGTGCCAGAACCGCACTCAATCATCTGGCGCCAACCAGCAAAAGCAGTGCTGCCGTGGTAAAGCTTGCCATGGAAGTCTATCTTGCCCAGCAGGATTGGCGGGCGCTGAGGGAGTTGTTACCTGCCATCAAGAAACACGCACTGCTTAATGATACCGGTTTTGAAGACTTGTCTGTCAGAGTCAGCGTGAACCTGCTGGAGCAGGCCGGCAGCAAAGATTGGGATAGCCTGGACAAAGAATGGCAGTGGCTATCCCGCAGCGAAAAGCAGCACAGTGCCAATCGTGCCGCCTACGCACTTGGGCTGGCCAAACAAGGTAAAAAGGCCGAGGCCGTTAAACTGCTGCTTAAAGATCTGGAGTCTTTGCCCGAGAGTCACATTCTCACTCTGCTCCCCCAAATTCTGAATGGTCAGGATGAGCTACCACGGCAACAATTGCTCAAGCTCGCTCCCAGATACGAGGATGTACATGAATATCATGAATGTGTGGCGCGGCTTTGCCAGCAAGCCCGGGAGTTTAAAACTGCCAACGAGCATTGGCGTAAAGCCTGTGAGTTAAATCCATCCAAAGAAAATTGGTTGGCACTCGCGGAGCTCGACGAGCAACTGGGCAATACTGACCTGGCGTTGCAACATTACCGGAAGGCCGCCAAGGCCTGACACCATTACCGAACAACATTTTATTAACCTAAACAAAGCGTTTTCGTGGTTGTTGCCATGAAAACGCTTTTTTTTTTGTTTGTCGCCTACACTATATATAGGCATTTCCTGATGAATCAACCACCAGATATCTGGTGTCAAAACTAGTGCAAAAACGTCAAGCAAGACGATAAAAAGCTAAGTTTTTGAATAAGTAAGAGCGCTGTCAAAAAATTGACTTATGAGTGTTTTAGAATTACACTTCACTTCTTAAGTTGGGTAATTTCGCCTGTTCTCAGGCAAATTCTGTATCGAATATAAGCCGTTGGGAGCTTGTTATGGGTTCGTATATCACACCGAAAAATGGATTGCTCAAGTCGGTAAATGGGCAAATAAGCATGGTCGCTGAAGGCGCAGAAAAATCTGTTTCTGCAGGTGATGCAATTCCCGCTGGAGCCGTGCTTTGGATTAAGGAAGGCGCGCAATTTGAATTGGTGCTGGAGGACGGCACCATTATCAGCGAATCAAACACCCCCACCACGGCCAACCAACCAGAAGTTGGAGCTGAACAGCTTGACCCCAATGCGCTGAATGAAATTGAAGCGCTACAGGCCCAAATTGCAGCTGGTGATGACCCAACGGCAAACTTGCCTGAAACCGCTGCGGGCGGCCAGACCGGTAACGAAGGCGGTTCTGGCTTTGTCAGCCTGGACCGAACTGGCAGCGAAACCCTTGCAAGCACTGGGTTTGACTCAGCCTTTGAAGCCCAAGCTACAGAATCCCAAATCCTCGATGCCCAACCTATCGAACCTTTGGATTTAACTCCGCCTGTCATTACAGTAGATGCTCCTGACAATTCAACCGATACCACTCCCACTATCACTGGCACCACAGATGCAGAACCAGGAAGCACTGTAACTATCGTTGTAACCGACAGCAACGGCGATACCCAGACCCTGACTGCCACAGTCAATGAAGACGGAACATACAGCGTTGATGTGGTCGAACCCTTACCTGAAGGGGGTTATACCGCAGATGCCAGTGTTTCTGATACAGCTGGTAATACCGGAACCGCAACAGATTTGGGTGATGTTGTCTCCCCTGAAGTGAGCATCTCAGCCAATCAAACAGACGTTGAAGAAGGCAATACCGCTTCTTTCGTTGTAAGTCTGGATCAAGCCTCAAACGAAGACATCACAGTCACCTTTACTTATTCAGGTGTTGCTGAAGACGGTACAGACTATATCGGTGTGGCAAGTGTAGTGATCCCTGCCGGTCAAACCAGCGCTACCATTAACATCAACACCATTGATGACAAGTTGTACGAAGTTTCTGAAGACTTCACCATCACCATTTCCAGCGTCACCGGTGGCAATGCCGTCATAGGTGCCGCAAACAGTGCCAGCACCAACATCGTGGATGAAGTAGTACCCGGTCCTGAGGACACTGTTACCATCACGCTTTCAGGCCCAGAGTCTGTGATAGAAGGCGAGGTCACATCAACTTACACAGTCACTCTCAGCGATCCAGCACCAGCTGGCAGTATAGTCACGCTTAGCTATACCTATGTCACAGCAAGTGGTGAAGATATTGTAGAGACTGTGCAAGCTGTTATCGGTGAAGATGGTGTTACGGCAACCTTTACCATTGCAACTATCGATGATGTATATGCTGAGGGCGATGAGAGTTTTATTGTTTCCGTTGATAGCTTAACGACCGCTGATGGCGTGCCTGTTTTTGAACAATTGGATCTCACTGGTGCCAATGTCGAGACCACCATCAAAGATGCGGCATCACCGACTGATCCGGAAATCCCCGGCGAAGAAGATACTGTCACCGTCACCTTAACCGGTCCTGCCACTGTGACTGAAGGTGAAGTTACAGCAACTTACACAGTGACATTGAGCGACCCTGCGCCGGAAGGCAGCATCGTAGTACTCACCTACACCTATACCACCGCCAGCGGTGATGACATAGTCGAAACTGTTCAAGCCGTTATCGGTGCCGATGGCACAACCGCCACCTTCACCATTGCGACTGTCGATGATGTTTACGCCGAGGGCGACGAAAACTTTACCGTTAGCGTGAGTGAAATCCTCACACCGGGCGGCAACCCCGTATTTGAACTGCTGGATCTCACTGGTGCCAATGTCGAGACCACCATCAAAGACGCGGCCTCACCGACTGATCCGGAAATCCCCGGTGAAGAAGACACTGTCACCGTCACCTTAACCGGTCCTGCCACTGTGACTGAAGGTGAAGTTACAGCAACTTACACAGTGACATTGAGCGACCCTGCGCCGGAAGGCAGCATCGTGGTGCTCACCTACAGCTACACCACCGCCAGCGGTGATGACATAGTCGAAACTGTTCAAGCCGTTATCGGTGCCGATGGCACAACTGCCACCTTCACCATTGCGACTGTCGATGATGTTTACGCCGAAGGCGACGAAAACTTTACCGTTAGCGTGAGTGAAATCCTCACACCGGGCGGTAACCCCGTATTTGAGCTGCTGGATCTCACTGGTGCCAATGTCGAGACCACCATCAAAGACGCGGCCTCACCGACTGATCCGGAAATCCCCGGTGAAGAAGACACTGTCACCGTCACCTTAACCGGTCCTGCCACTGTGACTGAAGGTGAAGTTACAGCAACTTACACAGTGACATTGAGCGACCCTGCGCCGGAAGGCAGCATCGTGGTGCTCACCTACAGCTACACCACCGCCAGCGGTGATGACATAGTCGAAACTGTTCAAGCCGTTATCGGTGCCGATGGCACAACTGCCACCTTCACCATTGCGACTGTCGATGATGTTTACGCCGAAGGCGACGAAAACTTTACCGTTAGCGTGAGTGAAATCCTCACACCGGGCGGTAACCCCGTATTTGAGCTGCTGGATCTCACTGGTGCCAATGTCGAGACCACCATCAAAGACGCGGCCTCACCGACTGATCCGGAAATCCCCGGTGAAGAAGACACTGTCACCGTCACCTTAACCGGTCCTGCCACTGTGACTGAAGGTGAAGTTACAGCAACTTACACTGTGACATTGAGCGACCCTGCACCGGAAGGCAGCATCGTGGTGCTCACCTACAGCTACACCACCGCCAGCGGTGATGACATAGTCGAAACTGTTCAAGCCGTTATCGGTGCCGATGGCACAACTGCCACCTTCACCATTGCGACTGTCGATGATGTTTACGCCGAGGGCGACGAAAACTTTACCGTTAGCGTGAGTGAAATCCTCACTCCGGGCGGCAACCCCGTATTTGAGCTGTTGGATCTCACTGGTGCCAATGTCGAGACCACCATCAAAGACGCGGCCTCACCTACTGATCCGGAAATCCCCGGTGAAGAAGACACTGTATTTGTTACTCTGTCAGGCCCCGCGACTGTGGCTGAGGGAAATACTACCTCCACCTACACCGTCAGTTTAAGTGATCCCGCGCCGGAAGGCAGCGTGGTACTGCTTAGCTATACCTATATCTCTGCGAGCGGAGATGACATTGTCGAGACCGTTCAGGCTTTAGTCGGCGCCGACGGTGTGACAGCCACGTTCACTATAGACACAGTGACGGACCAGCCGTTTGAAGGTGCTGAAACCTTTAATGTCAGTGTTATCGGCATAGTGACAACTGAGGGTAATCCCGTATTTGAGCTGCTGGATCTTAGCGGTGCAAATGTTAATACCACTATCATTGATACCAATGCGCCACCAACGACGGATGATTTGGTTGCAGAAGGCGCCGAAGACGATGAGTCTATAGCAATTCCTGCACTTTCTGGCAATGATGTAGACGGAACAGTGGTCAGCTTCACCATCAACAGCCTGCCAACCAATGGCACCCTGCTGTTCAATGGTGTGGCCGTAGTGATCGGTCAGAGTATTGCCACAGCTAATGCAGCAGGTCTCACCTTTGAGCCCGATGCTAACTGGAACGGTGAAACCACATTCACCTACAGTGCTGTGGACAATGTTGGCTTGGTTGACCCAACTCCGGCAACTGTAACTATTAGTGTAGCGTCGGTTAACGATGCGCCGGTAGCCAAAGACAACAGCTACACCGCCACCGAAGATACCCTGCTGACCGGCAAGAACATCATCACTGACAATGATTCAACTGACGGTGTTGACAGCGATGTGGACAGCACCGACCTGACCATCGCGACTGTCAACGGTGTGGACTTCAGTGCCGACAGCACTGACCCGGACCACCTGGGCAGTGATGGCTGGATGATGGTTGAGCTGACCAACGGTACCCTGTTCATCAAGGCCGATGGCACCACTGACTATCTGCCCAATGAAAACAGCAATGCTACCGATACGTTCACTTACACCATCCAGGATGACACGGGGCTGGAATCCAACACCGCCACCGTCACCATCGGTGTTGATGCTGTTAACGATGCGCCGGTAGCCAAAGACAACAGCTACACCGCCACCGAAGATACCCTGCTGACCGGCAAGAACATCATCACTGACAATGATTCAACTGACGGTGTTGACAGCGATGTGGACAGCACCGACCTGACCATCGCGACTGTCAACGGTGTGGACTTCAGTGCCGACAGCACTGACCCGGACCACCTGGGCAGTGATGGCTGGATGATGGTTGAGCTGACCAACGGTACCCTGTTCATCAAGGCCGATGGCACCACTGACTATCTGCCCAATGAAAACAGCAATGCTACCGATACGTTCACTTACACCATCCAGGATGACACGGGGCTGGAATCCAACACCGCCACCGTCACCATCGGTGTTGATGCTGTTAACGATGCGCCGGTAGCCAAAGACAACAGCTACACCGCCACCGAAGATACCCTGCTGACCGGCAAGAACATCATCACTGACAATGATTCAACTGACGGTGTTGACAGCGATGTGGACAGCACCGACCTGACCATCGCGACTGTCAACGGTGTGGACTTCAGTGCCGACAGCACTGACCCGGACCACCTGGGCAGTGATGGCTGGATGATGGTTGAGCTGACCAACGGTACCCTGTTCATCAAGGCCGATGGCACCACTGACTATCTGCCCAATGAAAACAGCAATGCTACCGATACGTTCACTTACACCATCCAGGATGACACGGGGCTGGAATCCAACACCGCCACCGTCACCATCGGTGTTGATGCTGTTAACGATGCGCCGGTAGCCAAAGACAACAGCTACACCGCCACCGAAGATACCCTGCTGACCGGCAAGAACATCATCACTGACAATGATTCAACTGACGGTGTTGACAGCGATGTGGACAGCACCGACCTGACCATCGCGACTGTCAACGGTGTGGACTTCAGTGCCGACAGCACTGACCCGGACCACCTGGGCAGTGATGGCTGGATGATGGTTGAGCTGACCAACGGTACCCTGTTCATCAAGGCCGATGGCACCACTGACTATCTGCCCAATGAAAACAGCAATGCTACCGATACGTTCACTTACACCATCCAGGATGACACGGGGCTGGAATCCAACACCGCCACCGTCACCATCGGTGTTGATGCTGTTAACGATGCGCCGGTAGCCAAAGACAACAGCTACACCGCCACCGAAGATACCCTGCTGACCGGCAAGAACATCATCACTGACAATGATTCAACTGACGGTGTTGACAGCGATGTGGACAGCACCGACCTGACCATCGCGACTGTCAACGGTGTGGACTTCAGTGCCGACAGCACTGACCCGGACCACCTGGGCAGTGATGGCTGGATGATGGTTGAGCTGACCAACGGTACCCTGTTCATCAAGGCCGATGGCACCACTGACTATCTGCCCAATGAAAACAGCAATGCTACCGATACGTTCACTTACACCATCCAGGATGACACGGGGCTGGAATCCAACACCGCCACCGTCACCATCGGTGTTGATGCTGTTAACGATGCGCCGGTAGCCAAAGACAACAGCTACACCGCCACCGAAGATACCCTGCTGACCGGCAAGAACATCATCACTGACAATGATTCAACTGACGGTGTTGACAGCGATGTGGACAGCACCGACCTGACCATCGCGACTGTCAACGGTGTGGACTTCAGTGCCGACAGCACTGACCCGGACCACCTGGGCAGTGATGGCTGGATGATGGTTGAGCTGACCAACGGTACCCTGTTCATCAAGGCCGATGGCACCACTGACTATCTGCCCAATGAAAACAGCAATGCTACCGATACGTTCACTTACACCATCCAGGATGACACGGGGCTGGAATCCAACACCGCCACCGTCACCATCGGTGTTGATGCTGTTAACGATGCGCCGGTAGCCAAAGACAACAGCTACACCGCCACCGAAGATACCCTGCTGACCGGCAAGAACATCATCACTGACAATGATTCAACTGACGGTGTTGACAGCGATGTGGACAGCACCGACCTGACCATCGCGACTGTCAACGGTGTGGACTTCAGTGCCGACAGCACTGACCCGGACCACCTGGGCAGTGATGGCTGGATGATGGTTGAGCTGACCAACGGTACCCTGTTCATCAAGGCCGATGGCACCACTGACTATCTGCCCAATGAAAACAGCAATGCTACCGATACGTTCACTTACACCATCCAGGATGACACGGGGCTGGAATCCAACACCGCCACCGTCACCATCGGTGTTGATGCTGTTAACGATGCGCCGGTAGCCAAAGACAACAGCTACACCGCCACCGAAGATACCCTGCTGACCGGCAAGAACATCATCACTGACAATGATTCAACTGACGGTGTTGACAGCGATGTGGACAGCACCGACCTGACCATCGCGACTGTCAACGGTGTGGACTTCAGTGCCGACAGCACTGACCCGGACCACCTGGGCAGTGATGGCTGGATGATGGTTGAGCTGACCAACGGTACCCTGTTCATCAAGGCCGATGGCACCACTGACTATCTGCCCAATGAAAACAGCAATGCTACCGATACGTTCACTTACACCATCCAGGATGACACGGGGCTGGAATCCAACACCGCCACCGTCACCATCGGTGTTGATGCTGTTAACGATGCGCCGGTAGCCAAAGACAACAGCTACACCGCCACCGAAGATACCCTGCTGACCGGCAAGAACATCATCACTGACAATGATTCAACTGACGGTGTTGACAGCGATGTGGACAGCACCGACCTGACCATCGCGACTGTCAACGGTGTGGACTTCAGTGCCGACAGCACTGACCCGGACCACCTGGGCAGTGATGGCTGGATGATGGTTGAGCTGACCAACGGTACCCTGTTCATCAAGGCCGATGGCACCACTGACTATCTGCCCAATGAAAACAGCAATGCTACCGATACGTTCACTTACACCATCCAGGATGACACGGGGCTGGAATCCAACACCGCCACCGTCACCATCGGTGTTGATGCTGTTAACGATGCGCCGGTAGCCAAAGACAACAGCTACACCGCCACCGAAGATACCCTGCTGACCGGCAAGAACATCATCACTGACAATGATTCAACTGACGGTGTTGACAGCGATGTGGACAGCACCGACCTGACCATCGCGACTGTCAACGGTGTGGACTTCAGTGCCGACAGCACTGACCCGGACCACCTGGGCAGTGATGGCTGGATGATGGTTGAGCTGACCAACGGTACCCTGTTCATCAAGGCCGATGGCACCACTGACTATCTGCCCAATGAAAACAGCAATGCTACCGATACGTTCACTTACACCATCCAGGATGACACGGGGCTGGAATCCAACACCGCCACCGTCACCATCGGTGTTGATGCTGTTAACGATGCGCCGGTAGCCAAAGACAACAGCTACACCGCCACCGAAGATACCCTGCTGACCGGCAAGAACATCATCACTGACAATGATTCAACTGACGGTGTTGACAGCGATGTGGACAGCACCGACCTGACCATCGCGACTGTCAACGGTGTGGACTTCAGTGCCGACAGCACTGACCCGGACCACCTGGGCAGTGATGGCTGGATGATGGTTGAGCTGACCAACGGTACCCTGTTCATCAAGGCCGATGGCACCACTGACTATCTGCCCAATGAAAACAGCAATGCTACCGATACGTTCACTTACACCATCCAGGATGACACGGGGCTGGAATCCAACACCGCCACCGTCACCATCGGTGTTGATGCTGTTAACGATGCGCCGGTAGCCAAAGACAACAGCTACACCGCCACCGAAGATACCCTGCTGACCGGCAAGAACATCATCACTGACAATGATTCAACTGACGGTGTTGACAGCGATGTGGACAGCACCGACCTGACCATCGCGACTGTCAACGGTGTGGACTTCAGTGCCGACAGCACTGACCCGGACCACCTGGGCAGTGATGGCTGGATGATGGTTGAGCTGACCAACGGTACCCTGTTCATCAAGGCCGATGGCACCACTGACTATCTGCCCAATGAAAACAGCAATGCTACCGATACGTTCACTTACACCATCCAGGATGACACGGGGCTGGAATCCAACACCGCCACCGTCACCATCGGTGTTGATGCTGTTAACGATGCGCCGGTAGCCAAAGACAACAGCTACACCGCCACCGAAGATACCCTGCTGACCGGCAAGAACATCATCACTGACAATGATTCAACTGACGGTGTTGACAGCGATGTGGACAGCACCGACCTGACCATCGCGACTGTCAACGGTGTGGACTTCAGTGCCGACAGCACTGACCCGGACCACCTGGGCAGTGATGGCTGGATGATGGTTGAGCTGACCAACGGTACCCTGTTCATCAAGGCCGATGGCACCACTGACTATCTGCCCAATGAAAACAGCAATGCTACCGATACGTTCACTTACACCATCCAGGATGACACGGGGCTGGAATCCAACACCGCCACCGTCACCATCGGTGTTGATGCTGTTAACGATGCGCCGGTAGCCAAAGACAACAGCTACACCGCCACCGAAGATACCCTGCTGACCGGCAAGAACATCATCACTGACAATGATTCAACTGACGGTGTTGACAGCGATGTGGACAGCACCGACCTGACCATCGCGACTGTCAACGGTGTGGACTTCAGTGCCGACAGCACTGACCCGGACCACCTGGGCAGTGATGGCTGGATGATGGTTGAGCTGACCAACGGTACCCTGTTCATCAAGGCCGATGGCACCACTGACTATCTGCCCAATGAAAACAGCAATGCTACCGATACGTTCACTTACACCATCCAGGATGACACGGGGCTGGAATCCAACACCGCCACCGTCACCATCGGTGTTGATGCTGTTAACGATGCGCCGGTAGCCAAAGACAACAGCTACACCGCCACCGAAGATACCCTGCTGACCGGCAAGAACATCATCACTGACAATGATTCAACTGACGGTGTTGACAGCGATGTGGACAGCACCGACCTGACCATCGCGACTGTCAACGGTGTGGACTTCAGTGCCGACAGCACTGACCCGGACCACCTGGGCAGTGATGGCTGGATGATGGTTGAGCTGACCAACGGTACCCTGTTCATCAAGGCCGATGGCACCACTGACTATCTGCCCAATGAAAACAGCAATGCTACCGATACGTTCACTTACACCATCCAGGATGACACGGGGCTGGAATCCAACACCGCCACCGTCACCATCGGTGTTGATGCTGTTAACGATGCGCCGGTAGCCAAAGACAACAGCTACACCGCCACCGAAGATACCCTGCTGACCGGCAAGAACATCATCACTGACAATGATTCAACTGACGGTGTTGACAGCGATGTGGACAGCACCGACCTGACCATCGCGACTGTCAACGGTGTGGACTTCAGTGCCGACAGCACTGACCCGGACCACCTGGGCAGTGATGGCTGGATGATGGTTGAGCTGACCAACGGTACCCTGTTCATCAAGGCCGATGGCACCACTGACTATCTGCCCAATGAAAACAGCAATGCTACCGATACGTTCACTTACACCATCCAGGATGACACGGGGCTGGAATCCAACACCGCCACCGTCACCATCGGTGTTGATGCTGTTAACGATGCGCCGGTAGCCAAAGACAACAGCTACACCGCCACCGAAGATACCCTGCTGACCGGCAAGAACATCATCACTGACAATGATTCAACTGACGGTGTTGACAGCGATGTGGACAGCACCGACCTGACCATCGCGACTGTCAACGGTGTGGACTTCAGTGCCGACAGCACTGACCCGGACCACCTGGGCAGTGATGGCTGGATGATGGTTGAGCTGACCAACGGTACCCTGTTCATCAAGGCCGATGGCACCACTGACTATCTGCCCAATGAAAACAGCAATGCTACCGATACGTTCACTTACACCATCCAGGATGACACGGGGCTGGAATCCAACACCGCCACCGTCACCATCGGTGTTGATGCTGTTAACGATGCGCCGGTAGCCAAAGACAACAGCTACACCGCCACCGAAGATACCCTGCTGACCGGCAAGAACATCATCACTGACAATGATTCAACTGACGGTGTTGACAGCGATGTGGACAGCACCGACCTGACCATCGCGACTGTCAACGGTGTGGACTTCAGTGCCGACAGCACTGACCCGGACCACCTGGGCAGTGATGGCTGGATGATGGTTGAGCTGACCAACGGTACCCTGTTCATCAAGGCCGATGGCACCACTGACTATCTGCCCAATGAAAACAGCAATGCTACCGATACGTTCACTTACACCATCCAGGATGACACGGGGCTGGAATCCAACACCGCCACCGTCACCATCGGTGTTGATGCTGTTAACGATGCGCCGGTAGCCAAAGACAACAGCTACACCGCCACCGAAGATACCCTGCTGACCGGCAAGAACATCATCACTGACAATGATTCAACTGACGGTGTTGACAGCGATGTGGACAGCACCGACCTGACCATCGCGACTGTCAACGGTGTGGACTTCAGTGCCGACAGCACTGACCCGGACCACCTGGGCAGTGATGGCTGGATGATGGTTGAGCTGACCAACGGTACCCTGTTCATCAAGGCCGATGGCACCACTGACTATCTGCCCAATGAAAACAGCAATGCTACCGATACGTTCACTTACACCATCCAGGATGACACGGGGCTGGAATCCAACACCGCCACCGTCACCATCGGTGTTGAAAGCGTTGATGATGAAGTAAATATCATTGGACTTAATGGAATAGACGAAACGGTATATGAGGCCAATCTGGCCAGTGGTACCGACCCCAATGCTGACGCCTTGGAGCAGTCAGGCACCTTTAGCTTCATCAGCGGTGATGGTTTAGCAACCGTAAGTATCGGAGACGTCTCTGTTGACGGCATAAACTCGGGCCTGGGCGCAATCTTGGATCTGGATGCACTACTGGCACTAAGCGATGCCAATCCAGTTACTATATCTACCGACTATGGCACCTTGACGCTGACTGGTTTCACTGGCGATGCCAGTGGTGGTGAAATCAGTTACACCTACACCTTAGATAACACCGTAGACAACGATGACGAAGATGCAGTTGCTGCAGGCGCTACTGCTGCTGATTTCATCGACAGCATCGCTGTGGTTGTGACCGATGAAGACAATAACGTTAATGACGATGCCAGTGCCACGCTCGATATCCGCATTGTCGATGACACAGTTATCGCTGATATAGCCGACTCTTCAGGTGAAAACGCCGCGGGCACGGTAATTACAGGCGCGTTTACCGACCCCGTTGAAGGGGCTGATACAGCCTATTCTGTAGACCTCAGTGTCAACATTGCAGATTGGGACGCAGAAGACTCTTCAACATGGTTTACCGAATCAGGCAAGTTCACCGGTGATAACGAACCCATTTATTACTTTGTCGATCCTGAAAACCCAGACACTTTGATAGCATACACTGACAGCGGGGTTGAGCCGGCAGCTTGGGCGGGGTTGGATGGCAACGATGAAGAAATGTCTCCTACCCAAACATTGATGTTTACGCTCACCGTAGATCCCAATGGCAATAATGGCATGGGTAGTTACGTGATGAATGTCGTCAATCCAATCACTACGGAGACGAATTTACCGGTGAACTTCACCACCAATATTGGTGGCAACAACTACACATTGTACGTCGACGACAGTGGTGCTATCACCAAGACTGTACCAACATCGACCGCCTTTACTTTAACAGCCACCACGAACGGTCTGGCTGACACAGTTAACTCATCGAATAATGGCTACGGTGTAGGTTCATCGGGAGGTAAAGATATTGGCTTTACTGAATTACTCACCTTAACCTTTACCACCCCTATATCTGCCGTTGAAACACTGCATTTCACTTACAACAGCGGCGCCGACTATACTGGCGACGTGACCATGATACTCCATGGGGTGGACGGCAATAACGCTCCCGTAACCGTGCAATTGACAGGATCAAGCGATGAATTGCCAGCACTGATTGAAGCTGCGGGTTTAACATCTATCTCCAGTATTGATTTAACGAGAGCCCCCGATGGTGAGGAATTCAATTTATACGGTCTGACCACATCGACTCTGGAAGTTGACCCAACGGGCACTGATCTTGAGTTCAATGCCAAAATTATCGACAGCGATGGCGATTTTGACAGTACAAATCCATTTACTGTCACGCTTAGTGCACCGGATGGCTTATCTGCTGTTACACCTATCGCTGTTGCTAAGTTAAGCGAAAGCACCCTGCTTTCTACTGAACCCAACAGCGACAGCTCGTTAATGGTGTTCAAAGCCGGCGACAGTAACATCAACAGCTTCAGCTTTGACACAGATGTGAATGATATCCACGTTGCAGGCATTCGACAGCCAATGGACTGGAGAATCGAAGGTGGCGTGCTGATTGGCTCTATGCCGGGCAGAGGTGACTTGTTGAAACTCACCTTGGACTGGAATGCCATTGAAGCCGGTGAACAGGGCTCTATTGTTGTTGAAGCAGAGCTTCTCGGAAGACTGCCGCATAACGTTGATTATGATTCATTGTCTGTTACCGGTATTAAAGTCGTAGCAACCGATACCAGTGGGCAAACAGCCAAAGCAGATGTGACAGTATCTGTTGCCGATAGTCAACATATTGCCGTTGATGACTCGAATCAGGTTAATGTTCAGATTGATAGCTTTGAAGTGCGAGAGATTACGGCTGCCTGGACGGGTTGGACAGCTGAATCGACCAGCTCTGATGTACAAACTTCTGATGGTGATGATGACGACTCAGCCCACGACATAATTCGTTGGGGTGATGTAAATGGAGATGATCCACGCTCAGGATACAACTTTGATGAAAACACCAGCATCCAGGTAGGCGATGTAGGACTGAATCAAAACATTGTATTGGGCACCTTCACTCATGTGAATAACCCTATCTATGGTGATTCAGCCATCACTAAAGCCACGCTGGAAGTGACCTTAATGATCAATGGTGTTCCAGCCAAAGTAACACTGCAGTTCGACCACAATGAGACTGGCGGGGACAACAATCCAGCAGATATAGTCACTGTGGCCAACACGTCTTCAGAGTTTGTTTATGATGGTGCACGTTATACTTTGAAGGTAATGGGCTTCCTCGACAACCAAGGCAATGTGGTAACCAGTATTGAAACTGCCGAGGGTAGAGAAACAAGTTTCCCCTTAGTGGTACAGCTCATTCCCGGCGCAGGTTTTGATTTGCCTAGCGTGACAGGTGATGTCCTCTTCAATGACATTCAAGGAGCCGATGGCAACAAGGAAATTTTTGCGTTGTCGCATGGCGGAAGCAACGCCTCTGAGTCAAACGGCACCTTTGTCGTGCAGGGCACATATGGCACCCTGACACTCTACAGCGATGGCAAATATACTTATCAAGTCACTACCGTTGGCAGCCTGATACCTGACAACGCCGTAGATAAGTTCAGCTATACCATTGAAGATAACGATGGTGATTTGAGTACTGCGGACCTCAGCATCAGCGTAAATACCGTGGATGCTCAGCCAATCACACCACCTCAACCTGAGCCAGACAACAATCTCTATGTTGGTGGCCAGGGTGTCGACTCATTCTTGCTGAATGGATGGACGCCTGGTAAAGGGTTATTCGCCGTTTCCCTTGGCGGACATGGCTCTGTCCCCTCCCAGACTATCAACGATGAGATCACTCTAGATACTGCTCTGCATATTAACGCCGGGGATAGTAATGACTATGTAGACCTAGGTATTTCGAAGGCAGATAACACTGTTGACACTGGAAGTGCATTGCCAAACGTAACCGATCAGCTATCACAAAACGATGTACTCAATAGTCAATTCATGACTGAAAACCGTAGCAAACTTCTGAATGCAGAAGGAAAGCTGCTTCAAGAAGTTTTATCTGAAGTCCAACCAAAAACAGATACCGTAAACCTGGGAAGTGGTGATGACACTGTATATGGTCATGAAGGCACTCAGATGCTTTACGGTGGTGCGGGCAACGACTTGCTTATTGGCGGCGAGGGCATAGATGGTCTGCGCGGCGGCAGTGGTGACGACACCCTGATTGGCGGGCTCGGCGACGATGTACTTCGTGGTGATGGTGGTAATGACACCTTTGTTTGGAAGGCCGGCGAAACTGGCACTGACCACATCATTGACTTCAATTTGAATAAGGACAAACTGGATCTCAGCGACCTGCTGCAAAACGAGGAACAACATAGTCTGGAAGACTATTTGAGCTTCAGTTTTGAGAATAAATCCACTGTTATTGAAATCGATGCTGACCGAGATGGAAACATTGACCAGCGTATCATTCTGGATGGAGTAGATTTATCTAAAACATTTGGTACGGATACAACCGGTATTATCAATGGACTACTGGGGAATGGAGATGGCCCCCTTATTGTCGATACCCAAGGAGACTCTGTTAATGCTCAGCCGGTAGGCAATGCCATGCCACTGGATGATGAGAATAAGCAGGTCTTTCCCTAATCTCTAACCCAACGCATGCCGGGCTATAGCAATATGGCCCGGCATAACTATACTGGGTCTAACGTCATAAAAATAATAAGGTAAATGTAAACGGTGTCTTTATCTGCTTCCGGAAGCGATGAGCAATGGACTATCGCAGCTTCCACGCGGGTCACTGTCGATCCCCTGTTGGATAGCCTGGTGCTCCTCACTGAATATTTTGGCTCCCCCTGCTCCAGTGAATCACTGGCGGCGGGCCTTCCCTTATCGGGAGCCGTACTGACGCCTGATTTGGTCCCTCAGGCTGCGGCCAGAGCCGGTCTTAATGCCCGCTTGACCCGTAAAGGTCTGGACCAGATATCCCCCATCATGATGCCCTGCATCCTGCTGCTGAAAGATAAGAAAGCTTGCCTTCTCAGAGAATTGACCCCTGAAAAAGCTGTCATTCAGTTGCCTGAAACCGGCGGAGAAGAGACTCTCCCCGTTGAGCAGCTCGAAACTCTCTATGTCGGTTATCTGTTTCTGGTAAAACAGCAATATCGGGGTGATATGCGCTTTGACGTGCATCATCACGACAATAAAAGCCACTGGTTACTGAAAACTTTAAAAGATGCGGCACCAATCTACCGGGATGCGCTTATTGCCTCAGTGTTGGTGAACCTCTTTGCCTTGGTTTCGCCACTCTTTATTATGAATGTGTACGATAAAGTAGTGCCCAATCTGGCATTCGAGTCTCTGTGGGTACTGGCCATTGGTGCAGGCATTGCTTACATCTTTGATTTGGTGATGCGCCAGCTTAGAAGCTACTTGATTGATGTTGCAGGTAAAAAAGTCGACATCATAGTGTCATCGCAACTGTTTGCCAAAGCCGTTGGTATTCCACTGTCAAAACGCTCTCCCAGCGTTGGCGGTATGGCCAAACAGCTCGGCGAGTTTGACAGCATTAGAGACATTCTGACATCCGCCACCATTACCACCTTGGTGGATTTACCCTTTGCGCTCTTTTTCCTGATCATCATCTTTATTGTGGCTGGCGATCTGGCGATGCTGCCATTACTCGGCGGCGCCATCATCATTGGCTACACCTTGTACATACAACCAAAACTGAAAGCCGCTATTGATGAAAGTAATAAGTTCGCCAGTTTGAAACACGGACACCTGATTGAAAGTCTGGCAGCACTTGAGTCCATCAAAGCCTATGGCGCAGAAGGGTTGGTACAAAAAAGTTGGCAACAGATGATAGGGCACACGGCCAACTGGCAGCTCAAGGCCAAAAAGCTGTCCAACTCGGTATCAAACGTTGCCAGCTTTATGGTGCAACTGACCGTGGTGGGTGTGGTCATTCTGGGGGTGTATCGGGTTGCCGATAATGCCATTTCCATGGGGGGTATTATCGCCGCAGTGATGCTTTCCAGCCGCGCCATGTCCCCCATGGCACAGTTGGCCAGTTTGTTAACCCGCGCCAATCACACAGCCAGTGCGTTAAAGCAGCTGGACCAAATCATGACTCAGGAAGATGAGTTTGAGAATAAAGGGCATTTGGTCAGTAAAACCCGTCTTATGGGCAAAATCGAAGCTGACCATGTGAGCTTTTGCTATCCGGGTTCTGAGAAACCGGTTTTGCATCCAACCTCTTTGTCTATTCAGCCGGGTGAAAAGGTGGCCATCATTGGCCGCAATGGCTCAGGGAAAAGTACGCTGGCCAAACTCCTGTGTGGTCTGTACAAACCCACCAAAGGCAGCCTCAGATACGATGGAATTGACAGCGCACAGATCCACCCCAGCGATCTGCGCAGAAACTTCGGTTACCTGCCTCAGGATGTGGTGTTGTTCCATGGTTCCATCAGAGACAACATACTCTTTGGTACCCGTCAGGTATCTGAACATCAGCTGATCCGCGCAGTACAAATCTCTGGTGTCAGCCTCTTTACCAATCTCGAATCCGAAGGTCTGGATCAACAGGTCGGCGAAGGTGGACAGGCTTTGTCTCGGGGGCAACGCCAAACTGTCGCCCTTGCTCGGGCCACCCTGAACGACCCACCCATTTTGTTGATGGACGAACCCACTGCCAGTTTGGATGCCAGAGCGGAGAAACAGTTTATTCGCGCTATGGAGCATGTCAGCAAAGACAGGACCTTACTTATCATCACCCACAAGATGCATCTGCTGAAATTGGTCGACCGGGTCATCGTATTGGACCGTGGTCATGTGCTCGCCGATGGCCCCAAAAATGACGTACTCGAGAAACTGAGTCTGGGACTGCTCGCGGGAGGCGCCAAAGGATGAGTAAAGCGCTGACAACCCGGGATCTGGAGATGGTTGATGACGTCTATGGCGCCATGATGACCGATGCCCCGACCAGCCATAGACTGACTATCTGGGCACTCACCTCATTGGTTTTTACCTTCCTCATCTGGGCATATTTTGCCGAGTTGGATCAGGTTACCGTAGGCACTGGCAAGGTTATCCCTTCGTCGCAAATTCAGGTGATTCAAAGCTTGGACGGTGGTGTACTGCAAGAGCTGTTCGTGCGCGAGGGTAATCTGGTCAGCAAGGGGGAACCCTTGGCGCGTATCGACGATACCCGCTTCCGTTCGGACTTTGCTCAACAGGAAGAAGAGGTATTCAGCTTACAGGCAAATGTGATCCGCATGAGGTCTGAACTCAACAGCATTACCGTGTCGGATATGGCATCAGACTGGCGTGAGCAGGTTCGAATCGTCAAACAGGACCTGATATTCCCCGAAGCACTTAACGCGCAAAAACCTGAAATGATTGCGCGTCAACAAGCCGAATACAACGGCCGGCTCGATAATCTGGAAAACCAACTGGAGATTCTGGCCAGGCAAATTCAGCAGCGCCAGCAGGAAAATGAAGAGCTGACTACCAAGATAGCGACCATGACCACCAGTTTTCAGCTCATTAGCCGAGAACTGGAGCTCACCCGTCCATTGGCGCAAAAAGGCATTGTACCTGAAGTTGAACTGCTGAAGCTCGAGCGCACCGTCAATGAACTCCAGGGAGAACTCAAGGCTATGCGTCAGCTCAGGCCCAAAATCAAAGCCACGCTGGATGAAGCTATCTTAAAACGCCGTGAAGCCGTGTTTGTATTCGCTGCTGATACCCGAGCCCAGCTGAATGAGATGCAAACCCGCTTGTCGCGTATGAGTGAGGCTCAGGTCGGGGCACAGGATAAGGTGAGTAAAGCGGTCATTACTTCTCCAGTGAATGGCACAGTGAAAACTGTCCATATCAACACGCTCGGCGGCGTGGTGCAGCCCGGGGTGGATATTATGGAAATCGTACCATCGGAAGACCAACTGCTCATCGAGGCCAAGATCACCCCGAAAGACATCGCTTTTTTACATGTTGGCTTGCCTGCCGTAGTTAAGGTCACGGCCTATGATTTTACCCGCTATGGCGGGTTACAAGGCACTGTTGAGCACATCAGTGCCGATACCACCCAGGACGAAGAAGGTAACAGCTTTTATCTGATACGCGTCAGGACCGCAGAGTCCAGCTTGGTTAAAGACGATGGCACGGAGATGCCAATTATCCCCGGGATGCTCACCTCAGTGGATGTCATCACCGGACAAAGATCTATTCTTGAATACATACTTAATCCAATTCTAAGAGCCAAAGACACCGCACTTAGGGAACGATGAGGCTCTAACTAAACCGGGAGGGTTTATCAATGAACAAGAAACGCTTGCAACAGTTGCGCATGGGCGTACTGGCTGCAGCCATAGGTGGCATCATGATGCCTATGGCCGCAAGTGCCATGACGCTCGAACAGGCCGTCGCCCACACGCTGGACAGCAACCCTGACCTGCGTGCTGCGTTCAATCGCTTTAAAGCGCGTGAAGAGCAGGTAAGCCAGGCAATTTCCGGCTACATGCCTACGGTGGACCTCACCGGTGGTTGGGGCTGGGAGCAAACGGACAGTCCAGCAACCCGTCGTCGCTTCGGTCGTGAAGATGGTGACTTTGAACTCAAGCGCGGTGAAGCCGGTATCAGCATCCGTCAAATGCTGTTCGATGGTTTTTATACTGCCAGCGAGGTGGATCGTCTAAGCTTTGAAGCCAGCGCAGATCAGTGGGCCTTGTTCGCCGCGGCCGAAGACATGGCGCTGGATGTGGCTAAGGTGTATGTCAATTACATCCGTACCGAGCAGGTAATGACTCTGGCGGAGAAAAACCTGGCAACTCACAAAGAAATCTATGACCAAATCAAGCAACGTACTGATTCAGGCCTGGGTTCTATTGCTGACTTGTCCCAAATCACAGGTCGTCTGGCTCGCGCCAACGCCAACGTGATTTCGGCGCGCAATAACTTCTTCGATGCCAAGGCGCAGTTCTCCCGCGTGGTAGATAAAGCACCCGACGACATGATTGTCCCCGTACCAGATGCCGATATGCTGCCAACCGACTTGTCTACCAGCGTGACCCTGGCACAGGACAACCACCCAGTGCTCAAGTCTGCTGCTGCCGACATCAATGCTGCCGAAAACGAGCGTTCATCGGCGCAATCAAGCTACTACCCACGCGTCACTCTTGAACTCGATGGTAACTGGAACAACAACCTCGATGGCGAAGACGGCATAGCGGGCACAGGTGCATTCCGTACTGATGTAGGTGGTTACAACAACGACCTGGTTGCCATGGTTCGTGTGCGTTACAACCTGTTCGCTGGCGGCAAAGATCTGGCCCGTGAAAAAGAAGCCGCTTACAAAATCGGTGAAGCCAAAGAAATACGCCAACGCGCTTACCGTGAAGTCGTTGAAGGCGTCAATCTGGCATGGAATGCCTATGAAATGCTGACACCTCAGAAAGACTATATCCGCGAGCACGTTAAAGCGGCAAAAGACACACAAGTGGCTTACACCCAACAGTTTAATCTGGGTCAGCGCACCTTACTCGACTTGCTGGATACCGAAAACGAACTCTTTGAAGCCCGTAAAGATTATCTGCAGGCCGAGTTCGATGAGATTGTTGCCAAGTATCGGGTATTGAATGCCACTGGTCGCCTGCTGGATTCACTGAAGGTAACCAGACCCACAGTATGGCAGGGAGAGCGTGAATATGAAGGGGGAGTAAAACCATGAGAATGACTTTATTGATGTTGGCTCTGCTGAGCCTTGGCGCCTGTTCCATGCGCGATACAGTGAACATGGACCAGCCTACGACGCAAGTGTTCGATCTGAACGACCCAGATCGTGACGGTGTGATTGAAGCCCGTGAGCGCTGTGCTGGCACCATGATGGGGGCAGCTATCGATAACTACGGCTGCGGTGATATCAAAACCATCAACGAACGTCGGGAAGTCAAGGTATTGTTCCCCAACGATTCATCCTATCTGGCCCCACAATACTTCGGACAAATTGAGGAACTGGCGTCGTTCATGCGTCAATTTCCCAATACCAAGGTGACCATTGAAGGCCACTGTAGCCGGACAGGTGGGTATGACTACAATATGGAGCTGTCTCAGCGCCGAGCCAATGCTGTCACCGACGTGCTGACCCAGCAATATGGTATCGACTCCGGCCGCCTCAAGGCGGTGGGATTTGGCTACAACAACCCGGTTGATCCAAGCGATACCCCTGAAGCTCACGACAAAAACCGTCGGGTGATCGCGGAAATTGTCGGTGATGACACTACTGCAGACATGAAGTGGCACATATATACTGTCGACCAGGAAGTGAAATAACATTTGAATCAATAGCATGAAAGGCGGACAAACGTTTACCCAAACAATGCTTAAGGTCTGCCAACACAGTCTGTTGGCAACGGCCATATTGGGAACTTGTCTGTTTGCCCAGTCCAGCACACAGCTGGACAGGAGCAAAATCGTTTCCACCCTGGAGAGCAAATATGGCCCCAGGGCCGGAAAACGTGCCAATGCCTGGTTTCAAGTGGTTGACTCGGCCCAAGGGCTGAGCGAAATGGAAAAGCTGACGAAGGTGAACACCTTTTTTAATCTGTTCACCTTCGTCGACGACATTAAGTTGTGGGGCGATTCCAACTATTGGGCAACACCCATGGAGTTTATCGGGGTTGCCGGTGGCGATTGTGAGGATTTTTCCATCGCCAAGTATTTTACCCTGCTGCAACTCGGTATACCGGACGAGAAGCTCAGGATCACCATGGTAAAGGCAACCTCAGTCAATCAATACCACATGGTGCTGGCCTATTATGAAACGCCGGGGTCCGTGCCACTGGTACTCGATAATCTGGATAAGGCAATCAAGCCGGCATCAGCCAGGCGAGATTTGCTGCCTGTTTATAGCTTTAACGGTAAACAACTGTGGTTAAACAAAGAAAAGGGACGGGGTGTGCTCGCGGGCTCTTCCTCGCGGCTGGAAAAATGGACCGATTTAACCCACAGATTAGGGGTTGATCGGCTCAGGCAACCCAAGATGAGATTGGAGTAACTAACGATATGACACTGTTTCGACAGCTGTATTCGCTATTGTTTGGTCTGTTTTTATTGGTAATTACTGCTTTGGCTTATGTGCAATTTACTGAGACCAAAAGCTTTTTGACCAAACAGATGGAGTCAGACCTCAATAACGTCAGCAATTCATTGGGTTTGCTGCTGGTCCCTGCTCTGGAAACCGGCGATATCGCCACCGCCGAGACTCTGATTAATGTTATCTTCGAAGGTGGCTACTACCAGCAGGTAAAGTTGACTTGGTTAGTGGATGGGAAACAGCAAGAGTGGAACAACAGCCTCGAAATCCAGGGCGTTCCCCAGTGGTTCATTAACCTTGATATATTCGGCACCATCAAAAAGGAAAGCACCATCACTTCAGGGTGGCTGCAACTGGCGCAACTGGAAGTGACAGCCCACCCAGGCTTTGGCTATCACGAGCTTTGGCGAATTCTCACCAACACAATCATCGTTTTCTCCGTCCTGTTTTTGGTTGCCATATTCCTCGCACGTTTTGGTCTTAGCTGGATTTTGAGACCACTGCACATAGTCTCTGAACACGCCAAGAGCATTGCCAATCGCCAGTTCGGCCCTGAACTTGCGATCCCAAAGACCAGTGAGTTAAAGGAAGTGGTTATTGCTTTTAACAGCATGTCTTCCCAGCTCAAGCAGATCTTCAGTTCACTGGACGAAGAAGTTACCTCGCTGCGCAAAAAGAATCTGGTGGATCAGGTATCTGGCTTGCCCAACCGTCAATATCTGGTGGGACGCATCAACAGCTGGCTCTCTGAACCCGGCAGTGGTGCACTCTTTATGGCCAAGTTTGATTGGCTTGAAGAAGTGCATGCAAAATACGGCTATCAGGTACGCGACGAAACCATCAAACTCCTGTCAGAAAAACTGCAATCCCAACTGGAAGAAATTGCGCCGGGCGTGGTTTCCAGAATTGCCGCGTTTGAGTTTGCATTCCTGGTATTTGATGTTGATAAAGAACTTATCAGTAAGTACCTGCAAACCCTGATCCGCACGGTCAATCAGGAAATCTCAAAAGCTGGTGGTAAACCCAATGAGCATTTCGCCATAGGTATTGCTGAACGCATTGGCTCAATGACAGTGTCTGACATCCTGGCGCAGTCGGATAACGCACTGCAAACCGCTATCAAGGGTGGCAAGGTGTATCACTGGTTTGAGTCCAGTGAAGAGCAGATGTTTACTCGCGAACAATGGCGCGAAAAGCTCTCCAGCGCCATCAATGCCAAACTGTTCAAATTCCGTTGGCAGCCCATTCAGCTCACAGATGGCGCAGGCCTGCTGCAGCATGAGCTTTACTGCCAATTGGAAATTGGCGATAAGCTGGCCCATGCCGGACAATTTATGCCCTATGTTGAGCTGCTTTCCCTGGGGGCTTTACTGGATAAATGTTTGATCCAAAAGGTGCATGACATACACCTGCTGGAGCGCAACTTTGAACCAGTGGCCATTAACCTGACCCATCAGAGTTTGACCGACACAGAGTTCCATCAGTGGTTACAGCAGTTCCTTCGCTCAACGCCCATGGCTGAACGTCTGTGCTTCGATATTCCTGAATCCGGGGTCTACAGTAATCCGGAAGCCTGTGAGGCCTTGTGCGCCATCATCAGGGACAATGGCGCAAAGTTTGGTATCGATCACTTTGGCCGTCAGTTTGGCTCTATGTCCTATCTGCAAACCCTGAGACCCAGCTATGTAAAACTGGATCAATCTTTTGCTTACTACGACGAAAACCAGCACAACGCCGAGCTCTGCCGTGCCTTGGTCAACGTGGCCCGTGGTTTGGAAATTCAGGTTATTGTTACAGGTATCCAGGAAAAGCCGCAGTTAGAGCGTTTTATTCCGCTGAAAACAACTGCATACCAAGGCTTTATTTCGCCACCTGTGAGTGTGGATTAATACACAGCAACACTGATAAAGGCACCTTTGGGTGCCTTTTTTATTTTTCATCCAATAGCTCGGGCTCAACCAAACAGTCACCATTCATCGAAATCGATGTCAGACAACAGATGAAACAAAGCCACACCAAACAATATTGGTTCAGACGGCGGAATAATGTGTGGAGGAGATGTGCAGAAAGAAGGTGGTCGGTGATAGAGGATTCGAACCTCTGACCCTCTGCTCCCAAAGCAGATGCGCTACCGGACTGCGCTAATCACCGAAACATCGAATAACACTGTGGCTGAAAACAAAAAAATGCCGCAAGGCATTTATCCGCATTCAAAAAGAGAGGAAGTGGTCGGTGATAGAGGATTCGAACCTCTGACCCTCTGCTCCCAAAGCAGATGCGCTACCGGACTGCGCTAATCACCGACGAATTTCTTCATCTGGAAAAGTGGGGTGACTGATGGGGCTCGAACCCACGACAACCGGAATCACAATCCGGGACTCTACCAACTGAGCTACAGTCACCACTGAATTTCCTTGCTGACCCGACTTAATCCAACTGGCGCACCCAGAAGGATTCGAACCCTCGGCCTCACCCTCCGGAGGGGTGCGCTCTATCCAACTGAGCTATGGGTGCCCCGCCGTGTCAGCGCCGCATATAGTAGGAGGTATTTGTTCCTGAGTCCAGAGCATAAAATGCTTTTTTTCATCGTTTGCTCAAGTTTTGATTAATCCACTGGTGTGTGTGCACAAAAATCGTTCTAAGAATTCACTTTGAGCCTACCCCATTCGAGAGTATGCTGTTCTTTTAACGTCTCTGTTACCCACTAATACACAACTGCGACGAACAATATGTTTAGGGATACTGGATTTAAGGATGAAGCCAATTCCCCGTCAGGGGAAAGCATTGAGCGGTTACTTAAGCGGGTTAACAGGCTCAGACGGCTAGCCGGCAAGTATAAACGCGCCGAAATCATCCGGGATGCACTCTTACAAATTACCCACATCGCCACCGAAGTAAATTCTCCGGAAGACTTCTATGCTGGCGTTCACTTGCATCTCAAATCCCTGATAGCGGCTGATAACTTTTTTATTGCCACTTACAACCACCGTACCGAACGTCTGGAAATCCCTTTCTTTGCCGATGAAATGGACCCCCACCCGGCCCAGATGTACCCAGATAGAGACATCCACAGCATACTGACGCGCGGCATTACCGGTTATGTATTTCGCTGCGGCGAAACCATGCTGTGCAACGAAGCGGACTTTGAACGCCTTGTTGCTGAAGAAGCCATCGAGAATTTGGGCAGTGCCAGCCATCAATGGCTCGGCGTGCCCATTCGGTATCAGGAGCGTACAACCGGCGTCCTGGTGGTACAAACGTACGATCCCAACGTGAGTTATGGCCTTACCGAAATCGAGCTGATGGAGTTTATCAGCCACCATATTTCAGGGGTGATGGAGCGACTCCGTCATCAGGAGCAGCTAGAACAATCCATCGATCAGCGGACAAAGGAACTCAGCGAAGCCTACGACAAGCTGAAACTCGAAGTCTATGAAAGACGCAGAGCCGAGCGGCTGCAAAAATCTCTGTTTGAAATTGCCGAATTGTCGGCCTCGGGGTTGGAGCAGGAAGACTTCTACAGCCGACTTCACAACATTCTCAGCCACCTGCTCCCCGCCAGCAACTGCTATATCGCGCTGCTTGACGATACCAATCAGCAGCTGCGTTTCCCCTTTTATGTTTCGCAGTTGGGCACAAAGCCCCCCAGCCGTCGCCCTCTGACCGACGGTTTGACTGAATACCTGCTCAGCAGACGCCGCCCACTGCTGCTGGATCAAAAAGATATTCAGGACCTGGTCAATAAGGGGGAGATTTATGTCAACACCCCTACGCTGAACAACACCCAAAAGATGCATCAATGGATTGGCGTTCCGCTCTTTATCGGAGACGAAGTTCGCGGCGCCCTGACCATTTACAGCCTCAGCATGACTCAGAACTATCAAATACGCGATCTGGAGCTGCTGACCTTTGTTTCCCAGCACATAGGCACCGCCATCGAGCGAAAACAGCATGCTGAGTTCATGAAAAAGAGTTACGAGCGACTCGAATCAAAAGTCGCTGAACGCACCCGCGAGCTGGAACTGGAAATTCAACGCCGCCGTGAAGTGGAACAAAAGCTGATTCACGACGCCAAACACGACACCCTGACAGGCCTGCCCAATCGTAGTATGTTTACCGAACGTCTCGGCCAGGCTGTGCGTCATGTGAGGCGCCATGGACGTGACCAATTCGCCCTGCTCTTCATCGACCTCGACAGATTCAAGCAAATCAATGACACCCTGGGTCACCTTGAGGGCGACCGCTTCCTGATAGAAACGGCCCGCCGACTGTCCAATTGCATTCGCGAAAACGACACCCTTGGCAGATTGGGGGGCGATGAATTTGTCGTGCTCCTCGACCAAATCAATACTCCCAAGGATGCCGAGGAAGTAGCCGAACGCATCCTGTCGCAGCTGTCAGAACCCTTTCAGTTGGGGGATGCCTTGTTTCAGTCCGGCGCCAGCATCGGCATTGCAGTGAGTGGGCGCAGCCAACAGGATACCCCCGAGTCAATGCTGAGAGACGCTGACGCTGCCATGTATCAGGCCAAGTCCCGGGGCAAGGGTTGCTATGTGGTTTACGACAGCAAACGTCGGCAAGAACATCAGGCAGAACTGCATGACGAAGCCTTACTGCGGGACGCATTGGCGCGGGATGAGTTATATCTCAAAATCCTGCCGGTGGAATCTCTCTCCTCGGGTGAACCTCTCGCCTACCGTTTAAGCCTTGGCTGGCGTCCCCCCAAAGGGGGCGAGCTGGCTGAAGACACCATTTTGTCCATTGCCGAGCGCTCCAATCTTATCCTAGAGCTGGACCGCTGTTTGCTCAGACACCTGAAGCGTCCACTTCCCCTCGAGCTCAACGAAGCCGAACTGCATTTGTGTTTATCCAGCGCTCACCTCAAGCACAAACATGCCCTGAGAGGCCTGAAAAATATGGTCAGAGAGCTGAATCTGGATACCGCAAGGTTGTGGTTGTTCTTCGATGAGCGCGCCCTGGTGCAAGACACTCAGGGACACATTGCAGGCTTTGAGGCACTGGGAAAACTGGGGGTGAACTTTGGGCTATCCGGCTATGGCAATGGCTACAGCTCTCTTAAATCCCTTACTTTAATGCCCATCAAGGCGTTAAGGTTGGCGCCTACGACTGACAGACTTGGCTCGGAAAAAGTGCGCTTACTCACCGCCTCGGCAATGGCAGCCACGTCATTGGGATTAATCGTTATCGCCTCAGGCACCGAATGCAGCCTCACCCGCCAGAGTTTGATTCAGGCCGGCATAGACCGCATTCAACAACTGCAGCCACTGAATCAGGCACAGAGCAGCGTCTGCGCCTGATGTCCCGAGACATTATTTTTTAAACATGGCCCTGAGGTTGGCGATGTTGGCTTTGCCCGTTTCCTGACGTTGTTGCTCTGTCTGGGGCTGCTTGCGACTCTCCCAAATCAAGTCATCCTGAGGTAGCTCGTCCAGAAAACGGCTGGGTTCACAGCGCATGGTTTCGCCGAACTGACGCCGCTCACGGCACAGGGTAAACCAAAGCTCACGCTGCGCCCTGGTCACCCCCACGTATGCGAGCCGGCGCTCTTCTTCCACATTGTCTTCATCAATGCTGGTCTGGTGCGGCAGAATGCGCTCTTCCATGCCAATCATGAACACATAGGGAAACTCCAACCCCTTAGAGGCATGGAGGGTCATCAGCTGCACCTGATCGCCGGCTTCGTCTTCACTGTTGCGCTCCATCATGTCTCTGAGCGTCAAACGGCCCACGACCTCCGGCAGCGTCATGGGCTCATCCAGATCGTCACCATTGAGCATCTCAGTCACCCAGCGATACAGCTCGGAGATGTTCTTCATCCGCATTTCGGCCGCTTTGGCGCTGGGGCTGGTCTCGTAGAGGAAGTCCTCGTAATTGATTTTGCGGATAAGCTGCTTGATGGCATCCACACCTTCACCGCGCTCGGCAATATCACCGGTTTCCACGATAAAGCGGCCAAATTGCTCCAGCGCCGTCATGGCACTGTTCCCCAGATGGAGCTCCAACTCAGGCTCAAAAATGGCGGCAAACATGGAAATATGTTTGCTGTTAGCAAAGTTCCCAAGCCGCTCCAGGGTTGCCGGGCCTATGCCGCGTTTGGGCAGGTTTACGATGCGCAAAAACGCATTGTCATCGTCCGGATTCACCACCAGCCGCAGATAGGCCATGATGTCTTTAATTTCGGCGCGGGAGAAAAACGAGGTACCACCACTGAGCTTGTAGGGAATACGGTTGGTCATCAGTGCCCTTTCTATCAGGCGCGACTGGTGGTTGCCACGGTAGAGAATGGCGTAATCGCCGTAACTGGTTTTGCCCACAAAGCGATGGCGAATAATTTCAGCCACCACCCGCTCGGCCTCCTGCTCTTCATTCAGCGCCGTGATCACCCGCATGGGCTCGCCGTAGGCAAGCTCAGAAAACAGTGACTTGTCGTACACATGGGGATTGTTGGCAATAAGGATGTTGGCCGCACGCAGGATTCGCTGACTGGATCGGTAGTTCTGCTCCAGCTTGATAAGCTTGAGGCTCGGAAAGTCCTTACTGAGCAACACCAGGTTTTGTGGCTTGGCACCGCGCCAGGAATAAATTGACTGGTCATCGTCACCCACCACGGTAAAACGGGCGCGCTCGCCCACCAACAGCTTTACCAGCTCATATTGACTGCCATTGGTGTCCTGATATTCGTCCACCAGCAGGTACTGGATACGGGTCTGCCAGCGCCTGCGCACTTCTTCGTTATGCCTCAGCAGCAGGGTCGGCAGCAGAATAAGGTCATCAAAGTCGAGGGCATTGTATGCCTTCATATGCTGGGCATAGCGCTGATACAAGAGGGCAAACAGCTGCTCCCGTTCATCTTTGGCGAACTTGCGGGCATGATCCGGGATCACCAACGCGCCCTTCCAGTTGGAAATCGAGGTCGCCAACAGCTTGAGCAGATCCTTGTCTTCCTGAAGCTCTTTTTCAGTGAGCTCCTTTAACAGCGCCAGGGTGTCCTGGTCATCAAACAGCGAAAAGCCGGCCTTGAGTCCTACGGCCTTGTGCTCGCGCTTGAGAATTTCCAGACCCAGGGTGTGGAAGGTAGAAATCCACAGCCCCCGCGCTTCATTGCGACCCATGGATTGGGCGACCCGCTCTTTCATCTCCCGCGCCGCCTTATTGGTAAAGGTCACGGCGGCAATATTGCGAGCCTGATAGCCACACCTCTGCACCAGATAAGCAATTTTGTTGATGATCACCCGCGTTTTACCACTGCCCGCACCCGCCAATACCAGACAAGGACCGGAAACATAATGGACTGCATCATTTTGTGCGGGGTTCAGCTTCATGAGGGCGATATTTAACCGGGTTAACCAAACAGAGGACTGGCGATCATAGCAGATCCCAAAGCATGCAGGCGACCCTGCAGCGCTTGCCAAATTTTTTGCAGCACCATAAAATGAATGAACGTTCATTCACTACAGGTGTCAGTTATGGACAATAAGCGGGAACAAATTCTCAGAGCAGCCGAAAACATTATCGCCAACGACGGACTGCACAATCTGTCGATGCAGAAGCTGGCCAAAGATGCCGGTGTGGCTGCGGGCACCATCTATCGGTATTTCGCCGATAAAGATGCCCTCATCGATGAATTGAGACGCGATGTGCTGACCCAAATCGCCAACTTTATTCTCGCTGATGCCGTTGAAGGCAGCATCGAGGCCCGTTTTCGGCGTATCTGGTTCAACATCATCCGCCTCGGTGAAACCTGCACCCTGGAGCGGCTCAACTTCGAGCAATACACCCATCTTCCCGGCGCCAACAGCGAAGAGCACCGTAAGTTTGAGCGGGAAACCTTCGCCCCCCTGCACGCACTCTTCGCCGAGGCGAAGGCCCAGGGACTGATGTTGGAGATGGATGATGAACTCTTGTTTGCGCTGGCCTTTGAGCCGGCCGTGGGCCTGTGCAGGCGAATGCGCCGCACCGGCATGAACTTTCAACAAAGCGAGCTGGAGCAGGTATGTGACCTGTGCTGGCGCGCCATCAAGCCTCACCAATAAGCGGAGCCAATAGGCAATGAAAAAGTGGATTCTGGTCATGCTGACCATAGCGCTGGTGACTCTGGGGAGTGTCATCGGCTTTAATCTGTTTGTAAAAGGCAAGATTGCCGACGCCATCGCCAATATGCCGGAAGCCGAGTTTCCGGTTACAGCGCTGGCAGTAAGCCCTACACAGTGGCAACCCACCATTGATGCCATCGGCTTTGTCGAGCCCCATCAGGGTGTCACCATCGCCAACGAAGCGGCGGGTGTAGTCACCAACATCGCCTTCGAAAATGGCAGCAATATCAGCAAAGACCAGTTGCTGGTTGCCCTGGACACCCGGGTCGAAAAGGCAAACCTGCAGGCCAAGCTGGTGCAGCTGCCTGCCGCTGAAGCCGACTTCAAACGCTTAACTCGTTTGTACGCACAAAAATCGGTATCAAAGCAGGACCTGGACAACGCCGAGGCCAAGTATCTGGCACTGAAGGCCGATATCGAAAGCCTGGAAGCCACCATAGGTCGCCGCGAAATCCGCGCACCCTTCTCTGGCCTGGTGGGTATCCGCAACATTAACCTCGGTGAGTATCTGCAGGTTGGCAGTGACATAGTGCGTCTTGAAGACATCAGCACCATGAAAATCCGCTTCACCATTCCACAAACCCAGTTACCCAGAGTAGCCGTGGGGCAAAAAATTCATGTGTATGTGGATGCCTATCCGGAAGAAGCCTTCGAAGGGGAAATTGCCGCCATCGAACCTGCGGTCTTTTATCAAAGCGGTCTGATTCAGATCCAGGCGCGGATCCCCAACGATCATGCCCGCCTCAGAAGCGGTATGTTTGCCCGGGTCAGCGTTCTCCTCGATAAGCTCGAGCAACAAATCGTACTGCCGCAGACTGCCATTAACTTTACGCTTTATGGCAACTCGGTTTATCTGGTTGAGAAGCATGACGAAAACGGCCAGGCTGCTTTAAGAGTTCGCCAAATCAACGTGAATGTACTCGAGCGCAGTGGCAACGATGCTCTGGTCACGGGCCCGCTGAAGCAAGGCGATCTGGTGGTCACATCAGGGCAAATCCGCCTGTCCAACAACAGCAAGGTCAGCGTGGTGGAAGATAAGGCCATGACCGAAGCCGCCACCATGCCCAAGCTCTAAGGAGATATCCGGATGCGCTTTACAGATATCTTTATCAAACGGCCGGTGCTTGCCGTTTCGATAAGCTTCCTCATACTGCTGCTGGGATTGAATGCCCTCAAAAGCATGCAGGTGCGGGAATATCCCGAGATGACCAATACCGTGGTCAACGTGGCCACCAGTTATTATGGTGCCGACGCCAACCTCATTCAGGGCTTTATTACCCAGCCGCTGGAACAGGCATTGGCCCAGGCCGACAACGTGGATTTTATGACCTCCGAGAGTTTTCTCGGCAAGTCCAATATCAACGTGTACATGAAGCTCAATACCGATCCCAATGGCGCCCTGGCTGATATTCTTGCCAAGGTAAACTCGGTGCGCTCGCAGCTGCCCAAGGAGTCGGAAGACCCGACTGTGACCATGTCCACCGGCTCACAAACGTCTGTGCTCTATATCGCCTTTTCCAGCGACAGCATCAACTCGAGCCAGCTCACGGACTATCTGGAGCGGGTGGTTAAACCGCAGCTCTTTACCATCAACGGGGTCGCCAAGGTTAACCTCTACGGCGGTATCCAGTACTCGATGCGCATATGGCTCGACCCGGCTCGCATGGGCGCGTTCAACCTGAGCGCCACCGAGGTGATGCAGGTACTGCAGGCCAACAACTTCCAGTCTGCAGTGGGGCAGGCCAATGGTGTCTATACCCTGTTTAACGGCACCGCCGATACTCAGGTGGCCACCATTGACGAACTGAAACGCTTGGTGATTAAAAGTGGTGACGGCAAGGTTGTGCGCCTCGGTGACATTGCTGAAGTGTCTCTGGATAAGAGCCACGATGTGTACCGCGCACTGGCCGACGGTCAGGAGGCCGTGGTCATAGGTCTGGACGTGACACCCACGGCCAACCCTCTCACGGTGGCCGCCGATGCCCGTACTCTGTTGCCGGAAATCGAGCGCAGTCTGCCGCCATCCATCAAGGCGCGCATTCTCTATGATTCATCCCGCGCCATCGATGAGTCCATCAATGAGGTTATCAAAACCATAGGTGAAGCGGCGATTATCGTGATTGTGGTGATCACCCTGTTTTTGGGTTCGCTGCGCGCCGTGCTTATTCCAATTGTGACCATTCCACTGTCGCTGATTGGCGTGGCCATCATCATGCAAACATTCGGCTTCAGTTTGAACCTGATGACACTGCTCGCCATGGTACTGGCCATCGGCCTGGTGGTGGACGATGCCATCGTGGTGGTGGAAAACGTCGACAGACACATCAAGCTCGGCGAAAGCCCGTTTCGCGCTGCCATCATTGGTACCCGTGAAATCGCGGTGCCGGTAATCTCCATGACCATCACCCTGGCGGCGGTGTACGCCCCCATCGCGCTGATGGGCGGCATCACGGGCTCCTTGTTTAAAGAGTTTGCCCTGACCCTGGCGGGCGCCGTATTTATCTCGGGGATTGTGGCACTGACTCTGTCGCCCATGATGTGCTCGAAAATCCTCAAAGAGCACAGTGCGCCGAGCAAGTTTGAGCATGCGGTTGAAACAACCCTGAGTCGCATGACCGACAGTTACGCCCGCATGCTGGCGGCTGTCATGCAAAGGCGTGCCGTGGTCGTGGCCTTCGCGATTATCGTGTTTGCCTCGCTGCCGTTTTTGTTTAAATTCATCCCCGCTGAGCTTGCCCCCAAGGAAGACAAAGGTGTGGTGATGATGATGGGTACAGCGCCTTCCACGGCCAACCTCGATTACATCCAGGCCAACATGACGCTGGTCACCAACATGATTGCGGCCCAGCCTGAATCAGCAGCCTCACTCGCCTTTGTGGGCATTCCAAACGCCAATCAGGCATTTGGTATTGCGCCGCTGGTACCCTGGAGCGAGCGTGACAAGAGCCAGAAGGAGATGCAGAAGTTCTTTGCCGGTGAGGTCAAGAGCATCCCCGGCATGGCGGTAACCACCTTCGAGATGCCTGAATTGCCCGGCGCCTCCAGCGGTTTGCCAATTCAGTTTGTGGTCACTACCGCCAGCAGTTTTGAGAGCCTGTTCCAGATTGGTACTCAGGTGCTGGAGAAGGTGCAAAAGAGCCCGTATTTCATCTACTCCGAGATGAACCTCAAGTTCGACTCAGGCAGCATGCGCATCCATATCAAGCGCGATCTGGCAGGCACCTACGGGGTGACCATGCAGGATATAGGCATGACACTGTCGACCATGATGAGCGACGGCTATGTTAACCGCATCAACCTCGATGGCCGCTCCTATGAAGTGATCCCTCAGGTGGAGCGTAAACTGCGCGCCAATCCCGAGTCGCTGGCAAATTATTACGTGAAGGCCGCCGACGGTAATTCCATTCCGCTCTCAAGCCTGGTGGAAATCGAGATGGTGGCTCAGCCCCGCTCTTTGCCCCACTTCAACCAGATGAACTCGCTGACCATTGGCGGCGTGGCCACCCCCGGGGTTGCCATAGGGGATGCCATCGCCTTCCTGCAGGACATAGGCGACAACGAGTTGCCCAAGGGCTACAACTACGACTTCCTCGGCGAAGCCCGACAGTTTGTGACCGAAGGCTCGGCGCTGTACAGCACCTTCCTGCTGGCCATTGCCATCATCTTTTTGGTGTTGGCGAGTCAGTTCGAGAGCCTGAAAGACCCTGTGGTTATCCTGGTGTCTGTGCCGCTGGCCATCTGTGGCGCCCTGATTGCACTGGGGTGGACACATGTTTTCGGGCTCTCGTCCATGAACATCTATACCCAGGTGGGCCTGATCACTCTGGTGGGACTTATCACCAAACACGGGATCCTGATGTGTGAGGTGGCCAAGGAAGAGCAGCTGCACCGCGGTATCGATCGCATCGAGGCCATCAGTCTGGCAGCCAAAATCCGCTTGCGCCCCATCCTGATGACCACCGCAGCCATGATTGCGGGCCTTATTCCGCTGCTGTTCGCCTCCGGCGCCGGCGCCGTAGCCCGCTTCAACATAGGTCTGGTGATTGTGGCTGGCCTTGCCATAGGCACTGTGTTCACCCTGTTTGTACTGCCGGTGATCTACAGCTTCCTCGGCGAAAAGCACAAGCCGCTGCCTGAATTTGTCGAGGCCAACGCCTGATAACCGAACCTTTGAAAAAAGCCGGGACTATCCCGGCTTTTTTATTGCCCTTCTCAGCCCATTCCCCCTCGCCTGCAACAATGCTAACGCTTAAATAACAGGTCGTTGCAATCGCTAAATGTGATTGGAAGCCGACTCTCCCCTCTACTAGTATGAGGAGGTCAATACAATGTGCAGCCAAAGGTGTCGGCAGCAAATGGCAGCTGAGTGACTCAGTGGCCCAGCCCCTGTCGATACCGTGTTTTCTGATGGAAGCCCTTAAACAGGGAATGGTACTAAGGAGAGCAGCAACATGAGTAATGAAGGCAAATGTCCGGTGATGCACGGTGGTGCAACCTCTGCCACCCAGGCAGACAACCACTGGTGGCCCAAGGCCCTGAACCTCGACATCCTCCACCAGCACGACAGCAAAACCAACCCCATGGCGCCGGGTTTTAATTACCGGGAAGCCCTCAAAGGCCTCGATGTAGAGGCGCTCAAACACGATCTCAAAGCCCTGATGACCGACAGCCAGACCTGGTGGCCAGCCGATTGGGGCCATTATGGCGGCCTGATGATCCGTATGGCGTGGCACTCGGCCGGCACCTACCGCATTGCCGACGGTCGCGGCGGTGGCGGCCATGGTGCACAGCGCTTCGCTCCGCTTAACTCCTGGCCTGACAATGGCAACCTCGACAAGGCGCGGCGCCTGCTGTGGCCCATCAAACAGAAATACGGCAACAAGCTGAGCTGGGCCGATTTGATGATTTTGGCGGGCAACATGGCCTATGAGTCCATGGGGCTGAAAACCTTTGGCTTTGCCTTTGGCCGCGAAGATATCTGGCATCCCGAGAAAGACACCTATTGGGGGGCAGAAAAAGAATGGCTTGCCCCCAGTGGCGGTGCAAACAGTCGCTATTCCGGGGTTCGCGATCTGCAAAACCCGCTGGCGGCGGTCATGATGGGGCTGATTTATGTCAATCCCGAAGGGGTGGACGGCAACCCAGACCCACTGAAAACCGCCCAGGACATGCGCGTGACCTTTGCCAGAATGGCGATGAATGACGAAGAAACCGTGGCGCTGACCGCCGGTGGTCACACCGTGGGCAAGGCCCATGGTAATGGCAGCGCCGCCAACCTGGGGCCAGAGCCAGAGGCTGCCCCCCTGGAAGAACAAGGCTTTGGCTGGATGAATCATCAAAGCCGGGGCATAGGCCGCAACACAGTCACCAGCGGTATCGAAGGCGCCTGGACCACCCACCCCACCCGTTGGGACAACGGCTATTTCCATCTACTGTTCAGCTACGACTGGGCGCTCACCAAGAGCCCGGCAGGCGCCTGGCAGTGGGAGCCGGTGAACATCAAGGAAGAAGACAAGCCGGTGGATGTGGAAGACCCCAGCATTCGCTGCAATCCCATGATGACAGATGCGGACATGGCGCTGAAGATGGACCCGGATTACCGCCGCATCGCCGAAAAATTTTATAACGATCCCGAGTATTTTGCCGACACCTTTGCCAGAGCATGGTTCAAGCTCACTCACAGGGATATGGGCCCAAAATCCCGCTACTTTGGCCCCGATGTGCCCGTTGAAGACTTGATTTGGCAAGACCCAGTTCCCAATGGCAACAGCCAGTACGATCCGGAAGCTGTAAAAGCACGCATCGCCGCCACAGGGCTTGGCGCCGCCGAATTGGTTGCCACCGCATGGGACAGCGCCAGAACCTATAGAAACTCAGACAAGCGCGGCGGCGCCAATGGTGCCCGTATTCGCTTGTTGCCGCAAAAAGACTGGGCGGCCAATGAGCCCACCAGACTGGCCAGGGTATTGGAACTGCTCACCCCCATCGCCAACAACATGGGTGTCAGCATAGCCGACACCCTGATACTGGGAGGTAACCTCGGTGTCGAGCTGGCTGCCAAGGCCGCCGGTTTCAATATCAAGGTACCTTTCATCCCAGGTCGCGGTGATGCCAGCCAGGCACAAACAGACATCGACTCCTTTGAGGTGCTCGAGCCACTGGCAGATGGCTTCCGTAACTGGCAAAAGCAGGAGTTCGTAGTCACGCCGGAAGAAATGCTGCTCGACCGGGCACAACTGATGGGGCTCTCTGCGCCGGAAATGACAGTGCTGATTGGCGGCATGCGGGCCATGGCGGTCAACCATGGTGGCACGGCACATGGGGTGCTGACCGACAATCCCGGCAGCCTCAGCAATGACTTTTTCGTTAACCTCACCGATATGAGCTACAGCTGGAAGCCGGTCGCCAACAATCTCTATGAGATCTGCGAACGGGCCAGTGGCCAGAAAAAATGGACCGCCACCCGGGTCGATTTGGTGTTTGGCTCCAACTCGGTATTGCGCGCCTACGCCGAATACTATGCCCAGAACGACAACAAGGAGACCTTTGTGAAGGACTTCGTGGCCGCCTGGTGCAAGGTAATGAATGCTGACCGCTTCGATACCTAGGACAACTGTGCGCTCCTGGACTGACAACGCCTCCGTAAGGAGGCGTTTCATCATCTATAGCAGCACTTGGGCTTGAGCATTGGCTGGGGTACAATCGAGCCAATTCAAACCAAGGCGGAATGACAGATGCTGAACCCCAAAAAAATCGAAGACTTGGCCAAACAGCTCAGTGACAACCTTCCTTCTGGTCTCAAGCAGTTTGCCGGAGAAGTGGAAGAGCGCAGCAAGCAGGTATTGCAAAGCCAGTTGATGAAACTCGACCTGGTATCCCGGGAAGAATTTGAGGTGCAGCAACATGTGCTGCTGCGTACCCGCGAAAAGCTGGAAGCGCTGCAAACCAAGGTCGAAGCCCTGGAAAAACTGTTGGAAGACAAGCAGGCCTGAGCCTGTCATTCATGCTGACATATCAAAACGCCAGGCAATGCCTGGCGTTTTTCGTTGCCGACCCGTTTATCCCGGCAACACTGTGCCTATCAGGAACAGGGTGCCCATGGCAGCTATGCCTGCTCCGGTGATGCGGGTCAGTGGATAGCGGCGCTCTTTCATCGCCAGCAGTAAGCCGGTAAATACGCCGATAAGGTGTATCGTAGCTGTACCGAGGATAAAGCCCAGCCCATACAACCAGGGACTCGCCAGTGTTGGCATTTCCATACCATGGGCATGACCATGGAATATGCCGAATATCGCTACCGCCAACATGGCAGGCCAAAGCGGCAGAGCACGGTTAAAGGCGATTGCGAGCCCAAGCAGCATTACCGACAAAGCAATCCCAGCTTCCACCAGGGGCAAGGCGATATCGGTTATACCAAGCACGGCACCAAGGGACATAAAACACAGGAAGGCGAGAGGCACCTGCCAGATGGCGTGCCGGCCAAGTCGGGTACTGACCATGCCCACACTGAGCATGGCCAGCAAATGATCCAGCCCCAGCACAGGGTGGGAAAAACCGGCACCGAAGCCACCACCCAGAGCCACTTCATGGGCCGATGCACCGGCCGAAAACAGCAAACACCACAACCAAACTCCCTTTCTCATCGGGCCAGACTCCTTCAATGCTTTATGACTATGCGGCCAGATCGTAAATTTTTGCGGCGCCCTCCCAACCATTTTCCCTTGCTGACTCAATCAGATAATCAAGGTCAAGCTCACAGCCCTGAGGCATCTGCGCCTGTATGGCATCGATATGGCAGTGGAACGTCCGAGTTTCGTCGGACCAGGCCACAGAGATCACGGGCTCGCTGTTGCCACTGGGCTCCACCAACTGTAAACCCACAAAGGGCACAAAAGGCAGGGTCAGTTTTTTTGACAGGAATGCCGCGCGTTTACGATCGAAACTGCGGATGGCCAGGGTAAATTGAACCTGAAAGCGCATCTTGGACCTCCTTAGCATTCCCGGGGCACAAGTGCGCACCCGGGCCACACCTGATGTCAGCATAGGCCAGTCGAGTCACCGTCGGGGTGACCCCGGTCAAATTTACTGCATCCTGTACTAACTTTAGTCAAGGATGACAGCTATTTGCACAATCGCTGCTTTCTACACCGCAATTGCCATAATTCTGCCACTATTGATCATTGGTCTGCCCCCCTGTTGAGGCCGGGTTCTGTTTCAATTACTGCAATCTCACCACGAACCAGACTGCAAGGAAGAACAGATGGCGGACATGTTTTTCGGCCTCATGGCGCTCGCGCTCCTCGGGGCCATTGGCTTTGGTGCCTTTGTGGCCATTCGCGCCGGACTGACCCGGCTATACGGCAATACCGATAATCCATTATTACTGAATCGGATCGCCCTCATTCTCAAGGGCTCACTCACCCTGATGCTGTGCCTGCTGGCCATCATTCCGCTGACGCTGGTGCAGGATCTGGCTTCAGACAGAGAGCGCCTGTACCGCGATGTGGTGCGGGACATAGGTCAGGCATGGGGTGAAGAGCAGGTTCTGGCGGGTCCCGTGTTAGTGCTTCCTTATCGTTATTCGGTGCTCACCGAAGAAACCAGCGCCGATGGCAGCCGCAAGCAGAGGCGCAGCAGTATTGAGGATGAGCTGCTTATCCTGCCCGAGCACCTGAAAATGAAGGCGAGCCTCAACCACGATTTCCGCGACCGCGGCATTTACCACTCGCTGGTGTATCAAAGCGGTGTTGAGGGGCAGGCGGAGTTTTCCCTGAATCTGCCCCTTATCAGCAATCTGGAAGCGTACGAATTTAATCGCGCCAGACTGGTGTTTGGTCTGTCTTCAAATCAGGCCATCGATGGGGTAGACAATTTTGTGGTCAGTGGCGATGGCTTGAGTTCCCACGGCTCACTGATGTCGGGCACTGGCCTGGCTCAGGAGGCACTTAGTCGGGGATTTCATCAACCTGTGCAGCTTGGACAAAACACAGCGCCCTTCAAAGTGGACTTTAAACTGCGCCTGCGGGGCTCACAGGGCATTGGGTTTCTGCCGCTCGGAGAAGACTCACGCTTCGAGCTCAATGCCGACTGGCCCCATCCCAGTTTCAATGGCATTTTGCCCGAAGCCCGTGAGATAAGCGCCAATGGCTTTAATGCCAACTGGCATATCAGCCACCTTAGCCGCAACTACCCACAAATCATGCGGGCGTCCCACCCAATGGATCTGATGGAGGCCCGGGCGCACACCCAGTTGTTTGAACCCGTCACCCACTACGGCAAGGTGGAGCGCGCCATCAAGTATGGCCTGCTGTTTGTGGCCCTGACCTTTATTTTGCTGCTGATGTTTGAACTTGGGCAGGGACAAGCCTTGTCAGCCTTGCAATACCTGCTGGTTGGCGCAGCCATGACCCTGTTTTATTTGTTGCTACTGGCATTGTCGGAGCATTTGAGCTTTGGTCAGGCCTTTATGATTGCCGCTGCCGTGCCAGTGCTCAGCATTCCTGCCTATGTGGCCAGCGCCACCCAAAGTTATGTTCGCGGCAGCATCATGCTGGCCATGTTGCTCGGTCTCTATGGTCTGCTGTATTCCATTTTGCGGCTCGAAGACTATGCCCTGCTGATGGGCAGCACCCTCTTGGTCACCGTCCTGCTGGTACTCATGTACCTGACAAGACGCCAGGGCAAATGCCTGCAGGAATAAACCGAATGTCCAATTCATCCCTCGAGCCTTGAACATGAAGGACACGGCGGCCAAATACTTTGTGGTCGCCGTTTTTTTATTTTGAATTTCCGGGAGTTGATGGTTAGTCTGCCTGGATTGTTTTCACTGTTGCCTGAAAGGAATCTTGATGCAGCATACTTTGGCCCCCCGTTTTGACCGCCGCATTCGCCCTTTGCTCCTGCTCATCCTATGGCTGTTGCTGCTGGTGCCGGCAACTGTATTGACCCTGGCGCAGCTTCCCCTCTTCCCCTGGCTGCCATTGGACGGTGTCATTGCCGAACTTGTCTATGCCATCACCTTTACCGGCACAGCGCCCTGGGGCGCCATCAGCGCAGCGGCAGTCATAGTGCTGGCCTTTATTCGTCTGTCACACCCCCAGGCAATCAAATTCCTGCTAGCGCTGGCGCTTTCACTCGGCAGCAGCCTCTGGCTCAACGAAAGCCTGAAGACCCACTTTAATGAGCCCAGACCCAATGTGCTGTTTCTCTCAAAGCACAAGCTGCTCGACCGCGATGACTTTTACCGGCTTCACAAGTCCGAGCGCCGAGAGTTGATGACAGCGCTTTTTGCAAATGACGCTTCGGCTTTACCGCCCATGAGCCCCCACGTTGCAAACCACTGGCAGCAAGAGGTGGGGTTGTCGTTTCCCTCTGGCCACACCCTGTTTGCCACCATTCTGGCCCTGACCGCAAGCTGGTTTTTTATCGCCTCCGGACACTGGGGCACCTGTGTGTTTTTGGCAGTCTGGGCGTTGTCGATGGGCGGCTCGCGCATGCTGCTGGGTATGCACCATAGTCAGGATGTGATGGCAGCCACGGCGCTAGCGCTGCCGCTCTGCCTGTTGGGGATTTTATTGGCAAGCTGGCTGGGCCCAAGACTATTCAGGACTCGTCAGCCTCAATCAGATTAGTCGAGGAACTGTTTCACCAGAGTGTCGTAACGGCCGTTTTCACGGATTTTACGCAGCCCTTCATTGAAGGCATCACGCACGATGGAATTGCGGAACATCAGGCGATAGGCAGTTCGCGGAAACAGCTCGTGGATATCCAGGGCCTTCGACGTATCCAGCTCACCAGTCAGCCTGACGTTATTGGCCAAAAACACATACTTTTCAGTCACAGCCACATCAATACGCCCGAGATATAACATCTTGTTTTGATTCTCGGTGGTGTCGAGTTCGCGGTAGATAGTCTTTTTGCTCACCTTATAAAACTCGCCCCCCAGCAGTATGGAGGCATCATCAAACGCGGCAATGCTTAAATTCTGCAAATCGGCAACCCGCTCGAGGTGGAGCTGCTTCTCGGCAAGACTGATGGCAACATTTTTATAATAGATATAAATATCAGAAGGATAACCGGTTAAATCCAGTGAACTGTTCACCGTCATTATGCCGTCGAAACGTTCTTTTTCGTAGAAGAGCAACTGCCGTTTGCGGGAGTAAAACTTAAAGCTGGCTTCCATTCCCACGGCCGCAAAGGCAGCACGGATGATTTCCACTTCCAGCCCGGATTCGGCATCTTCCAGAATATAGGGAGGGCGATTTGATGAGGCGCCAATGCTGATGGTAGAGGCATGTGCCCCGACCATCACCAAAAGCAGCCATAAAATCAAAGGTAAGCGCATAAAATCTCTTAGCATTATCACTGTCATTCACTATAGACACTGACAACCGAAGAGGCCAAAAACCCGCAGGTTTTGGCAGCGCGTATTACTGCAGCACCTCTTCCAGAGCCTTCAGGCAAATTGCCACATTTTCGGCCCGTGCGCCATAGCCCATGAGCCCAATTCGCCAGGCTTTTCCGGCCAGATCACCGAGTCCGGCACCAATTTCAAGGTTATACCCCTTAAGCAGCTGGCTGCGCACGGCGGCATCATCCACACCTTCTGGAATGTACACCGCATTAAGTTGCGGCAGGCGGTAAGCCTCATCCACCACAAAACTCAGCCCCAGCTTTTCGAGGCCAGCTTTGAGCGACTGATGCATCTTTTGATGTCTGGCCCAGGCATTTTCAAGGCCTTCTTCCGCGAGCAGTCGCAACGACTCGTGCAGGGCATAAAGGGCATTCACCGGCGCCGTGTGGTGATACGCGCGCTTGCCACTGCCACCCCAATAGCCCATTACCAGGGTCTGATCCAAAAACCAGCTCTGCACCGGCGTCCTGCGGCTTTTAAGCTTTTCCACCGCCCTTGGAGAGAAGGACACAGGCGACAGGCCAGGTACACAGGACAGGCATTTTTGGCTACCTGAATAAATGGCATCTATGCCCCAGTCATCGACCCTGAGTTCAACCCCGCCAAGGGAGGTCACCGCATCCACAATCGACAGGCAGTTGTGTTCTCGGGCAAGCGCACACAGGGTTTTGGCGTCCGACAGTGCGCCCGTGCTGGTTTCGGCATGGACGAAGGCAAGAAATTTGGCATCGGGGTTAAGCTTCAGTACCCCTTCTACCACTTCTGGGTCAACAGGTGCGCCCCAGGGGAAGTCCACCACCACGGCAATTCCGCCGCAGCGCTCCACGTTCTGACGCATCCGCTCGCCAAACACCCCATTGCGGCATACAACAACCGTCTCACCGGGCTCCACCAGGTTTACAAAACAGGTTTCCATGCCGGCACTGCCCGGAGCAGACACCGCCAGTGTCACTTCGTTTTGGGTCTGAAAGGCATATTGCAGCAGCGCTTTGAGCTCATCCATCATGGCCACAAACAAGGGGTCCAGGTGACCCACCGTGGGGCGCGACTGGGCCAGCAACACCTCGGGATACACATCGGAGGGGCCCGGACCCATCAGAATACGGCGTGGCGGCATAAAGGGCGCTATCTTGGGAGCGGCTTGCATGGAAACTCCTTGTTGGTTGTCGCGGCAATGCCGCGCTGAGGTCATGGTTTTCTTGGCACTGAGGTCGTGAATCCTGGATTTTGGCGTTCAGAACCGAGCAATTACCCTAGCATATTCGGGATACTAAAACGCCCCTGCCTTGGTCTAAGGGAGGTTCGAATGAGCCCCATACACGCTCTGCACTGGCTTACCTTGCTGAATTTAGCTGTCGTTAATGACAAATAGGAACTGAGCTATGAATGCGCCGCTAACCCCCCTTGTAAGTCACGCCCAGGTAAGTCGCGCCCATAGGGGCTTTGGAGACTTTAGTATTTCGTCGTTATTCAACTTCGACATGCCCCGGCATGCCTTCAGTTGAATGCCTCGAACTCCTGTTGCCGCCAAAGCCAGAGCACGCAGGGACTCACTCACACCTCCCTAACGGGCTTTCCCACTTATTTACTACCCAAAAACAAGCGGTAAGCCGGGCTGTGGGTTTCTTCCTGCCACACGAAGCCAAGCTCGGTGAGGAAGCGGCCAAAGGCTTCGTTGTCGCCCTCCGGCACTTCGAAGCCTGCCAGCACCCGGCCAAAGGCGGCGCCATGGTTGCGGTAGTGGAACAGGCTGATGTTCCAGCGGCTGCCAAGGGTGGTTAAAAACTTAAGCAGCGCCCCCGGATACTCGGGGAACTCGAAGCTCAGCAGCCGCTCACTCAAAGGCTCTGTGGGGTGGCCACCCACCATATAACGCACGTGCAACTTAGCGGTTTCATCATTGGTGAGGTCCTGCACCTCGAAGCCACCTGAGGTGAGCGACGCGATTATCTCTTTCAGTTCCTGCTGACCACCGGAGAGCCGGATACCGGCAAACACCACGGCGCTGTCGCGGCCAGAGAAGCGGTAGTTAAACTCGGTCATGGCGCGCTTGCCCAAAAGCTCGCAAAACTTAAGGAAGCTGCCGGGCACTTCGGGCACCTTCACCGCGAGCACCGCTTCTTTTTGCTCGCCAAGCTCGCAGCGCTCAGACACGTATCTCAAGCTATGGAAATTCACATTGGCGCCACTCAGGATGGCGGCCACCTTGCGGGTAGGTGTGCCAGCCTCAGTAAGAGCAGGCGTTGTCTGCGCCAGATATTTTTTAAGCCCCGCCAGCGACAAGGCGCCGGCAGGCTCGGCGATGGCACGGGTATCTTCGAAGATATCCTTCACCGCAGCGCAGATTTCATCCGAGCTCACGGTAACCACCTCATCCACATAGTGTTTGGCGATTCGAAAGGGCTCGGCGCCGATACGCTTGACCGCTACGCCATCGGCAAAGAGGCCCACTTGAGACAGTGTCACGGGCTCACCCGCCGCCATGGCAGCCTTAAGACAAGCGGCATCTTCTGGCTCGACCCCGATGATCTTCACAGACGGGCGCACCGCCTTGTAGTAAGCGGCAATACCAGCCACCAGACCGCCACCGCCCACGGGCACAAATACCAGCTCCAGATCCCGCTGCTGCTGCAACATTTCCTGGGCCACCGTGCCCTGCCCGGCAATCACAGCCTCATCATCGAAGGGGGCGATATAGACCCGTCCCTCGGTTTGCGCCAGATGCTGGGCATGGGCGTTGGCCTGATCGAATGACTCTCCGTGCAAGAGCACATTACCGCCACGGCGACGCACCGCATCGATTTTGATGTCCGGCGTAGTGGTGGGCATGACTATCACAGCATCCACACCGCGGCTTGAGGCCGACAGCGCCACGCCCTGGGCATGGTTACCGGCCGAGGCACATACCACACCGCGTTCGCATTCAGCCTGAGTCAGCTGCGAAATGCGGTTGTAGGCACCGCGCAGCTTGAAGGAGTGCACCGGCTGCATGTCTTCACGCTTTAAATAAATCTCCTGCCCCAGGCGCGCCGACAGCTTGCCCATGTGGGACAGGGGCGTCACCTTGGCCACGTCATACACGGACGAAAGCAGGATTTTTTGCAGATAATAATGAGCAAGATCCACAGGCTTCACCTCTGATTTATTCGTGTCACCACCGCCAGCGAAATCCAGCATCTCAGCCCTCCAGTTTGGAGACATCACGCACCGCGCCCTTATCGGCACTGGTGGCGAGCATGGCGTATGCCTTAAGCGCCATGGATACGGGGCGAACCCGTGAGAGTGGTTTCCAGGCCAGTGGCCCCTTGGCGTTCATGGCTTCGCGGCGGCTTTCAAGCTCAGCATCACTCACCAGCAGCTTGATGCTACGGCCAGGGATATCGATATCGATACGATCGCCATTTTCAATCAGGCCTATGGTGCCGCCGGAGGCCGCCTCGGGCGACACGTGGCCTATGGACAGCCCCGAGGTACCGCCGGAGAAACGGCCGTCAGTGATAAGGGCGCACTGGGTACCCAGGCCGCGGGACTTTAAGTAACTGGTTGGGTAAAGCATTTCCTGCATGCCGGGGCCGCCCTTGGGGCCTTCATAACGAATGACCACCACGTCACCTGCCACCACTTCGCCGCCAAGGATACCGGCAACCGCGTCTTCCTGACTCTCGTATACCCGCGCCACACCGCTGAACTTGAGGTTGGAGTCATCCACCCCGGCGGTCTTCACGATACAGCCGTTTTCGGCCAGATTGCCCGACAATACCGCCAGGCCACCTTCCTGACTGAAGGCAAACTCACGGCTGCGGATACAGCCTTCGCGGCGATCATCATCCAGGGTGTCCCAACGGCAGGACTGGCTGAAGGCACGGGTCGTGGGGATGCCCGCAGGACCTGCGCGGAAAAACTCGTGTACTTTTTGGTCTTTGGTCAACACCACATCGAAGCGCTCGAGCACTGATTTCAAGGTGCCATCTTCCGAAGCCACGTGGTTTACGTCTGTGTGCAGCAATCCGGCGCGGTCCAGCTCACCCAGAATCGCCATCACACCACCGGCGCGGTGCACATCTTCCATATGGTATTTGGGCGTGGAGGGCGCCACCTTGCACAGGTGCGGCACCTTGCGGCTGATGCGGTCGATATCGGCCATGGTGAAATCCACCTCGGCCTCCTGGGCCGCCGCCAGCAGGTGCAACACGGTATTGGACGAGCCGCCCATGGCCACGTCCAGCGCCATGGCGTTTTCAAAGGCCTTGAAAGAGGCAATGGCGCGGGGCAGCACAGAGGCATCATCTTCGCCGTAGTAACGCTTGGCAAGCTTCATAACCCGACGACCGGCCTCGAGGAACAGCTCACGGCGATCGCTATGGGTCGCCAGCATGGAGCCGTTGCCCGGCAGTGACAGCCCCAGCGCTTCGGTGAGGCAGTTCATGGAGTTGGCGGTAAACATACCGGAGCAGCTGCCGCAAGTCGGGCAGGCACTGCGCTCGATTTTCTCACTGTCGGCGTCGCTGATACGGTCATCAGCTGCCGCCACCATGGCGTCTACCAAATCCAGCTTGATGAGCTTGTCTGACAGCTTGGTTTTACCCGCTTCCATCGGCCCGCCGGAAACAAACACCACAGGAATATTGAGGCGCAGCGCCGCCATCAGCATGCCGGGGGTGATTTTGTCGCAGTTGCTGATACACACCAGCGCATCGGCGCAGTGGGCGTTGACCATGTACTCCACGCTGTCGGCAATCAGCTCGCGGGATGGCAGCGAATACAGCATGCCGCCGTGGCCCATGGCGATGCCGTCATCCACGGCGATGGTGTTGAATTCTTTGGCGATACCGCCCGCTTCTTCGATGGCAGACGCCACCAGTGAGCCCATGTCTTTTAAGTGCACATGGCCGGGCACAAACTGGGTAAAGGAGTTGGCAATGGCGATGATAGGCTTGCCGAAGTCGGTATCTTTCACGCCGGTGGCACGCCACAGAGCGCGGGCTCCCGCCATGTTGCGGCCTTCGGTACTGGTGGCGGAACGTAATTTAGCCATTGAAACTTCCTTTGCTTTTTAAATTTTTCGATGGAAACAGAATATCTTACTTATGTATTGAGATCAGGCACTGACCGACTGCGGCATGGCGGGCTGCATTACATGGCAACCTGTCACATCCACCAGCTTGCAAAGCTGGTTGCTTAAAAGCTCAATGCCCCGCTCGCTTGAGACCGACAGCGACAGATATACGCTCTCATCCCCCAGACGCATATTCATGTTGGTCAGGGTAAAGCCCCTGTGGCGAACAACCCTCAGCACACGCTCAACCACTTCGGGACGCTGTGCCATGGTGACTTCCAGATTATGGTTCATGTGCTTCTCTCCATTTCTTCCATCATATCGCTGTTGGAGGCACCCGGCGGAACCAGGGGCCAAACGTTAAAGGCATCATCTATGGCCACATGCAGGAGGTAAGGCCCCTTGCTGGTGAGCATTTCGGTCAAGGCTTCTTCCACCTCTTCGGCAGCAAAAATGGTTCGGCCGGGGATCTCAAAGGCCGACGCCAGTGCAACAAAGTCCGGGTTGTCCGACAGATTGGTCTCGCTATAGCGCTCTTCAAAAAACAGCTGTTGCCACTGCTTCACCATACCCAGACGCTGGTTGTCGATAAGCAGGATTTTCACCGGCAGCTTACGGCGCTTGATGGTGGTCAGCTCCTGCACGTTCATCATGAAGGAGCCATCGCCGGACACGGCCACCACTGTGGCATCGGGGCGGGCCATCTGGGCGCCGATGGCGGCAGGCAAGCCAAAGCCCATGGTGCCAAGGCCGGCACTGGACAGATGATCTTCAGGGCGACGGAAATGCATATGCTGGGCAACCCACATCTGGTGCTGACCCACATCGCAGCTCACCACGCTGTCTTCCGGCAGCTTGTTGGCCAGGCGGCGCAGCATGGCGGGGGCGTAGATAAGGCTGCCGGGATGGTTATAGTCCCAGCGATTGGCCTCGGCCAGGGATGCCACTTCGCTGCACCAGGGGGCGATATCCAATTCCATTTCAAGCCTTGGCAGCACGACACGCAGCTCGGCGGCAATGGCCACATCGGGCTGGCGCAGCTTGCCCAGCTCGGCGGCATCTATATCCAGATGCAGCACCTTGGCATTGGGGGCAAAGGAGGCCAGGCGACCGGTCACACGGTCATCGAAACGGGCGCCGACCACCATCAGGAGATCGCATTCCTGCACCGCAAGGTTAGCGGCCTTGCCGCCGTGCATGCCCAGCATGCCGAGGTACCCCGGGGTGCCATGTGGGATGGCACCAAGGCCCTTGAGGGTAGCAACCGACGGCATATTGGTGGCCTTGATAAAGCGGCGCAGCGGCTCGACGGCGCCTGCCATGCCCACACCGCCGCCCACGTACAGCATGGGCTTTTTGGCTGCCGCTATCAGGGCGCGGGCGGCATCTATGTCGGCATCCAGCACTTCTGGCTCATCGGCTACAGCCAACAGCGGCGCACGATATTCAAGCTGGGCGATTTGGATGTCTTTTGGGATGTCCACCAGCACAGGGCCGGGGCGGCCAGAGGCGGCAAGTTCAAAGGCGCGGTACAGGGTGGGCACCAGCTCATCGATACTCTGCACCATAAAGCTGTGCTTGGTGCAGGACAGGCTCATACCGAGCACATCGATTTCCTGAAAGGCATCGGTACCAATCACGGCGGTGGATACCTGCCCCGTGATGGCCACCACAGGCACGGAATCCAACAGAGCATCGGCAAGGGCGGTGATGAGGTTGGTGGCGCCGGGGCCCGAGGTGGCAAAACACACACCGGTTTTGCCACTGGCACGGGCATAGCCCACGGCAGCGAAGCCTGCACCCTGCTCGTGGCGGCACAGGGTGTGTTCGACCTCACTGCCGTAAAGCGCATCGTAGATGGGCATGATGGCGCCACCGGGATAACCGAATACCGTGTTCACCCCATGGGCGGCCAATACCTTGATGACTGCGTCAGCCCCTCTCATCGTCTGTCCTTCCATCTAATTTCCTGCCCTGCGCCTGTACGCGAGTTTTTAAATGCCCTGAAACGAGAAACCCCCCGGTCCTTTCGGAGCGGGGGGCTTTTCTGCAACTTCTTTCCTGGATTAGGTCTGTCAGTTTGCCATGCGCCGTCCCCGCTGTGATTTAATAATCACTACGGTAATAATCACGAGAATGAGCTTGGCAGCCTGGTTAAACACGTTTGACAGAGTCCTTAATCAACTTGCGTATTCGTTTCTGATGTCGCCTTTTTAAGCGAGCTTTAAGAATTAGCACAAAGCTTACCGGCTTTACAACAGAAAATTTGCATTCCAAAAAAGATTCAGCTTCCCTGCCGAGACAATGCAAACAACAACAGAAAAAGTATCGAGTTTAGGAAGGTGCGAACAAGCCCTCGCACAGCTCTGGCTTTGATAGCGACGACAGTTCAAGGCATTCAACTGAAAGCATGGCTGGGCGCCCCCGCCGTCCTGCTGAAGTTGAATAACGCCGAAATGGTGTTGCTATTAAAGCCCCGTAGGGCGTGGCTTACAGCGGTATCTGCGACGTTACAGTTCTTGCGAAGGACTAGGGCCATTCGCTGCGAACTGTGCCTTGCATCTATCCACTGTAAGCTCACGCAGAGCAAGCACGGGACTTATTCTCACCTTCCTTAGGCCACAAGCTCAGGCCTCTCGGCCAGCGGCAGTTGTGACCACTCAACACAACTGTTGCTTTATTGCATTTGTTGCAACCGGGCTGTTGGCTCCTTGAACGGCCCGGTATGGTGCCCCTGTTACTGGGCAGCGCTGATGCGCTTCATGTCTTTCATGTAGCCGCGCAGTTCCTCGCCGATGTACTCAACGGCGGTGTTGCGGATGGCTTGGTTCACTTCAATCAAACGCACGTTATCCACGGCATTGCTGCTGTCTTTCAGCCCTCCACCCAGGTACTCGGCAGACATGGATTTTACATAGTCACGCAGCAGAGGTACGGCAGCATGATTGAACAGATAGCAGCCATATTCGGCGGTATCTGAAATCACCACGTTCATCTCGTACAGACGCTTACGGGCGATGGTGTTGGCGATCAGCGGCGTTTCGTGCAGCGACTCGTAATAGGCTGATTCTTCGATGATTCCGGCGTCAACCATGGTATCGAACGCCAGCTCTACACCGGCCTTGATCATGGCCACCAGGAAGATGCCCTTGTCGAAGTAAGTCTGCTCGTCGATATGCTCATTGCTGCTTGGTGCATTCTCAAACGCAGTCTCGTTGGTTTCGGCGCGCCAGCGAAGCAGATTGGCATCGTCGTTGGCCCAGTCAGCCATCATCACGCGGGAGAATTCACCGCTGATGATGTCATCCATGTGCTTCTCGAACAGAGGTGCCAGAACGCCTTTCAATTCTTCAGCCATATCAAAGGCTTTTATTTTGGCTGGGTTAGACAGGCGATCCATCATATTGGTGATACCGCCCTGCTTGAGCGCTTCGGTGATGGTCTCCAGACCCTGCTGGATAAGCTTGGCGGCATAACCAGGCTCAACACCGTCGGCCACCATTTTCTCGTAACCGAGGATGGCTGAGGTTTGCAACATGCCACACAGGATGGTCTGCTCGCCCATCAGATCCGATTTCACTTCGGCAATGAATGACGAGTGCAGTACACCGGCACGGTCGCCGCCGGTGGCGCTGGCATAGGCCTTGGCGATTTCCAGACCGTCACCGCGTGGGTCGTTCTCTGGGTGAACCGCAATCAGGGTAGGAACCCCGAAACCGCGCTTGTATTCTTCGCGCACTTCGGTGCCGGGGCACTTGGGCGCCACCATCACAACCGTGATATCGGGGCGAACCTGCATGCCTTCTTCAACGATGTTGAAGCCGTGGGAGTATGACAGGGTCGCGCCCTGCTTCATCAGCGGCATTACAGTGTTAACTACGTTGGAGTGCTGCTTATCCGGCGTCAGGTTCAGTACCAGATCGGCCTGTGGGATCAGCTCTTCGAAAGTACCTACGGTGAAACCGTTGTCGGTGGCTTTCTTCCAGGAAGCACGCTTTTCAGCAATGGCCTCAGCGCGCAGGGCGTAGGAGATATTCAGGCCAGAGTCGCGCATGTTCAGACCCTGGTTCAGGCCTTGGGCGCCACAGCCGAGGATAACGATATTCCAGCCCTTGATGTAGTCACAGCCGTTTTCAAACTCGCTGCGATCCATAAAACGGCACTGGCTCAGCTGGGCCAGCTGCTGACGTAAATTCAATGAGTTAAAGTAGTTAGCCATAGTGAATACCACTTATCCTTCGTCAATTGGGTTCAAACAATCAGTGTGACCTTAATATCATCAACCGATTGTGATTGAACTCACTATAGAACAGAGATAGCATTGCTCAAAATGATATAAACGAAACTTTATATTTCAATTTTTGCAACAAACTTACCCCGGTAAGGTTTTGATGTGACGTCCGGAACGGCTGTCATGATGCCTGTGAGGTTGGCATGGATATTCGCGAAATAAAGCTGTTTTTAAACCTGTGTGACACATTGCAGTTTGCCCGCACCGCCGAGCAGATGCATGTTAGCCCTTCCACCTTAAGCCGTGCCATGCAGCGGCTGGAAGAGGAAGCCGGTACCCGACTGTTTGAGCGCGACAATCGCAGCGTCAGCCTGACCTCGGCCGGTGTGGAATTTCGCCGCTTCGCCCAGGACATGATGAATGGCTGGGAGCAGCTGATAAGCCGTATCGACCCCAATCAGCAACAGCTCAAGGGCAGGCTGAATCTCTACTGCTCTGTTACCGCGGCCTACAGCCATTTGCCCAAGCTACTGGACAGATTTCGCCGGGAACACCCGCTGGTGGAAATCGTGCTCAATACCGGTGATGCCGCCAATGCCGTGGGCGAGGTGCAACAAAACCGCGCCGACATCGCCATTGCAGCCTTGCCGGAGCCCTTTCCCGATAACCTGCATTTTTCGCCGATTGAAACCATTCCCCTGAGTATCATTGCGCCCCAGGTGGCGTGCCGAGCACGGGAGCTTTTGGCCGAAGAGACCATCCCCTGGGACAAGCTGCCCTTTATCATTCAGGACCATGGTCCCGGCAGGCGCCGCGCCGATGCCTGGTTCAAGGCCATGGGGATCAATGCCAATATCTACGCCAAGGTATCGGGGCACGAGGCCATTATCTCCATGGTGGCGCTGGGCTGCGGCGTGAGTATCACCCCGGAAGTGGTGATTCAGCACAGTCCGGTGCGCGACCGCATAGCGCTTATTCCAAGCCCGGTGGCCATAGCGCCATTTGAACTGGGATGCTGCTGCAAGGCCAAACGCCGCAACGACCCGCTGATCGCCGCCTTTCTCGATTGCATCGACTATTGAAAGCCTGCCATGAAAAAGGCCGCATCATGCGGCCTTTTGTTATCCTGCGGTTTACTGATCCTCAGCCCCCGGCGGCAATTCCACCTTGGTCACCAGCAGTTGATCTACCTTGTATGAGTCGATATCGACCACTTCAAACTTGTAACCGGCATAGACCACAAAATCGGTGCGACGGGGAATTTTTCGCAGCATAAACATAATGAAGCCTGCAATGGTTTCGTAGTTCTGGCTCTGGGGAAAACTGTCGATGCCAAAGGCACGCATCACGTCGGTGATGGGCGTTACCCCATCCACCAGCCATGAGGACGCATCACGGGCCACGATTTGCTCTTCCCCTTCGGCCAGAGACCAGGTGCCCATCACGGCGCTTTGCAGGTCGTTAAAGGTCACCACCCCCAGCACCAGCGCGTATTCATTGAGCACCACAGCAAAGTCGACCCTGTTATTGCGGAAGTAATCCAGCGCCTCCGACAGGCTCAGGGTATCCGGGATAATGGGGCAGCTCTGCACCAGTGACGGGTCTTTCAGATTCAATGTCTGGCCGCTTATCACCTTGATAAGTAAGTCCTTGGAGTCCACATAGCCCTTGATGGCATCCAGCTGACCATCACAGAGCAGAAACTGGCTGTGGGGATCGGCAGCAATTTTACGTTTGATGTCTTCCTCGGTGTCGCTTTGCAGGAAGAACACCAGGCTCTCCCTTGGTGTCATGGCAGACGTCACAGGAACGCTCTGCATTTCAAACACGTTCTCCATCATCTGCTGCTCACCCTTGTCGATAACACCGGCTTCGGCACCGGCATCCATCACCGCGTAGATATCATCCTCAGTGATGGCATCATTACGCTCCGTGGGGATCCTGAGCATACGGAACAGGCCATTGGCCAGGCCGTTGAACACCCACACCAGAGGGCGCAGCACCGTAATGCAAAGGCCCATAGCCCCCACCAAAGACACGGCAACCCGCTCTGGCATAGCCATGGCAATGCGCTTTGGCATCAGGTCTGCCAGCAAAATAAACAGGCTGGTCACCAGCATAAAGGACAGGATAAAACTGAATTGACCCAGCCACTGAGCCGGCACCATGCCATCGAGCAAGGCCATGATGTGGGGGGTAAAGGCCGACTCCCCCACAATGCCGCCCATGATGGCCACCGCATTGAGGCCTATCTGTACCACGGTAAAGAAGCTGCCGGGGTGGGCCTGCAGCTCAAGTACCTTTCGGGCCTGCTCATTGCCTTCTTCGGCCAGCTGTCGCAGCCGAATTTTACGGGAGGCCGCCAGGGCGATTTCCGACATGGAAAAAAAACAACTGATGCCGATAAGCATCAGAATAATCAAACTATTTTCGAAGAAACTCATTTTTCAATCCGTCCTGCAACTGAGGCAATACGCAGATATCTTGCTATACTCAGGGGTGCGGCTAAAGCCGGAGGGGAGTTATGTTTAAGCTATTATATACGCTCGTGTTTTGCAGCTTTGTGACCCTGTTCTCGACCACTGCCAATGCCCAGAACGAGTCCCCCTTGGTGTTTTGTGTCGAATCCACAGAGTTTCCGCCCTTCAACTACTTTGTCCGGGATGGAAAACAAAAGACAGAGACCCTTGCCGGTTACGACATCGAGGTGCTCAAACACGTTTTTGAAGATATTCCCTATGAAGTGATAGCCCTACCCTGGCGGCGCTGCCTGATGTCATTGACAACAGGGGCCGTCGACGCTGCCATGAGTGCCTCAATGAATGATCAGCGCCGCAAAGATTATATCTCATCAGCCCCCTATTATTACCTGACACCGGGGTATTTTTTTCTGAAACAAAACAGTGACGCTCCGGCCGAGGTCGCTGCAGCCGAAGACCTCTGGCGATACGGTGGTATCTGTGGCCTTGGCGGCCATAACTACGCCAACTTCGGACTGGCGGCAGAAAAGGATCTGATGCGCATGGCGAGTTACGAACAGCTGGCGGAAACCCTGAAAATGGGTCGCTGTCGTTTTTATCTGGACCGGTTGGAATTGCTCGCCCCCAAGATGGCGTTGATGAACAACCCTCCCTTGCCGCCTTTGGAGAAAGGCCTGATTAACGGCGCCGCCGCCGAGCCTTTTTATATGCTGATCTCCCGCAAAAGCAAGCGCGGCAATGAACTCAAACGCCTATTTGATGAACGCATTGCCACCCTCAGGGCATCCGGCAAACTGGCGCACATCCTGGAACAGGCAAGCCGGCAGTTGGAACCTGCCCGCCGTTAAATCCTTTGTTTATGCCCCTGCCGGAAACAAAGCACATCATCGCCCAATGCAAGGGACACGCTCAGGAAGACACAATCAACTGCGGCTTTGGACTAACCCGGCCATTGATAACAGCAAGGTTGCGCCCCTGCTGCTTGGCCAGATAAAGACTGGCATCGGCCTGACTCAGGGCATCGCGGACACTGCTGCAATTATCCAGATTTACCGCGCCCAAACTCAGGGTTACTATGCCGAAATGCGATCCTTTGTGCTCTATGGCAAGATTGCGGACATGGGTAAGCAGCCCGTCGCATAGTGCCTCAAGTTCATCTGCGCTCATCACGGGGGCTATCAGGGCAAACTCCTCTCCCCCAATCCGCGCCAGCAGGGCGCTGTCTTGCAAAAGCGCTTGAAGTTCCACTGCCAGTTTTTTCAATACATCGTCACCGGCCACATGGCCATAGGTATCGTTGTAGCCTTTAAAAAAGTCCACGTCAGCCATCAGGAGTACGCCCCCCTGTTCAAGCTGCATCGATAAGCGATCGGTAAAGGGGCGACGGTTGGTGAGGCCTGTCAAAGGGTCTGTCTCTGCCTCTCTGGCAAGCTGCATATTGGCCCGCAGCAATTCTTGTTGCAGCTCAAACATCCGGCTCTCGTGCCGCTCCCTGAGCCACAGCTCATTCAGTGCCGAGGCAAATTGGGTCAGTATGTGGGTCTTATCCGCGGTCCAATTCAGCGGGCCCTGGCGATTGGCCACCGACAGCACCCCCAGCAGGGTGTCACCATCGGCAATGGCAAACCCAGCCGCAGAGACAATACCCACTTGTTTCATATAGCGGTATTCCTGGGGAGAGGATTCCTTCAGGTTTTCGATATCCTCAATGACCAGCGTATGACTGTGGCCAAATTTTTGTTTGAGTAACGGCAGGTTATCTATGACCAACTCACTGGCGGGCGTATCTGATTCGTTGGATGACCAAAAACTGCGATAGATGGCCTTCCCCCTCACAAACTCAAGCACACTGACCCGCTCAACGCCCAACAAGGCGCCAAGCTCACGGGTGAAATGATTCAGCTCTTTGCTGGCATCGGCACTCGTGGCCGCCAGAAACTGCAGACTCACCTTGGCCAGCAGGCTGTTGGCATTGGCAAGCCAGGTCAACTGGGAGTCCTGTGCCGCGACGGTATGGCTCAGTGCCCTGCCTCTTCTTGCCAACTGGCGCTGCTGCATGCGGATAAGCGCCAGATCGGATCTGAGTCTGTGGTACATGGCTTCAAGCGCCCGGCCTACCGAGCCGATTTCATCCTGCTCATTGGCAGGCCAAAAGGGCTTATGGATACGCTCGCCATTGGCCAAACTCACGGTATTGGCAAAGGCTGATAAACGGGCAAGACGCCCAATCACCAGATGTTTGAGCAGCGACAGAATAACGAATGCCATGACCAGGGTTTTAATGCCGTTTCCCAGCACCAAAAACACCATCTGCTGCCACAGCATCCGATAGATTTCGCTGTTGCTGAGTACTACCCGCAGTGTGGCGACAGGCTGCTGTTCATACATCACGGGCATTTCAATCCGGGCGTTGGGATTGGTCTGCGCCGAATTGGCCGCATTATCCGATTGCACAGTGAAACCATCGAGACTGGACAACTCAACCAAGCTGACAGCAGGCAAGCGCGACACCGCCAATACCAAATCATTCAGCAGCGGCCTGTCGGCATCCCACAACGCCTGGGCAATAGACGGCAATATCAGCTCGCTGTAACCACGAATTTCAGCTTTGGCGTTGTCCACAGCCCCCAGATAGTTCCACACAAACTGGATAAGCATGGTGACAAGTGCCAGCAGCGTGCTGACGCCAATGATCATACCTGTCACCTTGCTGCTGATGGAATGTACGCGGGAGCTCAACAGTTCACCTTTGTTTTAATGAGATTAACATCGGAAACGCGCTCACAGGCTTCCGGGTATCCTTGTGGGGTCAAGCACCTGATCCAACAGCCCGGCCCAGTCCCGCTTTTCCAGTGCATCAAACAGCGGCGTGTCCGGCTCCAGCAATCGGAACAATGAAATATGCACCTTTGGGTAATCGCCGGTATCCTTGAACTGGCGAATATTGGCCAGCGCAATGCCTGCGGCCAGAAAGTGCCCTCCGCCCAGGGCGTTGATTTCCCCGGCGCGTCTGAGTGCCAGCACCCGCGGTGAGGTATTGATGGTGGACAGCAACACATCTTTGCCCGGTGTAAGCTGTTTCTCTTTCAGCGCCCGAATAACCCCAAAAGCCATATGATCGTTGGCGGTCCATACCGCTTTTATTGTGGGATAACGCTGAAGCAGCACCTGAGCCTGCTGATAGGCCTTGTCTTCCTGCCACTGCCCGTAGACGGTTTGCTCCACAGTGACATCCGACTGGGCCTGAAACACGGCCAAAGCCCCCTGGGTTCGCTCCACTGAGGCCGGGGTGGTTTTATCGCCGGAAATCAGCACCAACTGGGAAGGCTCCTCGCCCAGTTTTTTCACCAGCGCCATAGCAGTCAGAGTGCCTACGTCCTGATTATCGGGGATAACAGCCGGCAGCAAGTAGGTGCGCCAATGGGGATCCTTAAGCAGCTTTTGGCGCTCTTCGGTACTGATGTCATTGAGGATGAATTGGATATAAACGGGTTTGAGGTAAAAGGCCTCCAGCATCCGAAGGCCACCGTGCTTTTCGTTAACCATCAGCACGAAAGCCGGCAGCTTGGCGCGACCGGCCACTTCCGTGGCCTGGCGTATCATATCGAAATGATTACGGTCTGAGTGCAGGGTCTCGACCTGCATGTCCAAGCGGGCGGCGCTGGCCTCAAGCAGGCTATCCACATCGCCCCAGAAACTTTCGCTGCTGTATCCCGGATTCAGAAACAACACTGGCGTTTTTGCATATGCAGGGGAAAAAATCAGCCAGAACCCCAAGATAAACAACAGCCGCATGAGCACACCTTAATCTCCCAAGAGCCTTGTATCCGTGCCGGTGGAGCGTCTTCCCTGATTATGTTTTACAGTCAATTTAACCATAAATCTCACATTTGATAACACAATGCAATGTAGCATTTGGTGGCCTTGTCTCTTGGTGAGATAAAACACCATCGGATTACATTTTCCCGACACCTGCTAAGCTTAGGTCATCTTTGGAACAAAAGGACTTGTCCCATGGCCATTGCCTGTGTCGCCACCCGTGCAAGCCGGGGGGTTGAAGCCCCGGCGGTTACTGTTGAAGTACATCTGGCCAATGGCCTGCCCGCCTTTAACCTGGTAGGCCTGCCGGAAGCCTCTGTCAAAGAGGCCAGAGAGCGGGTACGCAGTGCCTTGGTAAACGCCGGGTTCGAGTTCCCCATGCGCCGTATCACGGTTAATCTTGCCCCCGCCGATCTGCCTAAACAGGGTGGTCGTTACGATCTTCCCATCGCCATCGGCATTCTTGCCGCCTCCGGTCAAATCCCCCTCACCAGCCTGAAAGACCGCGAGTTTGTTGGCGAACTGGCTCTGTCCGGGGATATTCGCCATTGCCCGGGCCTGTTGCCCGTTATCGTGGCTGCGCGCCGCAATGGACGCGAACTCATATTGCCACTCGCCAACCGCGCCGACGCCGAACTGGTGGATTATCCCGCCATTCGCCTGTGCAACCAGTTGGTGCATCTGGTGGCGTTTCTCCATGGTCAGCAGCCGCTGCCGGGGTTGGAACAGGGCGCAGAATGGCTCGATGACATACAGACCAGCGCGCTTTGCCTCAGTGACGTCATAGGTCAGTATCAGGCCAAGCAGGCACTGGAAATCGCCGCAGCAGGTTCACACAACTTACTGATGCTCGGCTTGCCTGGCTGCGGCAAAACCATGCTAGCCAGCCGCATCATGGGGCTGCTGCCCCCCTTGGGTTATGATGAAGCCCTCGAAGTGGCGGCCCTGCACTCGGTAGCCGGGCTCAATATCAAACCCAGCGAATTTCACCGACGTCCTTTCAGGTCGCCCCACCACACCTGTTCAGCAATTTCTCTGGTGGGTGGTGGCAGTGTGCCCAAGCCCGGCGAAATCTCCCTCGCCCACCGGGGCGTGCTCTTTCTCGACGAGCTGGCTGAATTCCCCCGCAAGGTACTCGACTGCCTGCGCGAACCCATGGAAACCGGTGAAGTGGTGATTTCACGGGCAGCCGCAAAGCTCACCTTCGCCAGCCGATTTCAATTAATTGCCGCCATGAATCCCAGCCCCTGCGGCAGTATGGGGCCGGGCAACCGCTCAAGCCCTGATCAGATAAACCGCTACCTCGGCAGGCTCTCCGGCCCTTTTCTTGACCGCTTCGATTTGTCTATCGAGGTGCCCCCTTTGCCACCGGGCACCCTGACTCAGGAAGGCAATAACGGCGAAACCAGCCAAAGCGTCGCCCAACGCGTTCACCGCGCCAGGGAACGGCAGCTTGCCCGGGCGGGGGTGCTGAATGCCGAACTCTCAGGCAAGGCACTGAAAAATGCCGGCTTTAACAGTGCTGACCTCAGCTTTCTGGAGCAGAGTGTTAATCGTCTGGGGCTGTCGGTGCGCAGCTTTCATCGCCTGCAGCGGGTCGCCCGCACTATCGCGGATTTGGAAAACAGCCACATGGTAGAGAGGCGCCATATCGCACAGGCGCTGGGTTACAGGGCCATGGACAGGTTGCTCGCCAATCTTGGACAGCAACTTGGGCGCTGACTCTATCACATCACACCAAACAACAAAGGACTGATTTTTAAGGAATCATCCTTTTTGATTTCGCGAAGAAAACCCTGAGATCACGAACGCCTTGGAGCCATTGCTGAGGCAGGTGTTCAGATTGATGGCCGGACGCCACCCTTCGAAGTGGATAAGTAAAGATAAAATTGTACGCCGGGCCCCGCGCTTATCGGGCCGATTCCAAAGGTCATTGAAGCCCGTTAACACCAACGTCAGTGGTCTTTGGCAGGAAGAAGCTTATCAGCGGCAGTGTTCAGGTACCTTTGGTAAAACACATCGAGCGTGCCATCCTGACGCATCTCAGACAGTGCATGAGCCAGGCGTGCCGGTACGCTTCCTGCCTCAAAACGCTGAGGCTGATTGCTCACACTGGTCGGCATTAATGGGTCATAGTCTGGGTTTGGCTCAAACTTCGCCCATCTGGATTTTTTGGAAAATCCCAGGGTTGCCCATTCATCCCCCTGATGCAGCCGCCGGTGCAGACGCACCATGGTACTGCCACTCTGCGCCACGGCATATTCAAGGGGCTCGGCCTCGTACAGATAGGCATCTGCGCGGCCTTTTTCAATCATATGAATGGCTTTTTGCAGGTCCATTTCGGCCACATCGACCCTGGTGACTCTGGCCTCCCCAAAACCAAGCATCCCCAGATAGTCCGGATTACCGAGCACATGAAGCAATAACAAGCCGTTAAAGTCTTCAACCCGCTCAAGCCGCTCCACCTCCGGACGGGAAATGGCGTAGTAATTGACCCTGAGACCATTGACCACAAACTGACAATAGCCCTGTCGAATGTCGCTGAAGGTAAATTGGGGATAAAAGTCGATGCTGCCATCCATCAATCCATTGATAACCCGCACCTTGGGGAGGCGCACTATCTTAAGCGACACTCCAATACGTTTTGCTGCTTCAAGGTACATGTCTTCAAACAGACCACGATTGTCCGGCGCCTCGGCGATAAAGGGCAGCTTTTCGGTGGTACGGTAAGCCATGGTGAGCACGGGCTCAGACGCCATAGCTTCAACCACCAGAAAAAGCATTGAAATCAAGCCTAAAAAACGGTTCAACCAAAACATTGAAAGATTTCCACAGTATCAGTCAGATGCGTCAAATTTAAGTACAGTGCAATTACCACAACTAAGCCAGTTCCACCGATAAAAACCCCGTTACTGGTAATGCCAGCCGCATCGGTACTGCGGTGCGATTGAGCAATGGGTCATTCACGGTTAACATAGGCCTCCACAAATTTCTGGAGGTATGAATGCGCGCGTTGCTGTCGCTTATCCGAGGCTCACTGGCTTTTCTGGGTTACACACTTAACACCCTGTTTTGGTTTGTGCCTATCCTGCTGCTTGGTCTGGTAAAGCTGCTGCCCATTCCTGCCCTGCGCAAGCTGATGTCACATCTGGTGGATGGCTGTGCCTCCAACTGGATTTCGGTTAACACGTTTATCCAAAATTCGCTGCACCCGGTGCGCATCGACGTGCAGGGTAACCCTGAACTGACCCGCGAAGAGTGGTATATGGTGATAGCCAACCACCAGAGCTGGGTCGACATTCTGGTCCTGCAGCGCATCTTCAACCGCAAAATCCCCTTCCTGAAGTTTTTCCTCAAGCAGCAGCTGCTCTATGTGCCTGTGCTTGGTCTCGCATGGTGGGCACTGGATTTCCCCTTTATGCGCCGCTATTCCACCGCCGAGCTGAAAAAGAATCCCAGGCTCAAGGGCAAGGACATTGAAATCACCCGCCGCGCCTGTGCCAAGTTTAAAGACAAGCCGGTGAGCGTGATGAACTTTGTGGAGGGCACCCGCTTTCAGGCTGCCAAACACAAAAAACAGAACTCACCTTTCCAACATCTGCTGCGCCCCAAGGCCGGCGGCATGGCCTTTGCCCTTTCCGCCATGGGCGAGCAAATCCACAAGTTGGTGGACGTGGCCATTTACTACCCCGGCAAGGTGCCCAGCTTCTGGGACTTTATCTCAGGTCAGGTAGATGAAATCCGCGTGCACGTGACTGTGGCGGATATCGCCAACGAGATGCGCGGCGACTACATCAACGATCGCGAGTTTAAGCAGGGCTTCCAGGAACAACTCAACCAGATCTGGGCTCGTAAAGACGGCATTCTGGCACAGCTTGCCGGTGAGAAAGAGATAAAAACTGAGGTTTCTGAACAACATGCTTAACTTTTTGCCGGGGCCGCTGCTGTTTTTGTTAAGCGGAAGCTTGCTCATTATCAACACCGCCATTTGTGGTTCGCTGGTATGCATCGGTGGCCTGTTCAAGCTACTGACGCCCTTCAAAGCTGGCCGTGTCCGGGTCACCATGCTGATGAACCGATTTATGTGGCTGTGGGCTACCCTCAACGGCGCCATCCTGCAGCTGATTGCCAAAATCGAATGGGACGTCAAAGGCCTGGAACAGCTGGACAAAAACGGCTGGTATCTGGTGATAAGTAACCACTTGAGCGGATTCGATATTGCCGCCCAGACGTATATCCTGCGTAACCACATTCCCATGCTCAAGTTCTTCCTCAAAAAAGAACTGATTTATGTACCCATTATGGGCCTGGGCTGCTGGGCGCTGGACATGCCCTTTATGAATCGCACCAGCCCCGAGAAGCTGAAAAAGAATCCCAAGCTCAAGGGCAAGGATCTGGAAACCACCCGCAAGGCGTGTGAGAAATTCCGCGATCTGCCCACCTCCATCATCAACTATGTGGAAGGCAGCCGCTTTACCGAAGCAAAGCGCGACCGGCAGAACTCCCCTTATCGCTATCTGCTGCGCCCCAAGGCCGGCGGTATCGCCTTTGCCCTTTCCGCCATGGGCGAGCAGTTCAGCCACCTGCTGAACGTGACTGTGGTGTATCCCGATGCGCCCAAAGACATTCTTGCCGGGGTGATGCAGGGCAAGGTCAGCAAAATCGTTGTCAGAGTAGAAGCACTGCCGGTACCCGAAGTGGACGACAAACAATACTTCAGCAATGCCGAGTACCGTGCCCAGTTCCAGCGCTGGCTCAATGATGTCTGGCAGAAAAAGGATGAGCAAATCCACGAACTGCTGACCGAGCACAAGGCCAGCACCAGCAGCTACCGTGAACTGGCCGAGCGAGGCCACTGACGGACTGCTCTGTTGCTTTAAAAGCGCAGCCGCTGAGTTACATAAATCGCCCATAAAAAACGCCGACCCGAGTCGGCGTTTTTTATGGATGATGTTTTATTGGGGCTGTGCCTTATCAGTGGTCAGTTCTCAAGCCGCGCCAGCCGCTCAGCCAGTTGTTGCAGCTGATATTCGGTAAACACTTCTATGCCGTGCCGGCTCAGCAGCGCAGCGGTAATGCCATCCCCGTCAGTCAGGGTACGGGAAAAGCTGCCATCGTAAATCTGCCCCTTGCCACAGGACGGGCTGCGGGCCTTTAAAATGGCAAAACGAATATTGGCGTCCCGGGCAAGCCTTAATGCCGCCTCTGCGCCCTTCACAAAGGCGGCTGTCACATCGTCCCCTGTCACTGTGACGACCCGAATGCTCGCTTGTGAGTGTGATGCTTGTATGTCTGCCACAGAGCTGACAATTTCTGCCGGAGGTCTCCTTATTTCTGCCGGAGGCCTTGGCGTTGGCAAACCACCTGCGCACTCGGGGCAGATGCCAACCAAGCGTCCCTCCTGCTGCCAGCCTTGCCACAGGGACGACGCCACTAAATTATCTTTGCCGTCATATCGCACGGCTTCGCCCAGCAGACAGGCGCTCACCAAGACTTTTTCCATTGCTTCTGCACTCTATTCAGGGCAACGGCTTTTTACGCGAAATGCGTCCACAACAGCTACCCTTATTGGCTGATAGCCACATCATCCCATGCCTTGCAGACAAAGTGCAAAACCGCCAGTTGTTGACAATAAATCTTTATCTCGCGTTGTAACGCAAACAACACAGCAAACAGATTAAAAGAATTTTATCGCTATAAATCATAGCATTAGATAATTTTTAAATCAAAATACGCTATTGCTTAGACTTACGTCTACGTCAACAGATTGTTGACAATCCGCCCTAAGAGGTCTAATTTTCAACCATTGTCAGCGACAGGGCCGCCGTCGAAGCGGCAACAAGCACTCAATGAGCCAGAGCAACCTTAAAGATCTCAGCACTGAACGCAGCGCCAGCGAGCGCGGCACGGCCACCCTGGCCGATCAGATCCTGAGTGCCATTCAAACTGCCATCATCAAGGGCGAACTGGCCCCCGGCAGCAAGATCAACGAACAGGCACTGGCCGCCCAATTCGGCATCAGCCGCGGTCCCACCCGTGAAGCCCTGCAAACCCTGGAACGCCAACGTTTGGTGGTGCGCATGCCCCATGTGGGTGCCCGGGTGGCACAGCTGTCGGTGGAAGAACTGAACGATCTGTACGATCTGCGCTCCACGCTGGAAGCCATGGCCTGTCGCCTCGCCGCCGAACGCATCACAGAGGCACAGCTTGCCGAGTTGCAGGCGCTGCTCGAACGCCAGGAAGCCGCACTCAAACAGGGCGACACCTATTTTCAGGAGCAGGGTGATGTGGACTTCCACTATCAAATCATTCGCGCCAGCGGCAACAAACACCTGCAGGAAACCCTGATGGGTGGCCTGTACCACCTGCTGCGCATGTACCGTTATCAGTGCAGCAACCACCAGCGCCCAAGCCGTGCCATCGCCGAACACAGACGTATAGTCGAGGCCATTGCCGAGCGTGACGGAGAGCTGGCGGCGCTCTTGATGCAGCGCCATATCGAACAGGGACGACGCAACACAGAGGCGCGTCTTAAAGAACTCAAGGCCGAGGCAAGCGCCCGTGAGCACAGCTCAGCTACCTTCGCCAACACACAGCAATTAAAGGGAGAGACAGCATGACCCACAGCGCAGGCAAGCGTTTTCGCGACGCACTGGCACGCTCCAAGCCACTGCAAATCGTCGGCACCACCAACGCCTATTTCGCTCTGATGGCCGAAAAAACCGGCTTTCAGGCCCTCTATCTGTCCGGTGCCGGGGTGGCCAACGCCTCCTATGGTCTGCCGGATCTGGGCATGACCTCCATGAACGATGTGCTGATTGATGCCGGTCGCATCACCTCAGCCACCAAGCTGCCACTTTTGGTCGACATCGACACCGGCTGGGGTGGCGCCTTCAACATCGCCCGCACCATCAAGGAATTTGAAAAGGTCGGTGTTGCCGCGGTGCACATGGAAGATCAGGTGTCGCAAAAGCGTTGCGGCCATCGCCCAAACAAGGCCGTGGTCAGCACCGAAGAGATGGTTGACCGCATCAAAGCGGCCGTGGATGCCCGTACCGACGAGAATTTCGTCATCATGGCCCGCACCGACGCAGTAGCCGTGGAAGGCCTCGACGCCGGTATTGAGCGCGCCCAGGCCTACATCGAGGCCGGTGCCGACATGATTTTCGCAGAGGCCCTGACCGAACTGCCCCAGTACCGCAAGTTCAAGGATGCGGTAAAGGCCCCAATCCTCGCCAACATGACCGAATTCGGTCAGACCGAGCTGTTCGACAAGTCCGCCCTGTATGAAGCCGGTGCCGACATGGTGCTGTACCCGCTCGGCACCTTCCGCGCCGCCAACCAGGCAGCCCTTAAGGTGATGCAGGCGCTGATGAACGATGGCCACCAGCGCAATGTGTTGGGCACCATGCAGAGCCGCAAGGAGCTGTACGAGTTTTTGAACTACCACAACTTTGAAGACACGCTGGACCGCCTGTTTGCCGAAGGTAAAAACAAATAAGCCCCGGCAAAACAGCAAAATAGAAAGCAAGGACGAAGACAGCGGGGCATAAAGCCCAGGCAGTAGCTGCTTCCCGCCCCGGTCAAGACCCCGGGGCACCAAAAGTAACCCATAAATAGTGCCGGGACCCCATCGACCCTACCCGATGCCGGCAGCCAAGAACAAACGAGTTAACGAGAGGGAATGCAAAATGGCTGAGACAACCGATAAAAAACTGAGTGGTGCAGGCCTGCGTGGTCAGAGCGCCGGTGAAACCGCCCTGAGCACAGTGGGTAAATCCGGCTCAGGCCTCACCTACCGCGGCTATGACGTAAAAGATCTGGCCGAAAACGCCAGCTTCGAAGAAGTGGCCTTCCTCATTCTCTACGGCGAGCTGCCTACTCAGCTGGAGCTGGACAACTACCGCGCCAAGCTCAAAGGTCTGCGCGGTCTGCCACAGGCACTGAAAGAAGTGCTGGAGCGCATCCCCGCCAATGCTCACCCCATGGACGTGCTGCGTACCGGCTGCTCCATGCTGGGCAACCTGGAAACCGAACACAGCTTTGCCGACCAGTTTGACGTGACCAACCGCATGCTGGCGGCCTTCCCATCCATCATCTGCTACTGGTATCGCTTCAGCCACGATGGCGTGCGCATCGAAACCGAAACCGATGACGAGCAAATCGGTGCCCACTTCCTACACCTGCTGCACGGCAAGGCGCCATCTGCACTGCACGCCCGGGTAATGGATGTGTCCCTCATCCTCTACGCCGAGCACGAGTTCAACGCCTCTACCTTTACCGCCCGCGTCTGTGCTTCGACCCTGTCTGACATGCACTCCTGCGTAACCGGTGCCATCGGCTCACTGCGTGGCCCGCTGCACGGCGGCGCCAACGAGGCGGCCATGGAACTGATTCAGGATATGCGCGACGAGCAGCACGCCCGCGACGTACTGGCCGGTATGCTGGAGCGCAAAGAGAAGATCATGGGCTTTGGTCACGCCATCTACCGCGAGTCCGACCCACGCAACGCCATCATCAAAGAGTGGTCTGAAAAACTCGCCAGGGAATACGGCGATGACCGTCTGTACCGTGTTTCCGTGGCCTGCGAAGCCTTTATGTGGGAACAGAAGAAACTCTTCTGTAACGCCGACTTCTTCCACGCCAGCGCCTATCACTTCATGGGCATTCCAACCAAACTGTTCACCCCCATCTTCGTATGTTCACGGGTCAGCGGCTGGACAGCCCACGTGATGGAGCAGCGCAGCAACAACCGCATCATCCGCCCAAGCGCCGATTATGTGGGTGTGGAACTGCGCAGCGTGACCCCCATCAGCGAGCGCGGCTGATAACAGCGGGGCCGACGAGCAGTCGGCCCCAATAACGCCCGCCGCACCAAAACAACAGCCACTCATTATTCGCGCCCCTTTTGCATGTCTGGAACGCCGTTATGAACACTCAATTCCGTAAGCCTCTGCCCGGCACCAATTTAAGCTTCTTCGATACCCGCGAGGCGGTGGACGCCATCGCCCCCGGCGCCTTCGACAAACTGCCCTACACCTCCAAGGTGCTGGCCGAAAACCTGCTGCGTAAGGCCGAGCCTGCGCGCCTGAACGACTTCTTAAGCCAGCTGATTTTCCGCAAGCAGGACCTCGACTTCCCCTGGTTCCCTGCCCGCGTGGTTTGCCACGACATTCTCGGCCAAACGGCCCTGGTTGACCTTGCCGGCCTGCGTGATGCCATTGCTGCCAAGGGCGGCGACCCGGCCAAGGTGAACCCGGTTGTGCCAACCCAGCTGATTGTGGACCACTCACTGGCGGTGGAGCACGGCGGCTTTGAAAAGGATGCCTTTGAGAAAAACCGCGCCATCGAAGACAGACGCAACGACGATCGCTTCCACTTTATCAACTGGACCAAAAAAGCGTTTCGCAATGTGGATGTGATCCCACCCGGCAACGGCATCATGCACCAGATAAACCTGGAAAAGATGTCACCGGTGATTCAGGTGCGTGATGGCATCGCCTTCCCCGACACCTGCGTCGGCACCGACAGCCACACTCCCCACGTGGATGCCCTCGGCGTTATCGCCATCGGCGTTGGCGGCCTTGAGGCCGAAAACGTGATGCTGGGCCGCGCCTCCTGGATGCGTCTGCCGGATATCGTCGGTGTTGAGCTCACCGGCAAGCCAAACCCTGGCATTACCGCCACCGACGTGGTGCTGGCACTGACCGAATTTTTGCGTAAAGAGCGGGTGGTGGGTGCCTACCTTGAGTTCTTCGGCGAAGGCGCCAAGGCACTGACCCTGGGTGACCGCGCCACCATCTCCAACATGACCCCCGAATATGGCGCCACCGCCGCCATGTTCTATATCGACGAGCAGACCATCGACTATCTGCGCCTCACCGGCCGCGACGAGCAGCAGGTGCAGCTGGTTGAAAACTATGCCAAAACCACAGGCCTGTGGGCGGATACCATGACAGGCGCCGACTATGGCCGGGTGCTGACGTTTAACCTCTCCAGCGTAGTGCGCAACATGGCCGGGCCGTCCAATCCCCATGCCCGTTTGGCCACCAGCGACTTGGCCGCCAAGGGCATTGCCGCCGACTGGCAAGAGGAAGAAGGCAAGATGCCCGATGGCGCTGTGATCATCGCCGCCATCACCAGCTGTACCAACACCAGTAACCCCCGTAACGTCATCGCTGCGGGCCTGATTGCCCGCAACGCGGTGCAAAAAGGTCTGGTGCGCAAGCCCTGGGTGAAAACCTCTCTGGCCCCCGGCTCCAAGGCGGTTGAGCTGTACCTGAAAGAAGCAGGCCTGTTGCCGTATCTTGAACAGCTCGGCTTCGGCATTGTGGCCTTCGCCTGCACCACCTGTAACGGCATGAGCGGCGCGCTGGACCCAGTGATTCAGCAGGAAATTATCGACCGGGATCTGTACGCCACCGCCGTGCTGTCGGGCAACCGTAACTTCGACGGCCGTATCCACCCCTATGCCAAGCAGGCGTTTCTGGCCTCGCCGCCATTGGTGGTGGCCTACGCCATCGCGGGCACTGTGCGCTTCGATATCGAAAAAGATGTGCTCGGCACTGATGCCGATGGCAATGCCGTGACCCTCAAGGACCTGTGGCCAGAGGATGCGGAAATCGATGCCATCATCAAGTCGTCGGTGAAGCCTGAGCAGTTCCGCGCCGTGTACGACCCCATGTTCAATCTGGCCGTGGAATACGGCACTGAGAAGCCGCTGTACGACTGGCGTCCACAGAGCACCTACATTCGCCGTCCCCCCTACTGGGAAGGCGCCCTTGCCGGTGAACGGACCCTAAGCGGCATGCGGCCACTGGCGGTGCTGGGTGACAACATCACCACCGACCACCTGTCGCCCTCCAACGCGATTCTGGCAAGCTCCGCCGCCGGTGAGTATCTCGCCAAGATGGGCCTGCCAGAGGAAGACTTTAACTCCTACGCCACCCACAGGGGCGACCACCTGACCGCCCAGCGCGCCACCTTCGCCAACCCCAAACTCTTCAACGAGATGGTGAAAGACGAAGATGGCAAGGTGAAGCAGGGTTCACTCGCCCGCCTGGAGCCGGAAGGCAAGGTGCTGCGCATGTGGGAAACCATTGAAACCTACATGGAGCGCAAGCAGCCGCTGATCATCGTGGCCGGTAAGGACTATGGTCAGGGCTCCAGCCGTGACTGGGCCGCCAAGGGCGTGCGTCTTGCCGGTGTTGAAGTGATTGTGGCCGAAGGCTTCGAGCGCATTCACCGCACCAATCTGGTGGGCATGGGCGTGTTGCCGCTGGAGTTTATGCCGGGCGAAACCCGCATGACCTACGGCATCGACGGCACCGAGACCTTCGATGTGAAGGGCGAGCGCACCCCGGGTGCAGCCCTGACCCTGTTGGTGCACAAGAAAGATGGCCAAACCCTGGAAGTGCCGGTGAAGTGTCGCCTGGATACCGCGGAAGAAGTGTCCATCTACGAAGCAGGTGGGGTGCTGCAACGCTTCGCCCAGGACTTTTTGGCCAATTCATAACGCGGCCTGTTGCGCCCGGGGCTTTGTTGGCCGTGCTCATGTAGGACCTCCTACACTGCGCGCGGCCGTCTCGCCCCACGCGCAACATACCTGCGTCTGAAATTACCCAAGATTTTAGCTCCATTAAAATTGATTTTATGTCAAAGGATTCAATGCCATGGCATGTAAACCACAGATAAAAATTCCTGCCACCTATATGCGTGGCGGAACCTCTAAAGGGGTGTTTTTCCGCCTCGACGATTTGCCCGAGGCGGCCCGGGTGCCGGGTGCAGCCCGTGATGCACTGCTGCTGCGGGTGATTGGCAGCCCCGACCCCTATGGCAAGCACACCGACGGCATGGGCGGCGCCACTTCCAGCACCAGTAAGTGCGTGATCATGAATAAAAGCAGCGTGCCCGGTCACGATGTGGATTACCTCTATGGGCAGGTATCCATCGACACCGCCTTCGTCGACTGGAGCGGCAACTGCGGCAACCTGTCCACCGCCGCCGGTGCTTTTGCCATTCATGCGGGCTTGGTTGACGCTTCCCGGGTGCCTGAAAATGGTATCTGCGAAGTGCGAATATGGCAGGCCAATATCGGCAAAACCATTATCGCCCATGTGCCTGTTACTAATGGCGAAGTGCAGGAAACCGGCGATTTCGAGCTGGACGGGGTGACCTTTCCGGCGGCCGAAATAGTGCTGGAGTTTGTCGACCCTGCGGATGACAGCGAAGACGGCGGCGCCATGTTCCCCACCGGCAATCTGGTGGACGAGCTGGAAGTGCCCACCGAGGTGCATCCAAGCGGCAAAATCCGCGCGACCCTGATAAATGCCGGTATCCCGACCATTTTTGTCAATGCCGAAGACCTTGGCTATCGCGGCGACGAGCTGCAGGAAGCCATCAATGGCAACCCGGCAGCCCTTGCGATGTTCGAGCAGCTGCGTGCCCACGGCGCCATCCGTATGGGACTTATCAAGACCCTGGATGAAGCCAAAACCCGCCAGCACACCCCCAAGGTGGCTTTTGTGACGAGGCCCATGACCCATGTGGTGTCGAGCGGCAAGACAGTGCAGGCGAATGACATCGACCTCTTGGTACGGGCGCTGTCCATGGGCAAGCTGCACCACGCCATGATGGGCACGGCAGCGGTGGCCATAGGCACGGCGGCCGCGATTCCCGGCACCCTGGTAAATCTCGCCGCCGGTGGCGGTGAGCGGCAGGCGGTACGTTTCGGTCACCCATCCGGTACCCTGCGCGTAGGCGCCGAAGCCAAAGAAGCAGGCGGCCAGTGGACCGTCACCAAGGCCATCATGAGCCGCTCGGCGCGCATCCTGATGGAAGGTACAGTGCGGGTGCCCCAGGACTGATGTCGCAATTTACGCCAGCAGTACTCATCACAGGTTCCGGCAGAGGTATAGGGGCGGCGACCGCAAGGCGTCTGGCCCAAATGGGCTGGCGTATTTGCCTTAACTACCGCAGCAACAAAGCCTCTGCCGAGGCACTGGCCGAAGAGCTTTCAGCCATCACCGAGGTGATCTGTGTGCAGGCCGATGTGGCCGATGAGACGCAGGTGCTGGCGCTCTTTGCCCGTATCGATGAGGCCTTTGGTGGCCTCACCCATCTGGTGAATAACGCCGGCATCTTGCTTGGGCAGATGCCCCTGCTGCAGATGAATGCCGAACGTATCAATCGGGTGCTCAGCGCCAATGTCACCTCGCAGTTTCTCTGTGCCCGTGAGGCGGCAAAGCGGATGTTAACGCTGGATAAAGACGTCAATCGCGCCATCGTCAATGTGTCGTCCGGCGCGGCGCGCACCGGCAGCCCGAACGAGTATGTGGACTATGCCGCCAGCAAGGGCGCCATCGACACCTTTACCAAGGGGCTTTCCATTGAGCTTGCCCCCGCCGGTATTCGGGTTAATGGCGTGCGCCCCGGGCTTATCCATACCGACATACATGCCGACGGCGGTGAGCCCGGCAGAGTGACCCGCTTGCAAACCCGCATTCCCCTTGGGCGGGGCGGTGAAGCCGACGAAGTGGCCAATGCCATCGTCTGGCTGCTCAGCAATGACGCCAGCTTTGTCAGCGGCAGCATTATTGATGTAACCGGAGGACTGTAGCTTGTTTGAAGCCTTATCCTTGCTGGCAGTCGCCACTGTGCTGTTGCTCGGCTCGCCGGGGCCGGCGCCGCTGACCCTGGCAGCCCTTGGCGCCGCACAGGGATTCAGACGCAGCCTGCCCTTTCTGGCCGGATTGATAGCGGGTTTACTGCTTATCATGTTGGCCGCTGCCAGTGGCCTTGCCAGCCTGCTGCAAAGCTTTCCGGTGCTGGCAAGCACCCTCAAGTGGTTGGGAGCCGCCTATATTCTGTATCTTGCGTTTCGCATTGCCACTTCCCCGATGGTGACGGCAAACAGCGACAACGCCGTGGGCTTCAAAAATGGGCTGCTGTTTAACCTGATGAATCCCAAGGCCTATATGGCACTGCTGTCGCTGCTGAGCCAGTTTGCCCTGCCCTTTGGCAGCCCACTGGCAAGCTACGCACTGACCATCGCCGTGTGCCTGCTGCTGGCAACCCTGGTAGATGGGCTGTGGCTGGCGCTTGGCAAGCTTGCGGGCAGCAAGCTGCAATCACCCAGGCAGATAATCTGGCTTAAGCGTTTGATGGCAATGGGGATATTGGTAGCCCTTGTGCTATCTCTTTCACAGGGCATAGCTGCTACAACGGCTTGATTCACCACAATTTGACTTAGCAGCACCATGACGCTTTTTCTGTGCGGGCAAGGCTGACTGCGACCGGTTTTTAAGGCTCCGCTTATTCCCTTCCGGCGGGGCCTTTTTTCTTTTTATCGTTTTGTGTTACATGCAAATTGACACACCTTTCCCCGACGCTAAAATCTAACACTGACAACAAATATGAAACACCAGGTTCCATCCTCTGCAAGGATCGCAGTGCATCCATGCCGCCCGGCACAATAAATCCGGGTCGTAAACAGACGCAGCCCACTGCGCACAGGCCAATACCTTGAAGATTGGAGAAGCATGTTTCGAGCACTCATTTGCGCTCTGTTGAGTTTGATTCTGCTGCTCGGTGCCTTACCGGCCAGTGCAGATCACGGCAGCTATCACTATCACAACACCCTGGAATTTCAGCATTTCAGCAGCAGTGACGGCCTGAATCAAAACACAATCACCCGCCTCTATACCGATAAGGCCGGCATGCTCTGGGCTGGCAGTCAGGATGGGTTGCACTATTTCAATGGCCAGGAATTTGGCGTCTTCTTACCCGATCCCACCAATACCAACAGCCTGTCGGAAGGCTACATCACTGACATAGTCCAGGATCCGGAAGGCTTCCTGTGGATCAGCACCTACACCCAGGGCCTGAACCGTCTGGATTTGCAAACGGGCCAGTTCACCCGCTACGGTGAAGTCGATGGTTTGAGTGAGCTCAGGGTCAGCCGCCTGGCCGTCATTGGCGACAGTCTTTGGATAGGCACAGAAAAGGGCCTGTTTGCCATGCAGCGCAAAAGCGGCCAGATTCGCCCCATTCCCCTTGGCAATGCCCTGACACCCCAAATAACCAGCCTGGGCAGTATAGAAGATGAGTATCTGTTGGTGGGCACCCAGGCTCACGGCACCTATGCCATCAGCAGCAACAATATAGTGAAGCTCAAGCTGCCCTCCACCAGTCCGGTCAATCAAATCCACAGCATAGGCAATATCGCTTACCTCGCCATTGGCAAAGAGCTTTGGCAGTATGAGATGGATACCCATGGGGCAAAATCACTCTGGCAGAGTGAACCCCAGGGATTCTTCCATGGCGACATCCGGGACTTTACCCTGGCCTCGGCCGAAGAAATCTGGGCGATAGCCCCGGGTGCCGGGTTGATTGAGCTGGAAAAAACCGACCGCTGGCGCGCCCGCTATCACAGAAACAACTCCCGCAGTTTTCGCGACATCAGCGATAACAACCTGATGAGTGTCCTGCTCGACCCCAACGGAGTGCTCTGGCTCGGCGGCAGCTATTCTGGGCTGGATAAAATCAATATCCGCCGCCAGTACTTCGAGCACCTGTTCGACAACAGCGTGGCATTACCCAAACAAATCAATATGGTGCGGGCTATTCATCAAACCCGCGAAGGAGTCATCTGGGTTGGCACCGAAGGCGCTGGCTTAAAAACCCTCAAACCCAACGAAGACAACTACCAATACCATACCCATCTCTTTGCCAATGCCCTTAACCTTGCCCCCGAAGCCATTTCGCTGGTGGTGCGTGACATTTTCGAAGACAAAGACGGCTCGCTCTGGTTTGCCAGTAATTATGGTCTGGGGAATCTGCAGCCTTCCGGCGCCTTCAGGCTGCTCCACCCGCCCGAGCACAAGGGTCAGGGACGCACCCTGGCCATAGACAAACACGACACCCTCTGGTTGGGGTCTGACGAGGGATTGTTTTACATGCCCATTTCGGGCACTGAGCTCAAGCGTTTCCCCCTGGATGAAACGCTGGCCGACAAGTTGGTGGTGCGCCAGATTCTGGTGCTGGAGTTTATCGACGATTGGCTCTGGATTGGCACCCTGGATGGCCTGATTCGCCTCAACCCCAACACCAATGAAACTCAGGTATTTACCCACGACCCAGCCAACAGCAACAGCCTGGGCAACAACCGTGTCCGCGATATCTACGGTGCAGCCAATGGCGATGTCTGGGTGGGCACACACGGTGGTATCAGCATATTGCGTCACGAGGAAAATGGCTGGCACATTCGCCATTTAACCAGCAATGAAGGGGTTCCAAGCGATACCATTTATGCCATTTTGGAAGACAAACTGGGGCAGTTCTGGTTTTCCAGCAACGCCGGTATCAGCCGTTTTACCCCAGGTGAAGACAGCATCATTACCTTCAATAAATTTGAGGGCCTGCAGGAGCAGGAGTACAACGGCGGAGTGAAATTTGCCGGACAGGATGGCTATTTCTGGTTTGGCGGCATCAATGGCATCACCCGCTTTGAACCAGAGCGCATCCCCAAGAGTCGTCAGGAACCCCCTCTGGCGCTCACCAGCTATAGTCTGGGCGACAAACGCACCCGGATTCTCGACCTGAGCGCACCGCCCAACGTTGAGATGAATTTTGAAGACAAGGTCGTCAGCTTTGAAGTCACCTCGCTGGACTTTTCCTATCCGGGCATTGATCAATTTGCCTATTATTTACAGGGGTTTGACAGCCAATGGCGCAGCGCTCAGGCCCAGGCCCGCATCACCTATACCAACCTGAGTCCGGGGAACTACCTGCTCAGGGTTCGCCATGGACTGGTCGCCAACCCCCTGGGTTACCAAATTCTTACCGTGCCCCTGACCGTGGTCGCCCCCTGGTATCGCACCCCTCCGGCCTATGTGCTGTACGCCCTCACACTGGCCGCCATCCTTGGCTGGTTCTGGCGCGAAAGGCGCTTCAAGCGGCGCCAAAGACGCGAGTTTGAAACCAGCATCCGCACCTCGGAAGAGCGACTCAAACTGGCGCTGTGGGCCTCGGGTGATGGTATGTGGGACTGGGATATTCCCAGCGGTCAGGTATTCCGTACCCGTATGCATCCCCATACCCAGCAACAGCTCAATGGTCCCGTGCTGATAGAACGCATCCATCCGGAGGATAAACCCAGGGTACTCCATGCCATCGACCAGCATATGGACGGCAGCCGCGCCTTTTACGAGGCCGAATACCGCATCGAAGATAAACCTGGCCACTGGATATGGATCATGGACAGGGGCAAGGTGGTAGAGCGGGATAAACATGGCAAGCCGGTGCGTATGGTGGGCACCCACAAGGACATCACCAGCCGCAAAAACAGCGAAAACGAACTCAGGCTGTCGGCTCAGGTGCTGGCCAGCATGAACGAAGCCGTGGTCGTGGGCGGCCTGGATTATCGTATCGCCTCGGTCAACCCGGCCTTTAGCCTGATCACCGGCTTCAACCCCGAACAGGTGCAGGGTAAGCATTTCCTGTTTTTAACCCACGACCGCAAACAGCATCAAATTTACGAAACCATAGAACAGCAACTGCTGCGCAACAAACACTGGGCGGGTGAGCTGAAAATCCGCACCCGGGATCAACGCTCCATTTTGATTTGGCTCGAAATCAACCAGGTACTCGACAGTAAATCCGAAGCCAGCCACTTTGTGGCGGTGTTTACCGACATCACCGACCGCAAGAAGGCCGAAGAAGATCTGCGTCTCCTGGCCTCCTACGACCCGCTCACCAACCTGCCCAACCGCACCCTGTTCCAGGACCGGCTCGATCATGCGCTGGCCCAGGCCCACAGAACCGGCAACATGGTGGCCTTGCTGTTTTTGGATCTCGACCGCTTCAAACACATCAACGACTCCATGGGCCATCACATAGGGGATCTGCTGCTCAAGGCCGTTGCCCACCGATTGCAAAACTGTGTGCGTGAAGGCGATACCGTTGCCCGCCTGGGTGGTGATGAGTTCACCATCATTCTGGAAGGCGTCGCCAAGACCAAGGCCGCCACCGTGATTGCCGAAAAGCTTATTCGCGCCTTCCAAACGCCCTTCGTACTTGAAGATCAGGCTCTGAACATTTCACCCTCCATAGGTATCAGCCTTTACCCCATGGATGCCAGCGACAGCACCTCGCTGGTGAAATACGCCGATACCGCCATGTATCACGCCAAGTCGCTGGGACGGAACAACTTCCAGTTTTACACCCTGAGGCTGAACGAATACGCCATGCGCCATGTGCAGCTGGAGGCCGGTATCAAACAGGCCATCGTCCGTCAGGAACTCAGCCTGGTGTTCCAGCCCAAGTTCAGGGTCAGCGATGGCGGCATCACAGGCTTTGAGGCGCTGCTGCGCTGGAACAGCAAGGAGCTGGGGCCCATTTCCCCTGCGGAGTTTATTCCGCTGGCGGAAGAAATCGGCATTATTAATCAGCTGGGGCACTGGGTAGTCAACGAGGCCTGTCGCCATATGGCACATTTTGCTGCCGCAGGGTTTGATGACCTGCATGTAGCGGTCAACCTATCGGCGCGCCAGCTCAAGGCTGATATTCTGTCCACCATCGAAGTGGCATTGGCGGTGGCAGGCCTGCCGGCAAAATGCCTCGAACTGGAACTGACCGAGTCGATGATCATGAAGAGCCCACAGGAATCTGTGGCCGTATTGCAGCGGCTCAAGGCCCTTGGGGTGTCGCTGGCGGTGGATGACTTTGGCACCGGCTACTCGAGCCTCGCGTATCTCAAGCGCTTCCCGCTGGATACCCTGAAAATTGACCGGGAGTTTGTGCGCGACATCAGCACTGACCCGGACGACGCCGCCATCACTGGCGCCATTATCGCCCTGGCCCACAGTCTGGAATTGAATGTGGTGGCCGAAGGGGTTGAGAACGAAGCCCAACTCGAACACCTGCGCAAACACGGCTGCGATCAGGTGCAGGGCTTCCTGCTTGGCAAACCCATGTCGGCACGGGATGCCATGGCACTGCTGAAAAGCCGCAGCTTCGAGACCTGACAGGCGCCTGACTGTTAACAGTTAATAAACCGGGTTATCAAAAAGCTCTGCATGCCAAAAACGGTTAAAAAGCAGAAGTCGCGGGTGTACGTTGAAGCAAAGCATGGACATCACACCGTGCTTTGTTCAGCTTGGCGAGCAACCTCTAACGCCTTTTTAGTAAGCCTGAGTAACAAATTCAAGTAAGGTGTCTAAGTCGATACTCATTCAGCGCCCTAGCCGACACCAGATTCGAAATCTAGATATGCAGTAACCACCATAATCGACTTTACCTACACAGTTCACAGATTTTCATGTCGCTAATTGAGTATATCGAGTCCGTGGGCACATCAAAGTATTCACTGATTATCCATTCGCTCTCAACGACTATCTGTACCGACCCCGCATCCGTTGGTTTTCTCCGGCATATGGTCAATCATCAGGCTATCGAGACTAAACTAATCATCAACAGGGGTCTTGAAGCCATTGGTAGAGAAGTCTTTCAGTATTCATATAGCACTAGTCGATATCCCAAAAGCTCTTGTCTGTAATGTTATCCATTCCAACTACAGCCTCTCTTAATTCCATACAACGTCAAAATTTATTTATGCACTGCTCGAAGATGGTAACGTCAGTTTACGTTTTTACTCGAATTATAGAAGTCGTAAGCCATACCAAAGAGTACAAAATGCTACATTCAAACACTTCAAATGTTTCTCATTTTTTAAGAACTTGTTAAGTATCGTGGTGGAGGGGGGAGAGGCCGCCACGCTATCAGACATCCAAGGAGAACAAACTTAATGAGAGCGAAATTATTACTCAAAAGGGCGTCCGTAGCCCTCACTGTTGCTGTTGGTTTATCGACGACATTACCAGCCAGTGCGATGAAGTTGAAAACACTCAACCTACAAGAACTTACATCTGCATCACAAAATATCATTGCCGGTGAGGTTGTGAAAGTCACCGATGGATTTGACAATATGCGCCCCTATACCGAGATCACCATAGCAGTAGGTAGTGATGCAAAAGGGAAATTAAAAGATTCATCAAACTATACTTTCCGACAATTTGGCTTACTAAAACCTCGTTCCATGGGCAACGGCAAAGTCTACTTAGGTGTTACACCAGAAGGCTTTGCAAAATGGAACGTAGGTGAAAACGTTATTGCTTTTATGTATAAGCCCGCTTCAATTACAGGTTTTCAAACAACCACTGGTATGGCTCAAGGCAAATTTATAATCAGTGACGGAAAAGTTATAAATGAATTTTCCAATAGTGGTTTATTTGAAAATATGGATACCTCCAATCTCTCTGATGAAGAGAGAAATATGCTAACTCATTCAGGACCTGTAGATGCAAGCTTATTTATGGGATTAGTCGGTAAAATGGTTGGAGCTAAATAACAATGAAAATTTCTAAGCTGACTGCCGCCATTGCTATGGTCACCGTTTCATCTGCCGCATTTGCAGGTGGTCCTTTGTATATTCATGATAAAACTATGCAGCCCTATAAGTGGGATACTTCTAAAGGAGAAATCCCTGTATGGACTGATGGCGGAAAGATTATTAAAAATAAAGATGGTATTGATATTCCTTCTTTTACTGTGCTTGAAAAAGGAACGACGTTCAATCAGGACATAACCCTACCGGATGGTACCATACTACAAAAATACACACCGCTCGACCGAGACTATACTTTTCTGACAATTGCACAGGCAAATAATATTACGGCAGCAGCTATAGCCGAGTGGTCTAATGTCGAAACTTCTACGCTTGATATGAAAATTGCAGGCAGCATAGAAAGTCAAACTGGAATTGCCGATGTAAATGCTTCAAATGTAGATCAGATTTATGGTGCACAGAATGGCTACGGATTCTGGGTCAATTATGATACTGATGGTGCAATTTTAGAAAATTACTTTGGTATTTCCCGCGAGCAAGTGCTTGGGATCGCCTTTCCTGAATGGGCTGACGAAGAAACTGGCGAAATTTTGGAAGCGACAGCGTTAATGAACGGCTGGTATGTCGATATTAAAGACACTCAAGGTAAGATGGTACAAGGTGTATTTACCCACGAATTTGGCCATGCTCTGAACATGTCTCATTCGCAAGCTAATGGCCATTTCACATATATAGCAAACAACACATATACGATGCATGACGGTGTTGCAGGTTGTCCCGGCACGAATACATACACTGGCCGCAATAGTGCTCCCAGCGATAGTATTGAAACAATGTTTCCGTTTATTAACGTACGTGGTATCGAGGGCCAAGAACAGGGAACTGTTAATGTTCGTGATGATATAGTCAACATTTCCGATCTGTATCCCACAACTAACTACAAAACCCAATACGGAACTATTAAAGGCAAACTTTATACCAAGGACGGCGTAGAGTACTCCGGTATGAATATGGTCGCCCGCAATCTTGACAACCCTCTGCATGATGTTGTGACTCAGCAAAGCGGTAATATGACTCAGGGTCGTATAGGTCCGGATGGTTCATTTACCATCAATGGTCTGACGCCTGGTGGTCGTTATGCCTTGTATATGGACCCCATCAGGGCAGGTGGCTACCCAACAGTTCCCACAGACATCCTTTCCGAAAATGAGTATTGGAATGACGGGGAAGGCACTTCTCCTTCATTGGATAATGCCTGTGATATGACCCCCATTATTGTATCAGCCGGTGAGACAAAAGAAATATCTATGTATTTCAATGGATATACCGATGGTATTCAGTACACCCCTCTCGTTGCTGCCTGGGTGAGTGATCACGCCAAAAATGGCAAAAAAGCACTTGGTACTACAGGAGTTGGAACACCGTTCGTATATGACAGCACACATAAGACATTTGAAACACTCATTACCCCTGAGGGTTTTGCTGCTCTGTCTGCTACCAATGCCGCAATGAACAAAAATGCCACTAAGGCCGCAGTGATTGCTGACCTAGACGGCAATGGTATTGGGCAAGGGGCTGTATGGGATATACGCTCCAACAAGCTCACAGAATTGGAGGACCCAAGCAACAATACGTGTGCTATCGCAGGCCAGGCGGGCGTCAGTTCTCACTCCGTGTGGGACATTGATGACCTCGGGCACTACGTAGCAGGCAACTCGCGTCGACCTAATACAGGTGGAAATGAGTGTGCCCCCGGAGAGGCCAGTAGTTCATATGGTGTTCCTACTGTATGGGACGCCAGGACAGGAAAAGCCAAACTGTTAACCGATGGTTTGGAATTTGTCCCCCGCAGTTACGGGCAAGGCTTTGAAGTGCTCATCAAAGGTACAAGAAAAGAGGCTTGGGTTCGTGCAGACCGTATTTCAGGAAACGGTATGACAGTTACAGGCTCAGGCAATAACAACAATACCCAGCTAGCTTGGGTAAATGGTAAGTTGCATGATTTATACACCGACTTTGGAGCACTGAATTCATCTGTGATTTCAAACGATGGGGAGCTGGTTGCCTTTGGTGCTCAACGTGGTTTTGGCCGCAGGGCATTTGGTGAGGGTGTCAAAGTTTGGAATGCCAAAACCAATCAGATCAAAGAGCTCGGTGGTCTGCGTTGGTGCGAGGATGTGCCCTATTATGTGTTCAACAATAACTTCTGTGCAGAACCATTTAATATGACTCACGATGAGATTGCTACAACGGCGGGTCTGCCATTAAATATGGTACTGGATGCAAACGATGATCTATCCGTCATCACTGGACGTTTGCTAATTAACGGCATGCCCGCAGGCTCAACAATTTATATGGAAGGAATTGGCTGGATGACAGGGCAGGAGTTTTTCGCCAAGCAAGGTGTCGTAGAAGCCAAAAATCTAATGACCAACGGAATCTTTGGCGTCAGCGCGAATGGCTCGGAAATGATGGCGGGAATAGTTGGCTTACCAACACCGCTCACTATCGAGATAGATGCAAACAAAGCTTTTGTTTGTAAAGATGGCGTTGACCAAGAGCTCGCTTTTCCGAAGCAGATTATTGCGGCGGTCAAGGCCGGTGCCGAATTTGGCCGTTGCGCTCATGTAAATGAACGTTACTGATAATTTGACTTAATTGAGAAAATGGCCCCTTCAGGGCCATTTTTTTACTGTCACTCTTCCCTAATGAAAAGTGGCAGGAAAATGTCAATTTTATTAGTAGCGATTCAATTCGAGGCATTTCACTACAGGTATGCTGAAGAATACCGAAGTAAAAATAATATAAAACAACTCAAATTTTTAAACTCAGTGGTAAGTGTGTTGCGCCCCCAGAATATGGTAAGTCAACCACCATGAAAAAAGGCTCCCAAGGGAGCCTTTTTGCTGTGGTGAGTGCCAGCTATCAGCTACGGCGCTCGACTTTGCGCACCCAACCTTCCGGCGCAGGGCGCAGGCCCTTTTGCATCTCGGTGTACACCTTGTAGATGTGGCCGATGCGCTCACCCACCTTGCCATCGCCCACGGTCACGATACGGCCATCTTCAAAGATGTAAGAGCCAACGGGGGAGACCACGGCGGCCGTACCAAAACCACCGGCCTCAACGATGTCACCGGCTTCGATATCGGCAATAAAATCGCTGAGTTTTACGGTTTCCTGACGCACTTCGCAGCCCAGTTCTTTACCCAGAGCCAAAATCGACTCAGAGGTGATGGAGCGCAAAATGGTATCGGTGAACTCAGGAATAATCAGGGTGCCGTCTTTACGGATATGGAAGTGGTTCATGGCGCCCACTTCCTCGATATATTCGTTGGTGGAATCCAGATACAACACCTGGGCAGCGCCATGCTCGGCGGCAGCCTTACCGGCGCGCAAGGATGCGGCATAGTTACCGGCGGCCTTGGAGGCACCTGTACCACCGGAGACGGCGCGGTGGAACTGGGTGGTGATCAGCAAACGAATGGCATTGAGGTTTTTGCCATAGTAGGCACCGCTTGGGCTTAACACCACACAGAAGGTGTACTGGTTCGCTGGGCTCACCGACAGGCGGTCTTCAGTGGCAAATACAAAGGGGCGGATATAAAGACAGGCACCTTCCTGACGGGGGAACCACAGGCGGTCCACATCAATCAGGGCGTTGATGGCCTCAAGCTGCACGTCTTCCGGAATGTTCGGGATACAGACAATGTCGGCCGAGCGATTGAGGCGCTGGGCATTTTTGTCCAAACGGAAGGTGTAAATTTCACCGTCGTCATGCATAAAGGCTTTGGCGCCTTCAAAGATAGACTGGCCATAATGCAGCGCCATGGCGCCTGGCATCATTTCAAAGGGACCGTAGGGCAAAATACGGGCGTTCTGCCACTGGCCATCCTTGTAGTCCATCATAAACATATGGTCGGTTCTAAGCTTGCCGAATCCAACGTCTCCCTGAGGTTCAAAGGGCTCAGTGCGGCGCTCTGATGCGGGTTTTAAATTGTACTTTATATCCATTGCATACCACCTTGATGACTGACCTTGCAGACTAGGGAGCAGCAGGGATAAAGTCAATAGCGGCGCAAATTCCAACAATAAGAAGCTGTAAACCGTTAAGGAAACTCCATGAAACAACCGCTCAAAGGCCTGCGGGTATTGGATCTCTCAAGGGTACTGGCCGGTCCCTGGTGCAGCCAGTTACTGGCCGATATGGGTGCCGAAGTCATCAAGATTGAACATCCTGACGGCGGCGACGATACCCGCCACTGGGGCCCGCCCTATGCCGGAGGCCACACCGATGGCGATGCCGCCTATTTTCTTGCCGCCAACCGGGGTAAAAAATCCCTGCTGCTGGATTTGAAAAATCCCGAAGATGTAGCGCGAATTCAAAAGCTTGCCCGCCACAGCGACATACTGCTGGAAAACTTCAAAGTGGGCGGCCTGGCGAAATACGGCCTGGATTATGAGAGCCTCAGGGCGATGAACCCCAAGCTGGTGTACTGCTCAATCACCGGCTTTGGCCAAAGTGGCCCGGACGCGCCCCGGGCAGGCTACGATTTTATGATACAGGCCATGGGCGGCCTGATGAGCCTCACCGGCGACGATACCAGCGAGCCCATGAAAACCGGCGTTGCCATTACCGACCTCTTTACCGGGCTTTATGCCGCCAATGCCATTCTGGCGGCCATAGTGGCGCGCCAGTCATCACACCTTGGCTGCCATATCGATATGGCGCTGTTCGATGTGCAGCTCGCCATGCTCGCCAATCAGGCGCAAAATTTCCTCGCCGCTGGCACCAATCCGCCCCGCCTTGGCAACGCCCACCCCAATATCGTGCCCTATCAGGCCTTTGCCTGCGCCGATGGCCACCTGATTTTGGCGGTGGGGAACGATGGTCAGTTTGCCCGCTTCTGCGAGCTGGCAGGACTCAATGAACTGCCCCATGACAGCCGCTTTGCCACCAATGCCGGGCGGGTCAGCCACCGCGAGGCGCTGCTGCCGCTGATAAAGGCCGCCATGCTGAGCAAAACCAAGGGCGAGTGGCTAACGCAACTTAATGCTGCAGGCGTGCCCGCCGGCCCCATTAACACGGTGGCAGAGGCCCTCGATGAGCCCCAGGCCAAACACAGGCAGATACAAATTGTGCGTGACTTTAACGGCGAAAGGCTGCCCTTTATTGGCAGCCCGGTGAGAATGGATGGAGAGACACTGAACTCGCCGCTGCCACCGCCACGGCTTGGGGAGCATCAGCAGGAACTGCTGGCCTGGCTGGATGGACTTGATGCGTGAATGGGGAATCGGGAATGTTGAATGTTGAATGGTGATTGGGGAGTCGGGAATCGGGAGTCGGGATTAGGGAATCAGGAAGGATTCTGAATCGAGGGCTTCGTTTAACGAAAGCAGCCGCAGTGACTCCCACTGCGGCTTTTGCATTGCTATCGTTCACGGTTCACGGTTTACGGTCTATTTCCGCTCGCGGCGCAGGCAGGCACCCAGCGCCAACAGGGCCAGCGCACCTACGCCCAGGCCGCCACCGCCTTCTACTTCAATCACCACCTCTTCCTGGTCATAGTTGGCACTTTCCAGGGGCAGGGCATACAGACCATCGGTATCGTCGGAGCTGATGGTGGCCACTATGTCGCTGTAGCCCACTTCATAGAGGTCAATCAGCACATCGTAATGGTCGGTGCCATAGCCCTGGGCCAGGGTGGTCACCACCTCGTAGTCGTCCAGCTCATTGGCACCGCGAATGTAAAAGGTCTCTGTGGTGAAGTAACGCACCCAGTCACCGCCGTTGCGGCTCAAATACAGCTCGGCATACACGGGCACAGACTCATCGGGATAGTTGGAATACACATCCGCATCGAAGGTCACCGAAAAGCTGCGGTGGAAACCGTCGTAGTCCCTGTCTTCAAACAGGCGGGCAAAGGCATCGTAGAAGCTGAAGTCGTGGTACACGCCATAGCTTTGCTGACGGCTGCGCTGCAGTGTGGAGGTCTTTTGCTTTTGCGCCGCCACTTGCTCGCGGGTCCTGGGCTCGGCGGCCACGGCCTGAATTTGCTGAACCCGAGTCTTAAGCTCGCTGGCAACGGCTTCATCCACGTAGCGACTGCTGTCTGGCTTGTCGCTGAGCTGAGTCCCAACGGCGGCAATCTTCGGCGTGCCAATGGGCGTACCAGTCACCTCGTCTGCCGAGGCATAAGCCGAGCTACTCGCCAGCACAGTGGCAGCCACCAGGGCCTTGATTCTGAAACTGGAAACTGTGCCTTGGAATAATGTCTTCATAGTCGCGTCCTCATACTGACTTGTTGAAGCCATTAAATCCGCTTCGCCATGAACGCTTCCTGAACGTCCACAATCAGTTTCATTCAGTAACTGTTCAGCTTTTGTTCATTTGAAAAACGCTAAAACATGCGTCATGGAAAGTACTTAATGTTCCATCCAAGAATGGATTCTTTTAGACTCTGGAAGAAAAAAGGAGCCAGAAATATGCGAATTGCACTGCTTGTGTTAACGGTTATCTTGCTATCGGCCTCAAACCCGCTTTGGGCTGCCGATCCAAGAGAAAGAGTCAACCTGGCTAATGATGCACAAAGCCAACGCAGCTTTGTGTATAGCAATGCCGAACAGGCAGCCGCAGCCGCCCAACGCAAGTATCAGGGTAAGGTCATTAAAGTCGAAAACCGGAGCAAGGTTAACCAAGCGTCTTATCGCTTTAAGATGGTCAATGATCAGGGCAAAGTCTTTTTCGTCACAGTTGATGCCAGAACAGGCAGTGTAAGAAAGGATTAAGCAATGCGCTTGTTACTGGTTGAAGACGATGCGGCCCTGGCCGCCAATCTGGGGGATCACCTCAGAGAAAACCTCTACAGCGTGGATCTGGCCGCCGATGGCGAGCTGGGGCTGTTTCAGGGGCTGGAATACGACTACGACGCCGCCATTATCGACGTGGGCCTGCCCAAGCTCGATGGCATCAGTCTGGTCACCAAACTCAGGGCCGAGGGCCGCGAGTTCCCCATCCTTATCCTCACCGCCCGCGACAGTTGGGAAGACAAGGTCGAAGGCCTGGATGCCGGCGCCGACGACTACCTCACCAAACCGTTTCACCCACGGGAACTGGCCTCGCGCTTAAAGGCGCTTATTCGCCGCAGCGCCGGTAAGGCAAGCCCCATCATCGAAAACGGCCCCGTTACCCTCAATACCGCCAGTGGCGAAGTGCTGCTTGGTGGCGAGCGGGTCAGCCTGTCGGCCTCCGAGTTTCGCCTCCTGCAGTTTTTGATGATGCACCGGGGCGAGGTGCAATCCAAAACCGTGCTCACCGAACATATTTACGATCAGGACTTCGACCTCGACTCCAACGTGATTGAAGTGTTTATCCGCCGACTCCGTAAAAAGCTCGACCCGGACAATAAGCTCGGGCTGATTGAAACCCTGCGCGGCCAGGGCTACCGGCTGAACCTGCTGAACTGATGTCAGACCCAGCCTCTTTGTCAAAATCTGCGCCAAAGCCTGCGCCCGTGGCTAAGCCAGAGCATGTTTCTCAGCCGAGGCCAACTTCCGGCGTTATCGACCGCTTATCGCTGAAGACGCGCCTTTTCGTCAGTGCCGCCATTCTGGTGGCGCTGCTGCTGCCAGCACTCGGCATCGCCCTGTTTCAGGCGTTCGAGCGTCAGGCGCTGGCGGGCAGCCGCGACGAGCTCGGCGCCCTTATCTACTCGGTGCTGGCACAAACCGACGTGATAGACGGCAAGCTGGAAATGCCGCCCTTCCTCAACGAACCCCAATTCAATGTCGATGGCTCAGGCCTGTATGCCGAGGTGCGCTCAGGCTCAGGCTCTGGCTCTGGGAAAGGCGAAGTGCTGTGGCGCTCCGGCTCCCTGATTGGCCACGGCGCCATCGACAAGCTGCCCAGCCCCGCCCCCGGCGCCGATGCCAAGGTGTTCGGCGAAACCACACTCAACGGCGAGCCGCTGTTCGTCATGAGCTTTACCGCCCTGTACGAGAGCAAGGGCGTGGATGTGCCCTTAAGCATTCATATTCTTAAATCCCAGCAGCGTTACCGCGAGGCGCTCACCGAGTTTGAGTCCAGCCTGTGGCGTTATCTGCTGCTGGCGCTGGCACTACTTGCCGTGGTGCTCGGCCTGTGGCTGCGCTGGACTTTAAAGCCGCTGTCACGGTTCGAGGCCGAACTTAAGGCCGTGGAGCACGGCGACAAGGAGCGCATCGACAGCGACTACCCGGCGGAGCTTGGGCCGCTGGTGCATCAGCTCAACTCGCTGCTCACCACAGAGCAAAACCAGCGCAAGCGCTACCGCAATGCCCTCTCTGACCTGGCCCACAGTTTAAAAACCCCGCTGGCAGTGCTGCAAAGCCACCCGGGACTGGATGAATCCGTGATGGAGCAGGTGGATAGCATCAGCCACTCAATCAGCCATCAGCTTAAACGGGCCCAGAGCGCCGGCGCCGCCTCCTGGCACCAGGGGGTAGAAATCCTGCCCCAGGCCGAGCGGTTAAGTCGTACCTTAAGCAAAATCCACGGCGACAAGGGCATCGACTTCGAGCTTAAGCTCACGGCCGATTTGGTGTTCAAGGGCGATAAGGGGGATTTGACCGAGCTTTTGGGGAATCTTCTGGATAACGCCTGCAAGGCGGCCCGTTCACGGGTGTGTTTAACCGCCACCAAGCACGATGGCAGGCTGCGGCTTATCGTCGAGGACGATGGCCCCGGGGTGGACGATTCGATGCGGGAGAAGATTTTTGAGCGCGGCATCCGCGCGGATACCTATGACAAGGGACATGGGATAGGGCTCGCCATAGTCCGCGACCTGACAGACGCCTATCAGGGGAAGCTGCGGGTCGAGCGCAGCGATTTGCTCGGTGGAGCGAGGTTTGAGGTGTCGTTTCCTCAATGACGTGAGAATCGTATGCAGGAGGTCGCTAGACTTAGCGACGGGAAGTCTGGGAGTTGTTCTTCGAACAACGGGAGTAAATAGTCGTTTTTCAAACGACTGAAAGTAGGTTTAAAGCGAGTCGCTTTGCAAGCGACAGAAGGTCGAGGGTCTTCAACCCACACCCGAGGAAAGGGGACCGTTTCGACAGGCCCCCTTGTCCAATCCCCCAGCGACCCGCAACGAAGCGGACAACTCCTTCGGGCTTATGCTGAAAATTGGCTAACGCGCCAGACGCTCATCCCTGATTCGACTGGCGCTGCTTCTGCATCCATGCCTCGCTACGCCATTTTCAGCAACACCCTCGGCCGCTTCGAGTGGGATTGGTGCAATCCTCAGCAAACGTGTTTTAGGTGTACTGACTCTTACCTAATTAGTTCGCGATAAATGCAATTCTTTAAACTCATCTCCCAGAAATCTGAATTTGTGGCGAAAAAGTCCTGCGAGCTTGGTGTCTGCCGTTGCAAAGAAGATTTGTCTCGACCCTGTAATTGCAAGTTGACGAAGATGATCCAGAAACGACAGCATATTGATGTCATCAATGTGGGCGATTGGATCGTCTAACAAAATCACCGGCGGACCTGATTGAAGGCGACCATTCATCGCCAGAAACAGCGACAGGGCGAACGCGGCACGTTGGCCAGTACTCATTTGGTTTAGTTGGACTTGCTTACCAGTACTTCTTCGGATAATGGCAAGCTTTCCACTTGCAGCCTGTATTTCGAACTCATTAGGCATATGAATACTAGCAAAGGTTTTAGCAATCTCTTCTGCATTCTCGGTTAGAATCTGGTTCGCCAACTCTCCGCCCGAACTTTGTTCAGTAAGATCATCTAAAACTAACTCAGCTCTTTCTGCACGCTTGATCTTCCCATTGGTCACGTCAAGCTTATTGAGCAGTTCTTCGATATTCTTATGCTCTCTAGTTAGTGCTGTATCTTGAGTATTTTCCTGTGCAATGGCTGTAGTAACCTGTGCAACCAGTTGCTGTGCAGCGGTAAGATTTAATACAATTTCTTCAGCTGTAATTTCTGGGCTTACTGTTATGAAGGACGTAAGAATTTGTTGTGCCTTCATTCCTGCTTCAACAACAATTATCTTTTCATGGAGTGATTTTATGAGAAGATCGGTGTCTCCAAATACCTCGATTGACACCTTTTTGGCCAACGTATCACATTCCTGCCTAACAATTTTTGCTTCGTTTACAGCGTTTATTTCGGTGTCTTGCAGTGTTTCTAATAGCTTTTTGTGATCTGACTGAAGACTCAGCAACTTCTCAACCGATGGAAGATCTGTCATTCCCGCCGTAAGTAGCTTCTGAGAAAGGTCATTGAGTGATAATCCTTCTTTCCGAAGTCTCTTAACCAGTGCTCTTAACTCCTCCAGTTCATATTGTTCTTGCTCAAGCGCGGTTCGCTCCTGCTCTATTCGTGCAAACACATCTGCAACCGATATCGATGTAGTACATTCACCGATAAATGTACTTAAGGGCCGCAACAGAGCCAACACATCATTGCAGTTCTCTAACTCGTCATTCGCTGAAGATATATCGGCATTAAGTTGGTTGATTTGCTCAGAGGTAGATTCCTCTACATCTATCATCATCCTCGTATACAACTGGCCTTCTTGGAATTCTGTTTTACATAAGGGGCATTGGTCGGTATGTCCTGACCGCTGTAGTATTTCTTGCGCTGTTCCCACTAAACGCTGCTTCAATATGGACATAGCGTTTTGGTTTTTTTCCAAAGCTTTAATTGACGCTCTAGCTGAATCGAGTTGTCTCTGATATGTGTCGAGACTTGCTTCAAGTGTGTTGATAGCCTCTTCGACAGGAGTTGTCATAAACTGCTGGAGTGAAGTTGTTTCACTGATATCGGCCACCACTTTAAGCCTGAGATCACGAGTCCGAGCCAGATCCAATAGTTCAGTGCCCTGTTTAACTATTTGCGGGAAGTCGGTGCGCGCATATGGAAGTAAAGCCTCTAATGCCTCTTGCCGTGCGACCGCAGCTTGAGCTTCTCTGCGTGCGTTAGCTTCTTCTAACCGGGCAGCTCTAGCTCGCTGATCGAGAGATTTTGCTTCGTAAGCATCATTAGTTAGATTTGTCAGAAGCTGAAGAGCAACACCTGAGGTGATCTGAAGCAAATTGATAGGCGCCTGTCGGACCAATGCGGTAGCAGTAGTTGCTTCTTGAAGCTGGTCTCTCAATGCTTCGAGTTGGCTCTTATTATCTAAAATTCCAATCCATCCATAATTTGATAACGCTGAGCAAAGTTCTAAGAACAGGCTGTCAGAAAGCTTTGGGGCAGCTTTAATCTCCTCAATGCGAGCTTGAGAGGTGCTCTTCGCAAGTAGATAGTGTTCTCTGTCACGTCGAAGGACCTTTAGTTCTTCTTGCAATTGCTTGAAAACTCGTCGTAGTCTATCTGCGAGCCCCTCAGCCGCTGCACCTAGCACTAAACGGGTAACATCTGTTCCAATCTGCTCTGAACTTGCAGATACACTTAGTTCCACTGCAGCGTCTGTATCGAGGAAGTTAAATTTCCCGAAACTATCATGAATAGATATCTTTCTGAGATCGGTTTTAGCATACCAATTTGAGTGGCGTGCGCGCAATCGAGCAGTATCTTCGGTTGAATACAGTTTTTGTTTAGCACCAAGCAAATCCAAGGTAATCGACGTATTATTGAGAATTGGAGACTCTCTACGATTTTTACCGCAATATGCGAACTCTATCGCCTCAAGAAATGAGCTTTTACCTACCCCGTTACTTCCGACAATTAAGTTTACTCGCCCTAGAAAGTGCTCTTTTACTTCTGGGTGTGTTCGAAATCCCTTGATACTCAACCGTTCGATAAAACTATTTGAAGCTGCCTTTTCTGCATCCAGTAAAGATACAGACGTTATTGGACGCGATGCAGGGCGCTTGGTTCCGGAAATAATGCCTCGCACCGCATCCGGAACTGTGATGTCGTTGTCAAGAATAAATGAGAGATCTTGCTGCTCCAAAGTATTTGACCATGTTGTTGCGAGGTCAATTGGAAGAGCTCCTGATGATTCTGGCGCTTGTGCGTTTACCAACAAGTTGGTCATATCGCTTTCTCTCAAGACCTGCTTACGGGCGTACTCTCTATCGGCTTCAACTTTTGTTTTAAGATAGTTGAAATTGCTCCTTTGAGCTTCAACGTCGCTGGTGACGAAATAAAGATAATGGTTCCAGCGTAAATCAGTTGCGGTTTTATTCGAAAAGTACATAGGTGAGAGAATTTCTTCCTGATAACTTTTCAATGATTCAGCTGTAGTAGCAAGTCTGTCGTTCAGGTCGAAGTAACGAATAGCAAAGTCGCGAGAACCAAAGCGATCAATGCCGCGAAATATGCCCGGTCCGACTCGTTCAAGGTCGGGATAGCGGTCTTTGAGCATCGCTTCAACGCGTTGTGCATTGATCATGATCTATCCTCTGTGAAATCAACTGATGATGAATTTGCCGGTGTATCTATTTGATTTGTTCCTTCAGGTCTTCGAACTCCAAATCGGCCATCACGTCGAAACACAACGCAAATCCTGTCTTGAGCACGGACAATTGCATCTTGCAACTCTTCTCCGAACTTACCTTCTGTACACGCCTTTGCAGCTGCGTGGGTTGTTATGACCATATTCAGCTTCTTGTAAGTGCTGATAATGGTAGCGTCATTCGCTTGATCTGAAAGATAGACTAGTGCGGCAGGTCCACGTCCACCGGTATTCGGTTGAACATTGTAGTGTGGAGCATTGCTCGTCCATGAAAATTTAAAGCCATTCGCTAAGTCTTGCACCGGAGGTGGCCACGGAACATCGCATTGAATAAGGCTGATTGCGTCTTGTGCTCGCTGCAATCTTTGGAAACGATAAGAAGATCCAGGTCGAGAGGTGTCAGGGTCTTGGTGGACCGTCAATCTGCGTATTGATTCCTCATCCCTGTCCAGATGTATTGCGTCGAGTTCTTTGACAACATACCAAGAATTTGGCGTTCCTTGAGGTCCCATCAGCAATTCGATCGCGCGCTCAACAGCTAGGGGACTAGCTTGCGAAGCCAAATGCAGATGCTCTGAAATCGCTTGGTAACCACCCAGTGCCTCAGAGAAACCGTCATTCGCAATAGCCCCAGGCTCCCAACTATTATTGTTTGGATCCCAAGACCAACGCCCTTCTACACCAATGAAATTTTTCGGTGCTAAGGCTTGTTCCCCAAGAAAAAACAGCTTTTGCTTTTGTAACTGAATAATCTGTCCTTCATAATTGAGAAAAAATGAGTGCCAGCGTTTTTCCAGTAAACAATAGTACAGTCCCTTGCGATGCAAAGCGTCAATTAGTCCATCGTCAGTACCGAACTTAGCTGGCGGAGCGTACCAAGCCGAGCCGGCGACATTGTTCCAATCCATTTGTCTGCCACCACCTTTGTTTTCCTTGATGCTCTTAGCCCAATTCACGCATAGAAGTTCGACATTACTGTTAGAACCTACAGAACATAGCCTTTTGCGGTAGGCTGCATAATCAGCATGCGCTGGTTTCGGATTGAGCTGGATGTGTATCAAGAGACAGTTGTTATGGATTCTGTCTATGTGTTCAGTGAAATTAAAGGCATCTGAACAAATAATTGAGACCAAACCTATTGAGTTAATGTCACGATTAAATGCATAAATCGTATCACCAAGGCAAAGTGAGGTTTGTTCGACGTCTCTGTAGTCCCTACATGGCACTGTTTTGAGCTGTGCTAGAAGGAATAATACAGGCTGGCCATCCTGATTTTCAGTCCAAAAAATGTAGAGCAGTGGATCAACATAACTTCTTTGTGCAGCTTGTCGCCCGTCAATAGGTTTGTGATGAAACAAGCAACTTCCTGTTGCGTTGTAATGCCGAGCGCGTTCCAGGAAATCAATTGGAGAAATACTTTCACACCCAAGAACCCAGATAGCACCATGCGGGGGTCTTAAGCCCCCATTAACTATTTGATCCACAACTGACCAAGGGACGCAATATTCGGGAGCTACAGCTAAATCTGAATAATTATTTGCGGCTATTGATAGAAATTCGCGGCATAAGGCATAGCCAACATCAGCGTTAGCATGGCCTACTCGCGTACTATTGGCCTCAACTAAACCTGGCGGTTGAAGCAAAACAGCCCTATAGGGATCCCGTGTAGGATCTAGAACATGCAGCTTCATAAGGGTCAGCGAATACGGTTGCTGACGAAGTACCTCTTCAACGTCTACGATATTGATCGCCAAACGGCCACCTCTCTATTATTAATGTTCCAAAACGCGTACCATACCAATTATCGTTTTCTCAATTATATTCATTGCTGGCAGACATCTGAAAAATAGGAACACTTCCGCTTTTCCTAAAAAATTAAATTATGCAAGCCAATTAAATAGCATTTGCATGTTTAATGTTTTTAATATAACTTACAAAATAAAACTTCTGCTCTAGTCGAGTTTACATCCATCTCAACATGAAGTAACGACTTCAAGTTTAACAGTTAGGGAATTAGCTTGCGATACTAATCGGTCATATTTCATGCAACACATCTTCAATAACAGACTCAAGCTTAGAATTCCAATGACCATCTTGAACTGAGCTAGATATTTTTAAATGTTCAGAGTGACGTATTAACTGAGACTTTATAGTTTTGATCCATTTATCATCATTATCATACACCTCTAGAATCTGTTCAAATGAATAGAGCATTGATGATACAAACCAGCAGTACTTTGTATACTCACCTGTCCTATTGGTAGGCTTTTGCATCCCCATAGAAAACTGAGGATTATCTATACATAGCTGTAGATATTGCTGATAAATACTAATAGCGGTTGAGCTTTTCGACACTTGTGAGTTTGAAGTTATTTGTTTATAAGCAATGAATGCTGCAATAATCGCAACAACAACCGCAACAACCGTCGCAATTTTGGATAAAATATCAAGCCACTTTAGCCAAAGTTCAACATCAAGAAGAGCGGCCCATCCTATCTTAAAACACATTAAATTACTCATTTACCCCACCAACCTAAATAAAATTTGTTTTTCAAGAGTCAAATAACCAAAAACCTGCAGGAACTGGCTTAAACTCCGAGCTTTCGTCGCTCATTACACAGACGTCGAAAAGTGCGGACACCCACAACTCTTTAGCGACGAAACATCCACGCCGAAGATTACACCGCTCCCGCTTGAAGCGGCCGCGGGGTATTGGTGTCTGTTGCGTGGCCGAGGTATGGATACCGAGGCAGCGTCAGTCGAATCAGGGATGAGCGTCTGACGCGATAGCTATAAGACACCAAATGCCCAAGGAGTCGTCCGCTTCGTGGCGGGTCGCTGGGGGATTGGATAAGGGGGCCTGTCGAAACGGTCCCCTTTCCCCGGGTGTGGGTCGGCGACCCACGATTTTCGCCAAACGCAGTTTGGCAATCTCCCCAAACCAACCGCAGGTTGGTTTACCTGCCAATTCATCCCGGCAAAGCGCAGCGCCCAAATTTCGGGTTGGCTACCGCACCGGCGCTTGCTGCCTTAGAGCGTACCTGACCAACTGGCTTTGGTTAAAAGCCGTTTGTAAAAAATTCAACTAAAACAACAGCAAGTTAGCAGCTTGGGCAGTGACAAACTTAGGGTTAGGTCAAGTTTTGTGCAGTGTCTTCTGCTTAATGACCTGCTTAATGCTACTTAATGATCAGCGGGTGCCACATGGCCTTGTGAGATGAGGGGAGAAGCTGAAGGGTGAGTGAGCTTTTAGCTGTCCCTGCTTTGCTGGCCGTGCCTGTGAAGGCGTGGCTGAGCGGTTCTTCCCTGATCCACATTGTCGTTTGCTGCGCTGCTTGCACACTCTTGTTCAGCAATGACTTAATTAACCCCTGAATTCATCATCTTAGGGTTAAAAAACCTTGCCAGTAACAATTTGATCCAAGCTACAACAAAGAAAGGCATTGGGCAACCTGAACCGCCCTTGATATAGCCGCAGGAATACCACCGATCCTGAAACTCGCACCCAAACCCGCTCGAAGTGGCCGCAGGGCATTGGCGTCTGTTACGTGGCCGAGGTATGGATACCGAGGCAGCGTCAGTCGAATCAGGGATGAGCGTCTGACGCGATAGTAAAAGGACGCCAAATGACCAAGGGGCTTTCCACTTCGTCGCGGGCGCCCTTTGGAGTGCAGAGGGCTTTGGGCGCGCAAAGCCCTCTGCCCGGGTGAAGCCTGGAAGGCTTCGACTTACCATCGCTTGCAAAGCGACAACACCAGCAGGGTTTTAATTAAAAAAAGAGAGCGCATCCACAAGGCTCATTGAGTAACAAATCCACCATGGGCAGATGGGCAAACTGCCGCCCAATCGTGGCAGAAAGCTCACAGGCTCATCAGATCCCGCAGCAAACTGGTTTGGCGGCGGGAGACTTCAATGCGGGCGCCGCTGGAGAGGGTCAGCTCCAACCCGCCACTGCTGCAGGCTTCGATATGACGAATATGCGCCAGCTGCACTATGTGCTGACGACTGACCCGAAAGAAGTGTTGGCCTGGCAGGCGCGGCTCGATTTTATTCAAAGTGCGATAGATGAGCGGCTTGTTGTCGTCAAAATAGACCTGGGTGTAGTTTCCCTGGGCTTCGAAGCGCTCCACATCACCGAGCCTGACCAGATAACAATTGCGCCCATCTTTAACGAAAAACTGGCTGTCGAGGGTCATTTTTTCACTGCGATTGGCCGATTCTATCGCCAGCATTGCCCTTTCACAGGCCTGCTGCAACCGCTGACTGTTGATGGGTTTGAGCAGATAATCCAGCGCCTGTTTTTCAAAAGCCTGCAGGGCAAACTCTTCAAAGGCGGTGGTAAAAATCACCCGCGGCGCCTCATCAAGGCTCGCCAGTAGCTCAAAGCCGGAGCCGTCGGGGAGGTCGATATCCAAAAACAGCAGATCCGGTGCATGTGCTTCACAGGCGCTGATGCCCTCCTGCACCGAGGCGGCTTCGGCCACCACGGTAATACCTTCTATGGCTGCAAGCTGCTGTTTCAGCTCCACTCTTGCCAGCCTTGAGTCTTCGACTATCAGTGCCTTAAGCAATTTCCCTGTCCTTTTTATCCAGCGGCAAGCGCAAACACGCCACCACGTTTTCTCCGTCGGCCCGAATATCGAAGGCGGCCTTGCCTGCCAGCCTGTGGGCCCCATCGCCATTCCGATAACCACTCTCAAGACCACTCTCATGGCCATTCTCGAGGCCATTCTCATAACCATAATGCAGTTGCAACCGCTGGCGAATGTTTTGAATGCCTATCCCAGCGCCCCGGGCATCTTCCGGCGCCAAGGTGCCGGGGTTGGTGACTTCCACCAGCAGGCAGCCTGCTTCGCAGCGCGCCGAGATATCGATTCTGCCGCCCTGCAGCCGCTTGCCTATACCGTGTTTAATGGCGTTTTCCACCATCAGCTGCAACATCATCTTGGGGAACAGCACATCCTGGCAGTCCGGCGCTATGTCCAACTGGTAACTGAGGCGGGATTCGAATTGCAGCTCATTGATACTGAGGTACTGCTTAACCGTGCCGAGTTCCTGCTGAAACGGAATAAGGGCGCCGCTGTCGGCGTACATTACGTAGCGCATCACATCCGACAGCTCAGTTAACATTTGCCGCGCCTTGTCTTTATCCTCCAGGATAAGCGCTCTGATGTTATTGATTGCATTAAAAATAAAGTGCGGATTAATCTGGCTTAGCAATAAATCCAGCTGCGCAGCCTGCAGCGACTGCTGCAGGGCTTCCTGTGCCTTCTCACGCTGGCTGAGCAGCCGCTGGCGCTTAATCACCAGATAAAACAGCGACCAGAGCAAAATAATAAACAGGGTATTGGGGATGGACATCAGCAGCTGAGACGGCGCCTCCGGGATAACCTTGCCAAACACCAGCGCCTGATTAGGCAGCAGCACCAGCGCCACTAAGGCGGTGGTTAACAGAGCCGCCAACAAGGCGCCCAAGAGCACATGGGCCACCGCCTTGCCCAGCGACTTATCTTCAATAAAGCGATGAAAATACAGTCGCAGTAACCCTGTGGACACCATCAATGCCGCAAACAGCGACATTGAATTGACCAGCTCCCCCAATCCGAAATGGCTGAAGTAGCCCCGCACACTCAGGTTGAGCAGGGCGAAACTTCCCCAGCCAAGCGTCTGGTACAGCCAGAACCGCTTCAGATTGGAGCTCACAGCGCCTTCACCCAATTGGCGATATCCAGGCTGACTGCGTCACTGAAGCTAATCTCACTGGTAACATATTCATTGGGCAGCCCAGATTTGGCAGGCTGGAACAGGTGGTTAAGACCCGGATAGATACGGGTGGTCAGCAGCTCATGCTTCACGTTGTTTTTAAATCCTTTTATGTTGGGGTCGGCCAGTACCTGCACATCCAACTCACCATTCAACGCCAGCACCGGCATGGTCAGTTTGGCCAGACTGGGGGCGGGATCGGCGCTGACAAAGTACCTGAACCAGGGGCTGGAAAGCTGCTCTGCCTTGGCTTTGGCACTATCCTGCTCATCGCCTAGGGATACCATCAGCTTTGTCAGTTCATCAGTCGCCACACCGCGGCGCACCGCGCTGAATATTTGTTTTTGCGCCCTATCATCTTTTTCGAGCGCCGCTTTGTCCATCCCCATCAGCTGAGAAATTCTAAAGGATTGATCAATCAGGATTTGCTCGCCGCTGGTGCCAAGCCCGGCCAGCGATACCAAAAAATTAACTCTGGGCTCTTTTGCCGCAGCCAGGGTGCCTATCAAACCGCCCTCGCTGTGACCGACAAAACCTACCGGCAGCTTGTCTGCCCAGGGCTGGCTGCGGATAAACTCAAACGCGGCCAGGGCATCGGTGGCAAAATCCAGACTGGTGGCACTGGCAAAGTCGCCACCCGACTGACCCACGCCCCTGTCGTCGAAACGCAGCACGGCAATGTCTTCCCGGCTCAGTTGATGGGCGAGCACCAGAAAGATTTTATGACCAAAGGCTTCGGCATCCCGGGTGCTGGGGCCCGAGCCCGACAGCAAGATAGCGACCGCTCTCGGTGTCTTTGGCAGGCTGAGGGTTCCGGCCAGGGTGATACCGGCCTCACTGGCAAAAGTTACATCCTGCACCTCGTAATCTGCGCTGAACAGCTCCTGCGGCCTGGGCTTACGTCCCGCCAGCGGTTGCTGCTGACGCTCAAAGGTCACAGGGGCACTGAAACCGCCCTGCTGATACTGGCTGTGAATCGCATCCCCCTGCCACTGGCCCTCGATGTTGATGGCGGCGGCCGGTAAGCCCAGCTTCAATGCCTGGCCGGTCAGGCTGGCCTCAGGAAAACAGATATCAAACTGCCCCTGCGCCGGCACATCCATGCATGCCTCAAAGCCTGAATCTGACTGTTTCAGCTTGAGCACCAGCCCAACCGATGTTTTGGCGTTGACCTTAAGCTCGGCGGTCCAGTTGCCGTTGATGGTCTCAGTGACAGTAGAGTCGGCATACGCCGGGTAGCCAAGACTGACAGCCAGCAGGCTGGCAGCCATCCAATGCAGCTTGCTCCGTACCGGGGTTGAAGGGCGTTGTGTATTGCTGATGTTGTGGCTGGTAAAAGGTTTCATGGCTGCACTCCTGTTATCGTTTTGATGAAGCCATGCTAACGGGACGCCCCCAGCCCAAGGGCAAGACTTATGCGAACGGCAGAAATTCTCTTTGAGTGGTTTCCTTCAGACCGAGCAACACTATTGATATGGATAATGATCGAAAAGTGAGACGACATCCTCGACCATGAGCTGCCGCACGCCGCCAACTCTGCCCAAAGACAGGCCATACTCCCCAACCAAGGAGCAGACAGGGTTTACGCGTAGATGCACTGGATAAGTGATTTAAAATGCTCTGTTTTATGGTAATTGCAACTGTCAGTTGACAAAATGGTAAGCCGGATTGGTGGTTGGCAACCCAGTGAATTTCTAAGATGAGTGCATCTAAAAGCAGCAAGGAACAGGCGCAATGATACTGGCAGACAAGATAGTGAATTTACGTAAGCAAGCCAACTGGTCTCAGGAGGAGTTGGCTGACAAGATGGGAGTGTCCAGGCAATCCGTATCCAAGTGGGAGAGCGCCAACAGCATCCCCGATCTGAACAAAGTCATCCTCCTGGCAAACTTATTCGGTGTCTCGACCGACTACCTGTTAAAGGACGAGATAGACAGCTTTGACACCGGTAAGGTCAGCGAGATGCCGGACGTCTCACTGATCTCCTTGGAGCAAGCCAATCACTATCTTGAGTGCAAGGTCAGCGCTGCGGAACTCACCGTCAAAGGAGTATTACTCTGTGTGTGCTCGGTTATTCCCTTGTTCTTTTTTATGGCGATGGCGGCGGCACAGCGGATGGGTATGACCAATGACCTGGCGGCTGCCTGCGGAATTGTAGGCATTCTGATACTGGTATGCCTGGGTATCAGTTATTTGATCAAGATAAACCAATTTGAAACCGATACGGCCACCATAGATAACGAGCAATTTGAACTCAGTTATGGTGTCCACAGTGCCTTTCAGGAAAAGCTGAATCACTTTAAACCCAGGTATCATAGTCGGTTGTCACTGGGAATTTTCTTTTTCATCGGCAGTTTTATTCCGCTCATGCTGGGCAGCCTTTTCTATCCGGGAACTGAGACCATATTCATGATGCTGATTGTGCTGATGCTGATGATAGCGGCAGGCTTATACCTGGTGATCCCGGTGTCAGCAAGGCTCGATGCTTATAGCGCCATCCTCAGGGATAGCCTGAACAAAACCGCGAAAGCAAGACGAAGCGAGAAAGCAAAAAAGCTGGCGGGGTTTTATTGGCCGCTTGTCACCGCAGTCTTTCTGGGGTGGAGTCTGTGGACCATGAATTGGGGCGTGACCTGGATTATTTGGCCAGTCAGTGCAGTGCTGTATGCGGCCTTGGTCGGCTTAACGGAACTGCTCGAAAAAGACCAGCGATAGCCCCTTCATTAGCGTGCAGGGTGAAGTTTGGCCAAACGCCCTGCAACGCTCACGATGGAGCCCCTGCCTCCGACTTTCCCAGTCGCATTTTCTCCAAAACAGTGCCGTCTGCGTTAACAGAATATCCGCATGGCGGGCCTGAGGCCCTTCTGCTCAAAATTCATTTTCAACAAGCAGGCGACAGAAATTGTTCTGTCGTTTGCTTTGCGGCCGTTTTCACCCTTCAGCCTTCGTTCATCTTCAGCCCTGTAGCCTGTAATCAAACTGGCATCATGCCCGTGTGAAACAATCAAGGAGGCCCTATGAACAGGTCTATCAAAATACAACTTGTGTCGGCCCTGATGTGTTTGCCCCTGTTTTCCGGCTGCACCTCGGTGGCCCAGGCCGAGCCGAGTGAATACAGCAGCAGTATCCGCGCCGAGCGCTTCAGCGAAGCCGAGCTGGCACGGCTGCTGGCACCCATTGCCCTCTACCCCGATACCCTGCTGACCCATATCCTGATTGCCTCCAGCTATCCGCTGGAGGTGGTGGAAGCAAGCCGCTGGCGTGAGAAAAATCGCAAGCTCAGCGACAAAAAGCTGATGGATAAGGCCGAGAAGCAGGGCTGGGACCCCAGCGTCACCGCGCTGATTGCCTTCCCCAATGTGCTGGAGCGCATGAGCGATGACCTCAACTGGACCCGGGATCTGGGGGATGCCTTCCTCGCCGATGAAGAAGCGGTGCTGGACAGCATACAGATGCTGCGCCGCCAGGCCGACCGCGCCGGTAATCTGGACGGCGGCGATAATCTGGTGGTGAAACGCCAGCCCACGCAAATCATTATCGAGTCGCCCAGCCCCGAAATCATCTATGTGCCCTACTACGACCCACGGGTGGTGTATGGTCACTGGCGCTGGAACCGCTACCCGCCGGTGTACTGGGCGCCCTTCCCCGGCTATGTGAGTTATCACCGTCACTTTGGCTGGCATTCGGGGATCAGCATTTCCTTTAACTTTTACTTCTCGAATTTCCACTGGTACGACAGGCACGTGATAGTGCACCACCATCATCACTATCGCCGCCCACCGGAGCCAAGGTATGCCATCAGCCAGGGTGCACAGCGCTGGCGCCATGACCCGGGCCATCGCCACGGTGTGGCCTACCGCAGCGCCGACGTCCGCCAGCGCTTTAATGTGAGCACCCCCAGCCGGATTGAGCGCGACCACAGACGCCATGACGAGTACAGCCGTGTTGTGTCGCAGCAGCACAATCCCCAGGTAAAGCAGCGGGAGCTGAGCCACAGCCGCGAGCAGGACTTCAAGGCCCGTATGAACAGCAGCGAACGCCGCTTTGAAAACAATGACCATAGCGCCCGTGAACGGGAAGTGGGCAATAGCTCCCGCGACCGTGAGATCGGTCATCAATCCCGTGAGCGTCAACTAAACCAGCAGCTGAACAGCCGTGAGCGCAATGACAGCCGTGAGCGTGCAGACAGCCGTGAGCGGAATGACAACCGCGAGCGCAGCCAGCCGCAGCAGCGCGGATTCGAGCAGCGTGAACAGCAGCGCGAGCGCCAGCAGTTTCAGGAGCGTCAACGCGAGATGCAGCCACAACCTGCCCAGCCAAGGGAGCAACAGGTGCAGCGTGAACGCCAGCGCGAGACACAGCAGGAAGTCCGTCAGCAGCGCCAGCAGCCCCGTGAGCATCAGCAGCCCCAGCGGGAACGCCCTCAGCCACAGCGTGAGCGCCACAATGACCATCCCCGCGAGCGCAACCTGTAACCGCGTTTAAGGGCCGGGCTGACATTGCCCTGCCCACTGGCAGCGATTGCAAGGCCGCTGAAAATATGCCAAAAACAAAGACCGGCCCTGCCGGTCTTTTTTATTGCCCGCGTTTTACTGAGAACCGCTCTGATTAGATCCACTCAATCAGACCCGCACTCATTAAACCAGCATTATTTAGACCCGCATTGGGCACCACCTTTTTACCGCCCATCGGAATGGGCCCAGCCAAGTCAGGGAGTCTAATCTCATGTCCGGCCAAATCAGTGCAGCCGACACTGCGCAAACCGTTGCCACCTTCGACAAACATGCAAAGGCCTATCGCGACGCCTTTGTGCTGCTGCCAAGTTATCTGGCCACCTTCGATGCGCTGGCGGACAGGATGCAGCCCAGTCATAGGCGCTTACTGGACCTCGCCTGCGGCCCGGGCACCTTAAGCCTTCACCTGAAATCCCGCGTCCCCGGGCTTGACATCACCGCCACCGATTTATCGCCACAGATGCTGATGCTGGCCAAAGAGGCGCTGCCGGATGGCGAGTTTCATTGCCTGGATCTCAGGGATACCGCAAGCCTTACGGGCGAGTTTGATGTGATTGCCTGCGCCTTCGGCCTGCCCTATCTCGACAGCCACAGCACCGCGCAGTTTTTAAAGGACTGTGCCGCCAAACTGGCCAGTGAGGGACTGCTGTATCTAAGTTTTATCGAGTGCGACGGTAACCCCCATGTTCAGACCAACAGCCACGGCGACAGCGTCTGGCGTCAGGGGCACACCGCAGATGGCATCCAATCGCAACTGAGCGCACTGGGGCTTACGCCGCTGTGGCAGCATCACACAGAAACCCGCGGCGAAACCGAGCACTTTTTAATCGCGATTAAAGGTCAATAAAAAAAGCCGGTCACTGACCGGCTTTTTCATATCCAGGGCTAAGGCTTACTTACAGTTACGGCCCTTACAGGTACCGCCTGTGTTACCGCCGCCGCTGCTCTGGCCGTCACAGCCATAGGTGGTCAGGTAATCCACGGCGTCTTTGGCTTTCACCAGACCATAACCGTAGGAATCATCACGACCGGCTACGCCCAGATCTTCGGCAGTGGCACGCAGCGCCGCACGGATTTGGGTGTTGGAACACTGAGGGAAGTGGCTCCAAACCAGCGCAGCCACACCGGCTACGTGTGGAGTGGCCATGGAGGTACCGTCGAAGTAGGCATAGTTACCGGCGCCGATGCTGACGCTGGCATTGCTGCCAACCTTGGCCAGCATGGCCGCGCCGTCTACGTCACTCACGCCCACAGATGGGATAGAGGTGACCACGTCGCCCATGGTGCCGTTCAGTGCACCTGACACGTTGTTGTAGATGATGGCCGCAACACCGCCGCCGTTTTCACAGGCCTGCACCTTCTCGGCGAAGGAGATCACGCCGCGCTGGATAAGACACACCTGACCGTTGGCGTTACAGGCTGTCTCGCCGGTGCCACAGTCGGCCAGCATGCCAGAAGCATCGCCGGTGGGTGAACCTTCCATACCTATGGCTTCATAACCTGTGCCGGCCACAGTGGTGCTGGCAACCAGTGCAGTGCCGGTTGGCACAGACGAGAGCACACCCACACCTGGACCAGAGAGTTCAACCTGGCTGGTCTTTTGGGAGAAGTCGGCAACCACCTTGTTGCTGTCGATGGCAGCAACAGATACCACAGAGTTGTAAGAGGCTGGGTAAGAGTGACGGGTGTTGCCATCGTTACCGGCGGCAGCGATAGACAGCACGCCACGGCTTTCAGCGGCGGCAAAGGCCGAGTCTTCGGTGCGGCTTGAGCGGCTGCCACCCAGGCTCATGTTGATAACCTTGGCACCGGCCTGCTCACACTTGTTCAGCGCCGATACCAGTGAAGAGGAGTAACCCCAACCATCGGCATTGAATACCTTGATGATGTGCAGGTTCAGGTTGCCATTGGGGTTTACACCCACCACGCCGGTGTTGTTGTTCAGTGCGGCGATGGTGCCTGCCACGTGGGTACCGTGGTGGTTTTCATCGGTGAACCAGTTGCCGGTGCCGGCATCGTTGGTGCCTGTTACCTGGTTACCGGCCAGATCTTCGTGGGCCAGTTCATAACCGGAGTCGATGATACACACGGTAGTGTTGGAGGTGGCGGCATCGCTCAGCAGGTCGGCCTGCACCATGGGGATACCGTAAGGCACAACCTGACCCAGAGGATAGCGCTTGGCATCCACTTCAACGTACTCCACGTTGGGGTTGTTTTCGAGGCCTTTCAGGGCCTTGGCTGGCAGGGTAAAGGCAGCGGCATTGTGGCTGCTCAGATCCAGGGCCATCTTGCCACCCTGAGACTTCAGCTGAGCCATTACGCTCGGGCCCTTGCCTTCTTTAAACTTAACGATATAGCGCTCCTGGTCGGCAGCATAAGCGCCAGAACAAAGCGCCAGGGTTACAGCCGCGGCCAGTGGTTTGTAAATGGATTGCATTGCATACTCCTGTGCATATTCAAAGCGGTCATCTGATGGAACAGTCAAACGCCATACAGACCTTGTTATTATTTTTTATTACATTTGTAACACTTTTGTATCACAAAGGCCTGTTATACGCACAATCCATGGCTAACACAAGCGGATGCCGACAAAGATATCGTTAAAGCGCTTACATCAGGTTAAACCTCTGCCAGCTGCCTGAAGTCCCCCTGTTCGCTTGCACCGGTCAGGCTGAATACATGGGGATGAATATGCCGTGTCAGGTGCACGTCCAGCATCAGGGTTTGGTCCGCCCTGAGGTATTCAGCAAGCTTGCCGGCGCAGCGAAACTCAACCGGCCGGTAGTGGGCAAGGCCATTATCCGGCCGGGGAAGAATGCGAAATCCCAAGCAACCTTCGGCGGTTTTCAGCATGCGGTCATGGTTAAGGTACAGAGTAAGGGCATTGCCACTGCGCTGATTCTTTTGCCTGTCCTGAAAAAAGCCCCTTGGCAGCTTGCCCGGGTCGTAGTCTGGCCCCGCCAGCAACAGAAAATCGAAATCGCGGATAGGCTCACCTTCGTTATCCCACAGGCGCACCACCAGCTGAGTAAAGCGTGGGCCTGATCTTGGGTTGCTGTCAGCCATCTCTTGGCAAAGGGCGCTGTAATCCACGGCCGACCCCACCTGCAAACACTGCAGGATGCGGCTGACCACCGGCTTGGGCTTCGGCGAGCGGCCATTGACCGAGGTCATGATGCCAAGTTTGCTGCCGCTGTGACTGGCCCGTGGCAACACCTCAAAGCCACAGGCAGGCGCAATAACATCTGCCGTGGGTATGAGCACTGCCCGGCCGTTATCGTCCAGGGATTGGGTTTCCTTGAGTTCGAGCCAGCGATAATTGAGATTGGCCCCGGCGAGACGCACTACGCCATCGCTGCCGGGCTCGGCTGTATAGCTGTTGAGGAAGTCATAGAGGTTACTGTCGATGGTTTCGCCGCTGATAACAAAGGGATACAGGCCATCGGCCACGGGGTCCTGGCTAAGCCAGTAGCGGCTCAGCTGATGTTGCCCCAGACTGCCAAGCTCCAGCCAGTCGAGAATTTGTTGCCCCGGCTCTACCCCATCGAACCAGGATTTGAGCCGCCCAAGGCGGGATTTGCCCAGCTGTGCCAGCGCCGAACCATGGTTGGCGGGGGCAAGCATAATCAGGTGAGTCAGCGGGCATTGCTTCAGTCCCTTTGGCTCATGCGCCCTCTGAGGATAGTAGCGAGCAAGCCAGGTGCGGATAACAGGCGCGCCGGTGGAATGGGTCACTATGGCAAAACTGTCCCCCTGCAAACGCTCCTGCCGGGCACGCTCAAAGGCGTCGGCCACATCCGCAAGGCGTACCTCGTCATTGAAGCTGATATAGCGCCCCAGAAAGATATGCTCAATATCCAGCACCAGCGATTCGGGGGCAAAACGAGCCAGTGCCTCGGGCAAGCCGCCATACACCCGGGTATCCGTGACACTCCAGCCATGCACCATCACCAGTTTCACTCTGGCATCCTCCCTGAAAAAGCCAATCAATTGAATGCCATACAAGAACACAAACCGCAGGTGCTGACAAGCTCAGGGCAGTATCCAATCCCCAAGGGCCTGCAGCGGCAGCGACTTGTCTTCTACCCAGGCAACCAGTGCAAGGCGGCTCGCCTGCTGCCATTCAGGCCGGGATATCAGCTCAAATTCCTCTGCGAAATAGACGTCTGTGTCAGTGGCGCTCCCCTTAAATTGCCAATGTTGCAGCACTACAAAGTCCTGTGTGAGCCGTTTGCCACGGTTCTCACCCCGGCTAATGGCACTGACCATCCCCATGCCGACCACCGCCAGATGCAGGGTATCGGCCTGGCCTTCAAAGCGCGCCTGCAGGCTTTGCCCCTCCAGCTTTAACCAGAGCGGCCCCGCCTGGGTTTTCGGCACCTCACCGCCGCGCCATTCCCGCCCTCCGATAAAGATTTGCGGTGTGTACACCCCTTTACTGTGTTTGCGATTCCAGTGAGCATATTGGCGCTTGCCGTGGGCGGGGTCAGCAAAGGGGTCTTTCCAGCCGAGGTAATCCCAGTAACTGACATGAAAGGCCAGCGGAAAGAGACTGCGCCAAAGTCCGGTCTCATTGGCCAAACCGGACAGCCAGGCCTCAGCCGGTGGGCAGCTGCTGCAGCCCTGTGAGGTATAGAGTTCAATAACTTGGGGCTGCGCGCCCTGGCTTTTCGCTTCAAACTCGAAGGCCGCTATGGGCACAGCAACAAGCAAGACAAGCAGCAGGCCAAACAGGCACATCGCTTTCAAGGTGAACACTCCAACGCCGACTGATATGGAGTAAGACCTTAGCGCCGGGCAGCGGATTTCAGCGGCCAACTTGAAAATTGCGTTTAACTCACTAAGGTTAAATCGACACCGCCTGCCACCAGATGCTACTCATGGAGTATTATGCAAGATTATCAACGCATTGCCTGCGACCGCTATGATGTGCTGGAGTTGGCCTGCATTCGCAGGTATCCGCTACTGCTGGAGCTCAAAGACGAAGGAAGCATTCACGGACGGGCGGTGACCACAGAGACCCGCGCCGATAAGAGCGAGTGGCTGCTGATAGAAACCGCCACGTCGCAACGGGCCATCAGACTCGACCGCATCATCGCCATCACCCCGGATATTGAGGGTGCCGGGTTCGGTCGGGTACTGATAGGTTAGAATCAGGCCTTGAGGGCCGCGACCACGGAAATTTCCACCAGATACTCGGGCTCGGCAATGGCAGCTTCCACACAGGCCCGCGCCGGGGCATGGCCTTTGGGTACCCAGGCATCCCACACTTCATTCATGGCATCGTAGTCGGCCATATCTTTCAGATAGATGGTGCAGCTCAGCAAGTGCTCACGGCTGCTGCCCGCCTGGCTCAGCAGGGTGTCTACTTCTTCCAGCATGGTTTTGGTCTGGGTGCGGATGTCGGTCAGCTTGTCTTTGGCCACCTGACCACAGAGGTACACAGTGCCCTGGTGGATCACTATGCTGCTCATGCGAGCGCCGGTATCCATTCGAATGATGCTCATGGGGTTCTCCATCGTAAAAGGCAGGATTGTAGCCGCACATCGCGGCGCTGGCTAAGCCTGTCCGTCTTGCTTGAGTAAATTTCCACTGCTGCGCTGGTGCTGCCACAGCCACAGCAGTCCAATTCCCGTCAGCAGCGTCAGTGCCCAGGCGAGCCCCCAGGATGCCCCCAGATTAAGCAGCTGAAAACCACACAAGGCCGCGATGGCCGCTATCAGGGCAAAGGGCAACTGGGTGGTCACATGTTCATGCACGGCCGCGCCACTGGCAGTGGCACTGAGGATACTGGTATCGGAAATCGGCGAGCAGTGGTCACCAAACACAGAGCCCGCCATCACGGCAGCCAGCGCAGGTAGCAGGAGCTCGGGGGCCATTCCCTGCGCCACCTGAGCACAGAGGGGGATCATAATGGCGAAGGTGCCCCAACTGGTGCCGGTGGCAAAGGCCATGATGGCACAGAGAGCAAAGATACCGGCGAGCAGCAGACTGGGGGACAAGAGATCATTGGCGAGGGCCGAAATGCGCGCCGCGCTGCCCAGATCTTTGATAAGCGCCCCTATCATCCAGGTGAGCAACAAAATGCCCACCGCCAGCGCCATGGATCTCAGCCCCACCAGCATATCTATCATCAGGGGAGCCAGCCCTCGTCCTCTTCCGCGCCCACGCCAGAGCGCCATCAAGGCCGCCAGCACGACTGCGGTCAAACTGGCATTACGCATTGCCGCTCCTACATCTGCGGCGGCCAGCCAGGCAGCCATGCCAGGCTCCTTGGCCAGTGAGGCGCCTGAGGCCAGGGTGAACACCAGGGCCCCCATCAGCAACCCCAGCAGGGGCAGCATCAGTGGCCAGGGGGAGGCGGTGTTCGATGGCTGTGGTTGTTGGTGGGCAGTATGACCAGCAGCCCGCTCAGTCGCCCCAACCTCGGCCGCAGTATCTATATGCTCAGACCAACCCCAGTTAAAGAGGCTGCCCAGCCCCACCAGTACCAGGGCCGATACCGCATAAAAATTGACAGCGGCGATGGCGATAAAGGCGTCCAGCGCCGAAACAGGTAAAAAGCTGATGGCAGCCAACAGCGCCATCACATAGGGGCCCCAACTGGCCACGGGTACCAGTGAGCACAAGGGGGATGCGGTGGTATCGACCATGTAGGAAAGTTGCGCCGGTGACATGCCATATTGGCGCGCAATGGGGCGCCCGACACTGCCCACCGCCAAACAGCTGAAGATACCGTCGATAAACACCAGAAAACCCAGGCCTATGATACCCATTCTTGCCTGGCGGCGACTGTGGACCCGTGCCGAAAGCCAGTGGCCAAACTCGTCCACGGCGCCGCTTCGGCCCAGCAGACTGGTCATTATCCCCAACAGCAACATGGCAAAGAGCACGTTGAGATGCCACCACTGCCATTGGCTCTGCTGATAAAACTGCGCCGTGAGGGTATTAAACAGGTATTTGAGGCTGGTTACTGGTGAAAAATCATTCAGAATCAACGCGCCCAGCACAACGCCCGCGCCAAGTGCTATGAGGGTGCGCCTGAGCAGCAAAGCCAGCACCAGCGTCAGTATCAGAGGAATAAGTTCCAGCAAGTCAGTCACATCCATTCGCAGTGTCTGTCGGATAGTGTCAGCATAACTGCCGCGGGGAATATGGCAAAGAGGAGAACAGGCTTAAAACGGGTGTCAGAAAGCGTGAAAATGCTTATTAGCGCTAGGTCCGGCGCAATGAGCCTGCTAGAATCTGGGCTCCATCCAGAACCTTTACAGGACCTTTCCCATGAGCCTCGAATTATTGTCCCAACTGGAAACCAAAATCCAGACCGCCCTGGAAACCATTGAGCTGTTGAAACTTGAACTCGACGAAGAGAAAGAGAAAGCGGCCAACCTGGCGGAGCAAAACCATCAGCTTAAACAGGAGCTAAGCTCCTGGAATGACAAGATCACTGGTCTTGTTGGTTTGCTGAGCAACCAGGTTGACTGATCTATCAGGCCGTTTTGACCTCTTGATTTTGAGCTTCTATTAGCTCATTCAATTCCAGAATCGCCTGCTTAACCTGAGGCAGGCTCTTTCTGGGCAGTAAAAATCTTCCCTTTTCAAACTCCAGCCTTCCCAGGTCCTTAACCCAGATTGCGCCCGTCAAAAAAATCCGTACGTGTTTGACGATGAGCTTGGGAGCATACACAGGAAAAACCCTCACGAGACCCTCCTTTATTGTTTTATTTTTAGTGAACCCATCAATTGGACACCAGTTTTAGCAGTCGAGTTTCATCCGATACAACAGAAATTTCCAATTTCCGCATTCACTTTACGTAAGCTGCTGATTTACCTCCTGGCCGAACGGACACTTTTTTATCACGTCAATTCTCTGGCGCTTGCCAAGCTTCTGACTTATTGCTACATTTGTCGCGTTACTCAGGGTAAAACTGAGCCAAATGGCTCTATGCCGTGCTTCTTGCGACCAGGGAGTACGGTTTTTTTTTGCTCCAAGATTTTCATCGGCTTACGGCCTGTGAAACGCCTCTCAGAGCCCCCTTTAGAGATAAAAAAAAGCGCCTCAGGGGCGCTTTTTTTGTTGAGTGCTTAAACTCAGTCTTTTTTGGTCGCCAGGTAGAAGGCGATATCCAGCATTTCTTCGTAGCTCTTGATGGAGTCGGTCAGTACCTTGTACTTGCCGTTAACCACCAGGGAAGGCACACCGGACAGCTTGGCGTTTTCAGTATCGCGCTTCATCTTCGACATCTGAGCATTCACCATAAAGGAGTTGGCAGCAGAGTCGAAATCTTTGCCATCAACACCGTTGGCCACAAACAGGGCACGCACGTCGTCACGATTGGTGAAGTGCTGCTTCTTGTCGTGGATAGCGGCAAACAGCGCCTTTTCCATTTTCTTTTCGACTTTCAACTGATGAGCCACGGCGAAGGCCCGTGACATTTCAGGGCCCATTTCACGGCCGATAAAGTCAACGTGAGCCTGATTGAAAGCCACACCCTCAGGCTTTTTGGCTTCGATCATAGGCACAACGGTTTTGGAGAAGTTGTAGCAGTGTGGGCAGTAGAAAGAGAAAAACTCGGTGATTTCGGGCTTGGCACTGCCTGGGCCTTCGTTAATCACTTCATAATGCACACCTTCTTTGAAATCGGCGGCCATGGACATCAGGGGAGCAACCAGCAGCGCGGCTGCCATCAAGAGTGCTTTTTTCATTTTATTTCCTTGCTTAGCGGGTCCGGTGGACCAAATCTCATTGGGCGATGCCTAAACTAATACGCTTTTTGATGCCATCTCAAGCCCCTAGTTCAACTTTGTGTTACAAAACACGTCAAAAAGGCTGCAAACTCAGGGGTGGCTCGGCAATTTGCGCCACCTGGGCCTGCATGTCGCGAATTTGCCGCTGCCAATAGGCATCCTCGGCAAACCACGGAAAGTACATGGGAAAGGCCGGGTCGTCCCAGCGGCGACTGATCCAGGCCATATGGCTGAGCATACGCAAACCCCGCAGGGGTTCTATCAATGCCAGCTCTCTGGTGTCGAAATCACAAAATTCTTCATAGGCCCCCAACAGGGTATCTAGCTGCAGACGGCGCTCGTTGTCATCGCCTGCGAGCATCATCCACAGGTCCTGTACCGCCGGGCCGCTGCGGGCGTCGTCCAGATCAACAAACCCCGGCCCATCTGGGGTCCAGAGAATATTGCCCGGGTGCAGATCGCCATGGAGGCGCAGGGTGTCTGTTTTTATCCAGGCCGATTCGATGGCACTCACCAGCGCCTGCCCCGCGGCGGCAAAGTCTGCCATCAGGGAGTGCGGCACGTGTGGTGAGGCCATAAGTACCTGCAAGGCATCATTGGCCATGGCCGATGACAGGGTTTCGCGCTCGCTGAAATGCCCGGCTTTACCCACCTGATGCAGGCGACCGATAAAATGGCCAACGGCCTCCAGTTGGTCAAGATTATCCATCTCGAACTGGCGCCCACCGATGGATGGGAATAGCGCAAACCGAAAGCCCTCAAAATGAAACAGGCTCTGGCCTTCTATCACAACAGGCGCAGCCAGGGGCACTTCGGCCTCCCCGAGCTCAAAGGCAAAGGCGTGCTCTTCCAGTATTTGCTTATCTGTCCAGCGCTCGGGGCGGTAAAACTTGGCCACATAACGATTGGCACGATCGCAGCGGAACTGATAGACACGGTTTTCGAAACTGTTCAGGGGCGTCAGGCCTGTCTCCGGGTAGATACCCACTGACTCAATAGCATCGAGTATGGTGTCCGGCGTCAGGGTCTGGAAATGAAAGGCGGGGCTCATGGCAGCTCCTCCCGAATCAAGGGCTTCAGCAGGCTGGCAAGAAATGCCAGCACCTCAAGATCCTCTTCGCGATCGCTGGCAAGCCAGGCCACATCGCCGTAGAACTCAAAGTTCAGCCACAGACGGCATCCTTCAAAGTCGAGCAGCCACTGATGACGGTCGGCGCCCCACTGGCGCTCCAGCACCCGGCAATCTAGCGCCGCGGCCAGGGATTCGGCAAAGTCGTCAAAGCGGTCAAAGTCGATATCACCGCGAATGGCCAGACTAACGGCCTCTTTGTCGAGGCGGATTTGATAGATGTTCATTGGCCCTCTTGCATCATTGGGGAGGATGTCGAAGGGGCGATAACCGTGCAGCTGAGCTGGCCCTGGTCGGCCTCACATTGCTGGCCACATTGGTAGTGGCCTTTGTCACCACCAAGGCGCACCAGTCCATCACCCTTGGCCTGACACTGATCGAGCGTATGGTAGTGACCGGCGACCTCGCTGAATTGCCAGGGCGCATCCGAGGGCTCAGCCCTGAAGGCCAACGTCCACTGGTCTGCCTGAGTACAGGCTCCAAGCAGGAGGACAACGAGGGGCACAAGTGCGGCGCGTATCAAGGGCATCTCCCAATAAAAAAGGCGGTGCCAAATGCACCGCCCGCTATTTTATCCTGCGCAAAGGCGCACTTACTAGCCTGCGGCCTTGTCGCGCGCCTTCTCGATGCGGCTGATGCGGCCTTCAAAGCCGGTCACAGTACCATCGGACAGACCATGATCAACCGCCTGACGGCAGAGCTCGATGGCACCGTTAAAGTCGCCTTTATCATTGAGCAGAGTCGAAAGCTGCATAAAGCCAACGCCTTTTAACGGCTTGCCCATGCCCAGCACCTTGATGGCGAGTTTGGCGTATTCGTCGGCCAGACCGGCGCCAAAGCTGAGATAGGCAGCCTCTTTGCGCTGTTTATAACACTCATTGACCGCCACCAGCAGATGCTGATGTTTCAGCTCATCGGTGGTGGCGCTGTTTACCTCACCTATGGCACGGGCGAGGGTTTCATTGGCAAAGTCAGGCACGGCGATGCCCTTGGCAACGGGAGCCGGCGTTTCTATGACTGGCTCTGGCTCTGGCTCTGGCTCTGGCTCTGGCTCTGGCTCTGGCTCTGGCTCTGGCTCTGGCTCTGGCTCTGGCAGTGTGTTTTTCACGGCCTCGGCGGCAACCACAGGCTCGGCGGGCATTTCGTCTGCTGGCTTGGCCGCTTCAACCTCTGCTGTAGCGGTGTCGGTTTGGCCGGGAGAGGTACGTGTTTTGTGTACCTGATGCTCTTCGTTGGCCAAACGCTTGGCGCGCCTGTAGAGGAAGACCCCAGCCAGCACCAGCAGGAAGAGTACGACGTATTTCATGGTGTGTGTCCTGTTTCTCTTGGCAGCCGAGCCGCCATTCCCCAATGTCCGGCCCGCTTCAGGCGCCGGGAGCAGTGGTTATTATTAGAGCATTTCACCTGTTTAAATCAAGTATTTATGCACCCCTCATGGCATCGGGCATCAAAATTGCCACCGACGTCAAAAGACTCTTTTTGTGCGCATCTTCATGCTTTGGCGATCCGCTTTTGAGTTGGCCGGGCGCGGGGACTAAGATAAAACCAAGTAAATTGCTTGGGTATTTATCATGTCAGAGTCCTTCAGTTTGAGCGGCAATCTGGGACGGGAATTTGCCACCATTTGTGCCATGGTCGCCATCTATTGCCGGGACCATCATGGCTGCAAAACGCCCTGCGGCGAGTGTCAGGCCTTTATGGAATACGCCAAGACCCGGCTGGATCGCTGCCCCTACGGCCAGGAAAAACCCACCTGCAATAAGTGCCCCGTGCATTGCTACAAGCCCGAGCCTAGGGAGCTTGCGCGCCAAATCATGCGCTATGCGGGCCCCAGAATGTTACTGCCCCACCCCATCATGGCGATACGACACCTGTTGCTGGAGCGTAAACCCGCCCCCGACAAGCCGCCCAAAAACCTTTCAAACCGTCATCTGCGTTTACAAAAAGCCGCATCAGAATAAGGCAGGATTGCCACCCGTGTGCACATGGGCTAAAAGAGGACGTCGAAGAGTCGCTTTTTTAATCACACGAGTGCACACCCATGATGGAGTTTCTGGAGCAAACCTTTAAGTGGCTATCGCTGCTTGGTGCCCTCCATTGCCTGGGGCTGGGACTCTATCTGCGCTATCTCTATCGCTCAAACAGCGGTCATCACAGGTTGCTCGCCGGGATCTTTTCGCTGCTTTCCCTGACCTTCTTCAGTGGCCTGTTGACCCGCGACACAGTGTCGCTGCCCATGCCGCTCATTTATAGCCTGTTTATTCCAGGCTACTTTTTGTTGATGCCACTCCTGTACCAGTACTGCCGCCAAGCGCTCGATAAGCACAGCGGCCGCTTCTGGTATCACTATTTGCCCGCGCCACTGATTGCCATTGGCGTAGCCATAGACCAGCTGCTGCGCCCCGGACTGATGTTCTCAAGCGGTACCGAAAAAGTCTCCCTCGCCGACTACAGCCCACTTGCCGCCGTGTTAATCGTGCTGCTGTTTATCCAAACCTGTCTCTACTTTGTGCTGATTTTCAAATTATTACTCTCTCACTCCAGCCGCGGTGCCCGCGCCCACGAACACAGCCTGCAGGACATACGCTTTCGCTGGCTGATGACCCTGTGCCTGGCGCTGATGTTCAACTGGCTCATCAGAGTGGTGCTGACCCTGATCCCCATTTATTTCGGGGATGGCGTCACGTCCCTGATGCTGATGCTGCCACGGATGATACTGCTGCTGAGCCTTTACCTGCTGGCGTTTTACGGCCTGCAGCAAATTACCCGCGCCGCCTACCTTCGCGGCCAATTGAGCCTGCCACAAAAAGTCAGCCAGAAATCCAGCAGCCAATTGCTGAGTGCCGACGAGCTCAACTACCTGCAAACCTTGCTTCGCGAGGAAAAAAAGTAAGTTTTTCATGGTGATTTTATATTCAACCCGATAAGGTAAAGGCACTTTCAGCAATCGGGGGAAACCAGATGTCACCGCTTTACCCACGCCTGTTTTTAGCCAGTTTATTGGCTGCACCGGCCGCCATGGCCGCACCAAGCCACCAAATTACCCTGGATGACTTTTTCGACATTGCCAACATGGGCACAGTGAAGCTGAGCCCCAATGGCAAGCATGCACTCTGGCTTGAAGGCCGTTGGAACAAAGAACTGGATAAGAGCCAGAACGACCTGTGGCAAATCGATATCAAGAGCCGCCAGCCAACGCGCCTGACCTTCACCGACGAGAGCGAGTCCAGCCCCGTGTGGAGCCCGGACGGCCAGTTCATCTACTTTATCGGTAAGGAAAAACGTGACGACGCCAAGGCCCCATACAATGGTAAAGCCCAGGTGTTCCGTATTCCCGTATCCGGCGGCGAAGCCGTGCCCATGACCCGGGAAGCCGAAGGCGTGTCCGCCTTTGAGTTGGCTCCCAACGGTGCCAGCCTGTATTTTCTCACCCACAAAGACACCAAGGACAAAGACCGCTGGGCCGGCATGCGCTCAAGCCATGGTGCGCCACAGTATGGTCACGGCAAGCGCGACACCAATCCGCTGTACAAGTTGGATCTGGTGAACTTCCGTCAGGAGCTCCTGCTGGACGATGACAAGGTGGTATGGGATTTCAGTGTCAGCCCCGATGGCAACCAAATAGCCCGCATCACTACCGACGACAATGAACTCGTCTATCTCGAAGGCTGGTCGCAGGTGGAAGTGTTCGATACTGCCAAGAAGCAAAACCGGGTACTGGAAGACGGCGCCTGGCGCGAGCAGGCGGCATCGCCCTACGGCTGGCTCGAAGGACTGGCCTGGCATGGCGACAGCAAACGCCTGGCGTTTCGTATCGATTTTGACGGCCACCCCGGCCGCTTGTTTGTGGTCGATACCCTTGGCAAGGGCCAAATGGAACTGAGCCGCAGCGGCAAGGTCACCCTCAATGGGGCCGATATCCAGTGGCGTCCTGGCAGCGATGAGATCTGTTACCGTGTAGCCGATGCCGCCAGAGTCAAATTGCAGTGTACCGAAATCGATGGCTTGCAGCAGGACGATACCCGTACCCTGATTGAGGGGGATACTGTGATTGGCAGCTACAGCTTTAACAGCCGTGGCAGCCAGGTGGCATTCAGCCACAATGGGTTGGATCATTTCACCGATCTGTTCGTGGCCGACGCCAACAGCAAGCGGGCCACGGCAAACCGCCTGACCGACATCAATCCACAGAGCGCCAACTGGCAGCTGCCGCAGATCAGCATCTATAAATGGCAGGCACCGGATGGCAGCGAAGTCGAAGGCATACTGGAGCTGCCCTACGGCTGGGATAAGTCCAGGGGCAAGCTGCCTTTGGTGGTGCAAATTCACGGCGGCCCCACTGCCGCCACGCCTTACTCGCTGCAACACCGCAGCTACGGCCGCGCCAGCTTCCCGGCTCAGGGCTGGGCGCTCTTGTCTCCAAACTACCGTGGCTCCACCGGCTACGGCGATAAATTCCTCACCGAGCTGGTTGGCCGTGAGCACGATATCGAAGTCAAAGACATACTATCGGGCGTTGATAAGCTGATTGCCGATGGCATTGTCGATGGCGACAAGCTGGCGGTGATGGGCTGGTCCAATGGTGGCTACCTCACCAATGCGCTCATCAGCACCACCGACCGCTTCAAGGCTGCAAGCTCGGGCGCCGGGGTGTTCGACCAGCGTCTGCAGTGGATGCTGGAAGACACCCCGGGTCATGTGGTCAACTTTATGGAAGGCCTGCCCTGGGAAAAGCCCGATGCCTACACCCATGGCTCGTCACTGACCCACGCCGACAAAATCAAGACGCCAACCCTTATCCACATAGGTGAGAAGGATGCGCGGGTGCCGCTGGGCCATGCCCAGGGTCTGTACCGGGCACTGCACAACTATCTGGGCGTGCCGGTGGAACTGGTGGTCTATCCCGGCGAGGGCCATGGCCTGTCCAAGTATCAGCACCGTAAGGCCAAGATGGAGTGGGATCTTAAGTGGTTTAACTATTATGTGCTCGGCATAGAGCCCTGAACCCGGCTAACGCCAGGGAGGAATTAATGGTGTTTTTCTGAACCCAGGCTGACACCAAAGCAGAAAAAGCGCCTTTCGAGGCGCTTTTTTACTGAATGCTATTCACTTTTTCTGCGCCATGCCTATGCTGGTGTCAGTCACCCCCTCACCCGAAAAGGAGAGAACCATGAAATCATTCAAGCATTTGCTGCTTGCTACTCTGATGCTGCTCGGTATCGGACAAGCCTTCGCCGCCGAGGATGACGCCAAATATCAGGATGCACTGGCCACCTTCAAGCAAGCCAGCGAAACCCACAAGTTTTTCAATAATGCCTACGGCTATGCCCTGTTCCCCACCATAGGCAAGGGTGGCATTGGCATAGGCGCCGCCTACGGCAAAGGCCGGGTCTATCGTCAGGGCGCCTATGTGGGCGACTCCAGCATGACCCAGGTTTCCATTGGCTTCCAGCTGGGTGGCCAGGCCTACAGCGAAATCATTTTCTTTAAAGACGAAAAGGCTTTTCGCGACTTTACCAGCGGCAGCTTTGAGTTCAGCGGTCAGGCGTCCGCCGTGGCCATTAACGTGGGCGCCAATGCCCAGGCAGGCACCACAGGTAACTCGGCCGGTGCAGGGCAGGCAGGCGGCGCACAGAATGCCACTGCGGCCTATATCAATGGCATGACTGTGTTTACCGCAGCCAAGGGCGGACTGATGTTTGAGGCCGCGCTGGCAGGGCAGTCGTTCACCTTCGAAGGCAAGTAGCAGGTAAAAGACAGCTGGCAAAAAGGCGACCCTTGGGTCGCCTTTTTCATTTAAATCCCGTGGGGCATGACCAGACTATTGATGGCCCCAGGGTGCATTGGGTGTGGTGACTGGCTGGGTTAAATCAAACTCCACCAGAAAATCACGATTCTCGCGGGTGAGGCGATAACTGAACACATCCCCGGTCAAGCCCAGATGCCAGACGTTGGTCACGGACTTGTCGAGCCCATTTTCTTTGAAGTTGGCGATGGAGAAGGCATCCACCGGAAAGGATTGCCACTCGCGGCTGCCTTCATCCCGGGTATCACCGCCGTATTGGGTGACCTTGTCTTCACTGCCATCCTGATGACGATGGTCGTGTTTGAGCCTGAGCCCGCTATCGGTTTTGCTGATAACCCAGGTGCGGGAACTGTCGTTACCCACGTGGAATGGCACCTTGATTTGACTCTCGGAGCACTCACGCACGTGCATGACCAACCGCTGGTTGGCAAAAGCGGAATCGGCCTCGTTCCCCTTGGTCACCTTGCCTTCGAACGCCTTGCCGCAAAGGGCGCCGAGCCTGTCAAAAAAGTCCGCTGCAGCCGGTTTATCCCCGGCGACCACGCCGGTGCTGACGGTCAGTGACGCCATCAAAATCAGAGTCTTGTTCATGTAATTCACCCCAACCCAAAAGACAGCAGCCTAGCAAGTCAGAGTGAATTGAGTCTGAATCTTACCAGCCGATGTAACTGCGGGAGCGATCGCCGAGTTTTGCCTTGATGGCCCTGGCGGTGACCACACTGCCCACCAGCAGGAATACAAAAATTCCCATCGACAGGCCCAGACTGGTCCACATGTTGCCAGGGGCCAGTTTGAAGCGCAGCAATCCTGTGATGACACTAAACAGGATGGAAAACAGCGGGTGAATAAAGAAGATGGCAAAGCTCATCTCGGCCAGGGCATTAAGACTCTTTTGGGTGCGATCGGACAGAGACCGTTGGGACAACCACAGGCACAGCCCAACAGCGAGGATCACCAGACTAAACTTTTGCACAAACTGCCAGTCTACTCCGCCCCAGCTCAGAGCCTCTTTGTGATAGTTGCCCACATGGCCCTGCACATAGGTTTGCATATACAGGCTTAAGAGGGTGCCCAGCAGTGCCAGCCACAGCAGTGGCACGGCTCTTTCTTTGAGCCACTCTTCATGGGCCGAATACAAAATCCCCATCAGGTAGAAGGGGGTGAAATACACCACAGAATGGAGCACATTGATGTTGCCAATGGGACGATGGATAAGCAGGGCTATCACACAGCTCAGCGCCAGCAGAGTCCAGCGCGCGGCTCCGCTCATGCGGATATAGGCCGAAAACACCGGCGAGATGGCAAACACCGCCATAATAAAGGGAATGTACCAATGGGGATAAAGCACATAGCCATTACGCACTGTGTAATAGATGCCCTTGGCAACCTCAGACAGGGGTCTGTCGTACATCAGACTCCACTGGGTCGCGAGCATGGCAAGGCCCACCAGCGACACCCATAAAAATGGCAGCAACACGTTGCGCAGCTTGCTGACCATAAACTCTTTGTACACCATGCGCGGATGAAAAATCCGGTGATAAAAGTAGCCCGAGATAAACACGAACAAGGCGGTGCCACCCCGAACCAGATTTTCCAGCGGCAGGGGAAAACCGGCGCCCGAGTTGTAAATACTGTGCCCGGCCACAATCCACAAAATGGCGATGGCCCGCATATAGGTAAATTCAAGTTGTTGTTTTCGCATGGAACACACCTAGGAGTAGAAAGGTGCAGTGAACACGGAAGGAGCAAAAGCGTTCATTGATGATCTCGACAGGGCTACAGGGCGCAGCGTGGGCACAATATAGCCCCGGTTTGGTAAAACTGGAATAGGGTCAACAGAATATTTTTTGACCCGACGCGGGCAACAACTAAGTCCTTTACAATCATTAACTTGGTTTATTATCAGCACCAAACCAAGCCTCCAGTTTTTCGGCCGCTCTGGCGCGGGTGCCATCGTCAATATAGACGGCTACCATGGTCAGTGCTGCGGCCAGAGCCCCCAGATCATCGGAGAAACCCATCAGAGGGGTGAGATCCGGAATGGCGTCCACCGGAGTAATAAAATAGCCCAGGGCGCCATAGATGATGGTTTTGGCCCAGGTGGGTGTCTCGGGGCGCTGGGCGGCATAATAAAGCCACAGTGCCTTTTCTATCACCTCTCGGCCCGCCTGCCTGGCAAAGTCCTTCACCTTTTGCCAAAAACCTGTGTCGCTGTACTGGGTGTCGTTCACGGCCAAGCCTCCCTTGCTGCGCCTTCATTCATGTCACTGTACGCCAAAAGCGCGCCTCTGTCAGCGAATCAAAATCAGCGCGCTGCGCGGTTATTCACTCCAGTCAAATAATCAGTCAGATAAATGCAAATAAATAAAATTTAAATGCATATTGTCGAATCACAAAATAATAAATGAGTACGAATTGAATTAACCAAGAATAAATTAATAAATAAAATTACACAGATTACATGGAGTTACATTTAGTAAAAGACTTTGTTTTTTATGATTCACTTCAAATTATCTTTATTTCGACACGGATAAAATCACCTCGCCAAATGAGGCATTTTCTTTCAATGGTTTCTTGATGTTCGTAATGGAGTTGTATATGAGAAAGAAATCAAAGATCATGGCGCATATTCGCCGAACGAGGCATATTATGATGCCTGAGCAACGCGACTACTTCGACTATTCATTCTTCTTCCTGCTTTAATCCTGCCTTCGCCGGACGCCTTGGGCTATCTGTCGCCTGAGAGTCTATCGCACAACAATACAATTTATCTGCCAGCCTTGGACTGACTCTGTCAGGGGAATACTGCACCTTTTAATTAATTCGCAGTCCTGATTTGTCAGCACCTGTTCGGCTGCCCGGAATTTACCATGTCGATTTAATAAATATTGGCAGGGGTCCGGCTAACCAAAATTAATCAGGTTAATTATGAATTCGTTAAAAATTGCCGCCAGTTTATCTGTTCGCGCCTGTTTTGATACCAAACGGGAAGTCGTCAACGTATTAACCACTGACTTTTGCGATGTGGGTGCCGCCGTTGTTTCTGTTACTGATGTAAATAACGGCATTGTCGACAAAATTAAAAATACCGGTTTGAATTTACCGATATTTGTTTCTGTGTGCTGTGAAGAAGCGTTCCCCGATGATTTCTGCGATACCATCACCGGGGTATTTGAACTGTGCAACGCCAAAACTGACTTTTATGGTAAACAGGTCGAAACCGCGGTGCGCCGTTATCAGGAATCCCTGCTGCCGCCCTTCTTCGGCACCCTGAAAAAGTACGTTGAAATGGGTAACTCCACCTTTGCCTGTCCGGGGCACCAGGGTGGTCAGTTCTTCCGTAAACACCCTGTTGGCCGTCAGTTCTTTGATTTCTTCGGTGAAACCGTGTTCCGCTCGGACATGTGCAATGCCGACGTAAAGCTCGGTGACCTCCTTATCCACGAAGGCGCCCCCCACGACGCCCAGGCCTATGCCGCCAAAGTGTATAACGCCGACAAAACCTACTTTGTACTGAATGGCACGTCCGCCTCCAACAAGGTGGTGTGTAACGCCCTGCTCGCCCCCGGCGATCTGGTGCTGTTTGACCGCAACAACCACAAATCCAACCACCACGGCGCCCTGATTCAGGCCGGTGCCACTCCTGTGTATCTAGAAACGGCCCGTAACCCCTTCGGCTTTATCGGCGGTATCGACTCTCACTGCTTTGATGAAGCCTACCTGCGGGACGAAATCGGTAAGGTCGCGCCACAGCGGGTACAGGAGGCGCGCCCCTTCCGCCTCGCCATCATCCAGCTTGGCACCTATGACGGCACCATCTACAACGCCCGTCAGGTGGTGGACCGCATTGGCCACCTGTGTGACTACATCCTGTTTGACTCCGCCTGGGTGGGCTACGAGCAATTCATTCCCATGATGAAAGACTGCTCGCCACTGCTGTTGGAGCTCGGCCCCGACGATCCCGGCATTATCGTCACCCAGTCGGTGCACAAGCAGCAGGCCGGGTTCTCACAAACTTCGCAAATCCACAAAAAAGACAGTCACATCAAGGGACAGGAACGCTACTGCAACCATAAACGCTTTAACAACGCCTTTATGATGCACGCCTCCACCAGCCCCTTCTATCCGCTGTTTGCGGCGCTGGATGTGAACGCCAAGATGCACGAAGGCGCCAGCGGCCGTTACCTGTGGCGCGAGGCGGTGAAGGCCGGTATCGAAGCCCGCAAGCTGCTCCTGAAAAAGTGCAAGTACATCAAGCCCTTTATCCCCACCACAGTGGAAGGCGAGCCCTGGCAGACCTTTGATACCGAACAGATGGCAGACGATCTGCGCTTCTTCGAGTTCGAACCTGGCCTTAAATGGCACGCGTTCGAGGGCTACGAGAAGGGCCAGTACTTTGTCGACCCCTGTAAGTTCCTGCTCACCACCCCCGGCATCAACGCCGAAACCGGCGAGTACGAAGACTTTGGTATTCCGGCCACCATCCTTGCCAACTTCCTGCGTGAAAACAACATCATCCCGGAGAAGTGCGACCTTAACTCCATTCTGTTCCTCATGACCCCCGCCGAGGACATGGCCAAGATGCAGCATCTGGTGACCCAGATTGCCCGCTTCGAAAAGCTGATTGACGAGGATGCGCCCCTAAGCGAAGTGCTGCCCAACGTCTATCGCGCCAACCGCGAGCGTTATGAGGGCTACAGCATCCGTCGCCTGTGTCAGGAAATGCACGACCTCTATGTCAGCCGCAACGTGAAGCAGCTGCAAAAAGAGATGTTCCGTGCGGCTCACTTCCCCAAGGCGGTAATGAACCCACAGGACGCCAATATCGCCTTTGTGCGCGGCAAGGCCGAGCTGGTGCCGCTCAGTGAAATCGAAGGCCAGATTGCGGCCGAAGGCGCCCTGCCTTACCCACCCGGCGTGCTCTGTATGGTGCCGGGGGAAGTCTGGGGCGGCGCGGTGCAGCGCTACTTCCTGGCGCTGGAAGAGGGCATCAACCTGCTGCCGGGCTTTGCTCCGGAGCTTCAGGGCGTGTACCTGGAGCGCACCGATAACGGCAGGGTACAGGCCATGGGTTACGTGCTCAAGCATTGATAACGACGGGGCGGCCAAGGGACGCCGCCCCTTTAAACCATAACGAATCGAGACACTATTATGAGTAAATCAAACAACAAGATAGGCGTGGTTCAACTCACCATTCTCACCATAGTTAACATGATGGGCTCAGGCATCATCATGCTGCCGACCCAGCTGGCCCAAGTGGGTACCATTTCGGTATTGTCCTGGCTGGTAACGGCCGCGGGCTCCACGGCGCTGGCCTATGCCTTCGCCAAGTGCGGGATGTTCAGTAAAAAATCCGGCGGCATGGGCGGCTACGCCGAATACGCCTTCGGACGCAGCGGCAACTTTATGGCCAACTACACCTATGCGGTATCGCTGCTTATCGCCAACGTGGCCATTGCCATCTCGGCAGTGGGCTATGGCGCGGTGCTCTTTGGCGTGGAACTGACCCCCATCGCCACCTGTCTGGCCACCATTGGTGTGTTGTGGCTCGCCACAGTCGCCAACTTCGGTGGCGCCCGCATCACGGGTCAGGTGTCCAGCATCACTGTGTGGGGCATCATTCTGCCGGTAATTGGCGTGTCCATCATAGGTTGGTTCTGGTTTGATTTTGACCTCTACAAGTCGGCCTGGAACCCCCATGACCTGCCATTCTTTGAAGCACTGGGCGGCTCCATCGCCATGACCCTGTGGGCCTTCCTGGGCCTGGAATCAGCCTGTGCCAACTCAGAAGCCGTTGAAAACCCAGAGAAGAACGTGCCCATCGCCGTCATGGGCGGCACCCTGGGCGCGGCGCTGATTTACATCATCTCCACCAACGTGATTGCCGGTATTGTGCCAAACGGTGAGCTGGCCCTGTCCAACGCGCCTTTCGGTCTGGCCTTTGCCCAAATGTTTAACCCCACTATCGGCGCCATCGTAATGGCCTGTGCCATCATCAGCTGCACCGGCTCGCTGCTGGGTTGGCAATTCACCATAGCTCAGGTGTTCAAGGCCTCTGCCGACGAAGGCTTCTTCCCCAAACTCTTCTCCAAAGTCACCAAAACCGACGCCCCCGTGCTTGGCATGCTGGCCATCGTTTCTATCCAGTCGGTGCTCAGCCTGATGACCATCAGCCCCTCACTGAACAAGCAATTTGAAGCCCTGGTGAACCTGGCGGTGGTGACCAACATCATCCCTTACATCCTGTCGATGGCGGCCCTCGGCGTAATGCAAAAGCAGATGAAGATCCCGGTCAGCAAGGCCCGTGTGGCCAACTGCATGGCGGTGATGGGCGCGCTTTACAGCTTCTATGCCCTGTACAGCTCAGGTGAAACCGCCGTGATGCTGGGCTCCATTGCCACCTTCTTTGGCTGGACCCTGTACGGCGTTATCTCCAAGAAAAACGAACTGCGCCTGCAACAGGCCTGAACACAACACACATAAGGCCTCGTCTCGTCGCGGGGCCACAGCAAGATATTCAAAGGTGGAATCATGAAAAAATCACAACTGGCACTGCTGCTGCCACTGCTCGTTGGCGCCACTGCCGCCAACGCCATGGAGCTGTACAACGACAACAAGAACAGCCTCGGCCTCACCGGCTGGCTCGGATTTAACGCCCTCTACGATGGCGACGAGACTGCGGTGAATGACAACCTGTCGCAGCTGCGTTTTACCTTCGAGCGGGAAGAACGCAATGGCTGGCGCGCCTATGCGGTGACCGAATGGGGCGTGAACATCGTCTCAGGCAACGAAGATCTGGTGATGCAGGGCGGCAAGCTGAATGCCGAAAAGAGTGGCGACTTCCTCAATAACCGCCTGGGTTATGTGGGCCTGTCCCACGACCAATACGGCAGCCTGACGTTCGGCAAGCAGTGGGGCGCTTACTATGATGTGGCCGGTACCACCGACCTGCCCAACGTGTTTGCCGGTTACAGCGTGGGTGCCTACGGCTTCGGTGATGGCGGCCTGACCGGCACTGGCCGCGCCGACAGCGCCTTTTTGTACCGCAATAGCTTTGGCCCCGTCTCCATCGCGTTGCAATACGCCGCCAAAAACAACGGCGATATCAGCGTGACCGACAGCGACGGCAACCAGATTGACGATGCTGAGCTCAGTTTTGACAACAGCTACGGCACCTCCGTGACCTGGGCCGTAACCGATAAGTTCAGCTTGCTGGCGGGCATGAACCGGGGTGACATCACAGGCCACATCGGCAACAGCCAAATCGATGAAGCCAATCAAATCATCGGCATAGGTGCCATGTACGGCAGTTACTACCACTATGCCGACGAGCGCAGGGCCGACGGCTTGTACCTGGGTTTCAATGCCCACAAGAGTGAAAACAATGAACAGGTGAATGGCGATTTGTACGACGCCACCGGCGCCGAGCTGATGCTGGCCTGGCAGGCGGATAACGGCTTTGTACCTATGGCAGTGCTGACCTATCTCGATTTGGATACCGACGACAACACACCCATCACCGGCAACTGGACCCGCCGCTTCGCCATGGTAGGGCTGCACTACAGGTACAGCCTGGATACTGTGATGTTTTTCGAAGCCAAGCTCGACTTCTCCGACATGGACGACAAGTCGCTGGAGGCGCTGGAAGACAACCAGTTCGCAGTGGGTATTAACTACTTTTTCTGATTTCGCTCCACAAAAAGTGGCGTGACACACGCCTTGATGACCGCCACACCCGGGGCCTTCGCCCTGAAGCCCCGGGCATCAGCGCCGACCTCCACTTCCACCGGTGCTGCGGTTTGGTCATATCCTCTCGCCACGGGGATTTCCCGTGGTGCTTTTTGCTTTTTTACGCGCTACACCCGCACATTTTTGAATTGCCAAGCGTAGTCGTCATCCACATCTTCCGGGAAGAGTTCGCCACGTTGATAAAGCGGTGTCCAGTCGGTGTATTCCCCCACCACAGGGCCAAGATAGGGCCCCATGATCTCGAGGTTGCGGCGATAATCCATCTCGTCCGACTCCACCACCCCGGCATTGGGGTTTTCCAGCGCCCAGACGATACCCGCCAGCGCCGCCGAAGTGACCTGCAAACTGGTGGCCCCATTGAAGGGCACCAGGGCTCTCGCCTCCTCGATAGACAGCTGCGAGCCATACCAGTAGGCATTCTTCTTGTGGCCCGCCAACAGCACACCCAGCTCGTCGATGCCGCTGACAATCTCGTCCCGCATCAGCCGCTGGCGCGACTGCAGCAGGAAGTTTTTGCCGTTGAACTCGTGCAGCGACATCACAGCATCGTCACAGGGGTGATAGGCGTAATGGCAGGTGGGACGATATACCAGCCTGCCATCCTGCTTGAGGGTAAAGAAATCGGCGATGGAGATGGCTTCGTTGTGGGTGATCAAAAAGCCGTGGAAATGGCCGTAGTTGGGGGTCCAGGTGCGCACCTTGACCGTGGCACCGGGGCGCTTTAAGTAAATGGCCGCGCCGCAGCCTTCCTCGTGGCGGCCACCATCACGGGGGAAATGTTTCTCGTGGGTGCCCCAACCCAGTTCGGCGGGCTGAGCACCTTCGCTGACAAAGCCATCGCAGGACCAGGTATTTACGAACTCATCCATGGCCTTGGCCTGATTGGCCACCTGGGTATCGCGCTCTGCGATATGAATCACTTCGATGTTGAGGTCGTGGGCGAGTTTGGCCCATTCATCGCGGCTTGTGGGCTCAATATGGGTGCCGAGAATATCCTGCTGCAGGTTCATCAGCGCCTGTTTCACCAGATGGGATACCATGCCCGGATTGGCCCCCTGGGCCACCACGGCAGTGGGGCCGCCGCGGTACTTGTCTTTCAGTGCCAGCACCCGCTCACGCAGGGCGTAGTTGGAGCGGGCGGCAAAAGACTTGCTGGGGTCGGTGTAACCGCCTGCCCATGGCTCGATACAGGTGTCCAGATAGCGGGCGCCACGGGCCTGACAAAACTCAATCAGGGCAATGGATGACACATCCACCGACAGATTCACCAAAAAGTCATCCTTGCCCACCAGCGGTGCGAGTTCACTCTGGTAATTCTTGCGGGTCAGGGGCATCTCGATAAAGCGAATACCGAGCTTGTCGGCCTCTTCGCGGCCTCTGTCGTCGGCGGTAATGATGCAGATGTTTTTGGGTGATATATCGATGTGGCGCAGGATAAGCGGCAGCAGGCCCTGACCTATGCTGCCAAAGCCGACTATCAGGATGCGGCCCGGGGCTTTGACGTACTTGATTGGCTCTGTCATGTCGGTGAGAAACCTCCTTCCGGCAAGGCCTCTGTATCTGAGGCCATGGAATATTCATCGGCGGATGAACGCAAATTCAGCCTGCCAGGCATTAAACCTGACCCTCTGACATTACAACCAGCGCCTGACCCTGGCCTTATATTCGGTAAAGGCATCACCGAAGCGTGCCTCTACCATGGCTTCTTCGGCGGGAATACGCTGGGTGTTCATCAGCACAAAAAAGCACAGCGGTGACAGCAGCGTCAGTGGCCGCCCAAGTAAACATACCTCAGCCGCCAACAGCAATAACATACCCAGATACATGGGGTTACGAGTGAGACTATAGATACCATGGGTGACCAGCGCATCCGGTGACTTGGTTGGGTCTACCGTGGTGCCGACGCGCCGAAAAAGGCCCGCAGCGGTTGACAACAACAAGGCGCCTGCCAGCCCAAGCAATGCCCCCATCAGTAACAAGAATCCATTTCCGGCCAGCCGGGGCTCGCCATCCAACAGGCTGATACCAGCGGTCGCAGCCAGACCCAACATCAAAAACAGCGGGTATCTGGTCAGTGCTGCAACCATCATCTTGCCCATTCAGCGTCCTTATGCGTTTGGCTATGGCGTTACCCGAGTGTAACATCGCAGGGATTAAAGGATGCTTGAAATTTACCCGCCACCGGAACGCCGTCATGCCAAATCCGCCAGACACCCTCAGCCAGTGCCTCAGCCAGCACCACAGTAAAGCCGCTGAATTCGATGCAAAAAATTGGACTGTACGGCTGATACGCGAAGAGGATGCCAACTCGGTTGCAGACTACTTTGGCCGCAATCGGAACCACTTTTCGCCCTGGGAGCCGCTGCGGGAAGCAGACTACCACAGCGCCGCCCAGTGGCAGACGCGCATCAGCGCATCGCTGGTTGAGACCAGCAATTGCAGCTATCTGGTACTGGCCGACCCGGCTCATATTTGGGGTATGGCAACCCTCAGTAATCAGGTGCGCGGCCCATTTCAGGCCTGCTATCTGGGCTACGGCATCGACCAGTCGCTGCAAGGTAAGGGATATGCCACCCGGCTGTGTGAGGCCGCCCTCGCCTATGCCTTCGATGCGCTGAAACTACACAGGGTAATGGCCAATTACATGCCATCCAACCACAGATCCGCCGCGCTGCTAAAGCGGCTTGGGTTCGAAAAGGAAGGCCTGGCCCGCGCCTATCTTCAAATCAACGGCCAATGGGAAGACCATGTGCTTACCGCAAAGATTGGCTCCGGGTCAGCCCGTTAAGTTACCCAACTTCGCAAAACGCCTGGCACTGTTGATCGCCGTTCGCGGCGAGCTTTCGTATTGCCAGGGCTCAGGCAGGTATTTGTCTCTCACCTGCAGCAGGTATTTGCTGGCCAGCATTTTTTCGCGCCCCTTGAAAAAGGCAAAGGCATAGAAGTTTGCCGCGATATTGGCGAGATACTTGTCTGCGCCGGTGAGACAGGTATCAGTTACGGCCAAGGCGCGCAGCTCGTCGAGAATATGCTCCTGCATAAAATAGTGGTCGGCGAAGGGGACTTCTTCCTGCATGGCACTCAACCAGCGCTCCACCCAAACCGACACCAGCAGCGAGTTGTATGCTGGATTTCTGGATGCCAGCGCCCTTGCCACCTGTTCGTCGAGCTCATCCTCGCCAAACCATTTTTCATTGAGAATTTGCATCAAGGTCATGCCCAGCGGCAGATCTGCCGTTTCACTTTCAAACAACAGGGCAAGGGTTTCCTGCGCCAATACCCAGGCATCCCCGGTGGCGGCCTGGGCCCACAACAGCTCTTGCCGCACCCGCAGATCCCGGGGCGAGATATCCCTGGCTTGCTGCAGCACATTCACGGCCTGATTACCCCAGCGCTGCCATTTTCGTACCGCGCTTTGGGGCAGATAGTCTATGGTCAGGCCTGAGCGTGCTTTCCAGGCCCGAATGAGTAAGCGTCGCCCCTCAAACAGGGCCGGGATCGGGCTGGATGAGGCACGAAGCCAGGGCCCAAACCAGCGTTCGGCGTCGGCCTGAACGGCAAAATAGCCAATCAGCACTTCCTGTTCGCCCCGGCTGATGGCATCGAATGTGGCTTCAAACTGTGGCCAATCCCGATTGCGAAGCCATCCCTCAAACTCAGCTATTCGGCCGTAGCCGAGGGCGGGATCATGATCCGTTTTTTGTCCAAAGATTCGTATATACCAATAAACGAGTGGCTTCAGCATCTTCATTCCCTGAATGCGTAAAAAATACAGCCTACTGAAAATAAATAATAAATTCACCAGCCACCTGTGGGCTAAGCCGCTTTTTTATGCCGTTCCGCTTCCACGAGCCGGCAAAACACAGGCCCATAAAAATTATACTTGCCATAACGATTACATCTGTAATATTAATAGTATTACACGTGTAATTGATTAAGCAGGCAGCGCCATGACCCAACCCGAATTGAAAGACATCAGCCCCACCGAACTGGAAGTGCTTAAGGTGCTGTGGCAGCAAGCGCCCCTCAGCGCCAACGACATAGTCGAGGCACTTAACCGCGAGGGAGAGTGGCATGAGAAAACCGTCAAAACCCTGATAAACCGCTTAGTGAACAAGGGGGCATTGGGGTTTGAAAAGGATGGCCGCGCCTATCTTTACTTCCCAAAGCTCGCCGAACATTCCTATCAACGCAAAGAGAGCCTGAGCTTTATCGAGCGGGTATTCGGCGGCAAGTTGGCGCCTCTGGTAGCGGGCTTTGCGGGCAGCAATAAGCTGACCGAAGAGGATGTAGCCGAGCTTAAGCAGCTTATCGACGCCTGGGAGAAGGAGCAAAAGCATGATTGAGCTCATTCTCAGGCTCACGCCGCCACTGACGCTGCTGCTGGCACTGCTTCTGCTGCTGCGCCCCTGGGTGCTTGAGCGCTTCGGTGCCCGCTTCCAATACGGTCTGTGGCTATGTGTGCCGGTGTTGCTGCTGGCGCTTATCGTACCTTTGGCAAGCCCTGCCGGTGGCAGTGCGATGGAAACCTATAGAGTCACCCTGGGCGAGATTTCCCACGGCGCAGGCAAAGCCGATTGGCTGAACGCGGCATATGTCACCGGTCTGGTGCTTGCTGTGTCTGTGCTCGGCTTAAGCCTGATTCGTCTTGCCCGGCTTATGCAAGGCGCCAAGCCTGCCGCAGACACCAAGAGCACAGGCACGCGTTTGCTGACATCCACCGAAACCGAAGGCCCTTTTGTATTCGGCCTGTTTCGTCCCACTGTTGTGCTGCCCGACGGCTTTGAAACACGTTTCAGCAGTAAAGATCAACAGCTTATTCTTGCCCACGAGCTCAGCCATTGGCGCCGGGGCGACTTGCATTGCAACTTACTGGCGCTGGCGCTGTTGTGCCTGTGCTGGTTTAACCCCCTGTGCCTGCTGGCGTATCGCCGCTTCAGACAGGATCAGGAAATGGCCTGCGACGCCGATGTCACCATCGAGCTCAGCCAGGCCGACCGTATTGCCTATGGCCGCGCGCTCATTGGCAATGCCGCTACGGTTGCCCGGAGTTGGCAGCCGCTTTCACACCACTATGGAGATAAACACACCATGCAACAACGACTCATACAGCTCAAACACAGCAAGGGTTTCAGCGCGGCTTCGCTGCTGACACCACTGGCACTGGTGGCCGCCCTCGGTATCTGGGCCCAGGCTCCGGCCATGGCTGGCGACAGCAAAGATCTCAGCAAGCCTGTGGTTCGGATTGAGCCCAAGTACCCCATAGATGCCGCTAAACAGGGTATCGAAGGCTATGTCCAGGCAAGGTTTGATATCAATGCCGAAGGCAAAGTATCCAATGTCGTGATTTTCAAATCTGAGCCCCAAGGCATGTTTGATAAGGTATCAATCGATGCGCTGAACCAATGGCAATATGAGCCCAAGGCCAACAAAGGCGTCGAGGTACAACTCGACTACAGGCTGGCCCCACCTAAGCCCGTCAGTCAAAAGCCGGGTGACGGTGAGCGCGAACGCATCGCAGTACTGCCCCACAATGAAGAAAAACACCGATATCTCAGCCCTAAGCGATACACCTGAATTTCCGGCAAATGGCCAAACTGCCGGTTAAGCAGATGCGATGCAACGCCACAAGCGGGCCGGCCCTTGTGGTATTGCGTTGCCTTTCTCCCCTCAAGCGCCTGTCACCAACTCCTTTGTCACCCTACGCTGGCCTGCAGAAAAGTCGCCTACAGGAAAGTGAAATCCGCTATGACGGGTCTTATGGATTAACGAATGGAGAGGCCTATGATGCACAGTTCCCACACTACCAAGTTGCCAGGCTCCGCAACCGAAGGCGTAACAAAACTGGCCGAAATTACCCTCGGCGGAGGTTGCCATTGGTGTATCGAAGCGGTGTTTCAACGTCTGAGCGGGGTAATCAAGGTCGAGCAGGGCTTTGCACAATCTGCGCCGCCCTGTGACAGCTGGTCAGAGGCGGCACGGGTGAGTTTTGATCCCGAAAAGATAAGCGAAGAGCAGCTGGTACGGGTGCATCTTCACACCCACTCCGCCACCAAGGCCCACAGCCTGCGCGGCAAATATCGCTCGGCGCTGTACTTTCACAACCACAATCAGCAGCAACGGCTGACTGAGATATTAACTGTGCTTGGCATCGAATTCTCCGAGCTCCTTATCACCCAAATTTTGCCGCTTCAAGGCTTTAAAGCCACTCCGGCCCAGTACCAAAACTACTATCAAACCGACCCAGACAGGCCATTTTGCCAGGTTTATATTGCCCCCAAACTTGAAAAGCTGACGCGGCTATTGGAGGATGACAAGTCGTGATTTGACCACAAGGGACTGCCATGGAATACGCACAGGAATACACCAAGCGGGAAAAATGGACGCGGGTGTGCCTGTATTCGCTGCTTGGATTGCTGCTGATTATGGGCCAGCGGTTGTGGTTCAATCCATTTATCGAGGACTTCGCCAATCGACCCCACTGCTATTGCCGGCCTGAATGGTGCCGACTATTTCTGGCAGCTCATCCTGGTGGGTATTCCGGTACTGGTGCTTCTCCCAATGCTGTTCACTCTGGTGCCGATGGCCATCAGGGGATTGGTGCAAGGCCGCTTTCCCCCCGAGGGCGAGAAAGTATATAAACCCACATTGGTAGTCCGCGGCGCCAAAGCCTACGTGAAACCTGTACTCTACCTGACCATAACGGTTGCCAGCGTCCTCTTGATCTGGTGGGGGCATCAGCAAGCCGCTATCATGCCAGCGTTGGACAGCGATAAGCTGGACCCCGCACTGTGTCAGTCAGACACGTAATCAATTCAGATTGGTTTAGGAGAAACCTGATGTCCTGGATTTGCAAACATTGCCACACCAAGGTGGAAGACGACGCCTTTGAAATTTGCTGGCAGTGCAATACTCCCCGAGACGGCGAAGCGCCTGCTCCAAAAGCTGCGCTCGCGTGTTTGCGTTGCCATACTCCCCTGCGTTTTGTCGGAAGCAAAGACTTTCATGAAGGCAGTCGTTGGGGCGTGCTGGGTGAACTGGGAGAGCTTTTCGTCAACAAAGAAGCCCTCGACATGTATGCCTGCCAAAGCTGCGGCAAGGTGGAATTTTTTCTCACCGGCTATCAGGGCGAAGACGCCTAATCTCAGGCAGCCGATGTCAGACAGACCCGGATTCGCCACCTTGAATGCATTATCCACTCCATAAGCGAACAGGCTGGGTGACCAAGCACTCTGTGGTTTGTCCACCCGACCTGTCCTGGTCCTGACGTTTGCCCGGCAGAGCATACATCCAACTACACCGCCAGTGGCGATGCCAAATCGGCTGCGAGCGCCTTGGCCTTGTCGAGCGCTTCGGCAACCGACCTTCGGTGCCGCTCGTCGCCAAACTCCTGGTATTCGGCGGCAATGTGGAAAAACCGGCTGGCGCCGAGGTAACGACTTAGCAGCTTAATGTGGGCGCCGAGATGGTCTTTGTGGGCCTGAGCGCCACCGGACTCAAAGCCGGATTCGCCGCAGGAGCTCAGCAGCACCAGGGTCTTACCGCCGAAAATCGGCTCTATCGGGCAATCGCCACGGGCTAAATCGAAGGAAAAGGTTTTATTGATACGTATGACCTGATCAAACCAGGCCTTCAGCGCCGCTGGCATACCGTAGTTATACATGGGCGCCGAAATCACTATCAAATCGGCTGAAGCCACCTCATCTATCAGTTCATCTGAAAGCGCCAACACCTTCGCCTCTTCATCGCTAAGTTCGGTCTTCTTAAAACAGGCTGCAATCCAATCCACAGTGATGAAATCGGGCGGTGTCAGTGCCAGGTCGCGCTGAATATAGCGGGCGTTTGAGTGCTGCGCCCGATAGCCCCTTACAAAGCAATCAGCCAACTTACGGGAAATGGATTGATGCTGTGACTTTTCAGGGTCAAAACTGCGGGCGCTGGAGTCGATTTGTAACAGTGTGGCCATGGGCATTCCTTGGTGTAATTAAGACCCTGGCATTTTTGCAAGCACCGTCTTGACGGACAAACGAGAAAGCACGCAATATAACTTAGCTTATCTCATCTATAGTGCTCACCATGTTTTCACAGTTACCCTCCCTGAATAACCTCAAAGCCTTTGCGGCAGCGGCCCATTTCAACAGTTTTAAAGTCGCGGCCGAGGCACTAAACGTCACGCCAACCGCCATTTCTCATCAGATAAAGCATCTGGAGCAGTTTTTGAATGTTCGCCTGTTCGAGCGGCAGGTGCGCCAGGTGGTGTTAACCACCGAAGGGGAGAAACTGGCAGCGACCACAGAGCGGATGTTCCGTGAACTCAGTAACACCCTGACAGAGCTGAGCAAGCCTGCCACGCAAATCACAGTGTCCTGCTGCACCTCGTTCGCCACCCTGTGGCTGGCACCGAGGCTTGCAGATTTTCAGCAGCGCTATCCAGACATCGACGTACAAATCCTTGCAAGCGACAGCCTGCAAAACTTCAGCGAAGCCACGCAGCTGGATATCGCCCTGCGCTACGGTAAAGGGGTGAATGATGGGGAAATCCTGCTCGCGACTGAAACCCAAAGCTGCTACCAACAGAGCACCAAGCTCCAGCCATCGGGCAGACTGTTTGTGACCCACTGGCGGGAAAGCAGCGCCCTTGGCAATCTGCCATGGCAGCAGCACCTTGACGGATTAGGCTTTACTATCAAAAGTTTCGAGCAGGAGCAGTACACCCTGCAGGCGGCGCTGGCGGGGCAAGGAATGGCGCTTATCAGCAATGTACTCGCCGAGTCCGTGGTCAAACAAGGGTGGCTGGTTAAGCAAGGCCACATGCCGGAATTTGCAGGTTACAACTATTGCCTGCGGCTAAATCCCAAGCGCGAGCATAACCACAGGGTGCGCGCCTTTGCCCACTGGCTGCAGGCAGAGTTTGCTCCATTGCAGACCAGCAGCACCACGGATTAATAGCTTTGTGATGCACAATCTTAGCGCACAGCATTCGGTGGTAAGCAAGTAGGCTTTACTGTGTTTGCCATTCTCTTGTGCCCCTACCGCGGTTACCATATTGGCGGCTCGCCAATCCGGAATACCAAAAGGTCATTAACCGTCCATTGCAGGATTTGTAATCCGTATCAACCCATGCAGCATAGATACCGGGCCAAATTGAATTACCCTCAACAGCATAGATATGGAAACCCAGCGCTGCTTTTCCTTCCTCACAGCCGTGGCGCGCACCTTTCCTCCCATGCCTTGATTCAGAAGACTTTGCATCATTGGGAACCTTGAGATGACCAACTACTTTGACAATCCTTTTGCGGGCAAACCGATAAAAGACCAGATTACCAACCCCAACATTAAGGTTGGCCGCCACAGCTATTACTCCGGCTACTACCACGGACACAGTTTTGATGACTGCGCCCGCTACCTTAGCCCTGAACGGAACGATGTCGACCAGCTCATCATAGGCAACTTCTGCTCTATTGGTTCCGGAGCCGTGTTTATGATGGCGGGCAATCAGGGGCACAGGGCCGACTGGATTACCACCTTCCCATTTTTCTATCAGGATAACCCGCACTTCGCCGATGCCATCGATGGCTTTCGCCGCGCGGGCGATACGCTAGTGTGCAATGATGTGTGGATTGGCTCTGAAGCCATGATAATGCCCGGTGTAACCATAGGTGATGGCGCTGTGATAGCCAGCCGGGCGCTGGTCACCAAGGACGTTGCCCCCTTTGAGATTGTCGGTGCCAACCCCGCCAGGCATATACGTTTTCGATTTGATGAACGTCAAATACAGCGATTACTGGAAATGACATGGTGGCACTGGCGCGACGATGAGTTGCAAGGCGCCATGGCACTGTTGTGTTCGGGGGATATCGACGGCCTTTATCAATATTGGCAACAGCAGATACTGCCAAACCGGGCTGACCAGACGCCCTGATCCAACCCAACCATCCGCCTCGGGAGATGCAGCAATCTATGAAGTTTTATTTACGCCGGATGAAGCCCAAAGCGGCCTGCCCACCACGCCCGCCGATGAAAAAAATCCTCTGGTCCTGGCTTGGCGCCTTTGTGGGCATCTATCTGGTAGCCAATCTGGGGCAATGGATGGGACCGGTGGAGCCCGGGCACATGTTTGTGATTGGCTCCTTTGGCGCCTCGGCGGTGTTGGTGTATGGCGCGCCCATGGCGGACTTTTCCCAGCCCCGTAACCTGATATTGGGTAACCTGTTATCGGCACTGATTGGCGTGAGTGTGTGGCAGCTTGTGGGCGATAATCCCGTGCTCGCCTCAGCGCTTGCGGTATCGCTTGCGATTGCTGCGATGCACCTGACCCGCACCATGCACCCGCCCGCGGGTGCGGCGGCGCTGATTGCCGTGATTGGCGGTGACAGCGTTCAGCGCCTCGGCTACCTGTATGCCGTTACCCCGGTGCTGCTCGGCTCGTTGGCCCTGCTGTTGGTGGCGTTGGTTATCAATAACCTGTCATCCAACCCCAAACGTCACTATCCACGCTACTGGATCTAGGCGACTGGCATCAGGCCGCGGTGATTGCGAAAGCGGCCTCCTGACGCAGCTAGCGCACGGGCTTTTTCTGCCCGGAGACAAGCCCCGACTGACGCTGTTTTTTGTCAGCTTTCGCGGCATGCTGCATCAGGCGCTGAAACTTGGGACATTCCAGGTAACTGGGGGCGCTGCACTGGGCTGCATGCCTAAGGCCATCGCGCATGGTGCTTAGCCTTTGGATGCGGGCATCCAATTCATCGGCCTTTTCCACCAGCTTGGCTTTGTCTATTTCAGGAACACCATCAGTGCCAAGCATGCCGGCAATCTCATCCAGCGAAAATCCCGCTGACTGCCCCAGTGCAATCAGGGCCAGCCGCTCCAAAATGCCGGGCGGAAACACCCGCTTAAGACCATCGCGGCCGTTGGAATGGATAAGCCCCTTTTCCTCATAATATCTGAGCCTTGAAGCCGCTACGCCCGACTGTTTCGCTACCTGTGAAATGTCCACCACATCCTCCTTGACCTCAAGTTGACTTGAAGTTGTACCCTGCTGACTGCTTAACCACAAGGACGGAAGACAAGAATGCTACTTTTGCTGCAAATACTGATAGTTGGCGTGGGGGCGACCCTGGTGATGGATATCTGGGCCATGGTCAGACTCAGGCTGTTTGGGGTACCTTCGCTGAACTATGCCATGGTTGGCCGCTGGCTGCTGTGGATACCCAAAGGACGTTTTATCCATAACCCGATAGCCAGCTCTGAATCACAGCAAGGCGAAGCCTTGGTTGGCTGGCTTGCCCATTACGCCACAGGCATCGCCTTTGCCGGACTGCTGCTGCCGTTTGCCGGTGCCATCTGGTTTACCGAGCCTACCTTAGCCCCGGCAATCACCCTCGGGCTTGTTACAGTGGCAGCACCGTTTTTGTTACTGCAACCGGCGCTGGGCATGGGCGTGGCAGCCTCGCGTGCGCCAAGGCCATGGCATGCCCGGGCGCACAGCATCATAACCCACGCCGTATTTGGCCTGGGTTTGTACCTCAGCGCCCTTGTCGTCAGCCAACTTGCACTGTTTTAACGGCATACATAGAGACGATTGCTGGCTCGCTGAAAACAAAAACGCCGCTGAATGCGGCGTTTTTTTAAGACTCAAGCTTCGTTTTTATGAACCAAGCTTATTTGTTCGGCTTGCGGCTTTGGCCTTGTCCGGCAGGCTTGGGCTTGCCAAATATCGGTTTGGCACCGGGGCGCTGATTGCCGTCTTTGCCTTTATTCGGACCATTTTTAGCCGGGCCATTTTTATTTGCGCCACTTTTAGCAGGAGTAGTGCCTGCACCACCTTTACCCTGAGGCTTGGCTTTAGTGGCACCATTGGCTTTGGCACCTGAGGCTTTTTCAGCCGGGCCTTTACGGTCGTCAAACTGATTGGCGCTGAAGCGGGTAAAGGCCTGCTGACCCTTTTCGGCCTTTGGCTTACCGCCCTTGGCACTGTTACCCTTGGTACTGTTGCCCTTACCGGCCCGCTGCTCGGCGCGGCCTTCCGGCGGTACCAGATGCTGGGTACCGGTGCCAATCAGGTGCTCCTTGCCCATGGCGATCAGGGCCTCACGAATAAGCGGCCAACCGGCGCTGTCGTGGTAACGCAGCAGCGCCTTGTGCAGGCGGCGCTGGCGGCCCTTTTTCGGTACCGGCACTTCTTCACTGCTGTGCTTGACGTTTTTCAGCGAGTTCAGCTCGGTGTGATAGATGGTGGTGGCATTGGCCATGGGTGACGGATAGAAGTTCTGCACCTGATCCAGCTTGAACTTACGCTCCTTAAGCCAGAGCGCCAGATTCACCATGTCTTCATCCGTGGTGCCCGGGTGGGCCGAAATAAAGTAAGGGATCAGGTACTGCTCCTTGCCCGCCTCTTTCGAGTACTGGTCGAACAGCTCCTTGAACTTGTCGTAGGTGCCCATGCCGGGTTTCATCATCTTCGACAGCGGCCCTTCTTCGGTATGCTCAGGGGCAATCTTCAGGTAGCCACCCACGTGGTGCTTGGCCAGCTCCTTCACATAACGGGGATCTTCGATGGCAAGGTCATAGCGCACGCCGGAGGCAATCAGCACCTTCTTGATACCGGGCACGTCACGGGCGGCGCGGTACAGGTCGATGGTGTGCTGATGGTCAGTATCCAAATGGCCACAGATACTGGGGAATACACAGGACAGGCGGCGACAGGTCTTCTCGGCCTTCTCACTCTTACAGCCCAATCGGTACATGTTGGCCGTCGGGCCGCCGAGATCGGAAATCACACCGGTAAAGCCAGGCACCTTGGCCTGAATATCCTTGATTTCCTTGACAATAGACTCCTGCGAACGGCTCTGGATAATACGCCCTTCGTGCTCGGTAATGGAGCAGAATGAACAGCCACCAAAGCAGCCCCGCATGATATTGATAGAAGTCTTAATCATGTCGTAGGCAGGGATTTTTTCCTTGCCATACACGGGGTGCGGTACCCGCTGGTAAGGCAGGTCGAACACCGCATCCATCTCTTCGGTAGACAGGGGCCAGGCCGGTGGATTCACCCAGATACCGCGATCGCCGTGGGGCTGAAACAGGGCACGGGCACAACCGGGGTTTTGCTCCTGATGCAGAATACGCGAGGCGTGGGCGTACAGGTATCTGTCTTCGCTCACCCGCTCGAAGGCGGGCAGGAGCACATAGGTCTGCTCCCATGGGCGCGGCTTGGGCGGCTGGATACTGATGGGCTTGGCCACTCGCACACCATCCGGCGCAGTCTCGTCGTTAAACACCTTGGCTTCGGTGGGGCCGGATAAATTCTGACAGCCCACATCGTCGGCACCATAAGGGTTGGGGATGGGGTCGATTTTATGCAGCTGGTCGATTTTGCGGGAGTCCATGCCGCGCCAGCCGGGCATGGGCGTCTTGCTGATAATGGCGGTACCACGAATATCGGTCAGCTGGGATGCCGCTTCACCGCCAGCCAGACGGTGGGCAATTTCGGCCAGTGGTCGCTCGGCATTGCCGTATACCAGGATGTCGGCCTTGGCGTCGAATATCACGCTGCGACGCACCTTATCAGACCAATAGTCGTAGTGAGCGATGCGGCGAAGACTGGCCTCGATGCCACCAATCACCACGGGGACGTCTTTAAAGGCTTCTTTGCAGCGTTGGGTGTATACGGTAACGGCGCGGTCGGGGCGCTTGCCACCCACGTTACCAGGAGTATAGGCGTCGTCGTGGCGCAGTTTGCGATCGGCAGTATAGCGGTTAATCATCGAGTCCATGTTGCCTGCCGTCACCCCGTAAAAGAGGTTGGGCTTACCCAGCTTCATGAAGTCGTCTTTGCTGGACCAATCGGGCTGGGAAATAATGCCCACACGGAATCCCTGCGCTTCCAACATACGGCCAATCACCGCCATGCCAAAGCTGGGGTGGTCCACATAGGCATCGCCCGTGACTATGATGATGTCACAGCTGTCCCAGCCAAGCTGGTCCATCTCGGCCCGGGACATGGGCAGGAAGGGGGCAGTGCCGTAGCACTCGGCCCAGAATCTGGGATAACTGAAAAGGGTGGCTTCAACGCGCATCACACTAACCTGACGACTCAATCACTCTGGCATCATCCCCGGATGACGCCGTTTCAAGGGCGCGGAGTATAACAGGACTCCGCCCTTAAGTGTGACTAAAAAACAACCAAAGACCGAGTTTTTTCGTCGGATGTTATGGCGACATTACCACCCCGGACCAAAGCCCCATTGCGCCAGGTTTATCAGTGCCAGTACCAGCACCAGAATCCAGGTTAGAAGCGTGCCGTAGAAGCGCCCCGCATGGTAACCGCCTCGGCCCTGAGTCAGGCCAATGCCATGGAGTATCCTCGCAATCAACCAGCTTGCGCCGAGCACATGCAGATACAGGGGCGAGAGTCCATTGAGTTCGGCACAGGCCAGCAGGAGGAGCACCATGGGTGCGTATTCCAGAAAATTGCCGTGTACCCGAATTGCCACTTCAAGGGCCTTACTGTGCCCGGCACCCAAACCGATTTTTTCACTGCGCCGCAGCCGCACCACGCCCCAGGCAAACACCAGCATCAAGAGTGCGGATAAGCTTAAATATAAGGCTGTAACCGGTAGTGGCATATTTGTCTCCGAAAGGTTGTTGGATTGGCATTATTCTTTGAAATGTCATTAAATCCGGTTAACCCCCCGGTTGCAACTTGGGGTATGATCCGCGCGCCCGTGCAATCGCGGGCAGGCCGACTAACCTACAGGGTGGACATACTAGGCGTGGACAACGCAGAATTTATTGAAAAGCGCAGGTTTATCATTAAGTTGGGAAAGGCTCTGCACAAGTTTGGCACGCCGGCCTACCGACTCGAAACCCACTTGCAAAATGTATCCAGAATGTTGGGTATCGAGGGGTATTTCCTGATTTCCCCCACCTCCATGACCTTCGTACTGCAACACGATGCCGATCAGGAATATAACCACGTCGCCCGGGTAAAACCCGGTGAGCTGGATTTGGGCTCCCTCGCCCGCACCGACGAACTGGTGGATGAACTGATCAGCGGCAAGCGCACTCTGCAGGACGCCATGGACCGCCTGGAAGAAATTATCAATAAACCCAACCCCTATGGCCCACTGCTCACCCTGCTGGCGTTCGGCTCGTCGGCGGCCGCCTTTGCCATGCTGATGGGCTCGGGTTGGAACGATGTGCTCTGGTCTGGTTTGCTTGGGCTGATAGTCTATGCGCTGGTGTACCGGGCCGAGCGCTCCAAACGGATGGCGGAGATGCTGGAGCCGCTGGCTGCCATCGTCTGCGCCCTGGGCGCCACCTTTATCAGCCAATACGATCCGGGCATCAATATTCCAGTGGTGATTCTATCGGGGATCATTATCTTTATTCCCGGCCTTGCCCTGACGTTGGGATTGGCTGAGCTCGCCGCCCGTGACCTCATGTCAGGCACCATGCGCATCATGGATGCGGTCATGCTGCTGTTTAAGTTGTATTTTGGTGCCATTCTCGGGCTGGTTGTGGGCAAGGCCCTGTTTGGCGAGGCCATTTATATGGAGTCTCAGCCGGTGCCCCGGCTGGCCATTTGGTCAGCGGTACCCATTCTGTCCATGGCGCTGGTGATCATCTTTAAAGCCCGTATGAAGGATGCTCCCTGGGGCGTACTGGCTGGGATTGTGGCCTTCTTTTCGGCCATGGCCGGCGGTATCTACCTTGGCGACAGCATAGGTATTTTTATCGGTGCCTTTGCTGTAGGTATATACTCCAATCTCTTTGCCCGTTGGATGAAAGCACCGGCCTCCATTGCGCTGCTGCAGGGCATAGTTATCCTGGTACCCGGCAGTAAAACCTACATCGGATTGAACGTGCTTATCTCAGGTGAAACCATGCTGAACCAGGCGCATCTGGGGTCACAGATTTTCCTGATTTTTATGTCGCTTATTGCGGGCCTCATCTTTGCCAACGTGGCAGTGCCACCTCGCAGAACCCTCTGAAAAATAGGGGTTGATGGCAAATGTCGTTGGCCCCTTTATCCATCCATAGTTGCACTTAAGCTTAAGTAAAAATTTAAGTTTTTTCGTACCTTGCCTTGACTATCCCCACTCTTGTGGTGTTAATAAAATGTAGAGACCACAGCAGCAGGGGGGATGAAAATGGCGACAGAGCTTCGACTGAAAGGCGTGTTGTTGTTGGCCCTGCCCCTTGCCTTCAGTGCGCTGGCCGAGACGGCCCCGGAAGCGGCTGCCGATGGTACAGGCAGCGCCGATGTGGGCAAAATCCTGGTTATCAGCCATCCCATTTTTGATGAGTCAGATCCTGACACCTTTTTTATTCACCGCTGGGCCAACTTCCTGCACATCAACACCCGGGAGTCCACGGTAAAAAGCCTGCTCAGCTTTAAAGAAACCGATGCCGTCACGCAAAAAGACCTGGATGAAGCGCAGCGCCTGTTGCGTGCCGAGCCGTACCTGCGGGATGCCACCATCAAGTTTGCCGAAAAAGACCCGGACGCCGACGAAGCGAATGGCCACAGAGACGTGGTGGTCGAAACCTGGGACAACTGGTCATTGCTGCCTACGGTCAGCGCCAGTCATAACGGCGGCGACACCAAATATTCATTTGGCATCAAAGAAGACAACCTCCTGGGGACTGGGATAAAAACCCGCCTTAAATATCAATCCGAGCGCGACAGAACCGGCTACAAGGTTGCGTTTGATATACCGCTCACCATAGTGCCCCATGGCAGACTGGCCGCCGACTTTTATGACAACAGCGATGGGGAAGCCGCTTACCTGTATTTCGACCGCCCCTTCTACACGTTGGATGGTAAGCTGATGTATTCGGCAGAAGTGCTGCACGATAAGCGTACCGATACCCTGCGACAAAACGGGGTAGAAGTGAATACATTCGCCCATAATGTGGATTACGTTAACCTGCGTTACGGCTGGCTTTCAGACAAAAACAGTGACCACCTGACCCGGTGGATAATTGGCGTCACCCAAGATAAGCACAGCTTTGAACCAAGTGTGTTTTCACCCAGCGCCGAACTGCCAAAGGACAGGGACTTTCTCTATCCCTGGATAGGTTGGCAGTACATTCAGGATGATTATCGGGTTTTAAGAAACATCCATCTCATCAACTACAACGAAGACTTTAACCTGGGCTGGCAGCATTATTTCACTGCGGGGCTGGAGGTTCAGGACACAGATGGGGATGTACCGGGTGTGCATTTGAGCATGGCCTCGTCCCGTGGTTTTGCCAGCGAAGACAGCCTGCTGCTGTTATGGCTCAAAGGTAGAGCCACCTTAAACACCACGCAAAAAGACAATTATCAGCTGCAGGGCATTGCCGAGTACTTTTATCAGATTAATCCCAAATGGACTGCCTATGGCAAGGCCGTGCTCGGCACCTCCGACAACACCTACGGGGATATCACCATTGCTCTGGGCGACGAAACCGGGCTCAGGGGTTATCCGAATGACTACCAGCATGGGGATCATCACTGGCTGCTAAGCGCCGAAATCCGCAACTACCCCAATATCAACCTCTATCAGCTGGCAGAACTGGGTTGGGCAGCGTTTATCGATGTAGGACAAGCGTTTGGCGGCCCCGAGGCTGAGCTGAATGAAACCCGGGCTCCCATAGCCTCTATTGGTATTGGGGCCCGAATCTATTCATCCCGTTCAAGCTACGGCAATATCGCCCACATTGACCTGACGGTGCCTTTTGGCAGTGGCGAGCATGTGGACAGTTGGGAGTGGCGATTCCTGGTAAAGAATCACTTTTAGGGATGCTGCTGCCACTGATAGAGGAAGGCAGCACCTGCAAAATAATGTTTTGATTTAAAAAACAAAAAGGCCGCTCGAAAGCGGCCTTTTTGCTGAAAGAGTGAGCCGACCTGTAAGCCGGGTTCTGTTCTCCCCGAAAGGAGTGGCAGCCATTCCTCTAGGCCTGCAATCGCTCGCAGGCTCAAGCAATCTACCCGGTTCCAACGCGAGCCACGCCGTAAGGAACCCTATTTGATCTTGCTCCGGGTGGAGTTTACCTTGCCACGAACTGTTGCCAGTCGCGCGGTGCGCTCTTACCGCACCGTTTCACCCTTACCGGCCCGAAGGCAGGCGGTCTGTTCTCTGTTGCACTTGTCGTCGGCTTACGCCGCCCAGACGTTATCTGGCACCCTGCTCTATGGAGCCCGGACTTTCCTCCCCGCTCTTGCGAGCGCAGCGACTGCCCAGTCGACTCGGCGCGGATTATAGCCCAAGCATCCCGGCTCACCAAGGGCTTTCGACCTCCCCCTTGGTTCAGATGTTACAATCCGGCATCCAGACCCGCTTTGTAGAGGGCATTTTTCTTCAAATCGTGAATTTGTGCGGCCATGGCGGCGGCCTTTTTCAGTGGCAATTCAGTGGCCAGCAGCGCCAGTGTTTCCATCGCCTTGGCCGGAATGGCCTCTTCAGTTTCTTCGGCCACAAAGCCGTGACACATCAGCACCATCTCACCTTTTTGCTGGTTGTCATCACTCTTGACCCTGGCCAATACCTCGGCCGCGGTTCCGCTCAAAAAGGTTTCGAAGGTCTTGGTCAGCTCCCGCGCCATCACCATCGGTCGGTCGGCACCCAACACCGCCACTATGGCTTCGAGTGTTTGCAGAATACGGTGGGGTGACTCGTAAAAAATCAGGGTGCGCGGATCTTCCCTCAGCGCGGTCAGCTTATCGTTGCGGCCCTTGTCTTTGGCCGGCAGGAAGCCCTCAAACGAGAAGCGGTCGGAGGGCAGGCCAGAAGCACTGAGCGCAGTAATGGCAGCGCAGGGGCCTGGCAGAGGGATAACGGCAAATCCGGCTTCACGCACCTGGGACACCAGATGATAGCCGGGGTCGGATATCAGCGGCGTGCCAGCATCACTCACCAGCGCCACGGCATCGCCCTGGCTCAACTTCTCAATAATCCACTGGGCACGGGCACGCTCGTTGTGATCGTGCACCGACGTGGTGCGAGTGCTGATACCAAAATGGCTGAAGAGTCGACCCGAATGGCGGGTATCTTCACAGGCTATCAAACTCACGGATTGGAGGATTTCAACGGCCCTCGGGCTCATGTCTCCCAGGTTGCCTATGGGGGTCGGAACAATATAAAGCGCTGGGGGCAGGGACATAATTACCTCTGGAGTATGATGGCCAAGGCTTTAACCCCGGGCCGGAGAAGGTTAAACTGAGCTCAGCATATTACCAGAGTGAAGCCAAGTGTTGAAAAGCCGGAATCAATTGAAATTAGCAGGTGTTGCGTTGTTTCTGTCGTTATTGGCAGGTTGCGCAGGCACGCCAGGGACAGATGTCAGCCAGCCACAGGGACCCGTTTCTTTGGTAAAGGCCGAGCTGTCGTCCAGCCAATATCTGGCGCTGGCCGATTCGGCAAAGGATGCCTCATCCCGCAGCCGCTACCAATTGCTGGCCGCCCACGCCTTGCTGAATGAATCCAATCCCCAGGGGGCAGCGCAACTGCTTGGCGCCATAAGAGTCAATCTGGCGCAGGACACGGAAATCCAGGCCGAATTCAAATACCTGACCGCCCGGACACTGGAACAATCCGGTGATGCCGCTGCGGCGCTGAAAACCCTGGTTTATCCCAGTCATTGGAAACTGCCGGATTGGCAGTGGGTGTCTTATCATCAGCTGCGGGCGCAGCTTTTCCGCCTGAAAAAGCAGCCCATGGACGAGGTGCGAGAACTGGCCGAGCTGGGCAAGTACCTCAATGCCACCGAAGCGGCCGAAGTGAACGATCGCCTGTGGGGTATTCTGGCACCCATGCATGAAGAGACCATTGAAACCTTTATGCAGGAAGCCACATCGCCAATTTACAAGGGTTGGCTGCAGCTGGCCTTTATCGCCAAACACTACGCCGTTGACCCACAAACCCTGGTGCGTTTTCTGGGAGACTGGCAGCGGGAAAATCCATTCCATCCGGCCGCCAACCGTTTACCGTCAGATTTGGACCGCGCCCTCAACGCCAAACCTTATCTGGCGCGCCACATTGCCGTGCTCTTGCCCCTGTCCGGCAGCGCGGCTTCCGCCGGCTACGCCATCAAGCAAGGCATACTGGCAGGCTATCTGGCCGCAGATGACAGCAACACCAAGGTGAGTTTTTACGACAGCGGCGCCAATGCCGTTGCAGCTTATCAGCAGGCGCTCGCTGAGGGGGCAGAATTTATTATCGGCCCTCTGCTGCAAAGCAGCATCGAAGCCATCGAGGCCTTGCCAAAGCCACAAGGGCCCTCTGTGCCTCAGCTGTATCTCAACCAGATTGGCACCTACCAGGCCAATGTCGATAAGTTCTATTTTTCCCTGTCGCCATCTGAAGAAGCCAGCGATGCTGCCGAACGCCTCTATCGTGATGGCGTAGAAAAGCCGCTGCTACTCGCCAGCGCCGACGCCACCGGCCGCCGAATGGCCGAAGCCTTTAACCAAACCTGGCACAAACAAACCGGAGACATGGCCGAAGTCCATTATTTCGAGCAGGGCAATGAAATGAAGCTCACCGTGCAGCGCGCCCTGGGCGTACTGGACAGTGAGGCCCGTATTGCGCGCATGAAAGAGATCCTCGGTCGCAAGCTCGAGGCCGAGTTCCGCTCCCGCGAAGACGTGGATGCCATTTATATGATTGCCAGCCCGCAGGAGATACAGCTGCTCAAACCCTTTATCGATGTGAGCTTTTCGGTATTTGCCGATCCTGTACCCATGTACACTTCAAGCCGCGCCAGACCCCAGGACAACGCCCGTCAGGTGCCGCAGGAATTCAACAATGTCATGGTCAGTGACATTCCCTGGTTGATGCAGTTGAGTAATGAATCAAGGGATATCAATGAGTTATGGCCAACCTGGAACAACGGCCAGAAACGCCTGTTTATCATGGGCTGGGATGCGCTGGAACTGGTGGGCAAACTGGCGCAAATGCGCGCCTTCCCGGGTTTCCAGTTCCAGGGACGTGGCGGCGTGCTGTCGGTGACCCACGACGGACTCATCAAGCGTCAGCTATCCTGGGGTAAAATTCAGCGCGGTGTACTGAGGCCACTGTGAACCCGGGTCAGCTCGCCGAAGAAAGAGCAATGAAGCACCTGTGCGCCCAAGGGCTGAGGCTTGAGGCGCGCAATGTGCGTTATCCCTTTGGTGAGATTGATTTGGTGATGCGGGAAGGGCGGGTGTACGTGTTTGTGGAAGTCAAATTCCGTACCCCAAAAGGCTTTGGCGACGCTGTGCAGGCGTTATCTCCCGCACAGCAGCAAAGACTCAGGCGCGCAGCTACCCATTACCTCCAGTGCCATCGCATCGACGCCCCCTGCAGGTTCGATATGGTGGCCATTACAGGGGATAAGTTGGAATGGATTAAAGATGCATTTTGATACCAAGCCACCTGCCATATCCATGAACAACAATTTAGCCCCCTGCCCTCTACTCGCGCGCCGCTTTGTGGCATGATAGCGGTAGTTTATTTTGTAAGGATCCACCATGTTAGAACGTATCAAAGACAGCTTTACCGAGTCGATTCAGACCAAGATCGATGCCGCAGAAGCCCTGCCGGATTCTATCGCCAAGGCGGCTGAGATGATGGTGGCCTGCCTTTTGGGTGGCAATAAGATCCTCGCCTGCGGTAACGGCGGCAGTGCCGGTGATGCCCAGCACTTTTCAGCCGAGCTGCTGAACCGCTACGAAGTTGAGCGCCCACCACTGCCGGCCATCGCGCTGACCACGGACTCCTCGACGCTCACGGCCATCGCCAACGACTACAGCTACGATGAGGTGTTTTCCAAGCAGATCCTTGCCCTGGGCCAACCCGGCGACATACTGCTGGCCATCTCCACCAGCGGTAACTCATCAAACGTGATTAAAGCCATGGAAGCCGCCCTGAGCCGCGACATGACCATAGTCGCCCTGACCGGGAAAGACGGTGGTGCCATGGCGGGACTTCTGGGTGCCAGCGACGTGGAAATTCGGGTTCCATCGAATGTGACAGCCCGTATTCAGGAAGTGCACCTGCTGGTGATCCACTGCCTGTGCGACAACATCGACCGCACCCTGTTCCCTCAGGACGAAAACGCATGATACGACTGCTGCTGACCGCACTTGCCTGTATCACACTGACCGGCTGCGCCGGCGCCGTGATGGTAGGCGCCGTCGGTGGCGCCGTGATGGCCAATGACGAGCGCTCTATCTCCACGCAATTGGACGACACCAACGCCGACTTTGTGATTTCCAGTGCCCTGATGAAAGATGAGGAACTGAAAGCCAAAACCAATATCACCGCCGTGGTCATGAATGGCAACGTGCTGATGATTGGCCAGGCGCCCAATTCCACCCTGAGGGATAAAGCGGTGAAAGTGGTGCAGGATCTCAAGCTCGGCGGTAAGATCCACAACCAAATCCGCATCGGCAATCCCACCTCATTCACCACCCGCAGCAACGACACCTGGATAACCACCAAGGTGAAGGGGCGGATGCTCAATGAGAAGACTCTGGATATCACCCGGGTCAAGGTGGTCACCGAAAACGGTGAAGTCTTTCTGCTGGGACTGATCCCGCGCTCTCAGGCTGAGCTGGCGGTTGAAGTCGCCCGCAACACAGCCGGCGTGCGTAAAGTCATTAAGGTTTTCGAGCTCATCGAATAACCTCAACGTCACTGATGGCCTGCCACAGGCGGGCTATCAGTGGTGAAATCAGCGATGGCAGCACCACCAACGCGGCTCCCCACCACACGTGCTCACCCGGCCACTCATCGAACCACCACCATCCCAGCGCCACGATAAACAAGAGGCCGCTGTATTCGCCAATGGCAATATCCGCCGCTCTCGCTCTGCGGTAGGCCAGCACACAAAACCAGTGATATGCCATTAAAAACAGGTTACTCGCCAGCGCCACGCCAAGTAATGCCCAGCTGAATCCGGCAAAGTTATTGAAGGCGGCAAAAATCAGCGCAATCGGTAAGCCCAGCAGGTTATAGAGCAATATGGTCACCACAGGACTTTCGGTGGCGGACAGCTTTCGAAGCAGCAACTGACACAGCGAGAAAGTGACGGCAGCACCAAGCACCATCAGTCCTGACCAGCCAATTTGGGTGGGTGCCAGAATAAGCAGAATTCCGCCAAATCCCAGGATGGCACACAGCCACTGACCTGTACTGACGCGCTCACCCAGCAGCCACCAGCCCAACAGCATGATGATGAGGGGCGCGGAATAGAACAGCGAACTGACGGTTGCCAGAGGCAAAGCCATCAGCCCCAGAATTAAAAAAAGCGCGCCAACAACACCAACAGTGGCGCGCCAAAGGTGGATTTGTAAGTGTTGCGTATGAGGGCGGCCCGCAAGCCACCACAATGGCAACAGCATCAGGCTGGAGGTTAGTTGTCTGAGCAGTAAAAAGCTGCCGGCGTTGGCATCCTCGGGCAACCACTTCACAGACACATCGTACAGGGCGCTGAAAACGTTACCTACCAGCAACAACAACAACCCGGCCAGTACAGCTCTTTGCACCTTTAATCACCTCAGCTCATGAAACTGAGCGCATGATATAGCCCACAACTAACTAAGAAAAATGATGTTTTTTTATTAATCATGAATTAGATTCATGCTTAATCATCTCTGTTAAGCCATTTCTGATGCGTAAACTTCCTCCGCTTCGTGCACTGCAGGTTTTTGAAGCTGCGGCCCGTCATCTGCACTTTTCCCGGGCTGCCGAAGAGTTGTGCCTGACCCAAAGCGCCGTTTCACATCAGGTCAGGGCATTGGAACAACATCTGGGGCAAAGCCTGTTTTCCCGCCGCGGCAGGGAACTGACGCTGACCCCCAAGGGCGAACAGCTGTTTTTGGCGGTGCAGTCGGCTCTGGATGGTCTGGACAGCCTTTGTCGTCAGTTGAATGACGCTGAAAGCCGGGAGCTGCGGCTGGCGGTGTACAGCTCCTTCGCCGTGAAGTGGTTGATCCCGAGACTGGGTGACTTTCGCCGTCAGCATCCAGGCATCAAGATTCACCTCGAGATGGTCAGCGGTGACCCACCGCTGTCGGATCAGGTGGCGGATATGTTTATCTGCGGTGAGCAGCATCAACGTGGGTTTTGGCAAATACTGCTCAGGCCGGAGCGGCTGATCCCCGTATGCAGTCCGGCACTGGTCAATGCCCTTGGCGAAGCGCTGGTCATGCCGCTGCGACTCGACAGCCTGCCGCTGCTTTCGGTTGACGAAGCAGATGTAGGACCGGATTGGGCGCGCTGGGCCAGGTCTCAGGCGCAAACGCTGACCCAGGCACAGTTACAGAGCTACAGCCATGTGCTGCTGGCGATTGAGGCTGCCATTGCCGGTCAGGGAATCGCTCTGGCATCAGATTTCATTGTCGAAGGCGACATCGCCGCTGGAAAGCTGTTGGCGCTGCCCTGGCCGGCACTGGAAACCGGGTTTGGTTTCCATTTCTGTTGCCGGGAGCGACGCCTGAAGGAGCCTGCCATGGCCGCCTTTGCCGAATGGATCCAGCAACAAGCCGCCACAACTGGATAGCAGACATAAAAAATCAGCCACTTGGGCTGATTTTTTAGCTAAGTCGATTGGCGTTATACCAAGAGGCCGATTTTTTCGTAGACCTGTTTCAGGGTTACTTCGGCGCGCGCCTGGGCCTTCTCGGCGCCGTCACGCATAACGGTATCCAGGTATGCCCTGTCTTCGCGGAATTGACGATAGCGCTCCTGCAGCGGCTCCAGCATGCCAACCACGGCTTCGCCACAGGCGACTTTGAGATGGCCGTACATCTTGCCTTCGAAATCGGCTTCGAGCGAAGCGATGCTCTGGCCTGTTACACCAGACATCAGACTCAGCAGGTTGGACACGCCGGGTTTGTTGTCTACATCGAAACGTACCACTGGCGGCTCATCACTGTCGGTCATGGCCTTCTTGAGCTTTTTCATTACCGCTTTGGGATCTTCCAGCAGACCAATCACGTTATTGCGATTGTCATCTGACTTGGACATCTTCTTGGTCGGCTCCTGCAGTGACATCACCTTGGCACCCACAGGTGGGATAAAAGGCTCTGGCACGGTAAAGGTATCGCCGTAGGCGTTGTTGAAGCGAATAGCGATATCGCGGGTCAGCTCAAGGTGCTGTTTCTGATCCTGACCAACGGGAATCTGATTGGCCTGATAGATCAGAATGTCTGCTGCCATCAGCACAGGGTAGCCAAACAGGCCAACGTTGATATTGTTGGCATGTTTTTGTGACTTGTCTTTAAACTGGGTCATGCGCGACAGCTCACCCATCTGGGTGTAGCAATTGAGCACCCAGCCCAGCTGAGTATGCTGCGGCACCTGAGACTGGATAAACACAGTGCTCTTTTTCGGGTCAACACCACAGGCCAGATACAGCGCCAGAGTGTCAAGGCAAGCCTCACGCAGGGCCTTGGGGTCCTGACGCACGGTAATGGCATGCAAATCCACCACACAATAGAGACAATCATGACTGTCCTGCATCGCCACCCACTGACGCAGAGCACCCATGTAGTTGCCTATGGTCAACTCGCCTGATGGCTGCGCGCCGCTGAGAACGATGGGTTTAGTCATGTACTTACTCCGTTAGTGTGTCGCCGTCAGGCGAGTCAAAATATCTGCAAAGGTGTTACATACGGCGTTTGGGCCAGAAAGCCCAATATCTTCACCGTAGTTGTATCCATAGGTCAAGCCAAAGGATGCAATTCCAGCCGCTTTGGCGGCCAGTATGTCGTTGCGGCTGTCGCCCACCATCAAGAGTTCGTCACGGCCGAGCTGCCAGCTATCTAAAATGTGAGTCAACGGCAGGGGATCGGGTTTCATTCGTTCCAGCGAATCACCACCAAGCACCAGTTCAAAATGGCCATCAATACCGAACGCCCTGAGCAATGGCAGGGTAAACCTGTGGGGTTTGTTGGTAACGATAGCCATGCGGATCCCCATGGCAGAAAGCTCGTTGAGCGTTTCGATAACCCCGTCATAAAGACGGCTGTGACACTCCAGATGACGCTCGTAATGACGCATAAAGAGCGGCATGGCATCGTCCAGCATGGAACCTGTCACATCACGTCCGAGCGCATGGGTCAGGGCTCGGGCCATTAGGACTCTGGCACCGTTACCCACCCAGGTCCGCACATCGGCTTCGGTGCACTGTGGTAAATTCAGCTCGCGGAGAGTGTCATTGGTGGCCGCGGCGAGATCCGGCACGCTGTCAACCAAGGTGCCATCCAAATCAAAGGCGATGGCACGGATACGATTCACCAGAGCCATCAGCCGGCTACCTTGGCCAGCTCGGCACGCATACGGTCAACGACCGCCTTGTAATCGGGTTTGCCAAAAATGGCACTGCCAGCCACAAACATGTCGGCACCGGCCGCAGCGATTTCTGCGATGTTGTCTTCTTTCACGCCGCCATCCACTTCGAGGCGAATGTCGTAGCCACTGGCATCGATACGCTCACGAACCTGCTTCAGCTTATCGAGAGTCGCCGGAATAAAAGACTGGCCCCCAAAGCCAGGATTCACCGACATCAGCAGGATCACATCCAGCTTATCCATCACATAATCGAGGTAATGCAGCGGCGTGGCGGGGTTAAACACCAAACCGGCCTTGCAGCCATGATCACGAATGAGCTGCAGAGTACGGTCGACGTGCTCAGAGGCTTCTGGGTGGAAGGTGATGATGGACGCGCCCGCCTTGGCGAAATCCGGAATAATGCGGTCCACAGGCTTTACCATCAGATGCACGTCGATGTCGGCGGTAATGCCAAAGTCACGCAGCGCTTTACACACCATGGGTCCAATGGTCAGGTTTGGCACATAGTGGTTGTCCATTACGTCGAAGTGAACCACATCGGCACCGGCATCGAGCACAGCTTTGACATCGTCACCCAAACGGGCGAAATCGGCAGACAAAATCGAAGGAGCAATCAGGTAAGGACGCATATTCAGAGTCTCGGGCATGGGTTGAGAGGGCGCGTATTTTATCCGATTTCACTATTTTTTTCCGCACTTTCTGTCGATTTTATGGGCTCCAACACACCAAACGGGACGATTCACTGCCCTTGGCGGTATCAATTGAAAGAAACTTGTTCAAAAAGCGTGCGCTTTTGTTATAATCGACAACCAAGCTGGACCTGACCAATGGCTTTAACGTCTCTCTCAAAGGAAATGACGATGGGAACCACGAATCCGCAACAAGCGCCACGTCGCTTAGCTAACCTGAAGGCCGTCATGGTGTTATCCACGACAGTGTCTGTGGTGGTTGCTGGTTTGATTTTCCAGTCAGATGCAGGCGATCAGAGTGCATCAGCCTGTGTGTGCAGCCCAAATACAAGCTACAACAACAGCTTACCGGCCAGCCACCCCAACAATCGCTGTGCCACCCAATCACAGGATCTCAGCTGGAAATCCTGGCTCACAGGTAGCAGCCGCACGACACAGTTCCACTTCCTCGATTTACTCGAACTGCTGCACGGCCATAACAGCCAGCCAGCGGAAAGCCCAGCGGCCAACCAACGTTAAGCCCGGGCTACAATGACCGGATTCCTGAAAATATTGAGCAGCACCCTGGCCGCTTTTTTTGGGGTTCAGTCTGAAGCCAATCGACAACAGGATTTCAGCGGCAAGTCACCCATACCCTACATTCTGATGGGCTTATTATTGGCAGCCTGTATGGTTTTGGGCCTTATCTGGGTAGTGAATCTGGTATTGAGTTGATAAAGGGCGGCTCCAGCCAAACCTGGTATCAATCCAGCGCTTCCAGATGGAAGGTTTCATCATAGAGCGCCATTAGTTCATCCACTTTATTTCGCCCACTGCCTTTTTGGCTGATATTGCGCTGCACCTTAACCGTTTCCAGTTTGGCGCCCAGGTATAAACCGCGGGTCAGTGGGATATCGTGATTACTGATGAGCACGGGTATGCCACGCTCTACAGCTATATGACGTGAGTGACGGGCCAGCAGCGCCTGATCGTCCAAAGTAAAGCCCGCTCCCACATAGGTGGTAAAGCTTGCAGTAGTCGACAAGGGCGCATAGGGCGGGTCGCAATAAATCACATCGCCGCTGGTTGCAAGCTCAAACGCCTGCTCGTAGCTGATACAGCGAAACTCGGCTCGCTGCGCCTTGATAGAAAAGGCACGGATTTCCTGCTCGGGAAAATAGGGCTTCTTATAAGAACCAAAAGGAACGTTAAATTCACCCTTGCGGTTGTAACGGCACAAACCATTGAAACCATGACGGTTCAGGTACAGAAAATAGACGGCACGACTAAAGGGATCTTTGGATTTATTGAAGCGACTACGAATATCGTAATAGGCGTCTTTGGCATTCATCTCATCACAAAAGAGCGCCCTGGCGGCCCGAATATACTCGTCGGGCTGCGCCTTGACTATCTTATAGAGCCCAATCAAATCCTGATTGATATCGCACAGCAGATAGGCATCGTATTGAGTATTGAGAAACACCGAACCTGCGCCAACAAAGGGTTCAACCAGGCGTTTTCCTTCAGGCAAATGGCGACGCAGGTCGTCCATCAGCTTGAATTTACCACCGGCCCATTTTAGAAAGGCCCTTTGTTTCATGGTCATGATTGGGAGATGCCGCCGGAAGAGATAAAGAAGCCCCTGATTGTACTTTGTTTAATTTGAAATTTCACCGCCGGATGCCGAATCGAGTGGTCGATAAGAGGTTAAATCTTTCCACGCGCGAACCCAGGGTTTGCCTCCGCCGTAACGCTCCATCACCAGCCTGGCTTGGTCGTTTGCCTCCACCTCACTGGTATAGTTCCCTTGCAGTATCACCAGCTTGTCTTTGTAGTGCACCAATCTGAGTTCAGGCTCGGACGCCATACGCCGAAATATAGTGGCAGCAGACTCCCGCTTGCTAACCGTGGCCAGTTGTAAGGTAAAGCCTGAGACAGGCAATTTCTGAATCGACCTTTGGTACCAGGTTTCGGCCGAAAAAGCCGAGTCATCATGCCCGGCAAGTACTTGCTTATTTGTTGACGCTTGGGTGGCTGCGTCAGTCTCCTGGGATGTGGCAATCTCTGAAACTGAGGGCTCGGGCGATTGTGTTGATTCGTTCTCAGGACTTGTAGCCGCTGGCTTATTTATCCCAGTCTTCTCTCCCTCTGCCGCTTCGCCAGGCTTGAGGGCAGCGGTATCAGAATGCATCGTATCTGCAGTGTGCACTTCGGCTAAACGTCTGGCTTCATCAAGTGCGGCCTCATCGGCCAGCCGCTGCGCTTCTTGAGCGGCCTGTGTTTTTTCTGCAGCCAGGCGCATGTCATCAAATGCGGCTGCTCTTGCGGCAAAATAGCCGGCCAGCTGTATCTTGCCCCAAGGGGCCAATAATCCGGTTTCGCGATATTCATGGGGCTCGGCCTCAGGTGCATAGCCTGGATGACTCTGGATCAGATACCAAATCCCCAAAGAAACACTGGCGGTCAGCATGGCTGCACCTACCGTGCGCCATAGACGCTTTCTATCCGGTCGCTTTTGCTCTTCAGGCCGCAGGGCTCTATCCAGCAGGGCAACCACCTCTCCCGGCCATCCCTTTTGCTGTTCCAGCTGTGATTTAACGATATCACGGGGCACATAAGGGACGGCTTCGGTTCGGCTTATCAGGGTGTAGTAGAGCGCTTCACGTTCAGCGAGTTCGAATGGAGCAATGTCAATTGGCAGCATCAACTCGCGTTGTAAGGCGGTTAGCTGACCGTATATATGCCTGGCAACCTCAGGTGTTGACGCTAATGTAATGGCAATGGGACGGCCGGCGCATTGCTGCCTGGTCAGCAGCAGACATTCTGCCCAAAGCTCCAGCGGTAGATGATGTGCATCATCTACCAATATATGAAGAGGCTTGGTTAGACGTTTTGATAACCGGTGAAGCGTGTTACCCAGCGGCTCTTCGTCATCAAACAGGGGGTCGGCGAGTAACTGGATGAGGATTTTGCGACGGATTTCGGCGGCATCGGCATGCATGGGGCACACGACCAGCGCCGAGTTATAGTCTTCGAGTTCACTCACCAATGCCGTTAGCAAGGTGGACTTACCTGCGCCTTCAATACCCTGAATAACCACCAATTGCTGGCTATAGCAAGCAACATGCTGCATTCTAAGCAGCAGGGCCTCTTGGGAGGGAAGCAGTACTGAAGGAGGAATAAATGTCATGTTGCACCCGATATCAGGGGCGGCGAATGACCTCTGCCAGCTCGGCATCAGTGGCCTGGCTGCTGACTTCAGCTACGCCAATGCCCAAAGGCAAAACCAACCTTAGTTGGCCGCCCAATACCTTTTTATCTCGCCGCATATGCTTAATAAAGCTATTAAAGTCCATGGACTCCGGAGCCTGGACGGGCAAATCGAATGCCTGAATAAGTGCCGTAATTCGACAAAGAATTGACTTATCGATTAGCCCCAGTGTTACCGAAGTTTGTGCAGCAAGGACCATGCCAGCGGCAACGGCCTCGCCGTGTAGCCAATTGCCATAGCCCATCTCGGCTTCAATGGCATGACCAAAGGTGTGTCCCAGATTGAGCAAAGCGCGAACACCCTGCTCTGTTTCATCTTCTGATACTACCTCGGCTTTGATTTCACAGCAGCGGGCAATAACATGGATAATGGCATCCTGATCCAGTGCTTTAAGCGCCGAAACGTTTTGTTCCAACCAGGTAAAGAGTTCACTGTCACGAATAATGCCGTACTTGATCACCTCGGCCATACCGGCGGCAAACTCTCTGGCTGGCAGGGTTTTCAGGCAATTAATATCAATTACCACCAATTTGGGTTGATAGAAGGCACCTATCATGTTTTTACCCAAAGGATGGTTCACAGCAGTTTTACCGCCAACAGAGGAGTCGACCTGGGATAGCAGCGTGGTAGGAATTTGAATAAAATCAACACCGCGTTGATAAGAGGCCGCAGCAAACCCCGTCATATCACCAATCACACCACCACCGAGTGCAACCAGAACACAATCACGGGCAAAATTTCCCTCAAGCAGCGCGTCAAAAATCTGATTGAGATAATCGAGTGTTTTGTATTGCTCACCGTCAGGCAGGATCACAGAAGCCACCTGAGCCGCGTGAGCGGACAGGGTGGCACTGATCTTTTCGAGATAGAGGGGGGCAATCGTTTCGTTGCTGACAACGAGTACTTTTTTGCCACTCACCACAGGCGCAAATAGCGCCTGATCTTCAAACAAATTCGGGCCAATGTGGATCAGATAACTTCGATTTGCCAAATCAACCTGAATTTGCTTCATGGTGTGTCAGAATCCCAGCTGTTCGATGATTTGATTGGCAACAACCTTGGCACTTTGCTCATCGGTTTTGACAATCACATCAGCGATTTCTTCGTAGAGTGGATTACGGCTCTCGGCCAGTGTCTCAAGCACCGAGCGAGGATCATCGACCTGCAACAGCGGACGACGCTTGTCTCTTTGGGTACGAGCAACCTGCTTGTCTATGGTTGTCTCGAGATATACCACAATCCCTCTTGCGGACAGATAGTTACGTATATCTTTGCTTTGTACTGAACCACCACCGGTTGCCAGCACAATACCCTGCTTTTCGGTTAAGTCGGCTATCACCTGCGCCTCACGACGACGGAAACCTTCTTCACCTTCAACATCAAATACCCAAGCAATATCAGCCCCTGTGCGGCTTTCAATTTCTTGGTCAGAGTCATGGAATTCCAAGTGCAGCATTTGAGCCAGATGACGGCCTATGGTGCTCTTGCCCGCGCCCATAGGGCCTACCAGAAAAATATTTCGTTTTTCAGCCATTTCTTATACGTCTGAATCGTTTATGAAGTGTCTACCTATGCCATCCCAAACAGGGTGGCGATCTCAGTACCTTGCTCTAAAGAGACTTGACCGGGGATTATCTCAGTAGAAAGGTGGGGAAGGCAAGTCGGTAGAAGACCAAAACCAAGAAAAGCTACCAGAGCAGAAAACAAAAGGGCCGGTTATCCCGGCCCTTTTACTGTCTGAAGATCAGATTTTTTCTGTCACAATTTTAGGCGTCACGAAGATAAGCAGTTCCTGCCGTTCATTTTTATCTGACGTATTGCGGAACAGGAAACCAACCAGGGGAATATCACCTAACACAGGTACCTTGCTGACACGGCTGATGAGATTTTGCTGGTAAATACCACCCAGTACTATAGTCTCGCCATTATCCACCAGCACCTGGGTGCCGATACGCTGAGTATCAATTGCCACGGCGCGACCTGTGGGGGTATCCACGGTTTCACCCTGACTATCCTGCGTGATCTCTAAGTCCAAAATCACACGGTTATCAGGCGTGATTTGAGGGGTTACCCGCAAAGACAGCACTGCCTTTTTAAAGCTTACAGTAGTAGCGCCACTCGAAGCTGAGGATACATAGGGAATTTCAACACCCTGCTCAATGTACGCAGCTTTTTGGTTAGAGGTGGTAATACGAGGGCTCGCAATAATTTCACCCTTGTTTTCCTGCTCCAACGCACTCAGCTCCATATCCAATACTGTGCCATCGGCAAGTTTTGCAACGTGGAAAGCTATACTGGCGGCATTGGTGGGAGCAGGCAAATTAACATTCAAACGGTCGCTGATGGCCGGAATGACACCGCCAGCAATACTTTCAGCGCCTTCGAGTGAACCAGAGGTCCCCTTGGTGCCTTGCTGATCTGTGATACCCCAGCGTATACCCAGATCTTCCGCAACGTTATCTTTCACGGTCACCATACGGGATTCAATCAGTACCTGGCGAATCGGGATATCAAGCACTTCTATCATGCGCTGCACGTTGGCAAGAGTTTCAGCAGTATCTTTAACCAACAAGGTGTTGGTGCGCTCATCTACCGCAACACTGCCTCTATCACTAAGCAGACTTGAACCTTCGCTCTTAAGCAGCTCTGCAATGCCAGTGGCTTTGGCATAGTTGATTTGCATGTACTCAGAATAGAGTGGCGCCAGCTCCTGCACTTCCTGTTGGTTACGCAGCTCCATACTCTCACGAACTGCAAGCTCTTCCGCAGGCGCAACCATCAGGATATTGCCTTCGATGCGCTTATCCAACCCTTTGGTTTTCAAAATTAAATCGAGTGCCTGGTCCCATGGGACGTCATCCAACACCAGCGTAATGTCGCCCTGAACCGAATCACTGGTAACCAGGTTAAAGTTGTTGTAGTCGGCAATTAATTGCAGCACGGTGCGTACAGAAATGTTTTGGAAATTAAGCGACAAGGTCTTGCCGTTATATTTCTTTTCCTGCTTCACAGATGCCTGACGTACGACCTTGTTCATAGACAGTTTGAACTGGCTGGCTTCCTGAACGTAGTTGTATTCGTACTCACCGCCAATATCAACCTGAATACGGGTAACCAAGTCTTCCTTAAAGGTTTCAAAACTCTTTACCGGAGTAGCAAAGTCCTGCACATCCATGACATACAACATATCTTTTGGTATGTCTGTGTTAAAAAACTTCACCTCTAACTTGGCACCAATCTGTTCAACATTTGCCGCAACCTTGGTGTTATTCAGCTGAACAATAAGCTCTCCGCCGCCTTTCCCGTTTCGACGAAAATCGATATTTTTTATGTTGTTAACGTAAGCACTGGATGACGATTTGGTATCAGTGGTCTCAGAAACGACTGCATCATTTACCGTTAGTCGATAGCTGTTGCCAACCACAGCACCTTGGTAAGGAAGAACCTTGGACAGATTCACGCCTACCACTAAATCCGAGTCTTGTTGCTGAGTATTAACCTCAGTGACGCCACCACGGTTAACTGGCAGGGCGTTTGTCGCCAGCCCGGAAATGCTGTCATCAAATGACAGCTGTATTTGAGCCGGTGTCGCATTGAGATTGATCTCAGGCTCAGCAATGGGGTTTTCAAACACCAACTCGAGTTCCAATTGGCTATCTATCACCGAGTGATATTTAACATCGACCAGCCGATTGGCCGCTACGGCTGCGGTGGTTACACCGAAAAACAACGCAATACCTACCAAGGCTTTAGCCAACCCCGGCTTGTTGGTGCGTGTTATGAACGCGGCAGAAGATTCCATCATTCCCTCATCCTTCGCAGGTTATTCTCCGGCCAATTCCAGGGTGCTGGAGCGCTCTGCCCAGCAGCCGGAACCGTCCGGAATTAATTCTATTACTTCAACATTTTGTGGCGTGACTTTACTAATACGACCATGGTAAAGCCCAAGATAGTCGCCCACCCCCAAGCGGAATACATTGCCATCATTGGTTTGCACCAACGCCCAAATGCGCTTGTCTTGGGTCAAGGTGCCCCGCATCTTTAGATTATCCAATGCATAGGTTTCCAGTCTTCCCTTACGACGCTTGAGATCGGGTTGAGTACAATCCTTGGAAACATCCACCGCTTCTTCGGTCAGCTCCCTTGAGGGAGGAACGAAGGGACTGCGAAGCAACTCCGCCTGGTAAGCAAAATGCTGAAACACGGGTGGCTTTTTCAGCGGTGGAATCTTGGCAACGTGCTGAGCTTTGGTTGTAGTAACAAATAGTTCCAAATCGCTACGATCGCCAATACAACCGGTCAAAAACAGTAAGATAGTGGCTAATGGCAAGACTCGTTTCATTTCTTGCCTCCCTTAGCCTTCTTGGCGTCTTTTTCTGGGGGCAATGCCTCCCCTTCTTTAAAGCGGTAGGTTTTGGCCAGAATATCCATGGTCAGAATGTCACCATCCTGATGCTTAATCACAAAGTCATGCAAACTAACGATACGGGGCAATTTAGCCACCCCACTGACCATGCTGCCCATTTGATGATAATCGCCGCTCACCACCATTTTGATGGGAAACTCGATATAAAAATCACGAGGGACTGCGCCTTCCCAGTCAAGGCTCTCTATATGGAGTCCAGAGTCGGTAGCCACAAAGGTCACATCGTCGAGTAAGCCATCCATTTCATTTTCTGACGGCAACATTTTCAGCAGCTCGGCAAACTGGGCTTCCATCTCCTTCAATTGCTCTCTGTATAGCTTGAGGTTCGCAGCCAACTGATACTTACTTTGAAAATCCTGTCTCAGTTGCACTTCCTTCTCCTGCTCTCTCTTCAAACCGTCAATGGCATCAGAAATAAACAGAAAATAACTGGCAACACCCACGATCACGGCCAGGAGAATGGCAAATACGACCTTTACCTGGGCTGGCCAGCCTCCAATGTTCTCAAAGTCAATGTCGTTGAATTCGCTCAGATCCAGCTTCATTTTGCCGCTCCTTTTTTACTGGCGGCCGCTTTTTCCAGCTTTTCTTGGGCGGCTTTATCAACGACTGTTACTTTAAGACTGAAGCGCTGCAGTTTTCGAAGCTCGTCATTCTGAGACACTATGCTTTGCATCACTGGGTCATCGAGCCAAGCTGAGGTTTTCATTTTGCGCATCATGTTGGCAACGTTGTTATTGGATTCGCTGCGACCCTCAATCCACACCATGGTGCCTTTCTTTTCAATGCTTGAAAGATAGATACCGGGTGGCACAACACGCACAAGCTCATCGAGTACGTGAGTAGGAAGATTTCTTGCCTGCTGCAGATTCAAAATAATATCTGTGCGGCGCTCGATATCCTTTTTGCGTTCGGTAATTTTCTTAATCTCGGCGATTTGCTTTTCGAGCAGCTGAATCTCAGCAGTTAGATACGCGTTTCTCGCTTTTTGTTCATCCGTCATCATGTCGATGACCTGTAAACAAGCAAAGACCAAGAAAGCCGACAACAGGAATACGAATGCCAGCGCGCCAATATAATCACGTTTTTGCTTTTCTCTGGCCTCTTCACGCCAGGGCAACAGGTTTATGTTCGCCATTGACCATAGCTCCTTAATGCCAGGCCACAGGCAACCATGTATTTGCTGATACTGGGTTGCAACGTGGTTTTAACTGATTCATCGGCATGCAGACTGCCCTGGAAGGGATCGGCAATAATGGTATGAACACCCAGTTCATTGGTCAGCAGGTTAGCCATGCCTTCCAGACGGGAGGTACCACCACACAGCACTATGTAATCCACTTTATCTCTTCCGCTGGATGTGCAGTAAATTTGCAGTGTTCTCTTAATCTGCTGCAAAAGCTGTGTTTGGAAAGGAGATAGCACTTCGAACATATAGTTCCGGGGCAAATCGCCTTCTACTTTGGCTTTTTCAGCTTGTTCATAGGACATGCCGTAAAAAGACAAAATAGATTGGGTGAATTGCTCGCCACCGAAGGCCTGTTCGCGGGTAAAAGCGGTTTCACCCTGGTCGACAACAGCAAAGGTGGTCATGTTGGCACCAATATCGACCAAGGCAACAATCTTCTGGCTCGCTCCTTCTGGAAGTTGGCCAAAAATCAGCTCTGCCGAGCGGCCCAGCGCATACCCCTCGATATCGACTACCTTGGTCTCAAGGTCAACTTCATCGAGCGCATCCACCCGGGCATCGATATTCTCTGTTCGACAAGCGCTTAGAAGCACATCGACTTTGCTGGGGTCAATACTGTTAACGTTCAGGGTTTCAAAATCGATGCTGACTTCATCGAGAGAGTAAGGGATAAGGTTATCGGCTTCGATCTCAATTTGCGCTTCCATTTCAGCCTCACTGAGCGAAGCATCCATGTAGATCACCTTGGTCATCACCGCAGACCCAGAGACCGCAACAGCTGCAAATTTGCAACTCTTTGGGAGGGCACGCCTGAGCTGACGCAAACAGTCAACAACGGCCGCAGCATCACGAATATCGTGATCGTTCACGGCTCCCTTTTTCACGGGAACAGCAGCGTGACTTACAATTTTATAACCATCAGCCGTCTTGCTCAGCAGAATCGCCTTGACTTCATGGGAGCCAATGTCGATCCCCACCATCTGCGGAGCCTGACGCTTCCATAGATTTGAAAGCATAGTCCATTGTCACTTTAGTTTTAGGTTGCAGAGATAGAGTAGCACAAAATCAACTCGTTATACTTATTTGTATAGAATGTTTATAGGTTTTACAAATGGCAATTTTTTGACGCTGCTTTTTACTTCACCCTAGCCATTTGCCCTTATATACTGTGGCCTTCGTAAACTATTTTGGAATTATCTGGTGAAGTGGCTAAAACGTATTCTCATTGCCCTCTTTAGTTTAGCCTTACTCGGAGTAGGCGCTATTATTGCGGCATATTTTTATGTTTTACCTGACCTGCCTGATGTTACGACCCTTAAAACGGTTCAGCTGCAAACACCGCTGAAGATATACAGCCAGGACGGCAAGCTTATCTCTCAATACGGCGAAAAACGTCGTATTCCAATGAAACTTGAAGACGTACCCAAGCCATTGTTGCAGGCCTTTTTGGCCACCGAGGATGCACGTTTTTACGAACATCAGGGGATAGACCCCATTGGCATCATTCGTGCCGCCTTTGTGCTTGCTGCTACCGGAGAGAAAAAACAGGGCGCCAGTACCATCACCCAACAGGTGGCGCGTAACTTCTTTCTTACCAGAGACAAGACTATTATCCGCAAAGTAAAAGAAATCTTTATTTCTTTTCACATTGAGGAATTGCTCACAAAAGATGAAATCCTCGAGCTTTATGTAAACCGCATCTATTTGGGTCAGCGTGCTTATGGTGTGGGTGCAGCGGCGCAGGTTTACTATGGCAAAGATTTGAAAGATTTGTCACTCGCCGAAATGGCGGTGATTGCCGGTCTCCCCAAGGCTCCATCAACACTGAACCCCATTACCTCCGCCGAACGAGCGCTCAATCGCCGTAATATTGTGTTGATGCGGATGCGCGAAGTGGGCTATATCAACGACAGCGAATACCAGCTGGCCATATCCGAACCCAACACCGCCTCTTATCATGGCGCGGAGATAGACCTGTATGTACCTTATGTCTCGGAAATGGCACGGGACTACATGATTCAAAAGTATGGTGAAGAAGAGGCCTATACTGGCGGTTATAGCGTATACACCACGGTAGATTCTGAACTACAACTAAAAGCCCAAAAAGCGCTGCGTAACAACATATACGCCTATGACGAGCGCCATGGCTATCGTGGCGCAGCTGAGGTGCTTTGGAAAGAAGAGGCACCCGCAACAGATACCATTGTCAGTGCCCTCCAAAAAGTCGCATCTGTGCAGGAATTGGAACCCGCAGCCGTCATCAATGTGCAGGAGCAACAGGCCACTGTCCTGCGAAACAACGGCGAAACTGTCACCCTGCCATGGCAAGGCATTCAGTGGGCGCGCAAATTTATCAGTGACACCCGTCAGGGTGCTGCACCCAAAACGGCCACCGATGTGCTGATGGCCGGCGAGCGTGTATGGATCCGCCACAATGGCGAAGACTGGCAATTATCCCAGGTGCCGGAAGTATCCAGTGCCATAGTGTCACTCGATCCCCACAATGGTGCTATCCGCGCCCTGGTGGGTGGTTACAGCTTCAGTCAGAGCCAGTTCAACCGGGTCACACAGGCCAAACGCCAGCTTGGCTCTAACATCAAGCCGTTTATCTACGCCGCCACCTTGGAAAAAGGCTATACCCTGGCAACGCTTATCAACAATGCCCCCATCAACAAACCTGACCTGAGCCAAGGCACGGCCTGGCGTCCCAAAAATTCGCCGGACACTTACACGGGTCCCACCCGTCTGCGGGTAGGGCTGGCGCAGTCGATTAACGTGATGGCGGTCCGAGCACTCCGCTACTCAGGCATAGATGCAACTGTTGAGCTGTTGACCCGTTTTGGATTTGACCCCAATGATTTGCCACGCAATGAATCACTGGCACTGGGCTCTCCTTCAGTCACGCCGCTGCAGGTTGTCAGGGCCTTTAGCGTGTTCTCCAACGGCGGTTACCTGGTTGAACCTTTCTTTATCGACAGAGTCGAGTCTGCCACCGGCAACCTGATCGAAAAGACTCAGCCAGCATTGGCTTGCGAAGCACCAGTACCGGAAGAGATGCCTGAGGATACGGCGATCACCGAAGCCTCTGTGCCGCCAGCCATGCTGGATGCAACAATCGAAACAGGTACTTCAACTCAATGTGGCGATCCCGCTGCCCGTTACGCAAATCGGGTGATATCCGAGCAAAATGCCTTCCTTATCACCGAAGCGCTCAAGAGCGTGATTTGGGGTGGCGGAGACTTCAGTAAGGGCACTGGTTGGAATGGTACCGCATGGCGCGCCGCTCGTTTGCTGAAACGCCATGATATTGCAGGTAAAACGGGTACCACCAACGAGTCACGCGATACCTGGTTCAGTGGCTTTAATCCTGATTTGGTGACCACGGTTTGGGTGGGCTTTGACGACCATGGCCGCGAGCTTGGCCGTACTGCCTGGAACGCAAACGGCGCCAAAGACCAGATTTCCGGGGCGGAAGCGGGCGCGAAAACCGCAGGTCCAGCCTGGAACGAATTTATGTTTATGGCCCTTGCTGACACGCCAGAAAAACCCATGCCGGTCCCTGCAGGCATTGTCTCTGCCCGTATCGATTACAGCTCGGGCAAGCTGAGCCGCCGTACCGATTACACCAGCGGATTTGAATACTTTGCCGCAGGCACAGTGCCAACAGATTACGCCAATTCCGCAATCGCCGAAGACGACACCACGGCACCGGAAACCACGGCTGACGATCTGTTTCAGTAAGTGTTGCCTACATGAAAGAAGGGCCTTAGGGCTCTTTTTCATTACTGGAACAATGAATAAAGTCCTGCAGCAAGGCATTGCTTAACCACGCAAACTCACCCATTGGCGGAGTACCCTTTGGCGCTGATGTGACCAGGCGCAGGGGACTCGTTGCCAGGCACTTCCTGGCTCTGCCCAGATAACCGAGGGCAAGTGGCTCGAGGCGCCGCAGTGAAGCAGTTTGCTCTAAGTTGCTCCGAAAAGATTCTCTGTTAGTATATGTATAAATTCACAGTAATCCGGTGCCAAGGCATTGCAAAGACTGGATCTTGTTCCCGTAACCGAACTCAAGGGCGTGGCCGCCCGGGTGGCAGAAAAACTCAGTAAACTGGGGGTTAATACCGTCCAGGATTTACTGTTTCATCTGCCGCTGCGTTACGAAGACAGAACCCGCATCTATGCCATCAACGAGCTGATCCCAGGCACCACTGCCACCGTCGAAGCCGAAGTCATTTCCAGCCAAATCGTCAATGGTCGCAAGCGCATGCTCACCTGCAACGTGCGCGATGCCAGCGGCGGCCTGACCTTACGTTTTTTCAATTTTTCCATGGCGCAAAAGAATGGCTTGCAGCCGGGGATGATGATCCGCGCCTTTGGGGAAATCCGCACCGGTAAGCATCAGCTGGAAATTATCCATCCGGAATACAAGCTTACTGCGCCTAGCGAGTCGCCGAGCCTGGCCGACACCCTGACGCCCATCTACCCCACCACCGAAGGCCTGAAGCAAGCCAGTTGGATAAGGCTCACAGAGCAGGCGCTGGAGCAATTGGAAGAAGGCGGGCTGCCGGAGCTGCTGCCGGAGTCGTTGCAGCCCAACCGTTTAAGCCTGGCCGATGCCGTGCGCACCCTGCACCGGCCCCCGGCGGATGCCGAATTGTGGCAGTTGGAGCAAGGCCAGCACCCGGCGCAGCAGCGGCTGGTGCAGGAAGAGTTGCTGGCCCACAACTTAAGCATGCTGAAAATCCGCGAGCGCAGCAATCAGGACGCCGCCGAGCCGCTAGCCGCCACAGGTCAGCTTATCCCCCGCTTTCTTGATAGCCTGCCATTTGCCCCAACCAATGCCCAGTCACGGGTAGTTGCAGAGATCCATGCCGACATGGCCAAAGCTACCCCCATGATGCGCCTGGTGCAGGGTGACGTGGGCTCGGGCAAAACCCTGGTCGCGGCGTTGTCGGCGCTGGCGGCCATCGAAAATGGCTGTCAGGTCGCCTTGATGGCACCCACAGAACTCCTGGCCGAGCAACACGCCGCCAACTTTGCCCGCTGGTTTGAGCCGCTGGGGCTTAAAGTCGGTTGGCTGGCCGGCAAGCTTAAAGGCAAGGCCCGCGCCCAAACGCTGGAAGATATCGCCTCAGGGGCTGCGCAGATGATAGTGGGCACTCACGCCATTTTTCAGGAGCAGGTGAGCTTTTCCCGCCTCGCCCTGACCATCATCGACGAGCAGCACCGCTTTGGCGTACACCAGCGCCTGGGGCTGCGTGAAAAAGGCATTCAGCAGGGCTTTTTCCCCCATCAGCTGATCATGACCGCCACCCCCATCCCACGCACATTGGCGATGACCGCCTATGCGGATCTCGACACCTCGATTATTGATGAGCTGCCGCCGGGGCGAACGCCCGTCACCACGGTTGCCATTCCCGACACCCGCCGGCTGGATGTGATTGAACGGGTGCGTCAGGCCGCCTTGCAGGACAAGCGTCAGGCCTATTGGGTGTGCACCCTGATTGAAGAGTCGGAAGTACTCGAATGTCAGGCCGCCGAAGACACCGCCGAGGGCCTGAAAGAGGCCTTGCCGGAGCTTGGCATAGGTCTGGTGCACGGCCGGATGAAGGGCGCCGAAAAACAGGCCATTATGGCAGACTTCAAAGCGGGCAAGCTCGACTTACTGGTCGCCACCACGGTTATTGAAGTGGGTGTGGATGTTCCCAACGCCAGTTTGATGATCATCGAAAACCCCGAGCGGCTGGGGCTTGCCCAGCTGCATCAGTTACGGGGCCGGGTTGGCCGCGGTGCGGTGGCCAGCCACTGTGTGCTGCTGTACAAGGCGCCGCTCAGCTTTACCGCACAGGCGCGTCTCGGGGTGCTGCGGGAAAGTAACGACGGCTTTGTGATTGCCCAAAAAGATCTGGAGCTTCGTGGCCCCGGCGAAGTGCTGGGTACCCGCCAGACGGGGCTTGCGCAAATGAAGGTGGCCGATTTGGTTCGGGATCAGGCGCTTATTCCCCACATCCAGAAACTGGCACGTCATCTGATGAGCCTGGCCCCCGACAATGTGGATGCCATAATCGAGCGCTGGCTTGGCGGCCGCGAACAATACGTACAGGCTTAGTCGTCTGCATTAAATATTGTTTTTGTTCAGCCTTGGGCTATGGACATCGACCGGCGAACTGGGACAATGGATGTTTCACGGGTCAGTAGCAACAAGGAACCAAGATGCAAGTCAATCCCGAAGACAGAATCACCCCGCAGGAAGAAACCTCCCAGCGCAGCAACCGTCTGTCGGCCCTGCTGATCCTGGCCCTGATAGCCATTGCCGCCGGTTTATGGATGTATTTCACCCACGCGCCCGAGCCTGCTCCTGTGGTCGACGTGCCGACAGAAGCCCCTAAGCCCACGCCTCTGCCCGAACCTGTGGTGACGGAAATCGAACCCGAGCCGGAGCCTGAGGCCCAGTCTCAACCACAACCTGTGACCAATACACCCGAAGAAGCAATACCTGAAGTCACTGTGGATCCCATTCCTGAGCTGGCAGAAAGCGATACTTTTGCTACCCAAAAAGCCATTGTATTGGCCGGGAGTCTGCCGGTCGAACCCATCATTGCTCAGCAGGATCTGGTACGCCACTTCGTGGTGTTTATGGATAACCTGGCCGAAGGCCAGTTGGCACGCAAACAAAGCCCACTAAAGGGCCCCGAAGCGAAATTCACCGTCAGTGAAATTACCGCCAAGACCTATCTGAATCCCGACAGCTACAAGCGCTACGACCTGTACGCCAATTACATTGCCAATTTAAATGAAGAGAAACTGCTGGAAACCTATGCCCAGATGACCCCTATGCTGGAGCAGGCCTTCGATGAATTGGGTTACGGCAATGTCAGTTTCAAAGAACGCAGCCTCAAGGCTATCGACCAGCTACTGGCAGCGCCCATCATCGAAGCGCCCATCGAGCTGGTAACCTTCAGCGTCAACTACAAGTTTGCCGATCCCAAGCTCGAAGCGCTGCCGCCAGCACAGAAACTCATGATCCGCATGGGCCCGACAAACAGCCGCAAAGTGAAAGCCGCGCTGAAAAAACTGCGGCCATTGTTGCAATAACGCCACCGATTTTAACAGTGTGCCCCCGGATGCCATGCGGTCTCCGGGGGCTTCTGTTATCAAGGTGTTTTGATATAGAATAATCAGTCCAAAAAATGACGGACGGAAAGGCAAACCGCCGCCTGAGAACAAGCCACAACAATACCTGCCCGATGCGGCTAAAGTGATGGATAACTTACGACGTCTGGCTACAGCGTCAGAGGCAATGCAGTGCAATTAACTTTCAGCGTGATGGCGTGGGGCGGATGGTCCCCGGCTTATCAAGACAGGGAAAGCTGGGCCGATTGGCAAAAAACACTCTCTGAACCAAACAGTACTGTGACGCCGGCGCTGCCTCAGGTGCCGGCGATGCAGCGTCGTCGCTTCAGCCGTTTAAGCCGCATGATGCTCGATGTGGCCTTCCAGTGCGAACCCGCCTCCCAATGCCGCAGCGTATTTGCCTCACGCCACGGCGAGCTCAATCGCACCATAGACCTGCTCCACAGCGTCATCATCCGTGAGCCGTTATCTCCCATGGGTTTCAGCCAGTCGGTGCACAATACCGCCAGCGGCCTGTTTGGCATTCTCAGCGAAAACCGCGCCGCCTCGACTTCAGTCGCCGCCGGCACCGAGAGCCTATCGCAGGCGATGGTGGAAGCCTATGCCCAGCTGTGTGAAGATCCAAGCCCGCTGCTGCTGGTATTTGGCGATGATCCTGTACCGCCCGTCTATAACGACTACACCGAAGAATTTGAACTGCCACTGGCGCTGGGCATGGTGCTGGCGCCAGCGTCTTGCGGCAAGCCGCAACTGACCTTGTCCAAAGGAGCCGAGCTCGAACCCATGAGCTACGGCCAACTGCTGGCAAGCCTTGCCAAAGGCGAAAACTGTCAGGGCCACCTTTCCGGTTTCGACTGGAGCCTGAGTCATGACTGAGCACACCCAGAAGCTTGCGCGCCGCTCGCCCTGTCAGCACCGACTGACCGGGCTTGCCTATGTGCCGCGCTGGCTGGGTGGCATGCTGTGCTACATCTGTTTTGGCCTCGGCGGCCTGTTAAGCTCGCTGACCATCTTACCGCTGCTGAAATACTGGCCCGGCAAACCCGAGGTTCGTATCAAGCGGGTACAAAAAGCCGTGCACCTGATGTTTCGCGGTTTTGTGCACATGTTGTCGGCGGCGGGCGTGATAAAACTGGAAACCAAAGAGGTGGAGCGGCTCGCCAATGCCGAAGCCATGCTGGTGATTGTCAACCACCCCACTCTGATTGATGTGGTGGTGCTGATAAGCCTGATGCCCAACGCAGGCTGCATCGTAAAGCAGGGGCTTTGGCGCAACCCTTTTATGCGCGGCGTGGTGTCGGCGGCGGGTTATATTCCCAACCGCGGCGCCGAGCTGCTGCTGGATGACTGCCGCGATGTACTCGGCCGCGGCACCAATCTGATTATCTTCCCCGAAGGCACCCGTACCGTGCTTGGCGAGCAGATAAACCCTTTTGCGCGCGGCGCGGCCAATATCGCCCTGCGTACCGGCAGTGACATACTTCCTGTGTTGCTGCACACCAAGCCCCCTGGCCTGACTAAGCAGGACCCCTGGTGGGAAATTCCCCGGCGCACCATTGGCATGACGGTAGAGGTAGGAACGCCCATCTCCGCCATGGACTATAAGGCCGAGGAAGGAGGAGATGCCAGGATGGCGCGAATACTGACCAGGGACATGGAAAACTATTATAAACAAAGACTTGAAATAGAATTATGACATTACACGACCAAATCAAACAGCTGATCATCGACTGCCTCGACCTGGAAGACGTGACCATTGCTGACATAGAAACCGACGCGCCGCTATTCGGCGACGGCCTGGGACTGGACTCCATCGACGCGCTCGAGCTGGGTCTGGCCATTAAGAAGCTATTCGATGTGAAGATTGAAGCCAACTCCGACGCGACCAAGGCTCACTTCTACAGCGTGGCAACCCTTGCCAGCTTTATCGAATCCCAGCGTGGTCAGGAGTAAGGCTATGGACAATCGCGAGCAAATTCTTGAAAAGCTGACCACCATTCTGGTGGACGATTTTGAAATCGACGCCGATGCCATCAGCCTGGAAGCCAACCTGTATCAGGACCTGGATCTGGACAGCATCGATGCGGTGGATCTGGTGATCAAGCTGCAGCAGCTCACCGGCAAAAAGATTAAGCCCGAAGAGTTCAAATCGGTGCGCACCGTGGAAGATGTGGTTAACGCCATCGAGGCTCTGGTTCAGGGCTGATGCGGGTTATTGAGGTATTGACGGCGGCGTTGCTGCTCGTCTACCCGCTGGCGGTTTGGCTGGGGCTGAATTACCTGCCTCCCGGCGTGCTGGCAGGTATGCTGTGTCTGCTGCTATTGCTGCGGCTGGTGTTAAAGCGCCAGCAACTCAAAGCCATGGCACTGCCGCTGCTGGCCGGGGTACTGCTTACCGCCGGCAGCTTGCTGGCCAAACGCCAGGATTGGCTGCTTTACTACCCGATAGTCATTAACCTGACCATGCTCGGGGTGTTCGGCCAGTCACTGCTGCGCGGGCCCAGCATGGTGGAGCGGCTGGCGCGCCTCGGCGAGCCGGACCTGCCCGATGAAGCCATACCTTATCTTCGAAAAGTCACGGCGCTTTGGTGCCTGCTCTTTGTGGTAAATGGCGGCATGGCCTTTTATACCGCCCACTTTACCAGCCTGGAAATCTGGACCCTGTACAACGGCCTGATTGCCTACATTCTGATGGGCATACTGGCTGGCGGGGAGTGGTTGTACCGCACCTTTATTCTGAAAAAAGGTGCCTGACATGTGGATAGCATCGCGATGACGTCTCTGCTCTACAACGCCCTGACACGCGGCCCGGCGGCCCAGCAGCTGATAAGCTTCAATCACCACGATATTCTTACCGGGGCGCTGTTTACCACCCAGGTGCATCATCTGTGGCAAACCCTCAGCCACAAGAGTGAACAGCGCTGGTTACTCTCCTGCGAAAGCTCCGACTTGTTCGCCATCGGTCTTTGCGCCGGTTTGCTGGCGGGCAAAGAGCTGGTACTGCCACCCAACACCCAAAGCGGCACCTTAAGTCAGCTCACCCAGAATTTCGATGCCGTGCTCTCGGATGTGCCCCTGTGTGAAGGCCACGACTGGGTTGCCCTGAAAAAAGAAACCGCCCAACCACCGGCCGCCTGGCCCGATGCCACGCCCAGCGGCAGCCTGACTTTATACACCTCAGGCTCCAGCGGCGAGCCCAAGGCGGTGAAAAAGACCCTCGAACAGCTCGACGTCGAAGTCAGCACCCTCGAGGCCACCTTTGCCTCAGCCCTGCCCCATTGCAGTGTTATCTCCACCGTTTCCCACCAGCATATCTATGGTTTGCTGTTTAAAATTCTCTGGCCACTGGCAGCCGGACGGCCGTTTTTAAGCGATTTGGTGGAATACCCCGAGACCCTGAGTTACTACACGGCACTGCTGCCAAACCTGTGCCTTATCAGTAGCCCGGCGCAGTTAAGCCGCCTGCCGGACGCCCTTGATAATGAGCGGCAATTTCACTCGCCCAGCCTGGTGTTTTCATCGGGGGGGCCTTTGAGTGAAGACGCCGCCCGCGGCATCCAGAAGGTTTATGGTAGCCTGCCCATCGAGGTCTACGGCAGCACAGAGACCGGCGGCATTGGCTGGCGCAGACAAGCCTCGGCTACCGAGGCATGGCAGGCCTTTCCCGGCATTGAGATAGCCCGCGCCGACGATGGCGCCCTGCTGCTGCGCTCGCCTTATCTCGACAATCCCGCCGAAACCCTTCGCTGTGAAGATAAAATCGCCATCGATGACAATGGCCGTTTTGTACTGCAAGGCCGGCTGGACCGGATTGTCAAAATTGAAGAAAAGCGCCTGTCGCTGGTGCAGATGGAAGCCCTGCTGGAGAGCCATCCGCTGGTGAGCCGCGCCGTACTGGTGCTGCTGACCGAGCCACGCACCCAGCTTGGCGCTGTGGTGGAGCTGTCGGACAAAGGCAAGGCTCTGCTGGCCGAAGAGGGCAAACTTGCCCTCAACAACCAGTTGAAGGCGCATCTGTTAACCGAATTTGAGCGGGTCACCCTGCCAAGGCGCTGGCGTTACCCCGACGAGCTGCCACTGAATCAACAGGGCAAGCGCGTTCACCAAACTTTGATTGAGCTGTTCATCCATGATTAAGTCATTGCTGCCACAGGTTTTGGCGCGCGAAGATACAGACACTGAACTGAAACTCAGGCTCGCCATCGATGCTGACCTGCCGTTTTTCAAGGGCCACTTCCCGGGGCAAAGCGTACTACCGGGGGTGACTCAACTCGATTGGGCAGTGCGTTTTGGCTGCGAACATTTTGGTTATGATGCCAGCGTGGCAAGCCTTGAAGTGCTTAAGTTTCAGCAGCTGATGCTGCCCGGCACCGAGGTGGATTTGCAGATAAGCAACAACGCCGCCAAGGGCAAACTCACCTTCGCCTACAGCGATGGCGAGCGCCGCTTCGGCTCAGGCCGGATAGTGATTGCCGCCCACGGGGACTCTTGATGCGCGTCGCTATCGTCATCCCCAATTACAACCACACCCATGCCATCGAGCGCACCCTGGAAACGCTGGAGCCTTTGGGGCTGCCGGTGTTTCTGGTCAACGATGGCAGCAACGAGGCCACCTGCCATCTGCTGATGGCCCTCGATGCCAAATACCCATGGGTGACTCTGCTGCACCACCCCTTTAACCGGGGCAAGGGCGCGGCGGTGATGACCGGTCTGCGTGCCGCCTACAAAGCAGGCTTTACACACGCGCTGCAGGTGGATGCCGATGGCCAGCACACCCTCAATGACATTCCAAAACTGTTAAGCGCCGCCAACGAGCACCCGGATGCAGTGATTTCGGGACGGCCCCAGTACGATGACTCTGTGCCCAAGGGCCGCCTCTATGGCCGCTACATCACCCATTTCTGGGTGTGGGTCGAGACCCTGAGCTTCGATATTCAGGACAGCATGTGCGGCTTTCGGGTCTATCCGCTGGCCGCAACCGAAGCGCTGTTTTTAAGCGAGCAGCTCGGCGAGCGCATGGATTTTGATATCGAAGTACTGGTCAAGCTCTACTGGCGCGGTGTCGATGTGGTGCATGTGCACACAGCGGTGATTTACCCCGAGGACGGCGTCAGTCATTTTCAGGGCTTTGCTGACAACGTGCGCATCAGCGCCCTGCACACCAAACTCTTCTTTGGCATGCTCAAACGCCTGCCAAGCCTGCTTGGCCGGGGAAGAAAGCAAGCCCACTGGTCGTCCATCAGCGAGCGGGGCAGCTATTGGGGCATTAAACTTCTGGCCGAAAGTTACCGCTTCGGTGGCCACTGGCTGTGCCGCGCCATTATGTATCCGGTGATTGCGTACTTCTTTATGACCGGCGGCGCTGCCCGCAAGGCGTCGATTGAGTTTCTGGAGCGGGTAAAGGCGCTGGAGCCAAACCATCCAGCGCTGCAGCCACAGGTCGGTTGGCGCCACAGCCTCAGGCACTTTCTCGCCTTTGGCAATGCCGCCCTTGACCGTATCGATGCCTGGTGTGACCGGATTAAACTGAGCGAAGTCGATTTCCCCGAGAGGGCGCTGCTGGCAGACATGCTGGAGCGCGGCCAGGGCGGTGTGCTCCTGGTATCGCACCTTGGCAACCTTGAGCTTTGCCGCGCCATCTCCATCCACCAGCGCAAGGTGAAAGTGAACGTGATGGTGATGACCGCCAACGCCGAAAACTTTAACAAGGTGCTGAAGCAGCTCAACCCGGACAGCGACCTAAACCTCATTCATATCAATAAGCTGGACCCATCAACTTCCATCATGCTGGCAGACAAAATCGCCGCTGGCGAACTGGTGGTGATAGCAGGGGATCGCACCGCCAGCGGCAATGCTGGCCGGGTGGTGGAAGTGCCTTTCCTTGGCGAAACGGCACCTTTCCCACAAGGACCCTTTATTCTGGCGAGCCTGCTGGACTGTCCGGTATTTCTGATGTTTTGCCTACGGGAGCAGGGCCGATACCGGGTGCATGTGGAACCCTTTGCCGACACCCTCAAAGGCCCCAGAGCCGGCAGAAGTGAACGTATTCAAAACGCGGTGGTGCGCTATGCCGAAAGGCTTGAGCACTACGCCCGCAAAGAGCCACTGCAGTGGTTCAACTTTTTCGATTTTTGGCGCCGCGGCCAATGAGGCTTTGGGCCCGGGCAGACGCCACAGGAACGGTAAAATGACTAACCAATCAACTGAAATGAAAGAGACTGTTAAGTTTGGCTACGGCGCCCTGACCATAGAGCAGGTAGTCGCCATCGCCAAAGGCGCCAGGGTTGAGCTGAGACGCGACCAGGAATACGTGGAATACATCCAGCGCGGCGCCCGCTTTATCGACAGTCTGCTGGCCGAAGAAGGCGTGGTTTACGGCGTCACCACGGGTTACGGCGACTCCTGCACTGTGACTGTAGGACTGGATCTGGTGCACGAGCTGCCGCTGCACCTGTCGCGCTTCCACGGCTGCGGCATGGGCCGCGAGCTGACGCCCATGCAGTCCCGCGCTGTTATGGCCTGTCGCCTGAATTCACTTGCCATCGGCAAGTCCGGCGTCAGTTTTGAGCTGCTCGAGCGCATTGAAACCCTGATTAATGAAGACATCTGCCCGGTTATCCCGGAAGAAGGCTCGGTGGGCGCCAGCGGCGATTTGACTCCGTTGTCGTACCTCGCCGGAGTGCTGATTGGCGAGCGCGACGTGTTTTACCGCGGCGAACGTGTGCCCAGCAGTGAAGTGTTCCAGAAGCTGAATATCACCCCACTGAAGCTGCGCCCGAAAGAGGGCCTTGCGCTGATGAACGGCACTGCGGTGATGACGGCGCTGGCGTGCCTTGCCTTTGATAGAGCAGACTACCTGACCCGCCTGTCGTCACGCATTACCGCCATGGCATCCCTGACTCTCAAGGGCAACTCCAACCATTTCGACGATATTCTGTTTGCCGCCAAGCCCCATCCGGGCCAAAGCCAGGTAGCCACCTGGATCCGTGACGACCTCAACCACCACGAGCATCCACGCAACTCCGACCGGCTGCAGGACAGATACTCCATCCGCTGCGCGCCCCACATCATAGGCGTGTTGGCCGACGCCCAACCGATGCTGCGCCAGTTTATTGAGAACGAACTCAACAGCGCCAACGACAACCCGATTGTCGACGGCGAGGGCGAGCACATTCTCCACGGCGGCCACTTCTACGGCGGCCATATCGCCTTTGCCATGGACAGCCTCAAGAACCTGGTGGCGAATATCAGCGATGTGATTGATCGCCAGATGGCGCTGGTGATGGATCCCAAGTTTAACAATGGCTTGCCTGCAAATCTCTCAGGCGCCGAAGGTGCCCGCCGCCCCATCAACCACGGCTTCAAGGCAGTGCAGATTGGCGTATCGGCCTGGACCGCCGAAGCGCTCAAGCTGACCATGCCCGCCAGCGTATTCTCCCGCTCCACCGAGTGCCATAACCAGGACAAAGTCAGCATGGGCACCATTGCCGCCCGCGACTGTTTGCGGGTGCTGGAGCTGACCGAGCAGGTGGCCGCGGCGGCATTGCTCGCCATGGCGCAGGGCATGCGCCTGCGCATCCGTCAGGGCGAGCTGTGTGAGTCGTCACTTACCGCTTCCGTGGCCAAGACCCTGGCCCAGGTCAGCGAGGCCTGCCCTCTGGTGACCGAAGACAGACCACTCGAAGCCACACTGCGCCAGACGCTGGCACGGATTCAGGCCGCCGAGTGGGAGGTGTGCCGATGAAATCTCTGCTTCACGCCGAGACGGAAATCATTATTCCCTTCCACGATGTGGATCCGATGCAGATAACCTGGCACGGTAACTACTTGCGTTACTTCGAAATTGTCCGCTGTGAACTTCTGGACAAACTCGACTACAACTACCGCCAGATGCAGGAATCCGGCTTTGCCTGGCCGATAGTGGATGTGCAGATAAAGTATGTTCGCAGCAGCACATTCGGGCAGAAAATTCGCGTCAGCGCCGATCTGGTGGAGTGGGAAAACCGCTTACGGATTAACTATCAGGTGCGGGATGCCGAAAGTGGCGAGCGGCTTACCAAGGGCTACACCATTCAAGCCGCTGTGGACATGAGCAATAACGAACTCTGCTTTGTCACGCCCGAGGTATTTCAAGCCAAAATTCGCCCACTGCTGGGCGAAGCAGACGCCTGAGCTTCGGCTGAAGCTCGCCATAATGTTTAACGCTGAGCGCATAAAGAGGTATCTATGGGGCTGATTGTTAAGTTTTGCGTTGGAATACTGGCATCCGTGCTGGTCTGGCTGCCAGTGCAGGCAGAAGACACTGCCCAGAACACAGACGTCAATCTCGGGGCGCTCAGCACGGCCCTTAAGCCACAGGGCGCGGTGCGCGGCGAGTTTGAACAGACCCGCACCCTCAAGGCGTTAAAGCGGCCGCTGGTCAGCCGCGGCAGTTTCGTGTTCTCGCCCGAGCAGGGGCTGATGTGGGCACAAAGCCAGCCCTTTGAAAATTTACTGATTTTAAGCGAAACCCGCATGCTGAGCCGCGACAGTGAAGGTCTGTGGCAGCAAACCGAGGTGGATGCCAAGGCGGGCCCAGCGACTTTAATGCCCATGCTGGTCAAGGCGATGATGGGCGGCGATGTGGCCAAATTGGAGCAGCATTTTTCGCTCACCTTAAACATGACAGACAATCGCTGGCAACTCAGCCTCACTCCAAAAGATGACGACATCAAGGCGCTGTTTGCCGCCATTGAGCTTGAGGGCAGTTTTGTCAGCGAGGCAAGCCCTGAAGGTGCTAGTGCCAGCGCCAGCACAGACCGGCTGAAACTTATCAGCCCCAACGGCGATGTCAGCGATATCCGCTTCAGCGCCCAGCAAAGCGGGCCGCTGTCAGACCAAGAGCTGCAGGTTTTTAGGGCGCAAATTGAGTCGGGGCAATAAGTTAGATGGTGCTTGGGGGAAGCGAAATCACAGATAAGCCACAAACTGCAGGCCGCGCAGGGCTCAGGCTCGTGCTCTGGCTATTGTTGCTCGCCGCAGCCGTCGTTTTCGGCGTTAAAACCCTCAGTAACAGGGATGTGGTCGAAACCGACATTCTCGCCATGCTGCCCCATTTGCAGCAGGATGCCCTCACCAGCCGCGCACTTGACAGTCTCGAGACCCGGCTCGCCAACGAAAGCTATCTGGTGCTGACAGGCAAAGACAAAGCCGCAACCATCGAAGCCGCCAAGGCCATGATGGCCGAACTTGCCGCTTCCCCCGCGTTCGCGTCAACACGCAGCGGCAGCGAACTGGACCCCAAAGAAATTTACCGGCTCTACTTTCCGGCTCGTTTTAATCTACTGACCGAATCACAACGCACGCTGCTGGAAAACGGCAAGCTCGATGTGCTCATCAAGCAGGCCGAAATCGCCCTCTACAGCGCCTTCGGTTTTGCCAGCAGCGAGCTTATCAGCGAAGACCCTTTGCTGCTGTTTCCGGCGCTGATGCAGAGCTTTGGCAAGGGCCACCGCCTCTCTGAAGAAGACGGCATCTTGCTTGGTAACTCAGGCGGCCAAACTGCCGCCATCATCATGGCCAAGGGCAAAGACAGCGTATTCAGTCCCAAGGCGCAGGAAGCTCAGCTCGAAGCCATCAATGCCGCCTTCACCAGGGTAAACCAGGGCAAGCAGCTGAGCCTGCTAAAGGCCGGCGCCCTGTTCCACGCCCATGAGGCCACCCAAAGCGCCAAGGCCGAGGTATCCCTGATTGGCTCACTGTCGCTTGCTGGCGTGGTGCTGCTGGTGCTACAGAGCTTCCGCTCACTGATGCCGCTGCTGATGGCAAGCCTTACCCTTGCCAGCGCCATGGTGAGCGCGAGCCTCTTTACCATACTGATTTTCGGCAAATTACACCTGCTCACGTTGGTGTTTGGCACTTCGCTGATTGGCATTGCCATCGACTACAGCTTCCATTTTTATGCCGAGCGCATCGGCCGCAATGAGCGCGCAGGCCAAACACTGAGCCGCATTCTGCCAGCACTGACGCTGGCTCTGACCACCAGCGTGCTCGCCTATCTGGCGCTGGGCTTCACTCCTTTTCCGGGCATGCAGCAGGTTGCGGCCTTTTGCGGCGGCGGCCTTATCGGCGCATATCTGACTTTGTATCTTGCCTATCCGGCTCTGGCGGGTAGCCGTATTCAGGGCTCAGGTTCGGCCATCAAGCTGGCCTCTCGTTTTCTTTCGCCGTTCGAAACCACAGGCCCCAAGGCGCTGGCCGTGGCAGGCATGGTCATCCTTTTTGTTGGCACCGCTGGGCTTGGCAAGCTGCAAACCCGCGATGATATTCGCAGCCTGCAGCAGGGCTCGGACGCGCTGATGGCCGAAGAAGCCAAAGTTCGAACCCTGCTCTCGGGCGGGGTGGATAATCAGTTTTTATTGGTGCGGGCCGAGTCGATGCAGGCGCTGCTCGAAAGACTCGAAGCCCTCTCGCCTGTGCTCGCTCAGGCCGAAAAAGACCAACTGCTGCAAAGCCATGTCAACCTTGCCGATTACCTGCCATCCAGGGCGCGGCAGCTGGAGGACTATCGCCTGCAACAGCAAATTTATGGCCCAAGGCTTGGCGACATAGTCGCGCGCTTGGGGCTGGAGCCTGAGCTCGAAGCAGAGCTTCGGGCCAAATACCAGGCCGGTGCTCAAACGCCCATCGAAGCGGATGCCTTTTTTGCCACTGCGCTGGGGGCGAGCCTCAAGCCACTGCTGCTTGAGCCCACGGCAAAAGATGCCAGCGCTCCAGAATCAGCTACCCGGGAATGGGGCGCCATGGTGCTGCTTGGCGGCATTCAGAACTTACTGGCACTTAACCAAGCGGTAGCGACTCTGCCGGGGGTAACCCTGGTCGATAAGGTGGGCGACATCTCCAAATTGATGGGAGAGTATCGCCAAACCACCCTGTGGCTGCTGGCGCTGGCACTCTTTATCGCCTTTGGGGTGTTTGCCCTGCGTCACCCCTGGAAACTTGCCGCTGCCATGGTGGCGGTACCGGCGCTGGCGGCACTGCTCAGCCTGTCGCTGCTGGGGCTGCTGGGTTCGCCATTGACTTTATTCCATGCACTGGCACTGCTGCTGATATTTGGCATAGGCGTGGATTACAGCCTGTTTTTCGCCAAAGATGAAAACCGGGAAGATGGCCACAGAGTCATGCTGGCGGTGCTGTTGTCAGCCAGCTCCACCACCCTCGCCTTTGGTCTGCTGGCACTCAGTAACACCCCGGCAATACACTATTTTGGCCTCACGCTGGCCCTCGGGATTGGCTTTACCCTGCTTCTCTCGCCCCTCATTCACACGTTTAAAAGGAAACTGAACTAGATGCACTCTGGAAATAGCAAGCCGCTCGATATGGCTGTGGATGTTGTGATTATCGGCGCAGGCCCCTCCGGCGCTATTGCCGCCAGCCTGCTGCACAAGGTCGGTAAACGGGTGCTGGTGCTGGAGCGGCAACACTTCCCGCGCTTTTCCATTGGCGAGAGCCTGCTGCCCTGCTGCATGAACTTTATCGAAGAGGCCGGCATGCTGGAGGCGGTCAATGCCGCCGGTTTCCAGTTCAAGAATGGCGCGGCGTTCCGTCGCAATGGCGCCTACACCACCTTCGACTTTACCGACAAGTTCACCGCTGGCCATGGCACCACCTTCCAGGTGCAGCGCGGCAACTTCGACAAGCTACTGGCCGATACAGCCGAGGCCCAGGGCGTGGAAATCCGCTACGGCCACACGGTTGAGCGCATCGACATCAGTGGCAAGCCAAGCCTCTTTGTCAGCACTGAAGCGGGTGACAGCTATCAGGTCAAAGCCGAGTTTATGTTGGATGCCAGTGGTTTTGGCCGGGTGCTGCCACGGCTTTTGGATCTGGAGCGCCCCTCTAATTTGCCGTCACGGATGGCGATTTTTACCCACGTCGAAGACAATATCAGCGATGCCAATTTCGACCGTAATAAGATTCTCATAAGCGTCCACCCAGAACACAAAGACATCTGGTATTGGCTGATCCCGTTCAGCAACGGCCGCTGCTCTCTGGGTGTGGTAGCCGAGCCCCATCTGCTGGCGCGCCTTGATGGCAGCCTGGAAGACAAACTGATGCAGGTGGTGCGCGAAGAGCCGGGCCTTAAAGAGCTGCTGAAAGATGCGGTTGTGGTACAACAGTGCGCCGAACTTAAGGGCTATTCGGCCACTGTGAGCCAGCTTGCCAGCGACAAGTTCGCCCTCCTTGGCAACGCAGGTGAGTTCCTCGACCCTGTGTTCTCCTCCGGGGTGACCATTGCCATGCAGTCCGCCTCACTCGCCGCCCGCACCTTGCTTAAGCAACTGAATGGCGAACAGGTCGACTGGGACAGCGAATATGCCAAGCCGCTGATGACAGGCGTGAACTGTTTTCGCACCTATGTGCAGGCCTGGTACGAAGGCACCTTTCAGGAAGTGATCTTCTTTGAAAATCCCAACCCCACCATCAAGCAAATGATCTGCTCCATCCTCGCCGGATACGCATGGGATACGGAAAACCCCTTCGTGAAAGAATCGCAAAGACGCCTGAATATGGTGGTAGAATTGTGCCGCGAGGCCAAGGCCGACGCTCAAGGGATGGCTTAATGAAATTACGACTGCTGCTGACATGTTTCCTGCTTTTGGCCGCCACCGGCTGTACTCAGCTGTTGCTGCGCCAAACCTGTCTCGGCCTGTCCACCAATGTTAATTACTGTTTGGCTCCCCTCCCCGTACAGGCAAAGGAGTTGAAGGAGAATCCGGACGCCCCAAAGCCGCAACGGGCTCCCAAGGCACCCGCAACAACGCCAGCGCCAACACCGAAGAATCAGAGCCAGACCCAGAAAGTCAGCATAGAAATTAATGGCAAACGCCACGAACTCTTAAGCCAGCTCGAACTCGATGGCCAGCGCCTGTCGGTGGTAGGTTTGGCGCCCATGGGGCAACCGCTTTTTGACGTAAGTTTTGATGGCAACCAATTGATAAGTGAGCAGAGTGTGCTGCTTGGTGACAATTTCCGGGCCGAGTACCTGATTGCCCTGCTGCAACTTATTTATTGGCCCGAACAGGAGCTCAATGCCGCCCTGTCGGGTGGGCAGGTGAGCGAACAAAGCTGCCCTCAGCGTCGATGCAGGATACTGACATCACCGGAAGATGGCGGCATAGTGCACATCAGTTACAGTCATCAGGAACCCTGGCTCGCCACGATAATACTCGAAATGCCTTCAGCCGGGATGAAGCTGAAAATAACCCCCCTGGCTTGACCCGGGCAGGTGCATTTTCAGTTGTAAAGTTTAGGAAAAAACACAGTGACTCAGATAGCCATCACAGACACAGGTTTATGCACTCCCCTTGGGATGAGTGCAGGCGAGATCCTGCCGCGCCTCCTTGCTGGAGACATCAGTGGTATGGTGCTGCGTGCCGACCTGCTGGCAACTGGCTCCACCCTGGTGGGCGAAGTGACACAAGACTTGCCGCAATTACCCGACGCCATGGCGCAATTTGATTGTCGAAACAACCAATTGTTGCTGGCAGCCGCCATGCAGATCGCGCCCACGGTTGCCCGGGCTATCGCCAGTTTCGGCAAAGATCGCATCGGCGTGGTGCTCGGCACCTCCACCTCCGGCATTGCCAAGGGCGAAGAGGCCCTGGCCTACCACGCCGAGCACGGTGAATTCCCCGCCGATTATCATTACTTCCAGCAGGAGCTTGGCAGTACCAGCGACTTTCTGCGTCAGTACTTTGAACTCGATGGCCCCTGCTACACACTCTCTACCGCCTGCTCGTCCAGCGCCAAGGTGTTTGCCAGCGCCAAGCGATTACTCAACGCCAAGCTGTGCGACATGGTGATTGTGGGCGGCGTCGATAGTCTTTGTCGCCTCACAGTCAACGGTTTCGATGCGCTGGAGTCTGTGTCCAAAGGCCACTGCAATCCCTTCAGTGCCAATCGCGATGGCATCAACATAGGTGAAGGCGCGGCGCTGTTTACCCTGGTTCGCGGCGACGGCCCGGTTTTGCTCAGTGGCTGCGGCGAGTCCGGCGATGCCCATCATATTTCAGCGCCTCATCCAGAAGGACGCGGCGCCATCGATGCCATGGGCGCAGCACTCAAAGACGCAGGCCTTAAGCCATCCGACATCGATTACATTAACCTGCACGGCACCGCCACGCCGAAAAATGACGCCATGGAGAGCCGCGCGGTTTGTGCCATATTTGAAGGCCATTTGCCACCCTGCAGCTCCACCAAGCCGCTTACCGGCCATGCCCTCGGCGCCGCAGGTGCCATTGAAGCCGCCTTTTGCGTGCTGCTGTTAAGCCAAGGCAATCGTAGCCTGCCACCTCAGGTGTGGGATGGCATGGCCGACACCAACGACCCTCAGTTACCGCTGGTGCCTATGCCTTCCAGCAAACCCCAGGCTGACCAAGGCCCCATCCGCCATGTGATGAGCAACTCCTTTGCCTTTGGCGGCAGCAATGCCAGTTTGATTTTCAGCCGTGGAGGCCTGCATGACTGACAAGCTTTGGGATGGCGCGCCGCTTTCCAGCATCGACGTGGAAACCTTTTTGCCCCATCGCCGCCCCATGGTACTGATTGACGAGGTGCTGGAGCACGGCCACGACAGCCTGCTCACCGCCACCCATATCAGCGACGCGAGCCCCTATTTTAATGAGGCGCTGGGCGGCGTGCCCAACTATGTGGGCATAGAGTACATGGCCCAGAGCATTGCGGCGCTCGCCGGGGTCGAGGCCACCCTGCGGGGCGAGCCCATTCAGGTTGGTTTTTTGCTGGGGTCGCGCAAGCTGTCCATGCCACTTGCAGTGTTTGCCAAGGGCGAAACCTACACCACTGAAGTGAAACGTCTTTATCAGGAAGACACCGGCCTTGCGGTATTCGATTGCCGCATTTTCCACGGCGCCACGCAAGTCGCCGAGGCCAACGTCAATGTGTTTCAGCCTCAGGACACAGACGCCTATATTCGTGAGAGCCAAGGCTCATCCAACAGTATCTAGCACAGGAGCATAACAATGACTAAAAGAGTCCTGGTGACAGGTTCCAGCCGCGGCATTGGCAAAGCCATTGCCCTGCGCCTTGCATCTCAAGGCTATGATATTGCAGTGCATTACCACTCAAATGTGAATGCCGCCGAAGCAACATGCAGCGAGATTGCCGCCCTTGGCGTGAAGGTCAGCCTGCTTAAATTCGATGTGGCCGACCGCGCTGGCGTGCGCGCCGCCATCGAGGCCGATATCGACACAAACGGCGCCTACTATGGCGTGGTGCTCAATGCCGGCATCAACCGCGACACCGCCTTTCCGGCCATGACAGATGATGAGTGGGACAGCGTAATCCACACCAACCTCGACGGTTTTTACAACGTGGTGCAGCCCACTGTGATGCCGATGATCCAAAGCCGTAAGGGCGGACGCATCATCACTTTGGCATCGGTATCCGGCATTGCCGGAAACCGTGGTCAGGTAAACTACAGTGCCTCCAAGGCGGGGCTCATCGGCGCTACCAAGGCGCTGTCGCTGGAGCTCGCCAAGCGCAAGATCACCGTTAACTGCATCGCCCCCGGCCTGATTGAAACCGACATGGTGAGCGAGTTCCCCGCCGACATGGTCGACCAGCTGGTGCCGATGCGCCGCATGGGCAAGCCGGAAGAAATCGCCGCGCTGGCGGGATTTTTGATGTCCGATGATGCCGCCTATATTACCCGTCAGGTGATTTCGGTAAATGGAGGCATGCTGTGAGCCGCCGGGTTGTGGTCACCGGCTTTGGCGGCATTACCAGCCTCGGCCATGACTGGCCGTCGATTGCCACAAGCCTTAAGGCCATGCAAAACAAGGTAATGCGCATGGACGAGTGGGACAGGTTCGATAACCTCAACACCCGTCTGGCCGCGCCCGTGACCGACTTTGAAGTGCCCTCCCACTATTCGCGCAAAAAAATCCGCTCCATGGGACGGGTGTCGCTGATGGCGACCCGTGCCAGTGAACTGGCGCTGGAAGATGCAGGCCTGCTTGGCAGCGACTTTCTGACCTCGGGCGATGTGGGCATAGCCTATGGCTCATCCACCGGCAGTACCGATCCCCTGATTGGCTTTGGCCGCATGCTTGATACAGGCGATATGTCCGGCATAGATGCCACCAGCTACATTCGCATGATGGCCCACACCACGGCAGTCAACGTGGGGGTGTATTTCGGTCTTCAAGGCCGCATTCATACCACTTCCAGTGCCTGCACCTCTGGCAGCCAGGGCATAGGTTACGCCTATGAAGCCATCAAGTACGGCATGCAAACCGCCATGCTGGCCGGTGGCGGCGAAGAACTTTGCCCCAGCGAAGCTGTGGTGTTCGACACCCTGTTTGCCACCAGCACCCAAAACGCCACCCCTGAGCTGACGCCGAGGCCATTCGATAAACACAGAGACGGCCTGGTGATAGGCGAAGGCGCCTGCACTTTGGTGCTGGAAGAGCTGGAGCACGCCAAGGCCCGCGGCGCCCATATTTACGCCGAACTCATCGGCTTTGGCACCAACAGCGACGGCCTGCACGTGACCCAGCCCAATGCGACCACCATGGAAGGGGCAATCCGTCTGGCGCTGAAAGATGCCGCGCTGGACGCCGATGCCATAGGCTATGTGAACGCCCACGGCACCGCCACCGACAGGGGCGATGTGGCCGAAACCCGTGCCACCGCCGCCGTGTTCGGCAGCCGTATGCTCATTTCGTCGCTGAAGAGTTACACAGGCCACACCCTGGGTGCCTGCGGCGCGCTGGAAGCCTGGTGCAGTATTATGATGATGAACGAGGGCTGGTTCGCGCCCACCATCAATCTTGAACAAATCGACCCCGACTGCGGTGAGCTCGACTATATCCGTGGCGAACTGCGCCAGCTTGAAACGGACTATGTGATGAGCAATAACTTCGCCTTCGGCGGCATCAATACCTCACTGATTTTTAAACGCTGGCGGGCATAGCGCAGCCAACTCCAAACAGGATGACAGGAGAACACATGAGAAAAGTTGCACTGGTTTTACTGCTGAGTATGGCCTGGTTACCACAGGCCATAGCGGCCAAGGAATACACCAAGGCGGAATACATCGAAATCTTCAAGGGCGACAACGAAGTTGCCCAACACAGGGCCATCGAGACTCTGGTTCTCACAGGGCTCGATGACCCCGAGATTTTTGACCAGGTAGAGCAGCGACTCATTGAAAGCCTGCCCTATGCCACCGACAGGGATGGTGTAGATGAAAGCGCCTGGCTGATGAAAGCCCTCGGCTACTCAGGAAACCCCAAATACCTGACAACCCTGAAAAATATTGAACAAGGCGATCATCACCGCAAGGTGCGCGGCTATGCCAAAAAATCGATTGTGGAATTGCAGTTATTTGAACTCTGGAATCCGGTGATCACCAACTCGGCCACCTTCACCGAAGGACAAAGCCAACGCACCAACATGCTGGCCAACGGCCTCAAGAGCAGCGATTTAGGACTCATGGCCAGATCGGTACGTTACATGGCCAACCAGAGGAATAACGAGCCATTTTTGATGGACATTATTGCAGCCGAGCTGGAAAACCCACGCTTGCTGACCCAGGACAATGAATCCCAGGATGTCTATGCCTGGTACGCCAAGGTGCTGGCGAGCAGCGGTGACGAAAAATACAAACCCCTGCTGAAAAAACTGACCCTGAGCCCCTTCAAAAAAGTCGCCAAGCACACCAAAAAAGCGCTGGCACAACATTACTGATCCCATCATGGCGCGTCGTTCAGGCGCGCCATGATGTCTTCTATTTCCGGGCGTGATGCCTTCAGCGCCGCCACGCAGCGCCCCTCCAATTTACCCGCCTCCACCATGCGATCCAGCTCTGTAAAACACGCCTCCAGCGGCCAGGCGGCTTTATAGGGGCGCTGGCAACTTAAGGCATCAAAGATATCGGCCACTGTGACGATTCTGGCTTCAATGGGAATCGCGTTGCTCTTTAGCCCTCGGGGATAACCGCTGCCATCGAGATACTCGTGGTGGCAGGCCACAATATTCAGCATGATCTGCGAGTCGGGTACATCGCTCAAACCAAAGTCACCCAAAATCTTGTGGATGATCTTCTCGCCCTTTTCTACGTGGGTTTGCATGAGCGACCGCTCGTCAGCATCCAGGCTACCGGCCTTAAGCAGTACCCGATCCGGGATGCCAATTTTGCCCACATCATGGAGCGGAGCAAACAGCGCAATATGCTCAATTTGCTCATCACTGAGCCCTTCCTCATTCGCTATAAATCGGGCAATCAACCTGGAATAAGCGGCCATTCTGTCTAAATGCGAGCCGGTTTCGAAGTCGCGTAAATCGGCAAAGTCGCGGGCAACCAGGGCCGAGGCCTGAATGATACGCACCGCGTTAAGCTCGCTGCTCAGAGTCATATTGACCAGATTGGCGTACAGCAACATGTCCCGCTGTTTTCGGGTATCAAAGGCTCCCAGCCGGGAAGAGTCAAAAAACAGAAAGCCGATAAAACGGCCATTGTCGTACAAAGGGATCGTAAAGGAGGACTGGTAACCCTGCTGCAACAGCCACACTGAGTGAGGGTTATCAGGTGCTACCGTCGCGTGAATATTGTGGATCACCCGACACTCAGCAGCACTGGCCAATTCACTCAGAGACAGGCTGTCTTTCAGACGATATTGATAGCCGTGAATAGCTTCGCCTCTGCGGGTACTGTTGATAAAGGTCTTCAGCAGATCGGTATGGGGATCGTAGAGTGCGCAGGCTATACGGTCGACCTCTGGGTAGGCCTCCAGCAGGCGGTCGTGGATACGTGTGAGGCGGTCACTGGCGTTACTTCCCTGCTGCCACCAAATGGCAGGAATAGCCACGGCAGAATTGAACATACGCCCATCCCTGTAGAGAACAAACTCAAAGAATAACTATAGGACATAGGCTATTGGACAGGCCTTATCAATGCCAAAAAAGAGCGCTCTGTCACGATAATTGCATTTCTCAGTTCATCAGATTACTCTTTATGAACTTTTTCTAATTGAATTGAGGTTAGCATGCTGCATTCAATGCTCGCCAGATTATCCGGCAGCGCTCAGCCCGCCGAATGCTGGCAACTGGTAAAACATGGCGCCACCCTGGTGGATGTCAGAAGTCCAGCCGAATTTGCCCAGGGCCATCTGCCCCAAGCACTCAACATTCCCCTGGATACGCTGGAAAATTGGCAATCGGCTCAAGCCGACAAGGCCGTGCCACTGGTGCTCTATTGCGGCGCCGGTATTCGCGCCCAGAAAGGATGCGATATCCTCAGAGCAAAGGGATTCAGTGCCGTCATCAATGGCGGCGCCATCAAGGATTTACTGGCGGGCGCTTAAGCCATGGCAACACAGACGCCCAAAAACCAAGCCCCCGGGTTTGCCTTCAGCACGGGGCGCAATGCCTCAAGAAAGGTACGCTACGTAGAGTACAGTGCGGCTGGGCAAGGCTGTCCCATGTGTCGTCCCATGTTGGCCGACGGCGATAAAAAAATGCCCCTCGAACAGGAGGGGCAAAAACAGGATGATGAGAAGGAAAGTCGGGATTAACCCACCAGCGCCAGCTGGTCACGGGCATCCTTGATGCCACGCTCTGCCGCTTCCGGCCCCATGTTCAGAGCTTCGGCGTACACGGTATCCACTTCTGTGATACCGATAAAGCCGAGTACGGTTTTCAGATAAGGCACCACGTGGTCACTGCCGGAACCCTTGTGTACACCACCACGGGTCGTGATCAACATGGCCTGTTTTCCCTGAACAAGCCCCTGCGGACCTTCGGCTGTGTAGGTAAAGGTCACGCCGGCGCGGGCAACCAAATCTATCCAGTTTTTCAGCTGGGTGGGAATACTGAAGTTGTACATGGGGGCCGCGACCACCAGTTGATCGTGCGCTTTAAGCTCATCAATCAAGGCATCGGACAGCGCCAGCGCTTCTTGCTGACGGGGGCTTAAGCTCTCACCGCCACGCAGACCAAACGCAATTTCACCATCCAGTACCGGCAGTGGCTGGGCAGCCAAATCGCGCACTGTCACTGTATCGCCACTCGCACGGCGGGCAGCAACCCATTCATCAATCAAGCGGCCAGACTGGGAAAAATCACCAAGAATGCTGGACTTGAGCACTAATACCTTTGACATAAGACCTCCAAGAAACTGTGAATATCCCCACTGGGGTAACTTGATGGTTGCAGTGTATTAGCCCACAAAATTGAAAAAAAGCAGATTAAATCAGATATTCCTTTCTAAAAAATAGAAAAGCCAGTCACAGACTGGCTTGGATGGTATACCGGGTAGACAGGCTCAGTGGCCAGGTAGGCTGACGTAAAGCCCGCTGAAGCTGGCACACAGGGTTTCGCCGCAGATAAGCTCGACTGTCAGCGATTGCTTCACCCGCTTACCGCCAGCCAGCGCACTGAGATCCCCGCCCGGCCATCGCACACGCGCCAGTGGTGCCGAGGTCACAGGGGCATGGTAGCGAATATTGGCGTCGGCCAGCACTATGCTGCCCTCCACAACCGCTTCGCGCTGCTTAAGCCACAGCATACCCCAGCCCGTCAGGGTCATCAGGGTATAGATGCTGCCGGCGAACATGGTGTGGTGCAGATTGATGTTGGGCTCGAGGGGGGCACTGACTTCAAATTGGATGCCATCGTATCTGCGCGGACAGATTTGCATAAATGCACTCAGGGGAATAGTGCTGTGCCAGGTGTCTGCCAGCTCCTGCAGCAAGATCTGTTCTGGTGTCATGCTACACCTGCAAATGAAAGGTTACGGGCCCGTCGTTCAGCAGCTCCACCTTCATGTCGGCGGCAAACCGGCCGGTTTGGGTGGGCACACCCTGCGCCCGGCAATGGGCCACAAACTCTTCATACAGGCGCTCGGCTTGCTCTGGCGTGCCTGCGCCAGAGAAACTGGGGCGCAGACCTCTGCCGGTATCGGCAGCCAGAGTAAATTGCGACACCACCAGCAAAGCCCCTCCCACCTGGGAGACATTGAGATTCATCTTGCCGTTTTCGTCGGAAAACACGCGGTAGTTCATTACCTTGTGCGCCAATTTCTCCAGCTTGGTGCGGTCGTCCTGCTGCTCAACCCCCAGCAGTACCAGCAGCCCCTGCTCGATGGCGCCGGTGATTTCACCGTCCACGGTGACGCTGGCACGGCTGACCCTTTGTATCAATGCAATCACAGATTATTCCTTGCCTGATGGAAAACCCGGCGATTGTGCCATAGCCGCACCCTGAATCCCATCCACAGGCTTCAGCAGTGTTTATGCCACACCGACAGCATCCAGTTTCCGGCAGCGCACACCGCCTTGTGCATGCGACCATCGGCAAGGGAGTGATAACCACCGACCACGGTAAGTAGCTCAAAATCCTGCCCCAGTCGTGCGCCAAGGGGCCCATAGTGCTGTGCTATATCGGCAGGGCACACCCAATCACATTCCCCCTGGAGGATGCGGGTATGGGCACGGATGTTGGGCAATGCCGCCACAAAGGCGGTTTCTGCGTCGAAATAGCCACTTCGGGCATAGTGTAATTCAATGAGTGCCAGCACCCGGGAGCGCCAGTCGATAGGGCCAAGCAAATGATTACCGGGATAGGCCAGTGCCAGCTCCCAGTCCAGCCAGCGGCGGAATGCACGCTCAGACACGGCCTGGTTGGCATGCGCAAACCCCTTACTGAAATATTCAAACAGCAATGACAGCCACCCCTTTACCGGGATCCCGGCACTGAAGCTGTTGTATTCATCAGGAAACAGTCGGGCGGCACCCGCCGGGCCGTATAGCCAGGCCATACCCTCACTGGAAGGGATAAACAGCCCCCAGTAGCTCTGGGCGATAACGCGGTCGGGATGGCGGCCACTGTAGATAACTCCGAGCGTGGCACCGAATGAGCCTCCAGCGAGACACCAATGTTCGATACCCAGGGTTTCCCGCACCACTTCCATATCGGCCAGCAGTTGGGTCAGGCCATTGTGGTCCAATCCGCCACGGGGACGGGATAAACCGGCACCACGTTGATCAAGCAGCAAGATGCGCCAGTGGCGACCATCGAACAGCAGGGCATCATCACTGCTGCAACCGGCACCGGGCCCCCCGTGGAGATACAAAAGTGGTATGCCATCGGGATTGCCATACTCCGCCAAATGCAGGCTGTGGCCATCACCAACGGCAATCCACTTGCTGCTGATGAGCGGCGGCGGAGCCTGTTCAACCCGGGTCATTGTCGGTTTTGGGTTTGGTGACTGATGAAGAAGAGGGATTTTCCTCTGGCGATGACAAAGCTTCATCCGATGGGGCATCCTGGCTGCCTTGGGTGTCGTCATCGTCGACGCCATCGTCATAGTCCAGGTATTCAGGCAAGGCCGCAGCAATAACACCGCCAAAGAGCACTATAGTCCAGGAGAGATACACCCAGACAAAGAGGATGGGAATGGTCGCCAGAGTCCCGTAAATGGCCTCATAACTCGGAAAGGTAGTGACGTAGAGGGCAAAACCCCGCTTGCCGGCCTCGAACAACAAGGCGGCCACCAGGGCGCCGAGCAGCGCGTGGAGGAATTTCACCTTCTGATTGGGCACCGCCATATACAGCAGCAAAAACGCGGCAACGGAAAACATCAGCGGCAGCTTTTCTATCAGCATGGGCACCACCCCATACACATCAGCCTCGCTGAGTACTTTCAGGGACACCAGATAAGACGTTACGGCAATGCTGGCCCCCATCAACACGGGCCCCAGAGTCAGCACCATCCAGTACATGGAAAAGGCCACCATAAAACGGCGCTTTTCTTTGGTGCGCCAAATGGCATTGAGAGACTTATCGATGGCCGAAATCAGCATGATGGCCACTACCACCAAAAAGCCAATCCCCACGGCCGTGCCCTTGGAGGCGTTTTTCACAAATTCGTTGATATAGGTTTGCACCGTGTCACCGGCGGCGGGGATCATGTTTTCATACACGAAGGTTTCTATGGTGCCACGAATGCCCTGAAACACCGGGAATGCCGATAATACCGACATGGTCACGGCCACCATGGGCACCAGCGACAAGAGGGTGACATAGGTAAGGTGCCCTGCGCGCACATTAATTTGGTCTTCTTTCAGGCGAGAGACAAGATGGAGCACAAATCGCCAAACCCCCAGAAAAAAGCTCTGTATCAGGCTCACATCTATCTTATTTTTCACTGGTTTTCTCTTGCCGCTCATCACAGGTACGGTTTATGTTCGTACAATAAAACGTACAATACCTGCTTTACAAGTGTTAAAGGAGCGATTCAATGTCACAACAAGGATCGGCGGGCAACGTCCTCGCCGCAGGGGTTAACCTCTTTTTTCCCGGCCTTGGCCAATTGCTTCAGGGACGTATCATGGCGGCCCTGTTGTTCTTTGTTATCACCGTCGGCGGCTATGCGCTCTGGTGGTTGATAGTGCCGGCCATCATAGGGGGCATTGCCCATCTGTGGTCCATCATAGATGCCGCCCGCTTTAAAGCAGACTGATGACAGGAAGCCAAGCAATGAAACAATTTCTCTCGCTGGCGCTGCTTGGCAGTGCTTTATTACTCGGTGGTTGCCAGAGTGCTTACTATGGCGCCATGGAAAAGGTTGGCTATCACAAGCGCGACATCATGGTTGACCGGGTGAAAGACGCCAAAGAGTCTCAGGAAGAAGCCCAGCAACAGTTCAGTTCTGCGTTGGAAGAAATGCAGGCCCTGCTGAACCACGATGGCGGCGACCTGGAAAAGGCCTACAACAAGGCCAAAGACGAATATGAGGCGGCCCAGAGCGCCGCAGACGAGGTATCAAACCGCATCGACAAGGTTGAGGATGTAGCCGAAGCCCTGTTTGATGAATGGCAGGCGGAAATAGCCGAGATCAGCAAGGCCAGCCTGCGCTCAAAAAGCCAGACCAAGCTGAAAGAAACCCGTCGTAACTATGAGTCGCTGATGCGCAGCATGCGTCGCGCTGAAAGTAAGATGCCACCCATACTGACATCAATGAAAGACAACATGCTGTACCTCAAGCACAACCTCAATGCCCAGACCATTGGTGCCATCAAGGGAGAATTTACCAGCTTGAAGACAGACATTACCGGACTCATCAAGGAGATGAATCGCTCCATCGCCGAGTCCAATAAATTTATCGCCGCCATGGAAGCCGCTGGCCAGTAAGTTTATCGCCGCCATGGAAGGCAAAAAGCCCCCGTGAGGGGGCTTTTTTGTGACCGTGCGGTTCACGGCTCGAGATGGGCTATCACTTCATCCTGCAGCTTCATCACCTCAGCCGGCATCGCCGATTCGGGCAGCAGGGGATTATCGAGGGTCAGCAGCTTACGTCGATGCAGCTGTGCCTGCTTCAGTGCTATCCTGTGGGGGGCAAAGCCGTAAAAGAGCTGGTCAAAACTGCCATCTGCCATGGCGGCTTTCAAGCCGTACTCCAACCGCTGCGCCAATAAGGTATCCTGTTTGGCGACGAAGAAATACATTACCGCGGGATAACGTATCAGCAGGTGTTCTTCTCCCGCCAACTCACTGAAATTACGGCTTTCGGTTTCTGAATACAGCTCGGTTACCGCCCTGGGGAAAAGGTAGCCCGGGTGGCGGCGGGTGAACTCGTACATGTCGCCTTCAGATACGTCCGTCGAGACTTCCAGCCGGTTGAGTCTGAGGATTTGCGTATCTGGCCAATCGCGCCCCTGAAGAAAGGTGAAGGGCGCGAAATCGCCCAGGCCCTGAACCCCGGCAAGCGTCGCCAGATCATGCTCATTGGCAGCCAGTAACCTGAGCCCGTAGACCCCCTTCATCAGCGGGACGCGTACCGGCAGCGCATCCAGTTCACGGCGATAATTGGTCATGGTCCAGAACACATTGATAACGCCGTTATTCAGCTCCCTGAAATGGCGCCGCTGTGAGATGTCGATATCGAGCGGTGCCAGTTGATAAGGGCCATATTTCGCTTTGGATTTCTCCAGCGCCAGTTGCAATAGCTGGCCAAAATAGGCGTTGTTCGGATTGCGTTTCATGACACTGGCATCCACATAACGCACCGTCAGTGGCTCGGTGGCGGCACTGGGCCAGCTCAGCGTCAACAATAATGCAGCAAGGAATAGCCTTGGCAGCTTCATCATCTTTCCCCTTTGATGCGCTGCTTGTCTTCGTACATGGCCTTGTCGGCAACATGCAGCAACTCTGTAATATCCTGTCCATCCTCAGGATACCGGGCGGCGCCCATGCTGATACTGATATTGAGGGTGATGTCCACCATGTGCAGCGGCTGCTCACAGGCTGCATGGCGCACCTTCATCAGCACCTGGCTGATATCGGCGGCCGAAGTCAGCCGCGGTAGTATCAGCAAGAACTCATCACCTCCCAATCGGGCCACCATATCGCTGTTTCGCAGCCCGGACTGCATCCGTGTGGCCACCGCCTTTAACATGGCATCGCCGGCGGCATGACCAAAATTGTCGTTTACCTGTTTGAAGTAATTGAGATCCACATTCACCACGGTAAAACGGCCATTGGGGGTTTGGATCAGCTTATTGAGCAGCGACATGGCAAACCGTCTGTTTGGCAGCCCTGTGAGCGCATCCTGCAATGACACCTGACGGGCCATGCGGTAGGCATTGGACACCATCAGAAAACTCAGGAAGAGAAACAGAGCCACTCCGTAACCGATAAGACGCACTGCATTGGTAGCCCCCCAGGACCTCAGCTCTGCAGGCTCGGCCAGCGCAATCTCCCAGTTGGCACCCAGTAAATGCACCTGAGCTACAGCCCGGGCATTGTCAAAGTCACCGTTTTGCCCCACGAAAACGGGGCCACGCGTGTTGGGATACTGCAACGTGCGAATGCCCAGCGTCATGCCATCAGTCAGTTCGGCGTCCCGGATGCTGTTTATCAGGCGGTCGAGGTCTATCACTATGCTGCACACGCCCCAATATTGGGTATTGGTAGGGGGATCGGCAAACACTGGCGCCCTGGCAACCAAGCCAATGCCTCCCTGGATAAGGGAAATAGGGCCATCGAGGGTGATCTGTCGGGACATTCTGGCCTCCAGCACCGCAGGCATCTGCGCCGGGGTTTCCCGAAAATCCAACCCCATTACCGACTCGTTACCGGCAAGGGGATACACCAGCGCCACCACATCGTTGGGGGCAATGCTGATGCTGCGAATATACTCGCCCTTGTCGGCCAGTTGGCCTGCGAGCAGATTCCATTTGCTGAAGGGTACATCGGGATTGAAACTCAAAATGGTTGCAAGACTGTCTGCCAACAAAATGTCAGCATTCACTTTGGCTTCGATGTTGGCCCGGATAAGGGACAACTTTTGCGAAAACCACTGTTGTTGTTCAGCCAGATAATCCCTTAAGTAACTGCGGTGTAAATATTCCACCGTTAACAATGATAAGAGCCAGTACACAATGGCGAACGCCACAATCCAGAGTTGGGTACGGGCTAAGTGGGCACTCTGCATAAACCACTTTTCAAGAGAAAGGATTAATCTAAAGCATATCTGTACATCAGCAACTTGAGAAACCCCAAGCTGTATAAAGTGCGAACCGGTTTTGCCACCCCAGCCCCAAACAATTTACATTGTAAATTTTAATTGCGAATGTTTATCATTTAACTGCAATCTTTTAGGATCGGCTTCTTTTCTGTCTTTCTCTGGGGTCACCATGTCAATCCTGTCTGCCGGCACCCGCAAATTAATGGGTCGCAGCCTGTTGGCGATGTTGGGTGGTTATGGTCTCGCGGCCATGTTTGCCGCATGCCTGCCATTGTGGCTCCCCCGAATAAGTGCCATGTCCCGCGCCGACGCTGCCTTGATTGGCATGATGCTGTCGTTTTTGATCTTCGCCCTGTGGATACTCTTCGCCTATGCCGCCCGCAGCGGCACCAAGGCACTGATGCTGCACCTGCTGTTAAGTGCGCCTCTCTTGCTGAGTCTGATGTTTCTGGAGGCTCCGGCACCATGAAAGAGACCTTTTTTCGCACCATGACCTGGTTGCACACCTGGGCCGGTTTGCTGGTGTGCTGGGTGTTACTGCTGGTCTTTTTTGCCGGTACCCTGAGCTTCTTCCGCCACGAGTTAAGCCTCTATGCCACACCCGAACTGCACAGCCAGGTGCTGGGCAGCGGTATGAACCAGAGCCTCGAGCAAAATCTGCGGCAGGGGCAGGCTTTTTTATCTGCCCGGGTGCCAGATGCCCCGGATTGGTATATCGCCGTACCCCAGGAGCGCCAACCTTATCTGGCATTCCAATGGTCTGAACGGCGGGAAAACCAACGCCCGCTCATCCACTCACAGCCAATAACCCGCAGTGGTGAACTGGCAGATGAGCCACGCCACACCAAGGGCGGCGACTTTTTTTACCGACTGCATTTCGATCTGTACTACATGTCGGCGCTGACGGCCCGTTATCTGGTGGGTATCTGCACCATGTTTATGCTTATCGCCCTGATTACCGGGGTTGTTATACATAAGCGCATCTTCAAAGATTTCTTCAGCTTCCGTCCCCGCAAGGGCAGTCGCTCCTGGCTTGACGCCCACAATATCAGCGCCGTCATGGCCTTGCCGTTTCATCTCACCATCACCTATACCGGGCTTATCACCCTGATGCTGATGTATATGCCCTGGGCCACCCTCAGCGTATGGAACGGTGACACCAAAGCTATGCGTCAGGAACTGTCCCCCAGATTCGATCAACAAAAAGCCAGTGGTCAGCCACAGGAAACCCTGGACCTGACCCTGCTGTTGCCCCAGGTAAGCCAGCTGTGGGGCGAATCCGCCGCCATCAAGAACGTTCGGGTTCAACACCCCGGTGACACCAACGCCCGCATCTTTTTCACCCGGGATACCGGCCGGGACATTACCGACGAGCGGGTACAACTGGTATTCGACGGTGTAACAGGCAAACTGCTCAATCCCGGCGCAAACCACGCCAGCGGCAGTCAGCAGCTGCACGATACCCTGATGGCACTGCACACCGCTCGTTTCGTCGGTTGGCCGCTGCGAATACTGGGCTTTGTGATGGGATTGATGGGCTGCGCCATGATAGCCAGCGGCTGCCTGCTCTGGGCCACCAAGCTCAGGGAAAAGCGCAGAAATACCTGGGGTCTGAAGCTGGTCGAGGGGCTAAACCTGAGCGCGATTATCGGTCTGCCACTGGGCACTGTACTGTTTTTCTATGCCAACCGTTTGCTTCCGGCGCACAGCGCCGGCAGGGCTGAAGACGAGGTGCTGGCGTTTTTCCTTGGCTTGCTGTTGTGTGGCTTGACGGCGATATGGCGCCGGGATGCTGCCGTATGGCGTGCCCTCCTTGGAATAACGGCACTGCTGGCGCTGCTGATGCCGGTGCTGAACACACTGACATCACCACAGGGGCTGGTGGGTAACCTGCTCAGCGGCCAATGGGTACTGGTGTCGGCCGACCTGCTCTTTATTGTGCTCGGCATGACCTGCCTCTTTGCACGGCGTAAGTTCATCGTGCCCGCCCGGGAAACATTGCCGGCGAGGGAGCGTACCGCATGATGGCACTGGCGCTGTTTTTACTGTGTTTTGGCAGCTTCAGCTTGCTGGCTGCCTCCCAGTTTGGCCACCACAGAGCGATTTTCGGCATACCACCATCGGATGCCAGGGCAAGAAGGCTGCAAGGGGCAGGCCTTGGCGTGCTGGCGTTGGGAATGGCCTTGGCCATCGCTCTGGATGGCGGCTATGGGCTGATTCTACTGATTACCCTGATGGCGCCCGCGGCAATGGGGCAGAGTGTACTGCTTAACCTCAAACCCCGGGCACTCAGGCTCTCCGGTTGGCTCATACCTGCCGCACTCTTACTGCTGGTTATTGCCGCTTACTGAGAGCTGAAAAGGATCTGTGTCTCACTATTTGAGCATACACTCAATAATTAATGATAATTATTTTTATTTAGTTTAGTATCTTTGCGAATTTACCACGCGAGGATACTCAAATCATGTCCAGCTCCAGCCTCTTCAGATTAACCGGGCTGTCTGTGGCACTGATGTCAGCCATGGCTGCCCATGGTCAGGACTCTTCTGACATCAGTATCGAAAGGATGATCGTCACCACTAAAGCCACTGCACCTTCTACCACCAAGGGCGACTTCAGCTTGCTGAAGGCGCCGCAGAACATTCAGATCCTGTCCAAAAATTTCCTTGATGATCAGGGTGTCGTGCATTTGGAAGACGCGCTGAAGAACGTGGCCGGGATCCAGCCGGGTGGTTACTATCAGGGTTACGACTACTTCCGTATCCGGGGTTTCGATGCCTCGCAAAACATCTATCTCGACGGCCTGCGCCTGAATGACAATGGTCTGGGTGCCAATGTGGAGCAGTCGAATCTCGAAACCCTCGAGGTGATGAAAGGGCCTTCCTCCACCCTTTATGGTGCAGGTGCCATCTCGGGTATGGTTAACCTGGTAACCAAGCGGCCAACCCAAACCGACATGGGCAGCATCAGCTTGCAGGGTGGCAATCTGGGCTACCGGGAGCTGGATGCCGACATCAACCGCGTACTGAGCGACGATGGCGACATCTTCGGCCGTGTTGGTCTGGCATACCGCGAAGCGGCCAACAGCGTGGACCATATTGACGGACAAAATCGCTTCTTTATCGCACCGTCGCTCACCTTTAATCTGGGTGAAGATGCCGCGCTGACCCTGCTCACCAGCTACACAAAAGACGATAACCAGCTGGGCATGCCACTGCCTGCCATGGGGACGGTGCTGCAGTCGCCACTGGGTGAGCTGAATAAGGACCTCTTTTACGGCAACATCAAAGATCCCGGCGCCATCAAAGACGAAACCTATCGTTTGGGTTACGAGCTGCGCTGGGACCTGACCGACAGCTTGCAGCTGCGCCAGAATGTGCGTTTTCAGGATGCCTCAAGCGACTGGCACAATCTCTACTATCCCAGCAGTTACAATGCCGACACCGGCGATTTGAACCTGTACAAATTCAGCTATCGCACCCAGTGGAAAACCTGGGCACTGGACACAGGACTCAATGGCCGCTTTATGCTGGGCGAGACCGAGCACCTGTTTACCGCAGGGGTGGATATTTTTATATCGGATCTCTACACCAGCGGCGCCCTGGGCAGTGATTTCCCCACCATCAATCTCTACCGGCCCGATTACAGTGTCTTCCCCGATACCGAGGTCAATCAGTTTGGCCCCGAAAACAAGGTAGAGAATCGCATTCTGGGCCTGTACGCCCAGGATCAAATCAATCTGGGAGACCACTGGAGCGTTACACTGGGCGCCCGTTTCGATCGCTACAAGCAAGCCTATGTGGATGACTACGAAACCAAACTGAGCCCCAGAGCCGGTGTCAGCTACGCTTTCAACGACGATTGGGTAGCCTTTGCCAGCTATTCTGAAGCCTTTACCCCCCAGTCCTATGTGGACAGCAACGGCAAGGTTCTCGATCCGGAAGAAGGCCAGCAGTGGGAACTGGGCCTTAAGAGCCGCGCCTTTGACGGTGACCTGAACGCCACTGTGTCTCTCTATGAGCTGACCAAAAAGAACATTGCACTGGCCAATGTGGATGCCGGTGGCAACTTTACCTATTCGGCATCCGGCGAGCTGCAAAGCCGTGGCATAGAGCTGGATTTGCAGTGGCTGCTGACACAGGATCTGCAGCTGATTGGCCACGGCGCATACACCCATGCCGTCGATACCGAGCACGACAAATGGGTCGCCAATGTGCCCCGTTATGCTGTGGGTGGTTGGCTCAAGTACAACCTGGATGACATGCTCGAGGGTCTGAGCGTGGCTGCCGGTGTCAATCACTACGGCAAGCAGCAAGGCAACGTACAGGCAGTGCTGACCGACAGCAGTGAAGGCGACTTTTACCTGCCGTCCTACACCCTGGTTGACCTGAACCTGACCTACAGCTGGGACCAGTACGATCTGCGCTTTATCGTCAACAACCTGACCGATGAAGACTACTTCTCCGGCTCAGACAGCCTGCTGCGGGTACTGCCGGGCAGCGGCCGTGAAGTGAAACTCAGCTTCACCGCGAACTGGTAATCCCATGCGCAGACTACTGTGGAAATGGCACGGATTGGCGGGGCTGATTGCCGCCCTGCCGCTCTTTGTTATCGCACTGACGGGCAGTTTGCTGGTGTTTAAAGCAGAGCTCGACAGTCTGTTGATGCCAGAAGTGGTTAACGCCAGCGCCGGGACGCGCCTGCCGATGAATCAATTGGTGGCCAGTGCCAATCAGCAGCTGTCTGGCAGTGAGATCCTTGGATGGCAATTTGGCCAGACTGGTGAAGCGGATACCCTGTTTGTGGCCGCCATGGGCACCTACGATTGGCAAAAGCTGTGGCTCGACCCCGCCAGCGGCTCGCTCCTGACGCCGCCGGTGTCCCTCACCTGGGCCATCACCGACTGGCTGCTGGATCTGCACTACATGTTGTTGCTGGATCATGCCGGTTTGTTGATTGCCGGTGTCATGGCACTGCTGTTTTTGTTCCTCGGCATTTCCGGCATAGTGCTGCACCGGCAGTTTTGGCGAACCTTCTTCACCCTGCGCTGGCATAAGGGACTGCGCCTGTTGCTGAGCGACACCCACAAGATGCTGGGCATTGTGGGGGCACCGATATTCCTGGTGCTCGGTTTTACCGGCGCCTGGTGGAATCTGGAGCACTTCTATGAGGAAGAGCTCTCGGGCCACGACGACAGCCAGTACATCATCAGCCAAAACTACTACAGTCCGGCGCTGGATTTTGATGCGCTGCTGGCCGATACCCGCCGCCAACTGCCCGCGTTCGTGCCAACGTATCTGCGTTTGCCCGACGCCAGTTATCCCGGAGTGCATTTCTTTGGCTATCGTGAAAATGGTGGTGTGCTGCGAAGCCGCTTCGGCTCAATTATCAGCTACAACGATCAATCGGGGGCACACACCAGCACCCTGGATGTGGCCGGGGCACCGGCGCTGTATCAGTTCACCGACAGTTTCAGACCACTGCATTATGGTGATTTCGGTGGCCTCACAACCCGCATTCTCTGGTGCATTATCGGCTTCTTTCCCTGCCTGATGGCACTCTCCGGATTCTGGATGTGGCGCCAGCGCAGCGGGCGCAAAGCGCCGAGGCGCACGCCGGTAACTGCATAAAAAACACCTTTCCAAAAGACACCATCCGGTGTCTTTTTCTTTTTTACTCAGCACGTTAATAGAACGCCATTCTAACCACAGTTACTAGTGCTGTGGCGAAAAATCATCGCTTCGCCTTATGTGGCCCTGCCCGCCCTCCCGGCACACTTGTCTGGCGCACAGACCGCCTGTGGCACCAGCAATGGATTGTCGGTCACGCTCTCATATAACAACATCAAAAAAGGAACTGACCCATGAAAACGAAAAAACGGCTGCTGAGTATGGCACTCTTGCTGTGTCCCCTCGGTGCCATGGCGGATGAGCTGTGGATTATGACCGACAAGGACGCCGGAAACAGTCTGCAAAGCCTGCTGCAAAGGCATAACCTCCAGCCTCAGCTGCGGGAAAGCCATGGCAAACTCATCACCCGCCTCAACGAAGATAAGCTGCTGGAATTAAGCGCCCTGATGCACAAAGAGCACAATCGCTGCGGCGGTTTCAGCGTGCATGCCACCGAGGCCGATGCGCTGGCGGCCAGTCTGGTGCCAGTGAGCCAGGCCGCGTTCAGTTTCCCCGGCGAGCCCAATCAGGCGGCGCGGGTTGCCGACATTCTGCCGCGGCTGATGGCAAGCAATATCAAGGATACAGTCACCAGCCTGGAGGCATTCACCAACCGCTACTACACCACCAGCCACGGTGAAAACGCCGCCCACTGGGTGAAAGACAACTGGGCTGCACTGGCCGCGGGCCAGAGCTGGGCCAATGCCGCCGTGTATGACCATGCCGACTGGCGTCAGGACTCGGTCGTCCTCACCCTCACCGGCAGCGAAGCCCCGGATGAGATTGTCGTTCTTGGCGGCCACCTCGACTCCATCAATGGCTACACCACAGAAACCACCCGCGCTCCCGGCGCTGACGACAATGCCTCGGGCATGGCCACCATCACCGAGGTGATCCGCGCCTTTATGAGCCAGGGGCAGCCCAGGCGCACCATCAAGTTTATCGGCTATGCCGCCGAGGAAGAGGGTCTGCGTGGCAGCGCCGAAATTGCTGCCGAGGCCCGCAGTCAGGGGCAAAATGTAGTAGCGGTTATGCAGCTGGATATGACCGGCTTTAACGGCAGCAACGAAGACATAGTGCTGATGCAGGACTACACAGATGCGGGCCTGAATCAGTTTCTTATCAAGCTGATGGATACCTACCATACCGAAATAAGCTACGGCGTGGATGTGTGCGGCTATGGCTGCTCGGATCATGCCTCTTGGCACAATCAGGGCTACCCGGCTGCCATGCCATTTGAGTCACGCTTCAACGACTACAACCCCCATATCCACACCGCCCAGGATACCCTGGACAAGCTCGACCCCACCATGGAACATGCACTCAACTTTGCCAAGCTGGCCTCGAGCTATCTGGTAGAGCTGGGCTTTAACACAGGTGGCACAGGCCCCGAAACCGGCGAGCTTGAGAATGGCGTGGCCCTCACCGGGCTCAGCGCCGCCAGGGATGCCCAGAGCTATTTCACCCTGGCGGTACCGGCCAATGCCGAGAACCTGCGCTTTGTCACCAGCGCCAACAATGGCGATGCCGACATGTACGTGAAATTCGGCGCGCCGCCGTCGACCTCAGATTTTGACTGCCGCTCCTGGAACAACGGCAGTAATGAGAGCTGCGACCTGGCTCAGGCCACCGAAGGCAACTGGCATGTGATGCTCAAAGCCTACAGCGCTTACTCGGATTTAAGCCTCACCGGCAGCTTTGATGTGTCGACCCCAGCCCCCAATCAGCCACCGGTGTCAAACTTCAGCGCCAGCTTCACTGGAGCCACCGGCCAGTTCGTGTCCAGCGCCAGCGACAGTGACGGCCAGTTGGTGAGCTGGCAGTGGAACTTCGGCGATGGTAGCACCGGCAACGGCGCGAACACCAGCCACAGCTACGCCCAGTCGGGCAATTACACAGTCACCCTGACCGTGACCGATGATGACGGTGCCAGCGCCAGCAGCAGTCAAAGCTTCGATGTGACTGTGCCTGAGCCTCCCCAGGGCGAAATTGAGCTCGCGGTCACCAAGGCCACCAAGTCGCGTCTTGGCAGTGTCTATGTGGCGCTCAGTTGGGACACTGGTTCGGGCAACTACCGGGTGCTGCGCGATGGCGTGGAAATTGGCACAACCAGCCGCACCGGCTATACGGACAGATTCAAGGTCGGCAAAAATGAGCCGGTCTCGGTCAGCTATCAGGTCTGCGACAACAGCAATGCCTGCTCCCAAATGGTGCAGGTAAATCTGTAAAAACAAAAACCCCCGGCTTGCCGGGGGTTTTCTTTGGTCCGTTATCAGGGATTAGCCCTGACGGCTGGCACGCTTACGGTCGTTCTCAGTCAGGAACTTCTTACGTACGCGGATGCTCTGTGGAGTCACTTCTACCAGCTCGTCATCATCGATGAACTCCAGCGCCTGCTCCAGGGTCATCTGGATGTGCGGAGTCAGCACCTGAGCTTCGTCGGTACCAGAGGCACGCATGTTGGTCAGCTGCTTGCCCTTGAGGCAGTTTACGGTCAGGTCGTTTGAACGGCTGTGGATACCGATCACCTGGCCTTCGTAAACTTCAGCGGCGTGGCCAATCATCAGACGACCACGGTCCTGCAGACCGAACAGGGCGAAGGTCAGTGCCTTACCGGTAGCGTTGGAGATCAGTACACCGTTGTTGCGCTGACCGATGTCGCCACCCTTGTATGGACCGTAGTGGTCGAAGGTGTGGTAGAGCAGACCGGTACCAGAGGTCGCAGTCATAAACTCGGTCTGGAAGCCAATCAGGCCACGGCTTGGGATAACGAAGTCGATACGTACACGACCCTTGCCGTCCAGCTGCATGTCTTTCATGTCAGCCTTACGGGTACCCAGCTTTTCAATCACAGTGCCCTGATGATCTTCTTCCACGTCAACGGTCAGCTGCTCGTATGGCTCGCACTTCTCACCGTCGATTTCCTTGATGATTACTTCTGGACGGGATACCGCCAGCTCGTAACCTTCACGGCGCATGTTTTCGATCAGAATAGACAGGTGCAGTTCACCACGGCCAGACACGCGGAAACGGTCAGGGCTGTCGGTCTCTTCTACACGCAGGGCCACGTTGTGAACCAGTTCCTGTTGCAGACGCTCAAGGATGTTACGTGAAGTCACGTACTTACCTTCTTTACCGGCAAACGGAGAGGTGTTTACCTGGAAGGTCATGGTCAGGGTTGGCTCGTCTACAGACAGCGGAGGCAGAGCCTCAACGTTGCCTACGGCACAGATGGTGTCAGAAATCTTCAGCTCGCCCAGACCTGTGATAGCAACGATGTCACCGGCGTTGGCGCTGGTGACTTCGTGACGCTCCAGGCCCATGTAACCCAGTACCTGTCCGATTTTACCGTTACGGGTCTTGCCGTCAGCACCTACCACAGTGACCTGTTGGTTGGTCTTTACGCTGCCGCGCTTGATACGGCCTACACCGATAACACCCACGTAGCTGTTGTAGTCCAGCTGAGAGATCTGCATCTGGAAGGCGCCTTCGGCGTCGGCATCCGGAGGAGATACTTTTTCAACGATGGTCTGGAACAGCGGAGTCATGTCTTCGCTTGGCTCATCGGGATCCAGAGTGGCAAAGCCGTTCAGGGCCGAGGCGTAAACGATAGGGAAGTCCAGCTGTTCGTCGGTGGCACCCAGGTTGTCGAACAGGTCAAATACCTGATCTATTACCCAATCAGGACGGGCGCCCGGACGGTCAACTTTGTTGATAACCACGATAGGCTTGAGGCCCTGGGCGAATGCCTTCTTGGTTACGAAACGGGTCTGTGGCATTGGGCCGTCAACGGCATCAACCAGCAGAAGTACAGAGTCCACCATAGACAGTACACGCTCAACCTCACCACCGAAGTCGGCGTGGCCGGGTGTGTCTACGATGTTAATACGGTAGTCATTCCACTTGATGGCAGTGTTCTTCGCCAGAATGGTGATGCCACGCTCTTTTTCCAGGTCATTGGAGTCCATCACGCGCTCGGTGGCTTCGCCACGGCTTTCCAGGGTGCCGGACTGGGAGAGCAGCTTGTCAACCAGGGTGGTTTTACCATGGTCAACGTGGGCAATAATGGCGATGTTACGCAAATTTTCTAACACGGTTAGCCTCTTACCATCTTGTTTCAGTGTGCGATGTTCCTATGTGGGCGCGCCCAGGAACGGCCGGATTTGTTGCCGGCGGGGGTGGGAATATGACGTTTTTCTGAACTATTCCCCAGCCCCTTGCGTTAAAAAGCGTGCCATTCTACTCTAGCAGCGTCCTCACGGACAGGATTATTTTTTGGCCGTTTGGGAGAGCCAGGCCTTGCCCGACTGCACCTTTATCATGCACAGCCACAGTGCGCGCACCAACATTGTGCGCGACATGCTCCATTTTGGTGCAAACCCTGTCCATTCTGGTCACCAGCTAAACACCATTTCTCTTATAATCAGCAAGTTATCATCTTGGCACGTTACTGGCTTTATCTGTGCCAAGTTTCGGTGCAGCCTGCAAAAGCCACCACCGACAAAAGTAATGATAGTAAGGGAAGACCCTTTACCCTACCGGAGACTCAAGCATGTCAGTTGAAAATGTGTTGAAGCAGTTGAAAGACCTGGAAGTGAAGTTCGTGGATCTGCGCTTTACCGATACCAAGGGTAAAGAACAGCACGTGTCTATTCCAACGCATCAGGTAGACGCCGACTTCTTTGAAGACGGTAAAATGTTCGACGGCTCATCCATCGCCGGTTGGAAAGGTATCAACGAATCTGACATGGTACTGATGCCAGATGCGACCACCTTCGTGCTGGATCCTTTCACCGAAGAAACCACTGCCATCATCCGTTGTGACATCCTCGAGCCAGGCACCATGACTGGTTACGATCGTGACCCACGCTCCATCGCCAAGAAGGCCGAAGAGTACCTGCGCGCCACCGGCATCGCCGACACAGTGCTGATGGGCCCAGAGCCAGAATTCTTCCTGTTCGACGACGTACGTTTCGGCACCGACATGAGCGGTACCTTCGTGAAGATCGACGCCAAAGAAGCCGCCTGGAACTCAGGCACCAGCTACGAAGATGGCAACACAGGTCACCGTCCATTCGTGAAAGGCGGTTACTTCCCCGTTGCTCCGGTTGACTCTTCACAGGACCTGCGCTCTGCCATGTGTCTGGTACTGGAAGAAATGGGTCAGGTAGTTGAAGCTCACCACCACGAAGTGGCCACTGCCGGTCAGAACGAAATCGCAACCCGTTTCAACACCCTGACCAAGAAAGCCGACGAAATCCAGATCCTGAAGTACGTGGTGCACAACATGGCCCACGCCTACGGCAAGACTGCCACCTTTATGCCTAAGCCAATCGTTGGCGACAACGGGTCAGGTATGCACGTTCACCAGTCTCTGGCCAAAGATGGCGTTAACCTGTTTGCCGGCGACAAGTACGGCGGTCTGTCTGAAACTGCCCTGTACTACATCGGCGGTATCATCAAGCACGCCCGTGCCCTGAACGCCTTCACCAACCCAAGCACCAACTCTTACAAGCGTCTGGTACCACACTTCGAAGCCCCGGTAATGCTGGCTTACTCAGCCCGTAACCGCTCTGCTTCTATCCGTATCCCAGTGGTACCAAGCCCTAAAGGTCGTCGTATCGAGACCCGCTTCCCAGACCCAACTGCCAACCCATATCTGGGCTTCGCGGCTCTGCTGATGGCCGGTCTGGACGGTATCCAGAACAAGATCCACCCTGGCGATGCCATGGATAAGGATCTGTACGATCTGCCAGCCGAAGAAGCGGCCGAGATCCCAACTGTAGCCGAGTCTCTGGACGTGGCACTGGCGGCTCTGGATGCAGACCGCGAGTTCCTGACCAAGGGTGGCGTGTTCAGCAACGACTTCATCGACTCTTACATCCGTCTGAAGACTGCTGAAGCCGAGCGCGTGAACCGCACTACTCACCCACTCGAGTTCGAAATGTATTACAGCCTGTAATACCCTGCAAAACCGCCCCTTTATCTGCGGTCAGCAGATAAAGTAGGCGGAAAATAAAAAAGACGCCCCGGACTCAGGTCCGGGGCGTTTATTTTGGGCTTACGGCAACACAAACAACAATGTCACCGCCACCGTGCAACCCGTCTTACAGTGCACCTCGCACACACGCAATAAAGCGCTGTATATCCGCCTCATCGTTATAGAGATGCGGTGACACCCGCATGCCGTAGCGACGATTGTCGACGCTGATACTGGCCTGATTGAGGGCGGCCATCACAGCTGCAGTACTGTCACCGAATTGTAAAATGGCAGTGCCACTGCGGCTTTGCGCCTGAGAAGGGCCTGCACCATACTGGTGCAATCCATCATAAAGCATTGAAATCAAAGCCTGATTGTGCGCTCTTACCTTGTCAGCACCCAGGGAAGCAAACCAGCCAATACTGTGGGCGCCAATCACGTAAGGCGCCACAGAGGGGGTTCCACCCCAGAATCGCAACGCCGACGGATGATAACGAAAATCGTGAATATTGAATTCGAACGGGTTTTCATGGGAAAACCAGCCCACATCCACAGGCTCGCATTCTGCCAGCCGCTCGGGATGAACCCAGAGGTAGGCCGCGCCCGGCCCGGAGCAGAGCCATTTCACCGCCGAGCCAATCAGAAAGTCAGGTGCCAGCCCGGTCACTGACAAGGGCACGGCCCCCGCCGACTGTGCCACGTCCACCAGGGTCAAAATTCCCAGCTCACGACAGCGCGGGACCAGTGCTTCCACCGGTGACAAGGCTCCCAGATTGGAAAACGCATGGCTGATAAACACCAGATCCAGCCCCGGGGTTAAATACGCCTCCCAGGCATTGGCGTCTGTGATGTCGACGCCCGCGGGAATGAATTCCAGACGGGCATGGGGCAAGGCCTGCTGCAGCGCAAATCCCATGGAAGGAAAGTCTTCTTCGCACATCAGAATGCGCGCGCCGCTGGCCTTAAGCCTTGGGTGCGATAACACCAGCTTGGTCAGCGCCGACGACAAATTCACCTGTGGGCAAAAATCCCTGGCGTTACCATCAAAGAGTTTCCCCAATGCCGTGCGAAACCCTTCAACCGCAGACAACCAGTCACCCCAGGGCTCGCGCCCCGATTGGCACCATGGCTGCCAATAATCCTGCTCGAATCCCGCCTTGGCCGCTTTAAGCGGCCGACCAACCGAGTGGCTCAGCAGGTAGGTGCCATCGGGTAGAAAAAATGCTGATTTTTGGTCACTCATGACAAAGTCGCCTTTAATCGCGCCACTTCCTGCCAGGCAGTACGTATATCGCTGCGCTTGGCTGCCGCGCGTCTGTCCCTGAGTTTTTCCAGCGCCCCAATGAGCACATGCAGCGGTGGGCCACTGGCTGTCACCTTGGACATATGTTGCTGCTGCATATTCACCGACGGCTCGGCAATGTATTTGTGTACCAACTGGTCGTGATGCTGAATGGCTGTTTGGCCGTGGAGTTCACACACCTCAAGGAACAGGCGCAAATTGTCCTGATACCAGCTCTGCTCTTTGGCGCCCGTGGCGGCCAGGAAATGCTCCATCAGGCTGGTGCGGCGCATGCAGTCACGCAAAATAGCCTGATCTTCCGGCATCATATAGAGGAACTTATCCACCAGCATCTGGGAATAGGATGGCTCATTGGCGTAACAAAGCCCCAGCAGCAGATCTATCACGTTGATGCCGGCGAAATCCCCCGCGTTGGCGCCACGATACACCTGGCTGCCCACCCGGTAAGGCTTGTAGTAAGGGCGCACACAATAGAAGAAACGGTCGGTATCCAGCTCGTTGAACAGGGTGGTATTTGAGTCCATCACATCCTGCAACGCCTGACGGGCGACCTTGAGCAAGTCTGCGGTGATGGGGTGAGATACCCCCAGCGGCAGGATTTTCAGCAGCGCATCGGCCGCGCGCTTGTACGCAAGAATGCCCTTGGTGTTGTAGTCCACGAACAAACGTTCGTCGTGCAAATCGGTAAATCGCTTGTATTTGCCATCCCGGGCCAGGTTATGGGTAGTCAGGTGCGCGGTGGCAAAGCGTGGGGTTACGCCGATGGACGCACCTATGTGCATCGCCAGTGCCGAGGCCTCCACCAGCGGAGACTGGGTCTCCCGTGTTGGCTCGGTAATTTCGTGACGGCGGCAGGCGGCCATATACAGGCCCACATTGCCGAGTAAATCGAAGGCGGCATCGAAGCCTTCGTCGGTATTGCCTTCATCCAGCAGGGCGCAAATATGTTTGCGCCCCTCGGTTTCCAGCTGCGCCTTCAGATCATCACCCACGCCAACCACGTTGGCTCTATCGGTTTGCAGCCAATAGAGGTGTTCGAGTTCATTGTTCAGTTCTACAAAGCGGGTACGAAGCCAGTCATCAAAAGCTTCAACGTTCAGTGTCATGGGTTTCATTATTATCGTTCTCCATGCTCAGCCATTCGGGCAGAGCCTGTATCAGCCTAGCACAGAGAAACAGGGTATTTTCACCAAAGCCTGGCGACAAAGCGTCACTTATTAGTGATAATCAACAACAAATAAACATCCAATATCGAATTTCACTCACCATGAGCCAGCTGGATAAGAAAGACCTCGCGCTCCTCGCCGCACTGCAACGCAATGGCCGCCAGAGCATCACCGAATTGGCCGCCTCGGTAAACCTGTCTGACACCCCCTGTTTGCGGCGTATTCGTCGCCTCGAGCAGGAAGGCTATATCACGGGGTACACCGCCGCCATCAACCACAGAAAAGCGGGCTTCGAGGTAATAGTCTATGCCTCGGTCAGACTCAGCGAAAACTCCGACAGGGCCGCCGAACAGTTTGAAACTGCGGTCGCCCTGCTGCCTGAGGTCATGGAGTGCTCTGTAATTACGGGGGCCCACGATTACCTGCTCAAAATCGTCGCCAAAGACCTTCTGGCCTACGAACGTTTCGTCAAAAAATCCCTCGGAAGCCTGCCGGGAGTATCGGGTATAGAGTCGACCGTGGTACTCAAACAAACCTTTTGCCGCACAGCACTGCCATTGGACTGACCAAGCATTGCCGGTCTTGAGCGGCAACTGAAAATCCCCTAGTCTGGGAAGGCTTTTCAAATTTAACGACCCCAAGCGTAAAGCTCATACAAAGGATTGATGATGCACTGCAGCGCCTGTAAACACGGCAGCCTGGTTCCTACCCGGCTCGATAACCTCTTCTTGGCCCACCGTTGTAATCACTGCGGCGGCCACTGGGTCCTGATTGACGACTTTGTCACCTGGAAACAGGCCAACCCCGACACCGAATTTGAGGCCATTACGGCCGTAGAAGACAGTGAAGACAGCCCCATGGCGCTGTTTTGTCCCATGAGCCATACCCTGATGCGTAAGCTTAAAATCAGCACAGACACAGACCACAGGCTCGACTACAGCGCCGCTGTGGGTGGCGTATGGCTCGATAAAGGCGAATGGCCACTGCTCAAGTCCATGGGGCTTGCCAGCTGCCTGAATTTGCTGGTCACTCAGGAGTGGCAAAATCGCTTAAAACAGAGCCAGACTCAGGCCAATTTTGGCGAGCACTATCGCCGCAAGTTTGGTGACAGCACCTACACTGAACTTAAAAGGATCCGCGATTGGTTACAGGGCCAGCCAAATAAAGCCGAGCTGAAGAGTTATCTGCTGGCAGACGATCCCTACAGCACCAAACGGTAAAGGAGTAAGGAGCAATAGATGTCGCTGCTGTTACTGAGTGATACCCGCGCTGACGAAATTCGGGCCTGTCTGGGCAAATGGTTGGCTTCCATTGGTGAAAATCCCAGCGTAGGCTACCTGGCCTCCAGCGCCGACCCCACCCGGGAATACTTTCAGCCCATAGTCGAACTCTACGATAGCCTGGGCGCACAGATAACCGCTTTTGCCGAACCTATCCACGGGCCGGACTGCGAACTGTATGAGCCGCTGTTTGCCTGCGACATCATTCATCTATGCGGTGGCAACAGCTTTGAATACCTGCACCACCTTGGTGCAAGTGGTTTGGATGAGCGCCTGAAATCCTTCGCAGCGGCAGGTGGCCATCTGGTGGGCGTCAGCGCCGGAGCCATCCTGATGACACCGGACATCGCCTCAGCGGTCTACTGTGGCGACGAGCCGGTCGTACCCTTTCAAATCACACAGGGGCTGGGGCTGGCCCCCTTTGGGATCATCCCCCATGTTCAGGACAAGGCAGCGCTGGCGGCCAGCCTCAAGGTCAGTGAAACGCCCGCCGCCCTGTATCTGATGGCAGACACTGATGCCATCGAGCTGAGGGACAACGCGCTTCACACAACAGGCACACCCACTCTTATTGCGCCGGAATAACCGGTGCGGGTCTCGACCCCAAGCCTTGGGGCTAACCATTCGGCACAGGCCTTTGTGGGTGTGCCGGTTAATTGCTGAGCATTGAAAGCCATTATCGGATTACAAGGTCTATCAAGCTGATCCGCACATCCATTCTGGCCGTAATGGCTCGCTGTCATTCTCAGCACTTATATTGATTGGCACGGCTGCCGACAGCCATATCCGCACAGGGGAAAAACTTGCCATGGAATTACTGACCGCACCGCCCACGCCTTTGCTCAGCGGCGAGGACTCTCAAAGCAAACGCGCTGAAATCAAAGCCTATTTCCAAAACAGTTGGGCTCAGTATGAATCCCTGTTTTCCCTGATTTCCAATGACGATGCCTACTTTAAAAAGGCCGAGCCGCTACGCCATCCACTGATTTTCTACTTCGGCCACACAGCCACCTTTTTTATCAATAAGCTCAAGCTGGGCAAGTACATAGACGAGCGTATCAACGACCATTTCGAGTCCATGTTTGCCATTGGTGTGGACGAAATGTCCTGGGATGACCTGAACGATGCCCATTACGACTGGCCGCAGGTGGATGAGGTGCGCGCGTACCGCAATGAGGTGCGAGCCCTGATAGAAGGCCGTATCGACACCATGCCGCTGGAGCTGCCCATCGGCCAAAATAGCCTCGCCTGGGCGATTTTGATGGGCATTGAACACGAGCGCATTCACCTCGAGACCTCCTCGGTGATTATCCGCCAGCTGCCCCTTGAAGACCTGACACCTTCAATGCAGTGGCCCGAATGCAGGGATTATGGCGAGACACCGGATAATCCGATGCTCCAGGTCAAAGGCGGCGATATCAGCCTTGGCAAAACCGATGAAGATGCAACCTACGGCTGGGATAACGAATACGGCTATAGCCATCACCACATCAACGATTTTCGCGCCAGCGAAAAACTGGTGTCCAACGGCGAGTTTATGGCCTTTGTAAAAGCCGGTGGCTATCAGGAACCCAAGTGGTGGAGCGATGAAGGCAATGCCTGGCGTGAATACACCAACGCCGACATGCCACGCTTTTGGCGCCAGAGAGACGGCCGCTGGTATCAGCGTAATCTCTGCAACGAAATCCCGCTGCCACTCAATTGGCCGGTGGAAGTAAACCAGCTGGAAGCCAAAGCCTTTTGCAACTGGAAGGCGGCGACTACGGAGCGCAGTATTCGTCTGCCCACCGAGGCCGAATGGTGTTGGCTCAGACAAGAGCTTGAAGGCGATATGACCGCCATAGGCGCCGCGCCCGCCTGGCGCGAACTCCCGGGTAACCTCAATCTGGCCCACTACGCTTCATCCTGCCCGGTGAACCGTTTCCGTCAGGGACGCTTTTTCGATCTGGTGGGCAATGTGTGGCAATGGACCGAGACTGCCATCGACGGCTTCCCGGGCTTTGGGGTGCACCCGCTGTATGACGACTTCTCCACCCCCACCTTTGATGGCAAGCATAACCTCATCAAGGGCGGCAGCTGGATTTCCACCGGCAACGAAGCCATCGCCGCCTCGCGCTATGCGTTTCGCCGTCACTTCTATCAGCATGCTGGCTTCCGCTACGTGGAGTCCAGCCAATCACCGGATGAGGGCGTGAAGGTGAATGTGTATGAAACCGATGAACTGATTTCCCAGTACCTCGAATTCCATTACGGCCGCGAGTACTTCGGCGTGGCCAACTTCTGTGTCAAAGGGGTGCAGGAAGCGCTGGCCGAAATCAACCTTGAGCGCCACGCCAGGGCTCTGGACATCGGCTGCTCCGTGGGCCGGGCCAGTTTTGAGCTGGCGCGCTATTTTGATGCCGTAGATGCCATCGATTTCTCCGCCCGTTTTATCCAGCAGGCCTACGCCCTCAAGGAGCAGGGCGAGAAGCGCTACACCATTCGCACCGAAGGCGAACTGGTGGAATACCGCACCGCCTCGCTTGCCAGCCTTGGCTACAACGAGGTGAAGCACAAAATCGATTTCCTTCAGGGCGATGCGCTTAATCTAAAGCCGCGCTTCAGTGGCTATGATTTGGTGTACGCCTCCAACCTTATCGACAGGCTGAATGAGCCCAAGGCTTTCCTGGAGCAAATTCACAGCCGCATCAATACGGGCGGTTATCTGGTGATTGCCTCACCTTACACCTGGCTTGAGGACTACACCCCCAAGGCCAACTGGCTGGGCGGTATCAAGGTGAACGGTGAGAACTTCACCACCCTCGATGGCCTCACCGAGACGCTTATTCCCCACTTCGAACTGGTGGCGGTGAAGGAAGTGCCCTTCGTCATCCGCGAGACCAAGCGCAAGTTCCAGCACAGCCTGTCGGAGATGAGTATCTGGCGCAAACGCCAATGAGTCCCTGCTGATAAAAACGCCCGCGATTGCGGGCGTTTTTATTAGCTCATGTTGTCTACAGACCGTAGGTGTAGCTCGCCTGCAAGCCCAGCGGGAAGCCCAGGGTCCAGTACAGCAGCAGGAAGGCAGTCCAACCCACCAGGAACACCGCCGAGAACGGCAGCATCATGGCAATCAGGGTGCCAATGCCGGTGTTTTTCACATACTTCTGGCAATAGACCACCACCAGCGGGAAGTAAGGCATCAGAGGGGTGATGATGTTAGAGCCTGAGTCGCCCACCCGGTAGGCCGCCTGGGTCAGGTCGGGGGAGATATTCAGCTGCATCAGCATGGGCACAAAAATGGGGCCCAGCAGCGCCCACTTGGCCGAGCTTGAGCCCACAAACAGGTTCACAAAGGCGGTGAGGAAGATGATGCCGACTATGGTCACCGCACTTGGCAGCGCCAACGCCTTAAGCACCTCGGCCCCTTCAATGGCCAGCAAAGCACCCAGATTAGACTGGCTGAAAGCGGCAATAAAGAGCGCACAGAAGAAGGCCATTACTATGTAATAGGCCATGCTGCCCATGGACTTGGACATGGCATCTATCATGTCCTTACTCTTTTTGAAGGTGCCCACGTAGAAGCCGTACACGGCGCCGGGGATCCAAAACAGCAGGAAAATCAGCGGCACTATGGATTGCATCAGGGGCGCGCTGAAGTCAGACAAATTACCACTCTTGGCCCTTAACGGAGAATCCGCCGGGCTTGCCGCCAGATACAGAAGCACCAGTCCAGCCACCATCACAGCTACGGCCAGCAAAAAGCCCTGCTTCTCGCGGGGGCCCGCTTCGTCAAACCTGGGCAGGTTGGAAGTATCACCATCGATTGGGGTATTGGCCAGACGCGGCTCAATCACCTTGTCGGTGAGATACCAGCCCAGCAGCACAATAAGCAGGCTCGACGCCGAAGCAAAGAACCAGTTATTGAGCGGGTTGATGGCGATTTCCGGGTCGATAATTTGCGCCGCGCTCTGGGTAAAGCTTTGCAGCAAGGGATCCAGCCCTGAAGGCACAAAGTTGGCACCAAAGCCGCCGGACACCCCGGCAAAAGCCGCGGCAATGCCCGCCAGGGGATGACGCCCCATGGCGTAGAAGATCACCCCGGCAAGCGGGATCACCAGCACGTAGCCAGCATCGGTGGCGGTGTGGCTGACAATGGCAATCAGGATAATGGATGGCGTGAGCAGCTTGGCCGGTGTCACCTTCAGCATCATCTTCAGGCCGGTATTGATAAAGCCCGAATGCTCGGCCACCCCAACCCCCAGCATGGCCACCAGCACCACTCCCAGCGGGGCGAACGAGGTGAAGGTTTTCACCATATTGGCGAGGAATCCCGCCAGCGCATCACCGGTCAGCAGGTTGTGCACCACAATCGCTTCGCCGGTGCGGGGATCGATGGCACTGAACTCAAAGCGGGAAAACAGCGCCGACAGACCCCAAATCAGCACCATGGCCAGCAAAAATATCACCGCCGGATCCGGCAGCTTATTTCCAGCCTTCTCGATGCCATTCAAAAACTTGCCAAGGAGGCCTCCCTCCCTGGTCGCCGTGCCTGTCTCCATGCTGTTGCTCCCTTTATTGATTTTGGTTTTGTTAAATTAACCCATCATCCTAGAACAGAGGAATGAAATACAACTTAAGGAAAGTGACTTTTCCAGCAGGATCCAGACCGCTACGCAGGCCGAAACCTAATCAAATTACAGCATCAAATTATTCATTGGCCTGTAGCCGCGTTGCCCTTTATATTCGAGTAATCGCAGCTAAAGGAGAGGAAAACTATGAAGGTTTTGGAAAACGTGAACGTCGCCCTTAAGGCCAATGTGTACTTTGACGGTAAGGTTACCAGCCGTGCCATCTACGTTGGCGGACAAAAGCAGACTATCGGCGTGGTATTACCGGGCGAATATGAGTTTTCCACCACTCAGCCTGAGCAAATGCAGGTGATCAGCGGCGCCTTTGAGGTGTTGCTGCCGGGGGAGAGTCAATGGCAAACCTTCGCTGAAGGCAGCACCTTCAATCTGGACGCCGATGTCAGCTTCTCAATTCGTGCTGCAGACGTTGCCGAGTACCTTTGCAGCTATCTCTGACGTCATATTTATCCGCTGGCGTGCAGAAACACCCTGAGTTTGGCGACTTTCTGCACGCAAACCGCTATCTTTAGTCACATGTGAAACTACAGGATAGGCTTATGCGCACCTTTACCCTTCTTGGCATGCTGGCCCTTAGCTTGAGTGTTCAGGCAAATGTCTATAAATGGGTCGACAAAGACGGCAAGGTTCATTACAGCGATAAACCCCAGCCCAACGCCGAAGTTGTTGAGTTGAAAGAGACCTCCTCCAATCAAATTCGTTTGGACGTACCCGCTGCCATTCCGAAGGCAGACACCAAAGTGGAAGCCATCGAATATCAAGTATCCATTCTGACCCCCGAAGCCGACGAAACCATTCGCAACAACGAAGGTAAGTTTGAAGTCACGGCCACCGTTACCCCTGAAAAGCCAGCCAACGCCCTGTGGGTGCTGCGCATTGATGGCAAGGTATGGGGCGATGCGATGGACGTGCCTTTGTTTCGGGTCAGCGAACTGGACCGGGGTGAGCACAGCATTGAAGTGCAACTGATTGCCCGAAATGGCAAACCGATTGCATCCAGTGGCAGTAGAACCCTGTTTTTGCACCGTACCACCATGTTGCAGCAACCCAAGGCGGTTCCCATTTCGGGTAATTGATAAAATAAAAACAACTATAACAATAAGTTAATCAAACCCAACTCACGCCAACGGCCACTGCTGACACTTGCGGACTGCACCATATTGGTGCACCATATTGGTGCAGACCCAGTCAGGAAAGGCCCGATGGATACTCAAAACCTGCTCAATCACCTGGTGACCGCGGTACTGGTCATAGACTCAGGTCTAAAACCCTGCTTTGCCAATGCTGCTGCCGAGCAGTTGCTTGGCACCGGCAGTCATCGCCTCAGCGAACAAGCTCTGACCGATATATTTCAGTTGCAGGAAGTACCTGCCACCATACTGGCCGATGCGGTGCGTCAGGGGCTGGGATTGACGGTCAACACCGCCAGCCTGGTCACCTTCGATGGCCAACACCACACAGTAGATCTCACCCTGATCCCACTGGAAAATGAACCCGGCCTGAGTTTGCTTGAGCTGCGTCAGGTCGATCAGCAGCGCCGCATCCACCAGCAACTGACCCAGGATGCCCAGCAGCAGGCGGCCCAGTTTTTGGTGCGTAACCTCGCCCATGAAATCAAAAATCCCCTCGGCGGCCTGAGGGGCGCGGCGCAGTTGCTGTCCCGCGAGCTGGAAGATGAGTCACTCAAGGAATTCACCACCCTGATTATCGAGCAGGCCGATCGTATGCGCGCCCTGGTGGATAAGCTGCTGGGGCCACAAAAACCCACGGCCCACCTGCCCCACAATATCCATGAAGTCGCCGAAAAGGTGATCAAGCTGGTCGAGCTGTCCGCCCCTGCCAATATCCGCGTTATCCGGGACTACGACCCTTCCATTCCCGACATAGATTTGGACGCAGACCAGATGCAGCAGGCGCTGCTCAACATAGTGCAAAACGCAGTACAGGCACTGGAAAACGGCGGCGGCACCATCACGGTGCGCACCCGCACCAGCCACCAGGTCACCCTGGGCGCCCAGCGCCACAAACTGGTGCTGATGTTATCTGTCATTGATGATGGCCCGGGGATACCGCCGGAATTGATGGATACCCTCTTCTACCCCATGGTGACAGGTCGCGAACAGGGCTCTGGCCTGGGGCTGTCCATCGCCCACAACATCGCCAGGCTTCATGGTGGCCGCATCGACTGTGACTCTGCCCCCGGTCACACCCAGTTTGTGCTCACCCTGCCCATTAAAACCGGAAAATAGGACCCAAAAGGAGACTGCATGAGTATCAGTGAACAGGTTTGGATCCTCGACGACGACAGCTCTATCCGTTGGGTACTGGAAAAAGCCCTCAAGAGCGCACGCATCACCAGCGCCAGCTTCGCAGCAGCAGAGTCGCTGTGGCAGGCATTGGAGCTGTCGCAACCTTTAGTGATAGTGTCGGACATCCGCATGCCCGGCACCGATGGCTTAACGCTGCTGGAGCGTATAGGCCTGCATTACCCCCATATTCCGGTCATCATAATGACGGCGCACTCGGACCTCGACAGCGCCGTGGCCGCCTACCAGTCGGGAGCCTTTGAATACTTACCCAAGCCCTTCGACATCGACGAAGCCATCGCCCTGGTGGAACGGGCTCTTACCCATGCCAGCGAACAGGCACCCCAGGCCCACGCCAGTGAACCGGTCAAGGCGCCGGAAATCATAGGTGAAGCCCCTGCCATGCAGGAGGTGTTTCGTGCCATAGGTCGTCTGTCGCGTTCCTCCATCAGCGTGCTGATCAACGGTCAGTCCGGTACGGGTAAGGAATTGGTGGCTGGGGCACTGCACAAACACAGCCCCCGCAAAGACAAGCCCTTTATCGCACTGAACATGGCCGCCATTCCCAAGGATTTGATTGAATCTGAGCTGTTTGGCCACGAGAAAGGCGCCTTTACCGGCGCAGCCGGCGTGCGTCAGGGCCGCTTTGAACAGGCCAACGGTGGCACCCTGTTTTTGGATGAAATCGGCGACATGCCCCTGGATGTGCAAACCCGGCTGCTGCGGGTGCTGGCCGATGGTCAGTTTTACCGTGTAGGAGGCCACTCGCCGGTGCAGGTGGACGTACGCATTATTGCCGCCACCCACCAGGATCTGGAGCGGCTGGTGCAACAGGGTCAATTCCGGGAAGACCTGTTTCACCGCCTCAATGTGATCAGGGTGCATCTGCCACCGCTCAGAGAGCGCCGCGAAGATATTCCGCAACTGACCCGCCACTTTCTGGCCGCCGCCGCCCGGGAAATTGGTGTTGAAGCCAAGGTGCTTGCCAAAGAAACCGCCGCCAAGCTACAGCAACTGCCCTGGCCCGGCAACGTGCGCCAGTTGGAGAACACCTGCCGCTGGCTTACGGTAATGGCCTCGGGGCAGGAGATACTGCCACAGGACCTGCCACCAGAGCTCTTCAAGGACCCAGTGATCAATCATGCCGGCGCCGTGGTGGCAGGTGACTGGGAAAGTGCCCTCAGAGATATAGTCGACAGGCGTCTCGGAGAAGGGGAATCGGATCTGCTGGCCGATATGCAGCCGACCTTCGAGCGCATCATGCTCGAAGTTGCGCTCAAGCACACTCAGGGCCATAAACAGGAAGCCGCCCGCCGTCTCGGCTGGGGCCGTAACACCCTGACCCGCAAACTCAAAGAGCTTGAGATGGATTAGCAGGTCTTGAGAAGCAAAGAAAAGGGACGCTGTGTGCGTCCCTTTTTATGGCATTATGCCCAGCCTCAGAAGCGCCAGTGCAGGCCCACGCCATAGTGATCCATGCGCGTGTTGGCAAAATAATTGTTCAGTTCATCGTGCTCTGGCTCGATTTCACTGAATTCATAAAACACCCGCATGGCCAGGTTGCTGGAGAAACTGATATCCACTCCGGCGCCAAGCAGATAACCCGTGCCCTGATAGTCATCGTCCAGGCTGTCGTCACTGGCAATCACCTGATACACCACACCACCCTTGAGGTAGACAGTCACGGTATCGCTGAATGCATGGCGCACAGTGGGGGCAAAAGTCAGGCCCACGACCTGCAGGTCGACACCATCAATAAAGCTGTCTGTGCCGAACACACTGGTTTCGAGACCAAAACTCTGGTTGAAGTTATATCCGCCATAGGCACCCAGCCCCCAGGCAGATTCATCGAAAGGGCCAATCTTGTCATCGAGATTGGTGTTGCTGACGTAGCCACCGGCGTAAAAACCGAGATCTTTGGCAGCAAAGGCAGGCGAAACGGCGCACAGCATCAGGGCTGACGCCAACAGGCATTTAAGTTTCATCGGACATCCTTTTTCAGTTGAGTTGGGCATCCCTCTGTGTCTGCCCATTATTCCTTGATTTCAGCTGCCTATTTTAGCGCCTATCCCTTGAAAAAATAAACCTTTAGGTTATATCCAGCCACAGATTCGGGTTATCAATCACACCCCCGCAGGCCTGCCGCTGAGCCCTTGCCAGATTAAAAAAATCCACGGCTTATCACCCACTCGAAGGCGCTCTTCACCTTATTCCGCCTGTGAGCAGACAAGAAAAAAGGACGCCGAAGCGTCCTTATCACACCGTCCCTGGCCGGCACTTTCACCGCCGCCCTGACATCAGAACTGGTAGTGCAGTCCCAGGGAGATCTGGGAAATCTTCACGTTGTCGATTTCACCATTGTAGTATTCGTTGTCATACCAAAAACCACTGTCATCCAAATCACCACGGGTTTCATCGTAGCTCAGGCGCAGGTTCAGTTTTTCGGTCAGCGCCGCATTAACGCCCACACCCCAGGTCACGCCCCAGCCAGTGTAGTCGGCATCGAATGGACCATAGTCGACCACCACCGCCATGGACGCCACACCCACTTTGGCAAAGGCAGAGAAGGTATCATTGAAGTGGTAAGTAAATTTTGGGGTAAAGGTCAGGGCGCCGGCACCGACATCCACACCCTCTTCGCCCAGATCGCCACTGGCAAACAGGTTGGCTTCCAAACCAAACCATTCGTTGAAGTTGTAGCCACCGTAAGCACCAAAACCTACGCCATCAGAAGAGCCGTCACCGTCACCGGAGGCCTTCACCTGATTGATGGCACCACCCACGTAAAAACCGGTTTTATCGGTTTCAGCCATGGCACCTGTGCTGGCAATGAGTGCGGCCAGGGCCGCCAGTTTCATTTTGTTCATTGGATTTCCTTTCACGACATTGCTGGAGCTATGCCGGAGAATATCGTCCAAGTCTGCTGAACAATTGCTGAATGTATCAATACGTTAAGAAAAATTTATTTCACAACCGTAAACCGGGTTAACCCAAGGTTTCCTGGCAGCACAACAGAACACGCCGAGGCCACATCCACTAACACAGACGTTACACCGGGTCCTGGTGAATAATAATTTCCGCCTCAGGAATGGCATTACGAATACGCGCCGAAGTCTTGTCCGATAAGCGGTGTGCCTCGCGAAGTGGCAAGTCGCCATCGAGTTCCAGATGCAACTGAATAAAGATGGTCTGACCGGCCTGACGGGTCTTGAGGTCGTGCACGCCTCTTACCCGGGAGTCCTCTTTGGCGAGGTTAACAATAGTGAGGCGCATATCTTCATCGAGTTCTCTGTCCAGCAATGCCTGAATTGAGCGATACCCCAACCCAAAGGCTTGCTGACCGATATAGAGTGCTATCAACACGGCGAACAGACCATCGGCCCACCAGAGTCCGTACTGTGCCAGTACCAGCGCCAGCAGTACGGCACCGTTCAAAAACAAATCCGATTTATAGTGCAGCGAGTCGGCCTCCACCACAGTGCTGCCGGTTGCGGCCAACGCCTTTTTCTGCAGGGTCACCAGGGCGAGCGTGAGCACAATGGCAATGGCGGATACCCAAATACCCACGGTAGCATGCTCAAGTGGCGTCGGGCTCAGCAGCCGTTCGCCGCCATGAAACAGCAACAGAAAGGCAGACCCCATGATAAATGCCGACTGCGCCAGCGACGCCAGTGGTTCGGCCTTACCGTGGCCATGCCGGTGCTCATCGTCTGCCGGCGTCAGCGCATAGCGGATTGCAATGAAATTCACGATGGAAGCCAGGGCATCGGCGAAGGAGTCGGTGAGGGATGCCAGCATACTGGCCGAGCCGGACCAAAGCCAGGCAAGCAGTTTTATCAGAATCAGTGTCAGGGCCGTTGCCACCGCCGCGCGGCTGGCAAGCTTAACCCAGAATGCATAATCTCTTTCAGCAGACATAAAAAAGAACCACACAAGGCAGGTGGTTCTCTTATAACAAATTTTGTGCAGCTACGCCCGTTCTGGGTCGGGAAACGCGAGCCGGCGCAAGGCACCGGCCTGTCAGGGCAAGCTGTACCTTGGCTTAAAACGCTTCCTGGCGTTCTTTACGGCGCTCTTCCCGGTCGGCTTTGCGCTCGTCAAAACGGGCCTGAAACTTGGCTTTTTGCTCAGGGGTCAGCAACTGATACATCTGATGCTGCAGCTTCATGGCTTCCAGTGCGCGTGCTTCACCCTTGGCCTGACGCTCGGCAATCAGTGCCTTGGCCGCTGCTTCATCGAAGGTGGCAGCGCTCATCAGTGCTTTCATTTTTTCATGATGAGCCGTGCGGGCGGCATCATCTTTACCTTCGCGCTGGGCTTTGCGCTCGTCCTTGTGGGCTTTCATCAGCTCACGGAACTGCGTCTTTTGCTCATCGGTCAGATCCAGGCCACGGAACATATGGCGCATATTGTCCATCATGGGGCGACCTTCATGACCCCCTTCGTGGTGGGGATTGGCCATGGCAACACCACCGAGCAGCGCACTGCCGGCAACCAGCGCAATCAGACCACGTTTGATCATTAACTTGTTCATATATCACCTCATTGTGATTGGTGGGACTTGTGTGTTTCGACAATTCCCAGTGTATTGTGGTCAATGTCAACGAGGGTGTCGGACGGGTAAAAAAGTGTAAAGATGAGCACCGCCTGCTTCTTTACACAGACTTACAAAGGTAAAACACCCATTGACGTACGGCTGGTTATACTGGGAGTCCTGATCCCGGAGGTTAAATGAATCATTTGTTGCTTGTTGATGACGATCCAGGTTTGTCTGAGCTGTTAAAAGAATTGCTGGAGCTGGAAGGTTTTGTCCTCACCCTCGCCCACGATGGCGCCGAAGGACTCAGCAAAGCCGTCAGCAGCCACTTTGATCTCATTCTGCTGGATGTGATGCTGCCGAAATTGAATGGCTTTGAAGTGCTTAAGCAGCTACGTAACCACAAGCAAACGCCGGTGCTTATGCTTACCGCCCGCGGTGATGATATCGACCGGGTCGTGGGGCTTGAAATCGGCGCCGACGACTATCTGCCCAAGCCCTTCAACGACCGTGAGTTGGTGGCCCGCATCCGCGCCATTTTGCGACGGGCTCAGCCGGGCACGTCGCAGAGTCAGGTCCAGGAAGAGATACAACTTGGTGACCTGAAGTTGGACCCCAGCCGCCAGGAAGCCTGGTGCGCCCAGAGCCTTATCAACCTGACAGGTACCGAATTCGCCCTGCTGTTACAGCTGGCGTCCCAGGCGGGCGAGCTGGTGAGTAAAGAAACCCTGAGTGAAACCGTACTCGGCAAGCGCCTGATGCCCTTTGACCGCAGCCTCGATATGCACCTGTCGAACCTGCGCAAAAAGCTGCCCGAGCGCAGCGATGGTCGCCCCAGGGTAAAAACCATCCGCGGTAAGGGATACATCTGGCTGAAATGAACACCCACACCCTGCCCAATCGCCTCTTTATCAAACTGCTGCTCGGCTTCTGGCTGTGCAGCTCTGTGGTGCTGGTTGCCGTTGGCAGCCTGCCGCTGCTGCAGCAGCGGCAGGAATCCACCCCTATCCCCAAAGAGCTGCAACAGAGTCTGGATAAGATTGCCAAGGCGATTGAGCGGGAGCCCGAACTGATGGAGCCAGAGCGGATGCGGCGCTGGGAGCGTTCGCGTCACGCCGATGGCAAGCCCATGCGGGTGTTTATCACCAATGAGGAAGGCCGTATTCTCGGGGAACGCCAACCCCGCTCCCTGCGTAAATTTATTTTGCTCGCCGAAGAAGCCGAGCGCCCCATCTTGTACCAGTTCCGCGACGAAATGGTGTTTGGCCCCAAAGAGTTCCATGTCGACGGCAAGGAATACCGCCTCTATGGCCGGGTTCCCGGGCAGCATCCCCGGCCACTGTTTTTGTTTTTTATCGAGCACAAACTGCTGACGCTGGGGCTGGCGGTGTTGGTCTCGGGTCTCCTGTGCGGCCTGCTGGCCTGGCACCTTGGCAGACCGCTTAAGATGCTCAAACAGAGCGCCGATGCCCTGGCCCGGGGCGACCTTGGCAGCCGGGTCGATAAAGCCACCCTGAATCGCCGTGATGAACTGGGCCAGCTTGGGCATGCCTTTAACGCCATGGCTGAAGCCATAGAGCAGCAGGTCAATAATCAACAGCGGCTGATGGGGGACATCAGCCACGAGCTGCGCACCCCACTGACCCGGCTGCAACTGGCGCTGGCACTGGCGCGCAAGCGCGGTCAGGACAGCAATGAGCTTAGCCGTATTGCCCACGAGGCCGAGCAGCTCGATGCCCTGATAGCCGAGCTGCTGACCCTCTCCCGGGTGACCATGGGCGCCACCGAAGCCAAAGTTGACTGCGAACTTGCCGAGACCCTCGGCCAGGTGTTGGATGATGCGGAATTTGAAGCCAGCGAGTGTGGCAAAAATCTGGCCATTGAGATGGACGACAACCTGCGCCTGAGCCACTCCCCCAAGCTGCTGGCGAGGGCGGTGGAAAATCTGCTGCGTAACGCCATCCGCTACGCCAAGCTGCAGGTCAGTCTGACGGTGGCAGACTCGTCAACTCAGGTCGAGATCCAAATCTGCGACGATGGACCCGGCGTGGCTGAAGCCGAACTCGAAGCCATCTTCCGTCCTTTTTATCGCACCGATAAGTCCCGGGAGCGAGAAAGCGGCGGCTGGGGGCTTGGCCTTGCCATTACCGCGGCGGCCATTGAAGCCCAGGGCGGCAATATCAGCGCCCAAAACAGGCCAACCGGCGGCCTGTGCGTGACGATTCAATTACCGCGTTAGCAGCTTGCGAGAGGCTTTCCGCTAACTGTCGGTGCGCTTAAGGCTGCGGTAAATCAGGTTGCGGCTTACCCCAAGGCGGCGAGCCGCTTCACTGATATTGCCGTCGCACTCAGAGAGCGTTGTCTGAATACGGCCATCAAGCCCGGCCTTAAGGCTCGGCTCAGGAGCTGATTGCACCTCTTGGCCCTGCATCAGTGTCCGCCTGTGGGCATCACTCAAGTGCGCCTCACTCAGTTCGCGATCCCCTTCAGCCATCAGGCAAGCCACCTGCATCAGGTTATCCAGCTCCCGAAGGTTCCCCGGCCAGCCATAGGCCTCCAGCAATGCCAGTAACTTCGGGCACAGCCGCTGCTCATCCCCCGGCGGATTGACCCGATACTGGCGGTGAAGCTTGTGGATCAGCCGCGATTTATCTGTCCGTTGCCTCAGAGGCGGCAGGCTGACCTGCAGACCGTTGAGGCGAAAATACAGGTCTTCACGAAAACGGCCATCACGCACCATGGTAGCCAAATCCATGTGGGTAGCAGCCACCACCTGAATGTCCACCCTGTGGCTTTTAAGGCCACCCACAGGTGTCACTTCCCGCTCCTGCAGTACCCGCAACAACCGGCCCTGAGCCGCCAGCGGCAGCTCACCGATTTCATCCAGAAACAGAAAGCCGCCATCGGCCTGACGCACCTTGCCAAGGTGCCCCTGACGGGCTGCGCCGGTAAAGGCGCCGCCCTGATAACCAAAGAGCTCGGCCTCAATCAGCTCGGCGGGCAAGGCAGCACAGTTAACCGCCACCAGCTCACCATCGAGGCGACTGTCCTGATACAGCTGGCGCACGAAGTGCTCTTTACCCACCCCGGTTTCCCCCTGCACCAACAGCGGGATCTTGCGGCTAACGACCTTGCGCGCCTGCTGCCAGGCGGTTTCCAGCTGTGGGTCGTGGAATCGCAGCGGCTTGATGCCATGCAAACCGCTGGCTTTATTGGTTGGAATCGACAAGGCGCCCTCGCCAATGGCCGAGGTGGCCAGATGCAACTCGCCGCGAAGGCACTGCGCCTGCTGTGCCTGCCAGTCATCCCCCAACAGCTCGCCCAGTTGCATACCGGGCGAGGCGCCGCCAAGGTACTGGCGAGCCATGGGGTTAAGCCCAAGCAAACGGCCATCGTCATCGGCAATCAGAATGCCCTGCCAGCCGGAACTGAGCAGTTGCCGACTGGCGGCCAAATCCACCCGAAAACGGCCACCGGGCAGCGCGCACAGAAGCGCAGTTTCCACCTGCTGCGCCAGGCTGGAGATAAGCAATAAGGTTTGTTGGTTGTGCTTAAGCCGCTCGGAGGTGATGTCGAGGGCACCAATCAGCTCGCCGGATGGCGAAAAAATCGGGCTGGCGGTGCAGCTCATAAAACGGTGGGGGCGGCAAAAGTGCTGCTCACCCACCACTGAGAGGGCTTCTTTGGCCTTAAGCGCTGTGCCTATGGCATTGGTACCCTTGTGCTCTTCGAGCCAATTCACGCCGCAGTCCAGCGCCACGTTGGCGAGCCGGTCGGAGTAGCGTGACAGTCCCCAGTGGCGCAGCACGAAGCCTTCGGCGTCCGACAAAATCAGCCGGCTGTCGGTGTGGGCCATCAGACGGGTAAACAGCGGCAGGGCTTCGGATTCCACCAATGCGATAAGCTGACGGTGGCGCTCACAGCGCTCATCCAGTTCGACCCGGGAGAGTTTAAGTTCCCCGGGACGGGTTTCACTGAGACCGGCGCCTTCACTGCGACGCCAGGAGTCGGCAAGCCAGGGCTGTACGGCAGATTTCATCTGTGTGCTCCTGTGTTCCGTTTCGGCACAGTCACTTATAACAACTGTACCAAGGCGCAACAATGCGACTTCGGTCGCCACGCCAATCCCTCGGCCGACCCGCTGCTGCGTATATTCGAAAATAAGATTTTCATCATACTGTTAGGCCGATTTAACGACAAGTTGAACAATTATGGCCCATCCTTTGCGATAGAGGTTGTTCACCGACGGGCCGATTGCACCGTCGGAACAATCACAACAACAAGACACTCTCAACAGCAAAAAAGGACAAGCAGATGATTTACAGCGCTCCGGGCACAGCGGGTGCCATCGCTTCATTCAAGGCCAGATACGACAACTTTATTGGCGGCAAGTGGGTGCCCCCCGTGGGTGGCGAGTACTTTGATAACGTCTCGCCTGTGGATGGCAAGGTATTCTGTCAGGCGGCCCGCTCAGACTATCGCGACATCGAACTCGCCCTTGATGCCGCCCATGCCGCCAAAGACAGCTGGGGCAAAACCTCGGTCACCGAGCGCAGCAATCTGCTTTTGAAAATCGCCGACCGGGTCGAGCAGCATCTGGAACGCCTCGCCGTGGTGGAAACCTGGGAAAACGGCAAAGCGGTGCGCGAAACCCTGAACGCCGACCTGCCGCTGTTTGTTGACCACTTCCGCTATTTCGCCGGTTGTATCCGCGCCCAGGAAGGCAGCGCAGCAGATCTTGATGCCAATACCGTGAGCTACCACTTCCCCGAGCCTTTGGGCGTGGTCGGGCAAATCATTCCCTGGAACTTCCCACTGCTGATGGCGGCCTGGAAAATCGCCCCGGCGTTGGCGGCGGGTAACTGCGTCGTGCTCAAGCCTGCCGAACAAACACCGGCCTCCATCATGGTGCTTCTGGAAACCATCGAAGATCTGCTGCCCTCCGGCGTACTCAACGTGGTCAATGGATTTGGCGCCGAAGCAGGCGCAGCCCTCGCCACCAGCAAACGCATCGCCAAACTGGCCTTTACCGGCTCCACCGAAGTGGGCAATCATATCCTCAAGTGCGCCGCCGAAAACCTCATTCCGTCCACGGTGGAACTTGGGGGCAAGTCTCCCAACATCTACTTTGCCGATGTGATGAGCCACGAAGACAACTACCTCGACAAGGCCATCGAGGGGATGTTGCTGGCCTTCTTCAACCAGGGCGAAGTGTGCACCTGCCCAAGCCGGGTATTGGTGCAGGAGTCCATCTACGATGCCTTTATCGAAAAGGTACTCGCCCGCGCCAAGACCATACGTCAGGGCAGCCCGCTGGATACTGACACCCAGGTGGGTGCACAGGCGTCCCGCGAGCAGTACGACAAGATCCTGGGCTATCTGGACATTGGCCGTGCCGAAGGCGCCAAGGTGTTGATGGGCGGCGAAATCAACCTGCAGGATGGCCCCGAAAAAGGCGGCTACTACATCCAGCCCACCATCCTCAAGGGCCACAACAAGATGCGGGTGTTCCAGGAAGAAATCTTTGGCCCCGTGGTATCGGTGACCACCTTCAAGGACGAAGCCGAAGCACTGGCCATTGCCAACGACACCCAATATGGCCTTGGCGCCGGTGTCTGGACCCGGGATATGAATCTCGCCCAGCGCATGGGCCGCGGCATTCAGGCCGGACGGGTGTGGATTAACTGCTACCACGCCTACCCTGCCCACGCCGCCTTTGGTGGCTATAAAAAGTCGGGCATTGGCCGCGAGACCCACAAGATGATGCTGTCGCACTACCAGAACACCAAAAACCTGCTGGTGAGCTTCGACACCAATCCGCTGGGCTTCTTCTAAACTTAACCTGCCTTCTCAAAACCCCGACCCCGGTCGGGGTTTTGTTTATGGGAGCCACACGAGAGAAACATTTGGCAAAACTTAAGCGCCTTCTAAATTGGGGCACCTTTTGCTAGTTTAAAACTTTACGCCAAAAGGATGCAGGGACAGATGGCCAACCGTTTGGATTCACTCTTGGATGCCTGGCGCAGCGACCCGGATGCCGACTGGGTGCTGGCGGTGATTGCCTCGGTGGAAGGCAGCGCCTACCGAAAATCCGGGGCCATGATGCTGTTTCACCCCTCGGGGCCAAGCCTTGGCATGTTAAGCGGCGGTTGCCTTGAGGCTGACCTTCGCCGTCAGGCCCAAAAAGCGCTGGCGGGACACTGCGCCGTGCTTGGCCGTTACGATGCCAGAGACGAAACCGACGCCAGCTACCGCCTCGGCTGCGGCGGTCTGGTGGATATACTGCTGCTGCCGTTAACCGCCGCCAATCAGCAACTGCAATTCGCCGCCATGTCAGAGGCTCTCGCCAGCGGCAACCCAGGCTTTTGGTGCCTCGAATTGCCGCAAAACCGCGCCCCTGCCGACAGTCTTCACGCCCACTTTTATCCTGAAGCCGACGCGCCTTTTCCTGCGGCCGATTTCAGCCGTCCCGGCCGCTTACTGCCCAATCCGCAAAGCGGCAGTCATCAATCAGAGCTACTGGTGGTGCCGGTCCGCCCAAGGCCACATCTGGCCATCTTCGGTGGCGGCATGGATGCCCGGCCACTGGCACAAATGGCGCGCCAGCTTGAGTGGCGCATCTCCATTGTCGACCCGCGCACCAGCTATGCCCGCCCCTGCGACTTTGAAGGCTGTGAGCTCATTAAAACCTCAGCAGATGCACTGACGCCTGACTTTCTTGCCAGCATTGATATGGCGGTGGTGATGCACCACAGCCTAGAACTCGATGCCGCTATTTTGCCCAAACTCAGTTCCTTGCCACTTCAATATTTGGCGCTCCTTGGACCGCGCCACCGGGGCGAGAAACTGTTAAACACGGCAGGCATGGGCTGGGACGATTTTTACTGCCCACCCGCAAGCCCAGCCGGAATTGATTTGGGCGGCGAGCTGCCCGCCGACATTGCCCTGTCGATACTCGCTGCATGCCAGGCAAACCTGCATGGCAAACCCAACTATCACATAAACAACCATCACAAACACAGCAATGGAGGCCTTGGATGAAACTCTTGCCAGTGCTGTTGGCCGCAGGCGGCTCGCGCCGCTTCGAAGGGGTCAAGCTCGCCATGCAGCTGCCCGGCGGCACCACCCTGCTTGGCCGTAGCTTTAATGCACTCAGCCAGGTGCGCAGTAGCTGCGACACCCACATCCTGCCGGTGCAGGTATGCCTGGGTGGCCACGCCAAGGCACTGAGGCCTCTGCTGCCTTCGGACACCACCATTATCCCCTCGCCCGACTGGCAGCTGGGGCTTGGCCACAGTATTGCCGCAGCCGCCAACGCGGCGCTTGGCACCGACGCCGATGCCTTGCTGCTGGCGCTTGCGGATCATGCGCTGCTGAGTGCTGAAGACTATGAGTCCCTTATTCAAAGCTGGCAGGAGTCGGGTAAAACCACTGCCTCCTGGTATCTGGATGCCCCCGGCGCACCGGCGATTTTCAACCGTGCCGACTTTGATGAGCTGACCCACCTTTGTGGCGACAGAGGCGCCAAGGGGCTTTTGAAATCATTGCAAAAACAACAACAGCTGGGATGGATGGCGCTGCCAGGCGCCAGCATTGATATAGACACCCGCGCCGATTTCGGGCGCTTTGTGAGCACAAGGAGCCAGTGAACCATGACTTCACTTAAGATCAACGGCCGTTTGTTTACTCTGGACGCCGACCCCAAAATGCCACTCTTATGGGCGCTTCGGGACCTGATGGGCTTAACCGGCACCAAATATGGCTGCGGCGCGGGGCTTTGCGGCGCCTGCACTGTGCATGTGGACGGCGAGCCAATGCGCGCCTGCCTCACCAGTATCCAAAGCCTGGAAGGCAAATCGGTGACCACCATCGAGGGCCTCGCTGACGACAAGCTCAAAGACAGTTGGCGCCGCCACAAGGTGCCCCAGTGCGGCTTTTGTCAGGCGGGCCAGTTGATGTCGGCAGCAGTGCTGGTGAGCAAGCATCCTGCCCCCAGCGACAGCCAGATTGACGAAGCCATGGCAGGCAACCTTTGCCGCTGCGGCACCTACACCCGCATCCGCGCCGCCATCAAGGACTATCAGGGCAAGCAGGAGGCCAAGTCATGAGCAAGTTTACTGCCATTGAAAACTTCAGCCGCCGCGATGTGCTCAAGCTGTTTGGCGCCTCTGGTGGCGCCCTGATGCTGGGGGCCTCAGGCCTCGGCTGGAGCCCCATGCTGGCGGCGCAAACCGCCGCCTTTGGCGAAGAGCAGCGCCTCAACCTCTTTATCGCCATCGGCGAAGACAACAGGGTGTACCTCACCTGCCACCGCTCGGAAATGGGCCAGGGCATACGCACCGGCATTCCGCAGGTACTGGCTGACGAGCTGGAAGCCGACTGGGACAAGGTGGTGGTGGTACAGGGCCTGGCCGACAAGCGCTATGGCAGCCAGAACACCGACGGCAGCCGCAGTATCCGCAAGGGCTTCGACAAGATGCGCGAGATGGGTGCCATGGCAAGACACATGCTGGAGCAAGCCGCCGCCGAACGCTGGCAGGTGCCCGTGACTGAGGTCTACGCCAAGGCCCATGCGGTGCATCACAAAGGCAGCGACAAGCGCTTAAGCTACGGTGAGCTCGCCATGGCCGCCGCCAAGCTGCCGCTGCCGGATGCCAAAACTCTCACCCTCAAAACCCCTGACCAATTCACCCAAATCGGCAAGGGTCACACCATTGTCGATATGGACGATATGCTGGGTGGCCGTGCCATTTATGGCGCCGACAACCGTCCCGAAGGCTTGGTGTATGCGGTGATTGCCCGCCCGCCGGTGTTTGGCAGCGCGCTCGAGTCCATGGACGACAGCGCCGCCCGCAAGGTGGCAGGGGTGCTGGATATAGTCCCTCTTCCAATCCCCAAGGGCGCACCGGCATTTCAGCCGCTCGGCGGCGTCGCCGTGGTGGCCAGTAATACCTGGAGCGCGCTGGAAGGCAGAAAAGCCCTCAAACTCAGCTGGAGCAAAAGCGCCAACGACAGCCATAACAGCAAGTCGTATCTCGATACCCTTAAACAAAGGGTGCGGGAGCCCGCCAAGGTCGCCCGCGAGCTTGGCAGCCAGCCTGCTAACTGGCCAGAGGACAAGATGTTCAGCGCCACTTACACAGTGCCCTATCTCGCCCACGCGCCCATGGAGCCTCCGGCGGTGATTGCCAGCGTCGATAAAAACGGCTGCGAGCTGTGGGCCAGCAGCCAAACGCCCCAAAGCACTCAGCAGAATGTGGCCGGTATGCTGGGTATCGATGAAGACAAGGTGAAGGTAAACGTCACCCTGCTCGGCGGCGGTTTCGGCCGCAAATCCAAGCCGGATTTCAGCGTCGAAGCGGCGTTTATTTCCAGCAAAATAAACAAGCCGGTGCTGGTGCAATGGAGCCGTGAAGATGAGCTGAGAAACGGCTACCTGCACGCCATCAGCGCCCAGTACTACCAGGCCTGTATTGACGATAAAGGCAAGGTGCAGGCGATATTGTCGCGCACCGCCTTCCCCTCCATCGGCAGCACCTTTGACAGTGCTGTGGATACCCCGCAGCCGTTCGAGCTGGACCTGGGTTTTACCGATATCCCCTGGGATATCAGTGCCGTGCGCTGCGAAGCCGTCAAGGCCGAAACCCACACCCGCATCGGCTGGTTAAGGTCGGTGAGTAACATTCAACACGGCTTTGGGGTGGGCAGCTTTGTGGACGAGCTCGCCATTGCCAATGGAAAATCCTGCACCGCCCAGTGGCGGGAACTGCTCGGCAAGGCGCGGGTTGAAAACTTTGCCAATCAAGGCTTTGAATATGGCAACTATGGTGAAGATCAGGGCCGTCATCCGGTGGATGTGGGCCGCTACCTTAAGCTGATTGACCGCGCCGAAGCGCTGATGGCACAAAAACCAGCGGGTAAAAACGAAGGCTGGGGCTTTGCCATTCACCGCAGCTTTGTTGCCTATGCCGCCGTGGCCATCAAGGTGCGGCTCGAAGGTGACAAGCTCACTGTGGTGGACGCCATCGCGCTGATGGATGCAGGTACTGTGGTGAACCCGGACCGGGTGGCCGCGCAGATGGAAGGTGCGGTGATGTTTGGCTTAAGCCTTGCGCTCTTTGGCGAAATCGATTTCGACCAGGGCGCCGTGACCCAGTCAAACTTCCACGACTACCCGCTACTCAGGCTGCCACACTGCCCGCCGATTGCTACTGAGATCATCGCCTCCAGTGCTGTACCTGGCGGTGTGGGGGAACCCGGCGTGCCGCCTGTGGCCCCGGCCCTTGCCAATGCCATAGTAGCCGCTGGCGGCGCGCGTTACCGCGAACTGCCGCTGTCGAAGCACCTTAAAATCTGATGACGTTCAAGGTATTGGCAGCTTGATGATAAGTTGCTAACGGCACAAAAAGATGAGGCGGATAAGTGATTATCACTTTTCCGCCTCTGTTATTTGCCAGCTTGGCGAGATTACTTTTGGGTGCGATTACGGATGCTTTCAGTCAGTGCATCCGTCTCGGCCTGACGCTCGGTGCGGCACTTGGCAATATCATCGGGATGGCCATTTTTACAGGGATCTGCCCCGGCAATGGCCCGCGGAAGATTCAGGGCGACTTCGGCAGGTGATGCCTTGCCATCTCTTTCATCTTCATAACTTTTTGGCAAGTCGACCCAATCCGAAGACGAGCATCCTTGCAGCAGTACGACCAGAATAAGCAGTGGCGCTTTCATTATTAAAATCCATTCTAATGATTGATTAATCCGAGTTTTGCTATACTCGACGCTCTTTTGGACTGCCGCAACCGCTTTATGTTCCACATCGCCCTCTATGAACCCGAAATCGCCCCCAACACGGGCAATATTATTCGCCTGTGCGCCAACAATGGCTGCGAACTGCACCTGATTGAACCTTTGGGGTTTGATTTGGAAGAGAAAAAGTTGCGCCGTGCCGGGCTGGATTACAGTGATATGACCCGGGTAACCCGCCATAAGGACTTCCCGAGCTTCCTTGAAGCCATGGCCGGGCGGCGCATTCTGGCCTGCACCACCAAGGGCAGCCGCCCCCACTCAGAGCTGACTTACCAAGCCGGTGATGTGCTCTTGTTTGGCCCCGAGAGCCGTGGTCTGCCCATGGACATTATCAACTCGGTACCCACAGAGCAGCGTCTGCGCATTCCCATGGTGGAGTCGAGCCGCAGCCTCAATCTGTCCAATGCCGTGGCCATTATCAGCTACGAAGCCTGGCGTCAGCAGGGTTTTGGCGGTGCCCGTTAATCCACCTCAGTTAACCTGACGGCCTTCACTCGTAGTTAAGGCCGGTAACGGCTGTAAGGATAACCCGCGGTAGAGCATGTACTGCTCAATATCATCGTCGAGAAATCGGGCTTGTTGCAGCCACTGCCAACCCTGGTCTTTAGGTTCAAACAACAGCTGGATCAGGGCAGGACGCTCATTCACCACCCCTTCACCCAGCAGTGAGTAGCCGCCGCCGCGACGATAAAGACTGAACGCCTGCCCCTTGTCTTCGCTAACACCATTGAAGTAAGTCAGCAGGACTCTGTCTCCCTGACGGCGAAACCACCAGGTTTCACTGTTGGAAAATCGTGCCCCACGGCTGACGCTGAAGATAAGCTGCTGGCGATCGGCGCTGCATATGGCCTGGGTGGTCAACGGCTTTGGCACCTCACCGGGACGGGCACCCGTGCCCTGCCACTGTCCGGCGAGGCTGGCGCACCAATCGGCAAAGGGCATCTCTGCCGCGGCCAGCGGCAGCAACGCAGACAAGCCAAGGAGAGCAGAGTTAAAAGAGTTCGATATCGTCTTTGCGGTAAAGATGTTCATCCCGATACAGCGCCAAGGCTTCATGAAGTGGCATCCCCTGGAGCACAAGATCGAACATTTTACGTTCACATTCAAGGGAGTATGTGGATTTAATCTGTTTTTGTACCCGTAGCCATTCCTCACCCTGCAATCGTTTTTTATCGTCACAGAGCAGATCCTCCGTGAGAGCAAGCCCAGTCACCACATGCTGCAGCCGCTGGGACAGGCGGTCGTAAAATTGGAAGGCCACCACACCCTTGTCGATTTCGGTTTCGAGCATAATGCCGTGCTTGATAATGTCTTTTGGCGTATCGGGTTGATTGGCCAGATAAAGATTTACCTGCCGCAAGTGCGACGCCATGTCGGTAAACTGTTGTCCCAAACCGGTGACATTGTATTCCCCGTCCGTGAGGGTCAGTTCTATCTGGGCCATGGAAAGCAGTAACAATTTGACCGTTTCCTGCACATGCAACCAGTCGTCCTCTCCCAGCAAGGCCGCCTCCAGGCTTTCCATAGACAGCGAATCTTCATCTTGGGCATGTTCTTGATTTTTCATGGCCTTATTCCATTCCCTCTTGGTCTGGACTGAATTCCGGCCGCATTCTGGCTGCAGCCGCCATCTCGAAATTAAGTGTAGAACAGATAACCGTCTTCGCTTCACCACGCTGAAAATGAAAAGGGCCTGCAACAGCAGGCCCTTTTTCTTTGTAGGGATTCGGTGTTAACCGCCGAACCCTACATCCTTGATGTTCACCTGGGTGACTTCACCGTATTTGGCGGCGATAGGTGCCACCTTGGCGGCATTGCCAATCAGCACAAACTGCAGCTTGTCTTTGGGGAAGTAGGTGTTGATCAGTCGCTGGGTTTCTTCCAGGGTCAGGCTGTCGACTTTACGTTCGAAGTCATTGATATAGCTGTTATCAAAGCCATAGAGGTACATGTCTGACAAAAGCCCGGCCAGCTGGCCGCTGGTTTCAAACTTAGGCGGGAACTGCCCCTTCACATAGGCCTTGGCCGAATCCAGCGTTGCCTGATCGATCCCCTGCTCCCACAGACGGGCGTAGGTTTTCAGCGCGAGGTCGATGGCCGCTTCCGTGGTGTCGGTTTTGGTGAAAGTGCTTATCTGAAACAGACCACTGTCGCGGTAAGAGGCAAAGCCGGAGCGGGCACCATAGGTCAGACCGGCATTCACACGCAGCTCGTCATTGAGCCAGGAGGTAAAGCGGCCACCCAGAATGGTGTTCACCACGGTTAAGCCCACAGCGTCCGGGTTGTCTTCAGAAATACCCATACCACCAATCAGGAAGGTGGTTTCCATGGCGTCTGGCTTGTCCACCAAGAGCACCCGGCTCTTTTCCAGCACCGGCAGACCTTGTTTCAAGGATTGCTGCTGGGGAGCTGCATCTGAGCGCCATTCACCAAAGGTGCGCTTCAGCTGCGCCTTCATGTCGGCCACATCAAAATCACCCACCACGGAAATGGAGGTATTACCGGGCTGATAGAAACCGGTATAGAAGGCACGAACCTGTGGCAGGGTAAGGGCGGCGACAGACTCACTGTTGCCACCGCTGGCATTGCCATAGGGATGCTCACCGTACACCAATTTACCGAAGTAATTACCTACCACGGCTCTTGGGCTTTCCTTGGCCTGAATCAGCCCACCCACTTCGCGCTGCTTAAGTTTGTCGAATTCGGTGGCATCGAAGTCGGGGCGCAGCAGCACATCGGCAAACAGCGGCAGCATGGTGTCCAGATCCTTGGCCATGAATTTGGCACTGATATAGCTGCCTTCCTTACCGGCTTCGGCACTTAAACTGGCGCCCAAAAAATCCACCTGGTTTTCGATATCACGCTTGGACTTGCCGGCGCTGCCAAGCATCAGGCCTTCGGCCGTCAAAGCAGAGATACCGGCACTGGTGTCGTTCACCGCTCCGGCACGTACCACGGCGTTTACTGTAATCAGCGGCACTTCTTTTTGCTGCATCAAAAACACCGTCAGCCCGTTATCCAGAGTCACCTTTTCATAGGAGGGCAACTGAAAGGCGGCGGCAGCGGGTTCCTGAGTACGCTTAACGTCCTGGGTAGCGGCGCAGCCGGCCAGGGCGAGCGCTGCCACAATCAACAGAGGTCTATATTGCATCATTTGTCCATTTCCTCCTCGGCAGACAGCACGGCAACGCTGCGGTTGGCCCGTTTCAGATAGGTTTGCGCCACGCGCTGAATGTCGGCGGTGCTGACCTTGTTGTAGGCCTCGGGGGCATTGAACAACTTATCAAAGCTGCCAAAGAAGAGTTCGTAGGTACCCAGGGTATTGGCTTTACCGTTAATGGTTTCCATGGTGCGGTAAAAGTCCATCAACTTGATGTTTTTGATTTTTTCAAGCTCTTGCTCGGTTACACCCTCGGCGGCGATGCGATTGGTTTGGGCAATCAGCTCCTGTTCCAGCGCATCGGCCTTCACCCCGGGTGCGCCCACGGCGTAGAGGTAAAAGAGGTTGGGGTCGAACGACATCGGGAAATAAGTATCGGCTTCCAACGCCAACTGGCTGTCGACCATGGATTGATACAGGCGCGAGCTGTTACCGGCACTCAAAATGCCCGCCAGCAGTTCCAGGGCATAGTAGTCTTCATGGGAGGTAGCCGGAACATGGTAAGCCATCATCACATTGGGCGTGCTGGCAGAAGGCTTGTGAATAAAGGTTCTGCGCTCACCCTTTTGCAGCGGCTCCACGGTTTTCACTTCGCGGGGCGGCGCCTGGGCAGGAATTGGGGCGAAATACTTGTTTGCCAGAGATTTTACCTCAGCCAGTTTCACATCACCGGCAATCACCACCACGGCATTGTTGGGGGCATAGTAAGTCTTGTGATACTGCACCAGGTCGTCCAGCGTCCAGGCGGCAATATCTGACTCGTGGCCAATCACGGGCCAGCTGTAGGGATGGGCACGGAAAGCCACACCTTTAAGCTCTTCCATCAGGGCTCGGATGTTGGAGTTTTCAAGACCGGTGCTGCGCTCAGAAGTCACCACGCCGCGCTCGCTCTCAACCATGTCGGCATTGATGTCCAGGTCGGCGATGCGGTCGGCTTCCAGGTCGAAAATGGTTTCAAGACCGGAAGCTGGGAACCAGTCGGTGTACACAGTCAGGTTTTCGGTGGTGTAAGCGTTGTTGGCGCCACCGGCGGCTTCCATGGTGCGGTCAAACATCTTGGGACCGTACTTTTTCGAGCCGTTAAACATCATGTGCTCGAAGAAGTGGGAGATACCGGTAAGACCCGGGGCTTCGTTGCGCGAGCCCACTTTCCAGAACAGATACATGTTGGCATTGGGGATGGAAGCATCTTCCAGCACCATGATTTTCATGCCGTTATCCAGAGTAAAACTCTTGATATCGGCGGCAGTGGTGGCCTGGCTCATCATGGGGGCCATTGCCAGCCCCATTGCCAGAGCCAGGGCTGATAGCGTTCGCTTCATCTCGCTTCCTGCTCCAAGTGGTTAAATGGTGTATTACTTTGGTTAATCCGCCATTTAAAAGCAATTTCCCCAACGCCAGCAAGGGAGGACAGAAAGATTGAGGTTTAAAAATTGTAAATGAAAGTGATACCGGCTGACTGACGCTATCCTGACAATGCCGCAGGCTCGCCTACTGTCACGGCAAAACGCAGTGCCCTGTCAGTTTGAAGTGCGTAAAAACACCACGTCTTTATCGACTATCTCCAGTGTCCAGCCGCGCTCGGCCGCTATCCAGGCGAAGGTTTCATCGGAGTAGAAATTGATATGAGTGGGGTCGTTTTTATAGTGCCAGCGGCTAAAGGCTTCGGCCGAGAGTACCCGCTTGGTCATGATGGCGAGCAGCGCACCCGGTGCCAACAGGTTTGAAAGCTCATCCAGCAAGGCGCGGGCATCGGCCACGTGCTCAATGACTTCGGTGAGGGTCACACATTGATACCGGGCTGCCAGAACGGCGCGGTCAGGGAAGTAATAGAGATCGTACGCGGCAAACTCAAACCCTTGCTCACCGGCCATTTTGGCGAGCAGGGCACCAGCGCCGCAGCCATAATCCAGGCCTTTGTCGCCGGGGGTAAGACGTGGCATCAAGGGGGTGAGGGTGCGGCTTAAAAAGCTGCGATAACCCGGGCTGTCTTCACCATTGTCGTGTTTGTCGTACTCGGCCTTTTCCTCTTCAGCGCTTAAATGAAAAGGCGCAGGCACCTGCACCAGGGCACAGCAGCGGCAGCGGTAATAGGGGCGACGGCGGTCTTCGGCAAACAGATACAAGTCGTTGCCACCACACAGGGAACAGGAAAAACTCATGGTTTGGGGATCTTGCGCTCTTTCTTGGCCGCTTCTTTGGCTTCCCGAAGGTATTTTTGCTCGCGAGTTTCACGTTCATCGAACTGGGCTGCGGCCTTCTCGCGCTGGCTATCTTCCCACTCGCCCTGTTGCTGACGCTTAAGCACATCGGCCTCACGGCTTGAGGTCTCGGACGCGGCGGCGCGGGCCTTTTCCAGCTGCTCGGTCTCGGTTTTCTGCGCCTGTTCGCGGGCCTTATCGGCCTTCATCACCAACCGTGGTTTGCTATCGTCGGCGGCCTGCAGTGGGGCTGCCAGGGCAGTGGCTACCCAGAGGGCAAGCGGCAGTTTTGATAATGTCATACACATCCTTCCCTTGGAGTTTCGCGCAGCTTATTGTCCGGCCAGCAGGCGGTGAGCGCAACTAAAAAGAGGCTTTCACCGAGTAGTGACGCGTAAAACACTCATCTGTCAGTTTCGCTTTCAGAGTCAGCCAAATACCTTTGCCGCACCGCCTCCGGCATGGCCTCAAGGCGCCTGCTTATCATGGCATCAAAACACTGAAGCATTGGGCCGGTATCCAGTTCGGGTTCCAGGCATTCCAATGCACAGGCCGCTGCTTCCAGGGTGGACAGACTGTCACTGCGACTGGCTTTACGGATCCGATACGCCGATGGCGTATCCGGCGTGAAAGACAACTTGGGTAACCCATGCAGCCAGGGGTTGAGGTGATACATTTTCAACGCCTTGCGCCAGGTACCATCCAAGAGCAACAGCACTCTGGAGTCCGGCTGGCCGCCAGTCGATGAAGGACTGAATTCCTCTCCTTCATCCGCCGGATATACCAAGACAGGCGCTAAATTCTCCACTTCAAGCTGTTGTCGCAGCGCTGCAAAATCCGCCTCAGACTCGCCAACAAATATCCTGGCGGTGTCTAGGATAAGCGGCAGCAGTCGAGCGCTGTTTTTCCCATGCTCCACTTCCGATGGATGCTGCAGCACCCAAACCCGGGTACGGGCAGCAACCGGCGAGATGGCATCGCACACACAGACTCTAAGCGGAAAATGGCAATTTACACAAAAATCCCGGGACACCCTGAACACCCATGGCAACACATTTTGCCCATGATAAAAAAAAGCCCGTCGCGGGGAAACCCGGACAGGCCAAAGGGTGATAACTGAGGATTAGTGAGTGGCCGGCTCCTGGTGCCAATGACCAAACCGTGGCATCAACATGATGACCAGCAGCACCAGCGCCAGGCCACCCATGGTGTAACCAATGGCATAAGGTGCGGTCAGCGGTGTCAGCTGTACCAGGGCGGTGATCACAGATGCACCACTCATTTGAATAAAGCCCAGCAGCGCAGTGGCAGTACCGGCACGCTCACCGAAGGGCGCCAGCGCCATACTGGTTGCAGGACCAAGCAGCAGCGCAAAGCCCACACACAGCAGCATCATAGGCAACATAAAAGCAAAAGACGCGGCCATGGGTGATGCCCATTCAGGCAGTTGCAACACCAGCTCCAGCACGGATGCCAATATCATTAGCACCAACGCCACCAACACGGTTGGACGGTTCCCCAACTTACGGATCACCACTGGCGCTGCAAAACAGGCCACCACGTTCACCACGGCATTCAGACCGAAGAGCCCGGAAAACGCCAGTTCAGATACGCCCAGCTTACCAATCAGCCAAATGGACGAATAAGAAACGTAGCAAAGGATCGCGGCCATGGCGGCCATGCAGGTCACGGCATAAAACATGAAATGGCTGTTCTTGAGCACCGGGGCGTAACGTCCCCAGCGGTACAGAGGGCCGGTGGACTCGGTATGGGCAGGACGGGTTTCCGGCAAACGGTAACCCACTACCAACAGCATCACCAACCCATAGAAGGCCATAAAGGCAAAGGTCGAACGCCAGCCAAACTGAATAGCCAACAGGCCACCGAGGGTGGGTGCCAGCGCCGGGATCACGCAGATGGCACCATTGAGGTAACTGTAGATACGGGCGCTGTCGGACGGACTGTAGCTGTCACGCACGGCGCTGAACGCCACGATGGACGTAGAACAGGCGGCAAGCCCCTGAAGCAGGCGGGCCAGTTGCAGCAATTCAAACTCCAGGGCGGCCATGGCAAGCAGACTGCTGATTACGTAGAGCACTGTGCCGAACAGAGCCACCGGACGACGACCGTAGCGGTCGGCCAGGGGGCCAATCAATACCTGCCCCACCCCCATGGCGAACAAAAACAGCACCAGAGTCGACTGCACCTGCCGTTCATCCACGCTGAAGTCCAGCGCCATGGCAGGCATAGAAGGCAGATAGATGTCGATGGCCAGCGGGCTTAACAGCACCAGAGACATCAAAATAGGCAGCAGATTTCGTTGCATGAAAAAGTCACAGATAAGGAAATAAAAATGATAGGCGAAGTTTACTCCTGCCATGGTATGAACAGAAATGGTATAAAATACTTTTAAAAATTCCCTTCTGGAATATCACATGCAACTGGACAAGCTGACACGCATCGACCTCAATCTGCTGGTGGTACTGCAGGTACTACTGGAAGAACAAAGCGTCACCCGCGCCGCCGTGCGCCTGAATCTCAGTCAGTCGGCCCTGTCCAAGAGCCTGAGCCGACTGCGGGAAACCCTGGGCGATCCGCTGTTTTCCCGCACGGCCCACGGGCTGAAACCCACGGCCCATGCCCTGGCCCTGGCCGAGCGGCTGCCGGGGGTGTTGCAGGCGCTCAATCAGTTGGTGATGCCTCCCAGTTTCGATCCTGCCAGCAGTACCCGCACCTTCAGCTTTGCCATGGTGGAAAGTGCGTACGAGACACTGATCCCCGGCTTTATCGGCCCGCTGCTTTCCATGGCACCGGGTCTGCGGCTCAACTCCTATGTGTGGAACGAAAAATCCATCAGCGATCTTCAGCTGGGGCAGATTGATTTTGGGATAGACGGTATCGATTTGCAGCCCGAAGCCAACTTTCGAATCGACAGCCTGCCGGAAGGTATTTGCCATCAAACGCTCTACCAGGACCAACAAATTTGCCTGGTGCGCCAGGGACACCCGGCCATGGCACTGCTTGGGGAAGGAAAATGGGATCTCAACACTTACCTGGAGTTGGCCCATGTGCAGGTGCGCTGCGAAGGCAACGACTGGTGGGCGCTGGATTACTATCTGGCGACTCAGGGCAAGCAGCGGCACCTGTGCGCCACCGTGCCCGATTTTTATGGCGCCGCCAGTGTCTGCGCCAATACCGATCTGGTGTTCACCCTGCCGCAAAGCTTTGCGCGCCATGCCTCCAAGCTCTACGCACTGGAGATGCTGCCATTGCCCTTTGACTTTATGCCTCTGGCCTATGTGCTCTTGTGGCACCAGCGAAATGACGGCGATCCCGGCCACAGATGGATACGCGAGCTTATCATCCAAAGCGCCCGTAAAAGCTTTGGTGAGAAGCTTAAATGGACGCAAGATTAACCATATTTCACGTGATTATGGTGCACATTTTACGCAGACTGTCAGCACGACATTCGCCCAGGAGGCATTATGATCTACAGTCAATTCCACACTCCCCCCTTGCGTGAGCGCTTCAGCGGATTCCGCGGGCTGGCCATGTTTATCGCAGGATTTGTGGTGCTGGGTCTCAGCCTGGTGATGCTGCCCTTTGTCTTATTGGCAGGCGCCGTGGCCTTTGCACTACTCAGTGTGTTTGGCCGGGTTTGGCTGGGTAAATTGCAGCGCCAGGCTCAGCAAGCCCAGGCTGCACAGCAATCCCAGAGCACCGTCGATGGGGAAGAAGCATTTGTTCGCTTTCGTGACCGAGACCTATTCCGCCCGCGCCCCCATCAGGGACGCACCTTCGAACACGATCCGACCGAGTAAGGTCAGCTACTGATATCACTGCTCCGGGGCGCTCTCACCCTGCCCCGGCATCTCCAAAAGCAGTTCTTTGGCTCTCTCCAGGGCCTTTTTTTCGTCAGCATTCACCGAAAGCTGCAACACATTTTCAATCTGGGTCGCCAGGGACTGCCACAGTGGCGTGATGATGGCGCGCTCTTCGTCATTGGCAAGCCGTGCAGCCTCGCCAAGCAAGGTTGCCGCCTCGACCACATCAATACGCCCCAGAATGCCATCGGCAAGCGCCATCGACAGCTCCAGCATGGCGGGCACATTCTGACTGAATCTGATGACTTTACGCAGGTAATCTTCGGCGAGGGTTAAATCACTGCCGAGGGTGGCCTCATCATGGAGCATATGCCGGGCACGCGCCAACATGGCGTCCAGCTGCCCTTGCTCGGCAGCCTCGGCCAGCCAGCGCTCGGCGCCAAGGGCATCAACCCGGCAGCCCTCACCCCGACTCAGCATCAGGGACACATGATACTGCGCCTGTGGGAAACCGCCCCGCGCCGCCGATTCAATATGCCTGAATGCATCCTCGAGGCGCCCCTGCTGGTACCTGAGCACCCCAAGGTTGGCTTCGGCCTCGGTATGGCCGCCTTGTGTAGCCTCGGTCAGCAGAAATTCGGCCCTGGGCAGATCCACGGCCATGCCCTGTCCGGTCAGCGCAAAGTATCCCAGCAAGGCCTTTGCATCTTCCACGCCTTGCGTGGCGGCCTCGGCAATCAGGGAAATACCTTTGGCCTCATCGACCTGTCCCTGATAAGCATGCAGAAACGCCACCCCCAATTCATAGCGGGCCACCGCAAGGCTGTTTGCTGCCTGGGTAAACCAATATTGCGCCTTCGCCAGCGCCGCTGACGCTGTGGGCTCATCATCCGGCCCTTGCTGCGCATCCCGGGCCAGTAAGCCCTGGGTTTTAAAGGCCATCCCCAGCAGATACTGTGCCTCGGCATCATCCGCCATAACAGCCCTGTAGCAGAGTTCTCTGTTGCTGAGCTCATCGAGGGGTTCAAATTCGAAGTGGGTTGCACCCGACAACTCGGACACCAGCTGGCAAAAATTCAGCAGCGCCTTGTTTGCCAGTGCAAGCAGCGACGCCTCATCGAGATGATATTTTTCCGGATGGGCGCCACGGTTACCGTCGGCCCTGAGCCTGTGCATGGCACGGACCTGACGCACCCCCAGCAAACGCGCCTGTGACAAGGCCTCAATGCGGTTGTAAAGATTGGGGCTCTCGAAGGTCAGGCGGCCTGCGGCCAGGATACCGGTGAGCTTGTAGAGGGCGCTGCGCAGTGTCAGCAGCGCCTGGGCGGGGACATCTTTGGCAAAGCGTCTGGCGCGGCGATATTCCTTGGCAAGGTCGTCATCGAAGGCCGCAATCATTGCGGTATCTGTCAGTCCCTTGCCAGCCATCCGCTTTGCTCCTTAAGCCTGAGTTCTGTTAACCATGTAGAGGCGGAACAGCGCCACGTTAACAAACAGAGCAACAAAGGAAAATCCCGCATCAACAATCAGTTGAAGCGGAAGCCCAACACCGGCCACCAGTTGCGACAGGGTGCCGCCCACCAGAGACAGGGGCACATACAACAGCAGCAGGGCCACGGTTTTGGACACGATGGAAGACGAAAAGCGGAAGCTGGCCTTGATGGCCTCAAGGGGCGTCAGACGTTCCACCACCACCATAAAGTTCACATAGGCCAGGCGAGCAAAAAGGTAGAGGCTGATACCCAAACCAATCAGCCACAGGGGGCCAAAGGCGGCTGCAATAATCACGGGTGCCGCGATCGCCATGCCGGAAAACACTCCCGCCAGCAGCAGCGGTGGGACAAAAGGCAAACTGGCCTTGAGCACAGCGCCAGTGGACAGTTCATGGCCTTCGCTACGCAGCTGCAAGTACAGCGTCAGGGCGGCAATCAAAACAGAGAAAATGATGAGCATCATCATCATGGCGAAAAAGTGTGGTGAGCCAAACTGCGGATTGTTGACATCAACTTTGGCAAATTCACTGCCCAGCCACAGCTGGATACCTGTCTGCGCCAAAAGCAGCGGAATCGTCAGAGCCGCGAGTTGACCCAGGTGATTGCGAAAAAAGTTATAAGCTTCGCTCAATATAACGGACAGTGACATATGTCTTTCCAACCGATTAACGTTAAATTCAATCCAGACGACAGACTCGGCTGCCTGACCGGAAATGGACCCCTTATTTTGTGCGCCTAGAATACCCAAAAACCCCCATGCATGCACAGGCCTTAAGCAGCTATCCACCATGATATGACGCAAATTCCGTGCATTTTTTACCGCGCTTTGTCTAGAATAGCCCCCTGACTTTGAGATGAATCACCTACAGGACGTCACTGAATGAAACGAATCACTGCCCTTTCACTGGTTTTCTCCGCCATGGCACTGTCTTCTTCCGCCAATGCAGTGGATCTGGGCTCACTGGCCTCCGACACCCTGAAGCAAGTGAGTGGCGCTACCGCCCAGCCAGCCACGCAGACCACTCAGGCACAAAGCAGCTACTTGCTGGGAGACCTGATGGCCCTGGGGTTAAATCAAAACCAGGCCGAGGGTGGCATGGGCGCACTGCTTAAAATGGCACAGGGTAGCCTGAGCGGCAGCGAGTTCTCCAGCCTGACTGATGCCATCCCCGGCGCTGATCAGATGCTTTCAGCAGTCCCTGCTCTTAACAGCAACACTGGTATGTCTGGCCTGCTGTCCAAGGCCGGAGGCCTTGGCAGCTCACTGCAAGGCAGTGCTATGGTATACGATGCTTTTGAAAAACTGGGTATTTCCCGTGAGTTGGCGGCTCCCATGGTGGATGTTGCCAAAAACTATCTTCAAAGCACTGCCGGTGATGATACTGTTGGCTTACTGATGAAAGGCTTGGGAAGCCTGCTGTAACTCATAAACGTCACGGGAGGCCATGATGATTAGTGCACTGAAAAAGTTGCTGAACCAGCGTCTGGGTGACACTGGCCCCCGTTTGACGCAGTCAGAAGCGGCGGCAGCACTCTTGATTGAAGTAGTGTTGGCAGACGAAGATCTGTCCGGCAGCGAACAGCGTTTGCTGCCGGAATTCATTGCCAGGCTCACCGGGGTGAGCGTCGATGAAGCCCATGCCCTGATGACAAACGCCATCGACCGCCATCAGCAGGCGATTTCATTGTTTGAATACACAGACCTGATAAACAGGCAGTTTGACTTGGCAGAGAAGCAGGCCCTGATCCTGGCCATGTGGCAACTGGCCTTCTCCGACGGTGAATTATGCCAATACGAAGAGCAGATCATCCGTAAAACGGCCGATCTGCTCTATCTCAAACACAGTGAGCTGATACAGCTGCGTAATCAGGCAAAGGCTGGCTAAGCCAGCTGTTTGCCCATTTCCATGCCCTGGCCATGCATTTTGGCAAGCTTCTCAGCAAGTCCCCCCAAATCCACCTTGATCCCGGCCAGAATATTAATCTGAGCCAGCCAACTGGTGCGCTCGTCATCGGGAATTTTGTCCCAGTCGGCGGCAATTTGCTTCGCCATGGCCAACATACCGGCGAGTTTGGAGTAGGGTTCGGCAGATTTGGGATGATTCTGAAACTGAATGCCCTTCACCAGCGCAGGCGTAAACTTCCAATTCTGGGCCAGCAGAGCCCCAATTTCGGCATTGTCGTAACCCAACATCTCTTTTTCCATCAGATTTCGATCAGCACCTTCGGCAACGGCGGCTGAGATGGTAGCCGCCACAGCCGGATCGCCATTGACTATCAACAACTCTCCGATGGAATGCAAAATACCGCAGGTAAAGGCCTCTTCGGGCAGGGTTCCCAGACGTTTTGCCAGCTCCTGACAGATAATGGCCACTTCAAAGGTATTGCCCCAAAAATCGGCCAGGTCGAAGCCTTCCACCTTGGGAACCGCGCCGACCACAGCCGACGCAATAACCAAGGTCCTCAGGGTCTGCATACCCAGGCGCACGACGGCATCATCAATGGTACCCACCTCCCGTGAACACCCGAAACGGGCAGAGTTGGCAAGCCGGAGCACCCGCGCGCTGAGCACTGGGTCATGGGACAGTTTCTCGGAGACGGCTTTAACGGTGGAATCTTCGTTATTCACTATATCCAAGAGTTCGGCTATGGCTTTGGGAAGCCTTGGTAATTCATCAACTTTTTGAAGCAGTGCGGCTGAATGCATGGGACGTTCTCCTCTGGGTAACAGATAAACTATAGTCCAGAAGCAGCAGCCGCCAGCCGGGTTCAGGGTTTAGTAAACTTAAGTACGAATCGGTCGCTATGACCCCGTATTCTTTTATCAAATACTGAGATATCCAGCGGATCGGCCTTGTTGGCCAATGCATCCAGCTCTCCATCGAACCTGAAACCTGCCTCAGTCATTGTTGCGATTACCAGAGCGGGATCCATACGGTGCAGCTGCTCTGCCACATCGGCTCCACTGCCGGGTTTTGCCCTGTGATCAATAATCGCAACCTGGCCGCCGGACTTAAGCGATTTTTGCATCAGGGCCACCAGCTTATCCAGGTCGATAGCTGGCCAGTCCTTGGTGCTGTAGAGCGCATCATGAAATCCCAGCACGAAAAAAATCCTGTCAAAACTCTGGTCGACAAAGTGCAGGTCGTTGGCTTCCGCCAGCAGGGTTTCCACATTGGGCAGGCGGGCAGCGTAGTCCCTTTGCTTGAGTTCATCTCCGGCGAATGGCAGGTAAGCCTGATTGTTGTGGGCCACCACCCGACCATCTCTTCCAACAGCGCGGGCGAGCAGCTCGGTGTAATATCCACCACCGGAAAAGAGGTCCAGCACCTTTTGTCCGGGTGCCACCTCAAAGTAACTCAGGATAAGATCCGGCTTTCGCTGGATATCCCGTCCCCGGTCGGCTTCAGGCCGGGCTTGATCGGCCATGGCATCGCGAATATGCGGACCGATTTCGCGGGCATCGGCCATGGCGGTGGTGCAAAGGCTCAAGGCCAGTAAACTCCATACAGTGACAGCTTTCATATTTTCCCCCAAAAGTGACTTGCACCACCATTTTGGTAAATAAAAGGTTTTTTATCTGTTTATTATTTGTAAATATTTGCTTTTATTGAGGAAAAGTGTAAGAAAATGTTTTCCGGTTAAATTTCGAACTGCTAGCTATATCAGTGAAAGCCAATACAACACAGGAAGGTGGATATGGGTAAATCGCTGATGCAAAAAGGTACGCTGGGCATGTTGGGCGCCTTGGTCACCCTGGGGCTGTTCGTCTTTATGGCCTATCTGGTAAAACAGCCGCCGGTGGAGTACCAGGAGCCAACGGCAACACCGGAGCTTCAGGTGACTATGCCGGACAGAGAAGAACTCAGGCCAGTTCGGAACACTACGCCTCCACCCAAGCCAGAGCCAATAAAACCGGTGGAAATCGCCACAACCGGGGAAAGCTCAGGAACAGGAGTGCCCATCGACTCCCCCACCATAGAACTGCCACCCGTATCCCAAGGCGGCTCAAACTTCGGCAACTCAGATTATGACGCCGTGCCCGTTGTGCAAATCCAGCCCAACTACCCCATCAGCGCCGCCCAAAACGGCAAAGAAGGCTTTGTGGTAGTGGGTTTTGATATCGCTGCCGATGGCAGCACCACCAATGTGCGTGTGCTGGACGCCAACCCCAAACGCACCTTCGATGCTGCTGCTCGCGATGCGGTGAAGCGTTGGAAGTACAAACCCAAGATGGTCGATGGTAAACCCGTTGGTGTGAGTAACCAGCAAATTCGCCTCGATTTCAGTCTGGATCAGCGGATTTAACAGGCGCCACCCGCTTTACGCTGTAAATGCCCCTTCTGCCACCACAGCAGGGGCAACACCATCATCAGCAAAAGTACCGCATAAGCCATACGCTCACCGAGTGACACCCCAAGCGCCAGGCAAAACCCCAGCCCCAACAGGATCCAGAGCCGCGAAGAAGCACCGAGTAAACGCCAGGCTGCCAACATGGACATGGCATAGATAATTACAAACACCCCGTTACTCCAGGCGATCAGCTGTTCCAGATCCTGCTCAAACACAAACACCAGCGTCAGCACCAACGCCATGGCGCCCAAAATAGCGGTTTGCGCACGCACGGGGACGCCGTGGTCATTCAGGCGTTGGAAGTAACGGGGCATGATGCCCTCGCGGCTGAAGCTCCACAGCAAACGTGCGGCACTGCCGGCATAAACGTTTACTGTGGCAAGGCCCGCTGACACGCCCAGAATGCCGATTACCTGTACACCTCCGCCCCCAAGCAGGGTGTCGAATACCCCCATCATGGCGACGCCCGTGCCGGATGGCACCAGCCACAACAAACTGGTGCAACCCAGATAAATCAGCCCCACCAGCACAGTGCCAAGCATCATTGCGGGGATCATGTCTTTTTCCGGCTCACGAAAATCGTGGGCCAGGTGAGTCATGGCCTCGACCCCCAGAAAGCTCCAGAAGGCGATACCCGCAGCCAGCATCATGGGGCCGGTCTGCCAGGCTGATTCAAAATCCGGCAATTCGACGGTTTGATGCTGTACACCCAGGCCCATAAAGAGCGCGAGCACCACGGCCACTATTCCCAGGGTCAGTGCAAATTGCGCCTTGGCGGACACCTGCAAGCCTTTTAAATTGGCGAACCACAGGAGACCTATGACCAAAAGCTGCGCCAATAGCAACTCAACACCCGCCAATGGCAACAGAGCAGTGACAAACTGAAATGTCATCAAAATGGCGGCGGGAGCGCCCATGGGGATCACCAGCAAAAAGATAAGCCCAATGCTCCGCCCCAGGGTGCGGCCAAAGGCTTTTTCCACAAAGAAGGCCGGGCCGGCGGCATGGGGAAACCGGCTTGCCAAACGGCCAAACACCAAAGTCACCGGGATAATGGCCAGGGTAAGCAATGCCCAGGCCCAGAGCGCGCTGGTACCGGCTTTTGCCAGTGTCATCTGCGGTAAGATAAACACCCCTGTGCCCAATAAAGTGGTGGCCATGAGTCCGGCGCCTTGCCAGCGACCGATCGTTCCTTTGATATGTTCCATCTGTTAGATTATTGCTGTGGAAAGTTAGGCAAAGTATAGCTGTGAGCAGCGCCACATTCTGCCGCCCTTTTCCCGCACAAGGTGAACTTACGCCATCATTTTGGCGGTTATTAAAGACAATTCCGACATTTCGTCGGCAAGCTCAAGTTATCGAGGAGTTCCAGGTTGGACAAGTTTGACCAGGCCATTATTCAGGCATTGCGCCAGGATGCCAGAAGAAGCATTTCAACCATTGCCGACGAAGTGAATCTGTCCCGCAGTGCAGTCTCCGAACGTATTAAAAAACTCGAGCAATCGGGAGTGATCCGCGGCTATCAGGTACTCCTGTCTGAATCGCAAAAAGAAGGCGTGTCGGCCTACTTTGAAATTCAGCATAAGTGCCCCCGCTGCGCCGATGTGGTGCACGTGTTCCATGCCATTCCTGAAGTGCTCACCTGCCATGGGATCTCAGGAGATATGGATCTGCTGGTGTATGTCCATGCCCCTTCCATGCGCCGCCTGCACGAAATCCGCGAATATATCGACACCCACACCGAAATTGTCAAAATCAAAACTCATGTGGTGATGAGTGAGTGGATTAATAATCTCGCGCCCTGAGACCAGGCACAGACCCAACGCATGTGAATGTGGCTATCAGCGAGTTACTGAGTGCTTGGGTTATTAATCCAACGGGACTTCCCGAGCACTCTGGCTAATAGCGCCGATGAAATCGCCCTGTTGTGATGGGCAGGTGTTCAATCCAATCTGGTTGTTAAGCCAAATCGACGGATGTCGGGACAATTAGCGAGACCTCAGGAAGGTGCGAACAAGTCGTCGCACAGCTCTGGCTTTGATAGCAGCGACAGTTCAAGGCATTCAACTGAGGGCATGCCGAGGCCTGCTGAAGTTGAATAACGCCGAAATGGTGTTGCTATCAAAGCCCCGCAGGGCGTGGCTTACAGCGGTATCTGCTGCGTTACAGTTCTTGCGAAGGACTAGGGCCATTCGCAGCAAACTGTGCCTTGCATCTATCCACTTTAAGCTCACGCAGAGCAAGCACGGGACTTATTCGCACCTTCCCTAATCTAAGTCTGACAAAATTAGCCTGTTAACCAGCAAGGTTAGGGGTACACTAAGGTCATTGTTATCCAATCCCTTTTCACCATGGATCACTTGCATTCGAGTACTGCCGAACTCAATTTGTTGTGGGGCTCTTTGATTCTGGAGGAGCTCACCCGCCACGGTGTAATGCACCTGTGTATGGCGCCGGGCTCCCGTTCAACGCCACTGACGCTGGCTGCCGCCGCCCAGGATAAGCTGACCCGGCATCTGCATTTTGATGAACGGGGGCTGGGTTTCCTCGCGCTCGGACTGGCAAAAGCCAGCAAAGCGCCCGTCGCCATCATCACCACCTCGGGCACCGCCGTGGCCAACCTGTATCCGGCCATTGTGGAAGCATCCCTGACCCACGTCCCCCTGATTATTCTCTCCGGCGACAGACCCTGGGAACTGATTGGCTGCGGCGCCAATCAGGCCATTGAACAGCCCGGTATTTTTGGCAGTTATGCCCGCCAGCTCAATCTGCCGACTCCCGACCTGCGAATTGGCCCGGAAGTGCTGCTCAGTGCCCTCGATGAACAATTGGCAAATCTCGACCGGCCGCTGCATATCAATTGCATGTACCCCGAGCCTTTGTATCCCTCAGAACACAGGTTCGAGCAATTCGACAGTTATTTAAGTCGTCTTGGCCAGTGGCAGGATACCCAGGCGCCGTATCTGTCGGTGGCCAATGCCAGCTTCAGCGCCTTCCCCCCCCGGGATGCCATGATGCGCTTTGTCCATGGCAAAGGGGTGATAGTGGCGGGCACGCTGACCGAAGCCGAAGCACCTATTGAACTCATCACACTATCGCAAAAGCTGGGTTGGCCACTGCTGACCGATGCTCAAAGCCAGCTGCGTCAGCATCCGGGCGCCATAGGCCATATCGATCAGCTGCTGCTGAATCCCAAGGCCCGTGCCCTGTTGGAACAGGCCGAACGGGTGCTGGTCTTTGGCGGTAGGCTTCTGTCGAAACGCCTTATCAGTTATCTGGCTGAAAAAGACTGGCACAGTTACTGGCAGGTATTGCCCCATCAGGAAAGGCTCGACCCCAGCCACAGCAACAAGCAACTTTGGCTCGGCCGGGCTGGTGATGCTTGCGCCCTCGAATGGCCGCGCTCGTCGGAGGCCAACTGGGCGGCGCAGCTTATCGCTTTAAATCAGTCGGTTGAGCAGGATTTTATCCACCATATCGATGGTGGCGAATTCGGTGAGGCGCAGGTTATTCGCGCTATCGCCGCCAGCCATACCGCCGAGCAGCAACTCTTTATCGGTAACAGCCTACCGGTGCGCCTCTATGACATGTTTGCGCCCATTGGCTGCTGCGCCGCATCTACCTATACCAACAGGGGCGCTTCCGGCATCGATGGTCTTATCGCCACCGCCTGCGGTGTAGCCCGTCATAGAGGACGACCCACCACCCTGATTCTCGGGGATTTATCGGCGCTGCACGATTTGAACTCTCTGGCGCTCGCCCGGGATTGCCAATCGCCGCTGGTAATAGTTGTACTCAATAACGATGGCGGCAATATCTTCAACTTGCTGCCAGTCCCCACAGAAGAGCTGCGCAGCGATTTCTATCGCCTCAGCCATGGGCTGGAGTTTGGCTACGGCGCCGCCATGTTTGGCCTGCCCTACGACCGGGCCGAAGATATGGAGGCCTTTATCGATGCCTATCAGGCGGCCCTGGAACATCCGGGCGCCTCTGTGATTGAAGTGACTGTGGCTCAGGACCAGGCCAGTAATCAGATAAGGAGAATGGCAGAGTGGATACGCAGCCGCTGAAGCCCTGCCTGCTGTTATTACATGGTTTTTTAGGCAGCGGCAGCGATTGGGACACATTGGCTTCCGAACTTGAGCCCCATTTTCGGCTGCTGACACCCGACTTACCCGGGCACGGCTCAGCCCCGTTTGAGGTGCAGTTCGGCGATAAGGCCGAACATCAGCTTGATGGCAACGGCAGCAGCCCGTTTGACAAGGTCTGCCTCGGCCTGCTCCACTGGCTTGCCAAGCAGAACGTAACTGAGTTTCACCTGCTCGGTTATTCCCTCGGTGGCCGCCTGGCGCTGCATATGGCACGTCTGGCCCCAAAAAGTCTGCTGAGCCTTAACCTTGAGTCCTGTCATCCGGGCCTTGAGAGCAACATCGCCAGGGCCGAGCGGCTTGCCGCCGATAGCCTATGGGCCAAACGACTGGCCACTGAACCCCTGCCCGATTTTCTCGATGCCTGGTATCGTCAGGGCGTATTTGCCCATCTCGATGACACCGCCCGCCATGCTCTGGTGGCAAAGCGCTGTGCCCAGCATCAAGACAAACACCGCCAGGCCCTGTTGCAGATGTATCTGGCCACCTCACTGGCAAATCAACAGGACCTCAGAGCGGTGCCAGCCAACTTGCCCTGCCCGGTGAATCTGTATGTGGGCGAGCAAGACCAGAAATTTACCGCCCTCGCCAACCAGTGGCAGCAGCAACAAGCGGATATTCGATTGTTTACAATTGAAGGCGCCGGTCACAATTGCCATGCCGAGCAGCCCGGCCGCTTTGCACACTGCCTGCTTCAGGGCATATTCCATCACTCCAGCGCGGGTCAATCGCATGTCTGAACCTTCTTTTGCCCTTTATCCCTATCGCATCGCCCTCAGTCGCCCGCTGCCCGTGGGTAAGCAGCGCATCATGCATCGCGCGGGTTTGGTGTTAGAGGCACGCATCGGCGAGCGGCGAGTGTTCGCCGAGATTGCGCCCTTAAGCGGCCCGGATATGGATGGCGCCCCCATCATTGGTTTCAGCGCCGAGTCCATTGACGACTGCATTAATACGTTAAAAAGCGGCTTGGCTGGCATAACATCATCAGACGAAGCTGATTGGGTGGCCGAGCTTGAAGCCATGGCCGAGTCGGTTTCTGAAGCATCGGTAGCCTGGGGGCTTGGTATACTCGCTGCCCAACTCAACGAACAACTTAGCGAGCCGTTGTCCGATGACATAGCCCACCCAATGCCCGGCATTCCGCTCATTTACCTTGCCCAGGACGAGCCGCTGGAGGCCGTTCGAAAACGCGTCAAAGCGCTGCCGGCACATACCCGATTCGTGAAGGTGAAGGTGGGCCAAACCTCCATGGAGACCGAGCTTAAACTCATCCATTCGATTCTTGCAGAGCGACCACAGCTGAAGCTGCGTCTCGACGCCAATCAGGGCTTTGAACTGGACGATGCCATTGATTTTTGTGCATGTCTGCCCGGGGCAGCAATCGACTATATCGAAGAGCCCTGTCGCAATCCGGCTGACAATCCCGCACTCTTTCGGGCCGTTGGCATCGGCTATGCCCTGGATGAGTCTCTTGCCCTGTCAGACTTTCACTTCCCAGAAGATCCCCAGTCACAGGGACTCAGAACATTGGTGTTAAAGCCCATGCTGCTCGGCTCGCCCGCCCGGGTACAGGCGTTGATTGACGAAGCCCATTCGCGGGGCATTCGCTGCGTTATCAGCTCGGCACTGGAGTCATCTCTGGGCATAGCCGCGCTGGCGGCCTTTGCCAAACAGGTCACCCCGGACGAAGCGCCAGGGCTCGACACCTTGTTTCCCTTTGAAGCCGACTGCATCGTCTCACACGGGCAAAAACGTTGCCTCACGCCAGAAGCCCCAGGCCCTGTGCTTGGCTGTGAACTCGGAGCCTCGCTGCTATGAGCCCTCAGCGTTCAATCAGCCCGCAGCGTTCAGTCAACCCTCAACTGTCCATCTCGCCCCTGCAGCAAGCAGCGGCCACCTGGCCCGACGCCCCTGCACTGATAACGCCGGAATACACCTTGTCTTTCGAGGTGCTGGCCAGGCGGGTGCGTGAGGTTGCCAGACAGCTTAGGGCGCAAGATATAACGCGTCTCGGGGTGGTTGGGCCCAACAGTGTCGAGCAGATAATCCTCTACTGGGCCTGCGCCGAAGCGGGCGCACTTTTTTGCCCCCTGTCATGGCGCTTCCCAGAATCTCAGCTTGAAGGCCTGATACGTCGTTTTGCCCTTGATGCCCTGCACGCCCCGGCGCTTGAAAGCCTTTGCCCGGCATTGCCCCGTATCCACCTTGAGGACACGACCAGCGGGATGGCCGCAAGCACCGAGGCACCTCTTGTCGCCGCAACCCTAGATTTGTCGCAGCCGGTTAATCTGGTGCTGAGTTCAGGCTCCACGGGCGAGCCCAAGGCGGCGGTGCATGCTCTGGCCAATCACATTGCCAGCGCCGAGGGGGCACGAGGCCTTATTCCGCTGTCGCCGGGTGATCGCTGGCTGCTGTCACTGCCGCTGTTTCATATCGGTGGTATTGCCATTCTCAATCGCTGCGCCCTCGCGGGTGCTGCGGTAGTGTTGCCACAGCAGCAAGCATCGACAATACAACTGTCAGTGGCCCAGGCCATGTCAGCACTGTTACCCACCCATGTCTCTTTGGTGGCGGCGCAGCTCACTGCCCTGCTTGAGGACTCGCCAGATTCACTTAAGTCGGTCAAGGCGTTGCTGCTGGGGGGCGGCGCCATCGGTGGCGCTTTGCTTTCACGACTGGAGGCGCTGGGGATCTGTGCCTTTACCAGTTACGGCATGACAGAAATGAGCTCACAAATCACCACAGGCCCGGCCAATAGCCAGGGCGCAAGCGGTACCCTGTTGCCGGGACGGGAGCTCAGAATCCATCAGGGGGAAATTCAGGTGCGGGGCGAGACTCTGTTCCTGGGATATCTTGAGGATAATGGTCTCAGGTTACCGCTCACCGATAAGGGCTGGTTTGCCACCCGAGATTGCGGCCATCTGGACGAAGCCGGCAGGCTTTTTGTGTCGGGACGACTCGATAACATGTTTATCTGTGGCGGCGAAAACCTGCACCCGGAAGAAATTGAAGCGGCGCTGTGCCAGCATCCACAGGTGCTGGAGGCCATCGTTTATCCCAAAGCCGATAACACTTTTGGCCTGCTACCCCATGCGCTGCTGCGCTGCCGGAATGCCATGCCGACCCAAGCGGAATTGGATGACTTTCTTGCAAGCCGTATCGCCCGCTTTAAACGGCCTCGCAGTTATCAAGCCTGGCCCGAGATGACAACCAGTGGCCTGAAAACCAACCGCAAGTCGGTGGTGGCCGCAGTGCTGTGCGCCAGTGAACCACAGTGAGGCTCAGGGCACCAAAATCAGTGGATGCCTGACGGATCACCAAAAACAAAAAACCGGCCATTGGGCCGGTTTTCGTTTTGGGAAGCTTATCAGGCTTCCATGCGCGCCTTGAGCTTGTTCATGGCATTCTTTTCAAGCTGACGGATACGCTCGGCAGACACCTGATACTGCTCGGCCAGCTCCTGAAGGGTGACCTTATCGTCATCCAACCAGCGGGCACGCAGAATGTGCTGGCTGCGCTCATCGAGGGTCTTGATGGCGGCAATCAAACGATTCTGGGCATTGGATTCCCAGTTGTCGTTTTCAATGTTGGCGGCCAAGTCGGAAGAGTGGTCTTCCAGATAATGCACCGGGGCAAAGCCTTCATCGTCGTCGTGATCGTTCACCAAATCGAAGGCTTGATCCTGAGCCGCCATACGCGACTCCATCTCGGTCACATCGTCTTTGGACACACCCAGGTTTTCTGCCACCATGGCCACTTCGTCGTCCGAGAACCAGCCCAGACGCTGTTTGGCTTTACGCAGATTAAAGAACAGCTTGCGCTGTGCCTTGGTGGTGGCCACTTTAACAATGCGCCAGTTTTTCAGCACATATTCGTGAATTTCTGCCTTGATCCAGTGCACGGCAAAAGACACCAAACGCACACCCACATCGGGGTCAAAACGTTTAACGGCCTTCATCAGACCTATGTTGCCTTCCTGGATCAGGTCTGCCTGTGGCAGGCCATAGCCTGAGTAGCTCTTGGCCACATGAACCACAAAGCGCAGGTGGGACATAATCAGCTGCTTTGCTGCCTGCAGGTCACCGGTTTCCTGCAAACGCTTGGCGAGCTGATACTCCTGCTCTGCCTCCAGCATGGGCATGCTGTTGACCGAGTGAATATAAGCTTCAAGACTACTGGCTCCCTGGGGGACCATCAGCGCCATTGATTGCGTTTGTCCAGTCATTGGTACTCCTGATTACTTCTCACATTTGCCCGTAGCTGACGCCGGATGGCGGCCAAACCGGGCTGATGAACTATCGGCCATCTGACATGTCATGTCAAGCAAGCATCCGGCATACCGGGTTCGCGTGCTGGGCACAGGTCGCTATTTTGGCTCTGCAGGTTGGACATCACAAGTGAACATTCGTTCATTTATCAGCCACTGCACCCGCTGACTCAGGATGGTTCAATTGCCCTAAGATGCTGACGCACTGATAAATATGAGCCAAGCCAGCCGAGGAATGAGGCCAAAAAGACCAGCTGTACCAATTCGGTGAAGCTTAAGGAAGCCATTTCGATATCGCTGCCGTAGAGCCCAAGCAACTCGGCAATGGCACCATCGAGATACCACACCAGCAGATTGATGATGATCCAGGCCAGCATGCCGCCAATCACCCCATACCAGATGCCGGTGTACAAAAATGGCCGTTGAATAAAAGCCTCTGTGGCCCCGACCAGCTTCATCACCTCGATTTCGTTGCGCCGGTTCATAATCGCCAGCCGAATGGTGTTGCCTATGATGAGCACCACAGCCACAACCAGGAGCGCGGCGATGGCAAGCACAGTGCGCTCAAGCAAGCGCACCACGGCCTGCAGCCGTTCCAGCCATTCGATGTCGAGGCGGCCAAAGCTGACGCCCTGCTCGCGCTCAAGCTTGGTCAACAGCTCACGGGCGCCTATGGGGCTGGAGTATTTCTCGGTGGGTAGCACAGTCACCACGGCGGGCAGTGGATTGGACTCGAGATACGACAGAGCCTCGCCAAAGCCGGAGAGACGCTGAAACTCCGCCAGGGCTTGGTCACGATTGATGTAGTGCACCTCGGCAACTTCCGGGTACACCTTGATACGGGAGATAAGACTCTGAATCGCCTGCTCGTTCTTGCCTTCTTCAATAAACAGCGAGATTTCGGCGGCGTTGTTCCAGGATTGGGTAATGGTATCGGCGTTTTTTACCAGCACCTGCAGCGCGGCAGGCAGACTCAGGCTCACCCCCAGCACCGCCATGGTCATCAGCGACGATACCGGATTACGCCACAGCTCACCGATACTGGCCATGCCCTGCTGAATGTGACGGATGAAAAACATCACGATTTGCCCACTGATGGGCAGCTTGCTGCGGGTCAGTTCGCCATGTTCGCGCATCTTGGCTCCTTATACACCCGGACGCAGAGGCTCGCCGATTTCGCGCGCCCCCAACATACGGCCCTGACGCAGGGTCAGGGTGCGGTATTTCATCCGGGCTATCAGCCCCAGATCGTGGGTGGCAATCAGCACGCTGGTGCCGGCATCGTTGAAGGTTTCGAATAATCGCAAGATGTCCATGGACAGCTTGGGATCCAGGTTGCCGGTGGGCTCGTCGGCCAGCAGCAGGGCCGGCTTGTTAACTATGGCGCGGGCGATGCCGACCCGCTGCTGTTCACCGCCGGAGAGCATGATGGGGTTATGGCGCTCTTTGCCATACAGGCCCACCATATCCAGCGCAGCGGCGACCCGTTTTTTGATTTCACCGTGGCTGAAGCCTTCTATCACCAGTGGCAGCGCCACATTGTCGAATACGCTTCTGTCCATCAACAGATGGTGATTCTGGAAAATCATGCCTATTTCACGGCGCAGGTAAGGTACATGACGGCGGCTGATATCGGCGATATCGTGGCCGTTGATAAACACCTTACCGGCACTGGCACGTTCGATAACCGTAATGAGTTTGAGCAGGGTGCTCTTTCCCGCCCCCGAATGGCCGGTGAGAAACGCCATCTCGCCACGGCGCAGATGGAAATTCACATCGGATAGGGCCTTCTGACCACCGGGGTAGACCTTGCTGACCTGCTCAAATCGAATCATGGGTTATCCGTTTTCTCCTGACTGAACAGGGCATCGATAAAGTCGCGGGCGTTAAATACCCGCAGATCGTCAATCTGTTCGCCAACACCTATGTAACGGATAGGAATACCAAATTTATCGGCAATGGCAAAGATAACTCCGCCCTTGGCAGTACCATCGAGCTTGGTAATGGAGATACCCGTTACACCCACGGCTTCCTGGAACAGCTTGGCCTGGCTGATGGCATTCTGGCCCGTGCTGGCATCCAGGGTCAGCATGACTTCGTGAGGTGCGCTCTCGTCGAGCTTCTTCATTACCCGCACGACTTTTTTCAGCTCTTCCATCAGATGGTTTTTGTTCTGCAGACGACCGGCGGTGTCGCAAATCAGCACGTCCACACCCTTGGCCTTGGCCGATTGCAGCGCATCAAACAGCACAGAGGCACTGTCGGCACCGGTATGCTGCGCCACCACGGGGATATTGTTGCGCTGGCCCCACACCTGAAGCTGCTCAACGGCGGCGGCGCGGAAGGTATCGCCGGCGGCCAGCATTACGCTCTTGCCCTGGCTCTGGTACTGCTTGGCAAGCTTGCCGATGGTGGTGGTTTTACCCACACCATTTACACCCACCATCAGGATCACATAGGGGCCCTGTGCATTTTCCGGCACCAGAGGCACGCTGACCGGCTCCAGGGTGCGCTGCATTTCTTCACGCAGCAGTTCGTACAGAGCCTCGGCGTCTTTCAGCTGTCTGCGGCTGGCATGCTCGGTCAGGCTCTTGATAAGCCTTGAGGTGGTTTCTACACCCACGTCGGCAATCAGCAGCTGCTCTTCCAGCTCTTCAAACAGCTCATCATCAATTTTCTTACCGCGGAACAGGCCGATAAAGCCACTGCCTATGTTCTCGCTGGTGCGCATCAGGCCACGCTTCAGACGGGCGAAGAAGCCCTCCTTCACCGGCTTGGCCTGAGGCTCTGGCTGAACTTCTTCTGCCTGCTCAGTTTGAACCGCTGTAGCTTCGGCAGCGGCCTGCTCGGCAGCAATGCGTTCTTGCTCGGCTTGTTCGGCGGCGATGCGCTCGGCTTCCAGCTGCTCGGCTGCAACACGGGCCACTTCCTGACGTTCTGCTTCCAGGCGGGCAGTCTCGGTTGCGGCCTGCTCAGCGGCAATGCGTTCCTGCTCGGCTTGTTCGGCGGCGATGCGCTCCTGCTCGGCTTGTTCGGCGGCAATGCGCTCGGCTTCCAGCTGCTCGGCTGCAAGACGGGCCACTTCCTGGCGTTCTGCTTCCAAGCGGGCAGCTTCGGCTGCGGCCTGCTCGGCAGCAATGCGCTCCTGCTCGGCTTGTTCGGCGGCAATGCGCTCGGCTTCCAGCTGCTCAGCGGCAACACGGGCCACTTCCTGACGTTCTGCTTCCAGGCGGGCAGCCTCGGCTGCGGCCTGCTCGGCAGCAATGCGTTCCTGCTCAGCTTGTTCGGCGGCGAGGCGCTCGGCTTCCAGCTGCTCGGCTGCAAGACGGGCCACTTCCTGACGTTCTGCTTCCAGGCGGGCAGCTTCGGCTACGGCCTGCTCGGCAGCAATGCGTTCCTGCTCGACTTGTTCGGCGGCATTACGCTCGGCTTCTAAACGCTCAGCCTCAGCCTGTTCGGCCCCGGCGCTTGCTGCCTGATCCTGTTCGACGATCGCGTGTTCTGCTTCGGCCTGTTTTGCGGCCGCATCATCCTTGTCCCGGCGGAACCAGGAGAAAAAACCTTTCTTTGACATCTTTGGTACCGGTCTGTGTTGGCACTGGGCCGTTTTCGAAGCCAAGGCTTCATCGGTAATTCCGTGCCGCCTGGGAAGGTATCCCTGAGGATACGCTTTACGTTAAAATGACGACCTTTTACGGGGTGGCCTAGTCTACCACTTTCTTTCTTCGGGCAAAATGACGGGAAATCAATGAGCAGAAATCGTTCATCGGCCGGGCGCGGGCCAGGCACCAAACCGAGCGGAGCCATGGGTTCGGGCCAGGTTCGGATCATTGGCGGCCAGTGGCGTTCACGTAAGCTGCCCATCAAAGATTTGGAGGGACTGCGCCCCACCACTGACAGAGTGCGCGAAACCCTGTTCAACTGGATTGCGGCCGACCTGCCCCATGCACGGGTGTTGGATTGCTTTGGGGGCAGTGGCGCTCTGGCGCTGGAAGCCCTGTCCCGTTATGCCAGCTTTGCCAAGGTGTTTGAACTGCAGCGGGACGCTGCCAATCAGCTGAAAACCAACCTGCAAACCTTGAAGTGCGACTGCGCCGAGGTGGTCAATGGCGATACCCTGGCGTTACTGGCCGCTGGCACCACTGAAGATTTCGATATCGTCTTTATCGACCCACCCTTTCGCAAAGGTTTGGCAGATGCAACCCTGCATGCCCTCAGGGACCATGGCTGGCTGAAAGAGGATGCCTTGGTGTATCTCGAAACCGAGAGTGAACTCGCGGCCATGCCGCTGCCATCTGGCTTTACAGAGCTTAAACACAAGACAGCTGGCCAGGTCTGCTACCGCTTATTGCAATTCAACCAGGGAGAGTAAGCATAATGAAGTGGCTAATCATGTTTGGAAAACTCGCAACCCTCGGTGCCTGGGTGATGATGGGCTATAACCTGTTTGCCCCGTTCGAAGGCAACATAGGCACCCTGCTCAAAATTTTACTGGGGGTCACTGTGGTGATGCACAGCTTCCAGTTGGGGGTGTTTCATCTGCTGTTCAAGAAGCTCCTGCCACTCAAAAGCCGCGATTATCTGCAGGTGTTTGCCTTTGGGGTATTTGCACTACTGGAGTACCGCGCCAGAGCTTTGACCAAGTTTGAAGCAGAGGCCCGCAGGGCTTAAAGCCACCCAACAAAAAAGCCCCGTAATCGGGGCTTTTTGCTATCGGGTTATTCTTATCGAATGAGCCACTATCGCAAACGCTGTTATCAGCTCTTTGGATAAGGGTGGGCAACACCCTTGTGGCAATCGATACAGGTCTTGCGACTTTCAGGATCTTTCTTGAAGTTGTTGGTGTGCATACGCACGGCCATCTTGCTCATGTTCTCAGACTGATTTTCGTAAATACGATTGTGGCAGTTCTGACAGGTAGATGAGTCGATGGAACGCAGATAGTCACGTGCCAGGTCCGCTTGCTCTTTACGGTTCGCTTCCAGCCATTCCTGAGTGTTGAAACCATCGATGGTCAGGAAACCGATAACGTCCTTGGATACGATGATTTTCTTCTTCAGATAAGCGAAAGGTTCCTGAGCAATGTGGCACTGCTGACACTGCACAACAATACCGTTTTTATTGTTGCCGTGAGCCGAAGCCAACACTTCGTCTTTCAGGGAATGGTTGCTGTGACAGCTCATACAGAACTGGTCTGTACTGGTCATATGCAAGGTAGTTTGAGTCGCAAAGTAACCCACCACGCCAACCACAACACCTACCAACAACAGGGCAAATATTGAGTATTTCGCGCTGGGTTTGAATAGTGCACGCCAGTTCATCACTCTATCTCCTAAATTTTTAGGGTTATTTTTTTAGTAGCCCCATAGTAGGGTAATTTTGGTTGAAGAAATTTGATGCTAACCGGGATTTTTTAGCGAATAGCCAAATTTTGTGTGGGATTGAGATCCAGCGCAAACTTTGCCAGTTCGATAACGTCCTCCCTGATGTTTCAACATTAAAACCTAAAGTAAAGCTTAGGTGCTTGCAAGCCGTACAGTGACCCTTAATTGGTTAAATCCATTTGATTATCAATTAAAAGTTTCAGTTTTTTGTTGGCCTGGGAACTTTTACTCAACCAAACCGGTCTGATTAATCGACACATAAACGGAGCCAACCATGAGCCTGAGATTGCCGCAACTGGCATTAAAACTCTTGCTGATTACCATGCTGCTGGGGCAAATGCTGACCCCAGTGCAGGCTCTTGTGTCCATTGTGAATGCGCCCGTGACCATGGGAGAGGTTTCCCATGAGGGCACAACACTGATGCCCAAGGTCAGCCACATGAGCACCATGATGGTGACAGGTGAGCACGACACCGACTGCCAGACCCACTGCGCCAGCCACAGTGAATCCGACTGCGCCCGTCACTGCGCCTCGGCAATGGCTTTGCCGACATTGCCGCTTAACAGCACCCATCATCACCCCCAGGATGCCTTTGCCACTGCGTCTTGGAGCCTGATTGCCTTTATAGGTTCATTGCAAACTCCGCCTCCAAATTTGGCCTGAGTGTTTTCACACCCACGCAAAATTAACGTTGATTGATTAGGGCACGTCTATCGCTGCCTAGGAGTAATTGTATGAAAACCTTTATCAAATCTTTTGTTATCACCGCAGGTCTGTTGCTTTCTCCCCTCGCCAGTGCCGCCAATATCAGCCTGCCGGAACAGCTGGGATTACAGGCCGTGAATGGCGAACGCAGCATCACCAAGCCGCTGAACTTGCCCAAAGGCGACCACTTGCTGGAGCTGCGCTTTGCCGAGATGTACGCCAGCAGCGCCGACGATTCCGGCCGGTGGCTGCGCTCAGGTCCGTTGTATTTGCCGCTGAGCGTAGGCGATGAGCAGCTGCTGACACTCACGCTGCCCAAACTCTACAGCTATGATGAAGCCAGACGTTTCCTCAAGGCGCCAAAAGCCACGCTGAACCGCGACGGCAAGCCAGACGGGCAAGTCATTCTGCTCGACCACGCAGCCATGATGGCCAGGATGGCTGCAGCGCATTGAGCGACTGCGGGTTTGTGAGAAAAATCAATATCCAATTAATTGCACTGTGCTAATATCGACGCTGTTCATGGTCCGAGGTCTTTATGTCGCTGATGCTGCGTAAACCATTGCTGGTGATAATTACCCTGCTTGCCCTTGTGGGACAGGCATTGGTGGGTAATGGTCATGCCATGGTGATGCAACCCGACATGGCCATGACCATGGATAGCGCCGTAATGGCTCAGCAAACTGACATGGCCGACTCAACCCATGACTGTTGTGACAGCCAGGACATGACTATGCTTCCCGACCACAGCATGTCTTCCTGTTGCGATGGCAACGGGTTTTGCACCGGTGATTGCGGTCATTGTCTGACCATTTCTGTTAGTCTGAGCCTGCCCATTGGCAACGTCTGGCCATTTTCCTATGGTCCGGAAGAAGCCATGGCGCTGCCCTTGCCTCATTTCCACTCCATTGCGCCCACTGCCGCCTTCAAGCCCCCCAGGGCCTGAACGCACACCGCAAAAATACGCAATTAATTCAGCTTCTTTGAATATAAGGTCGTTGCAGCTATTCTCGCTGAGCTGCTGACCCGAGTGGAGTATCTCTATGAAAACACTGATTGGCCTGTTTTTGGCCGCCCTTTTATCTGTCACTCTGTCCGTTGGCGCCCAGGCAACGCCTGCCCATGAGCATCACGCCCATCAGGCAACCGCCGCCGAAGCAAGCCATGCCTGCCCCATGCATCCCGAGGTTACCGGTAAAGCCGGTGACAGCTGCCCCAAGTGCGGCATGGATTTGGAAGCAAAGCATACCCACGCCTGCCCTATGCATCCCAAGGTAACCGGTGCTGCCGGTGATTCCTGCCCAGACTGTGGCATGGATCTCGAGCCGGTTGCAGCCCAGGGAGAGCACTGCGCCAACTGTCCGAAAAAAGCCATGAACCATCAGCATCACTGACAGGCCAAGGGTGGAAATGAGGTTTACTATGAACACGAAAAAGCAAAAAAGCGCCCTATTGCTGATAGGCGCCAGTCTGGCCTTTGGTCCCGGCATGCCTGCCATGGTGTTGGCTGAAAGCCCACAGCAGTCTCCCGCATCTGAGGCCACAGAGGCCGCCGTTTATCACTGCCCCATGCATCCCGAGGTAGAAAGCCACGAGCCGGGCCGCTGTCCCAAGTGCAAGATGTTTCTGGTACCCGGTGCAGGTATTTCTGCCCAGTCCGGCGAACCTTTGGCTGCAGCGCACAAGACCTACATCTGCCCCATGCATCCAGAAGTGGAAAGCCATGAGCCAGGCCGCTGTCCCAAGTGCAAAATGTTCCTGGTTGAAAAAGAAGAGGAAGAAGAGTCCGAACCTGAGCCAGAGCATAAGGCGACAGAAAATCACAGTGCCCATCAGGCCGCGCCGAAGGATATTTTCGCCAAGCCTGCGGCCAGCCCAATCGACGGAGGCAAGGTCAAATATGTTTGCCCCATGCACGCTCATATCATCAGCGACGAGCCCGGCACTTGCCCCATCTGCGGCATGGACCTCGAGAAGGTAGAACTCGGCGGTGGCCAGGAGGTTCAGGTCGATGTATCTGGTGGTATGCAGCAGGCACTGGCCCTCAGGGTTGCCAAGGCCGAACGCCAAACCCTGTGGAAATTTGTCGATACCGTCGGCCAAATCGAGTACGACGAGCGACAAATTCACCATGTGCACGCCCGCCTGAACGGTTGGATTGAAACCCTTAAGGTCAATGCCGTTGGTGACAAAGTCAGGAAAGGGCAGTTGCTCTACGAAATCTATTCGCCAGATCTGGTTAACGCCCAGGATGACTACCTGCTTGCGGTGGATACCTTTAAAAAGTCAGGGGATTCGGGTCGTTACAAAGAATTGCTGCGTAAAGCCAGCTTGCGACTGGAACTGCTCGGCATGAATGAGGCGCAAATCAAAGAGCTCGCCAAAACCCAAACGACCCAATACCGCGTGCCCTTTTATGCCCGCCAGGATGGGGTGATCACCACCCTGAATACCCGTGAGGGCATGTATATTCAACCCATGACCGAAGTGCTGGCCCTGACGGACATCAGTAAGGTATGGGTGATTGCCGACGTATTCGAAAACGAGCAGAGCTGGCTCAAGGTAGGTCAGGCTGCTGAAGTGGCGGTACCTGCCATGGGGCTAAGCGGCATCGAAGGCACCATAGATTACATTTACCCCGAACTTGACCCTGTAACCCGCAGCCTGCGGGTACGGGTAGTGCTGGATAATCCAGACCAACAGCTGCGCCCCAATACCCTTGCCAAGGTCAAGCTTTACGGTGGGCCCAAACGGGATGTGTTGACCATTCCCCAGGAGGCATTGATTCAAACCGGCAAGGAAAACCGGGTAATAGTCCGCACCGCCGATGCCAGCTTTGTGGCCCGCCAGGTCACTGTCGGCATGTATTCCCAGGGCAAGGTTGAGGTGCTGTCCGGTCTGAGTGACGGTGAAGAAGTCGTCACCTCCGGGCAGTTTTTGCTGGACTCCGAAGCCAGTCTCAAGGGCAGTCTGATGCGCCTTGGCAGCGCCCATCAGCACTAAGGAGGCCTTATGTTGGATTACATTATCAAGTCCTCTATCCGCCAGCGATTTATGGTGCTGGTGGTGGCGCTGATGGTGACCCTGTGGGGCATCACAGAGCTGAAACGTACACCGCTGGATGCCCTGCCTGACTTATCTGACGTGCAGGTGATCATCAAAACCAGCTTCCCGGGCCAGGCCCCCAAACTGGTGGAAGAACAGGTCACCTATCCCCTGTCCACTGCCATGCTGGCTGTGCCGGGGGCGAAAACCGTGCGGGGCTTCTCCATGTTTGGAGACTCCTACGTTTACGTGATTTTTGAAGACGGCACTGATATTTACTGGGCCCGCTCGCGGGTGCTGGAATACCTGAGCCAGGTACGCACCCGGCTGCCCGCTGGGGTTGAGCCGTCCCTTGGCCCGGACGCCTCCGGGGTAGGCTGGGTGTATGAATACGCTCTGGTTGACCGAAGCGGCAGCCTGGATCTGTCACAGCTCAAGAGCCTGCAGGACTGGTACCTGAAGCTCGAACTGCAAAGTGTTGAAGGCGTGTCTGAAGTCGCCACTGTGGGCGGCATGGAACAGACCTACCAAATCGTGCTGGAGCCCGACAAGCTGGCCATCTATAAGCTCGACATCGCCACCATCAAGGCCGCTATCACCCGCGCCAACAGCGAGGCCGGTGGCAGCGTAGTAGAAATGGCCGAAGCCGAGTACATGGTACGCGCCAAAGGCTACCGCCAAACGCTGGAAGACTTCAGGGAAATCCCCCTTGGGATCACCACCAGTGCCGGTACGCCGCTGTTGCTGAAAGATGTGGCCACCATTCGCAAGGGGCCGGCGTCCCGCCGCGGCATTGCCGAGCTGGATGGTGAAGGCGAAGTGGTGGGTGGCATTATAGTGATGCGATACGGCGAAAACGCCCTGGCCACCATAGATGCTGTCAAAGCCAAGCTGGACGAGCTCAAGGCTGGTTTGCCCGATGGCGTCGAGATTGTGCCCACCTATGACCGCTCTCAGCTGATCCAAAACTCGGTGGACAACCTGCTGACCAAGGTGGTGGAAGAAATGTTGGTGGTGGGTCTGGTGTGCCTGCTGTTTTTGCTGCACGCCCGTTCGACCCTGGTGGCCGTGTTTACCCTGCCACTGTCGATTCTTATCGCCTTTATCGTGATGAATCACATGGGTATTAATGCCAACATCATGAGCCTCGGCGGTATTGCCATCGCCATCGGTGCCGTGGTGGACGGCGCCATCGTGATGATTGAAAACCTGCACAAGCACCTGGAACACTTCAAGCGGAAACATGAGCGTGAGCCCAGCACCCGCGAGCACTGGGAAGTGGTGACTCAGGCATCGCTGGAAGTGGGACCTGCGCTGTTTTTCTCGCTGCTGATCATCACCCTGAGCTTTATTCCTGTGTTTGCGCTGGAGGCCCAGGAAGGCAGGTTGTTCGCGCCGCTGGCCTACACCAAGACCTTCGCCATGGCGGCAGCGTCTGTGCTGGCCATTACCCTGGTGCCGGTTCTCATGGGCTATTTTATCCGCGGCAAAATCCCGTCGGAGGAAGCCAACCCCATCAGTCGCTTTTTGATTGCGCTGTACAAACCCGCGCTGAACAAGGTGTTGGCTTACCCGAAGTTGACCCTCTTGGTGGCGCTGCTGGCACTGGCCAGTGTGGTGTATCCGGCAAGCCGCATGGGCAGCGAATTTATGCCCGAATTGGAAGAAGGGGATCTGCTGTACATGCCCACGGCACTGCCGGGGATAAGCGCCGGCAAGGCCGCCGAAATACTGCAGCAAACCGACAGGCTGATTAAAACCGTGCCCGAAGTTGCCCGGGTATTCGGCAAAATCGGCCGCGCCGAAACCGCCACCGATCCCGCGCCGCTGACCATGCTGGAAACCACCATCATGCTCAAACCAAGGCAGGAATGGCGCGAGGGCATCAGTCTGAATGACATAGTGGATGAACTGCAGCGCACCGTGAGGGTGCCAGGGCTCACCAATGCCTGGGTGCAACCCATCAAGACCCGTATCGACATGCTTTCTACCGGGATCAAGACGCCGGTGGGCATCAAGATAACCGGCGCCGATGTGGATGAATTGCAACGAATTGGTGCCAACGTCGAGGCGATTCTGGCGGCGCTGCCCAACACCCGCTCGGCCTACGCCGAACGGGCCGGCGGTGGGCGTTATATCGACATAGCGCCCAAGCTGGATGTGGCATCCCGCTACGGCATGACGCTCAACGATATTCAGGATGTGGTGCGCTACGCCATCGGTGGCATGAACATAGGTGAGTCGGTGCAGGGCGCCGAACGCTATCCCATCAACCTGCGTTATCCGCGGGAGCTGCGCGACAGCCTGGAAAAACTGCGGGCACTGCCGGTCATCACCAAGTCAGGGCACTACCTGCCTTTGGGTAATCTCGCCGACATTCAAATCAGTGATGGCCCTCCTATGCTGAAGAGCGAAAACGGCCGCCTGATCTCCTGGGTGTTTGTGGACATTCAGGGCACCTCCATCGGCCAGTACATAGAGACGGCAAAATCGGCGTTGGAAGCGGAGCTGAATCTGCCCCCCAGATATAGCTACAGCTTTGCCGGTCAGTACGAATACATGCAGCGGGTCGATGCCAAGTTGAAGCAGGTGGTTCCCCTCGCCATCGGTATCATATTTATCCTGCTGATGCTGACTTTTGGCTCGGGTAAGCAAGCGAGCATGATCATGCTGAGCCTGCCCTTCGCGCTGGTAGGCAGCACCTGGCTGCTGTATTTGCTGGACTACAACCTGTCGGTCGCGGTGGCAGTTGGTATGATTGCCCTCGCGGGTGTGGCCGCCGAGTTTGGGGTGGTGATGCTGGTGTATCTGAACAACGCCATCAAAGACCGCGATGCACTGGGCCACTACCACAGCGAGAGCGATCTCAAGGCCGCATTGGTAGAAGGTGCCGTCATGCGTATCCGACCCAAGGCCATGACAGTGGCGACCATCTTTTTTGGTCTACTGCCCATCATGTGGGGCGCAGGTTCGGGCAACGAAGTGATGCAAAAGATAGCCGCGCCCATGGTCGGCGGTATGGTCACGGCACCATTACTGTCGCTGTTTGTGCTGCCAGCGCTCTATTTGCTGGTGTACCGTAAAAGCTTCGCCGCCAAGGGTGAAGAGCAGTGATATTTTCGCCTACTTATTGATATGTAAGGCTTCCTCTTAAGGGGAAGCCTGATACACTGAGCTAATTTTCTTCTGAGGTAATGCTCCAAGTGACGTTTTTTCTGCGCCTGTTACCGCTGTTTGTCGGTGTTTTATCCCTGCCTGCTTCTGCCGATACCTTTGTGGCCAAACAAAGCTGCCCCCTGTATCAATCCAAAAACAAACTGACCAACCCCAATGAGGTGATGACTGTCCCAGGACAGGCATATCAGGTGCTGGAGCTGCTGGGCAATCCAAAGCGACCCGACTGGGTTCGGGTCACCACGGCGGCGCTGGTATCCCCCGAGCGTTGGGTCGCGGCAAAGTGCGGTAACCTGGAGAGCCATACGGCCGAAGAGGCGCCAAGCCGCTGTGACCTAAGCGGCGAGCAGGACAGCCATGTGCTGGCACTGAGCTGGCAAGGCGCCTTCTGTGAACTCTTTGGCAACGGCAAGCCCGAATGCAAGGCGCTGGACAAGACTGCCACATCGACTCGCTGGCTGTCGCTGACGCTCCATGGCCTGTGGCCCAACAAGAGCGCCTGCGGTACCGACTATGGCTTTTGTGGAGAGGTGAAACGCAAGGCCAGGGGTTTTTGCAGCTATCCTGACATTGCCCTCGGCGATGCCGCACAGGGCAAATTGGCTCAGGTGATGCCATCGGCCGATTTTGGCTCCTGCCTTGAAAAACATCAGTGGTGGAAACACGGCAGTTGTCAGCAGATGAATGCTGATCAGTACTTTATCGAAGCCGCCAGACTTACCGGATTGGTCAATGAAAGCCGCATGGTAAAACTGCTGTCAGACAGCAGCGGCAAAATGCAGTCAACGGCAACGCTGCGTCAGGCATTTACCGAAGAATTTGGTAAGCAGAGTGCAAAGCGGATCAGTTTTCATTGCAGTCGAGGCCTGTTGACGGAAATCCGCATCAGCCTGCCAGCAACCCTGGATGCCTCTTTGCAACTGAATCACCTGCTGGCGCGCCAAGGCCCAGAGCTCAGAGATAGCTGCCCGGCAAGCTTTCTGGTTGATACGCCCGGTTAATCCTCCGTTGGCCTGCCTCAGGCACTGTGGATGGCGATGACAGAAAACACACCACCATCCGGGTCGTTGAGCACAGCAAAGCGACCCACCCCGGGAATATTGGTGGGGGGCACACACAGGGTGCCACCCAACTCCTGCGCCCTCTTGGCAAAGACATCGCAGTCCACCACCTGAAAATACAGCATCCAGTGGGCGGGCATTTCGCCCCATTCGGCGGTCATCTCCAACATACCGCCAAGGGCCTCGTCGGCAACCAGCCATTCCCGGTAAGGCATGTCCTCGTTTGCGGATTCCCGGCAGTCCCAGCCAAAAACCTTGCTGTAAAATCCCTGCGCCCGTGACGGGCTTCGGCAGGCAAGCTCCACCCAGCACAGGGCGCCTGGCTCGCCGCGACGCTTGGCACCAATGTGCCTTTTGCTCTGCCACACGGCAAACCGGGCTCCTTCGGGATCAGCCAACTGCGCCATCCAACCGGCATGACCAACCTCGTGGGGCCCCATAATGAGTTCACCCCCCGCCGCTTTAACCCGTTCAATTGCCGCATTCACATCTTCTGTCGCAAAGTAAATTCCCCATTGGGTCTTTACGCTGCCGGCCAATGCAGAAGGCACCTGATAGATGGCACCGAGGTCGTCACCATCGAGAGTAAACATAGAAAAGGCACTGCCGGGCATGGCCATGTCTGCCATCTCCCAACCAAACAACTTATGGTAAAAGTCCTTGGCACCCTGCCAGTCATGGGTGGCCAGCTCACTCCAGCAAGGCTGACCCGGTGCATATTCGATTACACGCATGCCCCTGACTCCTTCGGATAAGTGTATGGAATTCAAGTTAAGTAGTCTTAACTAACTTTGTCTATGCTTAGGGAAACAATTTCAGGGATGGAATCTCTATGTCACTGACCAACGACCAAATATCGCTCATCAACCAGTCTTTTGGGCTGGTTCGTCCCATTGCCGATGATGCCGCAGCGCTTTTCTATCGCAACCTGTTCGAAATAGACCCATCACTGAGGTCATTATTTAAATCTGATCTCAAGGCACAGGGACGCAAGCTGATGGCGATGTTGGATGCCGCAGTAAAGGGACTGGATAACCCGGATAAATTAGTCCCTGTATTGCAGGACCTGGCCCGGCGGCATGTGCAATATGGTGTGAAAACCCATCACTTTTCCCCCGTGGGCAACGCACTGCTGTATACCCTGGCAGAAGGCCTGGGTGACAAGTTTACCCAAGAAGTAAAAGACGCCTGGATAGCGGTATTACATTTGGTAGCAGATGTGATGAAGGCGGAGATGAAAAAGCAGGGCTGTGCCTAGTCACGTGAAGCAGGAGACGTGAAGCAAGTGAAATGGAGCGGGTGAAGGGAATCGAACCCTCGTATGCAGCTTGGGAAGCTGCCGTTCTACCATTGAACTACACCCGCCTTTTACGCGTTATAAATTACTGAAATCCATGCCTTTGTCAAGCAAAGGCATGGCAGCATATTTTAACGGTAAAGAGGTAACAGCTCAGCCATCGCGAGCAGATGGCAAGCCGCTGTCAGGATACCAAAACTTATCACCAGATAAATAACGCCAGTGCCACCGGGCACCCTGAAACCAGGGTAGTCAGGTTGCTGCTTTCTGAGTTTCAGCGCCATCACCCCCGGAACCAGCAGGGTCCAAACGGTGGCTGCCAGCGCAGCAAAGCCGATGGCCACCAAAAAGCCGTCGGGAAACAGCAACCCCAACAGGGTAGGCGGTAAAAAGGTGACGGCAGCCGTCTTCAGGCGACCACTGGCATCGTCGGCAAAACCAAACAAGTCCGCCAGATAGTCAAACAATCCCAGGGTAACGCCAAGGAATGAAGATGCCACGGCAAGGTTGGCAAACAGGGTCAGCATTTTACCGAGTAAGTCGCTGGCCATGACCTCAGACAGGGCCGACACCAGCACACCCATATTGCCGCCCTGGGCGATGATATCGCTGAACTGGCTGCGCGGCAGATTACCCATGGCAGCCAGCAACCAACACACATAAATCACCAGCGCGATAGAGGTGCCGATACAAATCGCCTTGATAATGACGGACGGATTTTTACCGTAGTATTTGACCAGGGAAGGCACATTGCCATGGTAGCCAAAACTCGCCAGTCCGAAGGGAATTGCGGCCCACAAAAATGGGGCAAAGCGGGCCTCGCCATCGGGTGAGAATAAGTTACCCGGCTCCACCTCAATCAGCAGATTGCCCACTGCCAGGAAGAAGGTAATTATCATACCGCCCAGCATGATGGTGGTGATTCTGTCCACCGCTTTGGTGCTTATCATAACGATAGCCGCCAATACCGCCGCAAACACCAGACCTGCCGCACTCTGGGGCAAGCTGATGCCCATGCCCGACAGGCTGTGATTTACGATGGAGCCACCACCACTGATATAGGCGTAGGTGAGAATATAGAGGACGAAGGCAATGGAGAGGCCATTAACGATACGGCCAAAGCGCCCCAGCGTATCGCGGGTGAGGGTATCGAAACTGGCGCCCGGCTCAAACCTGAGGTTGGTTTCCAGCAGCAGTAATCCCGACAGCAACATGCACAGCCAAATCGCCACCATCAGCAGCAGCGAATAGCCAAACCACATGCCGGCGCCCACCACGGGCAAGGAGAACATTCCCGCGCCCACAGTGGTACCGGCGATAATCATGGCACCACCCAGCAGCGAGGGGGTTTTGACCGGATGCCTGGCGGCATTCATATGGTTAGCCATCAGTCGTCCTGCTCCTGATTCAGCGTCTCTATAATGGTTTGACGTACCGAACTTCTCAGCAGTCCGTTGGCGTGATCACGTATTTTACGCACCTTGTCACCATCGGCCTTGTCGGACAGATAACCCAGATCTTTCAGCTTGCTCGACAGCAAGGCATAGAGCTTTTTATCGTAAAACTCCGGCGCCATGACACCATGAATGGCACCAAGACGACTGGCCAGACGATGGCTGTGATGCTCCAGGTCGGCGCGTTCCATTCTGGGCTGCTCACCCAGCAGGTTGAAAATAATGGCGTAGCGTTTCAAGGTTTCGCCTACCACACCGGCCAGCAACAACAGCTGATTAATGCGCTCATCTACCAGTTTCAGGCGGTTATCGCCGGTAATCAGACCTTCTGACTTAAAGCACTCCACCAGCGCATCCACATAGGCTGGCAAATCGGCAACACCCATAAAGAGCTCGGCCTTAAGCAGCGGATAAAACTCGGTAACCAGCTCCTGCAGTTCTTCGCGGGAGACCTCTTCGTGGCGCACCATCACGGTGGCAATCAATGACGGAATTACAAACAAGTGGATGATGTTGTTACGGTAATAGGTCATGGAAATCGCAAGGCTATCATCGATGGAAATGATGGTACCCAGGTCATCCTTGGTTTCGGTCAGCTTGTTCAGCTCAATACCGCGATCGACCAGTTCCTTGCCACTGCCCTCGGTCACTGATGCGTACGAGGTATAAGGCACGGATTTGAGCAGACTCAGGTACAAATCAATCTGGCGCTCCAGCTGGTTGCGCTCCAGCGCATTTTGCTCCGAGGCCAGCAACACCATGCTGGAAAGCGTGACAGAACTGGCGGCTGCGGCATCATTGATGCGGGTCATTACCCGATTGGCGAGCGCATTCACCACAGGGGTCAGCCAGGACGGTTTTTGCTCTGGATCTTCACCCACTTCTTCACGCCAATTGGGGACTTTTTCGGTCAAAAAGTTCTGCAGGGTGATGGGCTGGCCAAAGTTCACATAGCCACGGCCAAAGTTACCCAGCTTGCGTATGGCACCAAAAACCTGCCATACGGATTCCTTTTCTTTTTTCTTACCCGACAGCTCTTTGTGATAGGTAGCCACTTCCATCACATGGTCGTAACCCAAATACACGGGCACCAGGGTCACAGGTCGCTCAATTCCGCGGATAACCGAAGACAATGTCATGGCCAGCATGCCGGTTTTGGGTGCCAGCAGACGGCCGGTGCGGGAGCGGCCACCTTCGGTAAAGTACTCCACCGAGTATCCCTTGGCGAAAAGCTGATCCAGATATTCGCGGAATACTGCGGTGTAAAGCTTGTTGCCGTTAAAGCTGCGGCGGATAAAGAAGGCGCCGCCACGGCGGAACATGGGGCCGGCGGGCCAGAAATTCAGGTTAATCCCGGCAGCGATATGGGGCGGCACCATGCCTTCGTAATAAAGGATGTAAGACAGCAGCAAATAATCCATGTGCGACCGGTGGCAAGGCACATACACAATCTCATGGCCGTCATGGTGCAACTGGCGAATCTGTTCGGCGCCCTTGATGCTGATGCCTTTATAGAGCTTGTTCCACAGCCAGGTGAGGAAGCGCTCGGCGATGCGCACCAGACTATCGGAGTAATCGGCTGCAATCTCATCCAGATATTGAATGGCGGTTTCACGGGCCTTTTCTTCAGAGATTTTTTTGCTGGCGGCTTCTTCGGCAATCGCTTTTTTCAAGTTGTCGGATTTCAGCAGCGCATGAAACATGGCCTGACGATTGGGCAACACAGGCCCTGTCATCACTTTACGCTGACGGCGGAAATGAACTCTCGCCACCCGGGCAAGCTTGTGGGCAATGCGCTTATCTGTGCCATGTTCATCGGCCATATGACGAAGTGACACGGCACGGGAAAACTGCACGAAGTTATGGCGACCCAGGAATAAAATCATCAAACATTTACGCAGCCAGGTCGGATCTTCCCGCTCAAGCACTGCTGCACGCATAGTGTCATCTTCTTTACCCGGGGTTCGCCCCCAGTAAAGACTTACAGGCACCAGCTGTATATCCAGCTCTTGCTGCTGACGGTGCAATGCCAGCAGTTGCTGGAAAGTCTGCAAAAAAGGCTCATTGCTGTCACGTTTGCCAAACAGCGGCTTTCTGCCCTCCAGACACACGACCCGTGGGGTCTTGATCCCATCGACTTCCAGCATCTGATATGGGCTGGGTAACCCCAACTTGCCGGTCACCTCATGGAGCGCAGCAATATCGCTCACTGACTCGGTTTTCATGACGTAAACCAAGGGGCGGGAGGGATCGAGATTCAAATCGGCGAAGGGATCCTGAGGTACCACAATGGTGTGTACCAACTGCTTCTGGATCCAACGCAAAGACTTAAACCAAAAAGACTCGTGTGCTGACATGCTGATATTGGGAACCTGGCTTTAATCAATAGCGCAATAGAATATCAGACAGCCGCAGCCATTAGCCAATAATCTGAAAAATGGTTAATACTTGCGCTGACTAAAATACTGTATATACTAACAGTAACTGTATAGAAAAACAGGGATGACCATGAGACCGCTGACGCCTCGCCAGGCCGAGATCCTGGACCTAATCAAACGCAACATCGCCGAAACCGGCATGCCCCCAACACGGGCAGAAATTGCATCCAGACTCGGCTTTAAAAGTGCCAATGCCGCCGAGGAGCATCTTAAAGCGCTTGCCAAAAAAGGCTGCATTGAGATTATGCCCGGCACCTCGCGAGGTATCAGACTGGCGGGTGATGAGCTGGAAGATCAGCCAGACCCGGGGCTGCCCTTGATAGGTCAGGTGGCTGCCGGTGAGCCCATTCTCGCCCAGGAGCATGTGGAGCAGTATTATCAGGTCGATCCTGCCATGTTCCGCCCCCATGCCGATTTTCTGCTGCGCGTTCGCGGCGACAGTATGAAAGACATAGGCATTCTCGACGGAGACCTGCTGGCAGTGCACAAGATGAACCAGGCACGAAACGGCCAGGTTGTCGTTGCCCGGGTGGAAGACGATGTCACGGTAAAACGCTTCGAGAAACAAGGCAATGTGGTGTTCTTACACGCAGAAAACGAGGCGTTCGCCCCTATCAGAGTGGATCTTGCCAGCCAAAGTCTGACTATCGAAGGCTTGGCCGTGGGCGTTATCCGTAATGGAGACTGGCTATGAACAAGCTGATTGGTAACGCACCCCGTCATCCCGGCTTGTGGACAGATTCCGCCGCCAAAGATGTTTGCCCCGCATCTCAGGTGATCACCCAAAGCACTCAATCCCAGGGGCGCCAGGAGATACAGCAGCTCGCCCCAGAGCTCGCACGCCTCAGTCTTGAGGGCCGATGGATAGTGCTTATCAGCCCACCCAACATCGGACTTAAATCCACTCTGGCACAGGCTGGTGTGCGCATGGACCGTGTGCTGCTGGTACATGCCAAAGACGAAGTTGAAACCCTATGGGCGATGGAAAAAGCCCTAACCAACGGTACCTCAAGCGCCGTGCTGTGCTGGACCAACGAACTGGATCCAAGAGATAAACGCAGATTGGCATTGGTAGCCAAAAATGCCGTGGCATTGGGTGTCATTTTTGAAAATGTAAATGCTCACTCACAGGCCAGCGCTTTTGCAGTTAGGCCCGAGTTAAGTCACACCCTTCGCAGTGCCTCTCCACTGCACTGATCATCTCTTCATCCCTTTGAGCCCCGTTATCGGGGCTTTTTTTCGATAATTTTTTCAGATAATTAGAAAATAAAGTGATCTTGATCAATATTTAAACTGCAAGTAATGTAGTTCAGGTTAACAACGATTTGTTTGTTATATCCGGGCGATTATGTCGTCGCAGTATCTGAGGCTTGCGCCATGGATATTGTGTATTTGACCGATATATTCAGCTGTAGGTGCAAGTGTGGTGAACAAAGCTGTAATTCATTAAATAAGATACCAACCGCCAACGCACTTTGAAGTCATCGTTGCTTTTTGTGGGAACCGAAGAGTTTGCATAGAGCAGAGACTTACTGTGTGACTCTTCTTTGTAGTTGCTTGATGCAATTGACAGAGGAGATGTCTTGTGAAGCAATGGTTGTATTGTTTCGCGGCGGCTTTTATGGCCCCGCCCATCCTTGCGGCTGATATGCCGCTCAACATGACACAAGGTGTTACTGAGATAAGTGGCAGGGTCTATGGCCTGCACATGACTATCCTGTACATCTGCTGTGCCATAGGGGTAGTGGTTTTTGGCGCCATGATTTACGCCATGATAAACCACCGCAAATCCAAAGGGGCCGTTGCCGCCCAATTTCACGAAAGTACCAAGGTCGAAATCGCGTGGACTCTGGTGCCCTTTCTGATCCTGATTGCCATGGCTATTCCGGCAACCAAGACCCTCATCGCCATGGAAGATCCCTCCAACGCCGACTTGACCATCAAGGTCACCGGCTCCCAATGGAAGTGGCATTACGATTACTTCGACCACGACTTCGGCTTTTACAGCATCCTGGCGACCCCCAGAAGTCAAATCGAAGGCGCCGAAGCAAAAGGCGATCACTACTTGCTGGAAGTGGATAAGCATCTGGTGCTGCCCACCAACCGTAAGGTTCGCTTTTTGATGACTTCCGACGATGTTATTCACTCCTGGTGGGTGCCTGCATTTGCCGTAAAAAAAGATGCCAATCCGGGCTTTATCAACGAGGCCTGGACCCGGATAGATAAACCCGGCATTTACCGCGGCCAATGTGCCGAATTGTGCGGTAAAGACCACGGTTTTATGCCCATAGTGGTTGAGGTATTGCCCGAAGCAGAGTTTGACGCCTGGGTTGAAAACCAGAAGCAACTGGCAAGCAACGCCGCTGCCCAAGCCGCTGCGGCATTGAACCAAACCCTTTCCATGGAAGAACTGATGGCGCAGGGTGAAAAGGTGTACATGGCCAGCTGCGCCGCCTGCCACCAACCCAATGGTATGGGCCTGCCCGGCGTATTCCCCGCCCTTAAGGACAGTGCCATTGCCATGGGTCCTGTCGACAAGCATCTCGACATCGTTCTCAACGGTAAAGCCGGCACAGCCATGCAAGCGTTCAACAAGCAGTTGTCTGCCACAGAGATTGCCGCTGTTGTGACCTATGAGCGTAATGCATGGGGCAACAGTACAGGTGACACAGTGCAGGCCTCTGATGTTAACGCCCATGGCAGTAACGGCGCTCCCGCAGCCCAGACCGAGATGCAGGGAACTGACCAGGCGACACCCGTCAGCGAAGCCGTGACATCGACCGAAGCTCCGCTAGCCGCCGAACCTGCTACCGACGAGCCCATGTCGATGGACGCTTTGATGGCCCGTGGTGAGCAAGTGTACATGGCTTCTTGCGCGGCGTGTCACCAAGCCAATGGTGCCGGTTTGCCCGGTGCGTTTCCCGCCCTCACGGGAAGCCCAATCGCTACCGGTCCCATCGCCAATCACCTCGACATAGTCATTCACGGCAAAGCCGGGACCGCGATGCAGGCTTTTGGCTCAATGTTGTCTGCCAGGGACATTGCTGCGGTGGTGACCTATGAACGTAACGCCTGGGATAACAACACCGGTGATAGCGTTCAGGCCACCGACGTAAACAATCATGGAAAGTAGGGGAACGATAATGACAACCACGACCCACGATACCCATCAGGGCGTCCATGACGAACACCATCATGGCCCGGCAAAGGGCATAATGCGCTGGATATTAACAACCAATCACAAGGATATAGGCACACTCTACCTTTGGTTCAGTTTTATTATGTTCCTGACCGGTGGCGCCATGGCCATGGTGATCCGTGCCGAGTTGTTCCAGCCTGGATTACAACTGGTTGAGCCTAACTTCTTTAACCAGATGACCACGGTACACGGCCTTATCATGGTGTTTGGTGCCGTTATGCCAGCCTTTACCGGGTTGGCGAACTGGCTGATCCCCATGATGATTGGGGCACCGGATATGGCATTGCCCAGGATGAACAACTGGAGTTTCTGGATTTTGCCCTTTGCCTTCCTCATCTTGCTCAGCTCGCTGTTTATGGAAGGCGGTGCACCCAACTTCGGCTGGACGTTTTACGCCCCCCTCTCCACTACTTACAGCCCCGACAGTACAGCACTGTTTGTGTTTTCGGTTCACATCATGGGGATCAGCTCCATCATGGGTGCCATCAACGTGATAGTGACCATAGTCAACCTGCGCGCCCCCGGTATGACCTGGATGAAACTGCCGCTGTTTGTCTGGACCTGGCTTATCACCGCATTCCTGCTGATTGCCGTGATGCCAGTGCTGGCCGGGGTTGTTACCATGGTGCTCACCGACAAATACTTCGGTACCAGTTTCTTTGATGCCGCAGGTGGCGGTGACCCTGTGATGTTCCAGCATATCTTCTGGTTCTTCGGTCACCCCGAGGTCTACATCATGATCCTGCCTTCATTTGGGATCATCTCGGCGATAGTGCCGGCATTCAGCCGTAAAAAGCTCTTCGGTTATGCCTCCATGGTTTACGCCACGGCCAGCATCGCCATCCTGTCGTTTCTGGTGTGGGCACACCATATGTTCACCACTGGGATGCCGGTGTTTGCCGAGCTCTTCTTTATGTACTGCACCATGTTGATTGCGGTACCCACGGGGGTGAAGGTGTTTAACTGGGTCGCGACCATGTGGCGTGGTTCCATGACCTTTGAAACACCCATGTTGTTTGCCATTGCCTTTATCATCCTCTTTACCATTGGCGGTTTCTCGGGATTGATGCTTGCCATCACGCCAGTGGACTTCCAATACCACGATACCTACTTTGTGGTTGCACACTTCCACTACGTGCTGGTGTCCGGCGCCATTTTCTCGATTATGGCGGCGGCCTATTACTGGTTACCCAAGTGGACCGGGCACATGTATGACGAAAAGCTCGGCAAGCTGCACTTCTGGTGTTCGGTGATTTCAGTGAACGTGCTGTTTTTCCCGATGCACTTTCTTGGCCTCGCGGGTATGCCAAGGCGAATTCCGGACTATGCGATTCAATTCGCTGACGTAAACCAGATAGTCTCCATAGGCGGCTTTGCCTTTGGTCTGTCGCAGCTCATCTTCCTGGCGGTGGTTATCAAGTGTATCCGCGGCGGCGAACCTGCTCCGGCCAAGCCATGGGAAGGCTCAGAGGGTTTGGAGTGGACGCTGCCAAGTCCTGCCCCCTACCACTCGTTCAGCACTCCTCCCGAGGTGAAATAAGATGACGGCGCCCGGGGTTTCTCACCGAAAGCTGATAATCGGACTCTGCCTTGGCTGCGTTGGAATGTTCGGTTTTGGTTTCGCCCTTGTCCCCCTTTACGACGTGCTGTGCGAACAATTGGGGATTAACGGCAAAACCAGTTCCGAAGCCGCGCAATACAGCCAGATGCAGGTAGACGAAGCCAGAACTGTGACCGTGGAGTTTATGGCGCAGGTGCAACCCGGGATGCCATGGGAATTTGGCCCGGCGGTTAAGCGCTTGGAAGTACATCCAGGGCAGCTGGTACGCACCGATTTTCTGGCACACAACCTGTCGTCAAATGCTCTGGTTGGCCAGGCTATTCCTTCGGTATCCCCCGGACAGGGCGCCGCTTATTTCAACAAGACTGAGTGTTTTTGCTTTAACCAACAGGTGTTGGCAGGAAAAGACAGTGCCAATTTGCCACTGATTTTCTTTGTGGATCCGGATTTGCCTGAGTCTATCCATACCCTGACCCTCTCTTACACCCTGTATGACATCACAGACAAGGATCTGGCCGGTGCCCTGCAGGCGGGAGCCATGAAATGACAAGCAAGCATCAAAACTACTATGTTCCCAGCCAGAGTGGCTGGCCCATTATCGGCGCTATTGGCCTGTTTTTGATTGCCTACGGCGCGGGTAATTTTGTACATCAGCTTAAATCGGGTGGCAGCGGCGCCGGATACATTCTGCTCGCCGGTGTTGCCGTCATTCTGTTCATGATGGTTGGCTGGTTCAGAAATGTGATTGATGAGTCCATGTCGGGGCTCTACTCAAGCCAGATGGACAGGTCCTTCCGCCAGGGAATGAGCTGGTTCATCTTTTCTGAAGTCATGTTCTTTGCGGCCTTCTTTGGCGCGCTTCTCTACGCCCGCACCATAGCAGTGCCCTGGCTTGGCGGTGCTTCCAATAACGCCATGACACACGAAGTACTTTGGCCGGCGTTTGAGGCCGTGTGGCCACTGGAAACCACCCCCGACGGCACCAAAACCCAGGCCATGGGCTGGACGGGTCTGCCGCTTATCAACACCATCCTACTGCTCACCTCTTCCTTTACCCTGCACTTTGCCCACATGGGGCTTGAGAAGGGCAAACGCACGGCGCTGACAATCTGGCTCGGGTTCACCATTTTATTGGGATTGGGCTTCCTGTCGCTGCAGGTTGAAGAGTATATCCATGCCTACACCGAAATGGGGCTAACCCTGGCGTCCGGTGTATATGGCAACACCTTCTTTTTGCTCACAGGCTTCCACGGCCTGCACGTTACCCTCGGCACCATCTTCCTGCTGGTGTTGTTTTTCAGGGTGCTTAAGGGCCATTTCAGCCACGATAACCAGTTCGCGTTTCAGGCTGGCAGCTGGTACTGGCACTTTGTGGATGTGGTTTGGCTCTGCCTGTTTGTGTTTGTTTACGTACTTTAGGTTCAGTAAGGCCTGGGGTGAGGTGTTATCCACCCCAGCGCCAGAGCCACCAGCAGCAAGAGTATGACCAGGGCAGACAGGGCGACACGGCGACCCAAATAGCGGCTCATGGGGACACTGCCATCCCCCTTGACCATGATGTAAAGGGCGCGACCGAGATTGAAGATGATAAAAAACAGCAGCAATACCAGCACAGATTTAAAAACAAAGGCAGTCATGGATTCTCCGGGTATCAAGCCGGGATATGCCGGCAAGTTGCTGATGTTATTAACTCTGGTGCTGTTTACTGTGCTCGTCAAGTTGGGATTTTGGCAACTCGAACGGGCAGAGGAAAAACGTGAATTGCTGGCATCATTGGCAGAAAACCATCAGGCCTCCCCCTTATCGATGGACAGTTTGCTGGCAAGGCAAGCCGATTCGGACGACCTCGAAGGTTACCGACTGGAAGTGACCGGGGAGTTTATCCCCGGGATAACGCTACTGCTGGACAATCAGGTGCTGGATGGCCAGGTGGGATACAAGGCGTTTCGCCTGCTGCGGGTGAATGGATTTCAAAGTGTGTTGTTGGTGGAGTTGGGGTTTGTGCCTGCGGGCCGCGACAGAGCAACGCTGCCACAAATTGAGCCAATTGATGGCCAGCTGAGCGTAAAGGGCCGGATTTATCGGCGCAAACTGAATCCACTGAGTGATGAACTGGCCGCCGAAGCGGGCGATCCAATACGCATTCAGGCGCTCAACATACCCGCGCTTGCGACTCAATTGCAGCTTGTGGTTATCGACCTAGTGCTACAGCCAGACAGCCTGCCGGGTACGCCCTTACCCAGGCGCTGGATGCCGGTCAATATGCCACCGGAAAAACATCTGGGCTACGCGGCACAGTGGTTTTCCCTGGCGGCAGCATTGGCGCTGTTGGTGATTTTTTATGTTGTGAAGTCAAGGAAGAAACAGAACGAGTTAAGGGATTAATCATTCATAAATGTAAGAGGAGAGAGACATGAACTCCCAAAAATTCAGTGCGCGCCCCCTGCTTCTGCTGTTGCTGGCTTTCATACTGCCAGTCGCGCTGGCGAAGCTCGTCCTCACCCAACACTGGTACAACGAAGGGGTGACCAATCAGGGGCAACTCTTCACCGAGGAAACCAGTTACCAAAGCCTGGGCGCCACCAACCCGGCACCACAACGATGGCAAATTCTTTATCTGATGCCCAAAACCTGCGATCAGATGTGTAAAGACAGGCTCTATGTCATTCATCAAAGCCACACAGCGCTTGGCGCTGAGCGAAGCCGGGTCACCCCCCTGGTGCTGGTGTCTGACTCGAGCGACATCTCAGCCCTCGACGGCGCTGAGTTACCCACAGCCTCACTGCCAATGGCACTGAACCCCTTACTGGCATCCCAGGAATTTATTCTGGTCGACCCCATGGGCACCCTGGTGATGCGCTATCCCTCGGTCAGCGGACAAGAAGCCAATATCTCCCAAGGCAAAGCCATGTTGGCCGACCTGCGTAAACTGCTTAAATTATCGAGGGTTGGCTGATGACACTGAGAAACCTGCTCAAACTCACCCTCGCCTGCACCCTGATGGTGATTTTACTGGGGGCTTATACCCGCCTGTCGGATGCCGGCCTGGGTTGCCCCGACTGGCCCGGCTGCTATGGTCACTTTAAAGTCCCCTCTGCGGCCCATGAGCTGGCCAGAGCCGAGTCGCTGTTTCCAGACCATACGATTGATCCCACCAAAGCCTGGCCGGAAATGATCCACAGATACATTGCCAGCAGCCTCGGCTTGCTGGTGATCTTGGTGCTGGTAGCCTGCTACAGGTTGAAAGAAGCACCGCGCAAACTGCCGATATTTATCCTGCTGCTCATTTTGTTCCAGGGCGCACTGGGCGCCTGGACTGTCACCATGAAGCTGATGCCCGTGGTGGTTATGTCTCATTTGCTTGGCGGTTTTACCCTGCTGTCGCTGCTGACCTTGCTGTATTTGCGTACCAGTGGTTTCCGCATCCCCGGCGGAGATCCGGGCATGCGTCAGTATCAGCGACTGGCACTGGCCTGCGTTGGCGTATTGGTTGCCCAGATCCTCTTAGGGGGCTGGACCTCGTCCAACTATGCGGCCCTCGCCTGCACAGAGTTACCGTTTTGCGAGGGCGATTGGACAACCAATCTGAAAATTGCCGATGCCTTCTCACCCTTCCAGGGTACGCACCCCAGCTTTGAATTTGGTGTGCTGGACTACCACGCCCGAATGACCATACATATCGCGCATCGCTTTGGTGCCATGATTACTGCGGCTTTGCTGGGGCTGTTGGCGTTTCGCATGATAAGCCGGGCACATAGCAAGGTGCTTCGCCATGCCGGTTGGGTACTGGCAGGTTTTTTGGTGCTGCAAATTGGCCTGGGGATTTCCAACGTAGTGCTTCATCTCCCTCTGGCAATTGCCGTTGCCCACAATCTGGGGGCCGCATTTTTGCTGGTCACACTGGTCTTTATTAATTACGCACTGTGGCGCAAAGCCTGAAAAAGGAGTTGTTATGGCCAAATCCATCTCCATTACCCCCGTATCAGGCCTGTCCCGTTTACCATGGCGCGCCTATTTGGAAATGACCAAACCCAAGGTGGTTGCCTTGATGCTGCTGACAGTGCTTGTGGGCATGTGCCTGGCATTGCCGGGCGCGGTACCACTGCAGCCATTGATTGCCGGAATGGCGGGCATTGCCATGATGGCAGGCGCCGCAGCCGCGATGAACCACCTCATTGACCGGCGTATCGATGGTCTGATGGCACGCACCTATAATCGCCCTCTACCCAAAGGCAAGGTGCCCGTCAGCCACGCAGCTACCTTTGCCGCCCTGCTGGCACTGATTGGTTTTGTCTGCCTCTACTGGTTGGTCAATCCACTCACGGCCTGGCTGACACTTGCAAGTCTGCTTGGCTATGCCGTGGTCTATACCGCCTACCTCAAGCGTGCGACACCACAAAACATTGTGATTGGCGGACTCGCCGGAGCCATGCCCCCCTTACTGGGCTGGACAGCGGTGACCAATGATTTCCACGGCCATGGTTTGCTGCTGGTGATTATTATCTTCGCCTGGACACCACCCCACTTTTGGGCGCTGGCGATACATCGCAAAGCGGACTACGCCAAGGTCGATATTCCCATGCTGCCCGTGACCCACGGCGTGGAATTTACCAAGACCTGTATCTTTCTTTACACTGTGTTGCTTGCATTGGCCTGCCTGCTACCCGTGTTGGTTGGCATGAGTGGGGCCTTGTATTTGCTGGGCTCAACCTTGCTGAGTATCGGCTTTATCTATAAGGCATGGCAGCTTAAGTATCATGAGACCCCAGGCATGGCGATGGACGTGTTCCGCTTTTCTATCTATCACCTGATGCTGCTGTTTATCCTGCTGTTGATTGACCACTACATATAAGGGGCATGCATGAAAAAATCCTGGATGATGGCCGTCGTCTTCCTGATGGGGATGGGCGGTCTGACACTGCTGATAACCTCGGGCAACTCCAGTGATAACCAGACGCCACCCACACTGGACACGGGTTATGTGTTTCCAGCGCCCAAGCCGTTGCCCCCTTTTAAACTGACCGATCAGCAGGGACAAACCTTTGATAATCAAAGACTCATTGGTAAGTGGAGCCTGATTTTTCTGGGTTACACCTCTTGCCCAGACATCTGTCCAACGACCATGTCAAAGCTGGCAGCGGCTTATCCTGAACTGAATCAGGAAAACTCGCTGCAGGTGATTTTTCTCTCTGTAGACCCGGCGCGGGACACGCCAACCAGGCTGGCCCAATATGCGGCCTTTTTCCATCCGGAATTTCTCGCTATCACCGGAGAGCACAGCGAGTTGTATTCCCTTACCCGATCTCTGGGCATGGTGTACACCATGGTGGGTGATGGCCCCGACTATCAGGTCGACCACAGTGCCTCCATCGTTGTGATTTCACCCAAAGGTGAAAGGTACGCCGTATTCAAACCCAAGAGCGATGGCCAATCCATTCCTCAAATACGGAATCAGGCGCTGATTTCTGATATGCGCCTGATTCGTCATCAATACTGACCCTCCAATAAACCCGGGCAAAACACCGGTTTTGCCCTTGCTGTTGCCCCTTTAGCATCAAACGCCATTCCAAAAGAAAAAATCCTTGTAAATGAGGCGACAGTCCAAAATGGCGTCTATCTTTTGTGTGTAAAGGAACTCAGGTCCAGCACTCAAGGGATGCCTCTATGTCAGAAAACACAGTAGAGCTCGGAAGCGAGCTGACCATCCGCAATATCCAGCCTATCTACAGTCAGTTAGCCGATCTGCTGCATCAGGGCAGACCCGTCACCCTGAATGCCGCCAGGCTAATCAAGGCAGACACTGCTGGCCTGCAACTGCTGCTGTGCCTGCAGTCCCATTGTGTAAACAGTAGTATCCCACTGAACTGGAAAGGAATAACTACAGAACTTGTCGCTCAGTTCAAGCAGATGGGTATGCAACTTCCGGGAATAACCAGCCAAGCGTAAAAGGACAACAACCTATGAAGAAGATTCTTGCCGTTGATGATTCGGCCTCAATGAGACAAATGGTGGGGTTTACGCTGAAAACCGCCGGATTTGATGTCACCGAGGCGTGCAATGGCGATGAAGCCTTGAAAGCGGCGCAGGCAGGCCATTACGACCTGGTTATATCGGATGTGAATATGCCCGTGATGGACGGCATCACCCTTATCCGTAACCTGCGAACCCTACCTGCTTACAAATTCACCCCACTGCTGATGCTGACCACAGAATCCGGTGGCGATAAAAAGCAGGAAGGGCGGGCAGCAGGTGCTACAGGTTGGATTGTGAAACCCTTCAATCCGGAACAATTGCTGGCCACGGTGCGCAAAGTGTTGGGATAACCCGCAGAGAGACTAGGGAATGGACATAGATCTTAGCCAATTCAGCCAGGTGTTCTTCGAGGAAAGTATCGAAGGCCTGGCGATTATGGAGTCTGAGCTGCTGAAGCTGGACGTGGCCGCGCCGGACCCAGAGACCATTAACACTATCTTCAGGGCAGCACACTCCATCAAGGGCGGCAGTGCCACCTTCGGTTTTATGCAGGTGGCCAACTACACGCATCTGCTTGAAACTCTGCTTGACGAAATCCGCGACGGACGTCGGCAGATGCAACCTGACCACGTTGACATGCTGCTGTTGTCGGTGGATTTGCTCAGGGGCATGTTCGAGGCCCTAATGAGCCAAGCCGAATTCAATGACCCCAAATTATCCGAGCTTGAGTTGCGGCTGAATCACACCCTGTCCAATCAACCAAGCCAAACGCAATCGGTTTCATCCCCTCAGGCACTATCAGGCTCCGACTCAAAAGCACTGTGCTGGCAAATTGATTTCAAGGCTGGCGCCGACATTATGCGCTGCGGCAACGATCCCATGCTGATGTTTGCTGAGCTCGCCTCCAAGGGCACACTGACGGCCGAACTCCTGCCGGTTTCCTTGCCCTCATGGGACGACTTTGATCCCGAAGCCTGCTACCTGCACTGGCGCTTAAGATTGATCACAGACGAGCCACTGGAAAAACTCAAAGAAGTGTTCGAATGGGTCGAAGATGAGTGCGAAATCAGTTACCAACAAATGGAAGCGGCACCTTCGGCAGATGCCCCCACAGAGATGCTGTCGCCATCACCGCAAGCCGAAATTGGCGCGCCTGCAGCAACCCCTGAGGTCATTGCGCTGGCACCGGAGGTACAACCCCCCTCCACAGACAAAGCCGCATCCAGCCAAAAACAAAACGCGGTTGCCGCCAAGAGTGGAGAAAGCAGCTCCATCAGGGTCAGCACAGAAAAAATCGATATGCTCATCAATATGGTGGGCGAGCTGGTGATCACCCAGGCCATGCTGGGCCAGATAGGCCAACAGGACGAAATCAACCAGGAGTCGCTGTTACTGCTGCAACAGGGGCTTGAGCAGCTGGCTTCCCATACCCGGGATTTGCAGGAAAGCGTCATGCAAATTCGCATGCTGCCCATCAGTTTTGCGTTTAACCGCTTCCCCCGCTTGGTCAGAGACATAGGTCAGCAGTTGGGTAAGAAAGTAGAGCTTATCCTCAAAGGTGAAGACACAGAGCTGGATAAAACCGTACTGGAAAAGATTGTCGACCCCATGGTCCATCTGGTACGCAATTCACTCGACCATGGATTGGAATCCCCCGAGCTCAGGCTGGCACAGGGTAAGTCTGAAACCGGCACCATTATGCTCAATGCCTACCATCAGGGCGGTTGCATCATCATCGAAATAGTGGACGATGGCGCCGGACTCAATACCCGCAAAATCCTCGAAAAAGCCCGCCAAAAAGGAATAGTAGGGCCCGATGAAGAATTATCGGAAGAGGCCATCCACCAGCTGATATTCAAGCCAGGCTTTTCCACCGCCGATGCGGTGTCAGACCTGTCAGGGCGTGGCGTGGGCATGGATGTGGTCAAACGCAATATTCACGAACTCAACGGCTCCATCGAACTGAAATCCGAGGCGGGCAAAGGCAGCCGCTTTACCATTCGGCTCCCCCTGACACTGGCTATTCTCGACGGTCAACTTATCCGCATCGGCAAGCACATATACGTGGTGCCGCTGGTGTCCATCTACGAATCCTTGCAGGTGCCCACCAACCGCATCAATCGGCTGTCCGATGGCCATGAGCTGATCCGTCTGCGGGACGAATATTTACCGGTAATCAAGATGTACCGGGAGTTCAACCACGACGCCGATGCGCGGGAAATCAAAGATGGCCTGGTGATGGTAGTGGATCACAATAATGAAAAAACCGGCCTGCTGGTGGATGAACTGCTGGCGCAACAACAGGTTGTGATCAAAAGCCTGGAGGAAAACTACACCCGTATTCCGGGTATCTCGGGCGCCACCATACTGGGCGATGGCACAGTCGCACTCATCATAGACGTTGCCGGACTGGTCAAGTTGGCTGGTATTGGCAGCAGCAATGAACACGCCGCGTAAAAAGGAAGACTCGATATGGCTGACATTTCCATCGAACAGGTCAAGCAAGGTAATCAACAGTATCTGAGCTTCATCATGGCCAATGAGGAGTACGGCGTGGACATTCTCTCCGTGCAGGAAATCCGCGGCTGGGAGCCCACCACTGTGCTGCCAAACGCCCCCGACTATGTCAAAGGCGTCATCAACCTGCGGGGCACCATAGTCCCCATCATAGATCTGCGGCAAAAGTTTGGGATAAAAACTCTGGAATATGGCGCTACCACCGTGGTGATAGTGGTCAAGGTAACCATGGATGAAACACAAAAGGTGATAGGCATAGTGGTAGATGCCGTATCAGATGTGTTCAGCATCGAAGAAGAAGAAATCCGCCAGGCCCCTGACTTTGGTCACGGCACCGACCTGCGGTTCATCAAGGGGCTGGCAAATGTGCAGGACAAGATGGTCATTCTGCTTGAGATCAACCGGTTACTTGGCTCCGCCATCTTACCGGATCCCGAGACACTGAATCGGATCATCGGCAATCTCGAACAACAAGCTCAGGTAATGACTGCCTGAAATGGACACTAAAGCAAGAGGAATCAACATGGACGCAGGCAATAAAAAGCTGATGGGGCCAGCCCCATTTACCTTGGGCGGCATGGTGATAGTTGCCGTTTCTTTGGTACTCAGCCTGATGGGGCAATCCGGTAACATGGTCAGTGCCGCCCTGGTTTTAGCGCTTATTGTACTGGGTATTGGTTTAAGTCAGGGCGGCCCGAGGGTTGCTGAAGCGCTGGCAGAAATACGTCAGGCGCTGCGAAGCCATACCAGACCCAAACTTGGCAGTTACGATATCCCTGGCTGGCAGGAGTTCTCTGAAGAATTTGCCAGCTTCTGGGACGAGCAGCAAAAAGGCCGGGCCACCCTCAAAGCACTGGACATCTGCCAGGCAAACGTAATGCTGGCGGATCCCAACGGGGAAATCCTCTACTTTAACGACTCACTCCGCACCACACTGAGCGATGCCGAAGCGGATATTCGCAAAGAATTACCCAACTTTGATGTGAGTCGTCTGCTGGGCGCCAACATGGACAGCTTCCACCGCGAGCCATCCCATCAACGTCGTCTGATAGCCGGATTAAAGTCCACCTACTCCGCCAAAATCAAAGTCGGTACCCGTACCTTCAGCCTGATTGCCTCACCTGTGTTCGATGAGCAGCATCAACGAATCGCAACCGTGGTGGAATGGCAGGACCTGACCGAATCCCTGGCACGGCAGCAAGCCGAAGAAAAACTGATCCGCGAAACCAACCGCATCAAGCAGGCGCTGGATGTTTGTCAGGCTAACGTGATGATGGCCGATGAAAATAACAACATCATTTACTTCAACCACTCCCTCAAAGCCATGTTGACCGGCAATGAGGAAAAACTGCGCGAATCCATCAACCGATTTGATGTTTCCACCCTGATGGGCACCAACATAGATATCTTCCACAAACACCCCGAGCATCAGCGCCAGCTGCTGGCCAAACTCACCAGCTCTTACAAGGCCCGCATCAAGGTAGCAGGCTTAACCTTCGACCTGATTGCCACTCCTGTATTCGATAATGGCAAACGCACAGGCACAGTAGTGGAGTGGAGCGACATTACTGCGCAATTGGCCCGGGAAGAGAAAGAACGGGCTCTCGCTGCCGAAAATGCCCGTATCCGTCAGGCGCTGGACAATGTATCGTCAAACACCATGGTGGCGGATGCAGACTGCAATATCATCTATCTCAATGATGCAGTTAAAAAAATGTTCAGCATTGCCCAATCCGACATTGTCAGGGACTTACCCAATTTCAACAGCAATAAGCTGATGGGTGCAAACATAGATGTGTTCCATAAAAACCCTGCTCACCAACGAAACTTGCTGGCCAACCTCACCAGCACTTACAGCAGCCAACTTAAAGTCGGTGGTCGCACCTTCCGGATCATCGCCAACCCTATTAACGACACAGATGGCACCCGTATCGGGACTGTAGTTGAGTGGGCAGACCGCACCGCCGAAACGGCCATCGAGCATGAGATTGATGGCATCATCGCAGCCGCAAGCTCCGGCGATTTGTCGCAGCGCATCGCCACCCATGATAAAGAAGGTTTCTTCCTCAATCTCTCCAACGGCCTCAACAGCCTTGTCGGCATTGCCGATAACGTTATTTCCGATGTCGTTGATATGTTTGATGGTTTGGCTAAGGGTGACTTAACCCGCAAGATTAATGGCGAATATCAGGGACAGTTCGGCAAGCTCAAGGCCGACGCCAATGCCACCGTCAGCCGTCTGACTGAAGTCCTCGGCGGCATCAGTGAATCAGCCAATACCGTCACCTCGGGTGCCGAAGAAATTGCTCAGGGTAATGCCGACCTGAGCCAGCGCACCGAGGAACAAGCCGCGTCACTGGAAGAAACCGCCTCCAGCATGGAGCAGATGACGGCCACCGTAAAACAGAGCGCCGAAAACGCCACCCTGGCCAACACCCTCGCCAAAGAGGCCTCCACCAAGGCAGATCATGGCGGCAAGGTGGTCAAGCAGGCGGTTACCGCCATGGAGGCCATTAACGAATCCAGTAAGCGAATTGCTGACATCATAGGTGTTATCGACGAAATCGCCTTCCAAACCAACCTGTTGGCACTGAATGCGGCGGTAGAGGCCGCCCGCGCCGGCGAACAGGGCCGAGGCTTTGCCGTGGTGGCTGGTGAGGTGCGTAATCTCGCCCAACGCTCAGCGGGGGCGGCCAAGGAAATCAAAGAACTTATTCGCGACAGCGTGAATAAGGTCAATGACGGTACCTCGCTGGTGAACCAGTCCGGCAACACCCTGCAGGAAATCGTGCACGCCGTATCCAAGGTGGCTGAGATGATTAATGAAATCAGTGTCGCAGCCGAACAGCAGGCATCGGGTATCCAGGAAGTGAACAAAGCCGTGTCTCAAATGGACGAGATGACCCAGCAAAACGCCGCACTGGTGGAAGAAGTCTCCGCAGCCGGTGATGCCATGGCCGAACAGGCCCGCAATATGCGACGTCAACTCGGGTTCTTCAGAACCGACGTACAGGCATCCTCAGCGGCACCACTGGCATTGGTCGCTGGCGGCGAAAAACGGCCGACCAAATTTAAAGCCAGTAAAGAAGAATGGCACGAGTTCTGACCTGACCGACAACAAGGGGCTCGTCAGAGCCCCTTGTTGTCAGAGATGCTTTTGGGGCCAAAGGAGGCGCTTTGGAATTCACATCCGAACGGGAGTTTCCGATGACTCAAAGGGATTTTGAGTTCATTCGGGAGCTGGCCTACAACCAAACAGGCATTGTCTTACCTGAACGGAAGCGCCATATGGTGTATTCCCGCCTTTGCCGTCGCCTGCGCGCCCTTCGGATACGCTCCTTCTTCGAATACTGTGGCTACCTGCAACAGGAGCCCGATGAGATGGGCCACTTTATCAACGCCCTGACCACTAATCTCACCGCCTTCTTTCGTGAAAAGCACCACTTTCACTATTTGCGGGATCATCTGGTACCCAAATGGCGGCAAAGGCGCAGTCGTCGTCTGCGGGTCTGGTCGGCGGCCTGCTCAACCGGTGAAGAGCCCTACTCTCTTGCCATGACCTTGGAGCCTTTTTTTCCACGCTCTCAGTGGGATTTGAAAATTCTGGCGACCGATTTGGACACGAATGTATTAACCAAAGCCGAGGCGGGGATCTACCCTCCAGAAACCCTCGAAAATCTGCCTCCAACACTGGCAGAACAGTATTTCACGGCTCAGGGCGGCATGGCCAAAGTGAAGGACTCGGTGCGGGATCTGGTGTTTTTCCGCCAGCTTAACCTGTTGGAAAGCTGGCCTATGCAAGGGCCCTTCGATGCCATTTTTTGCCGTAATGTACTCATTTATTTCGATAATCCGACAAAGAAAAAAATCATTCAGAAATTCAGACAGCTGCTCAGCGATGATGGGTATCTCTTTATTGGCCATTCGGAAACCTTGCACCTGATTTCCGATGACTTTGATCTCATTGGCCAGACCATATACAAACCCAGAACAGGCAGCATTTCGGGACTCAACGGGGAGAGAAAATGATAAGAGTACTCATCGTCGATGACTCTGCCCTGGTCAGGCAGTTGCTGAGCCATATGCTGGCGCAGGCAGAGGACATCGATGTGGTGGGCTGTGCCGAAGATCCCTATCAGGCGAGGGACATGATTAAGGAGCTCAATCCGGATGTGATAACTCTGGATATTGAAATGCCCCGGATGGATGGCATCGCGTTTTTGCGCAACCTGATGAAGCTGCGCCCCATGCCCGTCATCATGATTTCAACACTCACGGAAAAGGGTGCCGCCGTTACTTTGGAAGCCCTGTCGCTTGGGGCCGTGGACTTTATCAGTAAGCCCAAACATGACCTGACCAACAAGCTGCTCGACTATCAGGATGAACTGCTGGAAAAAGTCCGCCAGGCCGCTGTCAGCAGGGTAAGGGCCCTGTCTGCGCCACCACCTGAATCTGAGAGCCCCGGCAAGCTGAAAAACCGCGTAATTGCCATAGGTGCTTCCACCGGCGGCACAGAAGCCATTCAACGACTCATTTCCATGTTGCCGGCCAACTTCCCGCCTGTGGTTATCGCACAGCACATACCCGCCGCCTTCAGCGCTTCCTTTGCCAAGCGTCTGGACCTTAACTCGCAGATGCAAGTGGTTGAGGCCATCGGTAATGAACAATTAAAAGTCGGCAACGTGTATATCGCCCCGGGTCACGCCCATCTGGTCATTCGTCGGGTGGGTGCCCACTTTCGTACCGCCATTTTGGACACAGACCCGGTGAACCGCCACAAGCCCTCTGTGGATGTGTTGTTTAACAGTGTGGCGGAAGTCGCAGGCAGGGCAGCCGTGGGCGTAATTCTCACCGGCATGGGGCGTGATGGCGCCCAGGGACTGCTGCATATGCGGGAACAGGGGGCCTACACCATAGCCCAGGATGAAGACAGCTCTGTGGTGTGGGGCATGCCGGGCAGCTCCGTTGAGCTGGGCGCCGTCTGTGAGCAGCTCCATCTGGATAAGATTGCCCCCAAGCTGCTCAGTTTGCTCAAATCAGATTAGGGCTCTTTTGGCCAGCTGCCATCTTGGTTGGGTCTGAGCCAGGCCTGGGAAAACCAGTAAAATCCTTTTTGTGTTTTGGATGGTGCGGTGCAGTTGTAACGTGAGCGCCCCGGCGGCAGTGGTTTGCCCGCCTGCACCTCAAAACTGACATCATCCAGCCAGCGTGGTGAAACTGCCTCCTGATTGGGTAAAAAGCATCGCATCCCGGCTTTATTGATATCGGCCACCTCCGCCAGGGTCACTTTCATGCGCGGTTGCCAATCCTGTAATAACAGGGGATCTGCAGGCGATATGGTCGCCACCGGCATGGGCAGGCTGTGCAGTTTTTCTTTCAGGGTCTCCAGGCTCGCATAACGCCCCCCCACGGGAAATCTCGGTAAGGCGGTTAAGGAACTGTACTGCCCAAGCGCACCTGACTGCTGGCCGAATGCCACCATCCCAAGCTCCTCAACCAAAGACTGCAGCGCAGCGTTATATTCGCCGAAGGGATAGGCCAACATGGATTGTGTCGATTCACCACGAATACGGGTCAGTGCAGCTTCGGTTTGCAAAAGCTGAGTCTTGATACGCAAGAGCCAGGCTGCTTCATCCTCCCCTTCCAAGAGCCTCACCAGATGGCCGTGATCGTAACTGTGATTGGCAATCTCGGCGCCTTCAGCTGCCAACTGTTTCAGCGTCGCTTCACTCATCATCCCCTTATGCCCCTCCATCATGGGGGCGATAGAGACAAACAATGTGTAGGGAAATCCATATTCCTTTAAGATGGGAACGGCATTGTCAGCAATGTTCTGATAACCATCATCAAAACTGATGGCGACCGCTCTCAAAGGCGGCGTTTCACCCCGTTTTATCTGGGTGATCAGGTCAGTCAGAGGCACGACCTCAAAGCCATTTTTTGCCAAAAATTCCATATGGCTGCGAAATTCGGCGGGCGTCACACTGGTAACCCGGGGCGAGGTCTCAGAGACATGGTGATACTGCAACACCACAGCCGCCTGAGCCTGGCAGGAAAACAAACCACAGATGAACAACAACACTTTATACATTTAGAGGAACTCTCTGATTAAACTTGTGAATTTTTTCCCATTGACCTGGTCAGCCCATCAACGTCTGTGGGCCTTGGCGCTGCCTATGATGCTGTCCAATATTACCGTGCCGCTGCTCGGTCTGGTGGATACCGCCATCATGGGTCACCTGAGTGAGGCCTATTATTTGGGCGCGGTTGCACTGGGGTCAACCGTGTTCACGCTAATCGTCTGGTTGCTGGGTTTCCTGCGGATGGCCACCACGGGCCTGACCGCCCAAGCCTGGGGGGGGGACCATGGTGAAGCCCAAAAACGCATTCTTGTGCAAGGGCTGACACTGGCGGTCGGCGCCGGGCTATTGGTACTGCTGATAAAGCCAGTCTTGCTCAATACGCTGCTGGGCTGGTCTGATGCCAGCGCAGAAGTACTGCAATACTGCCGGGACTACTTTGCCATTCGCATCTGGTCTCTGCCGCTGGCGCTGGCCAATCTGGTCATGCTTGGCTGGCTTCTGGGCCGCCAACAACCCAAGGTGGCCATGTGGCAGCTGATCCTGGCCAACCTGGTCAATATCGCACTGGATTTCCTGTTTGTGTTTGGCTTTGGCTGGGGTGTTAAAGGGGCCGCCCTGGCGTCCGTTATGGCTGATATCTGCGCCTTTTCCATCGCTGCATTTTTTACCGCCAAGGCCTGGCGAACGCTTGCCTGCCCATCCCCGCTGCTGCACGACATTCTGGCGAATCTCGGCCAACTGCTCAGACTGAACCGGGATATTTTTCTTCGCAGCCTTTGCCTGCAGGCCACCTTTGCCTTTATGACTTTCAAAGGCGCCGGTCTGGGAGACACTACAGTGGCAGCCAACGCGGTACTGCTTAACTTTTTAATGCTGACATCCTACGCACTGGATGGGATTGCCTACTATGCCGAGGCTGAAACCGGCGCCGCCGTAGGGCGTCGCGACCCGGACGCGCTCGATAGTACTGTGGCACTGGCATTTGCCTGGTCGGCGGTTTTTGCCTTCCTGTTCAGTGGTGGATTTGCGCTGTGGGGTGAGTGGCTGACGACTGTGATGACCGATATAACCGCTGTTCAGCAGCTCGCCAATAGCTTTCTACCCTGGCTGATAGCCATGCCCTTACTGGCGTTTGGCTCCTATCTGTTCGATGGCGTGTATATCGGCGCCACCCAGGGAAGAGTGATGCGAAACAGCATGCTGCTCTCAACCGTCGGGGTATTTTTTCCACTCTGGTGGGGATTTTCCGATTGGGGAAACCATGCACTTTGGCTCGCCATGGGCGGCTTTATGTTGTGCCGCAGCCTGAGTCTGGGCTGGCACTTTGTGCGCTATCGTCACGGCTTTGTTGCCTGATACGCGGCCAATCATGGTTAATTTGGATGTGCGCTATCCGTTAGCCCAATAAAAAACGCGGCCATCGGGCCGCGTTTTTTATTTTCAGGCATCACTGATAAGAGTGACTGCCGTGTTGGTGCTCAGTGGCATCGCGCACTTCGGTCAGCTCACCCGGGAACATGTCCAGCAGTTGCTTCTCGATACCATCTTTCAGGGTGACATCCACCATGGAACAACCGTTACAACCACCACCGAACTGGATAACGGCCACGCCATCATCGGTCACTTCCACCAGCAGAATGTTACCGCCGTGGCTTGCCAGCTGCGGGTTGATTTCTGCCTGAATGACGTATTCGATACGTTCAACCAGAGACGCATCAGCCGACACCTTGCGCATTTTGGCATTGGGCGCCTTGAGCGTGAGCTGTGAGCCCAACTGATCAGTCACCAAATCTATGCTGGCATCTTCCAGGAAAGGAGCGCTTTTCTCATCAACCATGGCATTGAAACCGTTGAACTCCAGTTCAATATCATCATCTTCCACGGCATCTGGCGGGCAGTAGGACACACCACACTCCGCCTGTGCAGTACCTGGACTAATCACAAATACGCGGATGTTGGTACCTTCTGGTTGATCGGCCAACAGCTTCACAAAGTGGGCCTGAGCCGCTTCGGAAATGGTAATCATGTAGAGCGCTCCATCAGGGAAACCTGAGTAAATTACTAAGAATTACCGGCTATGATACTCCGGATAGGAACCAGATTGTAGCCCCGGCTTATATGGCACCCGGGAATTTTGTCGACTAGATCTCACTGTACGCCATCCGGGATAGGTAAGCCTTGGTGGTCAATGAATCAACAAACTGCTAATTTGTTCAGCAATACAAAAAGATAATAACGAGTAGAACATGTCATTTCTGTCGATTTTCGCCTCCCTTGGCCGGGCACTTTGTTACTGCGTGTGCCTCTCGCTGCCCCTCACTGCACACGCTGCCTCTTTGGAGGCCTATCTGGGCTATCCCCTGGGGGAGTGGCACATCAGACACGATCAGGTGAATGGCTTCCTGGAAAAACTGGCCGCCGATAATCCCAGAGTCTCGCTGGAGGATACGGGCTACAGCCATGAAAGGCGCAGGCAACTGACAGCGGTAATCACCGCACCGGCCAATCAGGCCAGGCTCAATGAGATTCTGGCCGAAAGGGCCCAGGTCAAACAGGGCAAAGCGCAGCCAATGTTGGTGATATGGCTGGCCTATTCAATTCATGGCGATGAAGCCAGTGGCGCCCATGCCGCTTTGGCACTGGCGCAACATTTGGCAATGAGCCAGGAGAGCTGGATTACCGAGCTGCTCAGCCAGAGTGTGGTGCTTATCACCCCCAGCCAAAACCCCGATGGACTCGACCGTTTTGCCAACTGGTCCAACAGCTACCGTGGGATAGCCGTGCCTGTGGCCGATGAAAACCACAAGGAACATAACCAAAACTGGCCTGCCGGACGCTATAACCATTTTCTCGCCGACCTCAACCGTGACTGGCTGTTTTTACGTCATCCGGAGAGCCGCGGCCGGGTCGCGTTGCTCCACAGGTGGCAACCCCAGTATGTGGGGGACTTCCACGAAATGGGTCACAACCAAAGCTACTTTTTCCAACCCGGCGTTCCCGAGCGCACTCACCCACTGACAGAACAACGAAACCAGCAACTGACTGAGAAGTTAGCCCATTTTTATCGCCAGGCGCTGGATGCCAAGCAGCAGGCCTACTTCAGCCGGCAGGGATTCGATGACTTCTTCTACGGCAAAGGCTCTACCTATCCGGACATCAATGGCGCTGTGGGGGTACTGTTCGAGCAGGCCAGCGCCCGTGGTCAGGTGCAGGACTCACAATACGGTGGCATCAGCCTGGCTGAGGCCATCGATAATCAGTTCACGACTTCAGTGGCGGCCCTCAAAGGTGCTCACCAACTCCGTCAGGAACTCATCGACTTTCAGCACGATTTTTACGCTGGCAAAGGCCGGGTGGGAAAACAGGGGCGCCTTATCTCGACCCTGGGAGACAGACAGCGACTGCTCACATTGGCCGAACTCCTTCGTGACCATGGCGTGGTTTACCGCTACCTGACGCAGGATATGAAAGAAGGCAAACAGATATTCGCCGCAGCTGATAGTGTGTTTATTCCCAACGAACAACCTCAATCTGTATTGGTAGAAGCCCTGTTTGAACGACGTACCCGATTTGAAGACCCCACTTTCTACGATGTCAGCGCCTGGGATCTGGGCAGCGCCTTCAATCTGGTCATCGCAGAGAACATGCGGCCTGCCGGGAACCAGCTCAGCACAGGTGCGCCAGCGTTTGGGCAGCAGGCACTGCCAGAAGACACGGTAGCCCTGCTCATCGACTGGCAACAGAGCGGCGCAGCCTCTTTGTTGGCGCAGCTTCACCGGGATGGCATAGCCGTCAGGGCCTCGGTAAAACCCTTTACTCCCGTGGCAAGTGACCGTGCGTTTGCCGCCGGCACCCTGATGATAAGCACAGCCCAGCAGCAAATGACGCGGGACGCATTGCTGCCTTATCTCGCTAACCTTGCCAAGCAATATGAGGTCCGCCTGTTCCCGGTCGCTTCATTCGCTTCCGCCAAAGGCATTGATCTCGGCAGTGGTGACTTTGTTCCACTCAAGCCCGTGAATGCCTTATTGGTCAGCGGTCGTGGCACCGATGCCACCGAGGTGGGGGAAATCTGGCGTTATTTGGATCTGGAGCTGAAACAGGGCGTGACCCTGGTGGACTCAGACAGACTGGCACGGACTAGCCTTAACCGTTACAGCCATATACTGCTGGCAGACGGAAATTATGATCACCTGGACGACGCACTTGGACGCAAGCTCAGTGAGTTTGCCGAGCAGGGCGGCGTCATTGTGGCTCAGAAACGGGCGCTCATTTGGCTCAATAAGCACAACCTGCTCAGAAACACGGTATTGGAAGAAGGGTTCTACAAGCAGCAGTTTTCCACGGCTGGGCTTGGCTTTGATGACAAAGAGGCCCTGCGCGCCCGCCAGGCCATTGGTGGCGCCATACTCAACTGGCAACTGGATCCGGCTCATCCACTGGCATTCGGTATTCCCTCTGCCACTGTACCCGTGATAAAAAATGAAGTTCTGGGGTTATCCGACACCAGCGAGCCCTTCGTTATCGCCGCACGCTATCCACAAAACCCGCTGATCTCCGGCTACCTCTCTGGCGAATACCAAAGGGCATTCGGCCTGAGCAATACCCTCCTGGCAGAACCCAAGGGTAAGGGTGTTGTGGTGGGAACAACAGATAACCTGCTGTTTCGCAACATCTGGCTCGGTACCGAAAAAATCTACACCAATGCGCTCTACCTGTTACCGGCGGCCATGAGCCGCTAACCGAACGTGTCCAGCAGCCCGGGGGCTTCCGCCCGGGCAAGACACCACACCTGAACCCTGACGCCCTGATGCTGCAACATGGCGGCGATTTCATTGGCCGTGCTGCCGGTGGTGACTACATCGTCCACCAAGGCCACTGAACCCTGATGGCAGTTGCCGGTGAGTTCAAAGGCGCCCAATAAATTCTTGCGCCGTGCCTTACCGGTAAGACCAGCCTGAGGCTGGGTATCACGCCGTCGCTGTAACAGGTCATCGCACAGGGGAATCCCACTGAGCTTTGAAAGCGAGAGCGCAATTTCATAGGCCTGATTAAAGCCACGGGTTTTAAGGCGTTTGGGGTGAAGGGGAACTGGCAGGAGTAAAGAGACCGGGGGGATTTCGCCCTCCTCTTTCAGTTGAGTCACTCTGGCCATCAGGGCACGGCACAATACATCCAGCGCTGCAAATTGCCCCTGATATTTAATGGCAGCAATACTGGCTCCCAGACCCTGATGGTAACTGCAGGGCGCGATAACGGGCAGCGCGTCCAACACCCGGCAGGCACCGCAAAAGGCGCCGTCATTAACCAGACTGCGACCACAACCCAGGCACACGGGGCCGCAATACAGACAGCGTTGCAGGCACAGGCTGCACACCCCGGAGCCTTCGATTACCGTTTGGTGGCACAGCAGGCAGCGGTTGGGTAAACTCTGGGCCAAGGTGGTAACGACATACGTCCATGCTCGGCGCCACACGGATACTTCATCCATGGCATCATCCCTGACTAGAGGCTCAAGTGACACAAGGTTCACAGGCACATATCCATATCGACACCCATGGCACGGGTAAAAACCTGGTCATTCTCCACGGCTGGGGCATGAACGCGGCGGTGTTTACGCCCCTGATGGGTGCCTTTCCCGAGTATAGGCTGCGCTGCCCTGACCTGCCGGGATTCGGCCATAGCACTGTGTCTGGCGATACTCTGGATGACTGGGTCGATACCCTGATGCAGGCCCTGCCCGAGCAGATGGTGCTTGCGGGTTGGTCACTCGGTGGTCTTGTGGCAACCAGAGCCGCGCTGCGTTATCCCCACAGGGTAGAGGCGCTGATGACCATTGCCTCATCCCCCTGTTTTATGGCGCGGGAGGAAGAAAGCTGGCCAGGCATTCCACCCCAGGTGTTGTCGCAATTCGGCGCTGAGCTTGGCAAAGATCTGCCCAAAACCATAGAACGCTTTCTCGCTATCCAGGCCATGGGCAGCGAAACGGCAAGGGAAGACATCAAGCGCCTGCGGGATCTGGTGCTGTCACGCCCCCTGCCCCAGCAAGTGGCGTTGGATCAGGGGCTGAACATGTTAAAAGACGTGGATTTACGCCCCGAGCTGGCAACCCTGAGCCAACCCTGGTTGAGAGTTTGGGGACGCCTCGACGGACTGGTGCCTAAGCGGGTCATGCCAGCCATGCCAAGCCCCGCCGGTGCCTGCGAGGACCTGATGCTCGCCAAAGCGTCCCATGCCCCGTTCTTTTCTCACCCCACTGAATTTGTGACCGGAGTGAAAGACTGGCTCTCCCGGCTTTAATCTGCTCAAACGAGAGGTTATTATTTAATCATCCTGTTTTTGGAGTGAGCCATGCTGGTTGTAACCAACTACCCTCAAGTGCCCTTAGCAACGAGCAATGTTGCGACGGACAGCGCGCGGGTAGAAAACCAGCAGCGCCCACCCATAGTGCCGCCACCTCAGTTGACCAAGGGGCACGAAGAGAGAGCCTTTAATCCGCAAAATGAACGCACTGCCGACGAGCCCCAGGTTCAGGCCAGGCTGCAAAAGCGGGTAGAAGAGAAACAGCAACAACATCAGCAGCAACAGCATAAAGACGCCGAGCAGCAATCACAGCAGGCGTTGCCAAGGCCGCTGAAACGCCCCGCCAAAACCGCAGGCGCCCTCAGCCGCAGTGACCTTAGAGTAAAAAACCAGCCACAGGAACCGAGGCACCCGCTGGGGAGCAAAACGGCTTCTCCGGAAGCCGGGCACCCCGACAGCTTTTATCGTGCCATCGCATCCCATGTAGACAGCTTTTATCATCACACCAGTGAGCCCAGGGCGGAAAGTACCCTCTCTTCCTGGGTGTGATCACTCCTGCCTGAATAATCCTTTCTGATAGGCAAGACTTCCCCACAAAGCCCAGGCCAAGGCGGTTTTTTGCATACTCTTTGGCTGTTGACTGGGCAGCAAGCTGCCATCTTCCGCTTGATAGGTAAAACCTTCGGGGTCACGCTCCGGTTGCAGGATCACCAAATCCTGACCGCGCATATAGGCAAAGTTTTTGTCGTACTGCATCAGCGCCCGCCCCGGCCAATCCTCTGGCATGCGGGTCAGATCTTTCCCCAGCATGGGGTAGCGGCCAGAAACGCCGATCAGTGATAACAGGGTCGGGGCCAAATCGATTTGGCTTACCACCCGCGGGTCGCGTTTGGGGGCCACGCCGTCTGCAATGATGAGGCCGGGAATACGAAAGCGATTTACCGGCACCAGATTGGCGCCGCCAACACGACTGTCGTGATCCGCCACCACCAAAAATACCGTGTCCTTCCAGTAGTCAGCATTTTTGGCGAGCTTGAAGAACTCACCGATGGCGAAGTCGGCATACTTGGCAGCGTTATTACGGGTTTGCTTGGGCTGCTCATAGAGTTCGATGCGATCATCGGGAAACTCGAAGGGATCGTGGTTACTTGAGCTGAACACCAGACTGAAGAAGGGCGTGCCCTGCTGATGCAGGCGTTTGAACTCGCTGTCGGCGCGGCGCATTAAGTCTTCATCGGATACACCCCAACTGCCCACGAAGGCCGGATTCTGGTAGTCATCCTGGTCAACAATACGGCCAAAGCCATTGCCCAGGAAGAAGCTGCGCATATTGTCAAAATGGCTTTCACCGCCATAGATAAACGAGGTGTCGTACCCCTGGCGGCGTAAGAAATCCGCAATGGTGAAAAAGCCCTGTTGGCTCTTGCCCAGTTTAACTACGGCTCTGGCGGGCGTCGGAGTAAAGCCCGTGGTCACGGCCTCGATACCGCGTACCGAGCGGGTACCTGTGGCGAAGAGGTTATCGAAGTACCAGCCTTCCTGAGACAGGGCATCGAGATTGGGCGTCAAGGGCAAACCACCGAGGCTGCCGACAAAACGGGCACCCAGGCTTTCCTGCAGAATAATCACCAGATTGCGGGGCTTGCCCTGATAGGATGCCGGGTTATCCGACAGGCTGGGCAATAGGTCTGAAACAAAACGCTCAGCAGATCTGCCACTGTCCTCGCGCACGGCAGCAATGATTTCTTCGTCCGTCAATTGACCATACATCTTGGCGGCATTTTCTTCCTGGCCCATCTGAGTAATGGCAAACACCAGTGAATAGGCCGAATTCACCGTAAGCGAATTCACCAGAGGATCGTCACAGAAGGCCACCATGGCCGGATTCAGCGGCCTGTGCCCCAGGGTAGAGCGCGCCCCCATCAGGGTCACGACAATCACCAAGAAAGCAAACACGGGGCGCCAGTACCAGCGCGGATAAACCAGATGGGTGGAGAGACGCCCGGATAAACGCCATCCCCCCCAGAGGATCCCAGAGGATGCCAGCAGACCAAACACCAATTCCATTGGCCTGCCACTCCAGAGCATGGACAGAACTTCTTTGGGATAAATCAGGTATTCCACATAGAGGCGATTGGGGCGAATGCCGTATTCCTCGATGAAAGAAGGCGTTGATAATTCAAGAAACAGCATCAGCCACAGGCCAAGCACCAGCCAGCCTCTGAGCAGCACCAGCCACACACGGCCTATGGCGTGATTACCGGAAAAAATCACTGTGCCCAGGGCGGCAATGCCCCACAGCCAGCACAGGGTGGCAATATCGACCCGTGCGCCTTGCAACAGCATATGGGTCCATCCCTCAGCTGCTGCCACTCTTTCACTCTGCCACAGACCAAGTCCAATACGGCTTGCCGTCAGGGCAACCATGGCCACCAGGCCAAAAATGGCTATCATCCGCCAAATGCTTTGTGGCGGTTTTGTGCTTCTCATTGTGTTACTCCAAAATCCCGCTCTTGCTGGCGGTGTGTCATACGCGGGTTGTATGATACAGAACGACAACAAAAGTTCATGAAAGATTCACACAATTTTTCGATTTGATCCGAAAAAGCAAAAAACGCGGCCAGAGCCGCGTTTTCAACGGATTGAAGCTAATGCTTATTTCTTCATTTTGGCAAAGGCATCTGCAAACGCATTGCCCATGGCCGCATTGATAGCCTGAGGCTTCTGGGGTTTGGACTGGGGCTTGCCACCCTTGGTTTGGGGAGCTCTGGCGGCAGGCGCCTTGCCCTTGGCGGCCTGTGCTGGCTGAGGTTTTTCATCGAGCCGCATCGACAAGCCGATACGCTTACGCTCAACGTCCACTTCCATCACTTTCACCTTCACCACATCTCCGGCTTTCACCACGGTATGGGGGTCACTGACAAACTTGTCCGACAGGGAAGAGATGTGCACCAAACCGTCCTGATGCACGCCCACATCCACAAAGGCACCGAAATTGGTCACGTTGGTCACCACGCCTTCGAGGATCATCTCCGGCTTGAGGTCACGGATTTCGGTCACGCCCTCTTTAAAGTGCGCCGTTTTGAACTCGCCACGGGGGTCTCGGCCGGGTTTGTCCAATTCCTTGAGGATATCTGTCACCGTGGGTAAACCAAAAGCGTCTGTAACAAAATCACCGGCCTTCAGGGTACGGATAAGCTCGGTATTGCCGATGAGGTTAGCCAGCGGCACTTCACGGGTTTGGGCAATAGTTTCCACCAACGAATAGGCTTCGGGGTGGACTGCCGACGCATCGAGGGGGTTATCACCCTCGCGGATACGCAAAAAGCCGGCGGCCTGCTCAAAGGCTTTGGGCCCGAGTCGTGGCACCTTGAGTAATTCTTTACGGGTCTTGAACTGGCCGTGCTCGTCGCGGTAATCCACCAGATTTTTGGCCAGTGTCTTGTTCAGGCCAGACACCTGGCTGAGCAGGGGAACAGACGCCATGTTAACGTCCACACCCACACTGTTTACGCAGTCTTCAACCACGGCTTCCAGCGACTGGGACAGTTGGCTCTGGCTCACATCGTGTTGATACTGGCCCACGCCGATGGACTTGGGCTCAATCTTGACCAACTCAGCCAGCGGGTCCTGCAAACGACGGGCGATGGACACGGCGCCGCGGATGGACACGTCCAAATCCGGGAATTCATTGGCCGCAAGCTCAGACGCCGAGTAAACGGACGCACCCGCCTCGCTAACCATGACCTTGGTCAGCGTTGGGTGATGTTCTTTGACCGCCGCAATCAGTTCGGCCGCCAACTTATCGGTTTCACGGGAGGCAGTGCCATTGCCCACGGCAATCAGCTCCACCTTGTGCATGCTCACCAGGTTAGCCAGGGTTCGCAGCGACTTATCCCATTGATTTTGTGGCTCGTGAGGGAAAATAGTGGTATGAGCCACCAGCTTTCCGGTGTCGTTCACCACAGCCACCTTCACGCCGGTTCTCAGCCCCGGGTCCAGCCCCATGGTCGCCTTGGAACCCGCCGGTGCCGCCATCAGCAGATCGTGCAGGTTACGGGCAAATACCTTGATGGCATCGTCCTCGGCCTGTTCACGCAAGCGGGAAATAAACTCGGTTTCCATCTGCAGTGCCACCTTGATGCGCCAGGTGCCTGTGACCACTGTCTTGAGCCACTTGTCGGCCTCGCTGTCGCCAAGGGTCAACCCCAAATGGTTGGCGATAATAACCTCGCAGTAACTGCCACTGCCGGGCTCTGAGTCCGGGTCGGCAATCATGCTCAGGCTGAGAATGCCCTCATTGCGACCACGCAACATGGCCAGCGCCCTGTGGGAAGGGACTTTGGCCAGCAGCTCGCTGTGTTCAAAGTAATCCCTGAACTTGGCCCCTTCTTTTTCTTTGCCTTCAATCACTTTGCTTTGCAGCACGGCCACACCCGACAGGTGTTCACGCACCTTGCGAATAAGCTCGGCATCTTCGGCAAAACGTTCCATCAGAATGTAGCGGGCACCGTCGAGCACGGCGCGGCTGTCAGCAAAACCAGCTTCGGTATTGATAAAGGCAGCGGCTTCGGCCTCGGGATTTGCAGGCCGCTGTTGCAGCAAGAGGTTCGCCAGCGGCTCGATTCCGGCTTCGATGGCAATCTGCCCCTTGGTGCGGCGCTTGGGCTTATAAGGTAAGTAGAGATCTTCAAGGCGGGTCTTGCTGTCAGCCCCCAGAATAGCGGCCTTGAGTTCGGGGCTCAGTTTGCCCTGAGCGTCGATGGAGGAGAGGATCACGTCCCTGCGGTCATTCAGCTCACGCAAATAACCAAGACGGCTGTGCAGAGTACGCAGTTGGGTGTCATCCAGCCCCCCTGTCACTTCTTTACGATAGCGGGCCACGAAGGGAACCGTGGCACCATCATCCAGCAGGGTGATGGTTGCAGTGACCTGCGCCTCACGGACATTCAGTTCATCGGCAATGATCCGCGCAATATTCGATGTCATCTGTTTTACTCGTACGTCTTAAGTGTCAATAAACACATGAAAGGATCGGCTGTGGCCCAAGAGTATCACGGCCACCCCGCAGTTTCATGCCGGCTGGCCTGCCATGCCGCTTTTTGCCTGCGACCTAAGCTTCCATGCCATCAAAGGGCTGATAGCGAATCTCGTTGATAAACCATTCTTTTCGCCCTGAAGGGGTTTGCACCACCACTTCATCGTCCACCTGTTTGCCGATAAGGGCTCGAGCCATGGGCGAATCTATGGTGATATAGCCCTTTTTGGTGTCTATTTCATCCTTGCCAACAATGCGGTAACGCACCACAGCCCCTTCGTCGTTTTCCAGCTCCACCCAGGCGCCAAAGAAGACCTTGCCTTCCTGTTGGGGCGAATAGTCTACGATTTTAAGCACTTCTAGACGTTTGATGAGATAGCGCACCCGGCTGTCTATTTGCCTGAGCAGGCGCTTGTTGTAGGTGTAATCGGCGTTCTCGGAGCGATCGCCCTGGGCTGCCGCCTCCTGCACCTTGAGGGTGATTTCGGGACGGTATTCCTTCCACAGGTACTTGAGCTCTTTGTCCAGAGCTTCCCAGCCCTTGCGGGTAATGAGATGGGCTTTTTCTGTCATGGATATCTTGCATGGCCAACAAATCTTGAGACAGGGTTCCAGAACCTTGACTGGCTTTCAAGCCCTGTGGTGTTCAGATGATTATTGAATGTTACAAAGTCCCGGGTGCTTTTTGCGTACAAAGTGGCTAAATTTAGGATATTCGGTCACTTTTTCGGTTAAGATTCCGAAAACTTGCGTGCCAATTTGAGGGGAAGGATACATGGGACAGGAAACCTCCAAGATTCTGGTCGTTGATGATGATATGAGACTCAGAGCCCTGCTGGAGCGCTATCTGGTGGAGCAGGGATTTCAGGTCAGGGCAGCTGCCAATGCCGAGCAAATGGACCGGCTGCTGGAGCGCGAGAATTTTCATTTGCTGGTATTGGATTTGATGCTGCCCGGTGAGGATGGCCTGTCTATTTGCCGGCGTCTGCGTCAGACCGGCAGCCCCCTGCCCATCATCATGCTTACCGCCAAAGGCGATGAAGTCGACCGCATTATCGGCCTTGAGCTGGGAGCCGACGATTACCTGCCCAAACCCTTTAATCCACGGGAACTGCTGGCCCGCATCAAAGCCGTGATGCGCCGTCAGACCCAGGAAATCCCCGGTGCACCGGCGCAGCAGGAAGAAGAAGTGGGTTTTGGTGAGTTTCATCTCAATCTGGCGACCCGCGAAATGTATCGCGGTGACGAGTCCATTGCGCTCACCAGCGGTGAGTTTGCCGTGCTCAAGGTATTGGTGACACATCCACGTGAACCCCTCTCCCGGGATAAGCTGATGAACCTGGCGCGGGGCCGCGATTATTCGGCACTGGAGCGCTCCATCGACGTGCAGGTGTCCCGCCTTCGACGCCTGATTGAAAAAGATCCCGCCAATCCAAGGTATATCCAAACCGTGTGGGGCCTGGGGTATGTGTTTGTACCCGACGGCAGCGCCCGTCGTTAAGCCCGGAGCCGGATCATGAAACTTCGCTGGTGGCAGCGCTTGCTGCCCCGCAGCGCCTTCAGTCAAACCGTGATGCTGATAGGCTGTTTACTGTTGATTAATCAGCTGTTTTCCTATGTGTCTGTGGCGCTTTACGTCATCAAACCCAGCTATCAGCAAATCAACCAGCTCATTGCCAGGCAAATCAATTTTCTGTTTACCGAAGAGGCGGTCATTGGCCGCGAATACCTGAGTCTGGTGGATGCCCTCAATGCCAAGGTCGGCGATGGCAGCATGCACGTTTTCAACCAAAAGCAGGCCAAGGAAGCTGGAATAGACAACGCCACCTATTACGGGTTGCTGTCGAATCAGATGTCAGAATACCTCGGCGGCAATGCCGAAGTCCGCATCACCCAGGGCGAGACAGTGCAAATTTGGATCCGCCCGCCACAGGCACCCAGTGTTTGGATACGGGTACCCCTGTCGAGTTTCAACGAACTGGAAATGTCGCTGCTGACCCTGTACCTGATGGTCATTGGCGCGCTCAGTGTGGCCGGTGGCTGGCTGTTTGCCCGCCGCCAGAGCAAGCCCCTCAAGGCACTGCAGAAGGCAGCCATCAATGTGTCGCGGGGAGAATACCCCGAAGCCATTCCCCCTGCCGGCTCCAGCGAAATTGTGGAAGTGACCCACGCCTTTAACCAGATGGCTCACAGCATGCGGATGCTGGAGCAGGACAGGGCACTGATGATGGCGGGTATCTCCCACGATCTGCGCACTCCCCTCACCCGCATTCGTCTGGCCTCGGAAATGATGGTAGATGAGGATGCCTACCTCAGAGACGGCATCATCGCCGACATCGATGATATGAACGCCATCATCAATCAATTCATCGCCTATATACGCCAGGATCAGGAAGCAGTATGGGAGAAAGCCGATATCAATCAGTTGGTAAGCGAGTATGCCCAGGCCGAGTCCAAACGTGATGGGGTAATTGAACTGGCACTCGGCCCCTGTCAGACGATCCCGGTGCAGGTTATCGCCATCAAACGGGTACTGGGTAACCTGGTGGAAAACGCCTTCCGCTACGGTCGGGGCTGGATACGCATCTCGACCCGAATGGAAAAGTCGGCCTTGGTACTGACAGTGGAAGACAACGGTCCCGGCATTCCTGTTGATCAAATCCCCAAACTCTTTCAACCCTTTACCCAGGGCGACATGGCCCGGGGCAGCCTGGGATCCGGTCTGGGGCTGGCCATTATCAAGCGAATCGTGGACAGGCATCAGGGCAAGGTGAAACTCAGCAACCGGGTTGAAGGCGGTCTGAAAGCCGAGGTATTTTTACCGCTGGAATAAGTCAGCTTCATAAAATTGTCATCCAACCGTCATAAGCTGATGAAAATCGGCCTTAAACGTGAATCCGGATGAAAATCTCGACCCTGTCTCTGGGCGCATCTGCCCTGCTGTTGGTACTGGCAAGCCTGATGGCCGCCACCCTGTTGTGGACCAGCAATCAGCGTCAGCAACTGGAATTTCAAACCAGCGAACTCAATCGACTGCAGCAGCACTTTGTAATTGATGTCAGGCGCTTACTGGAATCATACCTCACCAGTGGCGATGCCAGCCGTTTGGAGGCCGCCCGCAATCAATTGGCCGACATGAGCACATCGCTGGCAGTATTGGAGCCCTCCCAGGCCGAATCGCTGGCAAGCCGACTCGACACCTTTGGCAGTGAGCTCGATGGCAAATACCGCGCAGCCGGCAAGCTGGCCGGTAATCCACGCCAGTTGTTGTCCCACGCCGAGACGGAGCTGCTCGACTTTAACCGCCTGTTGGCCGCCTATGCCCGTGAAGGCCTGGAAACTTCGCCCGACAAGGCGAGCCAACTCCTTGCACTCACTGCCGAACTGCCACCACTGGTTTATGGATTATCTCAGCAAACCCACGGCTATCTTATTGACAAAGATACTCGCCTGAAGGGCATTCTGGATTCGAGTCTGGACAGCCTCGAGCAATGGCGCGCCGCGCTCACCAACGCCCCCTTGCTTGGTCTGCTGGAGACCATAGATGAAGATGCCCTGATGCCCGGCGAAGAACCTCCACCGGCACAGGACAGGGCCGAAAGCCTGATAGCCGAACTCGACAGTCTCAGCGGACGCTACCGCCGTGAAATCGACAATACCCACAAGCTGCTGACCGACAACCAACAAACCCAGGCAGCACTGCGATCTGCCATCGCCGATACCGAAAGCCTGCTGCTCGCCATGGTTGACGAGCAGCACCTACGCAGCCAACACCTCAAGCAACAAATGCAGCTTATTCTCTATGCCATGGCAGCGGCGCTGGCTATCTATGCGTTCTTCTATCTGGTGATACAACAAAAAAGGGTGGTCAAGCCGCTAAAACGGCTCAATCAGGCCTTTATGCAACTCACTGAAACCGGCCAGCGTCAGCAACTGGATGTCCGCAGCCGCTGTGAAACTGGCCAGATAGCTGGCCACTTTAACCGCTTGCTGCAGCGCTTCGAGGTGGAAGACGAGGCCCAGCGACACAGGATCAGCGGAATTTCTGCCACCCTCGACCAGCTCAGACGCCAAATCGCCGACATGGCCAACAGTGCCGAGGCCACGGGTGAGATTGTCACCCAGGCGCGGGAACGCACGGAAGAGTTAAAAATGCTGGCCAGTGAAGTCAGCGACAACTCCACCCGCGTGGCCAGCGACGCCAACACCACGGTGGAACGCATGACGCAAAGTCAGGCAGGTGCGGAAGAAATGCTGAGCGCCATCAAGGAAACCCGTGGCGCCGTTGAGGACTGTAATAGCTCGCTGCTGAGCCTGAATGGTTCCGTGAGTAAGGTCGCGGGCATCATAGACGTGATTGGAAATATCGCAGAACAAACCAACCTGCTGGCCCTCAACGCCGCCATCGAGGCTGCCAGAGCTGGAGAACAGGGACGCGGTTTTGCCGTGGTGGCCGATGAGGTACGCAGCCTGTCTCAGCGCACGCAGGTTTCGCTCAAGGAAATCCAGAATATTCTGGGTGAACTCAAGGGCGCCAGCGATCAATTGGCACTGAGGGTGGATGGCATAGACTCAGCCACGGGCACCCAGCAACAAAAAGCCAGCCAGCTGTGGGAAGCGGCCGAGGCCGTGCGTGAACATGCAGGAGTGATGGCGGGCACCGCCGAAGAGGGGCTGAGCAATGCCAGAGCCCAAATGCGCTGCCTGGAAGCCTTTAACGATGCCATGACGGCGCTGTTGACCCAATCCAGTCAGGCTGTCAATGAGAGCCAGGCCATCGCCGCCGAAGTTGCCACTCAGGTTTCCGCCATCGAAGACGCCCTGAGTGGCAATGCACAGGCTTAATAAAGACCCGGCTTAGCCGGGTCTGCAATCTCAGAGCGCCGCCAACACGACTTCGGCCTTGCTCACCTCGAAGGCTTTGGGCGCTTCAACGTTCAGCAGGGTTACCACGCCATTATCTACCACCATGGCGTAGCGCTGTGAACGTACGCCGCCGAATGCCCCAGTGTCCATGGTCAGGCCCAATGCCTGGGTAAACTGACCATCGCCGTCGGCCAGCATCTTAATCTCAGCGGCATTCTGGGCATCACCCCAGGCCTTCATTACAAAGGCATCGTTCACGGAAATGCAGGCGATAAAGTCGACACCCTTGGCCTTTATCTCGTCGGCCAGCACCACGTAACCGGGCAGGTGAGCCGCAGAGCAGGTAGGGGTGAAAGCGCCGGGAACGGCAAATACTACGGCTTTTTTGCCGGCAAACAGGCTTTGTACATCATGGTTCACCATGCCATCGGCGGTGAGCTCGGCCAGTTGGCCCGCAGGCAGAGATTGACCTGTAGTGATCATAATAAGCTCCAGAGAGGGATTGTTTTCGTCATGCTACTCCCTTTAAGGCATGACAAACACCGAGAAAAAGCAGGGGCAAAAAACACAAACGGCACCCTGGGGTGCCGTTTGTTACTGAGTTGACCTGCAGGGTCATTATTCTCCCTGTTCAGGAGACTTGTTCCCGGCCTGATTACAGGCATAGGGGTCAACACATGTTGCCGTTTCTGGCTCGCTGCGATAAGCCGACAAGCTCTTGGCATCACCCACCTGCTGGGCAACAGCCTGGCGAAGCAGAGGCTGCATGCCTTCAAGGTTAGTGTCCTGCAGTGTGCCGTTGATATCCTGATAAGTAAGCCAGGCGGCATACGCGAGAATGGCATAGCAAATCTGCCGTTTCATGACAATATCCTTCAATTATTCCGATCTGTTACTCAGGAATAGATTCAGCTCTATTCACGGCGAATTTTGTTCAAAAAAATCAGTACTTTCAATAGCAGTTTTTTTGACCAGTCAAAAATATGACGAAATAAATTGCGCGCAATATATTAATGGCTTCTTATACAACCAGTTACAAAATCAGATACGTTAAAGCGCACAAAAAATTTTTTTATATTTTTTTTCAGGCATGCTATTCCTGTTGGTTGTTAAAGCAGCACTAACGCCCATAGCAAGCGGGATAGCGCCATAGTAGCGACGGCTTATTTACTCAGAAAAAAGGAAACAAGATGACACCGGAGCAATTGGTGCAAGGGCAGCTGGACGCCTATAACGCCCATGACCTGGACGCCTTTTTACGCTTTTTCAGTGACAAGGTGGCCGTTATCCGTCCACCCGCGTCCAAGCCTGTATTGCAGGGTAAGGCCGAATTTGCTGAGTTTTATCGAAAAGAGCGCTTTTGTGTACCCACACTCCATGCCGAAGTCAGCAATCGCATGGTGCTGGGAAATAAAGTGATAGACCATGAGCACATCACAGGGTTAGGCCCCGATGCGTTTGAAGTGGCCGTGGTGTATGAAATTCGAGACGGTCTTATCCAAACCCTGTGGAGCTTTGGCGCAGACAAAATTCAGGGAATCCCTAGCAATGACTGATTTCAGGGTTACCAGCGCACTGTCTGACATGAACATGTCCGTCATCCACGGTGTTTTGCAACATTCCTATTGGGCAAAAGGGATCCCGGAAGCCACATTACGCCGCGCCCTTGAAAACAGTCTCTGTTTCGGGCTCTTCTGCGGAAACGACCAAATCGGCTTTGCGCGTATGATCACCGATAAGGCGACCTTCGCGTATCTGGCCGATGTCTTTGTGCTGGAAAGCCACCGCGGACAAGGTGGCTCCAAAGTACTGATGCAGGCCGTAATGGCGCACCCGGAACTCGCCGGGTTAAGACGTATGATGCTGGCCACCAGCGATGCCCATGGTCTGTATCGTCAGTTTGGTTTTACCGACCTGGGCAACACGGGGATCATGATGGAGATACACCGCCCGAACGTATACCAGCCCTGATACGCTCAACTTCATGGCGGATTTCGGCCACGTATTTGTCGTCGTAGTCCAAACGTTCAAATTCTTCGAGGCAGGCCAGGTACATCTCCAGCCTGCGCTCTGCGGTCAATGTCGGTAAAAAAAGAAAATCCATTTTCTACATCACATCCATGTGATCACTCGGCATAGGTTGAAGTCTGCAGTTTAGAGCAAAATCTCCACTTTCAGTGGATCCGCTCGCTTTGGCAGCGAGAGGCACCGGCTTAGCAAAGCCATAACTTACAATGTGTTAGCCAAATAACGTCAGCGGTCCCCTTACCCGGGTGGCAAATATCGCACAGTAATTGGCGCAGGGGCTTACGCCGAGAGAGGCTTCACACTACAACGCATTGATTTTAATAAAATTACAATATACCGACCGGTTAAAAGCCAAGGACATCCCATGCTCACAGCCCCCCAACTTAAGACGACGCGCCTGGCACTGCGCCCACTGTCCCAACAAGACCTGCCTGCGTTCACCCTCTACCGCCAACAGCCGGAGGTAGCCCGCTATCAAGGCTGGTCAGATTACGACATGGGCAAGGCAGAAGCCCTGCTGAACGCACAGCTGGGCGGTACATTCGGCGCAGCCGATTCCTGGTTTCAGATGGCCATTGTCGACAAAGACACCGATGCGCTACTGGGCGACCTGGCGCTGCATTTTATCGACGAGAACCAGCTGGAAATAGGTTTTACCCTGGCTCCCCAACATCAGGGCCAAGGCCTGGCAAAGGAAGCCCTCACCTGCCTGCTGGATTGGTATCTGCTGCAAAGTGCGGGGCACAGGGTGACGGCAATCTGTGATACAGAGAACCTGGCCAGCTGGCGACTACTGCAAGCCCTGGGCTTCAGGCGAGAAGCCCACTGGGTGGAGAATATCTTCTTTAAAGGGGCCTGGGGCTCAGAGTATCAATATGCCCTGCTCGCCCGGGAGTGGCGCTCCCGGCCTGTTGGCATCCTCTGAGGCCAAAGCGCGACCCAGATCAGGAAACGGTACGCCAATCCGCCGAGTCATTCACGCCCCGCTTTGCAGCCCAGCCAAGGACGGTTACCATCAATGCAAGACAGTTTCCGGAACCTTGCCATGGCCAATGTTTTACTGGTAGCCAACCTCAATTGTGACCGCATCTTGTTGCTGGACAAACCCCTGACCAGCGGCGGGCGCTTTCATTACCATGATGGCGGTCAACGCCTGGGAGGCGGTGGCGCCAATACCGGTCTCGGATTGGTATGGGCCGGACACAGGGTCGCCCTGGTCAGTCAGGTCGGCAGAGATAAGGTGGGAGACTGGCTGCTCGCCGAAACCAGCACTGCGGGTATCGATTGCCACCTCATTTCGCGCCGCCCCGGCAATACCTGTGAGATGTTGCTGATGATGACTCCCAATGGTGACCGCACCATCATACGCCCCCAGAGACCCGTCTTCGAGTTGCCGGCGCCGCCCCGTTGGCAGCGCTGGGATGTACTCTATATCAACTCGTCCGCCGAAGGCGCCGTCAGCTGGGCCAAAACGGCGCTGGAACATTGCCTGGTGGTTGGGCAACTGGCCAAGGACGAGCGCCAGCGTCCCTGTCATATCCTCATCACCTCGGCATCGGATCTCGCCGGCAGGGCCTCTGGCGACCTGTGGCAATACGCCAAAGGCATTGCCGGTGACAGCCTGCAGCATTTTATCGTGACCGATGGCGCCAAAGGAGCCCGTGCCTACAGCGAAGCCGGAACCCTGCATGTACCGGCCAGGCCCGCGAACGTGGTGGATACCACGGGGGCGGGTGATGTGTATGCCGCGGGGCTTATTCATGGTTTGGTGTCGGCTCTTACCCTGCAACAGGCCATGGAAGAAGCCGCCATTTGGGCAGCGATTGCTGTGGAAAGTGAAAGCTCTACCCCCGGAGAAGCACTTAAAGATCATCTGGCGGAAAAAGAGGCAGAATGTCATACAACTGCAACCAAGGCGCCCTAGTATAAGCCCCGTGAGATGCATGATTTTGGGTTTGCGCTCCTGAACTTCCCATTTGTCAGTTGTTTGCTCGTTATGTCGCCCCGTCCCCCGAACGGGGCTTTTTTTTGCGCAAAGTTTGGCCTCTGTCCCAGTGGTGTTTTAGGATTTCCAAAACAGCATGCTCAAGCCTGCCGCCGACACTGAGGAACCCATGCCCTCCGAACTCTGCCTTGCCCTGACCCCAAGATTGGGACTACGCCGCTTCACAGTGGACGATGCGACGGATTTTTACACCCTGAACCGGGATGCAGAAGTACTCAAATACACCGGGGACTTACCCTTTGAGAGCCCAACAGCGGCCCGGGACTTTATCCTGGGGTACCAACATTACCACGACCATGGATTTGGCCGTTGGGCCATTCAGCTTCACTCGGGTGAGTTCATCGGTTTCTGTGGTTTGAAGCGACATGGGGACGCCAGTGTCGACCTGGGTTTCAGATTAATGCGCCCCTTTTGGGGCCAGGGCCTGGCCGCCGAAGCGGCCAGAGCCGCCATGGTGCTGGCCATCGATAAGTACGGCCTGACTGAGCTGATAGCCCGTGCCATGGCGGGTAACGGCGCCAGCATCGCCCTGCTGGGCAGACTCGGCTTCACCCCAAAAGCCGGATTGGATACCCCACCCTGGCTGGGCTTTACCGCCAATCTGAACCGGGGAGCCCTGGTGGATGACTTGGCGCTGTGGCGCACCGCTGTTACTCTGTCGCCCTAGTCAGGGATTAGGTTAACAGCACAGGGGAGCGCCTCATTGTCCGCTACATTCATCACTAAATCAGCCCTCTATCGCGGTACAGACAGCAGTCAACTCGGCCAGGTATCCAGCGGTATCGCACACAAACAGCGCGCAGCAGTACTGCAAGTCACAGCACAGGGCATTGTGGGCGATGCCCAGGTGGATACCCGGCACCATGGCGGACCTGACAGGGCGGTGCATCATTTTCCCCGGGAACATTACGGCGAGTATCGCCGACGGGATATGTTCCGGGGTTTTGTGGATGCCCCGGCAATGGGTGAGAACATCAGTACCGTTGGCCTGACGGAAGAAACACTGCACATTGGTGACATTCTCAGCTTTGGCAGCACAGTACTGCAGGTGACTCAGCCACGCTCTCCCTGTTTTAAGCTGGATTTACGCTTCGCCTACCCCGGCTTTGCGCTGGTGATGCAAACGCTGGGTAAAAGTGGCTGGTTTTACCGTGTGCTGACGCCCGGTGAAATCACTGAAACCGATACTCTGCAGCTGAAAGAACGCCTGTCTGACATCAGTGTGGCAGATGCCATGCAGTGTTATTTTGCGGCTGAGTTTCACGAAACGGGTTATCGGCGATTGCTGGCATGCCCGGGCCTAGCCCAAAGCTGGCGCAACAGCCTGGAAAAGCGCCTTGCCAGTGGCAAAATTGAAGACTGGCGCCCGCGCTTGATGGGCCAAGGGCAATAACACTGGCCCAGATTAAACAAACAAGCTACAGGCCTATGCCCGTATTCTCGGCAGGCTTTAACACTGTCTTTCAAAACAAAAAGCCCGGCAAAGCCGGGCTTATTTACATCCAGATGGGGGCATTAATCCACATACGTGGTGTCCCAGTCGCCATAGTTGGCATCACCGGCATAAATGGTCAGCGGCAGATCGCCAAACACACCACGGATGCTCTCGGCTACCGTGTTAGCCACCTCGGCCACACTGCCCTGACCGGAGAAGAAACTCACAGACACATGGTAGCGGTCGTTGTAATAGGCAATCAGCAGATCCCAACCGTTTTCGATTTCCTGATTGGCCAGGGCTTCATCCAGCGCTTCGAACTTGTCTTCATCAGCCTGAAAGCGAAATTCGATACAGGTTTCAGCCCAGGGACCCAGCGCCAGCTTCTTCAGGTGACGAGCCTTGTGGTGGGATTTAACTTGTGGCCTTTCCAGCTCCGGGACGGCGATTACTGACATGGTATTTCCTCTGATTTAGTGCCGCGACAGGGCACCGATAATTGCAGTAGACCCGGGCAGGTTACGCCACTCTGGCCCGGGTCGCAAGCGCTTGTGTCCGGCGCTGCGAGCCCGGCCCAGCGATGATTTACACCTTAAAGCGAGCCACCAACTGATCGAGGCGAGTGGCAAGGGCATTGAGATCTTTACTGGCTCGGGCAGCTGCCTGAGCCGTTGCTGCGGTGCGCTGGGTGATGTCGTTAATCTCAGTCACATTGCGGTTGATATCTTCCACTACGGTCGATTGCTCTTCGGTTGCGGCAGCCACCTGAATATTCATGTCGCTGATAAGTCCAATCTGATCGGAAATGCCACTCAGGGTATTGCTGGCTTCATCAACCGCCGACACCCCTTCCTGGGAGCGGCTGCGGCTCTGGGACATGGCATTGACCGCCCTGGCCGATTCGGATTGCAGCTTATCTATCATTACCTGCACCTCATCGGTGGAGGCCGCAGTGCGGGATGCCAGATTACGCACCTCGTCGGCCACAACGGCAAATCCACGGCCGGCTTCCCCGGCGCGGGCAGCCTCGATGGCGGCATTGAGCGCCAGCAGGTTGGTTTGTTCTGAAATCGCGCGGATCACGTCCAGAATACTGCCGATGGACTTGGTGTGGGTGGCCAGGGACTCAATCACCTCACCCACCTGAGACACATCTTTGGAAAGCTGATTGATGGTATCCCGCGCCTGGGTCACCACCTTCTGACCCGAGCCAGAAGCCCGATCGGCGTCCTTGGCGGCTTCGGCAGCCTGGGCTGCGTTGGCGGCAATCTCGTTCACTGTGGCGCCCATCTCGTTGATGGCGGTCACCACCTGCATGGTGCGGTCTTTCTGATCCTGGCTGTCTTCCAATGTTTGCTGTGCCTGGCGTGACACATCAATGGCCGACTTGCCAAGCTGCTCGCTGGTTTGGGCCACTTCAATCACAGAGTCCTGGATTTTGCTGATAAAGCTGTTAAAGCCGCTGGCAAGTTGCGCCAATTCATCTTCACCCTGCACCGGCAAACGCTGGCGTAAGTCCCCTTCACCCTCACCTATATCACGGAACATACGTGCAACGGCGGCGATAGGCTTACTGACACTGGAAGCGACAAAACCAGACAACACCACAAAAGCGAGTGCAATCAACAAAGTAGAAAATAAAATTTTCAGCGCGGCGTCATCCAGCAGGGCGAACACTTCAGCCTCTGGCACCTGAGCGACCAAGTACCAATCGATGGAGGGCAAATAGCTACTGGCCACCATCATGGGCTGACCGTCCACTTCCACCTCCATGTAGTTGAAATCGGCCCTGGACAACAAGCTGCCGCTTTTACCATACAAGGAGTTGAGCGTGGCCTTACGAATTTTGCTGGGATCTGAGTGCAGTTGCACTTCACCCTTGGCATCGACCAGATAGACAAAGCCGGATTCTTCCAGCTTAAAAGACTTGAGCCGCTGCACCATGGCATCCAGCGACTTGGCCAGTCCCGCAAGGCCGCGACCATTGAGCTGCTGATAGTTGATAAACAGCTTCACTTCACCGTTGGCTTCGGTAAACACATTCAGGCTTTGCTGCACACCGCTGCTGCGATAATCGAAAAACCAGCCGTCCTGTTCCGGGGTCAGTACCCGCAAGAAGCCACCCTGGGTGTAGTAAGCACCGGTTTCGCGGTCGGCATAGGAAGCCTGTGCCAGCTGGTACTGACTGGCCACATCCTGCAACTGGGCAACCACTCTGGACTCGTCTTCTGCAGGACGGTCCTGCTCAAGCCATTTGCCTAACATGCGGCTATCAGCCAGCTGCTTTGCAGCGTTTAGCAGGCTTACCATGTCTTTTTCAAGCTCGTTGCGAATACTCAGCATTTTGGCCGGCATTTCCGAGCCCAGCATCCGCTGCTCTACCACGTCTCTGGCGCTGTGCTGCCCCAATAGCCCCACCGCGACGGTGGAAAGGATCACCGCCAGCGAGACAGTAAGCAAAATCTTTTGTTTGATGGTAAGCATGTTTAAGTTCATTGCCTTATTCTTCCTGAAGCTGAGGAAATAGGGATAAGTACTCACTATGCAGTATTGACCCTAATAAGCGTTTTTTCCGCTTGGCTCAGAAATAATGCATAAAAAGTAATAACGCCGCCCATTGCGGTGACAAGGGGGCTAACAGTGGGCACTGAAGAAAAAATGAACTTATGATTTTTAGGCGGCGAATTATGGCGAAAGATTGGGCAATTCGCAATTGCCTGATATAAAAAAGCCGGAGAATTTCTTCTCCGGCCAATGAGTTGTTTACAACCACCCTTACATGTTGGGATAGTTGGGGCCACCGGCGCCTTCTGGGGTTACCCAGGTAATATTCTGGCTGGGGTCCTTGATGTCACAGGTCTTGCAGTGGATACAATTCTGACCATTGATGACAAACTTCTTTTCACCCGCTTCTTCGACCACTTCATACACACCGGCTGGACAGTATCGCTGCGCTGGCTCATCAAACTTTGGCAGGTTAACTGCCAGCGGTATGGTGGCATCCTTGAGGCGCAGATGGCAGGGCTGGTCTTCCTCATGGAAGGTGTTGGACAAATAAACAGAAGAAAGCTTGTCGAAGCTCAGTTTACCGTCGGCCTTGGGATAATCGATTTTGGGGAAATCGCTCGCCAGACCCATTTGGGCGTAGTCTGCTTTGTTGTCACGCAGCGTAATGGGTAGCTTGCCGCCGAAAATATTCTGGTCGATAAAGTTGAAAGCACCGCCCAGGAAGGTACCGAACTTGTGCATGGCCGGACCAAAGTTACGGGAGCGGTGCAGCTCGTCACCGAGCCAGCTCTGCTCAAAGCGCTCCTGGAAGCAATCCAGATCCTTACCCCCTTCAACCCCAACAAACAGGGCTTCGGCCAGGGTTTCAGCCGCCACTATGCCACTCTTCATGGCGGTATGAGTGCCTTTAATCTTGGCAAAGTTCAGGGTGCCGGCATCACAGCCAATCAGTAAACCACCGGGGAAACTCATCTTGGGCAGAGAGTTCAGCCCCCCCTTGGTAATGGCTCGGGCACCGTAAGAGATGCGCTCGCCGCCTTCCAGATACTGGGCAATCACAGGATGGGTCTTGTAACGCTGGAACTCATCGAAGGGGCTCAGATGCGGATTCTGGTAATTCAGGTCGATAATGAGGCCAACCACCACTTGGTTATCTTCCATATGATAGAGGAAGCCACCACCGGATGACTTGGACTCGGTCAAGGGCCAGCCACCTGTGTGCACCACCAGCCCGGGCGTGTGCTTGCCTTCGGGTACTTTCCACAGCTCTTTGAAACCCAAACCGTAATGCTGCGGGGTCTTGCCGTTGTCCAGGTGGAACTTTTCAATCAACTGCTTACCGAGGTGGCCACGACAGCCCTCCGCAAACACTGTGTATTTGGCGTGCAGCTCCATGCCGGGCATAAAGCTGTCTTTGGCCTCGCCATTGGCGCCGATGCCCATATCACCGATAAGTATGCCTTTAACACTGCCATCGTCATTGAACAGGAGCTCACTGGCGGCAAAGCCCGGGAAGATTTCCACGCCAAGCTCTTCGGCGCGACCGCCGAGCCAGCGCACCAGGTTACCCACACTGATGATGTAGTTGCCTTCGTTGTGCATGGTTTTGGGCACTATGGCATTGGGCATCAGTTTGCCGTCATGGGGGGACTTGAGCAGATGGATTTCATCATGGGTCACGGCGGTATTGAGCGGAGCGCCCGTTTCACGCCAATCGGGGAACAGCTCATCCAGCACGTTGGGCTCAAACACGGCGCCCGATAAAATGTGCGCGCCGACTTCAGATCCTTTTTCGACCACGCAAACGGTCAGTTCCTTTTCTGCATCACGGCTAATCTGCATTAAGCGGCAGGCTGTCGCCAATCCGGCAGGACCTGCACCCACGATAACAACATCGAACTCCATGAATTCGCGTTCCATCTTTCACCTCATTCCTGTACTTGTGCCCCCGATGTAAACGGGTGTTTTATATTCTGTAACTCAACCACCTTACCCGAAATCCACTCGCAGGCACAGTAGATAGCTGGTTGGGGCAGTGCAAACCACCATAATATTCCGAGTGAGCGGCGTCACAATTTGTTCACGGCAGCATGATCCAGACCAATAAATACACGTTTAGAGGTATGGTTCGGTCATGCTTTAGGCCTATAATCCCTCAATGACGGTTCTCCGAGCTCCTGCACCTAAGTCAATGGATATGGTGTTTGAGCCGTGGCGCGGTGCCACCGGGGTGGGGTGCAGAAATGGCTTCACCTCCCGATACTTGGAAAGGTGATCATGTCTCAACTTCAAGACAGCTTTGGTCGTAAGTTTCACTATTTGCGGATGTCGGTTACCGACGTTTGTAACTTCAAATGCAGCTATTGTCTGCCCGACGGCTACCACCCTGATGGTAGGCCGAGTTTTCTGACCCTCAGTGAAATCGAAAATCTGATTGCCGCCTTTGCCAAGGCCGGTACCCGCAAGGTGCGTATCACCGGCGGAGAGCCGACCCTGCGCAAGGACTTTACCGATATCATCCGGGTCATCGCAGACAACCAGGCCATCAATACCCTGGCCACCACCACCAACGGTTACCGCCTGGAGCAACATGCCAAAGAGTGGTTTGATGCGGGATTGCGCCGTATCAATGTGTCGGTGGACAGTCTCGACCCCAGAATGTTTTACCAGATTACCGGTGAAAACAAATTCGATACCGTGATGAGGGGCATAGATGCCGCCCTGAATGCCGGATTCGAGCGGGTCAAGATTAACGCCGTGCTGCTTAAGGGCCTCAACGATAAAGACTTGCCCCGCTTCCTGCACTGGATCAAAAACACCCCCATCGATTTGCGTTTTATCGAGCTGATGGAAACCGGCCTTGGTCGCGACTATTTCCAGGCACACCATCTGCCCGGCAGCCAAATCAAGCAACAGCTGCTTGCCGATGGCTGGCAGCTGGACGAACGCGGCGCCGAAGATGGTCCTGCACAAAACTTCAGCCACAGCGACTATCGGGGCCGCATCGGGCTTATCATGCCCTATGAGAATAACTTCTGCGCCAGCTGTAACCGGCTGCGGGTGTCCGCCAAGGGCAAGCTGCATCTTTGCCTCTTCACCGAGCAGGGACTGGATCTTCGGGATCTGTTGCAAAGCCCAGAGCAACAACCGGCGTTGCTGGCGCGGCTCGAAGACCAGCTCAGGCTCAAAAAAGAGACCCACTTCCTGCATCAGGGCATTACCGGCGTGACCCAGCATCTGGCGTCCATTGGCGGCTGATTTCAGCCGCTGCCCCTGATCTGTTTCAGTTCACCCAGTGCCGAAGGAGACACCATGGGACACTGCCTCGAAACCGAATTCAAACCCCTGAATATTGCTGTGCTGACGCTGTCAGATACCCGGGATGAGTCCAACGATACCTCGGGCGCCTTCCTTGCCGATGCCGTTACCGGGGCGGGTCACAGGCTCGTTGCCCGGCGCATTATCAAGGATGACAAATACCTCATTCGCGCCCAAATCTCCGCCTGGATTGCCGACCCTGAGGTGCAGGTAATTATCAGCACCGGCGGTACCGGCTTCTCGGGCCGTGACAATACGCCGGATGCCGTGATGCCTCTGTTTGACAAGGCCATTGAGGGTTTCGGTGAGCTGTTCCGCTACCTGAGTTTCCAGGAGCTTGGCACGTCCACTGTGCAATCCCGTGCCCTTGGCGGCGTCGCCAACGGTACCGCCATTTTTTGCCTGCCCGGCTCCACCGGTGCCTGTCGCACCGCCTGGCGTGGCATACTCAGTGAACAACTGGATGCCCGCCATCGCCCCTGTAATTTTGTTGCCCATCTTAAACCCGCCAAGGAGTTGCCATCATCATGAGTGCTTTTACCCATTTGAGTGACAAGGGCACAGCCCATATGGTGGACGTCACGGATAAAACCGTGACCGAGCGCGAGGCCCGCGCCGAAGCCTACATAGAGATGGCCCCCGCCACACTGGCGATGATCCTCGAAGGCAAACATCACAAGGGTGACGTATTCGCTACCGCCCGCATCGCCGGTATCATGGCAGCCAAGAAAACCTCCGATCTGATTCCCCTCTGTCACCCGCTTGCGCTGACCAAAGTGGAAGTGGAACTGGAGCCGGAGCCGGAACAGAGCCGGGTCAGAATAACCAGTTTGTGCAAGCTGTCAGGAAAAACCGGAGTGGAAATGGAAGCCCTGACTGCCGCCTCCGTGGCCGCGCTGACCATTTACGACATGTGCAAAGCAGTCCAGAAGGACATGGTGATCTCTCAGGTACGTCTTTTGGAAAAACGTGGCGGAAAATCCGGCCACTTCAAGGTGTAACTCATATGATAAATGTGCTTTTTTTTGCTCAGGTACGTGAGCTCTTGGGTGAATCCTCTCTGACACTCGATGCCGGTGACGGCACGGCAACCGCCGATGCACTGCGCCAAACCCTGGCAAATCGCAGCGACAAATGGGCCAAGGTATTGGCCTCTGACAAGCTGCTGGTAGCGGTGAACCAAACCCTGTGCCACTGGCACACGCCCATCAAGGATGGCGACGAAGTGGCCTTTTTCCCGCCGGTCACCGGAGGTTGATATGAGCCAAAACCGCATTCTGGTGCAAACCGCCGATTTCAGCGTGCCCGGGGAATACCAACGCATTGCCGCCGACAACCAGGATGGCGCCGTGGTGACCTTCGTCGGCAAGGTGCGTGACTTCAACGAAGGCAATCAGGTGAGCGACCTGACCCTGGAGCACTACCCCGGCATGACCGAAAAGGTGCTGGAACAAATCGCCGACCAGGCCCGTGAACGCTGGCCGCTGAATCACCTCACCATCATCCACAGGGTCGGTACCATGCACTTGGGTGAGCAAATCGTGTTTATCGGTGTCAGCAGTGCCCATCGCAAGGCGGCCTTCGCTGCCTGTGAGTTCCTTATCGACTTCCTAAAGACCAAGGCCCCCTTCTGGAAACTGGAAACCAGTGACAAGGGCCAGGGCTGGGTCGAGGCCCGTGATGCTGACGATCAGGCCGCCAAGGCCTGGGAGCAATAAACAACCCGCGAAGGACCAAGGATGATGTTAGTGCGTCTTGTTGTACTGCTGATACTGCTGGGGGTTGGCACCCTCGGATTTGCCCGTGCCGAGACAGTCACTGTGGCGGCGGCAGCCAACATTAAGTTTGCCATGGAAGACATCGCCCGCGGCTTTGAGCAGAGCTCTGGCCATAAGCTCAGGGTCAGTTATGGCTCATCGGGTAACTTTGCCTCACAAATCCGTCATGGCGCGCCCTTTGAGTTGTTTCTGTCCGCCGACGAGCAGTATGTAAACCGGCTGCAGGACGCCGGCGTGGTGCAAAACAACGGCGTTATCTACGCCTATGGCCGGTTGGCTTTGGTGGCAGCCAAGTCCTCGCCGCTGAAGCTGGATAATGAGTTTGAAGGTTTGCGGCAACTGCTTAAAACCGGCGAGCTCAAGCGCTTTGCGCTGGCCAATCCGGATTTAGCCCCCTACGGCGAACGCGCCAGAGCCCTGCTGCAACAGGCAGACCTGTGGGACGCCATCAAAGACAAATTGGTGTTGGGTGAAAACGTCTCCCAGGCGGCGCAATTTGCGATTTCCGGCTCGGCCCAGGGCGGCATAGTGGCTCTGTCGCTGGCGGTTGCACCCCAGTTTCGTGCCAAGGCGAATTACCTCCCCATCCCGGAAGACCAGCATCAGCCGCTGGCACAGCGCATGGTGTTAATGCCGAGGGCTTCTGCTGCTGCCAATAGCTTTTACCAATATTTACAGGGAGATGAGGCACGTAAAGTCTTCGCTGACTATGGTTTCTCACTGCCGACCAAGGCCCACGGAGCGCCCTGATGGATTGGCAGTCGCTGTGGCTATCGGGCAAGCTGGCGCTGGTGACAGTGCTTATCCTGCTGCCGCTGTGCGTGTTTGCCGGGCGCGCCCTTGCCTATCATCAATTTCGCGGGAAGAGCCTGATTGAGGCCCTCATCATGGTGCCACTGGTCTTGCCCCCCACTGTGGTGGGTTACTATCTGCTGGTCAGCTTCGGCAGTGAGAGTTGGCTCGGCCAATGGCTCAGGGACAGCTTTGGCATTGAGCTGGTGTTCCATTTTTCGGGCCTGGTACTGGCGTCAATCTTGGTCAATATTCCCTTTGCGTTACAGCCCATACAGCGGGCCTTCGAAGCTATTCCCGTGGATGTGCGGGACGCCGCGGCATGCTGCGGCATGAGCAAAGGCAAAATCCTCACCCGCATAGAACTGCCGATGATCTGGCCCGGACTGGTCACTGCTCTGGTGCTCACCTTCTCCCATGTGCTGGGAGAATTTGGCGTTGTGCTGATGATGGGCGGCAATATCAGCGGTGAAACCAAAACCATCTCCATCGCCATCTACGACAGCGTGCAGGCATTTGACTTCGACGCTGCCGGGATCATGTCGCTTATTCTGCTGCTTTTTGCCATCAGTGCACTGGCATTGACCACCAGTCTTTCACGTCGAATGGGAGGCCAGCATGAGCGGCAACGCTGAGCTTCAGGTACAGATTCGGCAAACCAAAGGAATCCGCATCGAGGCCAATTTTCGCTGCCGCGCCGGTGAATTTCTGGCAGTGGTGGGCCCTTCGGGTGGCGGTAAAACCACGCTGCTGAGGATGATTGCCGGGCTCGCCAAACCCGAGAGTGGCAGCATTCGCTGCGGTAAACGCACCTGGTTTGACAGTGAAGAGGGCATCAACTGCTCGCCCCAGCATAGGCATATAGGGTTCGTCCCTCAGCATTTTGGTCTGTTTCCCAAACTCAGTGCCCTTGGCAATATCATGGCTGCCCTTGACCATCTGCCCAGCCACGAGCGCAGGCCAAGAGCCCTGGCAGCGTTGGAAAAGGTCAATCTTCATGGTTTGACCGACCGCCTGCCTTCCCAGCTTTCCGGCGGCCAAAAGCAACGCGTTGCGCTGGCAAGAGCGCTGGCGCGGGAGCCCAGGGTATTACTGCTGGACGAGCCCTTCTCGGCCGTAGACCGCGAAACCCGGGAACGCCTCTATCTGGAACTGGCCCGGCTCAAAGCCGAGCTGAACATTCCGGTTATCATGGTGACCCATGACCTGAATGAAGCCCTGCTGCTTGCGGACAGTATGCTGCTGATTAGTCAGGGACATATGCTGCAGCACGGCACCCCACAGGACGTTTTTTCCCGTCCCCGCAACGAAGCCGTTGCCCGGCAAATGGGCCTGCGAAATATCTTCGATGCCCATGTGGTCGCCCAAGATGGCGCCAAGGGCGTGACCTGGCTGAAGTTCGGTGACCGCCTGATTGCCTCCGACAGCCTGCCCCGCGTAAACATTGGCGACAAGGTGCGCTGGGTGATCCCCAATCAGGGAATACGCTTCAACTCCATTGCCAGTGGCCGTTTGTGTCGCAGTTTCAACATTCTGCCTATCCATATCAACAGCCTGCTGACCCTGGGAGAATCGGTGCGGATAGAAGCCAGTGTCCAGGACTCGGGAGAAAGACTCAACGTCGAGATCCCACTGCATCTGGCCCACAAACTGGCGCTTACGCAGGGCGCGGCCACCGAGGTAGCGCTCAAGTCAGATCAGGTACACATCTTCGAGATGATCAAAGCTTAATCTTGCCGCCACCCTCATTTCAGTCCCAAGCCGTTAGACTGCTGCCATAGTCTGAAATGAGGAGTGCCCATGCGTATCATAATGCCATTGGTTCTGGCGCTGGGGCTGATTACAGCCACGGCCACTGCCCTCACCCATGCGGCCAATACCGAGCAGGCGTCCCGCCAGGTAAATAACACCCATGAGGCCCTCAAGGCCGCCGATGGCGCCCGGGCGATACTGAATGGGCAACTGGTTAAACGTCTGGACAACAAGCACTTTGTGCTGCGTGATGCCAGCGGCGAGATCAAGGTAGAAATCGACCCTGTGTTGCTGCGCACCCTGACCCTGAGCGACCGGACTCAGGTAGAACTCAGGGGCAAAATCGACAACGGCTGGCGCGGCCCGGAAGTGGAGATAGACAGCATCCGCTTGGTGACATCGCAGGGATAGTCTTTTAGGATACCGACACTGGTTTTTTATGGAGGCATCAATGAGATATTGGTTGCTTGGAGCATTGATGGTGACAGCCGGCGCCTCGGCCAACACCAGTTTGTTCAACTTGCTCAACACGGGTGACAGGGTCAACCCTGTTGCCATGATGGAAAGGGTGGAGACAGACCATCCCGGTTATATCGCCGATTTTGAGCTGGATGTGCAGGACGGGGAGCTCAGATACGAGTTCGACGTGATCAATGCCGATGAAAACACCCTCACAGAGCTGACCTTTCGCGCCACCGATGGCACACTGATCCTGCAGCGCAACAGCAAGCTGGAAGCCGACGACCACGACGAGTTGGAAGCGGTCAAATTGCTCGATCGCAAGCAGCTGCGCTTTTCCGAACTGGTGCGTATGGCCAGTGAGCAGCACGAAGGTAAGTTAATGGGTGCCCAGTTGGAACACGATCTGGGGATCAGCTACCTGGAATTCAAAATGGTGGATGAAAACGGCAAGCGCAAACATGCCTTTGACATCCAAAAGCTCAAACCCTTGCCTATGCTGCAATGGGAACGCTGAGCCACACTAAGGAGCGACTGTGAAAATCCTTTTGGTTGAAGACGACAACACCACTTCAGAATACATAGTCAAAGGTTTTTCCGAGCAGGGACACAATATTGAAGCGGCCGCCGATGGTCATCAGGGGCTGTTGCTGGCCACCAGCAACCAGTATGACCTGATCATTCTCGACCGCATGTTGCCCGGCCTCGATGGTCTGGCACTGCTGGCGGCGCTGCGGGCCAACGCGAATCAAACTCCGGTGCTTATTCTCTCGGCGCTGTCCAACGTGGACGAGCGGGTAAAGGGTCTGCGCAGCGGCGGCGACGATTACATGACCAAGCCTTTCGCCTTCTCAGAGCTGCTTGTTCGCGCCGAAATTCTGGTATCCCGGGGGCAAACCGCACCTGTGCAGACACACCTGCAGGCGGGCCCGCTGGAAATGGAGCTGCTCACCCGCAACGTGACCCTGGATGGCCACGAGCTGATGCTGCAACCCAAGGAATTTCAGCTGCTCAAGTACCTGATGGAACACCCCAATCAGGTCATCAGCCGCACCCTGCTGTTCGAGGCCGTGTGGGATTATCACTTCGATCCCCGTACCAATGTGATTGATGTCCATATCGCCAAACTCAGGCGCAAGTTTGAAGAACTGGGCTACGGCGAACTGATAGAAACAGTCCGGGGAGCGGGTTATCGTCTTCGCCAAAGGCATTAAGCCTCACCAAAGCTCCATCTGGGGCATCACGTTGATTTTTACCGCGCTGGTGACCCTTATCACCGGCGCCCTGCTGTTCACCCTCTACCGCCAACTGGTTACTGAGCAGCAGTATCAGATAGAGCAGCACCTGGAGACCGAAAAGCAGCGCTATATTCAACTGGCACAATCCGTTGACCGGCGCAGTTTTGCCGCCCAGATCCGCGCCGCCGATCCCAAGTCGGTGTTGGTGGCCTGGCGCAACAGCTTCGATATCGTAGGTTCGCTTAGCCTGATGCCGGAAGATATTCCGCTGCTGCCAGAAACGGTAGAGTTCCCCATTCTGACCGGCGGCCCCGACAAGCTGCACATTCTCACCGGCGGCTTGGTGATTACCCGCTACGGGCCGGTGCTGATTGCCACCCGCACCGACCAGCTGGCGACCCTGATTAAGAAATTCCTGCGGGCTGCAGTGACCACCATGACCCTGACCATAGTGCTGACCATGGCCCTGGGGTATCTGTTTTCCAAAGCCATTCTGCGCCGTTTGGTGCAATACAACCGCTTGGCACAGCGCATCGAGCGCGGCCACTACGACACCCGGCTGCCGGTGAGTTGGCGTCAGGATGAATTCGATATGCTGGCGCGCCAGTTTAACCGGGTATTGGACACCCTTGAGGCCAACCTGCAGGCGGTGCGTGGCGTGACCGACAATATCGCCCACGACCTGCGCACGCCGCTGTCGCACCTGCGCATCGGCCTTGAACAACTGAGGGATAAGCCCCAGGAAGAACGCGCCGAGAAAGCCGAGCAGTTGATAGAGGAGTTGGATTTTTGCCTGGCCACCTTCGATGCCATGTTGTCTTTGACCCGTATCGAAGAAGGGCAGCAACAGCTGGATCTGCAGCAGCTAAGCCTGTCGGCGCTGTGTGCCGATCTGGTGGAGATGGCCGAATTGCTGGCCGAAGAACGCGGGCAAACCCTCAGTTTGGAACTAGGACGTGAATGCACGCTGCAGGGCGATAAGCACCTGTTGTTTCAGGCACTGTTCAATCTGGTGGATAACGCCATCAAGTACGCAGGAGACGGCGCCGCCATTCGTATCAGCCAAAATGGCCGCGAAGTGGTAATTGCCGACAATGGCCCGGGGATCCCACCAGAAAGCCGCGAGCGGGTGTTCGAGCGCCTGGTACGACTCGACCCCAGCCGTCATCATCAGGGCACGGGACTTGGACTGTCGATGGTGAAGGCGATATTATCGCGCCATCAGGCCCATATACGCCTCGAAGACAACCAACCGGGTCTGAGAGCCGTCATCGAGTTTCAATAAGCTATGTATCGCATCATCGCCGACGAGGCGGATTTTCTCCTTATCGACAAGGCACCGGGCGTGCACTTTCATAGCCAGGATGGCAACGCCGGTGTAGTGGCCCAGGCCGAATCCGATTTGGGGATAAAGCTCTACCCGGTGCACAGGCTCGACACCCTGACTTCCGGCCTCATCATACTGGCCAAGTCCAGCGCTGCAGCAGCCGACTTTACCGAGCTGTTCAGCCGTCATGGGGTGCAGAAATATTATCTGGCGCTCGCCAGGGGCAAGCCAAAGAAGAAGCAGGGCAAGATTGCCGGTGACATGGCCAAGTCCCGTCGCAGCCAATACAAGTTACTGCGCACCATGGATAACCCGGCCGTTACCCAATTTTTCTCCGCTTCGGTGGCAGAGGGATTAAGGGCCTATCTGCTCAAACCTCTTACCGGAAAAACCCACCAGCTCAGGGTCGCCCTGGCAAGCCTGGGTACCCCTATACTCGGTGATACCCTTTACGGCGGTGAAACCTCTGACAGAGCGTATCTACACGCCTGGCAGCTGGAGTTTCAATTTAGAGGGCAGGAATACCACTTCGAAAGCGAGCCCTCAGAGGGTGAAGCCTTCCGTTCAGAAGCACTATCACAGCAGCTCAAAAACGACTGGCGCAATCCATCAGCCCTGGACTGGCCCGGCCGCTGAATCCATCACACAGTTGCGGCCACAAGCCTTTGCCTGATACATGGCATGGTCGGCGGCCGAAATCAGCTGAGAGACACTCATCCCCTCAGCCATCGCGGCACAGCCAAAGCTGGCGCTCAAAACCACCTCGTCGTCATCCCACCGCAGCGCCGTTGCCGCCAGGCTTTCCCGCAGTTTTTCGGCCACCAGATGTGCCTGCTTTATACCGGCGCCGGCTAAAATGACCAAAAACTCCTCGCCACCAAAGCGACATAACATATCGGTTTCTCTGAGACTGTTGCTTAAAATCAGCGCCGCTTGCCGCAGCGCCGCATCGCCCGCCTGATGCCCAAGCTTGTCATTGATTTTTTTGAAATGATCCAAATCCAGCAGCACTATGGCAAAAGACTCGCGCCCCTTCTGCCAGCGCAGATACAGCTCTCTGAGTCTCAGTTCAGCGCTGCGGCGATTCCAAAGCCCTGTCAGCATATCCCTGTCTGCCAGTACCCGTATTTTTTGTACCAGTCGAGTGAGGGCATTGCCTATGGCAACCACATTGATACTGAGACTGAGCACCAAATAAAACCACAGCATGGGCACGGCATCGGCTGTATGGATGGAAATGAAGCGCTCTTCTGCATGTTCCTGGGTCAGGATGAGTCCGAGTCGCACTAAAAACAACGCAGCCGCCAGTATCAGGGGCATGACCAGCATTAATGTGATACTGGCGCCGACACCCGGTAGCAACCCCTTGTAGGTCGACACCCCCAAACGGGCGAACAGCACGGCCGCCGCCAACGAAAACACGATGCCGAGATAATGCTGTGATTCCACCGACGGCGGTACCAGCAACATGGCGAATATCACCACAGCCAACAGCAACAGCTCAGGCTTATAGTTCATCGGCAATCGAAACAGGAATACAGTGCCAAAGCGCATCATGATGATGCCGCCAATCAGACTTAAATCGGCACCGAACCAGGCAAGATAGCTCGGGTCCTCCGAGCGGAATGTGTTGAGAATAAGCCCCAACATCAACAAACCATTGGCCACTGCGTACTGGCGACAGGCCTTTGGTGCAATGCGTAATGGGCCCGCCAGCAGTGCCCAGGCTGCGGCACAGGCGGCCGTCAACAGCACTATGACCTCAATGAGGATCTCAGCTTGGATGTCCATTAAACCCCGATTGTACTTATTCTTTTTTTAGTGGCTTTACTATAGCCGCCGCAAAGAGATAATGTCAGTTTTTTGTCCGACAAGTCTTGCCATTTTTCGGCTCAGTTGCGAAGTTAGCCAAGTAGTCCGAGCAAGGAGATCTAATGGATACCAATAAACTACTGCTGGTGATCATCGCCATATTGCTGCCACCTGTGGCGGTATTTTTAAAAGAAGGTGCGGGAAAGCATCTGCTGATCAATATCATTTTGTGCCTGTTTTTCTGGCTGCCCGGCCTGCTGCATGCTCTATGGGTCGTGACAAAGAGCTAGTACCAGGCTCAAAGCACAACTGAAAAAGCCCCTTGATGGGGCTTTTTTATAGATGAATTTAATTACTCAGGGTTGTGGACTTTTTGCCATTTAATGACCATCATCCTGTTTATGACGTCATTTTATTCATCTATAAATCATGTTTGCGCATCTACCTTCTCTCAATGGTCTACGGGTTTTCGAAGCGGCAGCCCGACATCTCAGTTTTAAACTCGCGGCCAAGGAACTGGAGCTCACACCGACGGCGGTTTCCCATCAAATTCGCAATCTGGAGTCACAGCTCGATATTCAGTTGTTTATTCGCCACACCCGGGCGGTAGAACTTACTGCGGCGGGGCACACATTATTTGAAACCAGTCGCCAGGTGCTGCGCCAGATAGATCAAACCCTGACCAGTCTGGGGGTGGGTGAAGACTCTGAAATACATATCAGCGCCCCACACGGCTTTGCCGCCCTGTGGCTGGCGCAGCATTTACCCTACTTTCAGCGACGTTTTCCCGAGGTAAGGGTATCGGTCAGCCATTCCGATACCCCCGATACCCAGGGTGGGCATGTGGCCATTATCCCGGCCGATAAGGTCGAAGATGCCACACTGACAGAACACTTTGGTATTTATGCCAGCCCCGCCTATCTATCCCGCAAACATCCACAGCAAACCCTGATGCACGTGCGCCGTCATTCAGGTGTCACACAAATCAACTGGGATAGATGGCAGAAAGATTATGGCAAGTTCAAAGAAGCCCAGTTCATCGAGTTTGATCGCGAAGACCAGCTGGTACAGGCCTGCCTCGCCGGACAGGGACTGGCACTGACCAGCTCGCTGTTGGTGGCATCTCTGGTTGAAAAAGGCTGGCTGAAACCCTGTCTGCCGGAAAAAATCCTGCCGGGCCCGGGTTACAGCATCCAACTGCCACAGGAATGCCGTAACAAGCGCCAGATCCAGCAATTCATTGGCTGGCTGGATGAACAAACCGGCACAGACGCCGCCCAATAACGACCGCAGCAATCACTATCAAGGAAGAACCCCATGTTAAAAACCATCAAATGGTTACTGCTGTTGGTATTGCTCTTGTGTATCAGCCTGTATGTTACCCTCCACGCCAGCCTGCCTGAGCTGGGTGGCAACAAGCTTGTCGCGGGGCTGGAGCAGGCCGTCGACATTGAGCGGGATAGCCTGGGTACCGCCATCATACGGGCTCAAAGTCGGCGCGATGCCGCCTTTGGACTGGGGTACGCCCACGGTCAGGACAGATTTTTTCAAATGGATTTGCTGCGGCGCAACTCAGCCGGCGAGCTGGCTGAACTCTTTGGTGATGCGGCGCTGAAGCTGGACGAGCGCCACCGCTTTCACCAGTTCAGAAAACGCGCCCAGGCACTGCTGAAGCACTTGCCTGCAGAAGACAGAGCCGTTCTGGAGGCCTATAGCCTCGGCGTAAATCAGGCACTGTCCCAGCAAGCACTGCCCGGTTTTGAATACCTGCTGAGCGGCGGCAATATTCAGCCCTGGCAACCCGAAGACAGCCTGCTGACTATATTCTCCATGTATCTGGATTTACAGGGGAATACGGTTGAGCGCGAGCTGGTGCTGGAACGTATCAAGCAGCTTTATGGCGACGAGATGCTCGCCTTCGTCAGCCAGAACGACCCTATTCAGGCCGCATTGGACGGCAGCACCCTGCCTACCCAGGCCATGGTGGCGCCCACCTTGTCCGCCGCAGCGCTCGACAGAGCGGAGCTCAGCACCATAGGAAGCGAGCTCGATGCCTTCGTCAAGGGCAGCAACAACTGGGCAGTCACGGGGCACCTTACCCAAAGCGGCCACGCCATGCTGTCCGACGATATGCACCTCGGCCTCGCCGTTCCCATCATTTGGTACAGAGCCCAGCTCAATTACCCCCATACCGGCGGTGACATGGGCGAGCGCGATATTCAGGTTACGGGTGTGAGTCTGCCCGGCGCTCCGGTCATTGTGGTCGGCACCAATGGTCATATCGCATGGGGCTTTACCAACGGCTATATTGACACCGCAGACTGGATTGAACTGGCGGCAGATGAAGCCACCGAAACCGTTACAGAGCGCCTAGACAGCACAGGCGCAGGCAAAGACATGACACTCAGGTTGTCCCGTTTTGGTCCGGTGAAACACCTCGGCGACAAAGACTATGCGCTTTCCTGGGTGGCTCACGGCGACTTTGCCATTAACCTCAACCTGATGCATCTGGAAACCGCCACTGGCGTGGGTGAGGGGCTGGAACTCACCCGACATACCGGCATCCCGGTGCAAAACATGCTGATAGTGGATGAGGCTGGCAATGCGGCCTGGCGCCTGACCGGTGCCATTTCGGCGCGGGATAACCCAACCCAGACGGCGCAGGCTGCCAACCGCTGGCAAGCCAATGGCTGGGCAATACCGGCTGAAGATGTGCCCATCGTCAGTAACCCCACCAATCAGCGACTCTGGAGCGCCAATAGCCGAGTCCTGTCCATATCAGACACCCAACGCTTCGGCGACGGCGGTTATGCCATTGCCAGCCGCGCAGCGCAAATTCGTGACAACCTGCTGGCCAAAGATAACTTCGACGAGCGGGACTTTCTCGCCATGCAACTGGATAACAGAGCGCTGTTTCTAACACCTTGGCACCAGTTGTTGACCAAGACGCTGAAACTGCAACCCGATGAATTTGCGGATGACCTCAAGGCGCTGGCCAACTGGGGCGCCTGTGCCTGCAGCGAGTCGGTGGGCTACACCCTGGTCAGCAAATTCCGTATTCGGGTCATGGACAGCCTGTTTGCCCCGCTGCAAACCCGCCTCGCCGAAGAAGGTCTCAGCCTGAGCAAAATCAAGGGGAATCTGGAAGTGTCGGTATGGCAATTGCTGCGCCAACAACCGGACTCCTGGCTTCCCGAAAACATGGCCGATTGGGACAGCTACCTGCTACAAATTTACCGCAATAACCGGGATGAACTGCTAAGCCGCCATTCTCAAGCCGGCAAGCTTGCCGATCTCAATTGGGGCAAGGTCAATGCGCTGAAAATACAGCATCCTTTCAGCAAGCAAATCCCACTGCTGGCACCGCTGTTGGACATGCCACAGGTAGCTGGATTCGGGGGCCACTTCGAACCTGCGGTGCAAAGCCCGGGCTTCGGTGCGTCCCAGCGTCTGATAGTGCAGCCGGGGCGCGAGTCCAATGGCATCCTGATGGTGCCGGGCGGTCAGTCTGGCCATCCGTTATCGCCTTATTACCGCAGCGGCTTTGACGATTACGCCAATCACAGGCCAACACCCTTGCTGCCGGGCGAGGTAAAGCACATGCTGCGTTTAACCCCGCAGTAAACCAAATGAAAAGGAACGACCGCCAACTGGCCAGGTGATTTGCCAAAACCATGGAAATGTTCGAGTCTGATTAGACAACATTCAACAGGGCATTAGCCATGGAAACAAAAGCAACCCAGCCAGTGGCAGAGCGACTGCTCCCCAGAACCAGCGACGTTGGTGGCATACCTGTGGCCCGGGCCATTCCCCAAAAGGCCAGACGCCTGATTGGCCCCTGGTGTTTTTTGGATCACCTTGGCCCCATTTCAGGCCCGGTAACAGCGAACGTGGGCGAACACCCACACACGGCGCTACAAACCTTCACCTGGATGATGGCGGGAGAAATACTGCACCGCGACAGCCTCGGCAGTACTCAGGTGATACGTCCCGGCCAGGTTAATCTGATGACCGCAGGCCACGGCATCGCCCACACCGAAGAGTCTTTGCCAAATCAGACCCATTTGCACGCCGCTCAGCTTTGGATTGCCCTGCCTGCTGCCCACAAGGACACAGCACCCAGGTTCGATCATTATCCCACGCTGCCGCGCTGGCAGAACGCCGGGGCGAATTTCACCCTCCTGATAGGCGACTGGGCAGAACACCGCTCCCCTGTGCTGCACTTCTCACCCATATTGGGACTGGAGATTTTCCACAGTGCCGACACTGGGGCGCCAGTGACCCTGACATTGCCCCTTGAGCCAACATTCGAGCACGGACTCATGCCATTGGAGGGAAGCTTCCACCTGGCAGGGGAGAGCTTCAGCGATAACCAACTGGCCTTTTTGAACCGGGGCGAAACGTCCGTGACCATCAGCTTGCAGGCCGGATGCCGCCTGCTGCTTATCGGTGGCGAGCCCCTCACCGATGACATCACCATCTGGTGGAACTTTGTCGGCCACAGCAAGGCGGAAATCGCTGAGGCCCAGGCACAATGGCTGGCACAGGATCCCCGCTTCGGCCCGGTCACAGGCTATCAGGGGCAACGCCTGGAGCCGCCACCCATCCCCTGGTGAGCGACGCTTTACACCAAGACATAAAAAGACCGCCGAATGGCGGTCTTTTTACATTGAGCCGCGGCTTATTCCGGCGTATGGCATACCGCCTCGACGTTGTTGCCATCGGGGTCCAGCAGAAACGCACCAAAATAGTGCTCATGGTAGATGGGCCTTAAGCCGGGGGCGCCGTTGTCTTGTCCGCCTGCCGCCAGGCCTGCATGGTAAAAGTCGGCCACCGCACCACGGTTTGGCGCCACAAAGGCGGTGTGCCTCGGCGATGCTGGCTCAGCGGTTTCAATCACCCAGAAAATGGGTTTTCCTGCAGGACCAAATGCGCACATGCGCCGGGTCGGCCACAGGGCATCCCAGCTGGCCTCCTCTTCAAACAGCAGTGGGTAAGCCAGAGGGGCAAAGGCGGCGATATAAAAGTCGCGAGTGGCTATGTAGTTGGTGGCGTAGGTACTCAGGTGGTCAATCATCTCGGGAGTTCCTTACTGAGGGATATATTGACGATGTCGGAAGATAAAATGCGGGCGACAGGGCAGAAAAAAGCCGCTCATTGAGCGGCTGTTGAATTTCAGCGCATGGTTACAAACTCTTCGGCGCCGGTGGGGTGGATAGCCACCACGGCATCGAAGTCGGCCTTGGTGGCCCCCATCTTGATGGCCACGCCAAAGCCCTGGAGGATTTCATCCATCCCAAAACCAATACCATGGATACCCACCACCTTCTCATCGGCACCGGCACACACCAGTTTCATTTTGCAGGGTTGGCGATGGGCAGTCACGGCGGTGTACATGGAGGTGAAGGTCGACGTGTACACCTTCACCTGATCTTCGCCGTATTGCGCCTTGGCATCGGGCTCACTCAGCCCCATGGTGCCTATGGGCGGGTGACTGAATACCACGGTGGGCACCAGGCTATAGTCCATTTTGGCATTGGGTTGGCCGCCAAAGAGGCGCTCAGACAAGAAACGTCCGGCTTTCACGGCTACCGGGGTGAGCTCAATGCCACCGGCCATGATATCGCCAACGCAGTAGATACCTTTGGCACTGGTTTGCTGCCATTCATCCACTATGACGTAACCCTTGTCGTCCAGCGCCACATCTGTATTTTCCAGACCGATTTTATCGGTTGCAGGCTCACGGCCAATGGCCCAGATCAAGCAATCCACAGTGATGGTCTCACCGTTTTCGAGCTGCAGCGTCAGGCTGCCATCGGCATTTTTTTCCACGGCCTTGGGCACGGCATGGGTATGCAGTGTGGGGCCATTTTCGGCCATGGCATCAGTGAGTGCCTGACTCAGCATGGGGTCGAAGCTGCGCAGCGGTGAGTGCTTACGCACACACAGGTGGGTTTCGCTGCCAAGGGCGTGCAGCACACCGGCAATCTCCACCGCAATATAACCGGCGCCCACTACCACAACCCGCCTGGGCTGTTCAGTCAGGGCAAAAAAGCCGTTGGAGTCGATACCGTGCTCGGCGCCCGGAATATTGGGGATGCTTGGGCGGCCACCGGTGGCAATCAGAATATGATCGGCCGTGTACTCTTCACCGTTTACTTCTATGGTGTTGTTATTTTTAAACTTGCCATAGCCTTCCACCAGGGTGACGCCGTTGCTGGCGAAACCACGGCCATAGGCGGCATGTACCCGGTCAATGTAGGCTTCACGGCTGGCCACCAGGGTGTTCCAGTCGAAGTTTTTTACATCTACATCAAAGCCATAATCTTTGGCGTAAAGATGCATGGCTTCGGCAACCTGAGCGCCGTACCACATCACTTTTTTCGGCACACAGCCAACGTTTACGCAGGTACCGCCGACATGCTTGGCTTCAATCAATAAAACCTTGGCGCCACGAATGGCAGCGCGATTGGCGGACGCAATACCGCCACTGCCTGCACCGAGACAGATGTAATCGTAGTGTTGGGCCATGTAACTCTCCGTTGTGAACGACCGGCAAAGGCTCAATTGTAGGGAGCTTTTTGCATAGAGACCAGAGCAAAGACCGGCACGAGACCCAGTTTGTCACAGGATTGGGAGAATGACTTGGATACCGCAGGGCTCAGCGCCGGTATTGGCACAGCGAATGGTCACCTTGTTTTGGTCCGTCGGCGCCACACTTGAGGCATCGCCACTCCCCCATTCTCGCCCTCAGTTCATCCTGATGATGAGCGCCACCGCCGCTGGATGCGAGCAGGTCTTCCAGCTGATCGATTCGGGTATCCAGCCAGCGACAGCTGGGATCGTTGGCCACTTTGCCACGGTCTTTGCCAGCTGACGTTTTGGACTTTGCGCTGCGATGGGCAGACGGGGCGGCTTTGTCGCTCCGGGACTCCTTCAGCCAGGCCCGTGACTCCGGGCCAAGTTCCATGGCAGGTGTGACCTCTGTGGGGATGGCAAGTGGACGTCCTTCACTGTCGAGGGCAGTTTCCCGGTTGTGTTGGCGCGGCCTGAGCAAGCTTTGATTATTCAGCACCCGGGCTTCGGCAGCAGACTGACCTTGTACCGACTCTTCCGGCGGCGCTGCTGGGGTGGCCTTGATAAGGGATTCATATTCGCTGGCGCCTTCGTCCACGCTTTGGCGGGCAAGCAGGGTTGAAGGCACGCCCACCCACAAGGTGACCAGCAGCCATGACAAAAACCGACATGAAAAGAGGTTAAAGTGAGGTGACATTCCCTGTCCTCCTGTTGGTGATGCAACGCCCTGACAGATAACTGCTGCTGGCGGCTGCAACCATGGGGCAATCCCGCCCCAATCTGCGTTTCACAAGTGTAGTTCAGGCCGGTTAAAACGCCCAGGCAAGGCGAACGCCGGCAAAGGTTTCATCCCGTGCCTCTTCGCCTTGGTCTACCTCAATATCCTTGCCGGCGATCACCCGGCTGACCTGGGCCGACACTGACAGATTGTCAGAAAATGCCCAGGTGGCTTCCAGGCCAAATTGCAGGTGATTGGCGCCATTATGGTCTTCGGTGACGTATTGGAAGTCGAATCCCTGCGTAAGATAAGGGCTCAGGATAAGTTGCTCGCCAAGATGCCAGTTGCTGTGCAGGCTAAGCTCCACAAAATAGCCACCGGCTTCGGTGCTGTAGGTATACGCAATGGAGGGCACCAGATAGTCCCAGGCGGTCCAGGCAAGTTCGGCGAAAAGTTCATTGTCGCTGCAGCGCACATCCCCATAGTTCTCAATGCGCTGCGCGCCAACAAAGGCCTCCAGCGTATCGTGCAAATGCAGCTGGTATTCCACGCCAAAATTCCACTCGGTGAAATGCGCAGCGTCGGCTCGCCCAACCAGCGCATAAGCTGTAAGGTCACCCACTGTGGCAGAAGCGCCAGCCCAACCTATACCACCATGGGGCAAGTTGTTGCGTCCTTCAGACACATATTTACTGTCCCATCCCACCTCTATGGCAAATTCAGGCTCCGCCGCCATTACCGGCAATGCCACAGAGGCGATTATGGCAATCGCTGTGCGTTTCATACCACCCATCCAGAATCTGTTTTACTCTTGGGCGATGATATTACTGAGCCAAGCATAGTAAATGAGAATTGATAGCATTTGAGGGGCATGCAGCAAAGTTGGTAAGGCAAAGGACAAAAGGCTGCAAAACAGGATACAGATCACTGAAAATCTATCCTGTACATAGCAGTAAAGCATGGTGTCCTGCGGCTTTGCCTTGATAATTCGGGCGCCAGCCCTTATGTATGCTCCATGGCCTTGGCCGCAATTGCCAGGCAACACTTGCTTTGCTCGACATTCTTTGCACGACAATAAGGGATCTCCATGACCAATCCACTGCTTGCGGCCAGCGCGCTGCCCTCCTTCTCAGCCATCAAGCCAGAGCACATTCAGCCAGCCGTTGAGCAGGCCATCGAACACTGCCGCGCAGAAATTGCTCGTGTAATGGAACGTGGCGACTTCAGCTGGCAGGGACTGGTTGCGCCGCTGGAAGAAGCAGATGACCGCCTCAGCAAACTCTGGTCACCGGTATCCCACATGAATTCAGTGCTCAGCACAGAAGCCTGGCGCGCCGCCCACGACGCCTGCCTGCCGCTGCTGTCTGAGTATGGCACCTTTGTTGGCCAGCATCAGGGGCTGTACCAAGCCTACAAAACCCTTAAAAATTCCGATGAATTTCAAGGTCTGTCCAAGGCGCGGCAGCAGGTCATTGACCATGCACTGCGTGACTTTGAGCTCTCGGGTATCGGTTTGGATGACGACAAAAAGGCCCGTTACGGCGAAATAGTAAAGCGCCTGTCGGAACTGTCGAGCAGCTTCTCCAATCAGGTGTTGGATGCCACCCACGCCTGGCAGAAAGTCATTACTGATGAATCCGAGCTGCAGGGCCTGCCCGAGTCGGCTCTGGCGGCAGCCCGCGCCATGGCAGAAGAGAAAGGCGAGCTGGGATATCTGTTCACCCTCGACTTCCCATCTTATTTGCCTGTGATGATGTACAGCGAAAACCGTGAACTGCGCCAGGAGTGCTACACCGCCTTCGTTACCCGCGCCTCGGATCAGGGCCCCAATGCCGGCGAGTTTGACAACGGCCCGCTGATGGAAGAGCTGCTGGTGCTGCGTCACGAGCTGGCCACCCTGCTCGGCTTCGAAAGTTTTGCCCACAAGTCGCTGGCCACCAAGATGGCCGAGACACCGGCTCAGGTCATCAGCTTCCTGAACGAGCTGGCCCTGCACTCCCGTCCCCAGGCCAAGCAGGAGCTGGATGAGCTCAAGGCCTTCGCCGCCAAAGAGTATGGCCAAACCGATCTCAAGGCCTGGGATTTAAGCTTTTACGCCGAAAAACTCAAACAGCACAGATACGAAATTTCCCAGGAAGAGCTGCGGCCCTATTTCCCTGAAAACAAGGTATTGAGCGGCCTATTCCACACGGTAGAGCGTCTCTTTGGCATGAAAATCGTCGAGCAGCAGGATTTTGATCGCTGGCATAAAGACGTGCGTTTCTTCCACATTATGGACAGCGAAGGGGAGCACAGAGGCAGCTTCTATCTGGATCTCTACGCCCGCAGCGGTAAACGTGGTGGCGCCTGGATGGACGAGTGCCGGGTTCGTCGTCAAACCCCCGATGGGCTGCAAAAGCCCGTGGCTTACCTCACCTGTAACTTTAATGGTCCCGTGGGCAACAAGCCGGCACTCTTTACCCATGATGAAGTGGTTACCCTGTTCCATGAGTTTGGCCATGGCATCCACCATATGCTGACCAAGGTAGACGTGGGTGGCGTATCCGGCATCAATGGTGTGCCCTGGGATGCCGTGGAGCTGCCAAGCCAGTTCCTCGAAAACTGGTGCTGGGAAGAAGCCGCACTCGGCGAAATCTCCGGCCACTATGAAACCGGCGAGCCGCTGCCCAAGGCCATGCTGGACAAGATGCTGGCGGCCAAAAACTTCCAGTCCGCCATGATGATGGTGCGCCAGCTGGAGTTTTCACTGTTCGATTTCCGCCTGCATCTGGAATACAGCGGCGAAGACGGTGCCCGCATCCAGGAAACCCTGGACGAAGTGCGTCAACAGGTGGCCGTGGTGATCCCTCCCAGCTTTAACCGCTTCCAACACAGCTTCTCGCATATTTTTGCCGGGGGATATGCCGCAGGTTACTACAGCTACAAATGGGCCGAAGTGCTGTCGGCCGATGCCTTCTCACGCTTTGAGGCCGAAGGTATCTTTAACCCGGATACCGGCCGCGACTTCCTCACCCATATTCTCGAGATGGGTGGCAGCGAAGAGCCCATGGAACTGTTCCGCCGCTTTATGGGTCGCGAGCCCAACACAGATGCGCTGCTGCGCCACAGTGGTATTCAGCACTGAATTTGGACACATCGTAAAGGCGCTTCGGCGCCTTTTTTATTCCCCGGAGCAAAGGCCTTGTGGATGCACTGACAGTTGCCCGCTGGTAGGACCTCTGTTAGCCTTCTGCTTTACGCAAAAACTCTAAACTACGAATCCATGAACCTGTATTTCAGACTTATCTGGTTGTTTTTATGGCGTGTTCGCCACTGCCGCTCCATTGGTTTTCTCGACACCAGCCTCATTGAGTATCGCGCCCTGCCGTCAGACTGCGACATCAATATGCACCTGACCAACAGTCGTTATCCGGCCTTTATGGACCTGGCCCGCACCTACATGCTGGCGGAAATGGGCCTGCTGAAGCGTTTCCTCAAGCTCAAGTGGATGCCCATAGTCAACGCCGCCGAATTCACCTATATCCGCGACATCAAGCCACTGCAAAAATTCACCATCGAGAGCCGGGTAGTCGGGTGGGACGAAAAATATTTTTATATTGATCAACGCTTTGTCAGCGAGCGAGGCCTCCACTGCATAGTGCATGTGCGCGGGGTATTCGTGTGTAACCGCAAGCAGGTGCCCATCAGTGAGCTGGTGCGGGAAGCGGGCTATGAAGGCGAAACGCCCGAATTGTCGCCTGAAGTGCAAAAATGGAAAGCCTTTTTACAGCTCAAGAAAGAGCGTAACAGCTAAGGGATGAGTTTAAGCCCGGTAACTTCTTCGGCGGCGGCGAGCTGTGCCTCCTCGGCCACCAGCTCCCATGCACCTCTGAGCTTGGCCTGCTGGCGGTAACGACAAAGGTTTTCCAGATCCAGTAAGGACATGAGCTCAAACGCGGGTTCGAGGCAGGGCACCAGGGCGCAGTCCGCCAGGGTAAAGCCATCCCCCACCAGCCAATGGGAATCGGCCAGTTCATCATCAATGCTGGCCAATACCTGCACCAAGCGCTGCCTGACCTGCGCCATGGCCAGCTCATTACGGTGTTCAGGCGCCATGCCCAATTGCTGCTCCAGCAAAAACAACTGATTGCTGACGTCGTTGTCGATAATCCTGTCCCATAAGCGTACCCGCAGGCACTCGGCGCTGTCTCTTGGCAGCAACCGCGAGCCTCCGGGGATATGTTGGTCCAGATATTCGATGATGATGGTGGATTCAGGTACCAGGCTGCCATCGGCGCACTTGAGCAGTGGCAGCTTGCAGGGAGGGTAAATCTTGCTGAATGCCTGACGTTGAATGGGATCCCTGAGCTCTGTTACCCGGGGATAAAAGTTGACCTGCTTTTCATACAATCCAAGCAGAACCTTTTGGGAATATCGCGACAACGGATGGTAAAAGAGCTCCATGGAATCAGGCTCCCAATCAAACGCCCTTTGTTTAATTTAGTTGGTTTTAGCGGGATTGGATCAAGCGCTCCTTGAGAAAGTCGAGAAATACCCGCACCCTCGGGGGTGTGTTTTCCTTGTAGGGATGCAGGGCATATACACCGCCTTCGCGCAAATGATAGTCAGGTAACAGCAGTGCCAGTGCCCCTGACGCCAAATGCTCAGTCACCAGATTATCCGGCAGTATCACCACCCCCAGCCCCTGCAGCGCCAGGGCAATCAGGCCATTGGTGCTGTTGCAACTGATAAAAGGGGTGATCCTGACCCGAAACTCTTCACCCTGACCATTGTGCAGCGTCAAGGTTTTGGGTAGATGGCTTGATGCATGGGCCAACCATTGATGATGCTGTAAGTTGTCTGGGTGTAACGGTTTTCCATGAGTCGCCACGTATTCGGGGCTGGCCACCAACTGCTCATCAAAACTGCCAAGCTTAATGGCCCTGAATTCGGAATCCTCCGGCCAACCGGCCTGAATGGCCACGTCAATTTGATGTTCAAGCAGGTTCAGCTTGCTGTCCTCAAGCATCAGTGTGAGGCGAATGTTGGGATAACGGCGATGAAAGTCGCCGAGAAGGGGCAGCAGCGTATGTTCACCCAGGCCAACCGGCGCCGTCACCCGAAGGCTACCGTGAAGATGCTCATCCGCCGGGCTGGTCACGGCCTCGGCCTGCCTTGCCAGCTGCAACAGCTCGCCGCAGTAATGGAAAAATTCCCGCCCATCTTCGGTCAGGCTTATACGCCTGGTGGTGCGGTGAAGCAGCTCGCAACCCAAACGCTCTTCCAGCTTTTTCAGGTGCTGGCTCACCATGGAGCGGCTGATCCCCAACACTTCCGCGGCCATCGTCAGTGACCCTTGCTCAACAACCGAAGCAAACACCAACATGCGATACAATTGTGAAGCGTCCATGGGCGACCTTTTGTTAAGTTTGAATTACCAAAGATATAAGTAAATCACTCATTATCCAATTTCGCCACGGGAATAAACTGAGCACCTCATTCATACCAACCCTGAGGTACTTAAGATGATCCTGATACTCGGCGCCAGTGGTGAACTGGCTACCCTTACTGCCAATGCCCTGAAAACTCTTGGTAATACCGAAACTGTACGACTGGGCAGCCGCTCACCGGACAAACTGGACCCAGCACTCGGCCATGCCGTGTTTGCCGACTATGACCAGCCAGATTCACTGGATACGGCCATGGCAGGAGCAGACAAGGTGCTGTTTATTTCCGGTAATACACCGAACGACATCAGACTTGGTCAACATCTGCGGGTTATCGCCGCAGCCAAAAAGGCCGGGGTTGCCCAGCTGGTATACACCAGTTTTCAATCACCCTCACTGGACAGCGCCTTCAGTTTTGGCGCAAGCCACGCCGCCACCGAGGCAGCCATCAGCGTGGCAGCCATTCCCGCCACTGTGGTGCGCAACGCCTTTTATGCTGAGCTGCAACTCATGGGCCTGGGCCACACACTGGAAACGGGCGTACTGACCCATGCCGCTGCGGAGGGACGCTTTGCCCCCGTGAGCAAACAGGATCTGGCCGAGGCGCTGGCGCGAATTTTGATGACCGATGGCCACACGGGCAAGACCTATGAACTGACTGGCCCTGAACTCCTGTCCTATGCCGATATCGCCGCCCTGATTGGACAGCTCAGTGGTAAAGCCATCAGCACCCACCTTATTTCGGCCGAAGCCCAAGTCGATGGGCTGCTGAAAATGGGATTACCGGCATTTTTAGCCACGGCACTCGGCGGCGCCAGTCGGGCCATTGCCGCTGGGGAATACGATAAACGCACGTATGATTTAGCCCTGCTGCTTGGCCGCGCACCCACTGGTTTGGCTGCTGTCATCAAAGGAGCGTTGAAGCCAAACTGAGTGTGCAAGTAAACTGGCAAAGCCATTCACAGATTCAGGGAAGTCCATGAAAATCGAATCCTTTGCCAGTATTTATCAGCGCGCCGCCGAGCGCAAAGGCGGCACCGATGCGCTGGAAGCCCTGCTGCCGCAGTCGTTGTCGGCCGACGAATATCAGGAGTATTCCGATGACCGCCTGCTGTCGGCCATGAGCAAACAGATATTTCAGAGTGGCTTTGTGTGGAAGGTAGTCGATGCCAAGTGGTCGGCCTATGAAACCGCGTTCTTTGGCTTCGATCCGCTTAAAGTGCTGCTGATGTCACCGGAGCAGCTCACCGCACGCGCCAGCGATCCAGCCCTTATCCGCCATGCCAAAAAGACCCAGGCCATTTATGACAATGCCCTGATGATAAAAGACATTGCCGCAGAACATGGCAGTTTGGCGCGTTATATCGCCCTCTGGCCCGGGGAAGAGATCACCTCGCTGTGGCAGGTGCTCAGGAAGCGTGGTGCGCGGCTTGGGGGCAACACAGGCCCCTACTTCCTGCGCGCCACAGGGAAAGACACCTTCCTGCTGACCTCAGATGTTGAAGGTTATCTGACGGCAACAGGCCTGGTGGATGCCGGGATGGCCACTCAAAAGGGGCTGACCCAAGCTCAGGCCGCCTTTAACCACTGGCAAGCTGAATCAGGCCGGACGCTGGCACAAATCAGCCGCATTATTTCCTGTGGTGTGGGTGACAACCGGATTTAAAACGCTTTACTGATCCCAACCACAAAACGATCGTCAAAAATCTCGGTTTGGGTACCGTAAACCTTGTGATCTGAGCCCACAGTGCTGCCGTGGTATCTCAGGTCCAGGGTATAGCCGGCCCAGGTTTTGGACACGCCCAGGTTCCAGTGACCCCAGCCCTCGGCACCTTCACCATCCTGGTCCTGATACCCAACAGAGCCTGACAGCTGAACACCGTTGTCAAAGGAATAACTTGGGTGAATGGCATAGTTAACCCCTTGCCAACCGGCTACGCCAAACCAGTCATCAAGGGTGGGGGTGACTTCCAGCTGCATGTTCAGCTGGCCGAACTGTTTGCCGACTTTCAGCCACAACTCGGTGTAATTACTGTAGGAGGCGCCGGGATACAGGTAGGAAAACACCATCACATCATAGGTGAAACCTGAATCGCCAAATACACCGGCCTTGCCGATAAAGGGCCCTGTCACCACTTCCAGATTCGGATCGGCAAACTTGATATTGGAGCCGAAGAAACCGGCATACCAGCCGGCATCATTGCTCCAGCTCAGGGTGCCCTGAATGGCAGGCACGTCGCCGTCCATGGTTTCTGATTCGCCACGGAATACATAGTCGCTGGCGATGGTCAGTTTGCCCCCCAGGGTGCCGCCGAATACCTTGGCTTCCTCTGCCATCACACCGCTGGAACACGCAATGGCGGCCATGGCCAACAAGGTTTTATTCAATTTCATCATCACTGCCTCTTAATGTGGGTTGTCCCGCTGAGGGCAATGATAAGGACGGGTTATGAATGGCCTTGATGAGGCGCGTGAACAGCTCGCGACAGTTTATGAAGAAATATGAACAGCTGTTAACGGAGGTTACCGACTGACTTTCCCATAAACTCAAATGTTAACAAATAGCTAAATACATGCAAATAAACGAGATTTTTGCATTCCTTTACAAATTTAAGCCATTTGCTGACTTGAGCTGCCCCACCCTGTGTGAGATAACTGGATGATCATAAATTCAGTATTAAAAATGGGCGATTTGTCTGGGTATCGTGAGCTTTTTATCCGCACATCCCCGTTAGCCCAGACACAAAAAGGAGATTTCAATGCGGCAAATGTTAAAAATTGCCTCGGCCATAGGCATGGTCTTGTGGGTCAGTGCCTGCCAGGAAGATGCTCAGCAAGCTGCCAATCAGCAGCAAATGCCCCCCATGGAAGTCGGCACAGTGCAGGTCACTGCTGCACCCCAGAACATCATGGTTGAACTGCCCGGCCGCAGCCGCGCCTTCCTCGAAGCCGAGGTTCGCCCCCAGGTTTCCGGCATCATCATGGAGCGCAACTTCGTTGAAGGGCGTGAAGTGAAAGAAGGTCAGTCACTCTACAAAATCGATGACGCCACCTATAAGGCCACCCTCGAAAGCGCCAAGGCCGACCTCGCCAGCGCGCAGGCTTCATTGGCCAGCGCCAAGGCCCGCGCCGCCCGCTACGAAAAATTGGTGAAAACCAATGCCATTTCCAAGCAGGACTTTGACGAAGCCGATGCTGCCTACAAGGAAGCGCTGGCTCGGGTGAAGGTGGCCGAGGCCCAGCTGCATACCGCCAATATCAATCTGAATTACACCGAAGTGCAGGCCCCGATTTCTGGCCGCATCGGTAAGTCGTCCGTAACGCCAGGTGCGCTGGTCACCGCCAATCAGGGGCAAATACTGGCCACCATTCAGCAGCTGGATCCCATTAATGTGGATATCACTCAATCCAGCGCCCAGCTGCTGGCCCTCAAGTCCAAGCTCAAAGCCGGTAAGCTGCAGGCGGCCGATAACGCCGAAGTGCAACTGGTACTCGAAGATGGCACCACCTACGAGCACAAGGGCAAGCTGCAATTTGCCGAAGTGAGCGTGGATGAAAACACGGGTTCTGTGATTCTGCGAGCCGAATTCCCCAACCCAGACAACGTGTTGCTGCCGGGTATGTATGTACGCGCCATGCTGAACACAGGGGTGGATCCCAACGCCATTCTGGTGCCGCAAAAGGCCATTACCCGCAATACCCGCGGTGAAGCCGTGGCCATGGTGGTGAACGCCGAAAACAAGGTTGAGGCCCGTACCGTGACCACAGCGGAGGTTATCAATCATCAGTGGCGTATTACGTCAGGGCTGACTGCCGGCGATAAATTGATTGTTGAAGGGCTGCAGAAAATACGCCCCGGTGCACCGGTCACTGCCACAGCGGCGCAGGCCAAGTAATTGGCCAAGGACCTCAGGAACCCGCGAAATTCAGGATTAAGCTATGGCACGTTTCTTTATTGATCGACCCATTTTTGCATGGGTGATCGCGATTTTGGTGATGCTGGCAGGGGTATTGGCTATCAAAAGCCTGCCCGTGTCCCAGTACCCGAACATCGCACCACCCACTGTGGTGATCTCCGCCAACTACCCAGGCGCCTCCGCCAAGACGCTGGAAGACTCGGTCACCCAGGTGATTGAGCAGCGCATGACGGGCTTGGATCACCTGCGTTATATCAACTCCACCAGTGACGGTTTCGGTAACGCAGCTATCACTCTGACCTTTAACGCCGAGGCCGATGCCGACATCGCCCAGGTACAGGTGCAGAACAAGCTGCAATCGGCCATGCCACTGCTGCCACAGGAAGTACAGGCGCAGGGTGTCAGGGTGAACAAGTCCACCTCGGGCTTTTTGATGGTACTGGGCTTTGTGTCGGAAGATGGCAGCCTGACCAAAAACGATATCGCCGACTATGTGGGCTCCAACGTCCAGGACCCTTTAAGCCGGGTTGCCGGTGTGGGTGAAATCACCCTGTTCGGGGCGCCTTACGCCATGCGTATATGGCTAGACCCGCTGAAACTGACCCAATACAACCTGACCACACAGGACGTGATTGCCGCTATCCGCGAGCAAAACGCCCAAGTCTCGGCCGGTCAGCTGGGCGGCGCGCCCTCGGTAAAAGGTCAGGAGCTGAACGCGACAGTGTCGGCCCAAAGCCGTCTGGAGACCCCGGAAGAGTTCCGCAAGATTATCCTCAAGTCCGATACCAGCGGTGCCAAGGTGTTCCTCGGCGACGTAGCCCGGGTTGAGCTGGGCGCCGAAAGCTATATGGTGGAGTCGTTCTACAACGGCCGTCCGGCTGCCGGTATCGCCATCAGCCTGGCAACGGGCGCCAACGCCCTGGATACCGCGACCCGGGTGCGGGAAAAAATCGCCGAAATGAAGCCCTTCTTCCCGGCGGGTCTCGAGGTGGTTTATCCCTACGACACCACGCCCTTCGTTAAACAATCCATCGAAGGCGTAGTGCACACCCTGCTGGAAGCCGTGGTACTGGTATTTGTTATCATGTACCTGTTCCTGCAGAACTTCCGCGCAACCCTTATCCCGACGATTGCCGTGCCTGTGGTACTGCTGGGTACTTTCGCCATTCTGTCGGCCTTTGGTTTCTCCATTAACACCCTGACCATGTTCGCCATGGTGCTGGCCATCGGTCTCTTGGTAGACGATGCCATCGTGGTGGTGGAAAACGTTGAACGTGTGATGCAGGAAGAAGGTCTGGGGCCGGTTGAAGCCACCCGCAAGTCCATGGATCAGATCACCGGCGCCCTGGTGGGTATCGGTCTGACCCTGTCGGCGGTATTCGTGCCCATGGCCTTTATGTCAGGTTCAACCGGGGTGATTTACCGTCAGTTCTCTATCACTATCGTGTCGGCCATGGCGCTGTCGGTACTGGTGGCCCTGATCCTGACGCCCGCCCTGTGCGCCACCATGCTCAAGCCTCTCAAGCCCGGCCATGCCCATGGTCAGCACGGCTTCTTTGGCTGGTTCAACCGCAGTTTTGAAAAGATGACCTCGCGCTACGAGGGCAGCGTTGCCGCAATCCTCAAGCGCTCAGCCAGGGTGATGGCGATATATCTGGCATTGGTGGTCGCGACCGGCTGGATTTTTATGCGCATGCCCACTGCGTTCCTGCCCGATGAAGACCAGGGCATCCTCTTTGCCCAGGTGATCCTGCCCACCAACTCCAGTCAGGAGTCCACGGTGAAGGTGCTGGAAAAGATGGACAAGTTCTTCCGCGAAGAGGAAAAGGACAACGTGAACTCTGTGTTCTCGGTGGCCGGCTTCTCCTTTGCGGGCATGGGTCAGAACATGGGTATTGCCTTCGTTGGCATGAAAGATTGGGCCGTGCGTGAAGGCGCGGGGCAGGACGTGTTCTCTTTGCAGGGTCGCGCCATGATGGCTTTCTCCCAGATTAAAGAAGCCTTCGTGTTTGCCTTTGCGCCACCGGCAGTGATTGAACTCGGTACCGCCAACGGTTTCGACTTCTACCTGCAGGACAAGAATGGCCAGGGCCACGCCAAGCTGCTGGAGGCCCGTAACCAACTGTTGGGCATGGCGGCACAAAATCCCAACCTGGTGGGCGTGCGCCCCAACGGTCAGGAAGATGCGCCCATGTACCAGCTGGATATCGACCATGCCAAGCTGCGCGCTCTGGGTGTGGATATCTCCTCGGTGAACAGTGCCATCGCCACCGCCTGGGGCGGCAGCTATGTGAACGACTTTATCGACCGTGGACGGGTGAAGAAGGTGTATGTACAGGGCGATGCCGAGTACCGGATGCAGCCTGAAGACCTGAACACCTGGTATGTACGTAACGCCAAGGGAGAAATGGTGCCCTTCTCGGCCTTCGCCACCGGCCGCTGGGACTTTGGCTCACCACGTCTGGAGCGCTTCAACGGCTTGCCCGCCATGAATATCCAGGGCGCCACCGCTCCTGGCTACAGCACGGGTGATGCCATGAATGATATCGAAAAGATTGTCGAGCAGTTGCCACCGGGCTTTGGTGTCGAGTGGAACGGCCTGTCCTATGAAGAGCGACTCTCAGGCAACCAGGCACCGGCCCTCTATGCCCTGTCGATTCTGGTCGTGTTCCTGGTACTTGCGGCCCTCTATGAGAGCTGGTCAGTGCCCTTTGCCGTGGTGCTGGTTGTGCCGCTGGGGATCATCGGTGCCCTGCTGGCCATGAATGGCCGCGGTCTGTCCAACGACGTGTTCTTCCAGGTTGGCCTCTTGACCACTGTGGGTCTGGCCACCAAGAACGCCATTCTTATCGTGGAATTCGCCAAGGAATACTATGAGAAGGGTGCCGGTCTGATTGAGGCCACGCTGCACGCAGTAAGAGTGCGTTTGCGCCCCATTCTGATGACCTCGCTGGCCTTTGGTCTGGGGGTTGTACCACTGGCCATTTCCACCGGTGTGGGGTCGGGTGCCCAGAACGCCATCGGTACCGGTGTGCTCGGCGGTATGATGAGTTCGACCTTCCTCGGTATCTTCTTCGTGCCGCTGTTCTTTGTGATTGTTGAGCGTATCTTCAGCAAGCGCGAGAAAAAGGCACAATCCGGTGCGGAGGCTGGCAAACACTGAGTCAGTCGCGCCATCGAATAGCATGAAGCAACAAGCCCCGCACTGCGGGGCTTTTTATTACGGCTGGGGTGTTAAGCCTGGTTGCGCTCAGGCAACGCGCAGCGGAATTTCCATGGCATTGTCACAGTGTCGCACCGCCTGCCCCACCATTTCATCGTATGCACTCTCCTGACGCAGTACAGTCTGGCGAACCGGCAAGCCCTCAAGCAGCGCCTGCATCTGACACAGATTCAAACTCCTGAGCATGCGATCCTCTTCATCGGTGACATACAGTTCAGCGCCGTCTATCACCACAGACAGCTGGTAAAGGGACATGTCCAGCGAGTGAATGCAGGCCTTATCAATGCAAGGCAGAACTTTCAGGCTTGAAAAGCGAATAGTCATGGCAAGGCTCCTTGGCTTGGGTTGCCAGAATGGATACGCCGCCAACGACTGAATGGATTAAAAAATAAACCCCGCGTTGGGCGGGGTCTTAAAAGGCTCGGCTCAGAGGGCTGATACGGCTTTTCTTGGATTGGCTGCCTTGCCCGGCATCACAGAACGATTCTTGTGGCCGGCGACTGCCTCGGCTTGCTGCACTTGTGGATTGGCAACCTGCTCGCTGCCTGTGGTGGCACAGCCGCTGGCAAAAATAACAAGGAGCGCTGCAAAAGCGTACTTCATGGGTGTCCTCGAAATGAAATCTGACATGCTTATTTGAGCCCGTGGGCGTTGCTCGCTTTGACGGCCAACGTCTCAGGCGCGGCGTTCTGTTCAAAGCACCCGGCGACCTGCCGGGCGGGCGCAATTTACAGCGCATCCGCTCAAATGTCGAGCGAAAAACTCCATCAATTGCCCATATCTCATACTGCAAAGGAATAGCTAACGCAAACAGTACGTTATGCCGTTTTCCTGCATCAGATAAGCCATTGAAATTGGGCATTTTGCCAGCATTACAGCCCCGTATGGCGCGCAATCGCCAACTCGTCGGCAATACCAAAAATAAAGCCGAGATCGGCAAAGATCGCTTCAATGGGATCTTTAAAATCGATGGGCTTTTCATGGTCCTGGTCGTGGGTAAAAAAATCCCGCGAGGTGGGCAGACGGATAAGCAACTTGTTGTCTTTAAAACAGGCCTCAAGCCCATGGCCAAAGTGGCTGTCGAGCTCGATGAAGCGCTCCATCATGCCTGGGTTCAGCAGATAACGGGCTTCCACCTGATCCGAGGCAAATACCTCAAAATTCGCCTCAAAGCGGGGATCTTCCAGCTTCACCCTGTCGAGCCCCCGCTGCCCCAGGCGGAGCCAGAAGCCGCCATCGCGCACCACCCGGGTGGTGCCCCTGAAGGGCTTTTTCAGGGTAAAAGCCAGCAATACACCTTTGAATTCCAGCTCGTACTTATCGTTGTTTTTCTTTTCGTAAAAACCCACATTGAAGAACTCGAACGGCACCCCGTGGTGGCTGCCCTTCAGGTGGCTGAAGCAGCTCGATTTATCGTGTTTGGGGAAAATGCCGAAATCTTCATAGGCTCTGTGCTGGCCGTTAGCCTCCTTGCCCCACTTGAGGACAAAGTCATTGCCGAAATACGCCAGTACCCTGGGATAAAGCCTGTCCATGCCTTCATCCATAAAATTGGACAGTTCGTTGCCCGCCCACCAGGCCAGCGCGGCCATGCCAAGCATAATGACAAAGGCCAAACCAAAGCCGATGAAAATCCACTGTGATGGCAGAACGCCAAAAAATCCCAGGACACTGCTGCCAAACGACAGCCAAATCATCGGCCAGAATAACCGGGTGACGGGTCTGATTTCCGCCATCCGCGCCTGCTGACGGGCCACAATGGGCCCGCGCCTTGCCTCCAACTTTTTACACAACGGCCAGATAAATTGCTGATAATGTTTGGAAAATGGCTTTCGATGTTCGAATGGAATATTAAAGTCTGAGGTGGCCATCTGACTCCCTGATGGTCTGAGATTAACAACGCCCACTTCCGGGCTGTGGATGTTACTTGGGCAGCTTGGCGAGCCAGCGATCCAACTGGTTGGCAAAGGCCTGGCGGTCGGCCTGTGACAGGGGCGCAGGGCCACCACTCTGGATCCCGCTGGCACGCAGGGTTTCCATAAAATCACGCATATTCAGCCGGGCCTTGACGTTTTCGGCGGTATAAAGCTCGCCACGGGGGTTGAGGGCCAGCGCACCCTTGGCAATCACTTCATCCGCCAGCGGAATATCGGCGGTGATCACCAGCTCACCTTTGCTGACGCGTTTGACGATTTCGTTGTCGGCCACATCGAACCCCGACTCCACCCTAATCGACTTGATAAAAGGTGATGGCGGCACACGCACACTCTGGTTTGCCACCAGGGTCACTGTGATTTGTCGCCGCTCGGCGGCACGAAAAAGCACCTCTTTAATCACCGATGGGCAGGCATCGGCATCGACCCAAATTTGCACAGAGACTCCGCAAACACAGACTGTATATGGCACGACCCGCTTTCGCGGCCGCGGTTGTCGCAACCCCTTGGGCTACAGTGCAAATTATGCCAGAGCCAGGGGCGGGGGTACACGGGCAACAATAGTTAACAGATCGTTATAGAATCGTACACTTTTTCGCCCAATGCTTGTATGTTCAGATCTCCGGTCACAAAAACCGGGCACGTAAATCACGTGAATAAGAAGTATAAAACCCTGATAACAATACTCTTTAGGAGATTAAGACTCGCGTTTCTCTTGCCGTTGCCATTGCACTGGCCAGCGCCGGCTCCCTGGCTGCCGACAATCACAAAGCAATGCAGGGGCTCAAAAATGGTCGCGCCCACGTTGCCGATGAGTTGATTGTCCAATACCGCGCCGACTCCAACGACAGCCAAAAAGAACGCGCCCTGGCCAGAGTTCAGGCCAACCACATTGAAACCCTCGGCAAAAATCAGCGCGGCGAACTTCGCCTCGTCAGCCTGCCCGTTGGCAAGGACATGGCAGCAGCCATGCGCGAACTGGCCGCCGATCCCAACGTGGAATTTGTTGAACCCAACTGGATTTACCAGCACGCCGATGCGGCCAATGACACCTACTACACCAATGGCTCGCTCTGGGGCATGTACGGTGACGCCACCAACCCGGCCAATGGCTGGGGCTCACACGCGGGTGAGCAATGGAATGCCGGTAACACAGATTGCAGCGATGTGGTCGTTGGGATCATCGACGAAGGCTACATGTACGAGCACGAAGATCTGGCAGACAACGCGTTCCAAAATCCCGGCGAAATCCCACGCGACGGCATAGACAACGATGGCAATGGCTATGTGGATGACGTTTATGGCTGGGACTTTGATGGCAACGACAACTCGGTGTTTGATGGCACCATAGACGATCACGGCACCCACGTGGCCGGTACCATAGGCGCTGTCGGCGGTAATGGTAAAGGCGTGGCGGGGGTTTGCTGGAACGTGAAGCTGATGAGCGGCAAGTTCCTGGGTCGCCGCGGCGGTACCACGGCCAATGCCGTTAAGGCGGTGGACTACTTCACCGATATGAAACAGCGCCATGGGCTCAATCTGGTCGCTACCAGCAACAGCTGGGGTGGCGGTGGTTACTCTCAGGCGTTGGAAGATGCCATTGGCCGTGCCAATGATGCAGGTATCCTCTTCATCGCCGCTGCCGGTAACGACAGCTACAACTGCGACTCGGGCTCAAACTGCTATCCAGCCGAATACCCAAATGACAACATCATTGCTGTAGCCTCCATCACCAGCAGCGGTGCCATGAGTTCCTTCTCCAGCTATGGTGCCACCACTGTAGATATCTGTGCTCCGGGCTCCGGCATTTACTCAACCGTGCCCAAGAGCAGCAAGGGTCAGGTGATTTCAGGCTACGCCAGCTACAACGGTACCTCCATGGCTACACCTCATGTATCGGGCGCTGCCGCACTCTACAAAGCCCTGCACCCCAGTGCCAGCCACATGGACGTGAAGGATGCTCTGCTTAACGGTGCCACACCCACAGGTTCCTGCCAGGGTAAAGTCTCCAGCAATGGTCGACTCGATGTCAGCAGCTTTTAATCGCTGACGGCGCTGTTACTTGACGACAAAAAGCCCCGCTCTGGCGGGGCTTTTTTATTGGGCACCCTTACGGGGTGTAGTAGGTGGCAGCACCCGGCCCCACCGGCAAGCCAAAGCCGAACACCCACAGGAAGAAGAAGCTGGTCCAGCCGACAAAGAACACCAGGGTATAAGGCAGCATGGTGGCCACCAGGGTACCTATGCCCATGTCCTTCTTGTAACGGCAGGCCACGGCGAGGATAAGCCCGAAATAGCTCATCATGGGGGTGATAAGGTTAGTGACCGAGTCACCGATGCGGTAAGCCGCCTGAATAGTCTCGGGGGCATAACCCACCAACATCAACATGGGCACAAAAATCGGCGCCGTGACCGCCCATTGGGCAGAGGCCGAGCCCAGCATCAGGTTGATAAAGCCGCACATGGCGATAAACAGCAAAAACAGCAAAGGGCCGTTGAGGCCAATGGCACTCAGGGCATCTGCGCCCATCACCGCCAGCACGGCACCGAGATTGGTCCACTTGAAAAAGGCCACAAACTGAGACGCGAAGAACACCAGCACTATGTACATCCCCATGGTGCCCATACTGTGGCTCATGGCGTTGATCACATCAGTGTCTTTTTTCATGGTGCCAACCACCTTGCCATACACCAGACCCGGAATGGCAAAGCAGACAAAGATAAACACCACTATGCCCTTGAGGAAGGGTGAGCCGGCCACCAGGCCGGTATCCGGATGACGAAGCGGCGCACCTTCAGGGACCACGGTCAAGGCCAGAATAACGCCCAGAACAAGGACAGCCAATCCCGCCATTTTCAAGCCACGGCGCTCGATGTCCGTGACCTGCTCCATGGCCTGACCATCGAGATCGATGGAGGCTTCACTGGGGTCGTACTTACCCAACTTAGGCTCGACAATTTTTTCGGTCACCCAGGCGCCCATAAAGGACACGACAAAGGTAGAGGCAAACATGAAGTACCAGTTCACCTCGGGGCCAACCACATACTCGGGGTCAATCATCCGGGCGGCGGCTTCGGTGATACCCGACAGCAAGGGGTCTATGGTGCCCAGCAGCAAGTTGGCACTGTACCCCCCCGACACCCCGGCAAAAGCGGCAGCCAAACCGGCGAGAGGGTGCCTTCCGAGGGAGTGAAAAATCATTGCCGCCATGGGGATAAGCACCACATAGCCAAGCTCGGAGGCCGTGTTTGATACGATGCCGGCAAAAACGATGGTAACAGTCACCAGGCGGCGGGAGCGGCCTATGACCAGTGCGCGCATCGCGGCGCTGAGCAGCCCGGAGCGCTCGGCAATGCCCACCCCAAGCAGAGCAACCAGCACAGTGCCCAGGGGTGTGAAGCCGGTGAAATTGGTCACCAGGTTGGAGACTATGAGGCGCAGACCTTCGGCATTCATCAGGCTGACGACCGAAATGATCCCATCGGCATTGCGACCGGAGGCGCCTTCGGGGCGGGGGTCGGTCACCGAGAGCTTGAAATAGCCCAGGATCCCGGACAGCAGCACCACAGCAACACAGAACATGGCAAACAGGGTGATGGGATGGGGCAAGAGATTCCCCAGACGCTCCACCAGATTCAAAAACCGGACAAACCAGCCGCTTTTGGCGATGTCTTCCGGTGTTTCAGAGGCGGTCGCCTCCCGGGAGTTGGTGCTCATGTTCTTTCCTTCGGCCTGGCTGCTGGGCAGCACTCGTTATCATTAATTCATTCAGCAGCAATGGGCGGCATAAACGCCAAACCAGCGTCAGCTGCGGGCTCGAAACCCTATCACAAACGAGTTAAGTCAAACTTAAGCTGAAAAAAAGGGATCCCTCGGGGGATCCCATCACGGCAAATTGGTCGCCAAATCCAAATGTTGTGTACCTGTAACTCTATTGTATTCAGGCTGAACTCAAGCTGAACTAAATGACTGATTACAGGCTTGTAAGGCGGGGCTAATTGTTAAATTGCCAAATAAGCGTCTTTTCACAGGGATAAACCGCTGCCATTGACATGTTAGCTTGCATTGGTGTCGTTTTTTCACTCAAATCGAATGGTGATTTTTCACCATAAATACAGACAGATACAGAATTGAAGACGCAAACAAACCACCTTAACTCTGATATTTAACGGCCAGTTGCGCAATGCAATATAAAATCTTAACTATCAATAGTTTCTGATGATAAAAAGCAGGGAAAATCACCATACTGATGTCCAACCTGTTTAGATTTCACCCGCCACGGGTGCAATTTGGCCCGATTTGTGGTTATCTTGGGCAGCAATGGCCTGCAGGCACCCCTTTGAAAGGATTGATGATGGAAGGATTATTAATAGGTCTGGTTTTAGTCTTGATAGTGGCCTACCTCTGGTATGTCAGCCTGATCAAGAAGCGCAATACTGCCCGTGAGGCATTGGCGGGTATCGATGTGCAGCTTAAAAAGCGTGCCGATCTGGTCCCCAATATTCTGACCATTGCGCAGAAATTTATGGATCACGAAAAGTCGCTGCTGACCGAGATCACCGCGCTGCGCACTCAACTCACCGCCGGATACGACAAAAATGATGCCGATGCTGTGCGCCAGCACCTGGCACAGGCCGATGCGCTCAACAGCAAGATGGGTCAGCTGATGGTGACGGTTGAAAATTACCCAGAACTGAAAAGCGACCAGACCATGGTGCAAGCCATGCAAACCTACAACGAAGTGGAAGCCCACATCAGTGCCGCCCGCCGTTTTTACAACTCGGCCGTGTCTGAACTTAACACCGCAGTGGAAATTTTCCCCGGCTCGCTGATCGCCAGCATGGCATCGGTTAAGGCCATGCCGTTTTTTGAAGCTCAGGAAGCCGACAGGGCACCGGTAAACGCCAGCGACTACCTGAAGTAACCCCATGAACATGCTGTCATTTCTGTTCGGTGCGCCCATCAGGGCGCAGCGGGCAGCCACAGGGCTCAAGGCACACAAAGACGACCTACCCCGTCTGCAGGCCTATTACGATACCGAAATCGCCCCCCTCAGCCGTAAATTTGAAAACCAACGCATCAGGGCACTGAAGCAAGCACGGCAACGCATCTATCTTGGGCTGGGTGTGTTTCTCGCTCTGCTTATCGCCTGTCTGCCGCTGATAAAACCCGGCGCCCAGTTTGTGCCCTTCAGCTGGATTGCGGCCGTGGGCATCGCCTTTTTAATCTGGCGCTGGGCCAGCTCGCCGATGCGCCAATATACCGGGGCGGTGCAAAGCGAAATTTACCCGCGGATTTTTCGGTTTTTCGGCCCTGACTTTGTGTTTGCCAAAAGGCAGGACATGGGGATCCGTATGTTTAAAGAGGCAAAAATTTTGCCCTCTTATGACAAGGCCCGTTTCGATGACTGTGTGCTTGGCAGCTATCTTGGGGTCAGCATAGGCATCAACGAAGTACATTTGCTGCGCGAAGAAAGGGACAAGGATAAAAACCGTGATGTGACTGTCTTTCGGGGCTTATTTATTTCACTCTCCAGTCACAAAGCCTTCAGAGGCCATACTGTGGCCATTCGCTCTCGGGGATCCCTGACCAACTTTTTCTCTGACAGCCATGGCGGGCTGGAACGGGTGCATCTGGAAGATCCGCAGTTTGAAAAAATGTTCGATGTGTTTTCAACGGATCAGATTGAAGCAAGGGTGCTGTTAACCACCGCCTTTATGGAACGACTCATGGCGCTGGCGCAGTTTTTCTCCAGCCGGATCCAATGTGCATTCCACCGCGACCGCCTGCTTATCACCATAGAGAGCAGCCAAAATCGCTTCGAGCAGTCGTCGATTTTCAGCGCCGCCACCTTTGAAGACGAATTCGGCCGGATCCACGGCGAAATGAAGCAACTCTTTGCTATCATAGAATTACTTAAGCTTAACGAGTACACGGGTCTCTAATGTCATTTCGCTGGTCGCTGTTTTCCCTGCTTTTTTTTGTTCTCACCGGCACCAGCGCCGGTGCTTCTGATACATCGTCATCCAGCACCGAGAAACCCCGCATTACCGCGCGCTACTCCGAAAATGGCACCAGCACCCAAACCAAGGTGTATCAGTATGTCCAGCCCAATGGCACAGTGGCATTCAGCGACAAGGCGCCATCCAGTGGCAAGTATGAAATCCTGCTGTTTGACTGTTATGCCTGTAATCCCAAGTCCAAGGTTAATTGGCGTACCATCCGCTTGAACCGCAGCTACGAGAAAGACATTTTACTGGCTGCCAAAACCTACTCGCTGGAGCCGGCGCTGATAAGAGCGGTGATCCATGCCGAGTCCAACTTTAATCCCAAGGCGATTTCCCGCACCGGCGCCGTGGGCCTGATGCAACTGATGCCGGGAACGGCCAAGGATATGGGCGTGCGTAACTCTTTCCTGCCTCAGGACAATATCCTGGGTGGCAGTCGTTACCTGTCGCTGATGCTGGACCGATTCCAGGGTGATTTAAATCATGCACTTGCCGCCTACAATGCCGGGCCGACCCGGGTTGAGGAATACAGTGGTATACCCCCTTATCCCGAGACCAAGGCCTACATAGAGCGGGTCAATATCCTCCTGCAGCGCTATCGCAATTTGCGCACTTAACAGGCCGGACCTAGGGACATAAAGCCTTCTGTGCTTTCCCATCCAAGACCCGCGGCCAATAAAAAACGGGCAAAAAGCCCGTTTTTTATTGGAGTCGACGACAAGCTGTTACTCGCCCACTTCCCACTCGACCTTGACATAGCCGCCATCCACATTCAGCACCGGCTGCAAATAGTCCAGCATCTCTGTGGCTATGGTATCCAGTTGCCAGGGTGGGTTAATCACCCAAAGGCCCGCTGCCGTCATGCCGAACTCGTCTGAGTCGGGCTTGATGCCCTGCTCAATCCGAAGCTGCCTGCGAATGCCGCTGTCTTTCAGCTTTGAGAGCATGGCTTCGGTTTGCGCCCGGTTTACCACCGGATACCAAAGCATATATACCCCGGTGGCAAACTTGCGATGGGCCTTGATGATGGCATCGGCCACGGCCTCGTAGTCGGTCTTGATTTCAAAACTCGGGTCTACCAACACTACACCACGACGCTCCAGCGGCGGCACGCTGGCCAGCAGACCGCTTAAGCCATCCCACTTACTGACCTGTACCTGACGGGCACCTTCAAAGTATTCATTCAGGAGTTCAAAGTCGGTACCGTGCAGCTCGTGCAATACCATGCGGTCGTTTTCCCGAAGGTGCATATCCACAAACGCTGGCGAACCCGGATACCAGGTCAGATCTTCGGTGGGATTCTCGTTGCCTTCATTGAAGTGGCGCACCGCCTCAACATAGTGTTTGAGCGACGCAGGTAAATCGGTTTTATCCCACAGGCGAGCGATACCCTCTTTGTATTCGCCGGTCTTTTGGGCAAATTCATCCATCAGACTATAGCCACCCGCCCCGGAATGGGTGTCTATGTACACAAAAGGCTTATCCTTTTTCTGCATTAAATCGATAACTTGCAGCAAAATGGCGTGCTTGAGCACATCCGCATAGTTGCCGGCATGAAAGCCATGGCGATAACTCAACATAGGGGATCCCGGGGTCTGTACTGGGTTGAAAACTGCCAACATTATAACTGCTAGCCAAGCCACTGTATGCTTTTGTTCCGGCGCGCCCGGGTTGGCGTTATACTGCCGCGAGTTTCATTACAGGACATCCAGCCTTGTTTCCCATCCAGATAGCGCCAAACGATCCACGTCTTACACAAATTTGTGCCCGTTGGGACCTGATGCCCAATAACGATGCCGAATTTTCCCTGCTGTTTGAGGAAGACGTACTCACGCTGAAAAAGCGTGACGAACCCAAGCTCGGCGGCATCATGGTGGACTTTGTGTCAGGCGCCGTTGCCCACAGACGCAAGTTCGGTGGCGGCCGCGGCCAGGCCATTGCCAAGGCGGTGGGCCTAAAGGCCGGGGCAACGCCAACTGTGGTGGACGGCACCGCGGGCTTGGGGCGGGATGCTTTTGTGCTGGCGAGTCTCGGCTGCCGGGTACTCCTGATAGAACGCCATCCTGTGGTGGCCGCCTTGCTTGAAGACGGCCTGCGCCGAGCCTATCTCGATAGCGAAATTGGCCCCTGGATGCAGCAGCGAATGCAACTGGTGCATGGCTCCAGTCTTGAAGCACTGGACAATCTCGAGGACAAACCCGACGTGGTGTACCTCGACCCCATGTATCCACACCGGGAAAAATCTGCACTGGTGAAAAAGGAGATGCGGGTATTCCAGTCGCTGGTGGGTGCCGACACAGATGCCGATGGTCTGCTTGCTCCGGCGCTGAGACTGGCGCAAAAACGGGTGGTGGTAAAGCGGCCCGACTATGCCGAAGATCTCGATGGCATCAAACCCAGCACCCGTATCGAGACCAAGAAAAACCGCTTCGACGTGTATGTCAAAGCGGCCATGGGCTAATTGGCTCAGTTAGCAGGCCGTTTAAAGCGCTGCCACTGTCGCTGAATTCATAAGTTGACATAGAAAACCCATAAGCTGACAAAATAAATCCATAAGCTGACACAAAACCATCATTGCAGAGTTTTTATACTCCTTAATTTCAAATTAAAATCAAACCATTAGGGTTATGTTAAAGCCATAACTTGACAAATTGGCGTTTCAAAGTACTCTGGCAATATCGCATCGATTAAAATTTGCCCATGTATATTCGAAATCTACGTAAGCCGTCACCGAACAAAAATGTGTTTAAGTTCGCCAGCGCTAAAGTGGGTAAAACCATCATGTGCGAGAGTTTGCTAGAGTTCGATGCCTGTTTTCATCACGAATACAACGAGTTGGTGAGGACGTTCGATAGCCAGCCTGAAGGTTTTTACTATCAATTCGAAGGCAAAGATTTACCTTACACACCAGATACGATTGTTCAGTACATTGACGGCCGCATTCAGCTCCATGAATACAAGCCTTTAAGTAAGACATATGACCCCATCTTTAAAGCCAAGTTTTTCGCAAAACAACAGGCTGCTCAGTTGCTTGGCGTGGAACTTATTTTAGTAACCGACGAACAAATTCAAGTCACTCCAGTCTTGAATAACCTGAAACTGCTTCATCGATATTCTGGTGTCCATACAATCTGCAACATTCAACGCGAGTTACTGTCGTGGGTCCAAGCTTCAGGCAAGTGTCGTTTAACGGAAATTGCCCAAGAGTATGGCTTACCCATTGGGGAAGTTAGATCCTATATTTTTTCATTACTAAATAAAGGGTTGCTAAAATCAGATGTGGTTAAAGATGACTTTTCACTTAATCCTTATGTCTGGTGCAGCTGATGGACTTTAAAGATGAATTTACTCAGGTCCAAGGGGCTAAACCTCATCCACCTGCTCAATACGTCAGATTAAGCGAAGCTCAGCTAACAAAGCGCGATCTTGAAACCTTCCCTGAAGAGATTAAGCAAAATGCGCTAAAGCGATACGAGCTGCTTAATTTCATCGAACGAAAAAATACCGGCGGATGGACACAAAAAAACCTAGACCCGTTGCTTGACTCATTTTTTGCCACAAACGTCGGAGAAAGGCCAAATTGGCGGACCGTCGCTCGATGGTATAAAAGTTACATGGATAGTAATGGTGATTTAGCTTCGTTGGTGGAAAAAAATCACAAAAAGGGCAATAGAAACAAGAGAGTTGACGGCGATGAGCACTTTTTTGAAGTTGCTCTACTTCGCTTTCTTGACGCCAAAAGGCCAAACATAACAAAAGCTTATCAGTATTATAAAGACACCATTACGATTGAAAATGACTCAATCGTCGATGGAAAGATCCCTATCATTTCGTATAACAGCTTTAAAAACAGGATTAAGTCTCTACCACCCTACCATGTCGCGGTGGCCAGGCATGGCAAATTCATGGCTGATAAATGGTTCGATTACTGCGCGTCACACAAGCCACCCACGAGAATTTTAGAACGAGTGGAAATTGACCATACTCCACTCGACCTTATCTTACTCGATGATGCTTTATTAATACCCCTTGGAAGGCCCTATCTGACTCTGGTAGTAGATGTTTTCAGCGGCTGTGTATTGGGCTTCCATTTAGGCTACAACTCTCCATCTTATGTGTCAGCAGCCAAGGCAATCGTACATGCAATTAAGCCTAAGACACTCGATATGGTTGGCATAGAACTCCAAAATGGCTGGCCTTGCTGGGGCAAATTTGAAACCCTGGTGGTTGATAATGGCGCAGAATTTTGGTCGCACAGTTTAGATCATGCCTGCAAAGAAGCAGGGATCAATATCCAATACAATCCTGTTCGCAAACCTTGGCTGAAGCCCTTTGTAGAGCGTTTTTTTGGGATGATCAATCAAAGCTTTCTCGCTGAAATCCCTGGAAAAACCTTTTCAAATATTCTGGAGAAGGAAGATTACAAGCCAGAAAAGGACGCAATCATGCGATTTTCGGTGTTTGTGGAAGAGTTCCACCGATGGATTGTTGATGTTTACCATCAAGACACGAACTCACGTGAAACAAGGATCCCCATTCAGCGATGGCAGCAAGGTTTTGATGTATACCCTCCGTTAAGAATGACCGCAGAAGATGAAAGGCGTTTCGAAGCTCTCATGGGACTTTCGGAGCGAAGAACCCTGACCAGAAATGGCATTAAGTACTCGGACCTCATGTACGACTCTGCCGCACTGGCTGACTACCGAAAGCAGTATCCTCAAAGTAAGGAATCCATCAAAAAGCTCATTAAAATTGATCCCGACGATCTCTCCAGTATTCACGTTTATTTAGAAGAACTGGAAGGGTATCTCAGAGTCCCATGTACGGATGCCACCGGCTATACACAAGGCCTAAGCTTGCATGCACATACCGTCATTAAAAAAGTTAACCGTGAAATTATTCGTGAAAGTAAGGACAACTTGGGATTAGCCCAAGCACGCATGGCTATCAATGAGCGGATCCAGCAAGAGCAGGAGTTGGTCGCGGCCTCCAAAACCAAGCTCACCGCAACAAAAAAACAAGCTCAGTTTGCCGGTATTAGCAATACAGGCCAGAGGTCCATCTCGCCGACACTACCATCAAAATCGCAGCCGAAGGAAAGTAATAGTCAACACAATATTAAGGACATCCTCGAAGGCTGGGGGGAAGACTTAGAGGCATTCGAATGAACGCACTAACCCCCTCTCAAATAGAGCAGCTTAGGAACTTCAGTGAATGCTTCATCCTGCATCCTCAAGTTGAAGCGGTCCTTCAGGATTTCGATGAGCTGAGATTAAACAGGCATTTTCAATCCGATCAGCAATGCATGTTGCTAACCGGCGACACCGGCGTCGGCAAGAGCCACCTGATTAATCACTACAAAACGCGTGTATTGGCCAGCCAACATTGCGGTCGCGATACCATGCCCGTGCTTATCAGTCGCATCTCACGAGGCAGGGGGCTGGATGCGACCTTAGTACAAATAATTTCCGACCTGGAGCTGTTTGGCAGCCATCAAAGAAGAAAACGTGGCTACGCTACCGATCTCACCAAAAAGCTGGTCAACAGCCTGATTCGAGCTAATGTTGAACTTCTCATCATCAATGAATTTCAAGAACTTATAGAGTTCAAGACGGTTCAGGAACGTCAACTGATTGCCAATGCGCTCAAATTCATCAGCGAAGAAGCCAGAGTTCCCATCGTCATCGTAGGAATGCCATGGGCCGAGCAGATTGCAGATGAGCCTCAATGGTCATCTCGGTTGGTCCGGAGGCGCAAACTGGAGTACTTCAGCCTTAAAGATGATCGTAATTATTACCTCAAGTACCTGAAGGGGCTAGCTAAATACATGCCCTTTGATGAGCCTCCAAAACTTGAAGACCGAGGTATTTCTATCCCACTTTTTGCGGCTTCCAGGGGCGAAAACCGAGCGTTAAAACACCTTCTGGTAGAAGCTGCCAAGATAGCCCTCTCCAATCATTCGGCGAGCCTGGAGACAGACCATCTATCTGATGCATTTGACAGACTCTTTGGGGCACCCCATCAGCAAAACCCCTTCCGCCAACCTCTGGATCAAGTGTTAATTTCGGAGCTGAGCAAGCCATCTCACTATAACGCCAACGCCATGTCTTCTGGTGACATGCTAATTGCTCGCGAGTTTTCGAAGCCGCAGACCTTGGCATACTTGCTTAGAAAATCGTAATTTCTTTTGGTTTAAAACCGAGGAGCAAAAATTTTGACCTCTGCATATTAAAGTTAGAGATTAACGCTGTACACTTCTAAGTCGCAGTGTTTCTGAAACGGATTTCGTCATGTATCTTGCCGAACTTAATATTAAAAATTTTCGAAAATTGCAAAATGCCACGTTGAAATTCCAACCTGGTTTGAATGTATTGGTTGGCCCAAATAACGTAGGCAAAAGCGCCGTTGTAGATGCTCTTAGGACACTACTCGCCGGACATGATGAATGATCCGCACCAGTAATTACTGCGCACGTAAACTCAATGCAATGACAAGATTAGATCGCTTTAGAGGGATTAATGGCAAAAAACACGGATTTGGTTCGGACGAGTCGTGATGGAGACCAGTTTCACTACTTATGGGCAGCTCGACAATGTTTAAGGTTACTACCTGGAACAGAAAACCTAGTAGCCATAACCATTGAAGGGGCCTCAGAACAGGAATCCAAGAGCAAAAGGATCTCCGATGGAGAGGAAATCATCGATGTCGGATTTTACTTCGGTTCAGAAGATCGTACCGAGGCTGAACGCATTCAGTATGTCCAACTAAAGCACTCAACAGTTGCATCAAATGAACCGTGGACGGCAAGTGGCCTTAAGAAAACGATACAAGGCTTTGTTGCCCGCTATCAGAAATTGCTCGACCACTTTTCCGCAGAAAATATTGCTGAGCGGTTTAGATTTGAGTTTACGACTAACAGGCCAATCGATAAAAAAGTGGTAGATGCATTAGTCGATCTCAAAAGCGATGGTAAAGCTTGTACAGATACCGTGCATAAGACACTGCTGCGCTATTCCGGACTCAATTCCTCTCAGGCATCGGTTTTTTTTAAACTCTTTAACGTTGTTGGCAGCGAGCATGGGCTTTGGGAGCAACAAAACCTATTGGTGCAAGACCTCAGCGCATATCTCGTTGATGCAGACTACGATACCCCCGTCCAGCTGAAAGACCTTGTCACTCGAAAAGCGACCACTGAATTTGAATTTAACCCATCGATTCGGCGGCATGATGTCTTGCGGGCATTAAAGGTTAGCGAAAATGTATTATTACCAGCGCCATGCTTGATCTCAACACCACCAGATACTATCCCCCGAGAGCAAGAAAACTCAATTACACAAAAGCTTCTGCAAAGTAATGTTCCCTTAATCATCCACGCGGATGGGGGCGTTGGGAAGTCAATTATCGCTGCGAGGATCGCTAGGTCGATACCCGCAGAATCTGCAGTTGTACTCTATGATTGTTTTGGAGATGGCCTGTATCGTAGTTCATTGCACTTTCGTCATAGACATGAAGATGGTTTAGTACAGATTGCAAATGAACTTGCCGCCAGAGGCCTTTGCCACCCACTGATCCCGTCGAAGAATGCCGATTCCAAACAGTATGTGCGTGCTTTTAAGCATCGCATAACACAAGCAATCGGTGTATTACGATCCCAAAATCAGAATGCATCTCTTTGCATTATTATTGATGCCGCGGACAACGCGGAAATGGCTGCGGGAGAACAACAAGATCCTGTTAGCTTTGTTCGTGACCTCATCAGACTAGAATGTCCTGATGGGGTAAGGTTAGCTTTTACCTGCCGTACACACCGTCGAACCATGCTTGGAGCCAAAGCAAATTCTGTGGAGCTAAATCTCCAACCATTTAGCTTGAATGAGAGCGCTCTTCATCTTCGGAAGTTCTTTCCCGAAGCTAACGATACAGAGACAAATGAGTTTCATTTTTTAAGTAGCTTTAATCCACGAGTACAAGCTTTGGCACTCGAGCGAAAGGTGCCACTTCGGGAGATACTCAAGGGACTTGGTCCAGAACCTACGACAGTTGAGCAGGCAATTGGAGATTTATTAGAAAGTGCAATTGCCAAACTTAAAGATAATGCAGGAAGTACTGAAGCTCATCACATTGATATGATGTGTAAAGGACTAGCAGTATTACGGCCGCTCATTCCTATTCCAGTGCTTGCAAGGCTCTCTCAAACACCAGAAAGCGCAATTCGAAGCTTTGTGCTGGATTTTGGTCGCCCACTTTTACTGAAAGGCAATAGTCTCCACTTCTTAGATGAGCCGACAGAAACGTGGTTCAGAGAACGCTTCAAACCCAGTCAAGCCGAGATCACTGGGTTTGTCGAACGTTTACAGTCACTTGCCAGTGAGAGTTCATACGTTGCTTCAGCACTTCCACCACTCCTGTTGGAAGCTGGAATGATGAATGAATTGATATCACTGGCGCTAAGTGGCGAAGGTCTTCCAGCAGAAAACCCGCTAGAAAAAAGAGATGTAGAACTTCAGAGGTTAACGTTTTCGATAAAGGCGTCTTTACAGCAAAAACGCTATGGCGCGGCCGCTAAGCTGGCACTCAAGGCCGGGGGAGAGTGCGCTGGAGAGGGGCGACAGAATGCTCTTATACAGAGTAATACAGACCTTGCTGCGAAAATTCTGAGTCCAGATCGAATTGAAGAAATTGTTTCTAGGGGAACTTTTAAATCTGGATGGATGGGAGCTTACCATGCATACGATGCAGGATTACTATCTGGCAAGCCGGAGTTTATTGCCGACGCTTCTAGTCGGTTACGCATGGCAATAGACTGGCTACATAATTGGGCCCGCTCTAAGCCCGATAGAGGGAATCGAGAGGATGTTAGTCATGAGGATAGGGTAGAGCTTGCGTCAGCAATCTTGCGGCTGCGCGGCCCTGGTGAGACTGCGCGATTCTTAAGAGGGTGGAGAAGTCGTTACTTAGCTTTTGATGCCGGTCGAGGTCTGGGTGCAAGGCTTATAGACCTGGGGCACTACGATCAGCTAGATGCTCTTATTGAGGCTACTGGAAATGATATCTGGTTGCTTTTGGGGCTATTTAGCGAAGCTAACTCTGTAGGGCATTCGGTGCCGATAGGCCCTCTTAGGCGTGTATTACGTCTTCTAGGAGATAGAAGAGTAAAGTTAATCGAGTCATCGAACTTCAACGATCAATGGGCGATATTGGAAGCTGTTTGCTCGACTGTTGAGCTTGCGCTAAAAACTGCACCAAAGGACCAAGAATCATGGGGTTCAGTGATTCAGCGCTATTTACCATCGGAGCCACCACAAGATTTCACCAGTCAGTTTGGAAGGACGCGAGTCGGTTTATTAAGAGCCTACGCTTTAAACGCTAATCTTCAAGACAAAGAGTTAGAGTTAGTAGAGGTTGCTCCGAAGGACATCCGACACCAAATCGAGTCCAATAACCACTATAGCCACAGTCAAGAGCTTCGCATGTTAAAACGTGAAGTTGGAGGCCATTTGCCTTGGGTAAATCTGTTCTACGGCCTTGCGTGTGGGAGAACCCCAAAGAATCTGGAAAGTTCTATTGAGCAAGCTTTGAGCCATTCCAACTCCTGTATCTCCTCTATCTACAGCCATGATTCGTCACTTATTCAGGTTATTGCATTTGAATGGTTGAGAATAATCATCAGTGCATCTGTTATAAATGAGCAGCATCTAAGTAAGTTCACAGCATGGCTCAAGAAAAATGAAGGTGATATTTGGCCTAATACCCTGACAAACTTATGTCGTCTTGCAGCTCGGACAGAGGGTTTAGAGTCACTTTCATTTGACTTATCCGTCAGTGTTTTCGAACGTTTAGAGAAGTCTCGGGAGCATGCTGAGTCTCGGGTTGAGTCATACGTAGAACTTGCTCGTGCGATCTACCCATTAAGTACTGACGAAGCTAGTGCTTATTTTGATCAGGCGATAGAAATTGCTAGCCGCATAGGTGATGAAAATATAGATCGCTGGTCAGCATTCCTTCATTTGTCTGAAGCCGCAGGGGAGCAGAATGCCCCTCGTCCCCGAACCGCTTATCGCCTTTCTCGTTTAGCCGAGCTTACATATGAATACGTAGCTAGAGATAAACACTTCGATTGGGATCGTACAGCCGAGTCTCTTGTTGAGCTTTGTCCTTGCTCTGCATTAGCTATTCTTAGCCGTTGGCGGGACAGAAGGTTTGGTAATTCTGACAGGCTTCTTCCGATAGCTATCTATCACCTTTGCGCCTTGGGGCACCTTCCCAAATATGCGCCCATTGTTTTGAGTGGGATTCATGCTGAATGGAGCAGAGCGAGGGATCTTGAACAGGCTGTTGTCGAATGTGATTCAAAGTCTCCACTGGTGATTTTTGATATTGGCTATCGCTATGTTCGTGTAAGTACAACTCAAAAGGCTAAGCTTATCGAACTAAAAGAGTTAGGAAAATCTATAGGGGCGGCGCTCTTTGACATTGACCGACTTATTGCTAACGAAGCCTCGAATAGTAGCGATGTTGAGGAGATTGCAGATTCGGAGCGTGCTCGCGATGAACAGAGCATTAACTGGGGAGATGTCTTTGCCAGTACAGATTTTAGTTGCCCTGATTCACTGCGTATGGCTTACGAGACTGCACGCCAACAAGGAACCTCTATCTATTTGGACTCATTTTTTAAGGCTGCGTTTGAGCATGTCCGTATAGGCAAAGAGTCACTGTTGATCAAAGCTATTTGCAACTGGCCGGACTTTGGCATCTATACAGTAAGGTACCTGCTGGATGCGCTGTCTTTGAGGTCCAAAAAGCAGATATCTACAAAAAGATCAATTAAAGAAGCCGTGCTGATTGCTTGCCGACGGAACCCTGAAAAGGTTTTTAGACGTTCTTGGTGGCAGCCGATTCCATTTCAGACGTTGTACGACGATGGGCTAGTTACAGATGAGGAAGTTGTTCAGGAAACTCTGACAGGCTTTGAGTCACAAATAAAAGATCTTGATGCAGGTGGACTCTTTAAATTGCTAGAACCTCTTGCAGCAACACTTAGCCCTGATGAAGCTGATGAAGTGCTGCACTTCGGCTTTGATTTGCTCGAAGACATTCTTAACGAGGAAGATAGTGATGGAGCGTGGCGTGCAGAGTTGGCGCCCGCTGGATCTGTTGAATCAGCTGTTGCCGGATATGTATGGGCGGGTCTGGGCTCACCTGTTGCATCAGAACGCTGGGAGTATGCACATGTGGTTCGAGCTCTAGTTGAGCTTGGTTGGGTGGAAGTGCTCGAAGAGCTGACGCGCTGGGCCGATCAAGATGAGGCTTTTCCTTATGTAGATGGAGGCTTTGAATTTTACCTGTGGCACGCAAGACAATGGTTACTTATAGGGCTTTCTCGCGGAGGTTTAGAAAACCCATTTGCATTGAATTTAGCAGCCGACTTTTTATGCCGCATGGCAAACTTAAACCATGTATTAATTCGAGAATTTGCTGCCCAGGGGATAAGGATTTTGGTTGACTCTGGATACCTGATGAAGGACGACGTATCTGGTTTGATGGTCGCCAACAAGCCTGCTCTATCTGAGAAAACATACTCCGGTTGGAATCGTGCAGAGCCAGATGATGACGAGGAAGAAGACGTTGCTTTGAGTGACGATGAGCGCTATTTCTTTGGAATTGATATCGGGCCATATTGGCTTGAACCATTAGGTCGGGCCTTTGGGATTGCTCAGGATGCCGTTGAAAATAGAGCAAGGAGCGTATTGCGAAAGCATCTAGGATGGAATGGAAAGCGTGGATATGAGCAGGATGCTAGGGGGAAGAAAGGCATTTTTAATGACAGAGAAACTTCACACTCCCACGGCAGTATGCCAAAGACAGATAGTTTGAAGACCTATCAATGTTTTCACGCAATGATGATTGTAGCTGCAGATCTGTTAGCACAACGTTCCGTTCTTCGAAATATCCATGAAGAAGCCGACGAGTTCCAACAGTGGCTTGAAAAGTATCAATTGACTCGCAAGGATGGATATTGGTTGTTCGACAGACGAGACCCTCCTATTCAAAAGAATTGGTCAGCACCTGAGGGTAAAAACAGGCAAGACTGGAAATGGGGCATTACTGCTGAATATTTGGATGGAAAACTAAATGCAGATGACGGCGGGTTGAATCTATGGGGTCACTATACCAAGTACTCGGATAGCTACAGTGAAGTGACAAAAATACGCAGTGCTCTTGTATCGCGTTCAGGTGCTGGAGCGCTGGTAGTGGCGCTGCAGACATCGGCGGAGCTAGAGCAGTATGCCCTACCAAGTGCCAACGGGGATGACTGTCTTCAGATGGGTGAATTGACCTTGAAGGGATGGGTTTTTGACGATGATGTTTATGCTCGCCTGGATGAGTATGACCCATGGTCAACGAATTTGGCATATCCGGGGCCGATGCCATCTGCAGAAGTTAGTGAGCTAATGAACTTGAATGCATCAGCTGATGGACGTCGTTGGTGGGCAGGGAAGGATGGTCTGCTTCGAAGTCAGTCTTGGATTGAAGCATATGGTTACGGGCGGGATGAGGAGATGGTCGGTAGTACCAGCCTCAGTGCTAGCCCGGAATTCATTGAAGAGCTTCTGACAGCCTACCCAACTGAGTGCTTGATCATCAGTGTAGCCGTTAGCAGAACAGTTCCTAAGTACGAGGAAAGTAGTGAGGAGCGTATGTCATATCACCAACCGTACGTTCGATTTTACTTGATGGAGAAAGATGGTGTCGCTAAATCAATCTGAAGCAGTCATCGAGTTAGGGAAGCGCTTAGTCACTCAGTTGAGCATAGACAACCACGATATATTGTCTTCCTGGATGGCTCATCGTATTGCAGAACTGATAAAGGAAGCCGAGAAGTGCGCTGATGATTCGGAAGTCGCTGAGGCTTGCTCTACAGCAATTTTGAGTTTGTGGGAGCATCGTTCAGCATTACCGAAACACCTACGCCCATTAGGTGACCTCGAACCGGTGATAAGAACATTAGTAGCACTTGGTGTTAGCGATGATGAGCATCATTTCTACCGCCCTGCTCTTCGAGAAGCGGCAATTGCCGATGTTGAAGGCGACGTAAAGGAGTGGCTCGATGTGGCCATTGGGCTCGACTACTCAGCACGTTTACTCATCAGATATGCCTTGAAAAATGCAGCAGAAAAATCAGTACTGAAAGCTGAACCATGGGTTCAACTGGCTCTGGAGGCTGGTGCTAATGAAGGCGCAGAGGCCCTACTTGTTAAGTTTACGCTAGATAAAGAGGTTAATAGTGAGTTGGAGACAAAGAAGGCTTACCTGCAAGAAAGACTGTCAAGACTGAGAGGTTTTGTAGCTTTAGCTTCGGAGGCAGTCGAAAGCATTGAGGCAGAACTGGAAGCATTGGAATCTTAGCTTTCCGCATTGCCTACATATCCTAAGGAATTAAGATCAAGCACGGAGGCGATCTATTTACTACCGTACTGAATCCGCGATTTCGGTTACCCACCATAGGGTAACTTTTCTTTATGTTCGGATGCCTTGTTAAAGGGCACCCTAAAATCGGGTAACGGTCAGCTCAGGTTTGAGCTTGTATAAAGTAAGTGCCGTTTCGTTAACACTGCTCGGTGTCGGCCCCATTTTGCTGATGCTTAATGGACTCCAGCAGCGCCTTCCTTTGCTCTTCTGACATAGCTTCAATCAATTTTACCAACTCAGCGGCACTCTCTGTCTGGCAGAAAAAATAGGCCACAGATACGCCCAATTCCTTCGCCATGCGATCGAGGGTGTCATAGTCCGGCATGTGCCGACCCTTCTCGTAGTGGTTCATACGGCTACTGGCCGTCCCCGGGTCCATGCCGAGCCGCTGCCCCAGCTCTTTTTGGCTGATACCCAGCTTTGTTCTTGCAGCCTTGAGACGTGCAGGTAAAGGATTTTGATTTCGCACTGACGGAACATAATGGAGACCTCGGTACTTAGATTGTCTAAGTTTTACCTGATTAGGTATACTTAGCAATCCTAAGCTTTGCTTATTGTGTTGCCTTCTCAGTCCTCATGCGAAGACCAACTAGGCTGAAGGCGTTAATGAACCCGTAACCACTTGAAGAGGATATTTTTTGGCACAGCTATCAAAGAGGCTGGATCCCAACTTGGTTTCATTGTTGGTTGAAGCTCCGGCATCCGGAATAACAATTCCGTCACTGGTTGATGCATACGAAGCCCGGTACACGGATCATGGCCACAGCTCCAGAATCCAACTCCGACAATGGCTGGGCAGGCGCCTTGCTTACCTGATGAAGCACGGCTTAGTGAACAAAACCAAAGAAGGTAAAGGGTCAGCACTCTATGTTGTAACTGCGGCATTCGAGACAATGTTTTATGAAAATCAATCGGTAAAACCTGAATCAAGTTCGATCCAAGAAACCAACATCGATGAACTTATGCTGCGGCTCAGCCAATACCATGTCGATATGCTGGCCTATGCTGGTGAATGCAAAGAATACCAGCTACTGGTAAACGAGTTCCCGCATTTGCGCCCCAACATAGAGCGGATGCACCAAGCTGCCAAAGATAAGAGTGCCGAACTGGTAGGACAGATACGCGCCATTAATCGCATCCTCCAACAATCTACAAAGAGCTGAATCATGAAGTTACGCAAATGGCAGGCAGAATGCGTAGAACAAGCGCTGCAGCATTATCGCTCACAACCGCACTTTTTCTGCCAAGCTACGCCCGGTGCTGGAAAAAGTATGATGGCTGCAGAATTGGCAATACGTCTGTATCAGACTGATACGATTGATTTTATTCTTTGCTTTTCACCGTCAGTTACTATTGCATCCGGTCTCGCACGAACTTTTTCTGACCGCTTTGACTTGCCGTTCGACGGCAAACTAGGTGCGATAGGTGGAGCGTATACCTATCAATCCATGCCACACCAAGATGAGGAATTCTGGGCTCTCCTCGATCGCTATAAAGTGTTTGTCGTATTTGATGAAATCCACCACTGCGCGGGTTCAGATCTGGGCAATGCCAACAAGTGGGGGGCAGAGATTTTGGCCAAAATCCAACACCGCGCCGCATACACCTTAACCCTAACCGGTACTCCATGGCGCTCGGATATGCGTCCTATTGTGCTGTCGCCGTATGGTAATAACGGCATCACCTGTGACTATACCTATGGCCTGCAACGAGCCGTAGCGGAAGGCGTATGTCGCAAGCCCAATATTGTGCTCATCGACAATGAAAAACTGGTGATTCACGATACCGGAAATACACAGGAATTTTCGGGTATTGAGGCGCTACTGACCGGCTCAAACACCGCCTACCGCAGTATCTTGCGCAATCATAACGCCTTAAAACATTGCTTAAAATTAGGCATAGAAAAATTGCAGCAACTACGCAGCAATAACGCCATGGCCGGGGGATTGGTTGTAGCATCTTCGGTAGCTCACGCGAAAGAGATTGTTGCGCTGCTCCGTGATGCATTTGGACTGTCGGCATCACTGGTTACCTACCAGGAAGCGAATCCACAGCAAATAATCGAGACTTTCCGTCATAGTAATCAACCATGGATTGTGAGTGTGGGGATGATTAGCGAGGGCACTGATATTCCTCGTCTTCAGGTTTGCTGCCATTTAAGCAATGTCACAACGGAACTCTACTTCCGTCAGGTACTGGGAAGGGGGATCCGCATGACAACGGATTGCGATGGCGAAACCTGGCTGTATACCTTTGCCGAACCCAAGATAGTTGATTATGCCAATAGAATTGCCGAAGACTTACCGGAACATCGGGTATTGTTTACAAGCAGAATAGAAGCCGCGCCAAGTGAAAAGCCACGCAGTGCCAGCATTGTTGGTGAAGCCATTTCATTGGATTACTTAGATGTAGATTGCCGGATAAGTCTGGCAGAACCACTTTTCGGCCCGGCAACCAGTCCAACCCATAAGCTCGCTGCCCTGCCCACCTTAGAATTTCTTGGTTCCTTTCGAAACAGGCTGTGCGGATTAATCTTGGCATAAGGTGATATCAGGCACCATTGAATGCAAAAACTGAAGACTCTTAAGCAACAATATTGCTTGATATGTGCCCACAAGGCCTTTAACTTAAACTTAGGATTGCTTAGTTTCCAGGTCAAGTAATGGCATTTCTCTTTGCTCCCAAATCCCGGGCCTTCAGTGATGAGGCGTTGGAAAGCTATCTGCTGCGCGTAGTGAATGAGAACTTTTTTGATACCTACGAACAGCTAAGCTTGGCCATACGCGAAGAGCTCCATGAATTGGACTATGAAGCTCACGGTGCCTTTCCGGTTGAGTTGAAACGGCTCAATGTTTACCACGCCAAGCACAATAGCCACTTTCGGATGCGGGCGTTACGTTTGATAGAAACCCTGCTGGGCTTACCCCATAACGAACTTCACAAACTCGCCTTGCTTAGATCAAGCCGGCTGTTTTTGGGCTCTATGGTCGCAGTTCATAGAAACGGTATCGATGTCCCATTGAGCTTCATTCGATACTCTGCTGACCATGGCGCAGAAGCCGTGCCAATATGCCCTCAATGTCTGGCAGAAAATGCTTACATCCGCCAAACCTGGCATCTAAAGCCCGTCATCGCCTGCGCAAAGCATAAATGTGAGTTGCTCCACCATTGCCCAGAGTGCCACAGCAAGATCAACTACTTGGACAACGAATCCATTACCCATTGCCCCTGCGGATTCGAGTTCGCCACGGCCGCGAGCATTAAAGCGAAGAACGAAGCAGTCTCTGTGGCTCGTAACTTATTTGCCGATGCATCATCTCCGAAGCATGACGCCATCTTCTCCAGTGCTTCTGCCACACATCGACTGGCAGCACTAGCTTGGTACCAAAAGAGCCATAATAAGGATATGCAGGCCGTGGTTATGGAGGTTGAAGGCTACTTTGGGAGTTGGCCCAAACAATTCCACGATTGGTTGGACGAGATGACCAAAGGGGCAGAATTTAGGTTGATTGATTTGTTTAACCATACAGCATTTAGGTCTATTTATGGTGACCTGATATTACGTTGTCAGTGCTTAATCCCAGAGGACAAAACGCCGCATTTTATCCATCAGGCTTTGGTGGAATACCTCTGCAACTTAGTCGCGGCTCATCCTAAGTCTAAAAAAGCGAACGTAGCTGACTTACTGATCTCTGTGAGTGAAGCTGCCGTTTTGCTATCAGCCACCCACGAGCAGGTTTACCGGTTGTACCAGGACGGAATACTAACATCTGGGTTGAGGCAAAAACTGCATCGACGAATTGAACCTGATGTCGGTGTTTTTTACTTGAGACAAGTCATTGAGTACAAGCACAGTTTTGGCGATAACAGGCAAAGAGAGTACGCTTCCTCATGGTAGAACAAACTAACTTACACTCGCTGCTCGAGATTGCCGATGTTGAGGACCGTAACGTCGCGTTAAGAAGAGCCTTTAGTTCCTTTACCCCATATGTGGATGTCACGAATAATGAAGTGGCTGCACTTGCTGTATTGCTTAATCTTACCTTCCCCAAAAAGCTTGTAGACAATCTGCTGGACAAAAAGCTCGCAAAGAAGACACTTGGTAACGACAAGCACATTGATGCCTGTATCAGTGAAGTAAAATGGCTGCATACTCATAACCTTAAGTATCCAGATATCCGTGTTAGTAAACAAAGGTTAATTGCACAGCATCCACCGATGCATCAAACGGTTTTAAGCAGCGCCAATTGCGGTCAAAGCTTTGGCTGGTCGCATGATGCGGCGAAGGTAAATCTGGCAAAGTTATTCACCTGCCACTTCAAATGGGAGGAAGAGGTTTACTGTCTTGCTACCATTTTGCTTCACCCTCCAAAGCAGTGGAAAGCCGCCTTTCAGGCTTTGGGGATGCCGACAGCCAAATTTCAAAATTTGTGTGGCCGGGTTATTGGGTTTCTGCCTGCAGATGATGTTCCCCAAATCGTTGACAAATATTCCTCTCAGGTTCGTATGCCCTACCGTGATGGTTATATAGCACTCACGCCTGTTGCCAGCCACGCACTGCAAGCCGAGTTACAACAAGCAGCCACCAATAAACTAGGCCGATTTACCCATATCGAGTTCACCCGGCCCGCAGCAGTTAGCGAGCTTGCTGCATCTCTTGGAGGGAGAGTGAGAGCATTACACTACCCCCCACCAATTCTGCAGAAAATTATGGGGCTGGCCCAATTCAGACTCTCAATGGTCCAGATGGGAAAGCCCGTCATCGATAACAAGCGACTTTCACAAAGCCAGTTTCTATCTGCACTGGAAGGCCTGTTATCGCTGGGTTCAGCCTTGGCATTAAAGCAGAGAAGGCAACAAAAAGTTGCCTGCTACAAACGGATAAGAGCAACACTTACTGCCTGGTTGGCACCTCTGGTGGAATGGCGATTTGACTTCAAGGAAAGCGGCCTGTCAGTAAATGAACTGGAAAGCATTCGTGGAACAATCGAGTATCAGTTTTTAAACAGCACTGATGACTCAATCAGTGAGCTGCTGACACCATTGCTTAGCATGCTCCACACAGCGTTATCCCATTTGGCTGCAACTCAGAAATTCGCCTTCCATCAGCGTTTGATGCCTGCCCTCAAGAGTTGCATGAACTGGCTACTGGTGAACTTATCAAAAGGGCCAGATGTGCCGGAAACAGCCTCAGAACCCGCAAAAAATCAGCGGTATTTATATCTAAAAGGCATACGTGTATTTGACGCTCAGGCGTTATCCAATCCTTACTGCGTTGGATTGCCTTCTCTAACTGCCGTTTGGGGAATGATGCACAATTACCAAAGACGGCTAAACGAACGGCTCGGCAGTAACCTCAGAATGAGCTCATTTGCGTGGTTTATTCATCGCTACTCTGCTGTGCCAGGAAAGAAACTACCCGAACTTGGCATGCAAGGGGCCAGAGATGCTCAATTCCGCCGCCCGGGAATAGTTGACGGTCGGTACTGCGATTTAGAGTTTGATCTTATTATCCACATTGACGGCTATGAGGAAGACCTTGCACGATTGGACAGTCAGTGTGGTCTAGTTATGTCGAGCTTCCCTGCGACCTTTGCCGGTGGAGTCATGCATCCGCCCGAACTAAAATCGGCCAAACAATGGTGTGAAGTCTTTAAGTGCGAAGAGGCACTTTTCACCTTACTTAGGCGACTGCCAATGTCAGGAAAGTGGATCATGCCAGCAGAGCACTCATTGGATACGCTGGATGATTTATTACAGCTACTCAAACAAAATGCCTCTTTATGTCCGGTGATGTCTGGTTTCATGCTGCTAGGCTCCCCTGTAGGCCGAGAGGGGGCCTTGGGGACTCTACACTGTTACGCTGAGCCTGCTTTGGGGGTGGTTGAGTGTTCGTCGGCAATTGATATAAGGTTGCAGGGAATGAGTCACTTTTTCAAAAAAGCATTCTGGATGCTCGACGTAAAAGAGAACTCCATGCTCATGAAACGGATCTGAGGGTGCCAATGGAATTATGCAACCTATTAAAATATGACCGCTCCCTATATCCAAGTAAGGCAGTCTTTTTCTACAAAACAGCCGAGAATGACTTTGTACCGCTCGAAGCAGTCATAAATCGTATACGAGGCCAAAAGGCTGGCTTTACAGAGGCCTTTACCCCTCAATTTAAGCCGAAAAACCTTGCTCCCCAAGATCTTGCTCACAGCAACCCAATCATTCTAGAAGAGTGTTACGTCCCCCCAAATATCACCCACGTCTATTGCCGTTTTTCCCTGAGAGTGCAGGCTAACTCACTTAAACCCTCAGCTTGTAGCGACCCTGAAGTCTTTACCCTACTGGAAGACTTGGGGAAAACATTTAACGCATGTTCTGGCTATAAAGAGCTGGCGCTGCGGTACTGCAAGAACCTGATGCTGGGGACTTGGCTTGGTCGAAACCAAAACACCGGAAACACTGAAATTGAGATTTTAACCACCACAGGTCATTGTTTGAAGGTAAGCAATACCAGGCGGCTTGCTTGGGATAGCCTCTGGCCTGATGAAACTCATCAAGCCTTGAACGTGTTAACCGAAGAAATGCACGAAGCACTGACAAACCCATCTGCATTTTGGCATGCAGACATCACAGCAAAAATTGAAACTGCCTTTTGCCAGGAAATCTATCCAAGCCAGCTTCTTATAGACAAAACTCAAGGCGAGGCGTCGAAGCAGTTTTCTAAGGTCAAGTGCATTGATGGCCGCGATGCCGTGAGCTTTAATTCGGTCAAAATTGGAGCGGCCATACAGTCTATTGATGATTGGTGGGCCGATGAACCATCTAAACGATTACGGGTCCACGAGTATGGTGCCGACAGGGAACTGGGAATAGCTCGTCGCCCACCAGAGTCAGAGCAAAGCTTTTACTCTCTTTTCGTCAATTCGGAGGCGTATCTAACCGAGCTTAAGCAAAACCACGAAAACTCGAAGTCACCCAGCAATCCTGATATTTACTATTTGTTTTCTGTACTGATCAAAGGCGGCATGTTTCAAAAAAAGGCTGAGAAGCAATGAAATCAACGATTTAAAAGAGAGTTTGCATGCAACGATACTATTTCATTGTGGAATTTATACCGAAAAGAGCCAATCTGGAGCTTCTGACTGGACGATGCATTTCAGTCATGCATGGGTTTATTTGCAAACACAACATCCTGGGCTTGGGAGTCAGCTTTCCTTCCTGGACCGAAAAATCAATCGGGGCGTCAGTTGCATTTGTCCATGTCGATCACGATGTATTAGCCGAACTTAGGTCACAATCCTATTTCCAAGATATGCAACAAGTTGGATTCTTCCGGCTCGGTGCAGTTTCAGCTGTCCCCAGCAATTGCAAAGAAGTGCGGTTCAAACGCAATCAAACCATTGCCAAGATTTTTGCCAAAGACAGTCGGAGACGTTTAGCACGGTTGAAAAAGCGAGCGGAGGCCAGAGGTGAACCCTTCACGCCTGCCATCCGGAACCACGCCAAAGAACTAGACCCCTTTCACTGCGTGGCGGTGAGCAGCGCAAGCACAGACCAAGACTTTTTACTTCACATACAAAAAGAGACTGTGAATCAGGCAACATCGATTGAATTTAATCAATACGGGCTCTCGACTAACCAAAAGTTCAGCGGAACCGTGCCAGATCTGAACCCATTCAAGCCGAACGATACCCGTTAACTCTTTTTTGTGAGCAACGCTTAACCATTTGAATTAATTTAATTTATCCCCGCATCGTCTTTAGATGGATAAAATAGGATAAATTTATCAAACTATTGAACAGCATTGGAATTTTAGATAGTGTTCATAGTGAACTGCCGCATAGGCAGCTGAAAATAGTATTTGCGATGTTTCTTCCTTAACGTAATCGTGAACTGCCGCATAGGCAGCTGAAAATCTTTACACTCTCTTCGCAAAGCTTCAAAACGTGTGAACTGCCGAATAGGCAGTTGAAGATAAAAACAATCGTTTCGATGTTTAAGTTAAGGCACGCGTCTGCCGAATAGGCAGAGTTTGTTCAACTTACATAATAAGTGAAAGATGCCCTCTCTCGAGAGGGCATCTTTTTATGGGTATGCGGGGTCAGATTCTTCAGTGCCTTGGTCGTTCAGGCGACTTATGGATATACTGATTGTGTATAGCCTTGAACCTGATCTCGTATCGGAGGTGATTATGACTACAGGTGTAATTTTGACATTGGCAGGCGTACTGATCGTTATCGGTTTTTGCATGCTAGGCTACATGGCTCACCATCACGGTTAAACGCTACTCTTTCCTTCATAGGATGCTCGTAGGGCTATCCCCTCGTTAAAAAGACTAACCTCACCGTAAAGCTCATGGCAAAAAGGCCCGCAAGTAGCGGGCTTTTTTATGATATCGATTTGTTAGAATGCAGGCTTGTGACCTTTCCCCGAGATTAGTACCAATCCCTTGATGAGATTTTCCAGCTTATGCTGCCTGCTTGGCATACTCAACAGGCGGCATGTAGTTCAGTGAACTATGTGGGCGAACTTGGTTGTAGTGTTCGCGCCATAGCTCGATCTCGTATCTGGCTTCGTCCAAGGTTCTGAACCAGCACTGGTTCAGACATTCGTTCCGGAATTTGCCATTCAGGCTCTCCACAAAGGCATTTTGCGTAGGCTTTCCTGGCTGAATAAAGCTCAGCGTGACGCCTGTTTCCTTACGCCAGAAGAACATTGCCTTGCTGGTAAATTCTGTCCCATTGTCGCAAGTCACCTTGTTGGGTTTGCCTCGCTCTTCCATCAACTGGTCCAGGAATCTGCTTACCTGCTTGCCACTGATGGCTACAGAGACTAATTGACCGACCATTTCCCGCGAATAATCATCCATAACATTCAGTACCCGAAAGCGGCGACCATTGCTGAGTTGGTCTGACACAAAGTCCATCGACCAACGTTGATTCGGTTCTATCGGCACCTCTATAGGCTGCCTTGGCCGAGTTAGCTTCTTGCGCTTCTTCGTTCTGACCTGCAAGCCTTCCTCCGTGTAGAGCCGATAGGTTCGTTTGCGGTTTTTGACCCAGCCTTCGCCTCTGAGCAAACCATGCAGCATCAAATACCCATAGCGAGGATATTGCGTCGCCAGCGCCTTCAGTCGCTGTCTGAGCCCGTTGTCAGCCTTTGCCATGGGCTGATAGCGAAACGCAGTCCGGCTCAACCCAGCCAGCTTGCAGGCCACACGCTCACTGAGACTGAAACCTTCAATCAAGTGTTGAGCAACAGGCTTTTTTGCCGCTGGCGTTACCACTTTTTTGACAACACATCCTTCATGCTTCAAATTCCAGCATCTTGTCGGCCAGCATTTTTTTGAGCTTGTTGTTCTCGACCTCTAACTCTCTCAGCCGCTTCGCTTCATTTACTTCCAACCCCGCATACTTGCTGCGCCAGTTGTAGAATGTGCCCGTGGATATGCCCATCTCTCGGCAAATGTCATCGACCTTTGCCCCTGCCTCATGCTGTTTGATGGCCTGAATGATTTGTTCTTCGGTGTAACGTTTCTTCATGTTGAGATCTCCATTGGCTCCAGTGTATTGGAAATCTCATCAATGTCATGGTCTTAATTTTGGGGGAGAGGTCACGCCGGTGATGTGCTGAACTTGGGTAACCGGCAGCCCTTGATGCAACATCAACATCGCCATCAAACGCCTGGCAAAGTGCTTATCATTGGTTTTTTGAATCAATTTTTGCATGCGCTTGCGTTCAGCGCGGCATAGTGGTGCTAAGATGGCCATTCTCAGTCCTTGGGCGAGTGGTGGGTTTGTTTGGCGATAGATCTGATCGCTCAAACAGGACTGAGTTCCCTTCCTGTGATCTACTATTTGGAACAGCTATTTAGGTCGAATGCGGGTTACTGGTCCAGAGGGCTTATTCGCGATGAGGCTGTGGAAGCGCTCAAAGCAGGCAGTCTATCAGACTGGAAGCAGCAACATGAGTACGGTAAAAGGTCGCTAGCGGAAACCGCGATGTACCGATACAAACAACTGATAAGCCCGACCCTGTCGCTGCGAGACTACAATGCCCAAGTTGGCGAAGCCTTAGCCGGAGTTAAGGCCATGAACAAAATGCTGAGCTTGGGCATGCCTTCAAGGGGCGCTGGCCGTTAAACCGAGCTAGATCTTGGGGCAGTTGCTATCCGCGCAATGATTTGATCAACAACGCCCTTTTGGCATAGTGAGCACACTTAATGAGTCACTGTCGCCGGATGAAGTAGTGGCGATTCAGTCATCGACTTTTGCTGTTTTATGGCCTTGATGATTTGATCAACAACGCCGGTATCGAGTATAGTCAAGCCTGATCTGGTACATCTTAGCATGAGGCATGTTTCTCTTTTTTTAAAAATACAGGTTTTTATTATGAAAATTAATATATCTGAGAGAAATAACTTCTTCTATTTCCTAATATCTATTTTAATTGTACTTTCCTCACCAGTCATATATGAAATCAGTAATAGCTATTTTATTTTCAACATTTCAACTGCCCTTGGGTTCCTGATTTGTATTTTAAGCGTTAGGTTTAATACTAGATTCATTATGATCTTAACTATTTGTTTAGGATCTTGGATTGCTTTAGGGATTTTAAAATTTTTTTGGATGAGTCACGAGTTTGTTATAGATCTATTAAAACTATCTATTTCTACAATTTTCTTTTCTTTTATATTTTCCTTAGCTGCGAGGCAAGTATTGTTTAGCGGCCATGTTGATTTAAATAAAATAGTTGGCTCTTTGTCATTATTCTTAGTTTTAGGCCTGATTTGGTCATTTTTGTATTTAATTATTTTAAAGCTAGACTCAGATTCGTTTTCTGGTATATGCTTACAATCTCAAAATACGGACTTCAGCAATGCTACTTACTTTAGCTTTGTTACACTAACCACACTGGGCTATGGTGATATTACGCCGAGGTCATCATTAGCAAAACTCTTAGTTTACTTAGAGTCTGCGGTTGGGATTTTTTATATGTCAGTGGTTGTTTCAAGTTTAGTTGGTGCAAGCTTAAATAAAAAACAAATTGATATATAGCTGCCTTTATTTAAAAAATCCTTAGTCTATTTTAAACCATGAATGCATACTTCGAAAGTATTTTCATTTTTATTATGGTTCTTAAAAAATTTTAAAAATTAGCAATGCAACTACGGCGAATTTCGGATTAGAGTAAAAGTCAGTATTTTGTATAATGAGTAGCAAAAGTGATAGCTTATAACTATTTTTAGTCATTCAATTTTTTTAGGATACAATACTATTAAACTCATAATTCCAAACAAGACTGCTGAAAACACGGAGCTAAAACGAACTAGGTCGTCAGAAATTGCACTGATACTCGTTGAAGTAATCCCATAGAAAACCAAAACAACATAACTGGAATACAGTAATTGAATTGAGTTGTAACTGGCTTTGTTGGAGACAGCATTAATACCCATAAATAACGCACTAATCACAGCGACTCCCAGGGTTCCAACTATATTAGCCTGCAATAGGCTCATTACTAGCGGTGGAATTGCATAGAGTAAACTAGCGTATGTAGTAAGTAATCTTCTAAAGCCATAATCCTTACCAATGCTGGGATCTGGATCTTTAATAATTAAAGCTACAATGATGGTTATAATCGTACTTTGCTCCATGTCCAACTGGATGCTACATACCATCATGGCCATAACAATTATCGCCTTCAAAAGCGTTTGCCAATCAAATAGATATTTTATTTTCGACGATACTGTTTTTTCATTTACAGAAAGTGGATCGCCGCCAGGAAATAAAAAATAAGCAAAATAAGCCGTAAAACCTGCGATAAAAATATTTTCTAACAGTGCCATTGGAATTTGTTCAACACTGATTCCTTTTTGACGGGTAAAAACTGCAATCATCGCCGTAGAAACAATGAGCAATATTGCAAACACATCTTGTGGATTCTTCTTAGTCCGCTCCATGCACCAGTAAAAGACTCCAAACAATAGCAGGTAGTAAAGATGCACATAATCGTTCAACAGCCCACTCATTTTTGCCTGAAACCAAGCTGTAATGAACAAGACCCCACCCATTATAACCACCATGACAATCGGTGGTGGTTCGTGAGTTGTGGTAAGAAACACAGCGCACATGGCTGGCGCTAATAACGGTAAATCGGTTCCAAACACATATTGCCAAAACAGTAATAAAACTGGAAATACCGCAACTCTAATGATTGGGTTTGCTGCACTACGATACATAGCTGATATAACTCCATGCCCAGATCCAGAAATCTTGCAGTCTTTCACCTAGGTAGTTTTCATCAGGATAGAAACCAACAACTGCACGACCACCATATCTTAGCTGAAGATCATCGGGCAGTTGGGTAAACTCAATATTAACAGGAAAGCGTTGTGCTTTTGCACTGCTGGTTGGTGAAGTCATAAGTCCATTGCTGGTATCTTGTGCAAGGCTGCCATTACCGCTGCTTCCCCAACCAACAGACGATATTATTCCTTCATATACTTCACCAGGATAGGCATCAAATACAATTTTAACTTTATCACCTGTTTCTAAATGAGCCAGAGAATTCTCTCTTACCATGGCGGTCAACCACAGATTACTGTTATTGATAAATGTAAGAAGAGGTTGACCTATACCCGCATAATCACCAACCGCAACATCCATATTAGTTATCACACCATCTGCAGGAGCGAGAAGTATAGTACGGTTGAGATCAAGAAGAGCTTGCTCTTGCCGATTTAGAACAGATTGTATCTCTGGGTTGTCTATTCCTCTTGGACCAAACTCTTGTTTTGCTTTTTCTAATGCAGAGGATGCTTGAGCAAGTCCCGCTTGTGCGGTCTCCAGTTCAGCGATGATGTCATCCATCGAAGCTTGGCTGATAGTGCCTTTTTGCGCCAAAACACGATTACGTTCTACGTTTTTCTTTGCATTCTCAACCTTAACACGAGCCGCTACTTCATTAGCTTGGGCGACACTGATCGCAGCTGAATCAGCCTCATACGATTGTGCTGCTTTTTGTAACTCCAACCTTGCAGCCTTAACGGCTAGTTCAAAGGGACGCGGGTCAATCGTAACAAGTGCGCTACCAGCCTTTACTGAACTATTATTGGTAATATGCACTTGCGAAATAGGCCCCGAAACTTCTGGGCTAATTCTGATCAATTGACCATTAACTCTAGCTTGGTCTGTCATGGGGGTAACACGGTCTGCCCACAGAGTGTAAAGCCAAAGAATGGCAAAAAGTGCAAAGATATAGTAAGTGAATGAACGAGCTTGGCTTATTTTCTTTTCGCTTTGCTCAGAACTCATTTTGACGTTATTTTCTGACATGAGACTTTCCTATGCTAATTCACTCGTATTATTTTTCAGTAAATTGACCTTTTTATAGATGATACTTTCCTTGGTTCTTACCTCTACGGCAATTGTGATAATGAAAGCAAACAGTCCAATCAATCCAACTGCAACAGCAGAAGATACCGACACTTCACCTGCATATTTGGTCCAGATTACAGCAAGAGCAACAAACCAACCGAATAGAGCCGCTGCGTGCATTATTGCTATAGGAACGAGGTGAGACCAAAAACTAGTATTTATGTTTTTTATATACTCTGGGTAAGACTTTTTGAGTTGATGAATAAATATCATTGAAGTGATAAGAGATAAAATAACCCCTAAACCAAATGTCAAAGAGATCGCTTGCCCCCATACGGTCACCTCAGAATTAGTGATCAAGTTAAGTGACATGGGGACACTATCCATTCCCTTAAAATGATAGGTTGCGATGTATCCATTAATGGCTCCATTCACCACGCCACCAACTAATGAATCTTTCACTTTAATATCCACATTTAGTCCTTAAAATTCTATTCAAATCCTGTTGTGGACTATAGCAATAATGCCGGGTTCATTACACCAATACATCCACTAACCAGAAGTCGAAAAGAGCATACGAAGTATGCTCTTCCACTACAATCCCGACAAGGATAGTTGCATTACTTGTCTTCAATCGGGGTTAAGCCTTTATTGCGGCTTTCTATGGCATCATCAAGATCGAATCCTGAACTGCGCCAACTCTGGGCCTCTTGCGCAGTAAACTTTTCTTCACCCCACTCTGTGGCATCTTTCAAATTAAATCCGGCGCGATTCCAATCTGATGCATCCTGCGCGCTAAACCCTTTCTGATACCACTTTTGTGCGACCTCGGAGCTAAAGCCTGCAGACTTCCACGCAGATATTTCGTCAGAATTCATACCAGACCAATCTTTCGGAATCGAACTGCAAGCGAACAACACAACACACATTAACAGGCTGGAACTGATTTTCAGCATAACGCCTCCTCGGAGTGACAGTTAACACAAACACCTTTTCAACCGCTTAATCATCGTCATTGGCAATGGCTGATGCGACACCGATAATTGCAGCGCCAACAATCACGCCACCTAAAATATCGTTGTTGTCATCCCATCTGTCACGGCGAGCTTCACGCAACTCACGGCGGATCTCGTGCCGGGCTTCGCGTTTCTCCCTGTTGACCTCGCGGTAACCTTCGCGAATTTCACGTCTGGCACATTCTCGGGTTTTACAGCGCATCAGTTCACGTTTGGCTTCCCGCTTTTCGCGCTCCACTTCTCTGGCGCCTTCGCGAATTTCGTGACGAACCTCCCACCGGCCAGCACTCGCGAGGGGCGACCAGACGCTGGAACACAGCACCAATGCCAACAAGGGCAGCATGACCTTAAGTTTCATGGTTATGCTCCTTTTCCTTTACGAAAGGACGCAACCCGCTCTTCATAGCGCTTTAATACTTCAGTGCACTCGTCAACTTTGAGCACGATATTACTGCCATAACCAAAACTGGCGGCAAACAAAAATGCCCGGTCGCCACCCAGGGTGCGCGAGATTTCACTATTGATGTCCATCGCTTCCCGCTCCAGCGCATCTTTCTGCTCCGTTGCCACGCAGGCAAGAGCAAGGCCGGTCATGTAACCGAACTTCTTTAAACCCTCATCAATTTCGGCTTCCACTTGCAGCGGGTCGACCGGCTTTTCGTCTGCGTAGACTGCAAATGTTGCGGCGGCTAAGCTGAGCATTGTTATCTGTGCCATCTTCAACATCATTTCTCTCCATCAGTTTGTTTAGGCGAAAAATTTGTTACACCCAAGAAGACTAGCAGTGATTAAAAAAACATCAACCACAACAAGGGATGACATCGAAAAACTACGCTCGAAAAGACTGCGTCGCCTTTAAAAACTGTGCTCACAAAGCCCGCCACCGCCGCTCCATTCCACTATCATGCCATCATCAAGCCACCATCAATGCAACCATCCCACCTGCCATAACCAGCCTTTGAAAGCCGGGATAAATCGCCACCCTTATGCCTTCTAAAATGCAGTGCCACTGATAAAAAAGCGCCCCTCGAAGGGGCGCTTTAGTCAGTTATTCCGCCAATATCAGCAAATATCAACGAATGCGGAACATGGCGCCATACAGCAGTGGGATCACCACCAGCGTCAGTATGGTGGCAAACAAAAGACCAAACATAATGGTCACCGCCATGCTCTTGAAGAAGGGGTCCATCACCAATGGGGCAACCCCCAGAATCGTGGTTAAAGCCCCCAATACCACAGGCCGCGCCCGGCTGACCGACGCCTGGATAAGCCCTTCAAGTGCGGGTAGGCCGGCGCGAATTTCGTTGTCGGCCTGGTCCACCAGCACAATGGCATTTTTCACCATCATACCGATAAGGCTCAGGAACCCGAGGATAGCCATAAACTCAAACGGCGTGTTAAAGGCAACCAGTCCCACCACAACCCCGATGATGGCAAGCGGCACAGTAAGCCAAATCACCAGTGGCTGGCGAATGGCGTTAAACATAAACACCACCGCCAATATCATCGCGGCAAAACCGTAGGGTGCCGAGCCCACCAATCCCTCGTTGGCATCCTTTGAGGCCTTGTGTTCACCGTACCAGTTAAGGGAGTAGCCCGGCGGCAACTCAATCGACTCAATCGCCCCGCGGATTTGGTTAAAGGCATCGTTGGTCAAAATCCCCGGCGCCGGATCCGCCTGCACCATGATGGTGGGCTGGCGGTCGATACGGCGGATCATGGCATCCTGCCACTCAACCCGAATATCATCGGTCAGTTCACTGATGGGGATTTGACGTCCAGCGACAGGGCTGTATACCTGCAGGCTTTCAATGGCTCGCTGATAATTACGCTCCTCCTGCGGTGCCCGCACCACCAGCGGAATGAGTGAGTCGCCCTCCCGATATGCGCCAATAGTGGTACCGGTTAACAACTGCGCCAGCGCCTGATTGAGCTCAACGCTGGTCAGGCCCATCTGCTGGGTCAATGCCGGATTGTACACAGGCACCAATACCGGCACCTGTTGCCGCCAGTCATCCTGCACCGCAATCAGATTGGCATCGTTTAACATGGCCACCTTGGCCTGCTCGGCAAGCTGGCGCAGGACCTTAGGATCTGGGCCACTGAATCCCGCCTCAATTTTTTTGCCACCGCCACGGCCAAGCATGAATTTCCACACCTTGACGGAGGCATCGGGGTATTTTTCTGAGAGTTGCTGCTGCAGCTTAACCACCAACGCCGCAATGTTCTGATAATCATCCACATCTATAAGTAGCTGGCCATAGGCCGGGTTACGTGGTTCTGGGGAGTAAGTCAGCATAAATCTGAGACCTCCGCCGCCGGTAAAGCTGGTAATGCCGGTCACGGCCGCCTCTTTGGCTACTTCATCGCTGATGCGGTTAACCACAGAATGGGTGTAGTTGATGTCGGTACCCTGAGGTAAATACACGTCCACCACAAACTGTGGCCGCTGTGATTCTGGCATAAAGCCTGGCGGAACCAGACGCATGCCAAACAGTGCCATTGCCAGCAGGCCAATCAACCCCACTCCGGTTAGGGTGCGGTTGCCAAGTACCCAAATCAGGATGGCGCGATAGGCGCCCAGAACCTTGCCCCCGTTCTGACCGGCAGCTTGTTGTTTAACCTTCAAAAACTGATGGCACAGCAGCGGAGTAATGGTGACCGAAAACACCCAGCTGAGCAGCATGGAGTACAGGATCACCCAAAACAGCGAACCGGCGTATTCGCCCATATCACTGGGAGACAAACCAATGGCGCTGAACGCAAGAATGCCCACCAGGGTACCGCCAAGCAGTGGCCATACGGTGGAATTAACCACCTCGCTGATGGCCTTATCGCGATCTTCTCCCTGCTGCAGCTTCACCAGCACACCATCGGTGACCACAATCGCGTTATCCACCAACATCCCGAGCGCAATAATCAGCGCGCCGAGGGAAATCCGCTGCATGGCGATGTCATCCATCAGCATGATGATAAGCGTACCGGCCACCGTCAGCAGCAGTACAAAGCCGATGATGATCCCGGAGCGCACACCCATAAACAGCAGCAGCACCACAAACACAATCACCACGGCCGCAATGAGATTATCGACAAAGTTTGCAACCGATGAGCGCACCGAATCAGACTGCATCGACACCACATTCAGCTCCATGCCGACAGGTCGCTGCCCTTCGAGCGCAGCAAGCCGCGCCTTGACCGCATCGCCCATTTCCACCACGTTGCCGCCGGTGATATTGGAAACCCCCAATCCAATGGCGCGCTCGCCGTTGTAATTCATGATGAGCCCCATGGGCTCTTTGTAGGCGCGCACCACATTGGCTACGTCACTGAGCAGCAAGGTCCTGCCGTTGTTGCCAAGCCCCAGGGGTAATTGTTTGAGCGCTTCAAAGCTGCTGACCGACGCCTGTGGCATTACCGCAAGGCGCATATTGCCCGCAGATAAGTCACCCGCCACTGTGACCAGATTTTGCTTTTGCAGCACAGCAAAAATTTGCTGGGCAGAAACCCCAAGCGAGGCTAGCCTTGGCGCTGAAAACTCAAGGTAAATCTCTTCCTGGCGGTTGCCGAGTATGGCTGTCTTGGCGACCCCATCTACCAGCGCCAGCTCTTTACTCAAAAAATCCACATAGTCAAACAGCTGCTTATCGCTGTAACCCTTGCCGGTGACGGCATAAAACAGCGCATATACGTCGGCAAAATCGTCATTCACTATGGCAGGCCCGGCACCGCTGGGCAGCTGGCGCTGGGCATCCCCAATCTTGCGCCTGAGTTTATCCCATACCTGATCCAGCTCGCCCTTGGTCTTGGAAAAGCGCAGGTCGATTTCGACCGTCACTTCCGACATCCCCTGCTTGGAGACCGACTTAACCTCTTTGACTTCCTGCAGTGATTGCACTGCCGACTCAATCACATCGGTCACCTCGTCAGCCACCTCCCTGGCGCTGGCGCCCGGGTATGGCGTCATGATCAGCGCCTGACGGATAACAAACTCAGGGTCTTCAAACCGACCCAGCTTTTGATAACTGATATAACCACCAATCAGCAGCAGGAAAATAATCACCCACATGCTGGTGCGTTTTTGAATGGAATAACGGGCGATATCCATCAGCGAGTTCCTTCTGCAGCCATTGGATGCACTTTCATACCCGCTGTCAGCGCCTGCACGCCAGCCACCACGACGCGATCGCCAACGCTCAGCCCTTCAAGCACTTCTATTTGGTTGCCCAGAATATTGCCGACTTTGACCGGCTTCTGCGCTACCGCATCGTCGCTGCCCACCAGCCACACAAATTGCGTGCCGGTGTTGGATGGCACCACCGCATCAATAGGCACCAAAATGGTGCTGGCTGACGCGGTTTCATCCATCACGGCAAACACCCGCGCCGACATCCCCGGCAGCAGCGCCACGCCGCTTGGGTCATCAAACCCGAGCACCACCTGATAGGTCTGGGAGACGGGGTCGGCATCCGAAGCAAAGTAGCGATAAGTCAGGTTAAAACGCTTGCCCGGTAAGCCTTCTAACTCAGCCACCGCCTTTTGGCCTTTTACCGGCTCTAAAAACAATTTAGCTGGCACGTTGATCAGCACTTCCATATCATCGGGGTTATGCAGCACATAAACCGACTGATTGGCTTGCACAGTCGCAAAGTTATTTTGCAGCTTTTGTGAAACCACCCCGGCAAATGGCGCGGTTATGGTGGTGTTTTCCAGATCTTGTCTGGCCTTGGTGACCTTATTGGCCGCCAAATCACGCTTGGCCTTCAGTTGCTCCAAATCACTGCGTGAGATCGCCTGTGAGGCTTTAAAAATCTTATTGCCGCGCTCGTAATCGGCATTGGCCTGATTAAATTCAACCTCGGCAGAGCTCAGCGCCGTTTTCAGCTCTTTGGGATCCAAGGTGGCCAGTACCTGTCCACGGCTGACCTTGTCGCCTTCCTGCACTGTCATGGTTTCGAGTTTGCCAGACTGCCGGAAGGCCAATTCGGCTCGCTGCGCACTGCGTACCACACCGGTAAAGCTGGTCTGCGACACGCCCTGCGGCTGTAAGGTGAGTATGATGGCTGGCCGCGACACGGGTGCCGCTGTCGTCGGTGTCGCAACCTTGTCGCCGCAACCGACAAGCCAGCTGACAACAAAAATAGAAAGCGCAGATAAAGCAAACCGTGCTGATGTGGATTTCATGGGGAGTTCCCTTAATTGTCAAAATTCCCAAAAGCCGGTGGCTCAGGCAAAGTCGGAATGGATTATTCAGAATGGCGCAGACCCGGTCTGGCAAGCGGCAAAGGATTGAAACCGCTCTGTAAAGGGAATGCACTGCATGCTCAAACAATCACCACCGCTGGGACGAGTTAAGCATATCGCGCTAAGTTTACCAATCTGCATAATCAAAGATCGGTAAACTCTCGTCATTCTCAGCCTGACATAGTAATTCTGTGACATAAATACGCTGAATTACGCACTCTGGTCATCCCCCAACATCTTATACAATAGAAACGGTAGATAAGGTTAGTTTGAATTTGGCGTAATCCACAAAAATCAACAGGACATTGCCCGTGATATCGGTTCTTACGCCTAGCCTGCTTAGTTTCCACAATGCCTGCCGGCCGTTGTGCCAACAACCTTGCGCCGGCACAGTACATAACATATCTTTGACTCAAATTTATGTCGTCTTTAAGTTCGGGTGGGATTTATGGCTGTATTTGCTATCAATGAGACGCCTACAAAAGGGATTGAAGAGCCGACCCTATGGGCTCAGGCATACTTCACAACCGTAGAACACATCGCTCGCTTTGTGGATCTGCCTGCTCAGTCGTTGAAGCGCCCTGAACGCTTAAAGCAGACAAAAATTCAGACTCGCCTGAAAGAAATTCATGCCCTACTGCGTCGTGTTCGACCTTGGTTTAATCCGATCATGCTGCCTGGGCCTGGTACATCGGAGAACCGCTTTTTGCCTTTGGGCAGCTGACTCCTGCCGAGGTTGTGAGGCTCTTTCAGGATTCGGGCATCGTATTGTTAAACGATTGGGTCACTGAGCGTGTACTTGGAGGCTTTCAATAGTTCACTCCTTTAAAGACTTGCTCCATAACATCGTTACTAAGGACACAATTGAGTAATCAAAGGTAGGGTTTCGAATACAAAATCTAGCCTTTGGCTTGTCCCTCTCATTATGGAAAGGTGCAGGATCTCCAGCACTTCAATCCCAAAGACTGTCCCCCCCTTTTCTTATAGGATGCCAGAAAGCATAGTTCGACGGTTTAATCCCCATAACATGCTGGCACAGATAGATAGTGAACGCCTGACCATAAAACTAGGAAATCATAACCTTTCGGAAGGGTCTATAACCTCAGCCCTATTATGAAAATGTAGTAAAATTACAGATTGCAATTAACCCTAAAATCATGAGGCGTAACTCATGAATCGATTTGTCAACTTATGGGTTTGCTTTATGTCAGCTTATGGATTTATGCCGTCCGTAACTCGCTGATTTCTTGGCGGTACCTATGTCAGGTTTTGGTTTTCGCGACAGCCACAGACTGGGTAACAGTGAAGACACTATCATACCGGCCATCAGCATGTACTGGGTGTGGCTGTATTGCTCACCAATCAGCAGCACCCCCAGGGCAATGCCCGTGATGGGGTTGGCAATGCCACCAAAGGTAAAGTCGACAATACTCATCCTCTGCATCAAAAACACATACAGACCATAAGCAAGCACAGTGTTGAAGAGCACAATCCAGGCGATGCCGGCAAACTCACGGCCACTGATACCATCTGCCACAGCCGCAAATCCGCTTGGTGCGATCAGCCACTGACCGGTACTGACCAACGCCAACAAAGCACCACCCAGAATCAATTGCCACACCAGCACGTCCCACCAATGTAGCCTGCCACTCAGGGTTTGGGTCATACGACTACCCAAAATGATGCAACTTATTGCGGCAAACATGGCGGCAAGTCCTACGGGATTCAGTGTCAAGCTGGCGGGGTTAAAGAGCATTAATCCCAAAACCAACAACAAGACGCCAGCCAATATCTGTGGCCCTGTAGGCTTATGCTTTAGCACCAGAAACTGGAAGATCATCGCAAACAGGGGAACGGACACCATGCCCACACCCGAGATAGCCGATGGCAAGGTATGGGCCATGACAAAAATCAAACTGAAGAAAAGTGCTATGTTCACAGCCCCTAATTTCAGCAGCGCCAACCCATGATCACGGACGGGAAACTTAGGGCGAAAACACCAGAGAATTACCCCCGCTGGCAGAGCGCGAATTGCCCCCAAAAGCAGGGGCGGCCAGTCGGGTAAAGTGTATTGCGTCACCCCATATGTGGTTCCCCACAGGGCCGCAGTCAATAGGGCTAAAATTATGTTCATACAAAGTATCTTTATATTGAGACTGTTTTCAGGCTAACGCAGAAAAAACTTTTCGTAAAGTATCTTTATGCTAATATACTTTTATACCAATGAAAGTATGAGATTTTATATGGACGCCGTAGATAAAATTCTGGCGCAGTGGGCAAAAGAGAAACCCGACATGGATACCCTTTCCATGGGTATCATGGGCCGCCTGGCAAGACTCACCAAACATCTGGAGCAGGAAATTGCGCTTTGCCATAAGGCCTATAGTCTCAAACCCGGCGAGTTTGATGTACTCGCCACCCTGAGACGAAGCGGTGCTCCCTATCGGCTCACACCGTCGGATTTGCTGTCTGCCATGATGCTCACATCCGGTGCCATGACCAACCGACTCGACCGCTTGGAAGCGAAGGGGTTTATTGCCCGGGAGCACTGTCAGAAAGACAGACGCAGTGTCGAAGTTTGTCTGACTCCCAAGGGAATTTCAACCCTGGCGCAGGTACTCTCGCGTCATGTCGAGACGCAAAATCGGGTGCTGTCCAAGTTAAGCCGGGATGAGCAACTGCTCCTCAGCCGGCTATTGAAAGATTGGCTTGCTCATTTTGAGTAAGTGTCGTCGGGATCCACATTCACGGCTCAGATTATCAGCGGCATCCGGAACTGTTCGTTACGTTTTGCGCTTAAGCGCTCATGACCTGACTTACAAACAGAGGTGTTAAGCGCAACCTTTGAGTCTTCTCTTTTATTTAAGCCGCTGGCACCGACCCAGAATCCGGCTTAGTCCCCCAAAGAGATCAGCACACCTTCCGCCCCCTTACCACCGGGCTGGCATCCGTGAACCACGGACAAAACCGCGCGGATACCTCCTCTGGCATATTGGCAAAAACACCTCAAAAAACGATAGGTGGAGATGTGCTGCACACCGCACCACAGATAAATATCTCTCACCCATTAAGCTTTGACCTCTTCTTTACATCTGTGTTGCTCAGGCAAAATGGCGCCAGGCCAGGTGTGAAATGGCATTAGGCCCTGCATAGCCCGAAGGCTCATTCAATCGCTTGCGCTGGGACTTGAGCTTGGGCCTGAGTGGTCAAATAGCACTAAAGACTCTGGCACGGGCACGGTAGGCCAGTCCGAAATTTACTGAGGTTTCACGCTAATTCCATCGTTCCAACTTCGCCAGAACGACACCAAATAAAGCATCCATAAAATCATCAAATAAAACAATATTAATTAAAAACAGCGCTTTAACTAATGACCAATGATTAAATAGATGAAATACATTGCTCCGTAAACAATGCAAATCATTGAAAAGTCATCTAACGCCTACCCATTGCACCAGATGGAACTACAGCACTTAACAGACAGCAAATCACCGAATCGAAGGAGGTATCAGGTCGATTGTCAGTTTTTTATTTGGGTAATGGAACACATGCTCACGATGTCTGGAATGCAACAAACGGAAGTCGCGGATTGAAGGCCTCGCTCCACAGGCACCTCAGAAACACCTTATATGACCTAACGATAATAGATGAAAGTAAATCACCAGCTATACGGGGTAATGCCATCCAAACCTGCCGGAATCAACCAAACAGGAATGGCCGCAAAAACAGACTCAGGAGAGTTTCACTCCGTATTTTTTGAAGTACCAAAAGATGGCTGGCAGCTCGAGTACAAAGTAGCTGACCAGAGTAAACCAGAACCAATTCACCTCAGTAAAAAGCAAATTAAAGGCTGCACCTGTACCCCAGTATTTCATCCCCACTGTCAGCAAGGCCAACCCGGAGGCGCCCAGGTCGCAGATGGAAATACGTTGAAAATCGCTGCCTGCAACTCTGGGATATACCAAGCCGTAAGCCAACACTATGATCGCCAGATTCAGTAATACAACTGCCAACTCGGGCGTAAAACCGCTCATACCACACTCCACCAACTGCTTATGGGTCCATCATACTCCCCGGCATGGTGATAAAGCCACGTCATACGCCATTAGAACGGATTAAGGACTGCCGCTGGCTTCCAATGCCTGACGACGATAGGACTCAATTAACCCTTCACGGGTCATGCTTCCCAACACCTTTTCCAGGGGTTTGGCCAAGGCAGCATTCTTGGGGTGCAGTATGGGGTAGCCGTAAACTTTTTCCAGCACACCCGCCATTTTCAGATTCGCGTGGGGAAAGGCGCCGCTGGCGAGCAGCGACATCACGTCGACCTCCATATCCACGTACACATCGGTTCTGCCGGCGAGTAATTTTCGAATCCCGGTTTCCCAGTCATTGGCGATGGAAAGATTTTCCGGCTTGATGAGAGGCACGAGGCGAGTCTCAGCCAATACAGAGCCACGGCGGTATTCCACTCTTAGGTCGTACAGGGCCAGATCTTCCCACTGTTGCAGGACCAAGTCCTCCCTGGTGGTTAACGCTGCCACATTGCTCCATGCCACCGCCACAGGCACCAAAATCAGGTTGGGATGCAGCACGATAAAGTCTTGGGTTCGGGCGAGATCGCCATCGACAGCACCCTGTGCCAACAAAAGTTCGCCTCGCTTATCCGGATATATACGGACTTCGTATTCCTTGCCGAGTCGCTTAAAGGCTTCGTCATACACCAGTTGCAACCATTTATAGCCGCTGTTGTTTTCGTCCCTGGCATTAATAAACACCAGTGGCGCCTCTTCGCCCCTGACACCAAAACACAGGCTGATAAGCACGAGCAAGATTCCATAAAACCCGCGAATTTTTGCCACTGTTAACCCCTTGGTATTCCTTACTCTCGAGTGGTTGGCTGCGCCATCTTGGGCAGGGCCTCAAGCCTGTTCTCAGTATAGGACGCCTTATCGCAGCGCTGCGGCAAACTTCCTCCTCTTTTAACCTGATTTGTGCCTGCACAATTAACCCAAGACTAATGGGGCAAAAAAGCCGATAATTGCGCTAATTTTTAGGCGGTCTTGCCGCAGGGCAACTGCATTTGCCCGCAACATCTGGAATTATCCCATGGAAATCAAAGTTAATTTTCTCGATAACCTGAGACTCGAAGCAAAATTCGACGACTTCACAGTGGTTGCCGACCAACCTATTCGCTACAAGGGCGATGGCTCCGCCCCCAGTCCGTTCGACTACTTCCTGGCTTCTTCCGCCCTGTGCGCTGCCTATTTCGTTAAGGTGTACTGCGTATCGCGGGATATTCCCACCGAAGGTATCCGCCTGTCGCAAAACAACATCGTTGACCCGGAAAACCGCTATAACCAGCAGTTCAAGATTCAGGTGGAATTGCCAGAGAGCATCAGCGACAAAGACCGCGAAGGCATTCTGCGCTCCATCGACCGCTGCACCGTGAAAAAAGTCGTCCAGACTGGCCCCGAGTTTGTTATCGAAACCGTGGAAAACCTCGACGAAGACGCTCAGGCCATGCTGATGGTGACGCCCGATGCCGACCACAGCACCTTTATTCTGGGTAAGGATCTGCCACTGGAGCAGACCATCGCCAACATGACCACCAAACTGGCGGAGCTGGGGATGAAGATTGAAATCTCCAGTTGGCGCAACCTGGTGCCCAATGTCTGGTCGCTGCACATCCGCGACGCCGCCTCGCCCATGTGTTTCACCAACGGCAAAGGCGCCACCAAAGAAAGCGCCCTGTGTTCGGCACTGGGTGAGTTTATCGAACGCCTCAGCTGCAACTTCTTCTATAACGATCAGTATTTTGGTGAAGAAATTGCCAATGCCGAGTTCGTGCATTATCCCAACGAAAAGTGGTTCCCACTGGAAGAGGACGACTCGCTGCCCGCAGGCCTGCTGGACGAGTATTGCCTGGATATTTACGACAACGATGGCGAGCTTTGCGGTTCACATCTGGTGGACACCAACTCGGGCAACTATGAGCGCGGTATCTGCGCCATTCCTTACACCCGCCACAGCGATGGCGAGACCGTATATTTCCCCTCCAACCTGATTGAAAACCTGTTCCTCAGCAACGGCATGAGCGCAGGCAACAATCTGGCCGAAGCCAAGGTACAGTGTCTGTCAGAAATCTTCGAGCGCGCGGTTAAACGCCAAATTATCGAAGAAGAAATTGCCCTGCCGGACGTGCCTAAAGAGGTGCTTGCCAAGTACCCCAGCATAGTGGCGGGTATCGAAGCGCTGGAGGCTCAGGGCTTCCCGGTGGTGGTAAAAGATGCCTCCCTCGGCGGCCAGTTCCCGGTAATGTGTGTGACCCTGATGAACCCACGCACCGGCGGTGTATTTGCCTCCTTTGGCGCCCACCCAAGCCTCGAAGTGGCGCTGGAGCGCAGCCTCACCGAGCTGCTGCAGGGCCGCAGCTTCGAGGGTCTGAACGATGTGCAAAAGCCGACCTTCAACAGCATGGCGGTGCAGGAGCCGGAGAACTTCGTTGAGCACTTTATCGACTCCACCGGGGTGATCTCCTGGCGCTTCTTCAGTGCCAAACACGACTATGAATTCGTAGAGTGGGATTTTTCCGGCACCAATGAAGAAGAATCCGCCGCCCTGTTCGGCATCCTCGAAGACCTGGGTCTTGAGGCCTACATCGCTGAATTCACTGCCCTTGGCAGCGCCTGCCGCATTCTGGTGCCCGGCTACTCAGAGGTGTATCCGGTGACCGACCTGATTTGGGACAACACCAATAAGGCATTGGATTTCCGCGAAGATATCCTCAACCTGCATCGCCTGAGTGACGATGAGCTTGCCGATTTGGTTGAGCGCTTAGAAGAGAGCGAGCTGGATAACTACACCGACATCATCACCCTGATTGGTATCGAGTTCGATGAAAACACCGTCTGGGGTCAGCTGACCATTCTCGAGCTCAAGCTGCTGTGCTACCTGGCGCTGGGCGAGCTTGAAGCGGCCCAGGAACTGACCGAGACCTTCCTGCAGTACAACGACAACACGGTAAAACGCGGCCTCTTCTATCAGGCCATGTCGGCAGTACTGGAGATCAGCCTGGATGATGAGCTCGCGCTGGAAGACTACCGCCCTAATCTCACCCGCATGTTCGGCGAAGAGACCATGGATGCGGTCATCGGCTCGGTGGAAAGTTCAGTGCGTTTCTATGGCCTCACCCCAACCAGCACAAAACTGGAAGGACTGGATCGCCATCAGCGTTTGATTGAAAGCTACAAGAAGCTGCACGCCGCCCGCGCCAAACTGGCGGGGTTGTAATTCGCAGTTCTGCGTTACTGACGCAGAACCGGACATCAAAAAGCCAACCCCTTGGGTTGGCTTTTTTGTTGGCAAGGAAACTGACGTCAGGCGGTGAGGTAGGCGCCAAGCAACTCGCGGATATCGGCGGGAATCGCCACGCTCTTTTCGGTCTGGTAGTCGTAATGCACCAGGGTGGTTTTGGCTTCGGCGGTCATCTTACCGGCCTGAAAACTCTGCTGCAGCACTTCAAAACTGGAGTTACCGATACGGGAGATGCGGGAAACCACCTCAACCTGCTTGCCGTAATAGGTGGGCGCCGTAAAAGCGATGGTGAACCCGGCCACAATCAGGTTCCAGTGGTTTAGGTCCAGCTCGGGATTAAAGATGGCAAAAATCGGCTCGCGGGCGGCCTCAAACCAGACGGGGATCACCGTGTTATTGATATGGCCCAAACCATCGGTTTCGTTGAATCTGGGCTGAATGCTGAGGTCAAACTGTGCCATAGGTTACTGTTCCTGTTGGATTTTGATTCTAATAGGCGCCAACAGTATATCAGGCTCTCAAGACCATGACAGAAAATAACAGGCCGCCAGAAGGCGGCCTGTTATCTCATTGGGTTCAGTTGCCGTACATGGCACTGATTTCCCGCTGATACTTGTGATAAATCACCTTGCGCCTCAGCTTCAGCGTAGGGGTAATCAGCCCCGACTCCGTAGTGAAGGCATCTGGCAGCAGGGTAAACTTCTTGATTTGTTCAAACCCGGCCAGCCCTTCCTGCATCAGCTTAAGCCGGACTTCAAAGTGCTCCAGCACGTGGCTGTGGCGGATAAGTTCCAATGGGGATTCGTACTTGAGCCCTTTTTCCCCGGCCCAGGCTTCCAGCGCCTCATAGGCTGGCACAATCAGCGCTGTCACATAGTTGCGGGCATCGGCAATCACCGCCACCTGCTCGATAAAGGGGCAACGACCCACAACACCTTCCACCCGCTGGGGTGCGATGTATTTGCCGTTACTGGTCTTCATCAGCTCCTTGATACGATCGGTAATAAAGAGGTTACCGGCCTCATCCAGTCGCCCGGCATCACCGGTTTTAAACCAGCCATCGTCAAAGGCGCTGGCGGTATCTTCGGGGCGCTTGTAATAGCCGGTCATCACGGTATCGCCACGGACCAGAATTTCATCGTTTTCACCGATGCGGATTTCCACCTCGGGCAAACACTGACCGTTGGATCCGGGCACCCGGTTATCCAGGGTATTACAGGTTACCGTGGCCGTGGTTTCGGTGAGACCATAACCACAGAGCACGGGCACATTGACCGCATTGAAAAAGGCGCCCACATCGGTGTTAAGCGCCGCACCGCCACAGGGCATAAATTTTAGTCTGCCACCCAGCACGTCACGGATCTTGCTGCCCACCAGTTTGTCAGCCAATCTGGCCTGCAGGGATAACAACAAGCCACCTTTGGCGCGGCCCTGAGCCACTTCAAAGCGGCGCCCACCCACTGACATGGCCCAGGCAAACAGGGCCTTGCGGGATGCCGGCGCCCGGGACAACTTGTCCTGCACCGCACTGTAGACTTTTTCAAGGAAGCGGGGCACCACACACAGGGTGTGAGGACGCACCGCCGCTATGGCTTCTTTTACGCGATTGGTGTCGGTCAGGTACACATTGCAGCCGCCGCGGCCAAGCACATAAAAACTCCATGCGCGTTCGAATATATGGCTCAGTGGCAAGAACGCCAGCGACACATCACCTTCGGTAAAGGCCAGGCGTTTGTCGTGCTGGCGAATGGTGGACGCTATGGCTCTGTGGGGCAACATCACGCCCTTGGGCTCCCCCGTGGTGCCCGAGGTGTAGATAAGTGTCAGCAAGTCAGCCAGATTGGCCTGCGCCAGGCGGGTTCCCAACTCCTTGGCCGCTTCGCCATCGGGTGCAGACATCAAAAGCTGGCTCAGGTGGAAGTCATTACCATGGACCAGGGTCACAGCGTCATCAAACACCACTATCGACCTGAGCTGTGGGCACAGAGCACGCAGCTCGCAGGCAAGCCCATAGCGCTCGGCATTGTCCACAAACAGCCAACTGGCTTCGGCATCATTGAGTATGTAAGCCGCCTGCTCGAGGGTACTGGTGGGATAGATGGGCACGACCACGGCGCGGGCCTTGAGTGCGGCCACATCGGCAACCGTCCACTGTGGACAGTTGTTCGACATAATACCCACCCTGGCCTGCACGTCCAACCCACCGGCAATCAATTGCATCGCCAGACTGTCACTGCTGTGATCGAAGGTCTTGCGGCTGACAGCATCCCAGGGAGCGGCCGTTTCGAAGCCTTTCAGGGCGATGGCATCGGGATTTTGTTGAGTCTTGGCTTTGAGCAGCCTGACCAGATGAAATTGCTCGAGTGACATGAGTTACCTGCCTGATAAACCGGGGACCTTGCAGCCACTTTGGCTTACAACTGTTCCTCTTTTTGGCGGCATTCTAGCCCAAGGCACACACAAAGGTAAGAGTTATTACTCTAAAATTGTCGAAAGAGTGAGCGCCACCCATGGAGTTTATGGGTGGCACAGTCGTGGGTTAAGGAGGATTATGCCCTTGGCAGACGTCCTGCGGTGGCCCGCATCAAAAGCAGGCTAATCACCACAAGTCCTGCATTTACCGCGAGCCACAGCCCGCTATCTATCTCACCTTTGAGGCTGAATCGAATGGCAACATCCACGGTCACCAGAGGTAAAATCATCAGTAACATCAGTGCTGTAGTATGCAAACTGTTACGACAGAATACCCCAAGAGCCATTATCAGCGCCGCCCCCCAGACGGTGGCCAGAATGGTGAGCAGCCACAGCCAAACGGGTAAGGCAAACAGGCCAATTGCCACGGCAGCGGTCAGCGCCATGCTAAGCGCTGTCAGCAGTAAAAAACGCAGCTGAGCGCGATAGTAGCGCTGACAAAAATCATCCCAGCCCGAAAACAGCGGCAGCATCAGCAGGCCATCCACTGAATGCCAGCGCATGGTGCGGGTCCAATGGGCCATGGCGCTCATCATCACCGAAAACTGTACCCACAGGTGCAAAAAGCTGGTGTCGCTGCCCTTTATTTTCAGCAGCACACTGACGAGCAGTGCCATCACAGGGATTAACAGCAAAAAGGCGTTAATGGCCGGGCCACCGAAATAACTGAAGGGGAACAACCAGGCATCCACGGCCCTGGTTGGTTGCAACCATCGCCAGCTTGGCAGGAAAAAACCACCGGTGGTCATACCGTTACAGTAAATACTCACAGCGCCACGCTGCCATTGGGTATGCCACAGCCTGGCATCCAGCCATATCCAGGCCAACAACGCCAGTGGCAGGGCCAGGGAGTTAATAATGGGCGCCAACGCCAGCAGGGGTTTAAACAGCACTATGGCAAAAAAGGCCACCATGGACAGATAAAAGTTGCCGGGGCGGCGACTGCAAAGCCATAAAAAGCCAGCGCCAAGCAGTAGTGCCAGACCACCGTAACCAAGGGGCACATCCAGCCATACCCAGCTGGCCAGGATGATAGCCACACTGGCACCTATCAGCGCCAATGACTGTTGGCGTACCATGGCCTTAAAACCGGGGTTAATCAGGCTCCATTCGGCGGCGTGCAGGCGGTTCCACTGCCAGGCGATAGCGCTGGAAAAGCCGATGATTGCAAAGCTCAACATAAAGCCCGCCTCGTCGATTTTGCCCAGCACCAAGGCCATGGGCACAAACACCACAGCAAACAGGGCTCCCATACCAATAAAGCTGGCGCTGCCAACGTCTTTACACCAGAGCGACCAAAAGCTTGTCAGGGCTCTCATGGGTGCAGCTCCATAAAGAGCTGCTCCAGATTCACAGTGTCCACGCCCAGCAGCCCGGGGAAGGATTCACCGCCGAAGCCATCCACCAGCACCCGGTTACCCTGTCGCCCAAGCACCCGATAAGCACCCGGCAACTGGCTGCCTTCGGCCAGCGTCAGCAAGCGTACCGATTCACGCACCGCGTCCAGCTCACCCATAATAAGCAACTGGCCGTCTTTGAGCAGCGCTACATGACTGGCGACCCGCTCCAGATCTGAGGTGATGTGGGATGAGAAAATGACCGCCGACCCCGACTCCAGCGCCAGCTCAAAAAGATCGCCCATAAAGCGGCGACGGGCAGATGGATCAAGGCTCGCCACCGGTTCATCGAGGACCAACAGGCTTGGACGGTAGGCCATGGCCATGATGATGGCGAGCGACTGGCGCTGCCCCACGCTGAGGCGATTTACCTGCGCCTTGGGGTCAAGACCGAAGCGCTTCATCCAGCTCTGCTCAAGCTTTGGGTCCCAATCGGGGTAAAAACTGGCATGCAGCGACAAGGCCCGCTCAACACTGAAGCCTTCGTAGCCATAGTGTTGCTGCGGCACATAACCAATGCGGGCCTTGGTGCTGGCCGAGAGCGTCGCAGGCGCTTGTCCAAGGGTGCTGATTTCGCCTTCATCGGCGTCCATCAGGCCGAGGATACAGCGCATCAAAGTAGATTTACCGGCGCCATTTTCCCCCAGCAGCCCCACCACCATGCCGCTTTCCAGGGTGAGATCCACGCCATTTAATGCCGTCTTGTCACCGAAGCGTTTTCTCAGTCCCCGGATTTCAAGCAGCGGGCCATCGTTCATCAGTTCCATGTCCATCCTTCAGGCCTCATTGCCAGATGCTGTCGAGCAGAGATTTAAGTTCATCAAGGTCTACGCCCAGTTGTCGCGCCTGCTGACAGAGCTTTTCCAGCTCAGGCGTCAGCAGCTGCGCCCCCGAGGTGGCGTGGCTGCCGCTGCTCTCAGCCACCCGGGTAGCCTGACCACGTCGGCGCTCCAGATAGCCCTGATCCACCAGCTGCTGGATGGCGCGCGATACCGTCATGGGATTGACCGCCAGATATTCCGCCATCTGGCGCACAGACGGTAGCACTGTCTCCGGGGATAACTGCCCAGAGACTATGAGTCTGACTATCTGCTCGTGCAACTGCCGGTAAATCGGCTCGCCACTCGAGGGGTTGACATTGAGGAGTTCTAACATTAGCCTTGAATCACTGTATTAATACATTGATACACCGATACACTATAAACTAACACAGTCGGCCAGGATTGCAAAAAGGAAATAGGTCTTATGAAGCTAAGGAATTTACGCCAACTTGCCCACAAGGCTCCCCGGCTTGCCGGTGCAGCCCTGTTGGCGATGATGGCCTTGAAAAGCCATGCCATGGCGACAGACATACTGGAACGCCCGGCAAGCAACGGGCCACAGAGCTGCTATCTGAAGGACATCTCCGATCGCGCCCTGTGCGGCCTGGTTACAGTACCGGAAAACCCCGCAAAGCCCGATGGCAAACAAATAGATATCCACTACGCCGTCTTGCCTGCCATCAAGCCCAGCTTTCCCGGTGAGGCGTTTCTCGCCATCGCAGGTGGCCCCGGCCAATCCGCCATCGACAATGCCGCAGGTTTTAACAGCATGTTCCGCAAGGTGCGTCAGACCCGTGACATACTGCTCATCGATCAGCGCGGCACCGGTCGCTCCAACTTGCTGGCCTGCAGCGACAACGGCCTGGATCCCCTGGCCATCGACGATGAAAACGCCGACATGATTGCCGAAACCCGCGCGTGCCTGGCTACCCAGGAGGCCGATATCAGCCAGTATGGCAGTGTCACTGCACTGAGCGACTTCGAAGCCGTACGAAAGGCTCTGGGTTACCAAAAGCTGCACGTTTACGGCGTGTCTTACGGCAGCCGCATGGGGCAGCTGTACCTGCGCCACTACCCTGAGGCGCTGGCAACCGTCACCCTGGATGGTGTTGTGCCCATGCAGCAATCGGTACTGGCCATTGGTGAAGCCATTGACCGTGCCGTGGCATTGATGCTTAAAGACTGTGCCGGGAATACCGCCTGCCAGGCGCGCTTCCCGCAACTGGCCGACGAGCTGGCCGCCGTACACAACCGCCTGGCTCAAAGCCCGGTGGATATTGGCGTTAATCATCCCCTCACCGGCGAGCCACAGCAGTTTTTGCTCACCCGCAGTAAGTTTGCCGGAGTAGTGCGTTTGGCCCTCTACTCACCCACTACCCGCGCCCTGTTGCCGCTGGCCATCCACGAAGCGTCAAAAGGCAACTATCAAAGCATTCTCGGTTTGTACGGCATGACTCTGGGCAGCCTGGATTTGGCCGCCGGTATGCACAATTCCGTGGTGTGCGGCGAAGACATGCATCGCATTGATGCCGACCTGCAACAGCGCCTGCAACAGAGTTACTACGGCAAGCTGATGCTCGATGGCCTGCAAAAAGCCTGCAGCGTTTGGCAGGTGCCCACCATGGATGCTTCCTTTGCCGACGCGGTGGACACCAAGCTGCCGGTGCTCCTCTTGTCCGGTGAGCTGGACCCTGCCACCCCGCCGAGCTGGGCCGAGATGGCCATGGCGAACATGCCCAATGCCCGCCATCTGGTGGCGCCCTACTCGGGCCATGGTATCGCCCGTGAATCCTGTGCCAGTGGCATCATTGCCGAATTTGTCAGCGAAGGCGCTGTCGATGCGCTGGACACAGACTGCCTGCAAAAGGATATCCGCCGGGGTTTTTATCTCAATGCCAGTACGGTCGAGCCACTGCCTGCCGTAAGCCCTTTGGCCAATAAGGAATAAATCATGATTAAAGTGAATGGCTTATACAAAAAAATTGGCCAGGTACAGGCACTCAACAACCTTAGTTTTGAGGCCCGTGACGGTGAGATCACCGGACTGCTTGGCCCCAACGGCGCAGGGAAAACCACCTGTCTGCGCACCCTGTTTGGCCTGCTGAAGCCCGATGAGGGCAATGCCATCATCGATGGGGTTGATGTGGCCGAGCAGCCCATTATCGCCAAGCAGGCCCTGGGACTCTTTCCGGACCCCTTTGGCCTCTACGAACGCTTAACTCCTAGGGAATACATCCGCTTTTTCGCCGAACTGTCGGGCATAAATGGCCGCGCAGCCGATGAGGCCACCACCCGGGTGCTGGCTCAATTGCACATGCAGGACATTGCTGACCGTCGCTGTAAAGGCTTCTCTCAGGGACAAAGAATGAAAACCGCACTGGCGCAGGCCATTGTGCATCAACCGCGAAACATCATCCTCGATGAGCCCACCCGCGGCCTGGATGTGATGAGTACCCGGGTGCTGAGGGGCATGCTGAGTGATTTACGCGCCCAGGGACACTGCGTCCTCTTCTCCAGCCACGTGATGCAGGAAGTCGCCGCGCTCTGTGACAGGGTGATCGTGATGGCCCGTGGTGAAGTGGTTGCCGTGGGCAGCCCCGCCGAGCTGTGTGAACAAACCGGACACGCTTCTTTGGAAGAAGCCTTTATTCAACTGATTGGAACCGACGAGGGGATTGCCGCATGAAACGGATACTGACAATGCTGCGCAAAGAGTTTCTCGATGCGCTCCGGGACAAGCGCTCCGTGATGGCGGGCCTCTATTACGCCATAGGTACGCCGCTAATCATGTCTGGTCTCTTTATGGTGCTGATAAATCAGCTCTCCAGTCCGGATGACCTCTTCATCAAGATAGAAAATGCCGCGAAGGCCAAGGATCTGGTGCATTACCTCGAAAGCAAGGGCGTCAGCCACAGCGACGATGCGACTCAGGCCAAACCCATACGCCTCGTCATCGCCGAAGAATATCCGGCGCAGATGGCCAAAGGGGAAGCGGCACTGGTGACGCTGGTGGCCGACAATTCAGACGAAAAGCTGCAAAAGTCCATTCGCCGCCTGCAAGCATTGCTTCAGCAATACAGCGCCGAAATGGGCAGTCTGAGACTCATTGCCCGTGGCATTGACCCAAGGGTGGTGCAGCCCCTCAATGTGGAGCTGCAGGATGAGGCCACCGCCGACTCCAAGGGCGGCATGATCCTGGGTCTGGCCATCTTCACCATGATTTACTCGGTGTTTATCTCGGGCATGAACCTGGCCATCGACACCAGCGCCGGTGAGCGTGAGCGTAACAGCCTGGCATTGCTGCTGAGTCATCCCATCAGCACCCGCGAGCTGGTGTGGTCGAAAATCCTGGCGGTGACCGGCTTTGCCATCCTGGGGGTAGTGCTGATCTTGCTCGTGTCCAAGTTTGCCTACGCCATGGTGCCCTGGCAGGAACTGGGATTTGCCATCAATCTGGACCCCAGATTTATGTTGGTGATGCTGCTGGTCGCCCTGCCGGTTGCCCTGCTGGCCGCCAGCCTCGAGTTGGCCGTGTCCTTTATGGCCAAAACCTTTAAAGAGGCGCAGTCCTATCTCACCATGGTGCTGTTTGTGCCCCTGGCGCTGGCCATGGCCTCCACCTACCAAATCGCGCCCGACGTACTGGCCTGGCTGCCTATCTCAGGCCAGCAGCAGGCGCTGATGGAACTGGTAAAGGGCAAAGACTTGCCGATGATGCAGCTGCTGGCGACTTCGGCCGGGACCCTGGCCATCGCGCTGGTACTGGCCTTCACCATGGAAAGATCGCTCAAGAGTGAAAAGGTGGTGTTTGGTCTGTAATGGCCAATACCCCAGGTTGCCGGGGAGCTTCCCCGGCAATAACCACAGAGAAAACCTGAAATATCAAGGAGACACCTTATGGATAAGTTAACCGCAGTCACCCTGATCATGCTGGCCGCTTTCGCAGCCCAGGTCCTGACCAGTTATTTTCGAAGCCAGCGCACCCGCTCCCCAATCGACGTAAAAGCCTTGTCCGAAGAAAATTCCGCCCTCAAGGCCCGTATCGCGGCGCTGGAGGCCATAGTGACCGAACCCGGCTACGAGCTGAAGCGTGAAATCTCCCGACTCTGAGTTGAGTACAGCTTACACAGCCGGACGCAGCAATCACCACTTTATGTCCAGAGCTTAAGCCACTGCGCCGCTTTCTGACGGTTGAGGTGGGGCTGTTTGGACGCGGATGAACTGCCATGTGATACAGGCCGGACGCACGGCATTGAATCAATCAGGCATCAGGGACGACTCCAATGAAAACCAAATTCACTGCGCTGCTGTCAGCGCTTGGACCCGGACTTGCCATAGGCATAGCCTGCGGTGTTGCCATGGACAGCCTGATCACAGGGCTGGCCATTGCCCTGCCCATGACAGTCGCCATGACACTTGCCTTCTACCATTCCGCCAACGTCAAACAGCCGCCCCCTGACCGCTGAAAACCTCACTCAAGGCTGGCAATATTTCGGGACACGCCAGGCACACGAACAGGCCTTTGAAGCCTTGAAAAGCACTGGGTAAAGACCATAATTTTTCAAGGGAGATGTAGTTCTCCCCTTCGTTGAAGTGAGACAGGACGGACGTCTGTAAGGAGGACACCATGAAACTGCGTCCCTGGAATCCTGCTGAAACTTTCGACGACATGCTGCGCCGGTTTGAGCCCATGTTGCATTGGCCTACCGCCATGGTAAATGGCCAGCGCAACTGGTTACCTGCGACCGATATCAGCGAAAACGCCGAAAGCTATCAGCTGAAAGTCGAAATGCCCGAGATCAGTAAGGATGACATCCAATTGGCCGTTGAAGATGGCTATCTGGTTCTCAGCGGCGAACGCAAGTATGAGCACACCGACGATAAGCAGCATCTGAATGAGCGGTTCCACGGGCAATTTACCCGCCGCTTCCAGTTGCCTGACAACGTTGACGATACTGCCATCGATGCCCGATTCGAAAACGGCATGTTATACCTGACCCTGCCAAAGACAGAGGTCAAAAAAGAACGCTGCCAACGGATTGATATCCACTAGAGTCATGGCTCATGGTACGAAGAAAAGCGCCGCTATCGCGGCGCTTTGTTTATCCCTGATGCGCGCGTTCCTCGTATTCCAGAGCCTTGTCCCAATAGGGCGTTTCACCAAACCACTCAATCAAAAAATTTATCCCCGACACCTCGGGTCACTGCTATCGAAACTATGGGTAAAGCGACCAGATAACCGCCTCAGGGGCCAACGGATAACCTCCCGGTGGCAAACGTATCGGCCTTTGATTTACTGACATTCCACCGGTGACATTTTGCGGAACCGGGGAGCGTGCGAAAACCTGACACCACAAATTAGCGCTGTATCGACAATTGCGACCGGCGTTCTTGCCATGGAGGGCTTTGCTTGGCATGTTTGCACACATGCCAGGCTCGTTGGAAAGCGTTCCACACGGTGCCAACGCACTCGAAAATGGCAAGAATACGACTCTACTCAACGCCAGGTGGCCGGTGTTCATCCACATTTGACCGCTTGTTTACTGTTACGGCCGCCGGGGAAGATTGAATGAATGATGCCGCTCTGCTTGAGACAACCACCTTTGCCGACAGCGCCCTGTGCCTGCAGGCACTGCTGAATTCGGTTGAAGATCAGGTGGTTGTCATCGATATCCAGGGCACCATCGTCTACACCAACCTTGCTTGGAACAAGTTTGCCGAAGAGAACGGCATGACACAGGGACACAACTGGCTTGGTACCAACTACTTGCGGGTTTGCGATGGCGCGACCGAGTCATTCAGCAAAACTGCCGCAGAAGGCATCAGGCGGGTGATGGCAGGTGAAGGAGCGCAGTTTTACCTTGAATACCCCTGCCACAGCCCCACAACCCAGCGTTGGTTTATGATGCGGACGACCGAAATTGCCGGTCTGGCGTCGCGCTATTTTGCCATTGCCCATGTCAATATCACCGAGCGAAAACTGCTGGAACTGAAGGTTGCCAAGCTGTCGATGCATGACCCGCTGACCGGCCTCGCCAATCGGCGTTTATTCAACAGCTTTTTACACAACGAATGGCGCAGAAGCCAACGGGAGCAAGTCCCACTCACCCTGATTTTACTGGATTTGGACCACTTCAAAGCCTGCAATGATCATTTCGGCCATCTGGTGGGAGACGAGCATTTACAGCAGGTCAGTCAGGTGCTCTTGTCGGTGTGTCAACGCCCCACAGATCTGGCCTGCCGTTTTGGTGGTGATGAGTTTGCACTGGTGCTTGGCAATACAAACGCCGCCGCGGGGCTCGGGCTTGCCGAAAAGGTGCGCGCCGCTATCGAAAACCTGAATATCAGAATAGAAGATGGGCTGCAGCTGACGTCGAGCCTCGGCATCGCGACCCTGGAGCCGGGGCAGCAAATGGAGCAGGAACACACTCTCTGTTCCCTGGCCGACTCTGCGCTCTATCAGGCCAAAGCGGCAGGAAAGAATTGCTGTAAGCTGCTGTCCTGTTAAGCTCCTGAGATTGGCGGTTTAGTCTTCAGCAGCCTGCTTATCCAACGCCAGTAAGGCTTTATCCTGCTCCCTGTTGAGGGGATAGATGGTCTTTATCCGGCACTTTATATGCGGCTCCTGGGCTGTAAACACCGAATCAAAGCCCGCATCCAAACTGGTGGACATGGCCTGATCAAGCATCAGCGCCCTGGCAAAGTGCAGTTGCGGACACCGGGAATCCAGCTCAACCAAATACGGCTTGCCGGGACTGGTTCGCAGGATCAGATGCTTTTCCCCCAAACTGGCCCAGCTGTCGAGCCTGAAGGTATTCACTTTTTTCACGCTCTCCAGTTGCCACTGGCTAATGGAGTCGTTCACCTTCAACTCCCACTCATCACGGCTGAGACGGTTGCTTGAACAGGCCAGCAGCAAGAAGAACAAACTCATCACTGCAATGGATTTAAGCGCACTTTTCATCAGGCATCTCCCTTTGGAATACCAAGCTTTGTAGACATTCAGTGTAGCGCCAACACCGACGGGATACAGTCAGCTCATGGTGTCAAATTGCATCCAGGCCGCCTTATAAAAAATTGTGGCAAAATGCGCTATCACATGCAGATTGAGAGACTTTGACATGCTTACGCTGGAAACGCCGCAACAACTGGCCGAGGCACTTGTGCAACATCCGGGGCTATTGCTGTTGATTGGCGGAAAAGACTGCGGCGTATGCCAGGCGCTCAAGCCAAGAATTGCCACCTTGCTGGCGACAGAGTTCCCTGCCATGACGCTGGCCTATATCGATTGCCAGGCCTCAGGGGCAGTGCTTTGTGGACAGCTTGGGGTGTTCTCACTGCCGGTTGTCAGAGTGTTTTTCCATGGGGACAGTTTTGGTGAGTTGACGCGGGTGTTTTCCATGGCCGATATCAAAAACTTGCTTGAGCGGCCCTATTCCCTGTGTTTTAGCTGACGACTCTGTCTGTCACCACCGGGCCATGGGAGAGTCACGGCTCCGGCGGCATAAGCAGATTTCATAATGCTTAATCCCTCGCTGTTAGCGAAACACTATCGAATGAATCCGGCAACAAACGGCTGACCGACTCCAACGGCAGGGCTTGCATCTGCACCCGGCTATCGGCCATGGAGTCTATTGACATCGTGGGCGTCAGCGCTGAAACAGATAGGCTCTGCTCGAGGCGGATATCACTTTGTTCGCTCACCAGTCCCTGCTGCTGCGCCTGTCTGAGACCATCGCGAATATCCTGCTCCAGATGGCCGACTTCTGCACTTTGGCAAAACGGCGTCACACACAAACTGGCCAGCAGCAGGCTTTTTACGGTCAGATTTTTTATGGTCAGATGATTCATGGCAAAACTCCTTGAGTGAATTGTTCGTCCCTGTTGGACAGACTGACTGAATCAACTCCCGTGCCAAACATGTAACACACTGACTAAGATTGATTTTTTTAAAATCTAAACAAAACCGGACACTCTCCCCGGTTGTCCGTTCACCCACAACGGACACTCAAGGCTGTCCGTCCGGACAGGCGGACGCTGCAACGGACGCGCGGCCTATGCGGCAGCGTCCACTTGATAGTTAACGATTCAGCACCATATCAAAGCCATAAGGACATATTGCCAACTGCATAAGGGAAATCGACCATGGATAAGCTGCCGCTGATTGGCTTTGTCATACTCATGCTGGCTGTATTACCCTGGCTGATGTGGCGCCTGTACCGCTGGGCGAGAAATATGCCCAGGGGCGCCTACCTCTTTCTGGCATTTTTCCCGCTGATATCGCTTTTTCCCATCCCCACCGAATCCCTGAAACAGCTCGATGAGGCCAAGCAGGAGCAACGCAAAAACAAGGCCTCTCCCAGCGGAGATGGCGAAAACGACTGACGCTGAAAAGCAAAAAACCGCCCGAAGGCGGTTTTAAAGGTGCGCGGCTATCAGCCTGGCGGCTTCAGTGCCGTCAACTGGCGGTCATGCCAGCGGCTTAAACTGAGCAAGGCCACTATGGCGCCAAGTAAAGCGAAGCCCATGTCGGATTGGGTGTCCCACACATAACCCTGAGTCCCCAAAAAGGCCTCGGCGCCTTCGCCACTTGCAATGGCCACCCACCACTCGATGAGTTCGTAAAAGGCGCTTAGCGCCAGGCAGAAGCACACCACGAAGAAATTACACCAGTTGCCCCTGGTCATTACCCCCAGTCGCAGCACCAGTTCACGGGCGATCATGGCAGGGATAAAGCCCTGGGCAAAATGGCCCACTTTGTCGTAGTTATTGCGCTCCCAGCCCATGGGCTCTTTCAGCCAGTCGAACAGCGGCACCTCGGCGTAGGTGTAGTGACCGCCCACCATCAGGATCACGCAGTGAATAAGGATAAGGCCATACACCAGGGGCGTGAGAGGGAAACGCCGCTCAGTGGCCGCAAGAATTGCAAACCCAATCAGTGCGGGCACCACTTCCAAAAACCAGGTAAAGCGGTCAAATGGGCCCACCGCCGACCAGAGGAATACGGCAAAAAACACCAACAACCAAAGCATCCTTACCATGGAGAAACCTCAATTCAATCAAGAGACTTTGGCAGTGTAACCCCGAAGCGGCCGCTTGTCAGTGCCAAGGGACCCGCCTCAGTCCAGTCGTTTGTTGAATTTGAGGGTCGCGACCAGCAGCCCCAGGGCGCAGAAACCCAACAACCAGAGCGCATCGAATCCCAGCTGCGTCACTTCGGCATCCCGCAGGATAATGGCCCGCGACATGCGCATAAAGTGGGTTGCCGGCAAGGCTTCGGCAATCCACTGCGCCGGCACCGGCATGGCTTCGTAAGGAAACATAAAGCCGGACAACAAAATGGATGGCAGCAGGATAAACACTGTCATCTGCATTGCCTGCAATTGGGTACGGGCTATGGTGGAAATCACCAGCCCGAGGGTGAGGCTTGCCAGAATAAACAGCATGGCCGCCAACGCCAGCGAGTCGAGTCCACCGCGTATGGGCAGGGCGAACAATAACTTACCCGCCCCAAGAATAATGGCCACCTGCACAAAGCCCACCAGCACGTAGGGCAAAATCTTGCCCAGCATCAGCTCCAGTGGCTTGACCGGCGTGGTAATTAAAAACTCCATGTTGCCCTGCTCCCGCTCCCGCACAATCGCGGCCGAGGTAAAGAGCACCATGGTCATGGTCAGTATCACCCCAAGGAGACCCGGGACTATGTTGACCACGGTACGTTGCTCGGGGTTGAAGTACATCACCACCTCCATGGTGGCGGTGCTCTCGGGCACCGGCAGCCCAAGCACTTCAGCAAGGGGCATGGTTCTGAGTGACTTGATGGTGGAGGCCACCACGGTATCTGAACCATCCACCAGCCACTGCGCCACCGGGCGCGAAAAATAAGTCCCCTTGCCGGTCTGTGCCTGTGGATGGGTAACCAGCCGGGCGCCAAAGTCAGCCGGGATCACCAGTGCAGCCTTCACATGTCCAGCGGTAATGGCCTCTTCAGCCTGGGCAATCGACTGATAGTGCTCAACAAAGTCGACCACTTGGGTAGCAGAAACCGCCTGCACCAGAGCCCTTCCCTGGCTGTTGCCGCTCATGTCCACCAAACCGGCAGGCAGATGCCTGGCGTCGGTATTGATGGCGTAGCCAAACAGCATCAGCTGTACCAGCGGGATCATCACTATCATGCCGAAGGTCATGCGGTCCCGTGACAGCTGTTTAAGCTCCTTGGTGAGAATGGCCAGAATTCTAAGCCACATGGGCACCTCCCCCGGCCCGCTGGCCGGTGCAGGTCACAAACACATCCTCGAGGCTGGGACGTACCTCGTCCATTTCCCTCGCCCCCACGCGCTGGCCAAGCCAGGCCACGGGGTCATCTATCTGGCTACGAATGAGCACCCGCAGCCGACTGCCAATCTGCGCCGCCGACAATACCGGCGCTTCGGCCAACAATTGCTGCTTGAGTGTTCTTAAGTCCTGGCCACCGATTTCCACCACCCTGGCCCCCATGGCCTGCATCAGCGCCTTGGGCGAGCCGTCGGCACGCTTGATGCCCCGCTCCAGAATGGCAAGCCCATGGCAACGCTCGGCCTCATCCATGTAGTGGGTGGAAACCAAAATGGTGCAGCCCTTGGCACAGAGATCGAACAGACGCTCCCAGAACTCGCGGCGGTTTTCCGGATCCACCGCCGAGGTGGGCTCATCGAGAAACAAGAGCTCTGGCTCGTGTATGGTGGCGGCCGCCAACGCCAGCCGCTGTTTCTGCCCACCACTCATGGAGCCCGCCATCTGGCCTTCACGGCCGGCGAGGCTGTAGAGGGATAACAGCTGCGCTATTCTGTCTTTGACTTGATTGCCTTGCAGACCGTAGATGCGTGCCACAAATCTCAGGTTCTCCAGCACCGTCAGGTTCTCGTACAGAGAGAATTTCTGGGTCATATAACCGATGCGGCGGCGCAGTTTTTCTTCTGCGCCCTTGAGGGGCTCACCCAGCACCCGGATATCACCGCTGGTGGGCTTAAGCAGCCCGGTCAGCATACGGATGGAGGTGGACTTGCCGCAGCCATTGGGGCCGAGAAATCCAAAGATGCTGCCTCGGGGAATCGCCAGGTCCACGCCATCCACTGCCTTGAGAGCACCAAATTGCCGTGTCATACCTCGGGTCTCGATTGCGAGAGGAACATTCGCCTGAGGCATTGTGGCGCGGGTTTCGGTCGCGGGAACCTCACTCATGGTTTGCCTCCGGCAACAAGACTTCCACCGCAAGCCCGGAAGCCAAACCTGCGTCTACCGGCAGGTCGATATCGGCCAGGTACATCAAGCGAGCCCTGTCACGCTCGTTGAGGGCATAAAAGGGAGTAAAGGCGGGTTCGCTGCGGACATTGCGCACCTTGCCCATAACCGGTTCTGGCCGCCCATCCACCCGCACTCCAACCTCGGCGCCGGGAAGCAGTTTATCGAGGGCAGAGGCAGGCAGATAGACCCGGACATAGGGAGCATCCTGGGCGAGCAAGCCCACCAGTTGGCTCCCCTGATTCACCCTGTCCCCCACCCGCCAGGGCAACAGGTCCACCACGGCATCCCGAGCGGCAATTAGGGTTAAATCCGCCTTTAACTTTTGCTCAAGCAGCACCTGAGCCTGGGCGGCATCCACTGCAGCAGCAGCCTGCGATAACTGCTCGCTGCGGGTACCGGCAATCAATTCCTTCAGCGCCTGACTGGCACTGTCGACATCGGCCTGGGCCCTGTCTTTACCGGCAACGGCCCTGTCGAGGTCGGCGGCGGTCAGCACCTTCTCAGCCACCAGACGGACTGTACGATCATACTGGGCCCTAGCCTCATTCAGGGTTGCCCTGGCACCGGCAAGCCGCGCCTCGGCCCGCGCCAGCTCTTCATCCCGGGCGCCCCGGGTCAGCTCGGCAAGACGGGCTTGCGCCTGAGCGAGATTGGCCATCGCCTGCGCCAGCCTGGCGTCGGCGGCGCGGCTGTCGAGCCGCAGCAGTGCTGTGCCTGCGCTCACCCTGTCGCCTTCCCGTACCTGAATGTCGGCAATGAGTTCCGTGGCAGGCGCGGTTAGGGTTAAGCGGTCACGCTCCACAGTACCGTATACGGCAGACGAGGACTCGCCACAAGCGGTGAGGTACAGGGCAAACAGCGCCGCCCAGTGGGGGGATTTTATTAACGTCATGATTTATCTCCGGCATCACTTGCCAAAATGCCCTGGCTAAGTACAGCGATATGATGAGGCACCAAACTCATCAGCCCGTCCGGGCTGGTGTCTATCCCCAGTGAGTCGACCAAAGCAGGCGGGGCAATCAGGGGGAACACCATCAGGCTGATGAGACTGAGGCGGGCCAGTTGTGGGTCTACGTCGGCACGAATGGCACCATTGGCCACCAGGGATTGCATCAGCCAACTGTGCGACAGACGCAGCACATCCCCAAAGACCGACATCAGCAGCCTGAACGCCTCACTGCTCTGGCCTTCGTGCAATACCGTCAGTATCAGTCGGGGCAATCTGGGATGGGCGCCGATGGCGCGGTAATAGGTTTGCATCAGGGCGGCCAAATCTGAGGGTGCGCCCTGCTGAGACAGACTCTGAAACTTCGCCAGTACCGGTGACAGGACTTCCCTGACCATGTGTTCAAAGAGCCCCGGTTTGCCACCGAAGTAATAACGGATCATGGCCGCATCCACACCGGCTTTGCGGGCTATGCTGCGGGTTGAAACCGCCTGATAACCGCGCTCGGTAAAACACTCTATCGCGGCGGCAATTAATCTGGCTCTGGCATCACTGTCACCCTTGGGGCGGCCCGGGTCCGACATACTGAACTCCCGAAATTCCTCTCTTGATGAACATACTAGGAGAAAGGCCGGGTAAATGGCAGTATGAAAATTCTCCATTTTCTTTAATAATGAGGAATTTGTCGCCGTAGGCAATGCTTGGGATTCCAGGGGGCAAACACGCGGGAAACGCGCAGCAAGTATGGCTGTCATGGAGACGAGCCAGGATTTAGCAGGGAGGAAAAATCACATGCACACAGCCGATTATGTCATTTATCTGGTTCTGGCATTGCAGCTACTGGACCTGGGAGCCTGGCGCAGGCTGGTCGCCCACATCAAGTCTCACTACCCACATATCTGGCATCAAGCTTACAGCTACAACCGCCACCCCGGCACGGCGGTTAGAAGTAATTACATCAAGGAAGCCTTAAGCCAGGGTGAGCTGAAAGACAGCCAGGATACGCCCGTGGTTATCTACTTAAGACTCCACAAGGCCGCCATCAGTCTCTCTTCACTGCTACTGCTGCTGGCATTGCTATCTCAGTTTTAACGTCGCGACATCAACACGGCGGTTTGCCCGGTTCAAACTCAGTCTGGCTTGGCGACTGCGTTGGCGGCCTTGGCGACGTTGACGGAAAGAGCCCTGTCAGCGTTAAAGCCACGGCGCCAAAACAGCGGATAGAGTAAGGTGGCCACCAGCCAGGACAACAACAGGCTGGTAATATCATGGGTTAAAAAGTGCGCACCGCGAAGCTCCTGAGTCAGGGCAAACACAGCCCCAACCGCCAGCACTGAAGCCAGTACACGCCAGCGCCAGCGGGGAAAATAGGCCATGGCAAAGTAGTAGAGCGCGACCCAGGCAAAGGCGCCACTGGAATGACCGCCGGGGAAGCACTGCCCCCCAAAACCCGGGCCTTCCATGCTCGCCGGAAAAGGCACATGGGGATACTTGCCACCGAATAAGGTCAGATCCCAGGGGCAGTTCACCTGAGTCAGCGACTTACCCCAACGCACCAGCATCACGCTGAGTGCCACTGAGCACAGGAGATACAGAAATCCGCGCAGATAAGGTTTATAACGCTGACTCAGCGCGGCGGTTACCGTTAAGGCCAGTAACAGCACCGATGCCAGTACCACCAAATCCCGACCGCCGGTATGCAACACCTTCTCGGTTAACCACCAATATCTCAGCGGCCAGGAATGCACACCGCCTTCCAGGCGGAAAAACGCTGAAGATACAGAAATATCCCAGTCCCAATGGGTCGCCAACACCAAAAATGTCAGCCCCAGCAGCAGGGGGATGTGCAGATGGCGAAGCCACCACTGTCGTGGATTGATGTCAAAGTGAATCCGGGGCATGCAAGCTCCAACCTGTTACGTCTTGGTTTTTAAGGCCGGAGTTTACAACGAAAGTTCCAGTACCAAGGGGAAAAGACCCTGCCGACATGCCCCAATACCCGGGCTTTAGGACATATGTCCAATGCGTTTAGCCCCTTGGCCGGATGATATCGGCCACCTCAGTGGTCGCAGCAGCGCTCGCTGGGGCGAAACTTTTCCCGGTATGCCTTGGGGGTCAGGCTGGTATGTTGGATAAAGAGCTTTCGAAACGAGCTGACATCCTCGTATCCCAGCTCAGGCAGGATGCGCTCCAGAGGCAGATCGGTGCGCTCCAGTAAGCGCTTTGCTCTGTCTATGCGCAGCTTTTGAATGTAACTCGAGGGGGTGTCGTGCAGCGCTGCCTTGAAGCGCCGAATGAGGGTGCGCTTGCCCATGGCAAAACGTTCGGCCAGCGACTCCAACGCCAAATCCCCGGTGAGGTTATTGCTTATCCAGTGCATGATGTCTGCCACCTGGGGATCCGTATGCAGGGGCTGCAGTGGCACCTGATCCATAAACACCCGCTGGGAGCTGCGGTTGGGGTCGATTAGAAAGACTTTGGCCATCGCCTGGGCAAAGTGCTCATCCACCAATTGCTCCAACAGGGCCAGTCCCAGGCTGTAGCTTGCCGTGGAGGCACCTGCGGTAAAAAACAGGCCATCGCGTTCCACCAAAGATTCCATCGACAGCTTAACCTTGGGAAAGTGTTGCTCAAACAGCGGCGCCAGCCACCAGGCCGTTGTGGCCTTACGACCATCCAGGAGCCCGGTGTCAGCCAACAGCAGGGCACCGGCGCAGCATGCGGCGACGGGTACACCTAGATCTGCCAAGGCCTTAATCTGAACATCAAAGGCCTTGAAGCCCGCCAGTTCGCGATGCAAGTCCCGACCATCCAGAATAAGCGGCGCCGAGATTACCAGAGCATTGACCTGTGTCAGGTCCAGCGCGGCCATGGACAAGGATTCCACCCCTATCCCGTCGGCACTCACCCAGCCTCCCCGGGCCGAGTACACTCTGGGCTCTATCGAGGGTACACCGGCATGACCGGTTCGTTCAGCATAGGTATTGGCATGGCGAAACAGATCCAAAAACGCCGTCACACCGCTCATTACCGGTGTCTCGGGTATCAGGATCGCGATATTCAGGGTGTTGCAAGCTGTCTGCATCATTGTGTCACTTTCAACCATAAAACTGTCATTAACGACACTTTAAGGTTTGCTGGTGTTTTTTTAAACTCTTTTCATCGCCACCAAGGAGGTAAGGCCATGAAAAAGTTTTCTCTGACTCAGGTTTTGATGGGCAGCGGTTATTTGGGTGTCAGCTGGTATCTGTTGCTGTGGCTGAATTTTCAGCTGGCGGCCTCACCCATGGTGCACTTTGTGGTGTTACCGACCCTGATGCTGATCACAGCCCTCGGCGCGGGTTTGATGTGGCGCCGGGGCTGTGACTGTGCCGATTAAAAGGTTTTCACCAGGGCATCAAGCTGCTCGACTATGCCATGGAGCTTGCGGTCGACCGTCAGCCCTGATTCCAGATGCGCCAGACTCTCATCCAGCTTGTCTTTGATAACCCCTGTTATCCAGACTTCCTGCTCTTCCGAGAGTCCCATGGAGACAAAGCCGGTTTCAATTTCCAGCATCAACTGATTCATAATGGCGAGGTTTTTTTCCTTGTGGTCAACCTGGAAGTCTTTGATTTCCTGCAGGGCTACCCGGGACTTGTCAATGGTATCCATCATGAGGGAAAGCCGCTGCTGCGCCATGCTGGTATCGGCGGTGACCCGCTGATTGAGGTCGTGTGCCGCTTCCATCAGGATAAGCAGGTAATCTTTAAGCTCACCGGCACGCGAAGGTACTTCCGGCAGATTTTTCACCAACATCACCACGGATGAAAATTTTAAAATCAGTCGGTTACCTTTTTCCAGCATGCGGCATTCAAACTCCGAGGCCCTATCCATCAACACCTGTTCAAGGGGCTGCACAGCCCCCTGACTGGCGGCATAAAAGGGCCTGTCACCCACGCCCACAATACGACTGCACACCTGTACCCCAAAATTGGCACTGGCACGACAGATTTCCTGTACCAGGGCCTGGGCATCCCTGTGCTTGGTGCAGGCCCGCAGAAAATTAACCACCACACTGATATCCGCAGCGCTGTTCATGGCGGCCATCACCATGGCCGTGGCCTGCTGTTTTTCGCTGGAGAGTTGCAGGCGCTGCGCAGCCTGCGACAAGGTAAGCCTGACCTTTCGCTGTAAAATCTCGGGATCAAAAGGTTTGGTAATATAGTCCTGGCCGCCCGCAGCAAAGCCTTTGAGGATTTCATCGGTTTCTGTGTTGGCCGAGACAAAGATTACCGGCAATTCGGGCCAGTCCAGCTTAAGACGGCTACAGGCCTCATATCCGTCCATGGGCTCCATCACCACATCCATCAACACCAGATCAGGGTTGGCTTCGGCAATCATCTCCAGCGCCTGGGCACCATTGGTGGCCACCCTGAGACGATAATCCTGCTTGAGAATTTCCATCAATATACGAATTTCGTTGGGAGAGTCATCCACCAACAAGAGTTCCGGTTTATCACGCATCAGGCTTCCCTCCCCAACAGTCTGGCCAAAACCGACTTGGCTGCACGCACATCAAATGCATCGAATAATTTGATAAACAGATTGAAGTCACTCTGGTATCTATCAGGCACCCGCAGTTGCCTCAGTTCGAGAAACATGGCGTCTGCCGCAGCAAAATCATTGTCAATCAGCACCTCCAACCGTTTCAGCCTTACCAACATTTCGGTGAGACTCATGGCGACCGGCTCAGGTACCTGCTGGGCTTCGTGTATGGCCTCAAGCTCTTGCGACAACTGCTGCCATGCCTCCAGACACTCGCCGCAAAGCGCTGGAGAAAGCATCACAGCACCACTCTTAATTACGCTTTCGATGGCAGCGGCGGCGCTGCTCAGGCGCCCGGCACTGATGTTGGCAGCACTTCCCTTGAGGGTATGGGTCAGGATCCTCAGCTCGTCCCATTGGCCCGCCTCAGACAGGCTAACTAAACGTTCGGGAAACGTTTGAAAATCTTCGGCAAACTTTGCCAATACGGCATTCAGCAGTTGCTGATTTCCGCCAAGACGCCTCAGGGCCGAGGCATAATCCAGCGCTTGCAGCGGGCTTACTGGCAGGGGCATTGTCTGTCTCCACTGGCTGTCCATAAAATGGTGACGCATTGAAGTGAATGAATTAATTGCATAAAAGCGCTACCGCAGTCTCAAAGTATAGTCAGCTATGCAGATAGCAGCGGATTTTCATCCCCGGGAAGCTGCGCCGGCACGCCACGGCGTAAAAAACTGGATTGTGTTATTAGGGCTTGTTAATGTTGATTTTTTAATCCCTTCAACAAGGAAAAGGACGTCTCAATGCAAACCACTTTCAAGCGGCGCCTGCCGACCCTGGCCACCGCCATGGTGCTGGCCCTGTGCAGTCTCACCCCCATTCAGGCACTGGCCGACCTCCAAAAGGTCACCGAGGTAGAAGGTATCAGCGAATATCGCCTCGACAATGGTCTCAAGGTGTTGCTGTTTCCTGACCCCACCAAGGAAACCGTGACCGTTAACGTGACTTATAAAGTCGGCTCCAAGCACGAAAACTACGGCGAGACAGGTATGGCCCACCTGCTGGAGCACCTGGTGTTCAAGGGAACCCCCAAGCACAAGGACATTCCGGCAGAGCTGAGTTCCCACGGTGCCCGCCCCAACGGCACCACCTGGACAGATCGCACCAATTACTTTGAGACCTTCGCCGCCACCGAAGAAAACATCGACTGGGCCTTGTCTATGGAATCGGACCGCATGGTCAATTCATTTATCGCCAAGAAAGATCTCGACAGCGAAATGACAGTGGTGCGCAACGAGTTTGAGCGCGGCGAAAACAGTCCTTTTCGCATCACGCTGCAGCGCATGATGGCGTCTGCGTTTGAATGGCATAACTATGGCAAGTCCACCATAGGTGCACGCTCTGATTTGGAGAATGTCTCCATCGAGCGTCTACAGGACTTTTACCGCAAGTATTATCAGCCCGATAACGCCACCCTGATTGTAGCGGGCAAATTTGCGCCAGAAGACATGCTGAAAAAGATTGAAGCCACCTTCGGCACTATTCCCAAGCCCAACCGCACCATAGAGCCTCTGTACACTGTGGAGCCTGCACAGGACGGCGAGCGTCAGGTTACCGTGCGCCGGGTTGGCGACGTGCAACTGCTCGGCACCATCTACCATGTGCCGCCGGGCGCCCACGAGGACTATGCCGCTATCGATGTACTCAATGAAGTGCTGTCGGCCACCCCCAACGGCCGCCTGCACAAATCGCTGGTCGAAGCCAAGCTGGCCTCCTCGGTATTTGGGATGAACTTCCAGTGGCAAGATCCCGGTGTGGCCATTTTCATGGCCGAAATGGACAAGACCGCCGACATGGATGCCACCCAAAAGGCCCTGCTGGATACCCTGGAATCCATTCGCAATAACCCCATTACCGACAAAGAAGTGGAAACCGCCAAGCGTACCCTGCTGAAAAACCTGACCCTGGCGTTCAACTCCTCCGAGCGTGTAGCGCTTGAGTTGTCTGAGTGGCTGGGCATGGGCGACTGGCGTTTGCTGTTTTTGAACCGTGACCGTCTGGAGAGTGTCAGTGCCGCCGATGTGCAGCGGGTTGCCGAGTACTATCTCACCCAGAACAACCGCACCCTGGGGCGCTTTATTCCGGCCGAGAAACCGGCACGGGTAGAAATTCCTCTGGTGGCCGACGTCGATGCCCTGGTCAAAGACTACAAGGGCCGCGAGCAGGTGGCACAGGGTGAGGCCTTTGACCCGTCACAGGCCAACATCGACAGCCGCACCGAAACCCTCACCCTGAGTTCAGGCACCAAGGTGTCTTTGCTGCAGAAAAAGACCCGCGGCGAATCCGTGGTGGTGAGAATAAGCGGCCAGTTTGGCGACCTTCGCAGCCTGTCTGGCAAGAATGCCGTTGGCGATGCAGTAGGTGAGATGCTGCTGCGTGGCTCAAGTAAATACAGCCGCGAGCAAATCAAAGAAGAGCTGGATAAGCTGCAGGCGAGCCTGCGTATCGGTGGCAGCAATGGTAACCTGTTTGCCTCGGTAGAAACCACGAAGGCCAACCTGTTGCCGGTGCTCGATATCGTCACGGACGTGCTGCGAAGCCCCAGCTTCCCTGAAAAAGAGTTTGAGCTGTACAAGACTGAAACCAAGGTGGCCATTGAGCAAAACCTGCAAGACCCACAGTCGCTGGCCTTTAATGCCTACAGCCGCCATCAGTCACCCTATGGCAAGGACGACCCGCGTTATGTCGGCACCTTTGAAGAGCAGTTGGCCGAGCTGGAAAAGCTCACCCTCAAGCAGGTGAAGCGTTACCACGGCGATTTCTACAATGCCAAGCAGATGCAGGTGTCCATTATCGGTGACTTCGATAAAGACGCCACAGTCAGCGCCCTGGACACCCTCACCAAGGGTTGGAAGAGCAAGCAGACCTATCAGCGTATCGCCTCGCCATATGTGAAGCTCGATGCCTCGCCCATCACCTTCAACACACCGGACAAGGAAAACGCCACCTTTGTGGCCTCCCTCAGTCTGCCTGTGGGTGATATGGATGCCGATGCGCCTGCACTGACCCTGGGTAACTACATCCTCGGCGGCGGCTTCTTAAGCTCGCGTCTGGCCACCCGTCTGCGCCAGCAGGATGGCCTGAGCTACGGTGCCGGCTCTTTCCTGCGCTTAAGCAGTGAAGATCAGCGCGGCTCCCTGGGTGCCTACGCCATCTGCGCGCCACAAAACCTGGCCAAGGTTGAACTCGGCTTCCGGGAGGAGATAGCCAGGCTGCTGAAAGACGGCTTTACTGCCGACGAAGTGGAAGCTGCCAAGTCTGGCTTGCTGCAGGGCCGTAAGGTCAGCCGCTCGCAGGACAAAGAATTGGTGGGCACCCTGGTGAGCAACCTCAAGCTTGAGCGCACCATGGCCTTTGATGCCGATTTTGAAGCCAAACTGGCTGCACTGACGGCAGACGACCTGAACAAGGCCTTCCGCAAATACATCAAGGTGGATGATTTCGCCCTGATTAAAGCAGGCGATCAAAGTAAGGTTGAGTAAGCTCTTCAATTGACAAAACCGGACGCTTACGCGTCCGGTTTTTTTATGGATGTCGCTCTCTCCAGAGCTCAGGCGCTGACCATGTGCTTTGCGCAGTAAACTAGCCGAAACCACGCATTTTACTTGCCCGGTCTCACCTTCAGCCGTACCTTAAGACTTCTTCATTGGCTCTGCACCTGGGGGATGTGCGCAATGATTAAACAGGTGGGAAACACACAAATACGGGACAAACATCTTGCCAGCTGCCACTGCGGCGCCGTGGTGTTGGAGCTTTATTTACCCGATGGGATTGTCAATCCACGTCGCTGTAACTGCTCCATGTGCCGTCGCCGTGGCGCCATAGCCGCCAGCGTGCCGCTGGCGGGGCTGAAAATTCTCAAAGGGCAGGACGCGCTGCGCCAATACCAATTCAACACCTGCACGGCCAAGCACTTCTTCTGCGGCCACTGTGGCATTTACACCCATCACCAACGCCGCTCCAATCCTGCCGAGTTTGGATACAACATCGGTTGCCTGGAAGGCGTGGATCCCTTCCTTTTGGGTGACGTCCCCGTCTGTGATGGGGTCAATCATCCCTCGGATCGCAAGGCTTAACAGACCGACTAATCCCGGCTAATCAGGGACGGCTCGGCTAAAACAGCTCCACCCCTGATGAGCCTGCCACAGAAGGTTCAGGCTCATTGCGGCTTTGGCTGCGGCGCACGAACGTTTTGCTATCTGGGTGCTGTGACAGTTGAAACACGGCCATCTTGTCATACAGATGGTTCGCCAGCCGGGTCAGATCATCGGCCGAGACCGTGTGCATCTGCGAGCCTGTCAGTGCATCCCGGTTCAGGTCCTGCAATCCCTCAATGGACTGGCGCACATGCTTGGCCGCCCGGGTCTGATCTTCGATGGCCAGAGAAATCTCGGCCACTGCGCCATTGGTCTCCTGCACGGCCTCTGCGATGCCGGACAGAGACACTTCCACCCCATCGATTTGGTTCTGGGTCACCGAGAGTTCACCGTGGGATTCGTGGATATGCTGGGACAGCATGCTCACCGCCCGCAAGATTTCATCGGTAATGGCACGCACCTCGTGGGTTGACTCGGCGGTTCGGCCAGCCAGAGAACGAACTTCATCGGCCACTACAGCAAACCCTCTGCCCGCCTCTCCGGCCCTGGCCGCCTCAATAGCGGCATTCAGTGCCAGCAAGTTGGTTTGCTGTGAAATAGAGTTGATCACCTCGAGTATGCCGCCAATTCTGTCACTGCTTTGTTTGAGTTGTTCCACCTCGGCAAAGGCCTTTTCCAGACGTTCGGCCAAGTCATAAAAACTCGTCAGGGCAACCTGGGTAGTGCTCATGCCTTGCTTGGCCCTGTCATCGCTGGCATTAGAGGCCGCCACAATGCGCTCTGTCATGGCCTGCACATGCAAACAGGCCTGCCACATGGACTCCATGTCGGCTTCAATGGCACCGCTGACTTAATTCTACAGGCTGACCTTTTGGGTCATATTTGAGTAAGACTCTGATAATTCAGATGAGATTGGAATGAGACGCCCCACAGACTCGGACACCAGCAAGAGTTGCTGATCCATAAAAGTCCGCATGCCGTTGCTGGCCTCAATACATTCACGCAGAGAGGAATGGTTGGCAGCATCCAGCCTGGATTGGAGGTCGACGCTACCGTTGTGAATGTCCATGGACTGTGCCAAAAACCGGGCGCTGTCGGCGAACTGGCGTCGGATAGCCCAGGCAACCAGAGCACCGAAGGCCGCCATCGACAGCAAACCTGCCAGCCACCAGCCAAGCATCCAGGCTCCCGCAAACAGGGCACCAGTGAGCCCGTAGCCCATCAGAATAATCAGCCACACAGTCTTGGTTGTCATATCGGATCCCAGCCTCCCTTTTGGCACTTGAGTATGGCTGTTGATTGAATTTATTGCCAAAAATATTCATCCAACCAAGATGCAAAACGAGAGTTTACGTCCTGTGCTAGTGTTGTTGGAGACCCATGGGAGAATAAAATGGCAAGCCGGTTACTGCGATGGGCAGAGTTTGTGTGCATGTTTGTGCTCCTGCCACTTACCGCCTTTCACTATCGACACCTACTGAGCAACTGGTTGTTACCTCTGCTGTGCCTGCTGGCATTGCTGTGCCTGTTTTTGATCCTGAACGATAGCCACTTTAAGCGTTTTCGCCTGACCAACTATGCCAATCTGAAACGCCTGCTGTGGTACTCGCCGGTGCTGTTTGCTGTTGGCGTATTGATATCAATCCTGGCTCTGTCTGCTTATGCCCCGGAGCAAGTCTTTGTACTGCCCACCCGCGATTTTTACACCTGGTGTTTGCTGCTTGCCCTGTATCCGCTGTTTTCGGTGATCCCGCAGGAGCTGATATTTCGCACTTATTTATTCCACCGATTCAAAGGGATAATGCCAAGCAAGACATTACGAATTTGGGTCAGTGCAGCTGTATTTGCCCTGGCCCATATCATCTATGCCAATTGGATTGCTGTGGTACTGGCGTTTGTTGGAGGGCTGATGTTTGCATACACCTATGCCAGCTCCCGCTCAACTGCCGCCTGCGTGCTGGAACATAGCCTCTGGGGCCTGTGGCTTTTTACCCTGGGCGCAGGCCAGTATCTCAGCCTCGTCCCTCAGTGAGCGGCGCTGAACTCGGTGGTGTCTTGGTTAAGGTGCTTCACCAAATCATGCAATGCCATGGGACGTCCCAGATAAAACCCCTGAGCCTGCTGGCATCCCATATCCTGCAATATTTTCAGCTGCGCGGCATTTTCGACCCCTTCAGCCACGATATGGATATCGAAACTTTGGGCCATGGCGACAATGGCACTGACGATGGTGCATGAGCGCTCGTCCAGCTCCACCCCGGAGACAAAACTGCGATCGATTTTAATTTCATCCACGGTCAGGTCTTTGAGCATTGCGAGGGAGGTATAACCGGTACCGAAATCATCGATGGAAAAAGTGATACCGCTGGCCTGGAGGTTGGAAATAATCTCCACACTTTTTTGCATGTCGGTGAGCGTGGCAGTTTCGGTGATTTCAATCCGCACATAGGGTGCCAGAGCTTTTTTGCTTTTGATAAATTGGGTCAGTGCATACATTTCGTCGGCGTTATTGAATTCGTCCGCCGACACATTCACTGCCACATGCGCCAGACTGCCATCCAGCAAACCTGCACTGCCAAGCTCAGCTGCTGCCTTGTCGACAACCAGCTTGGAGATGGCCGCTGTCATACCATTTTCCTCGGCCAGTGGAATAAACACGTCGGGGGAAATATAGCCCTTCACCGGGTGATGCCAACGCACCAGCACTTCAACGCCGCAGGCAGTAAGCGTGCTCAATTCATACTTGGGTTGATACACCAGCGACAGGACCTCGTCACTGATGGCCTGGCGTAAATCCATGACCAACTGGCGTCGCTGCGAGGCTTTTTCGCTGAGTGCCTTATCATGGTATTGAATGGCGTTTTTCTTCTTTTTTGCAATATTCAGCGCTTCGGTGGCCGATACCATCATTTCTTTGGCATTGGTGCCATCGGCAGGGAACAGGGCAACACCAATACAACAAGTGGCATCTATCCCATGTTGCCTGGCACGGTGAGCGAACAAACGTTGAAACCCCCGAATATGGGCTTCCATATCCACCGAGGTATCCAGGCGGCCAAAACTGGCAAACTGGTCTGCATGTAGGCGTGACACCACAGAGCCAGGCAGGGCGGCATCACTGATGTCGTTGGCCAAATCCCGCAAGAAGGCATCGGCTCGCTCATAGCCAAGCGTGTCGTTGATTTGCTTGAAATCATCGATATCCAGATAGCCCAGGATAAGGCGCTCATTTGGCTTGAGTTTACGGATGGTATTATTCAGGGAGCGGATAAACACGCTGAGGCTGCTCAGCCCGGTCAAGGTGTCCATGTCGTTGGCTTTTTCCAGCGCCCTGTTGCTCCTGAGCACCAACATCAGCAGCAGGGTTGCCGTGATAATGACAAAGGCCAATCCTTTATAGGTTTGCGCAATGGCGCGAAGCTGAGGGCTGTCCAGCAGTAATTCGACGGCAATATCTGAAAACAGGATCCAGAATCCGGCAAAAACCGCATAAATGATGGCGACCCGGAAGGCCGAAATGACAGCTCTGTCCATAATTGGCTGAACCTGTAACTTATTCGTTTGCTCAAATTATCACAGCCCACAACAAAAATCGCACAATAAAAATGGTTATACTGGCAAGTCTGTTATTTTCATGCAGTTAACAGAGAACAATTCAACAATCCTGTGCTAACTAAGCAACTTCACATCAATCCCTTTCCTTGTAAATGCCAAGGCGCTCACCGAATCGCCCCAGAGTTAATCCACCAACTCTATGCCCAGCGACTCCAGCAAACTCAAGGCATCGAACCGCGAAAAGATTGCGCCCTTGAGAGTGTTTTCAAGCACATTGATGTTAAAACCTTCAGAGCCGCTGAAGTCGGCACGGCTTAAATTGGTTTGCACAAACAGGCTGCCGGAGAAGTCACATTGGGTGAGGCTGGCGCCGCTGAAGTTGCCGTGGCGAAAATCCACCTCCTGCACCCGACATTCGGCCATGACCAGTTGCTCCATCGTCAGGCCATAAAAAGAGGCGTCGTTCAGGATGCATTGCTGGAATGCCAGCTCAAAGTCACGATGAAAGTCGGGCCAATCGGCACGGGTCCAGTCCACCCCGATCAGCTTGCTTTCTATAAAGGTCACGCCGAACAAGCGGCTTGCGGCAAACACCGCCAGACTGAGATTACAGCGCTCAAAGCGGCATTGAGTAAAGCGGCAGTTTTGGAAAGAGGCAGCCGCGAAGTCGCAATCTGAAAACACGCAGTCTTCAAACTCCATGTCCCGATAACAGGCATTGGCCATGTCCAGTTGCTCAAAGCGGATATCGTAGTAGTGCTCGCCATCGCTGAAATCCATAGTGCTAAGAAAATCCAATTAAATCCTGGCTCTCAAAAATAGCTGACACACATCGAAAGAACTACAAAAAGAAAATATTACCAATTAATGTTAGAAAAATAAGACTTAATTGTTATTTTTCATTTATAACTCAACTGTTAGCTTGATCTTGATTTAGAAACACACAAAAGGAGTATAAAATGAAATACATAATTGCAGTAACTACTATTTTTCTGGGACTATTCTACTCTTATCAAGCTCACGCGAATGTGAGTTATTCATGTATAGGTACTGGAGTTGCAATGTACACGGAAGTAATAAACCTCGGAGACGGAGAGGTTCATACGCGCAGTTGGATTGCACCTAATGCATTCTGCTATAAAGAATATAAAGATCCAATTTAAATAAGTTACAGTAAGGAATCTCAACCTTCTGAGATTCTTTACTGACTCTATATGTGGCAATAAAATCATGCCATATAAAAACTCGCACATTTAAAGACCATCACTCTATCTCGCCAGAAAACCTAGATACAAACCTAAATTAAATAGATATTTTTTACATAAAATCCGTATTTATGAAAGTTCACTCTCGGCAATCCGTACAAAACTACATTTAATTGTATCTGTCCAGCAGTAGTCGAAAAATTGAATCGGCTGATTGAGAAAGCAAGATCACATATCACAGTAATTGAATTGCAGTAATACGGCTCTTAGAATGAAAAATTGGGTTATGTCTGAAATCAAACACGCACGGCGATCGTTATTCTATCCACTTCTCATGGCAAGGTTAGAGCAAGCTAAGTGAACGGTTGAATCTGATGACATCTCCTTGAATCAGAGATACCAGTATGAAAACATGGCTGTTTTAAGTGAACTCTCATACGGCATGGACCGCCATGACTCAGCGTCAACCTCGACAGTTGCTTCATCAACGTCCTGCCCGGTTAAGCATCCACTCAGCCACTGCGTTATAACACCGCCACTCCGGCAGCCAGGCGGCAACGAGCGCGCGTTACAGGGATTGTTATGAATAAGACCCAAATAACCTTGGCCATCGCCGCCATCCTGGGCATTGTTGGCGCGTTAACCATACTTTCGCCGTCCCCAACCACCTTGGAGCCGGGTAACACAACGGCCTTAGAAAGCGGTCAGGATGCCCCGGGAGATACCGCTGACACTATCACAGAGGCAAACCGGCAAACACAGCTGCTGACCTTCGAAGATAGCCCTTTGGAGACCAGTCTGAGTGCCGTCGAGTGTCTGCGGGCTGCAGGCCTGGGCGCTGATGCCGACTATAAACAACAACAGCAGCGCACTCTGATGGCATGGCAGCTCTACCAGCAGGGCGAACCACTCTTGGATATAGCCGATGCATTGGCGGTGGACGACTTTGACAAAGGCCGGGATTTCTATCGATTCGTCAAATTACGTGAGGCGGTGTTAACTGCTGAGTCTTTTCTGTCTCGAAGTGGGCCGGGCCGCGAAGTATTGAAAACCGCGAATGGCGTCTTTCAACTTCCAGCAACCAGCGACCTGGCGGACAATCTGTCAGCTATGGAGATTGGGATAGGACGCCTGTGGAAAACACAATTTCCAAACCTTTGGAACAGGGCGCCGGACAAAGGAGATATTGATGTGTATATTTCCCAAATTCGCGGTGCTTCTGTGCCATCCGAGATACTCGAAAACCACTATTTGAGCCCGATACCGCGCTTTTATTTGGCGTCGCTGAAGGTCGGTGACCTGACATCTGCCACTACCTTGCTGGATACCTTTCCATCCCTGCTGCAATCCGATGCGGCGTACGAAAACCAGCTGATGTACAACACTCTGATTGGTTTGCATTTGGAAATTACCGAGACCCTTGTTCGCACTGAGGCCTTTACCAGGTTTTGGGAAAAGTTACCCCAAGCGCAGCCTGTGGTGCTGAGCAGCGCAAGTAAAATGCGACGGGGTGGACGGGCAATTCGCACGGTAAAAATCCTGGAAGAACAAGGATTCTCTGTTCACGTAGCGTACACAGATAGCTATGACGTTACCGCCAGACAAGACCTGTTGCAGCAGCTTGGGAATATCGGCAGTACTCTGGACGAAGACACCAGGGCACGTTTAAAGCAATGCGAACAGCAGCAAGCATGGTTTGATGCCCGCCGATTCAACCCGGAGAAACTGGCCCAATATCGCGACTCGCCTTTTATGGACAAAGTGAAAAACTCGCCTGAAATACGCTACTGCGACGAGAAAATCTGGTCTTCTGATACCAGTCTGCCTTCGCAAATGAACGAGCTAATTGCGCCCCTGCGGGACGCCATGCAACAAACAACAGACTGGCAGCAATACCCCGTTGGCACACTGCTGGCTCAGGCGTCCTCAGAGGAGGACAGGTCATACATGGTGCTGCTCAGCAACACATTTTTAGCACTCAACTTCAATATGCCCAGCCTGGAAGTCGCTCAGTGGTTAAAACAACAAGGTGCTCAGCCAGACCGCAAAACACTGCTGGCGATGCTGGGGCAGCTGGATTCAACCGCTTGGCTGTTCTGGGCCAATGATATGGCCTGGACAGACAAGGAAATCAAAGCCATTGCACTGGCGGCAGCCCAAATTGGTGAGCCGCGTGTCTATGAAAGTATCAGCGGCAGCCATCCAAATCTCGAATGGCGGGATGACGAACTCGATCCGCTCTACTTTGCCATCAAGTCTTTCTCTACGGGTTCCTTCACCATGTTTGGTGTTGAAATCGACAGAGAAAGGGTGATGAATACCCTCGAACAAAACTCCGGCGGACTCAAGGAACATCACCTGAGAGCCCTGTTTGAGTTGCAGCACAGAAAACCGACTGCTTATGAAGAATTGATTAACCTGTACCCCAGATTTACCTTAAGCACAGCGTCGGAATATTTCGCCGTCTCCTGCGATTCCGGGAAACGAGCGGAAGGCTAATACGGAACCACAAGTTAACCAAGGGTAAGCTTAATAAGTACAGGGCTGAAGCACCTCCCCAGCTTTGAACAAGCCAGAGAGGGATAAAATGCCAGCGGGCTTAAGTACCGCCAAGGTGATTAACGAATATTTCGACATTGGCTGTGGCTTCGTGTGGCATGGCAACAAACAGATATTTTGTTCACAAAACAAGCAAAATACAACAGCCTATTTTTTTGATTATATGTAACATTGTATAAAACTTGCTATTGGAGTGACTCTGTTGATCTTCAGTGCTATGCCCTATTCGCTTTTTAACTCTGCTCTCGACATGGATGGTCAAAAACCCATGCTGCGCTTTATTCGGCTCATCATTGCAGGGCTGACGGTACTGCTGGTAACACAACCTGCTCTGGCGCAAGAGCGATACGGCATGGCAGACCTCCAGGAAGAGCTGGCACAACTGGACAAAGCACTTTCAAAAGAAAATCTGGATAGCGTTATCAGTAAGATAGACCTAAATATCAGTGAGGCAAAACACGACCCAGTAAGAACAGCCGCATTATTAACCTTCAAAGCTGAAAAACTGCGGTTTCACGGATTATCTTATATTAATGAGAGCTTATCTAAAGCATTTGATTTGATTAGCTATGATAAACAACCAGAACTATACATCTATGCTATGACAGTTAAAAGCTATGAAATATATGCCTATCAAAACAACCCTGAACTGGCCGTCAATTTACTGGAAAACATACAAAAAAAACCTGAACTAGGAAACATACCATATATACATGTTATTTTTTTAAAACACTTACTCGAGGCGTATTATAAGCTTCAACTTTTTGAAAAAATCCCACAACCTCTCTTTCGTCTCTCACAAATTTCAAAGGAAGTTGAATTAAGTACAAACAGCAAAGATCTATTATTTTATCTTGAAGAAGAGCTAGCCTATCACAGCAGTTTGATTGGTGACACGGAACAAGCCATTCAGCAATACGGCAAACTCGCGCAGCACTATGAGCAGAAAAATAACTCTGAGCACATGGCAATTATTTACTGCAACATTGCCAATATGTATTTTCTGCCGTTCCAGGAAAAAGTTCGTTATGCCCAGGCTTCGCTGTCAGCCCACAATAATATCGCCTGTTCAGACGTCATGGAAAAAATTGTTTGGTTGGCAGAAATTCAGCAAGGCAACGTTTCCAATGTAAATCGATTAATGCAATTCAATCCCGTACAGCAAATACCGCACCTGAATGAGAGCTCTGCATATTATGCCGGGCTAGCATATCTATTGCTGGGGAATGTGTCAGCGGCGCAAGAAATGGCTGACAGAATTACAGAAGAAGATAACTGGGAGCGTCAGGATCTACTGCAACAAATTTATCAGAAGCAAGGTCATTATCAGGCCGCACTTGAAGCCTCTCAGCGTTATCATCAATTAAGAGCCGCAAAAGACGCTGAGGCGCGGTCGTTAATGCTAAGCAGCTTTCAAACCCGCCTGGCACTGGCTCAGGAAGAAACACAGGCCGCAGCGCAAGAAAAACAAGCAGCACGTATTGCCGCGGCAGAACAAAAAGCAAAAGCAAGGCTGCATATCACACTGATAGTGATTAGTGCAGGCGTAATGATCACCCTGATATTGTCGCTGTACCTACTTCGCAGCCGCCAGCACAGGATAAAACTGCAACAACTCTCGGATACGGATCCTTTAACGGGACTGCTTAACCGGCGTGCCTTTTTACATCAGGCCCGTCAGATGCAACGACTTGCCGAACGTCAGCAGTTCCCGTTATCCGTTGCCCTGTTGGATCTGGATTTCTTTAAAGCCATCAATGATAAACATGGGCATCACATTGGCGACGCCGTCTTGCGGGCATTTGCTCAGGCGGCGAAAAAGACACTGAGGCAAACGGACATTATCGGCCGCTTTGGTGGTGAGGAGTTTATTCTGCTGGCGACGGAGAAAGACCCCATTGTATTTGCAGGCCTGCTAAAGCGTGTGCAACGCTCATTTATTCAGGTGTGTCAGCAGGATCCGGCCATTGGCTTTAATGTTACCTTCTCAGCCGGTATTGCTGCTCTCGAGGGTAACGGTGCAACTGACATCCCGGACATTGAAGAGGCGATTCGTCAGGCTGATGAACTGCTTTACCGGGCAAAAGCCAACGGTCGCCAACAGGTTTGTGCAGACAGCTTCTGTCAGCGGTTCGTGGACTCAGCCAGCGGGCTTATCGCACCGGACCATCCCGCAACCAATATCGCAGAGTAAACGCGTCAATATTGAATGCCGCTAACCTCCTACAGGTACAAGCACGCCTTACATATCGCAATTCTTCAGCGGCTTGCGCAGCTGTGCCCGGACGTTATCCATGCCGGAGTAAAACTCTTTCATCATTAAGAGGCCCATCAGGTTGCCGTTGTCGGTCACCAGGAGTTCCTCGGGGTTGGCGGGGTCGTTTTTCAGGGCGCCGATCAGTTTCATGGCGGCCATTTCCTTAAACAATGCGGTATCGAGATTCACCCCAAAGGTGTCGCGGAAATACTGGCGCGACAGCCTGCCTGAGAAGAGCCCCAACAAAAAGCGGTACTGCATGATGGCCTTGGTGTCGTAGCGTTTTTGCTGCTCAACGCTCATCTTGCCCGCCTCGATGCGCTCCTGATATTTGCGCAGCGAGAAGGTGTTCACATACAGGGTGTCACCGAGGAAGCTGAACGAGCCCGAGCCTACGCCTAGGTATTCATCATAATCAATCACGTACTCGTCAAAGCCTTCGTCGTTGGCCTTGCCGAATGCCCAGCTCGACAGCTGGTTGTACTGGCCACGCAAACTGGTGAGGATTTGGCTGTACTGACGGGCCAGATCCGCCTGTGGCGCCGCCAGCTTGCCCTTCACGCTCTTGCGGGTCTGGTGGGTGATCATCAGCGGATAGGTGGTGATCTGCCGGGGGTCGAGGCGACGGGCCATGTCGAGATCCCGCTGGATCACTTCTTCCGTCTGGCCACGGAAACCAAAAATCAAATCCACGTTGATGATGGGGAACAGCTCCTTGGCCGCCTGAATACGGTCAAAGGTTTGCAGCCCCGAGCCAAACTTCTCGAAGCGGTCGGTCATCTTGAGAATGCCGTCATCGAAGCTCTGCACCCCAATGGACATGCGGTCCACCAGCCCCTTGAGCTGACGGAACTCTGGGCTTGCTAGGTGGCGTGGGTCAGACTCGCAGGAGACTTCCTTAATGGACGGGAACAGCAGCCGCGCATGCTCAATGGTGCGGGCCAGCTCGTCTTCCAGCACGGTGGTAGTGCCGCCACCTATGTACATGGATTCGAAGTCATAGCCGAGCTCCTTGGCCATGGTCATCTCTTTGCGCAGTGAAATGAAATAGGCGCGCGCCTTATCCTCTTTAAAGGTAAAGCGGTGGAAGGTGCAGTAAGAGCAGAGGGTATGGCAAAAGGGCACGTGGGCATACAGCATGTACTTTTTGCCGGGCACTGGTGCGGGCATGGTATCGACCGACAGGGTATCGAGCCGCAGGTTGCGATCAACATAGAAGTTCATCACCCGCTCAGCGGTGCCCAGCAGCCATGCCGGCAGAGTAATATCGACTTGCGCCTGATGGGCGGCGGGAATGGCTAAGGTTGAACTGCTGGTCATAGGGCTTCCTGTCAAAGATTATCTGAAATGGATCTTTTTGAAAAACAAAGAAAACATTTCGAGTTTGCTATCCATAGCCTACCCATTTAGACATAGGTAAAATGTGAACTTCCACCAATTTGGCCGTTCCAGCAAGTTTAGATTACCGTTTTTGTTAAGCAGCGCATATTTTAGCCATTGCGAATACACAGTTCGTTTATCACACGATTACAAGCCGGATACATAACCTTGGCCCGCGAGTCAGCCGCGCACACGGAGGCACAGGGACGACACCGATCATCAATTCTATGCCGCGCCCTGCCCGGACTTTTGCCCGCCCCGGTCGCATTTGCTATAGTGCCGCCAAACAAGTCATTGAAGATAAAAGCCATGCCCAGCCATCAACGCCTGCTTCTGGACAACCAGCTCTGTTTTGCCCTCTACTCCACCTCGCTGGCAATGACCTCTCTCTATAAACCGCTGCTGGAGCCACTGGGCCTGACGTACACCCAGTATCTCATTATGCTGATCCTCTGGGAGCAGGATGGAATGGGCCTCAAGGACATAGCAGAGCGTCTCGGGCAACAATCGGGTGCTCTGACCCCCGTCATCAAGCGCCTGGAGAGCCAGGGTCTGGTACACAGACGCCGCAGCGATGAGGATGAGCGCTCTCTGGTGATTTCCCTGACCGAAGCAGGCAAGGCCATGGAGCAACAGGCCCTTGAGGTCAACCAATGCATCATTAGCCACTGCGGAATGGAAATCCCCGAACTGCAAGCGCTCAAACAGCTGCTGGACGACCTGCGCGACAAACTCGGCAGCTAACCCTGCGATTTCCCAGCCCCTTACCAAGCTGCGACCGCTTCACAATGCTCAACTCCCATCTGCCGCCCCATACGTGATCCAGCTCACATTTCAGGCGTTCTTGCACGTTGCGCCGTCATTTATACTTGCGCACATTTAGTTATCGCGATAACTTTATCATCAAGACGCCGTAATGGCTTTTTATTTCACAGCATAGTTACCGCGATAACTATTATTGAAATAACAAAGCTAAACGAACGCAACCAGACACCTATTTAACGAGGAATACTTATGAACGCACTGTACAATACCAGCGCCACTTCTATCGGTGGACGTGAAGGAAAATCCGCATCCGACGATGGTCGCCTGAGTGTCAGACTCAGCACACCCAAGGCCCTGGGTGGCAATGACGGTCCGGGCACCAATCCAGAGCAGCTGTTTGCCGCCGGTTATTCCGCCTGCTTTATCGGCGCACTCAAATTTGTCGCCGGCCAGGACAAACTGCGACTGCCAAACGAACCCGAGGTTACGGCTAAGGTCGGCATAGGTGCCAACCCCAAGGGCGTGGGCTTCGCCATCTCGGTGGAGCTGGGCGTCAAGCTTGCAGGTCTGGAGCAGACCCAGGCCCAAGCCCTGATTGAAAAGGCGCACCAGGTATGCCCCTACTCCAACGCCACTCGCGGTAACGTGGATGTGACCCTGACTCTTATCTGATCAAAATAAGGGACGGGTGCAACACTTCTCAGCCCGTCCCCTTATCACACACTGCGCCAGAAAAGAGCCCAGCGGCAATGAAACACCGCCCTTATAGTTCCAAAGCAAAGCCATGGGAAAGCACGATGTGCAGCCTCTCCCACCATTTTGCTCAAGAGTTCCTCTACCCACGATGCCGTGAAACATAATCTTGTTGCGTCATTTTAACCTCGGCACATTGCGGGCAATAATCTTCACTCCTAACTCTATCTCTCATATAAACCCTCCTGTTACGAGACACGACTTTTATGCCATCAATTAGCCCTTGCTCACCCATAACTTGGATTGCCAAATCTGGCTTACATAGCGATAAAATATGAATCAACATATCTACTTTTGATTTTTCAGCTCTGCTTCCAAATGTCACAGATTTGATATGAATGGGCAAAAACTTGTCATCCACATCAAGTAGACATCGGCTTTCCGCCTCATACTTCCAAGGCTTCTCTTTATAAATGAGAATTTCTTCCGCATTTTTTCTGGTGATATGCTTCTCAGTTATCAATGGCTTTTTGACGTATGAGACCTTATGTATTTGCTGATCATCAATTAACTGAAACTCTATAACACATCCCCTTGCCCCATCTGCATAATGAGACCACATCAGAGGGTGATCTTTCTCTCGACTAAAACAGACTATACGGAACGTTTTAATTAAATCATCCCACTCTTGTTCTTTATCCTTTGGGATCGTTCCGTCAATCTTAACCACACCTTCCATTGGGTCATTTAATTCGTAATGAAGAGCAGCATACAATCTTTCCCTGAGAATCAAATCCAGTAGAAACTCAAAATTATGTAGTGACTTATACTTGTAGAAGGTTTGTTGATTATTAGTCATACGATAATCCATCTAAAGGCTATTAGTTTTGCCGACACGGGCGAACTGCATAGCACAAGCCCAACCGTAGGCGACATACGCGGCCTTGTTATAGAGTAGTGAGCGGAAGATCTTGCCAAACGTCTTCGTACTCGTGAGCAACCAAAAATCTATAACCTGGTGGCAATGATAAATACTGCTCAATTTCAGGCAGATACTCCAATATGTGGCCAACATGCAGAGGCTTGAAAAAGTCTGCATCGTCAGACATTTCTTCGCCACACCAAATGTACCAACCACAGGTCCCATTTTCTGGATTGCGCCGCAATCCATTAATTGGAAGCTTCCCGATAGTTTCGATCGCAATCCCCAGCTTTTCCCTTTCTTTGGGAGGAAAAGGAATAGCATTGAACCTTTTATATATTTCAATTTTGCTTGGCACAGCATCACCTATGACTTGCTATATTTGCTTCGTGCACATGCACACAAATGTCACAACATACTGTTTTTAAATTCGATTTTTAAAACTTACCAAAATCCATCTTGGGTGAAAAGCGCACTCGTTCAGGATTTTAAGTAAAAGCCAATCACAACCTCACTCAAAACATGGCAAGCCTTCGTAAAGCACCACTCCTCCCCCGAAGCGGCCGAAGGGGATTGGTTCAAATGCCGTGGGCGAGGCAAGGACGCCGAGCCAGCGCCAGTCGAATCAAGGATGAGCGTCTGGCGCGTCAGGCAATTTGAAGCAAATCACCGAGGGGCTTTCCGCTTCGTAGGGAGTCGCAGGGGGATTGGATAAGGGGGCCAGTCGAAACGGCCCCCTTTCCCCGGGTGTGGGCGGGACGCCCACGACCTTTTGCCAAGCGCAGCTTGGCTCAGTCAACTCAAAGCAGCCCCGTTGCTGCAAGCAACAAAAAGCCCCGCAATTGCGGGGCTTTTCAGTATTAAAGGTTAAGGAATTAGTCCTTATACTTCAGAGAACCATTAGCCTTGATTTCATCAAACCACAAATTGTGGTGCTGCGTTGCCCAGTTCTCATCACAATAACCCGACACCATACACTCCATGCCGCCTTCTGACATCACGGTCGCCATAAAGATGTGTACTATGGAGAAGGCACAAATAATGATGGCGCTGATGCCGTGCAGGATCAGAGCGGTGAGGCTTAAGGTACGACTTGGCTCAAACAGGTTGGGGAACAACAGCAACATGCCGGAGGCCGAGATCACCAGTCCGAACAGGGCAAAGGTCCAGAACCACATTTTTTCACCGGCGTTGGCAAAGCCCGCGTCGGGGTGCTGGTTTTTGAAGGGGCCAAAGTTGATATAGCCACCCACCACCATAAACCACTTGATGTCGTACATTTTCGGCAGCTGATTTTTGGCCCACATCAGGGTCATCAGCGCCCAGCCAATCATAAAGGGAATGGCCATGACATCGTGCACCTGCTTGGCGGCATACACCAGGCCGGCCCATACGCCTTCACCCAACCAGGGTTGGAAGAAGAAGCGGCCTGCCAGCAGTACCAAACCCGTGAGGATAAGCAGCAGGCAGGGGATGGCCCCCAACCAGTGAATGCTCACGTCCAGCTTGGACCAGCGGTACACCATCTTGCCCGAAAAACCGTGGTGCAACTTGGAGATACCATTGACCATGATGAACAGGGCAAACACTACTATCATGCCAAACAACGCCGCCATCAGCCCCGGCGCCAACCAGGTGCCGCGAGCCTCCAGCAGTCTGGGGTCGTAGGTATTGATGGGCTGACCATGAAACTCACTGGTCGAGGTAGTGTAACCCACAGCGCCCTCTTTCAGCTCGGCCCACATCTGGGCATCTCCCAACTGGGCATTGGCATCGGCGGCGTGGCCGAGCCCCATCCCCAGCATGAGAAGCACAGCCACGGCCAGGATTTTGAACCAATTGTTCATTGTTAACCTCCGTTGGGGGCGAACAGACCGCCCCCCTGGCTGTGATTACTTCCAGGCACCGTTGTCGGCACCACGATAGGCCACGCGCTCACGGAAGATGCTGGAAACCACTTCCGCATCACCGGCGAGCAGCGCCTTGGTGGCACAGAGCTCGGCACACATGGGCAGTTTGCCTTCGGCGAGGCGGTTGCTGCCGTACTTCTGACGCTCGGCGTCGGAGAAGTTCTCTTCCGGGCCACCGGCACAGAAGGTGCACTTATCCATTTTACCGCGGCTGCCGAAGGCACCCTTTTTAGGGAACTGGGGCGCGCCAAACGGACAGGCGTACAGGCAGTAGCCACAGCCGATACAGGTGTCCTTGTCGTGCAGCACTATGCCATCGTCGGTTTTGTAGAAGCAGTTGGCCGGACACACCGCCATACAGGGGGCGTCGGAGCAGTGCATGCACGCGACCGAAATGGAGCTTTCGCCGGGTTCACCATCACGGATGGTAACGACGCGTCGGCGCTGGATACCCCACTCGAGGGCGGAATCGTTTTCGTTTTTACAGGCGGTGACGCAGCCGTTGCACTCGATGCAGCGCTTGGTGTCACACAAAAATTTCATTGTAGCCATAATGACTTATCTCCTCGATTACCGCGCTCAGGCCTTGACTATCTGACACAGGCTCGACTTGGTTTCCTGCATTTGAGTCACAGGGTCGTAGCCATAGGTCAGGGCCGTATTGGCGGATTCACCGATGACGTAGGGCACGGTGCCTTCCGGATAGTTGGGGGCCAAACTCTCGCCATGCATCACACCGGCGAAGTGGTAAGGCATAAAGGTCACGCCGGGTTTCACTCTGGGTGTCACCAGTGCCTTGATGAGGATGCGGCCACCCTCTGGGCCTTCCAGCCAGACATTGTCATTGTTGCGAATACCCCGGTCGGCAGCGTCGCCCGGGTTGATTTCCACAAACATCTCCTGCTGCAGCTCGGCCAGCCAAGGGTTGGAGCGGGATTCTTCGCCGCCACCCTCGTACTCCACCAAACGACCGGAGGTGAGCACCAGCGGATAGCTGCCGCTGAAGTCTTTTTCCTGAATCGACTTGTACAGGGTAGGCAGACGGTGCACCTGCATGTCGTCGTAGGTGGGGTACTTGGCCACCAGATCGCGACGGGCAGTGTACAGCGGCTCACGGTGCACAGGCACGGCATCGGGGAAGGTCCACACCACACAGCGGGCACGGGCATTACCGAAAGGAATACAGCCGTGCTTGATGGCAACACGCACGATGCCGCCGGACAGATCCGTCTTCCAGTTCCTGCCTTCGGCCTCAGCTTTTTCGGCCGCGGTCAGGTCGTCCCACCAGCCCAGTTGCTTGAGCATGTCGGCGGTAAATTCAGGGTAACCGTCTTCAATCTCAGCCCCCTTGGAGAACGAGCCCTCGGCCAGCAGGTTTTGACCCTGATACTCAACGCCATAACGGGCGCGGAAGTTACCGCCGCCGTCTTTCACATGTTTGCTTGTGTTATAGAGAATTTGGGTGCCTGGGTGTTTCATCTCGGGCGTACCCCAACATGGCCATGGCAGACCGTAGGTTTCGCCCTTGCATGGGCCGCCTTCGGCTTCGAGGCTCTTCTGCGAGAAGGTGCCCCAGTTCATGGTGTGGGCCTTGATACGCTCTGGGCTCTGGCCTGTCATACCGATGGTCCACATGCCGCGGTTGATTTCGCGGGTGATGTCTTCAATCAGCGGCACGCCATTTTCTTTGCTGATGCGCTTGGTGTATTGCTCGGCAATACCCAGCTTTTCCGCCAGACGGTACATGATTTCGATGTCGGTCTTGGACTCGAACAGCGGCTCAATAACCTGTTCACGCCACTGGATGGAGCGGCCTGAGTTGGAGATGGAACCACGGGTCTCAAACTGGGTCGCGGCAGGCAGCAGATAGACGCCATCTTTACGGCGGTGCATAACACCGGCCATGGTTGGGAAGGGGTCAACCACAACCACTGTGTCCATCTTGTCCAGTGCATCACGCACTTCGCGCTGACGGGTTTCGGTGTTAACCGACTGCCCCCAGAAAAACGCCAGACGGATATTGTCTTTCTGAGCCAGCTTGGCCTTGTCTTCCAGCACACCGTCGTGCCAGCGGGAGCACGGAATACCGGGGGTGGTCATGGGCTCGCGACCCAGGTAAGTGCCATGGTCGAAACGACCCTTGACCCATTCCAGATCCAGATCCCACACGTGGGTCCAGTGCTGCCAGGCGGCGCTGGTCAGGCCGTAGTAACCGGGCAGGTTGTCAAACAGCAGGCCCAGGTCGGTGGCGCCCTGTACGTTGTCGTGACCACGGAAGATGTTGGTACCACCACCGGAAACGCCCATGTTGCCCAGCGCCAGCTGCAGAATACTGTAGGCACGGGTGTTGGCATTACCCACGTGGTGCTGGGTACCACCCATACACCAAACCACGGTGCCGGGGCGGTTATCGGCCATCAGCTTGGCGGCCTGATAGATGGCCTCTTCAGACACACCTGTGATATCGGCCACTTCTTTTGGCGGGAACTTTTTGGCTTCTTCGCGGATTTTGTCCATGCCAAATACGCGCTGGTCGATAAAGGTTTTGTCTTCCCAGCCGTTTTCAAAAATGTGCCACAACATGCCGTAAATAAAGGGAATATCGGTACCGGGGCGAATGCCCACGTGCAGGTCGGCGTGGGCTGCCGTGCGGGAGAAGCGCGGGTCGACCACGATGATCTTGGCGTTGTTGCGCTCTTTGGCAGTCAGAATGTGCTGCATGGACACAGGGTGCGCCTCGGCAGGGTTGGCGCCGATAAAGAAGATGGCACGGGCATTCTGAATGTCGTTGAAAGAGTTGGTTTGCGCACCATAGCCCCAGGTGTTGGCCACACCGGCTACAGTGGTAGAGTGACAAATACGGGCCGAGTGGTCGACGTTGTTGGTGCCCCACATGGCCGCGAGTTTGCGGTACATATAGCAGCCTTCGTTGGAGAACTTGGCCGATCCCATGAAGTACACAGAATCCGGGCCTGACTCCTGACGAATGCTGAGCATCTTGTCGCCCACTTCGTTAATCGCCTGCTCCCAGCTGATACGTTTCCACTTGCCGCCTTCGAGCTTCATCGGATACTTGAGGCGTTTTTCACCATGGCCGTGCTCACGCAACGCAGCACCCTTGGCACAGTGACCACCGGCGTTGAAGGGGTGATCGAATGCAGGCTCCTGACCGGTCCAGACGCCATTTTGCACTTCGGCATACAGGCCACAACCCACGGCGCAGGCACTGCAAATGGTGCGCTTAATTTCAATCGGCGCATTGTAGGGCACATCTTTGGCCTCGGCGCGGCGCATCATGCCGGTACCAAGCATGGAGGCGGCTGCGATGCCACCGGTGGCAATACCGGCCGTTTTCATAAATTGACGGCGACTCATGCCCAGCGGCTTGGCCTCGACCTTGGCGGCCACGTCTGAGGTACGGGTAAGTTTCATTACAGACTCCTTTTACTCGCCGCGTAAGCTGGCGTAATAACGGCGGACATGCTCTGTCTCGCGATAGCCCTTGGACTGGGCAGACGCAGACTCGAGTGGCTGTGCCACGGCGCTGCCACAAGTGGCCACGGCTACACCGGCAACACTGCCCATGGCCATGGTCTTGAGAAACGCCCGGCGCTCTGCGCTGTTGGGGGTTGTTTTCATATTGACTCCTGAATTGATCAGCCGGGCTGACCCACCCTGTTAACAAAAAGCATGATTATTGTTGTAAAACTCACTTTTATTAGTGAGTTAGGTAATTTGCGCCGCCACTGTAGCCGCGCGCGTGAGACACAGACTTGATCTGGCGCAGTGTTGTGGCCTGGCGCAGTAGTCAGGAATCGCGTTCTGTTAACAGACGCAAGAAATCAACAAAAAAGCGAGCAGGTAACCCTTTGATACAAAAATGCAAAATAGTTAAATTTGTGAATTTTTTGTGGGGCTTGAGAGCCATTAAAAGTCTGTATTGGCTGTGAGATGGATAAGATGGGAGAGCACAGCAGAAATGAGTGGCCAGCGGTTTGATTGGGTGTGAAGTTACACGCGCTCAGCAGGCGTGGTGATATCGCGCCTTGGAGACACAAAAAGGCCCAGTCAACACTGGGCCTTTTTCAACATTGGACTATACATCAGTCCTTGTATTTCAGGCTGCCATTAGCTTTTATTTCGTCGTACCAAATGTTGTGGTGCCGATTGTGCAAAAAGGCCCAGTCAATACTGGGCCTTTTTCAACATTGGACTATACATCAGTCCTTGTATTTCAAGCTGCCATTAGCCTTGATTTCGTCGTACCAAAGGTTGTGGTGTTGAATGGCCCAGTTTTCATCACAGTAACCGGACTTCATACACTCCATACCACCTTCACTGAGCACAGTCGCCATCCAGATGTGGACTATGGTGAAAGCGATAATGATGATGGCACTGATGGCGTGGATCAGCAGGGCCGCCATTGAGGCTTCCCGCGGCAGATCCAGGCCGGGCAACACCAGCATCACCCCGGTCACGCTGATAAACAGACCGAAGATGGTCAGGGTCCAGAACCACATCTTTTCACCGGCATTGGCAAAACCACTGTCGGGGTGCTTGCCCTTGAAGGGGCCGAAGTTGATGTAGCCACCCACCAGCAGGAACCATTTCAGGTCATACAGCTTGAAGGTTTGCAGCGGCATCCACTTCACCACACACACTACCCAGGCCAGCATAAATACAGGCCCGGCAAAGTCGTGCACTGTTTTACTGCCATAGATGAGCGATGCCCACAAACCCGAGCCCACATAAGGTTCGAGCACATGGCGCCCCAGCATGATGGTTAAGCCGGTGAAGATCAGCAACAAACAGGCAATGGCCATCACCCAGTGGATAGTCAGATCCGCCTTGCTCCAACGGGCCACCAGCTTGCCCGAGAAGCCGTGATGCAGCTTCGAGGGGCCGTTGACCAGATAGAACAGCAGGAAGGCACCGAACACACCCACCACGGCAAAGCCCATGACGGGGGTCAGATACTGGTTGCGGACTTCCTTACCCTGATTACCGGCCACGTTGATCAGCACGCCTGCCTCAACGCCCTGGGCGGTGGTATAACCGGATTCACCGGCCTTTACCGCACGCCACAGATCGGCATCGCTGGTTTGCGCTGCCTGTTGTTGACTGGATTGCTCATCGGCGGCCCAGGCACCCGAAACGGATCCCAGCACCAGAGCCATCGCCAACAAGGCCACAGACCAGAGCTGCTGCAGTGACTTGTTAAACGTTTTGGATAACATTTTCACTCCTATAGCGGCAACAGTGCTCAATGATGACGCTCTGTTGCCACAGCTTGGCCTCAGTTAATCTCACCTGTCTGAGGGTTGTAGCCCCAGATCACGTTGGGATTGCCGCGGGCAGCCATACGCTCACGGTAGATGCTGGATACGACATCTGCATCACCGGCGAGCAGGGCCTTGGTGGCGCACAGCTCGGCGCACATGGGCAGCTTGCCTTCGGCGATACGGTTGGCACCGTACTTCTTACGCTCAGCGTCAGAGAAGTTCTCCTCTGGACCACCGGCGCAGAAGGTGCACTTGTCCATCTTGCCGCGACTGCCAAAGGCGGTCTTTTTCGGGAACTGCGGCGCACCGAACGGACAGGCGTAGAAGCAGTAGCCACAACCGATACAGGTATCTTTGTTGTGCAGCACTATACCGTCGTCGGTTTTGTAGAAGCAGTTCGCCGGACACACCGCCATACAGGGCGCGTCGGTACAGTGCATACAGGCAACCGAGATTGAGGCCTCGCCGGGTTCACCATCACGGATGGTGACTACACGGCGACGCTGAATACCCCACTCGAGGGCGGAGTCGTTTTCGTTCTTACAAGCGGTGACACAACCGTTACACTCGATGCAGCGCTTGGTGTCACACAGAAATTTCATGACTGCCATAATGGCTTTCTCCTCATCAAGTTACGGTCAGGCTTTAGTGATTTGGCACAGACTGGACTTGGTTTCCTGCATTTGGGTCACAGGGTCATAACCATAGGTCAGTACAGTGTTGGCAGACTCACCCTGGATGTAAGGCACTGTGCCTTCAGGGTAATTCTTAACCAAGCTCTCACCTTCAAAGATGCCCGCAAAGTGATATGGCATAAAGCATTCACCGGCAATCACCCTTGGGGTCACCATGGCTTTAACGGTGATCACGGCGCCTTCCGGGCCATGAACCTTCACGTCATCACCATCGCGGATACCACGGTCAGCGGCATCACCAGGGTTGATTTCGATAAACATCTCCTGCTGCAGCTCTGCCAGCCATGGGTTGGAGCGGGTCTCTTCACCACCACCTTCGTATTCCACCAAGCGACCAGAGGTCAATGCCAGTGGGAAGTCCTTGGAGAAGTCCTTCTCCTGGATTGACTTGTACAGGGTTGGCAGACGGTGAACCATGCGGTCGTCATAGGTTGGATACTTGGCAACCAAATCACGACGTGGGGTGTACAGCGGCTCACGGTGCAGCGGGATATCGTCCGGGAAGTTCCACACGATACAACGGGCCTTGGCGTTACCGTAAGGAATACAACCGTGCTTGATGGCAACGCGCTGGATACCGCCGGATACGTCGGTCTTCCAGTTCTTGCCTTCGGCGTATTTCTTCTCTTCTTCGGTCAGGTCATCCCACCAGCCGAGCTGCTTGAGCATGTCAGCGGTAAACTCGGGGTAACCGTCCTGAATTTCAGAGCCCTTGGAGTAGGTGCCTTCCGCCAGAATGTTATTGCCTTCATGCTCCACACCGAAGCGGGCACGGAAGTTACCACCACCGAAGCGCACTTCACGGTCGGTACGGTAGAGGATTTGGGTACCGGGATGCTTCATCTCGGCTGTACCCCAACATGGCCATGGCAGACCATAGGTTTCACCCTTGGCTGGGCCACCGGGTGCTTCGAGGCTGTTCACATCGAAGGTACCCCAGTTTTGCTGGTGCATCTTCAGACGCTCAGGGCTCTGGCCTGTGTAACCAATGGTCCACATGCCGCGGTTGAATTCGCGGGTCACATCTTCCACCAGCGGCTCATCACCGTTGACCTGGATGTGCTTACAGAATTCTTTTTCCACGCCCCACTTCTTGGCCAGCTTGTACATGATCACGTGGTCAGGCAGTGATTCGAACAGCGGCTCAATGACCTTATCGCGCCATTGCAGTGAGCGGTTGGAGGCAGTCACAGAACCATAGGTCTCAAACTGGGTGGCGGCAGGCAGCAGATACACACCATCGGTGCGCTGGTGCATAACACCGGCCATGGTTGGGAATGGGTCAACCACTACCACAGTGTCCATCTTGTTCAGTGCTTCACGCACTTCACGGCCACGGGTTTCGGTGTTGACTGACTGGCCCCAGAAGAATGCCAGACGAATGTTGTCTTTCTGGGCAATCTTGGTCTTGTCTTCCAGCACACCATCGTGCCAGCGGGAACAGGGAATACCCGCCGTGGTTTGTGGCTGCTTGCCGAGGTACTCGCCCTGATCGAAGCGGCCGGATACCCAAGCAGGATCCAGATCCCACACATTGCTCCAGTGCGCCCAGGCACCGGAAGTCAGGCCATAGTAGCCAGGCAGGTTGTCGAACAGCAGACCAAAGTCAGTGGCGCCCTGTACGTTATCGTGACCACGGAAAATATTGGTACCGCCACCGGACACGCCCATGTTGCCCAGTGCCAACTGCAGAATACAGTAAGCGCGGGTGTTGGCATTACCTACGTGGTGCTGGGTACCACCCATACACCAAACGATGGTGCCAGGCTTGTGTTCGGCCATCATCTTGGCTACGCGGTACATCTGTGCCTTGGAGACACCCACCACGTGTTCTACTTCTTCCGGCGTCCAGCGCTTCACTTCGTCCTGAATACGTTCCATGCCGTAAACACGTGACTTGATAAAGGCTTCATCGTGCCAGCCGTTTTCGAAGATATGCCACAGCAGACCATAGATGAAGGGGATGTCGGTACCGGGACGGATATGCACGTACTCGTCAGACTTGGCTGCAGTACGGGTGAAACGTGGGTCAACCACAATGATCTTGGCGCCGCGCTCTTTACCGGTGAGCACGTGCTGCATGGCAACAGGGTGCGCTTCGGTTGGGTTGGAGCCGATAAACAGCATGCACTTGGAGTTGCGCATGTCGTTGAAGGAGTTGGTTTGCGCACCATAGCCCCAGGTGTTGGCCACACCGGCTACAGTGGTAGAGTGACAAATACGGGCCGAGTGGTCGACGTTATTGGTGCCCCACATGGCCGCGAGTTTGCGGTACAGATAAGATTGTTCGTTGGAGAACTTGGCCGAACCCATGAAATATACGGAATCGGGGCCGGATTGTTCACGGATGCTGAGCATCTTGTCGCCAATCTCGTTGATGGCCTGATCCCAACTGAGTTTCTTCCACTTGCCGCCTTCAAGTTTCATTGGGTACTTGAGGCGCTTTTCACCGTGGCCGTGTTCACGCAGAGAGGCACCCTTGGCACAGTGGCCGCCCTGGTTGAAGGGGTGGTCGAAAGCCGGTTCCTGACCCGTCCACACGCCATTTTGTACTTCGGCGTAGATACCGCAACCCACAGAGCAGTGAGAGCAGATGGTACGCTTCACTTCGGTAGGGGCATTGTGTGGCACGTCTTTGGCTTCGGCGCGGCGCATCATGCCAGTACCCAGCATGGAGGCGGCGGCGATACCACCGGTGGCAAAACCGGCTGACTTGAGGAACTGACGGCGATTCATGCCGAGGCTGGGCTTTTCTGCCTGACGGGCCTCGGTGGAGGTGCGTGTCAATCGCATCTTAATCTCCTTGGTTAAAGGTTACCTGGCTCAGTTGCGCAGGGTGGCGTAGTAATTGCGGATATGTTCAGTCTCGCGGTACTTGTCGCTTTGCGCTTCTGGTGCGGCTTCGGTTGGGGCTGCAGTAGCGCTGCCGGCCACTGTGGCCGCAGCCACGGCGCCACCACCAATGGCCAGAGCCTTGAGCAGTTCGCGACGACTCATTTCGGAAGCTTGCTTCTTCATGTTGTCTCCTTGTTGTTATCGCACCCGGCCGAGGCCGGGCAGTTTTTTGTGGCGGCTCTCGCCGCCGGTTTCTTGTCCTGCCTGTCGGAATTAATGCACTTCAACCGCTTCCTGACTGGCGGGGGCAATCTCGGCCGAGCCCGGGCAATTTACCGGGATATCCAGGCTCAGCTGTTCAAACTCATTGGCTTCCACGGCAAAAAATGCCTTGGCAAGTTGGGCTACCGTGGCGTAAAAGGCTGAACTCGGCGCTTTGGCCACGGCATCACAGAAGCGGTCTATCCAGCTGCCAATATGGCGCTGATAGAAGGCCAGTTGGCGATAGCCGGGGGCTTCGAGGATAAGCACGCCCATGACTTCACACAGGGCTGCCACGTGATCTTCCGGCTCCTTGACGTTGTCCTCACGCTCAAAGCCCATCTGGGCCAGATCCTGGCGCAGAAGCGCCAGGGGCGTATCCATCAGGGAGCCAGTCATAAACCAGCTGCCATAGGGCAGGATTTCACCGCAGCCCACGCCGAGAAACAGGGCGAAGTACTCGTCTTCCAGCTGCTCCGGAGTGAACTGACCGGCGGCCAACTTGATGGCTGCCCAGGCACGGGTCATGTCGTTATCCTGCTCATCCTCAACTTCCAGGCCCTGTAAAAAGGCCAGCAGTTCGGCTGAAGGGGCACGGCGCAGCAAGGCCGCCAACAACTGGTAAATGTCTGCCCGGAACTGATCGTTTTCTGATACTTGTCGAATAGCTTGGGTCATAGCGCGTCTCTTATCTCAGTTGCTTTTCCGGATCTTGAAGGATGTCTTCAAACATGTCTTTCACGCGGCAATCGCCACACATCTTGAGTCGTTCGATGTTGGCGGAAAATGCCGAGTGCATGCCGACCATATCCAGCATCCGGTGCACCATGGATTGGGTCGCAAAGGGCGCGCCGCAGCGCACACACTCAAAGGGTTTTTCTTCCTTGAGTACCCGCGCCGCCTGGCGGCTTGGGGCATCAAAATTCACCTGGGGCACCAGGCTGATGACCTTCTCTGGGCAGGCGGCTTCACAGAGGCCACACTGCACACAGTTTTGTTCAGTAAACAGCAGCTTGGGCTCATCACCACCGTCCTTGAGGGCAGCAGTGGGACAAATAGCCACACAGGACATACACAGGGTGCAGTTATCTGTGGCGACTGTGACCTTGCCGAAGGGGATGTTGCCCATGGGCATGATGCTGTTGATGTCGGCAGCCTGGCTGTTGAGATGATCAATCGCGGCATACAGGGTGTCGCGCTTACTGCCACCGCCAAAGGCGGCTGGCACGGTCACAGGCCAATCCAGACTGATATCCAGAGCCGGCGTCAGCGCGGCCAGCTCAGCCTCGTCAATCAAACGCACCCGCGCTGGCTGACCCATTTCGGCCAAGATACGGCAGGCCAGTGCGATTTCGCCCTTGAGCATGGCAGTCAAGGTGGGCGCTGTGGCCTGGGTATTCAGCACCAGCACTTCGCGGGCACCCCATGCCAGAGCAGCCAGCCAATGGTCCATGGAGGCCACGGTAATTTCTTCCAGTGCTACCGGCAGTACCTCACCGGGCAAGGTGTCATTGATGAGTCCCGCGCCCTGATTCTGATCGTGGAACAGGATCACCGGGGCTTCGAGGGCCTCGTCTCGAAAACGTGAAACCAGTTTGTTGAGGAAACTGTGCAGGGCCTGGGGGTTGGGCAAATCGTAGCTGATGGCCCCCGTTGGACAGGCATTGGTACAGCTGCCGGCACCGTGACACAGGTAAGGGTCGATTTCGATTTTCTTTTCCACGCTTTGAATGGCATCAGCGGGGCAAAAATTGAGACAGCGGTTACAACCATTAAGCCCATTGCGATTGTGGGCGCACAGGTCGGCATTCACCTTCACATAACGGGGTTTGTCGAATTGGCCGACCAGTTCGGGGATTTTCGCCAACGCCTCAGCCAGTTTGGCTTCGTCCTGGCCAACATGAAAATAGCCCGGTGGCAGCAGTTCCAGCTGAATAGCGGGCTCAATGGACAGGTCGAGCACTATGTCGAAATGGGGGCGGCGAATCGCCACGGTGGACAGCTGTGCCTGGGTGCCATTTTGCTCGACCGTGGCCTGAAACTGCCCCAGAAAGCCCTTGATGGACACCAGCTTGTTGTAATAGCTCTCGACATCGGGGGCAGCATTCATCACCCGCTCGAGGTGTGCTTCGTCCTGACTGGAAATATCGTCGGTGGCCAGAATCACCAGGCTCGCCATGGCAGACAGCTTGTCTGCGGCAAGACGGGCCAAGTCCTCTGCGCCAAGAATAAGGACATGTCCCTCGGTGGAGTAACTCACCGTGGGTGGAATCAGGTTCCCGAGGATCCGGGTTTGGGCCAATACCTGACTGCGAATATCCGCGTGTCTGGCCCTGCGTGTTGTCTCTGTCATGCTCACGTTGCGTTCCTGAACAGTTCTTTGGCTGTTTCTGTACGTAAGGGTCGGTGTTTTTCTGTTTATTTTGCGCAACTTGCGCCACCTGACCGCCCTATTTACAGCAATTCACATACCAGTTTTATGGACATTAAACTCGGTTAAACTGACCCTGAGCGACAGGGTGCTCCGCCTCTGTAACTTCCTCCAGGTCATTTTGGGACAACTGCTCTGGCTCCTCAGGCAAATTGTCCGCCGTATCGGCCAGCACCTCTTCCCCAAGGGCCGATGTTGCGGCGACCTGAGGTTCTTCCTCTTCGGTGGTGGCTTCCATCACATGCCTGAACACCTTTTTCGCCAGCTCCATAGAGGCATCGGCGCTCAGCTTGGGCTGGTTGGAATAGTCGAGTGCATACTCAATCAGGCCATCGATATGGTTGTACTGGGGTTGCTTCCACAAGGCGCGCAGGGCAGCCGTGCGGGTAAGAGGATCCACATCGGTCGACATAAAGCGGGCAAAACTGCCGCCCACCTCGATGGAATCAGGATCCGGCAAGGGCTCAGCGGGCAGCTCGGCATCGGCTTCAGCCTCAGTACTTAAGTCCGCTTGGGTATCCGCCACTTTTGACTCATCGGTGAGCGCAGTGTCAGCCGTCGACACAGCCTCAGGAGCTGTGCTCTCAGCGTTGGTAAGCTCTTGAGTATTCGCAAGCTCAACGGCTTCTTCGGCAGCTACCGCTTCACGCCGGGCTTGCCAGCGTCCCAGAAAACCGCGGGAAGTATCGCTCATCAGGACCTCCTGGCGTTTGCTTCGGCCAGTTCCTTGCGGCGGTTAACGTGTTTGCGGCGGTGGGCGCTGATCTCCACTTCACCGTGGCGGGTGATAAAGGCTTCAATCCAGCAAGCCACGGCTTCGGGCATGGCCATATTCAGCACCGGGGTATCACCTTCCAGACACCCGGCAGCCACGTTTTGATCGGCACTGATGCTGGCCGGCACCCAGGTGCCATCTGCCAACTCATCACACACGATGTAAAGCATGGGGTTATCCATATCCAGATTCAGGCGATAACTCGCGCGTTCGTCCAAATACAGCTCGAGCAGCACCAACTGCCCTTCTCCTTCTCCTTCGCCTGCCTGACTGGCAGGAATAACTGAATCCAGCTCCCAGGTGGTGGAAGTCCATCGTCCCACCTGTTTTTCCACTTTTTTGAGCGACACATACATGGGCCAAACGCTTTGGGTGTGTTGCATCTTCTCATTCCTCTGGGTTGGGTGCGGCCAGGGAGCCCGCACCGGCTCTTAACCCCAGACTGCAAAAAGGGTGCCAGCCGATGGGCTGGAGAAGTTTGAAGTGGATCATCAAATCCTTGGTATTTATAGGACAATTTGTCCCAAGCCGATAATGAAGTGGGACATAACAACACGCTCAACGGAAAATCTGTCGGAAAAACTGCGGTGGCGGATCACAAAATCCGGACGGGTACGATACTTGCTAAGCATCAGGGCAAGTTCTCCCTTTGAGGTTCGCCATGACGGCTGCAAAACCCCACACCCGCTTTATCAAAACCAGTGCCGAGGCCCCCTTAACCATTGCCGTGACTGCAGTGGACGAGACAGGCGCCGTGCTCGACAAGCAGATTGCCTGCGAGCGCCCCCTGACCCTGTATCTTAACTGGCGTCCCATAGTCACCCTGATGACCCTGGGCGCCCGCCCCGAAGCACTGGCACTGGGATACATGAAAAATCAGGGATTTATTAAAGACCTGGCACAATTGGAGTCTGTGATTGTGGATTGGGCGGTCAGCTCGGCAGCCATCATCACCCGTGAGCAAACCGAAGACCTTGATAAAAAGTTATCGGAAAAAACCGTGACCACCGGCTGCGGTCAGGGCACGGTTTATGGCGATCTGATGGCTGGTCTCGACGACATCACACTGCCGGTGCCCAGCCTCAAACAAAGCACCCTTTACGGGCTGCTGCGTAACATCAACGACTACAACGACACTTATAAAAACGCCGGTGCGGTGCACGGCTGCGGCCTGTGTGAAGGTGAGCAGATACGCTCCTTTGTGGAGGACGTGGGTCGTCACAACGCGGTAGACACGCTGGCCGGTGAGATGTGGCTCAAGGGCGAAGTCGGCAGCGACAAGATTTTCTATACCACAGGTCGCCTGACCTCAGAGATGGTGATCAAGGTGGCCAAAATGGGCATTCCCGTGCTGCTGTCACGCAGTGGCGTGACCCAAATGGGGCTGGAACTCGCCCAACAACTCGGAATAACCCTTATCGCCAGAGCGAAAGGTCGGCACTTTTTGGTGTATCACGGCGCCGAGACCATAGATTTTGACGCAACCCCAGGGAAGACAGGACAAGGACAAGGACAAGGACAAGGACAAGGATAATGACCGACGAAGTGCAGCTGGTGTACATGAGCGCCAAACAGGTGGCCGAGTATTTGGACCTCAATGAAAAAAAGGTCTATGCCATGGCCAATGACCGCATCTTGCCCGCCACCAAGGTAACGGGCAAGTGGTTGTTTCCAAAGGTGCTTATTGACAGATGGGTAATGGACTCGTGCCACAGTGGCATGCTCACCGATCGCCTGATTATCACCGGCAGTGACGATCCTCTGTTGTCGATGCTGGTTGCAAGACTCATGGGCAAGGTAGGCAGTCGCGAACTGGTGAGTTACAGCGCCACAGGTTCACGTTTGGGGCTGGAGCTGCTCGCCAAGGGTTACGCCGACGTCTGCACCCTGCACTGGGGCAGCTTTGATGAGCGCAACATCCGCCATACCGGGCTGCTCAAAGGCTATCAAAACCACCAGCAATGGATACTGGTTCACGGCTACAAGCGTGCACAGGGGCTGATAGTGAGGCCGGAAATGCATCACAGGGTGCAGGATCAGACAGAACTCTTTACCCAGCCCCTGCGTTGGGTAAGACGTCAGAATGGTGCCGGCAGCCAGCAGCATCTGGAACATTGGTTGATGACAAGGGGCATAGCCGCCACCGAACTGGATGTGCGTTTTACGGCATTGAGTGAGCGGGAGCTGGCGGGCTACATCGCCCGGGAAGACGCCGATATTGGCTTTGGCTGCCAGGCGGTGGCCAGAGAGAGCGGCCTGGCCTTCGTGCCACTGCTGACCGAGTCCTTTGACTTTGTGATGTCGCAGGGCATCTATTTCCGCCGCCAGTTACAACAACTGCTGGGCATGCTTACCGCACCCGACACCCGCCAGGTCGCGGCCATGCTGGGTGGCTACGACTTAAGTGGTGCCGGGCAACTGCTCTGGTCTCAGGGACAATAATCAGGCAACAGACTCAAAGCGCCAGGCCAGTATCCGGGTGATTTTTTGCCCCTGCTGCATTTCTATCACCTTGATTTCACTGGCGCCGCGCTGCTCCAAACGCCGCTTGCAGGGACGCAGATTATCGTTTTTGGATACCAGCGTCGTAAACCACAGACACAGACCCGGCAGGTGGGCGCTTTCGTCTATCAGACGCAGCAGAAAGCTGCGCTCACCCCCATCGCACCATAGCTCGGCATCCTGACCACCAAAATTGAGTGTCTGTGGCTTGCCTTGCCCACTGACGTGGCGCTGACCACGGCTCCTGGCCAACCCTTCGAGTTTACGGTTAGTACCCGAGGCCGCTTCGGCGGCACTGGCATGAAACGGCGGGTTACAGACACAAGCGGCAAAACGCTCGTTGGTCTGGGTTACGCCGGTCAGAATATGCCTGGCATTACTTTGAAAACGCAGACTAATGAGTTTCTCAAGCTCGGGATTGGCTTTGAGTATGGTCGCCACATTGGTGAGCGAGGCCCTGGCGATGTCCGTTGCCACCACGGCACGGCGGAAACGGCTTGCCGCCAGCAGCGCATAAATACCATTGGCCCCCGTGCCTATATCCAGCAGTGGCAATCCATCGGCGCCCGGCGTTTGCCTGAGCAGGTCTTCAAGATAATGCAGGTAATCTACCCGGCCCGGGATTGGAGGGCACAAGAAGCCCTTGGGTATATCCCAGTGGCTGATGCCATAGTGATGTTTCAATAAGGCACAGTTGAGCGCCTTCACCGCCTCAGGTCGGGCAAAGTCGATGGACAAATTGCCATAGGCATTGGGGCGCACAAAGGGTTTCAGCGGAGGATGACTCGCCACCAGCGCGGGAAAGTCATAGCCATCGCGATGGGCATTGGCAGGATGCAGCCCCTTAGACAGCCCTTTTGATTGGGTCGTTTTTGTGGTCATAACAGAGAAAAACGGCGCCATCCGGCGCCGCCTTTAGCCTTTAATCGTACAGGTAGCGGGTAAAAAGCAGGTTGACTATCAGAGCCTTGCCCGTTTCACCTTCAATGAGTCGGTTAACGGCGGCGTAGCATTCACGGCGAATTTCTTCACGGCCTGTGAGTGACTTTATTTTCTCTTCTGGCTGGTTACCGAGAATTTCGATAATGGCCGCCCTGAGCAGTGGGTCGTGGCGCTCAATTTGAATGAGGTCATCGGGATTTTTCACCATCAGCTCCACGCTGATGCGCACAAAGCCCAGTTTTTTGCGGTTGGAAATATAGTTGGTGACTATTTCCGGCTCAAAGCCGTAATAGGCATATTCTTCCAGTTTTTTTTCCTCTTCTGCCCAGGAGGGCATTCCAAGAGACATCACCAGCAATACCAGCGTGAGTAAGTACTTCATCAAAACCAGAACTCCTTATGGACGAATAAGCCTCAGGTCAGCAACTATCGACCGCCACATCAACATGATAGACTTGGCCCGTTGTAATTTTCTATTGTAGCGAGCAACCCATGAGTGTGACCAGTCTCAGTTTTCCTTACGGTGAATCCATTTGTTGGTATTCGCCGGATGAGCTGGACAGGTTGCCCGACAGTGCCCTTGCCGATTGGCTACTTGCCAGTGGCAGCCTGACGGCCAGATTAAGAGCCCATTGCAGCCAGTTTGAAGTCCGGGTCCTGGGTGAAGCCATGCTGCCAGGCCTGCCCGGTGAACCCCAATTACCCCATACCTGGGTGCGGGAAGTGTTGCTTATCCTCGACGGTACTCCCTGGGTGTTCGCACGAACAATTGTGCCAGAAGCCCTGCTGACCCGCTGCGGAGATGAGTTAACCGCACTGGGAGACAGGCCCCTTGGAGAACTCCTGTTTTCCAGCGACCTCTTCACACCGGGCCGAATCGAAATCGCCGGTTTTCATTCCTGCGGCACCCTGGCTCGCCTCGCCGAGAGCCTGGGACAAAATGTCCATGGTCGTCTTTGGGGCCGTCGTCGCTACTTCGAGCGGGAGGGTGACGAGCTGATTGTCAGCGAAATATTTCTCCCGGCTGCCATGGATTATATCCTCGGACCTCAATAAAAAACGCCCCAAACGGGGCGTTTTTTACTTCAGGCTTGTCTGCGTCTTACCATACCGGCAAGAACCAGTGCCAGCATGGCTAACCAGCCCAGGCTGCCACCACCACCAGAACCACCGTCTGAAGGCGTCACCGCCGGTGCGCTAACGGTTACGCTGGCGCTGCGGGTAGCAGAAACCCCCTTGCCATCGGTCACGGTGAGGGTCACCGTGTAGCTGCCCGCGGCGGTATAGGTGTGGCTTGGTGAGGCAGCGGTGCTGCTTTGACCATCACCGAAGCTCCAGGCGTAGCTGAGGTTTCCATCACCACCACTGCTGTTGTTGGTAAAACTGACGGTCAACTGGCTCACGCTCTGAGTGAAACTCGCAGTGAGGGGTACAGTTACCGACAATTGCTGAGTCACAATCACCCCAACACCTTTGCCATCGGTCACCGTCAGGCTCAGCTCATAGGTTCCTGTATTGCCATAGGTGTAACTTGGGTTGGCCTGGGTAGAGCTGGCACCATTGCCAAAGTCCCAGAAGTAGCTGTAGTTACCGTCGCCACCTGTGACAGTGCTGGTAAAGTTCGCAGTCGCACCGGAGAAGGTTACGCCGATGCTGACCTTGAGATCAGTTGGCTCAGGCACGCTGCCGTCGTGTTTCTTCAGTCGTACAGTCGCGGTGCTGTTATTGGCGGCCAGTTGGATAACTTCCATGGTCAGGCCGAGCTCAGGCAAAATCATCCCCGCCTGGGGCTTGAGCGGCGCACTGTAATCCAGTGAATCATCGAACAAATTCACCGGACCCAGGTTGGTATCACCGGCATAGGCCGTTTGCTGACGGGTACTGAAGGCCGCATCGCGAATTTGCACATCTGTGCCACGGGTACCAATCAGGTTCTGATCCGCATCCACCACCCCAATCAGCCCATAGCCGGGGTGCTCTGTGGTGTTGTTGTCGCTGTAATCGAAATTTTCAAACCATAACACGACACCCGGACTGTACCCGTGGCTTGCCAGCCCCTTGTCGATACCGTTTTGGCTGCGCAGTTGGATCAGGTAGCGGCGGTCATTGCCCGGACGGGTATCCGTGGTGCGAACAAAGCCTGCCAACATCATCTTGTCGCTGGTTTCGGCATCGTCGCTGTACAGGGTCTCGCTGCTGGACACGATAGACAGATTGTCGATGGCAATACCGTATCCCCCTTCAAACTCATCGGTTTTGTACATTATGCTGATCTGCTTGCTCATGCCCTTGTAAGCACTGAGATCGTATGTCAGTTCGACCCAGTGGTTCGGACCTTCGTTTCCGGCAATATTGGCGGAGCTACCGGTAATAACATTGCGTCCTTCCTCGTAATAACTGGTGGCCTTGGTGTGGTTGCCCGGAATGGGCGTACCATCCACCTGCACCTGCATATAGTCGAAGTCGAACTCGATATCCCAGTGGGCGCGCATTTTCAACGTGAGGGAATCCACCACCGGCAGAGTCACGTTGAAGGACATGGCATTGTTCAGCTTATGCCCCTGATTGGAGTAGTACTGATAGTCACCGGCATAGGGCGCTTTGAACGGCAGTGGCTCGCTGGGCACCTTAAGTGACAGCTGGTTAACCCCGTTGGCATTGACCCCTTCCACCAGATTGAAATCGGTACCGGCAGAGTTGAGGCTATCGAGGCTGATTTCCTGTTCCTTAACCCATTTTCCCTTGTATTCGCGCTGCAGGAACGAGCGCGCATAAGGACTGAAGCCCACCGGCTCAGACCCGGCCACCACACCTGTCCAGCTGCCGCCGGACATCAGTGACCAGCTGCCCACAGGTGAACCCTCACCGTCTGGGTCGTAGTCATATTCATCGGGAAGACCAAGATCATGGCCAAACTCGTGGGTGCACACCCCGGCAGCGGCATCTATTGGCTGCACTGTGTAGCCATAAGCTCTCAGGTTTGTGCCAGGAATAGCCTTGCCATATGCAGAGGGATCGCTCTTGAGGAAAAAACGGTGAGACCAAATGGCATCGGCGCCAAGTACGCCACCACCGGCCTCTTCACCGATGCTGGAATGGAACAGCATGATGTGGTCGATAATGCCGTCTGGCTCGTTGAGGTTGCCGTTACCGTTGATATCGTATGGGTCTTCCACGTCATAGCTGGCGAGCTCAGAGGCGCTCATCCCTACAACGGCCTTAGTTACAGCCTCCAGTACCAACTCAGGCACGGCCTTGTCGTTGTCTTCGTTGCTGGGGTCGTTACCGCCATAGTAAGCGGCGTTGTTGTCTGCCCGCACCCAGTCACGCACGGTACCGGTAAAGAAAAATGTGTTGCCGGAGGCCTGCTGGAAATATTGAAACCCGGAAATCAACGTCTGATTGGACGGTCCGGTAAAACCCGAAGCAGAAAACAGCAGCTGGGAATAATGAATCGCCGGATAGCTGGTGTAATACATGTCGGTATCACCGGCTGTCAGACGGTTATCGTTGTAGGGCAGATCCGGAAAATCCACCAACACACCAAGTACCTTAACGGTTTTGGTGACATCGGCATCATCCACCTGCAGGTATTGGCTGCGCAGCTTTTGAGCATAGCGAGCCTTACTGGCAAGGCTTTGCTCCTGAGCTTTGATTTGCTCCATCGCGGGTGTGGACGATTTGGCCCGGGCCACGAAGGCGGCCACGGCAGCGGCTTTGGCTTCGTCACTGGCATCTTCGGCAATTTCGCCACGCTTAATAAGCCAGTAAAGCACGCGCTCTTTATTGATAACGCCACTGTCTGCCGGTGAGCCCATGGCGGGCGCCGCCAGCGCCTGACCACCGGCCAGCGCCAGCAGAATCCCCAAGGCACAGAGCTTGGGCGTATTAAATCGTTTGACCATTGATAACCTTCCTTTCCGGCCGGGCTGTGACGACCTTTTACTTCGACCCCGAAACATCAGGGAATGTTCCAATTTTAGTAGCTGCCCCCCGGCATGTCCGGGTGCAGTACAGACCCAGGGGCACAACCAACAAAGCAACAGCTTGGGAACAGAACATTAACAGCACCCCCAATTTGTCTCAATCCTCGCAGGCCGATATCTGCAAGCCATTCAGGGAAGATTCAGCAATTTAGACTCACTTCTTCGTGAATTCTACTTGAGATGGCGTTGGTTGCCCGGCCGCTTCAACCAACCATTGTTGATGCGCCAGTAAAATAACCGATGCCGACCAGCTGAAATTGGTGGCATGGAGACCCTCACCCGTCAGCGGCTGGTAATTTTCCCGTATCGGTGACTGGTCCAATATTCCCTGACCCCGGGCAAATAGCCGCTTCGCCAGGGCTTTGACCAGATCTTCGGCACCGTATCTTTCCAGCCCTGCCAGCGCAAAATACAGCTGATCCAGCCATACAGGGCCGCGCCAGTATTTGCTGGGCGCAAAAGCCTGGTTGTCGGCACTCACGGTGGGAAAGGGGATCAGGGTACCAAAGGTGTCTACCGACAATTGGCGCTCTATCATCACATTGGCCTGCTGCTGGGTCGCGACACCGGCCCATAGCGGGATCCAGCCTTCAACCCCTTTACCGCTGCCGAGCAGGGGCTTACCCGTCAGGCTATCAAGGTCATAAAAGAACCCGGTGGATCCATCCCACATCTGCTCCCGAATCAGTTCGCCCAATGTATCTGCTTCAGAGCGCCAACGAATGGCCACTTCATCATCTCCAAGGGCATCGGCAAGCTTGGCCAAAAAGTGCTTTTCCGCAAAAAGATAGGCATTGAGATCCACGCTTTCCTGGCTCAGGGAATACCCCAGCAGTTGGCCATCGGCGGCGCGATTTTCGAGTACTTTGAGACTGTCGCGCTCATCAAATCGGGGCGCATTGTCCATACCCGACTCCCATGCTGCAGCCTCAAGGATGGCTTTTGGGTTGGCCTTGCCATGATGAACATGAGCGGAATGGGCATTGGCACCATATTCGGCCAGGCCGTTGCCATTATGATCCCGGTTGCGATACCACCAGTTGTGATACGCCACCAGTTTGGGATACATGCGCCTGATAAAATCCAGATCGGGCGCCCGAGCGTATATCTCCCAGACGGCCCAGGCAGCGAGTGGCGGTTTGCCATTACGCTCGTTCCAATTGCCGCCATCACCACCGCGTTCAGGCCCCAGATTATAGAAAATGGCATCGGGAAGATTACCGGCATCCTGGGGTCTGACAGGGTCATCCGCGCTGAATTGATAGTCGAACATGGCCTCAACATTCGACTTTGCCAGTGCCGTATCGAATCTTGCCAGCGCCACCGCCTGCTTCCAGCTGTCCCAGGCCCACACACCATTGAACCACTTGTAGGTGATGGAAGGCGTAACTGCATCCCGCTGCAATGCACCTGCCGCAGAGCGCCAATTGTGGGCGAGGGTCATGACGGCCTTGGCGGCAGCCCTGTCGAGTGCCGGGTCACCGGAAGGTACCAGCTGGTCGAAGCGATGCTGCCAGCGCGCACGATTATCGCTCACTGCAGGCTCGACATCTGCCCATACCAAGTTGCCGGCAACGGCTTCCTCTGCTGTATGGAAGTAACTGTGGGCGGTACGGTAATCGCGACTCTCACCTGCCAACAGTCGAACTTCGGTTTTTACGCGATAGCCCTTGTCAGCTTCCAGCGAGGCCTCCCGGGCACCCTCAAAATCCAGCCGATACGAGGCCCCATCGATAAGGCGATTCCAGGTATCCCTTGCCGGTAGCAGTGACCAGCTTAGTCTGGGCCCGGATGCCGTTTGCTGTAACTGCGACGATCGGGTAAGCGGCTGTGAATTGTGCGTATCAAAGGGGGCACCGTGCCACTCAAGCGTCAGGGTTTGTGGCTCAGTGCCAATATTGCTCACCTTGGTGGTGACTATGGCAGTACGGCTATTAACGTATTCGAGGGACATTTCAAGTTCAGTCCCCGGCCAGCGCAGCCGCTGAAATAAACCCCATGGCAGACTCTGGGTCTGAAGCTGGGCCTGCTCTCCAGGCAGAGGCGTTCCGTCCCGGCTAATGCTGACCGCTTCAATGGCGGAAGCCAGATGCAGGCTGTACTCCTGGGCAATGATAAGCGGGCCGGGAAAACTGCCCGCATGGCACTCGTCCGGCAAATGGAAACCGTGCCAGGCGCCCCTGTCGGTATACACAGCCGGAATACTCAGATTACCGCGAGCATCCCGGGACTCTGCAGAGTCAGGCACACCTTGATAAGGCAGAAGATCCACCCCGGGTAACCCCAGGGCACAAAGTAACAGGCAGGAATACATAGGTTTTATTTATCTGGATACAATATCCAGATAATCGCATTCCCACCTGCCACTGGCAAGGAGGGGTTTTAGCTGACCGATTTATTGAGGTAGTTGGCCACGCCATCGAGGAACATCTGCACCGAAATCATCACCAGCACCATGCCCATCAAACGCTCAACGGCGGTAAGACCCTTTTCACCAAGAATTCGGGTAAAGCCTTTATAAAACATCAAAATAAAAGCACTCACGCCCCAGGCAGACACCAGAGCTATGGTCCAGTCCAACATACGGCTGCTGTCGGTGTGGGCCAGCAGGATCAATGCCGCCAGAATCGAGGGGCCGGCCATCAGCGGTATTGCCATGGGCACAATAAAGGGCTCTTCGCCCGCTGGCAGGCCAGTCACACCACCGGGGCTTGGGAAAATCATCTTAATGGCAATCAGGAACAGGATAATGCCCCCGGCGATACTCACAGACTCGGAACGCAGATTGAGGAAATTGAGAATGGCCTCACCGGCAAACAGGAACATCAGCATGATGACGAGCGCAAACAGGAGTTCACGGATCAACACCTTACGACGTTTTTTCGGATCGATATGCCGCAAAATAGAGGCAAATATGGGCAGATTGCCCAGAGGATCCATAATCAAAAACAACATTACGGCGGCGGAAAAAATATCCATGACTGAAAGATTCGCTGCTGGCCCAAAAACTTTGCTTAGTGTACTGCGTTTTAGCGAATACCACTTGGAAATTTAACATTTGTGGCAAGGCTCACCGACCATTGTGAAGCAGATGGTAAATTACTGACAGAACACTGCTCATTTACGGCACAACTGGTATACTACAGCGTTTTTCACACCGCACCGGAAACCCATGTTCTATCTGCTTGCCAGCTGCATCGCCCTTCTCCTGGGCCCTCTGTGTTATCGCCTGATTGCCAACGGCAATGGGCTGCAGAAGGGGCTGGACGGCTTTATCTTTGTTTCTCTCGGCGGCCTGGTGCTTATCCACATTTTGCCCGAGCTGCTGGCACACGGTGGCGTGTTGTCACTGCTGTTTGTGGTACTGGGCCTTTGGGGGCCCACAGCCAGTGAAAAATTATTTCATCGCTATTCCGAATTGACCCATAACCTGACCCTGGTGCTGGGCATCGGTGGCCTGATGCTGCACACCATCACAGATGGCGGCGCCATGGTGTTGGCAAGTCAGGGGAATGGCACAGCGTTGCTGGCCCTGGGCGTGGTATTGCACCGGCTACCTGTGGGACTGGCAATCTGGTGGCTGCTCAAGCCGCAAATAGGCGCCCGCTGGACCCTGGCCATACTGCTTTGCATGATGCTGCTGACCGCGCTGGGATACTTTGGCGGCGCCCATATCATCGAGCAACTGAGTCTCGAAAACACCGTTTATCTGCAAGCCTTTGTTACCGGCTCCATATTGCACGTGGTGTTGCATCAACCCCATGGTGAGTCATCAAACGATGACAATCGCCACGAATACCAGGCCGGTATTGGCAGCCTGCTGGGCATGGCACTGCTGTTTGTACTGCTGGCGGTAGCCGATGGCGGCCACGACCACGAGCATCATGGCAGTGACCAACTGCTGCATTGGTTGATGCAGCTTTCACCGGCAATCTTATTGGCGTACGCCGTTGCCGCACTCAGGTTTCGATTCGGCATACAGCCGGGCACGTCAAATACCGCCATGGCCTGGCTGCAACGCCTCGCCGGGCCCGAAGCCCTGGTGGTGACAGCCTGGATGCTTGGCCCTGTATATGCACTGGCCCAGGCCGTGGGGTTATTGCTGCTCGGCGCTGTGTTCAGCACGGCAGAGGTTAAGCCTGTTGATCCCCATGGGAAAACCCCTAATAAGGCGTTGGCGTTTGGATTCAGCCATTTGGTTGACCGCAGTGCCCCCTGGGTGCTGCTGAGCCTGGTGCTCGCCAATCTTATCGGTCATCCATCTGTTCCTCTTGCCAATCCCTGGCTGCAGGCAGCTGTTCTGGTCGTGGTGCTCTTGCCCATGCGTTTTTGTAATTTGGGAGGCGCTGTCCTTGCCATGTCGCTGGCATTCAGTGGCTGGTCAGCACCGGCTGTATTACTCGCCTTGCTTGCAGCGCCTTGGTTAAGCCTGCGACAACTGTCTGTGATGTCGCTTCCCATTAAGGTGGGTGCGCTGGCACTGCTTGGCGCTCTTCTGGTTGTCGGCGCAACATTGGCACCAGAGGCATCGCCGCTCTTCCATCTGCCACACGATGTGGAATGGGTCGCCATGGCACTGCTGGCACTGCTGTTTGCCGCCAGCCTGATGCGCCTTGGCCCGCGTAAATTTTTGCGTCGTTTGTGGCATGGACGCGAGGCCAAAGCCCATCATCATCCACACGGGCATCACCATCACAGACACTGAAAAGACTGTTCAAAGAGGGCAATGCTGGGTAGGCTGACTGAAATCATCGACTAACCATCATTGCCTATGTGCATTCTTTTTATGGCCCTTGGGGTAAACCCCGATTACCCGTTGATCCTCTGCGCCAACCGGGATGAATTTCACCACAGACCCACGGCACCGGCACACTTTTGGGCTTCCGATAATCAGATTCTGGCCGGTCAGGACTTATTGGCTGGCGGTACCTGGCTTGGCACCCACAGGCAAGGAAGGATGGCCGCACTAACCAATATTCGCAGCCCTCAGCACCACAGCGACAACAGTGCCAGTCGGGGCGAACTCATCCCCAGATACCTGCAAGACCCCAACAATTTTGCCCCCTGGCTGATGGCCCATTCGGCCAATTACAATCCGTTCAACCTGGTCTTTGGCCAAGGTCAGCGTTTCTATTGTTTCAACAGTCTGAAGCAGGAACTGACCGAGTTGGCGCCCGGCTGTCACGCCATCAGCAATGGCGCCATGGACGATATCTGGCCCAAGATGTCCAGCGGACAGCGGGCGCTGGAAACCCTGTCCGCCAAACCGGGGAAACCGGATGAAGCTCTGCTGCTGGAGATGATGAGGGACGAATCCAAACCCGACGACAGCAACCTGCCACAGACCGGAGTCAGCCTCGAATGGGAGCGGCGCCTGTCATCCATCTACATCCGCCATGAGGAATACGGCACCCGCTCAACCAGCCTGCTGCTCGTCGATAATGCAGGTAAGCAGAAATTCACCGAGGTGAGGTACGATGGCAAAGGGCGAATTCTGGGCACAGATCGCTTTACCATAGGCAGCGAACGCTGATTAACGCTAAAATCTTTGAAAACCAACAACAAGAACTCACATCATGTTTAATGCTTTTTGCCGCTTGCTGATGAAACTCACCGGCTGGCGCTTCGAGGGTGAGCTACCCGCCCTGCCCAGTTACATCATCACCGTTGCGCCACACACCAGTAACTGGGACTTTATCGTGGGCGTAATGGCCCGCGGTGCCCTGGGCGAGCGCATTCACTTTTTGGGTAAACATCAGCTGTTCATTCCACCCTGGGGCTGGTTTTTCCGCGCCATCGGCGGCAGTCCGGTGGACAGACGCAAAAACAACAACCTGGTGGATGCGGTAAGCGCCCTGTTTGAAGAAGACAAGAACTTTAAACTGGCACTGGCACCTGAGGGTACCCGCAGTAAGGTGAGCCGCTGGAAGACCGGTTTTTACCATATTGCCGTCAAGGCCAAGGTGCCTATCGTCACCGTGGGGCTGGATTTTGCCGAGTGTACGGTCGTGCTGGGGCCGGCCAGAGCTACCACAGGCGATATGCAGGCCGATATGGATGCCATCATCGCATTTTATCGTGGCATCAAGGGCCGCTTTCCCAAACAGATTCCGGATTATATGCCCTCAGAAAAGGACCAGGGCGGTAAATAGCCTTTGCCTGCGGTGGCCGAACTGGCTATAGTTCGGCCAACCGCTTTTTTGTATACAATCCCATGAGTCTGGATACCTTTCTACTCTACCTTGCCGCCATTGTGCTGATTGCCATTTCCCCGGGTCCCATGGCTATGCTGTCCATGTCCCACGGCATGCACTTTGGTAAAAGGCGCGCTCTCGCCACAGCACTGGGCAGTGTATTGGCCGCCCTGTGTCTGATGTTGGCATCTGCGGCGGGGCTGGGCGCACTGCTGGCCGCGACCGAATACGGTTTTGTGCTGCTCAAATGGTGCGGTGCCACTTACCTCTTGTATCTGGGAATAAGACTGCTGCTGACCAAGCCGCAACCAAGCGATTTCAGGCTTGAGTCTCCAAAAGGAAAGGGGCGGGGAAGGGATCTGTTTCGACAGGCGTTTCTGGTGGGAATAAGCAATCCCAAAGACCTGCTGTTTTTCGCTGCGCTGTTTCCGCAGTTTATCGATGTTGGTGCCCCTCAGGGGCCACAGCTGGCGATACTGGCGGGAAGCTGGGCGATAGTGGACTTCAGTTTTGTGATGATTTACGCCAGTCTTGCCAGCTTGCTGGCACCCAAACTGAGTGCCAGCCATCGTCTGCATTGGTTCGACAGAACCAGTGGCGGCGTCTTTGTCAGCCTCGCCGCCCTGCTGGCTATCAAGAATTAACCGGCCGCAAACTGCGAATATCTTCCCCGGTGGGATTTTGGAATGCCGTCAAACCAAACTCCGGCAGAATCGCAAAGATATGGTCAAAAATGTCTGCCTGGATGCCCTCATAAACCACCCAGCGGGTGTCGTTGGTGAAGATATAAAGCTCCAATGGCAGACCTTCTGTGGTGGGCGCCAGCTGGCGTACCATCAAAGTCATATCCTTGTGCACCTTGTCGTGATGACGCAAATATTCAGTTAAATAAGCCCGGAAGGTGCCCACATTGGTCAGGCGTCTGCCGTTTACAGGCACGTCGATATCGGCAATCCCCGCATTGGCTTCTGTGACTTCAATTATCTTACGGGGCAAATAATCTTTCAGATAATTGATGCGTGACAGTCGAACCCTGTCTTCCTCGGTCAGAAAACGTATGCTGTTGATGTCGAGATTCAGTGCCCGCTTGATACGACGCCCCCCTGACTCAGACATACCTCGCCAGTTACGGAAGGCGTCTGAGACCAGAGCATAGGCAGGGATCATGGTCAGGGTATTGTCCCAGTTACGCACCTTCACCGTAGTGAGTGATACTTCTTCCACCGCACCGTCGGCGCCGTACTTGTCCATCTGGATCCAGTCACCCTTGCTCACCATACGGTTGGCGGCAAGCTGTATACCCGCCACAAAGCCCAGGATGGTGTCCTTGAACACCAACATCACCAGACCGGTTGCCACACCCAAACCAGAAAGGAAGATGACCGGAGACTGATCGGCCAGCACCGAAATGCCGATAATCACCCCAACAAAGAACAGGAACAGCTTTATCAGCTGCACCACACTTTTTACCGGTAAACGACGGCTCACATCCCGGATTTCTGCGATTTCGTTCACTGCGTCCAGCGCCGAGTAAATCGCCCTGATGAGCAGTATCACCAGGGCGACATTGATAAGCCGATCGGCCAGATTCGCCGCCAGTTTGTGCTCAGCCAACACGATGGGCAGCAATAAATCCAGCACCATGGCAGGTACCAGCATGGACAGCTTTTCCAGTACCTTGTACTTCATGAACACATCATCCCAGGTCACACTGGAACGCTGGATGACCAGGTTCATGGCCTTCACTACGCCACGACGAATTATCAGATACGCAATTGCAGCAATAATGAGGGATACCCCCAACATGGCAATCATAGAGATCCCCTGCGAGTCCTCTGGCCGCAGTCCCATCGATGTCAGCCAATTCACCAGTTCGTTTCTATATTCCTGATCCACTGTCTTATCCCGGCAAATATTCAATAAAACCCGAGTGTAACATTCAAACCGCGCACGACGGATGACGGAACACAAAATCAGACAAACAGAGGTGTCGAAGGACTGGAAGGGAGCTATACGGGAAAAATCAGAAAGGCGCCATAACGAAAAAGCCTCTGCATTCTTGTGTACAAGAGCATGCAGAGGCTTTCGTCTTTAGTTGGCGGGCGAGTATCGCGAAGCGATGTGCTTACGAGCGAGAGGCATGGATGCCGAACTGGGCTTTTAAGCAGGGACGCTGTTGGACTGGGCCGCCCGCGACAAAGTGCGCAGCACTTTCAGGAGCGTTAAATACAAAAAGCCCCGCTATTTCCAGCGAGGCTCTGTGTAAGTTGGCGGAGCGGACGGGACTCGAACCCGCGACCCCCGGCGTGACAGGCCGGTATTCTAACCAACTGAACTACCGCTCCTTTGGGCTAGGCCCAAATTAGGCGTCTGGCAATGACCTACTCTCACATGGGGAGACCCCACACTACCATCGGCGCTGCTCCGTTTCACTACTGAGTTCGGAATGGGATCAGGTGGGACCAGAGCGCTATTGTCACCAGACAAATTCGTTATGCCCCCGCTTCTCAGCAAGAACATGCAATTTAGAAAGCTGTTTGAGTTATCACTTCAATCAAGTCTGGTCTCTTCAAGACTATCTACACCATCTGAAACCCATCTGGGTTGTATGGTTAAGCCGCACGAGTCATTAGTACAGGTTAGCTCAACGCCTCACAACGCTTACACACCCTGCCTATCAACGTCCTGGTCTCGGACGGCTCTTCAGTGGACTCAAGGTCCAAGGGAAGACTCATCTTGGGGCTCGCTTCCCGCTTAGATGCTTTCAGCGGTTATCGATTCCGAACGTAGCTACCGGGCAATGCCATTGGCATGACAACCCGAACACCAGCGGTTCGTTCACTCCGGTCCTCTCGTACTAGGAGCAACCCCCCTCAATCTTCCAACGCCCACGGCAGATAGGGACCGAACTGTCTCACGACGTTCTGAACCCAGCTCGCGTACCACTTTAAATGGCGAACAGCCATACCCTTGGGACCGACTTCAGCCCCAGGATGTGATGAGCCGACATCGAGGTGCCAAACACCGCCGTCGATATGAACTCTTGGGCGGTATCAGCCTGTTATCCCCGGAGTACCTTTTATCCGTTGAGCGATGGCCCTTCCATGCAGAACCACCGGATCACTATGACCTACTTTCGTACCTGCTCGACGTGTCTGTCTCGCAGTTAAGCTGGCTTGTGCCATTACACTAACCACACGATGTCCGACCGTGTTTAGCCAACCTTCGTGCTCCTCCGTTACTCTTTGGGAGGAGACCGCCCCAGTCAAACTACCCACCAGGCACTGTCCCTAGTCCAGATTCATGGACCGAGGTTAGAACACCAACACTACAAGGGTGGTATTTCAAGGTTGACTCCACGAGAACTGGCGTTCCCGCTTCAAAGTCTCCCACCTATCCTACACATGTAGGGTCAATGTTCAGTGCCAAGCTATAGTAAAGGTTCACGGGGTCTTTCCGTCTAGCCGCGGGTATACGGCATCTTCACCGCAATTTCAACTTCACTGAGTCTCGGCTGGAGACAGCGTGGCCATCATTACGCCATTCGTGCAGGTCGGAACTTACCCGACAAGGAATTTCGCTACCTTAGGACCGTTATAGTTACGGCCGCCGTTTACCGGGGCTTCGATCATGAGCTTCTCTTGCGATAACCCAATCAATTAACCTTCCGGCACCGGGCAGGCGTCACACCGTATACTTCCTCTTGCGAGTTTGCACAGTGCTGTGTTTTTGATAAACAGTTGCAGCCACCTGGTATCTGCGACTGCCGTCAGCTCGGGGAGCAAGTCCCGTCACCAACAGCAGCGTACCTTCTCCCGAAGTTACGGTACCATTTTGCCTAGTTCCTTCAGCCGAGTTCTCTCAAGCGCCTTGGTATTCTCTACCCGACCACCTGTGTCGGTTTGGGGTACGATTCCTGCTAACCTGAAGCTTAGAAGATTTTCCTGGAAGCATGGCATCAACCACTTCGTCACCGTAGTGACTCGTCATCAGCTCTCGGTATATATGTGCCCGGATTTGCCTAAGCACACTACCTACCACCTTAAACACGGACAACCAACGCCGTGCTGGCCTAGCCTTCTCCGTCTCTCCATCGCAGTTAGCAGAAGTACGGGAATATTAACCCGTTTCCCATCGACTACGCCTTTCGGCCTCGCCTTAGGGGTCGACTCACCCTGCCCCGATTAACGTTGGACAGGAACCCTTGGTCTTTCGGCGAGGGGGTTTTTCACCCCCTTTATCGTTACTCATGTCAGCATTCGCACTTCTGATACCTCCAGTGTGGGTTACCCCTTCACCTTCAACGGCTTACAGAACGCTCCTCTACCGCGTACACGTTATCGTGTACACCCGTAGCTTCGGTGAATTGCTTAGCCCCGTTACATCTTCCGCGCAGGCCGACTCGACTAGTGAGCTATTACGCTTTCTTTAAATG
>NZ_CP080415.1:4297500-4329931 GCF_019457455.1 Shewanella sp. FJAT-52076
AATCATTCGTGTTGACGGTAGGTTGCAGAAACTCAAGGCAGAAATAGGCGAGCGACTCACGGCGGCGGAGCTTTCAGAATTTGATGCTGTGCTGACCGATAAAAACAGTGTGATGGATTTTAAAGATAACTACTGTGAAAAAAGTGGCGTGAGCCATCCGGTTTTCGACAAAGAAAACCTGCAGTTTATTTGCGACAATCTTTAATGCTTTTGTCGGCCAGCCCATGGCTTTTACCTTAAAGCATTGACCCTAAACCAACTTGAGCCTAGCCTGTGGCAACTAATCTGAACATAGGCAGGCTCAGTCATGACCAAAAAAGTTTCTGATAACTTTGATCCAGATCTCTGGACAGAAGTACCAGGTTTTGCATTCGACGACATCACCTACCACAGGGCCAAGGATCAGGGCACGGTACGCATCGCTTTTAACCGTCCTGACTGCCTCAACGCCTTTCGCCCCAAAACCGTTGATGAACTCTATACCGCCCTGGACCACGCCCGCCAATGGCCCGACGTTGGCTGTGTACTGCTGACCGGCAACGGCCCCTCTGCCAAAGGACAATATTCATTTTCCTCCGGTGGCGACCAGCGCATTCGCGGTAAAGACGGCTACAAATACGAAGGCGAAGAAACAGGCAAGGCCGATGTGGCCCGCATGGGCAGGTTACATATTCTGGAAGTGCAGCGACTCATCCGCTTTATGCCCAAGGTAGTAATAGCCGTGGTCCCCGGTTGGGCTGTGGGTGGTGGTCACAGTCTGCATGTGGTGTGCGACCTGACTTTGGCCTCAAAGGAACACGCTGTATTTAAACAAACCGACCCGGATGTGGCCAGTTTCGACTCCGGCTACGGCAGTGCCTATCTCGCCAAGATGGTAGGACAAAAGCGCGCCCGGGAAATCTTCTTCCTTGGCTTTAACTACAGCGCAGATGAAGCAGCCGCTATGGGCATGGTCAATCGCAGTATTCCCCATGCCGAGCTGGAAACCGAAGCCTTACGCTGGGCCAAAGAGATCAATTCCAAATCCCCCACCGCCATGCGTATGCTTAAATACGGCTTTAACCTGCCGGACGATGGCCTAGTTGGCCAGCAACTGTTTGCCGGTGAAGCCACCCGCCTTGCCTATGGCACGGATGAAGCACGTGAAGGCCGCGATGCCTTTTTGGAAAAGCGTGATCAGGATTACTCCGATTTTCCCTGGCACTATTGATTGTAAAACCCGTTAATCAGGTCCAAAAAATGGCGCAGCTTAAGGCTGCGTCTTTTGTCTTAATCGGCCGCCTCGTTTACCTCAATTGAACAATTCCACTTTACACACAAGTGATAATCATTATCATTTAAGGCAAGTAATCAATTGGGGATTCCACCATGTTAAAGACCATGACCTTTGCCATGCTGCACTTTGGTGTGGCCTTCAGCATCACGTATTTACTCACCGGCAGCCTGCTTATCGGTGGCGCAGTCGCCCTGATTGAACCGACCATCAACACTGTGGTGTTTTACTTCCACGAAAAAGTCTGGAAGCGGATAGAAGCCAAAAAATCTCTGCCAGTCTCCGGAATGACCGCATAAAAAAGCCTCCCATAGGGAGGCTTTCAAACTTCAGGCTTTTATTCCACCGTGACCGACTTGGCCAAGTTACGAGGCTGATCCACGTCTGTCCCCTTGATCAGTGCCACATGATAGGACAACAGTTGCAGCGGAATGGTGTAAATGAGCGGCGCCATAAACTCATCACAGTGAGGCACCGGGATCACCTTCATGGTGTCGTCCGAGGCAAACTCGGCATCCTTGTCGGCAAACACATACATCAGGCCGCCACGGGCACGTACTTCTTCCACGTTGGATTTCAGCTTTTCGAGCAGCTCGTTATTGGGCGCCACCACAATCACCGGCATATCGGCGTCGATCAGCGCCAGCGGGCCGTGTTTGAGTTCACCCGACGCATAAGCCTCGGCGTGGATGTAAGAAATTTCCTTGAGCTTAAGTGCCCCTTCCATGGCGATGGGGTACTGATCGCCACGGCCGAGGAACAGCGCATGATGCTTGTCGGCAAAGTCTTCGGCCAGTGAAGCAATAGCATCGTCCAAGCCCAGTGCCTGCTCAACCTTGGCGGGCAGTGATTGCAGGCTTTGGGTTAATGATGATTGCAGCTCGGCAGACATGCCGTTGTTGCGACCAATCACTGCGGTCAGCATCAGGAGGCCGGCCAGTTGCACGGTAAAGGCCTTGGTGGAGGCCACACCGATTTCAGCGCCCGCTTTCATCATGTAAGCCATGTCAGATTCGCGTACCAGGGATGAACCGGGGGCATTACAGATGGTCAGGGTGGCCTGATAGCCCATTTCTTTGGCCAGACGCAGCGCCGCCAGGGTATCGGCGGTCTCGCCGGACTGAGAAATGGTCACCAGCAGGCTGTTGGGGAATAGGTGCGACTTGCGATAACGGAATTCGGAAGCGATTTCCACGTTACAGGACACCCCGGCCCATTGCTCCAGCCAGTAACGGGCGGCCATGCCCGCGTGGTAGCTTGTACCACAGGCGATGATCTGCACGTGTTTGATGTCTTTCAAAAGGTCGGCTGCTTTGTCACCAAAGGCACTGTCCAGCACCTGCATGTTGGCGATGCGGCCTTCCAGGGTACGGGCCAGGGCACGTGGCTGCTCATAGATTTCCTTGAGCATATAGTGGCGGTATTCGCCCTTGTCGCCGGCATCGTGGGTTACTTCAGACTCTTTGGCTTCACGCTCTACTTCATTGCCATCCACATCGAAGATGCGCACGATACGGCGGGTCACTTCGGCCACATCACCTTCTTCAAGGAAAGCGAAGGTGCGGGTTACAGGCAGCAATGCCAACTGATCAGAGGCGACAAAGTTTTCACCTAGACCGAAACCAATCACCAGCGGGCTGCCACTGCGGGCCACAACCAGACGCTCAGGGTCGCGGCGGTCAATCACTACTGTGCCGTAAGCGCCTTCGAGCTGCTTCACCGTGGCCTGAACTGCAGCCAGCAGAGTATCGTGGCTCTTGAGTTCATGGTGCACCAGGTGGCAAATCACTTCGGTGTCGGTATCTGAGTTGAACTGATACCCCAGACCCTTCAAGCGCTCACGCAGCCTGGCGTGGTTTTCGATAATGCCGTTGTGCACCACGGCGATATCGCCCTCGGACTGGTGCGGGTGCGCGTTACGCTCACTCGGCTCACCATGGGTCGCCCAGCGGGTGTGGGCAATACCAGTGCCACCGGTAAGCGGTGCTTCGGCCAGTGCATCGGCCAGCTCCTGTACCTTACCCACCCGGCGGGTTCGGTTCATTTCGGCATTCTGGATCACCGCCATACCGGCAGAGTCATAACCACGATATTCCAGACGACGCAGGCCCTCGAGCAAAATTTCGGCCACGTCCCTTTGCGCCACGGCGCCAACGATTCCACACATGCTTGTATTTCCGTAAGGTCTATAAAAACTAATTACTGAACATCCGCCAGATACACCTTCACCCCATGAGCCTCTATGGTGGCCACTGCCTCTTTGGGCAATCTGTTGTCTGTGACCACTGCACTGACCTGACTCCAGGGCAGCTCGAGATTGGGAATGCGTCGGCCTATCTTATCGGACTCCAGCATGACAATTACCTCCCTCGACACCTCGGCCATCACACGTGACAGGCCAACGAGTTCGTTGAAGGTGGTGGTGCCGCGGCTGAGGTCTATGCCATCGGCACCGATAAAGAGTTGATCGAAGTCGTAAGAGCGCAGCACCTGCTCGGCCACCAGCCCCTGAAAGCTTTCGGAATGCGGATCCCAGGTGCCGCCGGTCATCAGAAGCGTTGGTTCCTGCTCCAGTTCATGGATGGCATTGGCCAGCTGCAGCGAATTGGTCATCACCACCAGCCCACGGCGATGGGCAAGTTCGGGGATAAGCCCCAGGGTGGTGCTGCCATAATCGATGATGATGCGGTTGTGGTCGCGGATGAGTTTGGCGGCCTCTTTGGCTATGGCGAGCTTTACCGGGGAGATGGCCACTGCCTGGGCATTCAGCTCTTGGGGCAAGGGCACGGCTCCACCATAACGGCGAAACAGCAGTCCCGCTTTCTCAAGCTCGGCCAGGTCTTTGCGAATGGTCACCTCGGAGGTGGCAAACTCGCTCGCCAATTGATCCACATTCACCTCACCCTGAGCATTCAGAAGTTCGATAATGCTGCGGCGGCGCTGCTGAGTATTGCGTTTGGTCATCCGTTATTTTCAACTTAACTTTCGAATCGAAAGATAGATTATATTAAAACGAAACAAAATAACCAAGAGCGAAATTTAGACCGTGAAAGCAAAAGGCAGCCTTGTGGCTGCCTTGGATGTTTGGGTGGAATGCCCGGGAAAGATTAGAACTTGGCGTTCAAAGCCAGGCTGAAGTGGCGTCCCTGTCCCAGGGTGACCATCTGGTAGTTACCACCGTCCAGGTACTCGGTATCAAACAGGTTGCGCACGTTGGCACGAATGCCGATTTCACTGCCGCCGATATCGAAGGTATAAGCGGCGCCCATATCGAAACGCACATAACCATCTTTGCTGATGCTGTTTGGGGTATCGGCAAAACGTTCACCCACATAAACAGCGCCCAGGTTCACCGCAAAGTTATCCGTTACTTCGTAGCGGCTCCAGATATTCGCCGACCACTCGGGGGCATCGATAGGTGTCTTGCCATTCAGGCTGTCCGCGGTTTTGTACTCGGCATCCAAATACATCATGGAGGCAGTTAAAAACAGGCTGTCACTGACCTGCCCCTGGGCACCCAGCTCCATCCCTTTATGATGCTGAATCCCATCCTGACGGGTGACCCTGGTGATATCGCCCACGGGCACATCCAGGGTATGCACAACAATACGGTTATCGATTTCGATATCGAACAGGGCGCCGGTCAGCAGCAGACCGCCATTCATCAGTTCCCACTTGGCACCCAGTTCATATTGGGTACCAAATTCAGGATCCAGCTCCATGTCATTGCTCAGGTCATTCTCATCATTGACCTTACCCTGGGGGACAAAGCTCCTGGAGTAGTTGGCGTACAGGCTCAAGTCCTGCTGCGGCTGCCAGATCAGGCCAAATTTGGGTGACACGGCATTATCGTTGCCTGAGTCTTCCTTTTGCTCGTCGAAACGTACACCGGCCAATACCTTCCACTGGTCGTTGATGCTGATAAGGTCTTGCAGATAGACCCCGTAGAACTCATAACCGCTGGTGGACCAACTGGTGTCATCCTTATAGGAAATGTCGGGACGGGGCACAGCCACACCGGGCATGACATTTTGCCGCGCACCGGATGATCTCAATTGGGCGTAGCCGTAATCGAGCTTGTTTGCGCCAAGCAGTAGTTTGTGCTCCATCCCCGCCAGCTCAAACTCACCATTTAGGTCCACATAGGCCGTCTTGTGGCTCCAGTCGTCGAAACGGTCGAATGGGCTTATCTGGTACCCGATGCTCATGGCGTCGGTATTGTAACGTGGGGCCGAGTCAAAGCGCTGCCGATTGAACTGCTGGTCGTTGTAGCCAACCTTAAGCTTCCAGTTATCACTTAACTGCCAAGCCAAATCGGCGCCCAGATTGGTAATGCTGTTGTCGGTAAATGCCCAGGGCATATCCCAGATTTGCTCCCGGCTGCCGATAAGATTTCCGTCTGCATCAAGCCAACCACCAATGTCGATACCGGCCTTGTCTTCGGTACGATCGTAACGCAGCGACAGCAACAGGTTGTCGGTAATGTCATAGTCCAGGGCGATAAAGCCCAGCCAGCGGTCCCGCTCCTGCTGCCCGGCCGACTCCCCGGCCAGAGGTGAATAGCTGCGCCAGTACTCCGTGTCCTGTTTAACGGCCACAGCACGGTAACGCAGAGAATCAGTCAGCGCACCACCTGCATCCAGCTGGAAACGGGTCGAGCCTTCTTCGTCGGTATCAAAGCCCAGTTCGAACAGGCGATCAAAAGTAGGCTTCTTGGTCACCATGTTGACCAGACCACCGGGGCCAGACTGGCCATAGAGCATGGACGAGGGGCCTTTTAATACTTCCACCTGGCTTAAGATTTCAATCGGCAGCACATAGTGGGCAAACAATTGATGACCATTGGCGAGGTAGCCAGAGCCCGAGTCCAACTCAAACCCACGCAGTGAAAACACCTGACGGTTCCAGCGCTGAGTTCCCGCTGTAATGGAAGAGTCGTTCACCAGCACTTCAGCAAGGTTGGTGGCCAGCTGCTCGTCTGTTACGAAGTCCGGGATCACACTCACTGACTGTGGCGTCTCCAGCAATGACATATCGCCGCGCATGGCGCCATTGGCAGCACCGACCTTGTATTCGTTAAAGCTGCGGCCTTTAACTTCGATACGCTCCATGTCGCCATGGGATGCGTCATCGGCCAGTGCCAGCGGGGATTGCAGCGCAGCCACGACGGCCAGGCTCAGGGTGGAGAATTTGAGTGACATGCCTACCTCTTTACCAACTCTGTCAAAAAGTCTTACGAAACTGGCAGCACTATAATTGAGAATAGTTCTTATTTGATTTTCTTTACGGTAATTTACAATTGCAGGTGAAGGCGCTCACAAAAGCATTGGTGTGAAAACAAAAAAGCGGCGCAAATGCGCCGCTTTTCAATGAGAAGTGGATTACTTTGGCTTTTTCACCGGACGCTGCCAGCCCTGAATATGGCGCTGCTTTACCCGGGTGATAACCAGCTCGTTTTCGCCCACTTCGTGGGTCACGGTAGAACCGGCGCCCAGGGTCGCGCCTTTACGAATAACGACCGGTGCCACCAGCTGGGTATCGCTGCCAACAAAGACATCGTCTTCAATCACGGTGAGGTGTTTGTTGGCGCCATCGTAGTTACAGGTGATGGTACCGGCGCCTATGTTTACGCCTTTGCCAATTTCGGCATCACCGAGGTACGCCAGGTGCCCGGCTTTGGAGCCTTCACCAAGTACGGCTTTCTTCATTTCGACAAAGTTGCCAATGTGGGCGTCTTTGTGCAGCTCAGCGCCGGGGCGCAGACGGGCGAACGGGCCCGCACTGGCGCTATCGCCCAGTTTGGCACCTTCAATAATACTGTAGGGTTTGATGTCGGCGTTGTCGGCAATCTCGCAGTCAATCAGGATAGCACCGGCACCAATAGTGACATTATTACCAAGCTTAACCTTGCCTTCAAAAATCACGTTTACATCAATCATCACGTCCATGCCCACAGTCACGTCACCGCGAATATCGATACGGGCCGGGTCACGCAGGTTGGCACCATTAAGCATCAGCTCTTCGGCGCGGCGGGCCTGATAGGCACGCTCCAATGCCGCCAGCTGCACCCGGTTATTGGCGCCTTCGGTCTCAATGGGATTGGTGGGGTTGGCTGTATCAATGGCCACTCCATCGGCGTGGGCCATGGCAATCACGTCAGTGAGGTAGAACTCGCCTTGGGCGTTGTTGTTCTCGAGGCGGCCAAGCCAGCTCTTTAAACGCTTGCCCGGCAGCGCCATGATGCCGCTGTTGATTTCGTTAATCTTGAGCTGCTCAGGGCTGGCATCCTTTTGCTCGACGATACCGACGACTTTACCGCCTTCCCGCACCATGCGGCCATAGCCGTTGGGGTTATCCAGATGTACGGTCAGCACGGCCACACCGTCTGGTTGACGGGCAGCCAGCAAGGCTTCGAGGGTTTCCTTGCGGATCAGCGGCACGTCGCCGTAGAGCACCAGCACTGTGTCCTCGCCATTGATGTGGTCAATCGCCTGCGCCACCGCATGGCCGGTACCCAGCTGCTCGGCCTGGAGCACGAAATTCAGCGGCTGCTCGCCAAGCCTGTTTTTCAGCAGTTCGCCACCATAGCCATACACCAGATTGATGTTATCGGCATTGAGCTCACGCGCCGTGTCTATCACGTGCTGAACCATAGGTTTGTGGGCGACGCTGTGCAGTACCTTGGGCAGGTCTGAGCGCATGCGGGTGCCTTTTCCGGCGGCGAGAATGACAACATTGAGCGACATAGGAGGTCCCTTATCTTTTATCTGGCGCAAGTGTACCCGAATGCCGACTAAAATTCAGCGCTGAACTGAGCGCCTTATTTTTGCCAATAAAAAAGGCGCCCTGGGGCGCCTTTTTTGGGACACATTCACCTTATCTGGCAATGTTCTTCTTGATGGTTTCAACCACACGCAGCTGAGCTACGGCCTTGGCCAGCTCGATGGCTGCCGCGGCATAGTTGAAATCGGCACCGGCTTCGGCCATATGGGCCTCGGCGCGACGTTTGGCTTCCAGAGCCGCCTGCTCATCAATGTCTTTGGCACGCAAAGCCACATCAGCCAGCACAGACACAGAATTGGCTTGTACTTCCAGCAAACCGCCGGACAGGTAGAAAACCTCTTCTTTACCGTGCTGCTTAACGATGCGCACCATGCCAGGTTTGATAAAAGTCAGCAGAGGGGCGTGACCAGGCATGATGCCCAGCTCACCCTCGCCACCGGTCACTTGCAGGTGTTCTACCAGACCGGAAAAAATGCGAGTTTCTGCACTTACGATATCAAGATGTACTGTCATGGCCATAGCGTTCTCCATTTAAGACTCAGGCAGGGCCCGAATTACTTCTTGTTGGCTTTCTCAACGGCTTCGTCGACAGAGCCAACCATGTAGAACGCTTGCTCTGGAACGTGGTCGAACTCACCTTCCAGAATGCCCTTGAAGCCACGGATAGTGTCTTTCAGAGGCACGTACTTACCAGGAGAACCGGTAAATACTTCCGCTACGTGGAAAGGCTGAGACAGGAAACGCTCAATCTTACGGGCGCGGGATACTGTCATCTTATCGTCGTCTGACAGTTCGTCCATACCCAGGATGGCGATGATGTCTTTCAGCTCTTTGTAGCGCTGCAGAACGTTTTGAACGCCGTTAGCCACGTCATAGTGCTCCTGGCCAACAACCAGAGGATCCAGCTGACGAGAGGTGGAATCCAGTGGGTCAACCGCAGGGTAGATACCCAGAGAAGCGATTTGACGAGACAGTACCACGGTCGCATCCAAGTGGGCGAAGGTGGTGGCTGGGCTTGGGTCGGTCAAGTCGTCCGCTGGTACGTATACCGCCTGTACGGAGGTAATAGAACCAGTCTTGGTAGAAGTAATACGCTCCTGGAGTACACCCATCTCCTCAGCCAGAGTAGGCTGATAACCTACGGCTGATGGCATACGGCCCAGCAGTGCTGATACTTCGGTACCGGCCAGGGTATAACGGTAGATGTTGTCTACGAACAACAGTACGTCTTTACCCTCGTCACGGAACTTCTCGGCCATGGTCAGACCGGTCAGGGCCACACGCAGACGGTTTCCTGGTGGCTCGTTCATCTGACCGTACACCATGGCTACCTTGTCCAGTACGCCTGATTCCATCATTTCGTAGTAGAAGTCGTTACCTTCACGGGTACGCTCACCTACACCAGCGAATACTGACAGACCAGAGTGGGCCTTGGCGATGTTGTTGATCAGTTCCATCATGTTAACTGTCTTACCAACGCCCGCACCACCGAACAGACCTACTTTACCACCCTTAGCGAATGGGCATACCAGGTCGATTACCTTGATACCGGTTTCCAGCAGTTCAGTCGTGTTTGACTGCTCTTCATAGGAAGGAGCGGCACGGTGAATAACATAACGATCTTCTTCACCGATAGGACCCGCTTCATCCACAGGCTCGCCCAGCACGTTCATGATACGACCGAGAGTGGCCTTACCAACAGGAACGGCAATAGCGGAACCAGTGTTTTCAACCTCGATACCACGACGCAGACCGTCGGAAGAACCCATGGCGATGGTACGAACCACACCGCCACCGAGCTGCTGCTGAACTTCCAGCACCAGGCCGTTACAGGTACCTTCACCTGTGATCTTCAGAGCGTCATATACCTGAGGTACGGCATGCTGTGGAAACTCTACGTCCACAACCGCGCCAATTACTTGGACAACAGTACCTGTGCTCATGATTAATCCTCTAAAACTTGTATTCGTTACCTAAGCCTTAAACCGCTGCTGCACCGGAAACAATTTCCGACAGTTCCTGCGTAATCGCAGCCTGACGGGCCTTGTTGTAAACCAGTTGCAGGTCATCGATCAGCGTACCGGCGTTGTCAGTCGCAGCCTTCATCGCCACCATACGGGCAGCCTGTTCAGACGCGATGTTTTCCACAACACCCTGGTACACCTGAGACTCCACATAACGCACCAGCAGAGTATCCAGAAGGTCTTTCGGATCCTGCTCGTAGATGTAGTCCCAGTGATGAGCAATCTCATCATCTTCGGATTTAGGCAAAGGCAGCAGCTGCTCGATCACGGGGGTCTGGGTCATGGTGTTCACAAACTTGTTGAATACCACGTACAGACGATCCAGTTTGCCTTCGTTGTAAGCTTGCAGCATAACGCGCACAGTACCGATCAGGTCGGCGAGCTTGGGAGCATCACCGAGGCCTGAAGCATGGGCCTGTACCTTTCCGCCAAAAGCTTTGAAGAACTGCACACTGCGGGCACCGATGGGGCAGAACTCTACCTCAACACCCTGGGCTTTCCAGTTCTTCACGTCTGACACAACCTTTTTGAACAGGTTGACGTTCAAACCACCACAAAGACCGCGGTCGGATGCTACAACAATGTAACCGACGCGCTTGGCCTCTCTCACCTCTAAATAGGGGTGTTTGTACTCGAGAGAACCCTGGGCAACGTGACCGATCACCTTACGCATGCTTTCCGCGTATGGACGGCTGGCAGTCATGCGGTCCTGCGCTCTGCGCATTTTGCTGGCTGCCACCATTTCCATGGCGGAAGTGATCTTCTGAGTGTTCTTCACACTCGCGATCTTGGTTTTAATCTCTTTTGCGCCGGCCATCTCTACTCTCCAATCTGGACCTGAGGTGCCTTATGACACCTCGACGATTTTTACCAGGTTTGGGTTGCCACGAACTTGTCGAGACCAGCCTTCAGCTCAGCTTCGATTTCGGCGTTATAGTCGCCGGTATCGTTGATAAGCTTCATCAGGTTGGCATGCTCGGCGTTCATGAATGCGAGCAGAGCGGCTTCGAAATCACCAACTTTCTTCAGAGCAATACCCTTCAGGAAGCCTTTTTCTGCGGCGAAGATCACCACAGCCTGTTCGGCTACGCTCATTGGGGCATATTGCTTCTGCTTCATCAGTTCGGTAACACGCTCACCGTGCTCCAACTGGGCACGAGTTGCATCGTCAAGGTCAGATGCAAACTGAGAGAACGCAGCAAGCTCACGATACTGTGCCAGCGCGGTACGGATACCACCGGACAGTTTCTTGATGATCTTGGTCTGGGCGGCACCACCTACACGGGATACCGAAATACCTGGGTTAACCGCTGGACGCAGGCCAGAGTTAAACAGGTTGGTTTCCAGGAAGATCTGACCATCGGTAATAGAAATTACGTTGGTCGGTACGAACGCAGATACGTCACCGGCTTGGGTTTCGATGATAGGCAGAGCGGTCAAAGAACCGGTCTGGCCAGTCACGGCGCCCTTGGTGAACTTCTCAACGTACTCTTCGTTCACGCGGGAAGCACGTTCCAGCAGACGAGAGTGCAAATAGAATACGTCACCTGGGTAAGCTTCACGTCCTGGTGGACGACGCAGCAGCAGGGAGATCTGACGGTAAGCAACGGCCTGCTTAGACAGGTCATCGTATACGATCAGGGCATCTTCACCGCGGTCACGGAAGTATTCACCCATGGTACAACCAGAGTATGGCGCCAAGAACTGCAGAGCAGCCGCTTCTGAAGCAGAAGCAACAACCACAACAGTGTTAGCCAGAGCACCGTGCTCTTCCAGCTTGCGTACTACGTTGGCGATGGTAGAAGCCTTCTGGCCTACAGCCACGTACACACACTTGATGCCAGAATCGCGCTGGTTGATGATGGCGTCGATAGCCATCGCAGTTTTACCAGTCTGACGGTCACCGATGATCAGCTCACGCTGGCCACGACCGATTGGGATCATGGAGTCAACGGCTTTGTAACCAGTCTGAACTGGCTGAGAAACTGATTTACGGTCAATTACACCTGGAGCAATCACTTCAACAGGAGCAAAACCATCGTTGTCGATGGGGCCCTTGCCGTCGATTGGCTCACCCAGAGTGTTTACCACTCGGCCAAGCAGGCCGCGGCCAACTGGAACTTCCAGAATACGGCCAGTGGTTTTAACTTTTACGCCCTCAGCCAGATCGGCATAAGGACCCATTACTACAGCACCGACAGAGTCGCGCTCAAGGTTCAACGCGATTGCATAACGGTTGCCAGGCAGTTCGATCATCTCACCCTGCATTACATCGGCCAGGCCGTGTACGCGGATGATGCCATCGCTTACCGCAACGATAGTACCTTCGTTACGGGCTTCGCTGACTACGTCGAACTGCTCGATCCGCTGCTTAATCAGATCGCTGATTTCAGTGGAATTCAGTTGCATGCTCAAACTCCCAATTACGATTGCAGCTTATCAGACAGGCGGGCCAGTTTGCCGCTCACAGAACCATCGATAACGAGGTCCCCTGCCTTGATAATTACACCGGCGATCAGGCCGGCATCTACGCTGCAATTCAGCTTAACTTTGCGTGCGAGACGTTTCTCTAGGGAAACACCAATCTGCTGTTGTTGTGCGTCGGAAAGCTCAGTGGCAGAAACCACATCGGCTTCTACTTCCTTGGCCCATTCCAAACGGTACTCAGCAAACAGCTGAGCCACAGCAGGCAGTACTTCCAAACGACCGTTTTCAGCCATCACCTTGATCAGGTTTTGACCGTGCTCGTTGAGCTGCTCACCACAAACATCAATAAAGAGTTTGGCGAGCGCGCTACTGGCCATAGAGCCAGCGAGCAGTGGGCGCATGGTTTCGTTTTCACTTACCAGCGCAGCAAAACCGAGCATTTCGGCCCAGCTGTCCACGGCTTGTTTTTCAACGGCAAAATCAAAAGCTGCCTTTGCATAAGGGCGAGCAATGGTGGTTAACTCAGCCATACCCCTTCTCCCTTATCAAATTTCAGCGACAAGCTTTTCAACTATGTCACTGTGTGCGGCTGCATCAATCGAACGTTCGAGGATCTTCTCAGCACCGGCAAGGGCCAGAGTAGCAACCTGCTTACGCAGTTCCTCTTTCACGCGATTGCGTTCAGCTTCAATTTCAGCTTTGCCCTGAGCGATGATACGTGCACGCTCAGCGTCAGCCTCGGCTTTTGCTTCTTCAACGATCTGAGCCTTGCGCTTGTTGGCAGACTCGATGATTTCATTGGCTGTAGCTTTGGCTTCTTTGAGCTGCTCGGTGGCCTTGGCCTGAGCGAGCTCCAGGTCTTTTGCGGCGCGGTCAGCGTTTGCGAGACCGTCAGCAATCCTCTTTTGGCGTTCTTCGATGGCATTCATCAAAGGAGGCCAAACATACTTCATGCAGAACCACACGAAGATAATAAAGGCGACCGTCTGACCGATTAGGGTAGCGTTGATATTCACAACAGCCTCCTATTTTGAGTTAAGACAGAAGCGGTTTTTTTACAGCATTGCGCCCAGTGGGTTGGTAAACAGCATGTACAGAGCGATACCCACACCGATCATGGTTACGGCGTCGAGCAGACCAGCCACGATGAACATCTTAACCTGCAGCATAGGAGCCATTTCTGGTTGACGAGCAGCGCCTTCCAGGAACTTGCCACCCAGAAGACCGAAACCGATAGCGGTACCCAGTGCACCCATACCAATCAGCAGAGCAACAGCGATTGCAGTAAAGCCCAGAATAGTTTCCATCTGTATCTCCAGTATCTAAATCTAAATTAGTTGATGATTTAGTTTAAAAAAATTTCTTCAGCAATCCTTAATGATCTTCATGTGCCATGCTGAGGTAAACAATCGTCAGCATCATGAAGATAAACGCTTGCAGTGTGATAACCAGAATGTGGAAGATCAACCAACCCAGTTGCAGGGTTACACCCAGAGAGGCGATCAGCCAGTTGGCACCATACATCAGCGCAATAAGGATGAAGATCAACTCACCCGCATACAGGTTACCGAATAGACGCAGAGCCAATGAGATTGGCTTGGCGATCAGGGTAACTGATTCCAGCAGGAGGTTGACGGGTATCATTGCCCAGTGGTTAAAGGGCTGCAGTGTCAGTTCTTTCACGAAGCCAGACACTCCCTTGACCTTGATGCTGTAATAGATAATCAGCAAAAACACACCCAGCGCGAGGCTGAAGGTGATGTTCAGGTCAGTCGTCGGAACCACTTTCAGGTAAGGCACACCCAGCATAGCGGCGGTGTGTGGCAGCCAGTCAACTGGCACCATGTCCATGAAGTTCATCATGAAAACCCAAACGAAGATGGTCAGAGCGAGAGGAGCGATCAGGGCATTGCGGCCGTGGAAGGTTTCTTTCACGCTGTTGTCCACGAACTCGACGATCATCTCGACAAAACACTGAAGCTTGCCGGGAACGCCAGTAGTCGCTTTCTTGCCAACGCTACGGAAAATCCACAGGAACAAAACACCAAGACCAACCGAAAAGAGCAACGAATCAATATGCCATGTCCAGAATCCTTCACCAACGGAAAGGTTGGTCAGGTGATGCTGGATATAGCCCTGCGGTGTTAACGCTTCACCAGTTGCAGCCATGATTCATCCCACTTTACTTTTGCTTGAAGTATAAAGGCGCTGTCCAATGCACCAGGAGTGCCAGTGAGTAGCAAACGAAAAGCGGCATAAAGACGATTTTCAAATTGATAAACACCAACGAAAACAGGGCAATGGTTAACAGCAACTTTACCGCTTCCCCCCAGTAGAAGGTTTTCAGTACCTTCCCTGCTGCACTTGCTCCCGAATGGGAAAAAGCGAGGGTTGCGAATACAAAATTAGGGAGCACAGCTATCGCAGCACCGGCTAAAGCCGATACTCCGTATTGCGCTCCCCAGACGACGAAGAAGAGAACTGACGCACCCCCGGCTATCACCGCCTGCATCAACACCAATTTATAGGCAGACCACCGGCCACGACGCGCCAAAACCTTGCTCAATTCTCATTCTCCGCATTCGGACTTTTTGTTTCTGTGACCGGACAACAAAATGCCGTAAAAAGTCACAGTACAAAAAGCTTGCGAAAGTATACCTTTTCGGGCCTTCAATGCAACTTTGAGATGCGTAAAATCGCCACTTTTCAATGGTTCTACGACCAAAGATTCAAAAAGCAAAGATTAACATTCGTCACAAATTTACATGAAACTCTGTTAACTGCCCGGAATCAGCGGATTTTACTGAGAATACCGTCTAATTCAGCGAGATTTTGGTAGTTAATTACAATTTTTCCCTTGCCCTTACTGCCGTGAGCAATGGAAACCTTGGCTCCCAGCTTTTCAATCAACTGCTGCTCCAAACGGCTTACATCGTGATCTTTTACCGGTTTTTCTGCTTCTTTAGCGGGATTTAAGGTTCTATTAATTAATCGTTCAGTTTCCCGAACGGTGAGCTCTTTGGCGGCAACTAAACGTGCCAGATTTGTCTGTTCTTCACCCTCTACGGCGAGCAGCGCACGGGCGTGGCCCATGTCGATATCGCCATATTCAAGCAAACGCTTAACGGGTTCATTCAGACTGTTGAGACGCAGCAGGTTAGTGACTGTAGTGCGGGATTTACCCACGGCATCGGCCACCTGCTGGTGGGTGAGTTCAAATTCTTCCAGCAGACGATGCAAGGCGATGGCTTCTTCCATGGCATTGAGATCTTCACGCTGAATGTTTTCAATCAGGGCAATGGCCACCGCTGACTCGTCAGGCACCTGTTTGATGATACAGGGGACCTTTTCAAGCTTGGCCAGCTGTGAGGCGCGCCAGCGACGTTCACCGGCAATGATTTCGTACTTTTGTTCGGCGACCTTGCGCACCACTATGGGCTGAATAATGCCCTGAGCCCGAATGGACTCGGCCAGTTCTTCCAACGCCTCTGGTGACATATCCTTACGGGGCTGGTACTTGCCGGGTTGCAGCAAATCCACATCCAGGTGTACCAGGTCGTCCTGTTTGTCGGCCCGGGCAGCTTCCTGTTCCAGTTTTCTACTGGCGGCATGGCTGGTGCTCAGCAGTGCATCCAGTCCCTTACCCAAGCCCCGTTTTTTCAAAGTCATTGCTAATCCTTACGCCTGCTTTTTAGCCTGGGTTTGCTCACCCCGGCGAATAATCTCTCCGGCCAGGGCCAGGTAGGCCTTGGCGCCAGCACTGGATTTATCGTAATACATGGCAGGCGCGCCAAAACTCGGGGCCTCGGCCAGACGGATATTACGGGGGATCACAGTCCGGTAAACTTTCTCGCCAAAATGCTGCTTGAGCTGATCGGATACATCATTGGCCAATCGATTGCGAGGATCGTACATGGTACGCAAAATTCCTTCGATGCCAAGTCCCGGATTCACCATGGAGGCCAGCTTGCCTATGGTATCGATAAGGGCAGTGAGACCTTCCAGCGCAAAATACTCACATTGCATGGGCACCAACACTGAGTCGGCAGCGGACATGGCGTTCACGGTCAACATGTTCAGAGAAGGCGGGCAGTCGATAAAGATAAAATCATACTGATCGCGGATAGGGGCCAATGCGTTGCGCAGACGCACTTCACGGGCGAAGAATTCCATCAGCTTAATTTCGGCGGCCGTCACATCACCATTGGCGGCAATGAGATCGTATTTGCCCTGGGTATCTTTCACCACCACATCGGCAAACGGCTTTTCCTCCACGAGCAGCTCATACGCGGTATTTTCTACCTCGTACTTATCGACACCACTGCCCATGGTGGCATTACCCTGGGGATCCAGGTCTATCAGCAGCACCTTGCGCCGGGTTGCTGCAAGCGAAGCCGCCAGGTTAATGCAAGTAGTTGTTTTTCCTACGCCACCTTTCTGGTTGGCTACAGCAATGACTTTCCCCACAATTTCACCCTGTTGTTATTCTGTCGTTCAACCAAGACATAACGCCTTGGACAAGTTGCTTGATGTTGCTGCCAATTGCAAGGCAGAGGGTCACGCTTTGACCAATTTCAGCAGATGCCTTTGCTCATCCAGCCCGGGGACTGTGAGCCTGATGGTTTCAATCAACTTAAAGCCTTCGGGGATCCCGGCCATCTCTTCATCACCAAGCTGGCCCTTGAGGGCATAAAAACTGCCATTTTCGGCTGGCAAATGATGGCACCAGCTGAGCATGTCCCCCACAGAGGCAAAAGCGCGGCTCAGCACGCCATCGAATCCCTGCTCGGGTTGATACAGCTCGACCCGGCTTTCCACCGAGCTGATGTTTTTCAGCCCAAGCTCCACTGCCACCTGCTTTTGGAAGCGAATGCGTTTACCCAGGCTATCGAGCAAAACAAACTCTTTGTCGGGATTGATGATGGCCAGCGGAATACCCGGTAAACCGGGGCCAGTCCCCACATCGATAAACCGCTTACCCACCAGATGAGGTGACACCACCAGGCTATCGAGAATATGGCGGGTCAGCATTTGCGCCGGTTCCCGCACCGACGTCAGGTTGTAGGCCTTGTTCCACTTGTCGAGCAGCGCCACAAAGGCAAGTAATTGCTGTTGCTGCTGGGCATCGACCTGCAGGCCCGCTTTGGCGAGATCCTGACTGAGTTTTTCGGCTAACACTGGCTATCTCCGTCGGTACAACTGTCTTGGTGGGCTATTATGAGGCCCAGAAAAAGTGAAGGGAAGCCCGGAGGCCTCCCTTGCACGCGAGTGGTGCGAGCTTAAGCGCTCTTTCTCAGCAATCCACGTTTTTTCAGGTGAACCAGCAGAATGGATACGGCTGCAGGGGTAACACCTGATATGCGCGAGGCCTGACCTATGGTCTCTGGTTTGTGGGCGTTGAGCTTGGCCGTTACTTCGTTGGACAGGCCCGGCACTTCGCTGTAGTCCAGATCCAGCGGTAAGCGGGTGTTTTCGTTCCGCTCCGCCTTGGCGATTTCATCCTGCTGACGCTGGATGTAACCGGCGTATTTAACCTGAATCTGCACCTGCTCCGCAGCCAAAGGATCGGCAAGCCCAGGACCGAATCCGTCAACCTTCATCAGGGTGTCGTATTCAATCTCAGGTCTGCGCAGCAGATCTTCCAGCGACGCTTCGCGGGTCAGTGGGGCGCTGAGCACTTCATTGAGCTGGGCCACCTGAGGTGAATTCACATGTACCCACTGGCTGCGCAAACGCTGTTGCTCAAGCTCGATGGACTCGCGTTTTTCACTGAATTTTTGCCAGCGGAAGTCATCAACCAGGCCCAGTTCACGGCCTTTTTCGGTGAGACGCAAATCAGCATTGTCTTCACGCAGCAGCAAACGGTATTCGGCGCGGCTGGTGAACATACGGTAGGGCTCTTTGGTACCCAAGGTGGAGAGATCGTCCACCAGCACCCCCAGATAAGCCTGATCGCGGCGTGGTGCCCAGGCTTCTTTGCCCTGTACCTGCAGTGCGGCGTTGAGACCGGCCAAGAGCCCCTGAGCTCCGGCTTCTTCGTAACCTGTGGTGCCGTTGATCTGTCCGGCAAAGAACAAACCGTCGATAACTTTGGTTTCCAATGAGTTTTTCAGATCTCTTGGATCGAAGTAGTCATATTCAATGGCATAACCAGGGCGAACAATTTCAGCCTGTTCCATGCCTCGAATAGAGCGAACCAATTGAATTTGCACGTCAAATGGCAAGCTGGTCGATATACCGTTCGGGTAAATTTCGGTGGTCGTCAGGCCTTCGGGCTCGATAAAGATCTGGTGCGAGCTTTTATCGGCAAAACGATGAATTTTGTCTTCAATGGACGGGCAATAACGGGGGCCAATACCCTCAATCACCCCTGAATACATGGGGCTGCGGTCCAATCCACCACGAATGATGTCGTGGGTGCGTTCGTTGGTGTGCGTGATGTAGCAAGAGATCTGCTCTGGATGCTGGCTCAGCTCACCGATAAAAGACATCACAGGCAAGGGCGAATCGCCTTTTTGCTCTGTCATTACTGAAAAATCAATGGTTCTGGCATCAATACGGGGAGGCGTGCCGGTTTTCAAACGTCCTACGCGCAGCGGCAGATCCCGTAATCGATGGGCGAGGGCAATGGCGGGTTGATCACCGGCGCGGCCGCCGCTGTAATTTTCCAAACCTATGTGAATTTTGCCTCCCAGGAAGGTACCGGCAGTCAGCACCACGGCAGGGGCTTCAAAGGCCAGTCCCATTTGGGTAACAGCGCCGATAACCCGGCCATTCTCCACCACCAAATCATCTACGGCTTGTTGGAAAATCCGCAGGTTAGGCTGCTGCTGCAGAATACTCAGGATTTTGGCTTTGTAGAGGGCTCTGTCTGCCTGAGCGCGGGTCGCTCTGACCGCTGGGCCTTTACTGGAATTCAGGGTACGGAATTGGATCCCCGAGAAATCAGTGGCGATCGCCATTGCACCACCCAGAGCATCTATCTCTTTTACCAGATGCCCTTTACCAATACCGCCAATGGCAGGGTTGCAGGACATCTGACCCAGGGTATCGACATTGTGGGTGAGCAGCAGTGTCTTGCATCCCATACGGGCTGCAGCCAAGGCGGCTTCGGTACCGGCATGGCCGCCACCTACTACTATCACATCAAACCGTTCATGAAATTGCATGACACTACCTTAAAGCGAGAAAACAAAGATCGCACAACGAGCCGGGTATTTTAGCATTGCCAGAGACAGAGTTGAACGATCTGTTTGCATGTAAAGATCCAAAGGGGATCGGCTTATAGATCTTAAGATCTTTATATAGATCTCTTTATTATTATCTCTTATTAGGATCGCACTTTTCTGTGGGTAAGGGTAAAAGTCCTTTTAAAACATGAGACAAGTGAAATCTGATCCTGTGATCTCAAGGCGATCTACTCTGAGAAAAGGTGGGGATAGAACGGCATTTTATCCACAGGGTGGATCTTTGACCTGATAGGGATTTGAGTAATGCAACGCTAGATCAGATCTAAATCATACCTTATCCACAAATTTATTATTAAATAACAGGTTTTGTGGATAAGAATGATCTAAGTTGTGGGTGACAGAGGATAACCTTGGGTATGCGATCTCAGAGTTTACCAATCCATTGTTGCAACCACTGAATGGCTGGCTCTTCGGGCACGGGATCGGCTTGTACATCGATCCGGATCTTATCCACAAAAGGTTTTGCACCGGCGTCGCTCAATAATTGAACAAGCTGTTCCGGACCCTCACAAAAGGTATCGTAGCTGGAGTCGCCAATGGCGCAGAGTGCGAACTGTACCGTGCTCAAATCCGGCATCGTCAGCATCAAAGATTTGGCAAATGGCTGCAGATTATCGGGCAGATCGCCTGCACCATGAGTCGCAGATACCAATAACCACAGGGCCGAGGTATCCAGCGAATCCAGCGATGGATCCAAATGGGAGCAACATTCGTGCCCTGCGTCACTGAGTACCGCTGCCAACTCATCTGCCACGTATTCACTGCCACCCAGGGTAGTGCCAATCAGGATTTCAATTTTTGCCATCGCTACATCCGTTGAAGAGAAAAATGCTTGAAGATTGGCGTCATGGTAGCCCAAAGCCTGGGGCGGTGGAACGGATCTCAAGTCTGTAGCTGCTGTGCTAGCATGGTGCAGTCACTGGATTACGGCCAAGGGGCAAACACATCGCTATGACCAATAAGCAGAAAGTAGTCATCTGGTTGAGTGCCGCCCTCATTGCCCTGTTAACCGGTTTGTTGATGACAGTGCTGGTGAAGATCCCGGAAGTACCTCGGGTGGTTCTGGGCAATAGCGCTACGGTGCTCTCCCACCAGGGGCGCTGTTTTCACCTTGATGATTCAGCAACGGCGTTGGATGACAACGTCATTGACGAGCACGGCGTTATTGCCTTGCTGGTTTGGAATATTCACAAACAAAGCGATGGTGAGTGGCCTAAAGCGCTGTGGACACAGGGAGAGCACTGGCAACTGCTGTTACTGCAGGAGGTCGAACTCAGTAAGGATTTCAGCACTGCACTTGAAAATCATCAGTTCAGTTGGAGTATGATGCCCGCTTTTCGCTTTCAGGGGCTGGATTATGGTGTGATGCTGGCTGCACGCCGTCCTCCGCTCGAGGGTTGCGGCCTGCTAAAGGTTGAGCCCTGGATCCGACTTCCCAAGGCGGCGCTTTACGGTCTTTATGCCCTGAGTAATGGTGAGACCTTGCTGGCGGTTAATCTCCACGGGATCAACTTCGATCCCAATTTGCAGGAGTGGGAAGATCAATTGGCGCCGCTTTTACGCTTGGTTATGCAACATCAAGGGCCCGTGATCCTGGCGGGCGACTTTAACAGTTGGGGAGAGCGCAGAAGCAAAAAGCTCGAAAAGCTCATCGAACCACTGGGGCTTAATGCTGTGAGCTTTGAGCCTGATGAGCGGATCAGAGTTTTTGGTACGCCGCTTGACTGGGTATTTTACCGAGGCTTACATCTGAAAAAGGCGCAATCACCCACAACAAATGTGTCGGATCATGCGCCCCTGATGGTGCAGTTCGAACTTAGCCCCGGGTCAACCAGTGATGGTGAAACTCCAGGTGTTCATCAATAAAGCTCGCGATAAAGTAATAGCTGTGATCGTAGCCAGACTGCATCCGCAGATTCAGTGGAAAGTCGGCACTGTCAGCGGCACGTTGCAGCCGTTGTGGCATGAGTTCAGTTTCTAAAAAGCTGTCGGCATCGCCCTGATCCACCAGCATGGGGATAGGTTCGGCGCCACGGCCAATCAATTCACAGCTGTCGTATTCGCGCCAGCTTTCCCGGTCTTTGCCCAGGTAATTGCCAAAGGCCTTTTGCCCCCAGGGGCTTTGGCTGGGATTACAAATAGGGCTGAACGCAGACACGCTGGCATAGCGCCCCGGGTTTTTCAGCGCTATGGTCAGGGCGCCGTGGCCGCCCATGGAGTGACCGGCAATGCTGCGTTTGCTGCTGACCGGAAAATTGGATTCAATCAGCTTCGGCAGCTCTTTCACCACATAATCGTACATGCGGTAGTGTTTACTCCAGGGCGCTTCGGTGGCATTGAGATAAAAACCTGCCCCCAGGCCAAAGTCCCAGGCGCCATCGGGATCGTCGGCCACACCTTCGCCCCGAGGGCTGGTGTCCATGGCAACAATCGCAAGCCCGAGCGTCGCGGCCAGCCGCTGGGCGCCTGCCTTCTGCATAAAGTTTTCATCGCTGCAGGTGAGGCCTGATAGCCAATAAAGCACAGGTACGCTTTGGGTTTCGGCCTGGGGAGGCAGAAAAATCGCAAAGCGCATCTTGCAATCCAGGCTGCTGGATTGATGACTGTATTGCTTGTGCCAGCCATCAAAACTGCGATTGGCACTGATTAGTTCCAGTGTCATGGCGGCTCCTTATTTGCGATCGTAATGGATCACGCTGCGGATACTTTTGCCTTCGTGCATCAGATCGAACGCTTCGTTAATCGCATCCAGTCCCATGGTGTGGGTGATAAAGTCACTCAGGGCAAATTCACCGCGCAGATACTGTTCAACAATGCCCGGCAGTTCGGAGCGTCCTTTCACGCCGCCAAAGGCACTGCCGCGCCACACCCGGCCGGTGACCAGCTGGAATGGACGGGTGGAAATTTCCTGCCCTGCACCGGCCACGCCGATTATCACTGACTCGCCCCAGCCCTTATGGCAGCACTCCAGCGCGCTTCGCATTACATTCACATTGCCGATGCACTCAAATGAAAAATCCACGCCGCCGTCGGTCATCTCAACAATCACGTCCTGAATCGGCTTGTCGTAGTCTTTGGGGTTGATGCAGTCGGTGGCGCCAAGCTTTTTGGCCAGCTCAAACTTGCTGTCGTTGATATCGATACCAATGATGCGGCTGGCTCCGGCCATGGTCGCGCCAATCACCGCCGACAAACCAATGCCGCCGAGGCCGAAAATAGCCACTGTGTCACCTTTCTTCACCTTGGCGGTTTTGAGCACAGCGCCCATGCCGGTGGTGACACCGCAGCCCAGCAGACACACTTCTTCAAGCGGCGCTTCGGGGTTGACCTTGGCGAGGGATATTTCCGGCAGCACTGTGTATTCACTGAAAGTGGAGCAGCCCATGTAGTGATAAATCGGCTCGCCATCTTTAAAGAAGCGGGTGGTGCCGTCCGGCATCAGGCCTTTGCCCTGGGTGGCGCGCACCGCCGAGCACAAGTTGGTCTTGCCCGAGGTACAGAACTTACATTTACCGCATTCGGCGGTGTAAAGCGGGATCACATGGTCGCCCACTGCCACGCTGGTTACGCCTTCGCCGACCATTTCCACAATGCCGCCGCCTTCGTGGCCCAAAATAGCCGGAAACACGCCTTCCGGGTCATCGCCCGACAGGGTAAAGGCATCGGTGTGGCACACGCCCGTGGCGACAATGCGCACCAGCACTTCTCCGGCCTTGGGCAACATCACATCCACTTCTTCAACAGATAAGGGCTGGCCCGGGCCCCAGGCAATGGCGGCGCGGGATTTAATAAAGGATGCAGACATAGGATTTCCTTCCTCAGTAAATGCGGCCTTGCAGATGACCGGATTCATTATTGATAGTCCAAAGCCGATGCCTGGGCACGGCCCAGACGCTTTGTGTGTGAATGTGATTGTATTTCTTTACTGTGAATTGATAATTGGCTCTATTGGTAAATAACTTTTACTGGATAGAAATAATCATGCGCTGGGAAGGGATTTGTGAATTTGTAGCCGTGGCCGAGGCGCAAAGCTTTACCACGGCTGCCGGTCGGCTTGGGATCAGTACCGCGCAGGTGAGCCGCCAGGTGCGCGAGCTTGAAGAGCGCCTCGGCAGTAAGCTTTTGTACCGCACTACGCGCAAGGTGTCGCTTACCGAAGACGGGCAACTGTTTTACCGCCACTGCCGCCAGGTGCTCGATGGTCTGGATGAAGCCGAGCGGGCGGTGTCGTCCCTGAAAAATGAGCCGCGCGGGCTTATCCGCATGACGGCGCCTGTGACCTACGGCGAGCAATACGTGATGCCAATTGTATTGGAATACATGCAGCAATTTCCGCAGGTGGAAGTGCAATGCGAGCTGACCAATCAACAGCTGGATTTGGTGCAGGGCGGTTTTGATTTGGCTATTCGTCTAGGGGTGTTGCCGGATTCCTCTATGATGGCGCGAAAGCTGGCCGAGCGGGTGCAGTATCTGGTGGCATCGCCGGACTATATCGGCCGTCACGGTGCGCCCCATTCGCTGTCGGAGCTCGGTCGTCATCAATGTTTGCTCGGCAGCCTGCCATTCTGGCGCTTTCAGGAAGAGGGCAAGCTTCGCAGCCTGAAGGTGAAAGGGCGCCTCAGTTGCAGCAGCGGCAACACCCTGCTGGCGGCGGCATTGGCGGGCATGGGGATAGCACAACTCCCCGGCTATTACGTGGATGATGCGATTCGTGACGGCCGCTTGCTGGTGCTGCTCAAGCCATTTCAGGAACCCAAAGAGGGAATTTGGGGCTTGTATCCCCATAATCGGCAGCTGTCGCCCAAGATTGGCCACCTAATGAATATGCTGGCCGACAAGTTGCCCAAAGCGTGATGTGTGAGCTGGCGCCAGTATCCACCTCGTTTCAACTTGTTGAAAATGGCGGAACAACCTAATGTGATTCAGGCGAGGCGTTTCGCTGGAATGGCTCGCTTCAGTACGACTTCACTAAAGGGAATTGCGATGAAGAATTTTACAGCCGGTTTGAATAATTTCTGGGTTGGGCTGGTTACCGGCATGCTGATGCCTGTGATTGTGGTGGCCGCGCTTTTGTATCTGACCGTGGATAAGCTGACCGGCGTGGTGCAGGACTCGGCCATTTCGCCCTTCCTTGAGCGCAGCGAGCAGACCCTGGATAAGGTCGATAACCTGTTGGTGACCCTGGATGACAAGGTCGACAGTGCCAGCCTGAAGGATCTTGAGCTGCTGGCGCCACTGAAAAATGCCAGGATTTTGCCCGAACTGCAGGAGATTGCCGGCGCCGCCGCTGAGCTTAAAACCAAGGTGGACGATATAGACAAAGAAGCAGTGCTTGCCGCCCTGCGTCAGAAGTTGGAAACCTCTCTGGCGGGCAAGTTCCCCGAAGAAAAGGCCAAAGCCCTTGCTGCCAATTTGGAAAACCTGGTGCGGGTGTTGGCGCAAAGAAGTGACGATCTGCAAAAAATGACCGACCTGCAAAACATATCTGAGCTTCCCAAACTGGATGAGGCTCTGGTAAATGGTCCGCAAGCACCGGGCAATTGATAAGTTCCAGTCCACTCAGGCTGCGTCGAACGCCGCGCGGGCAGCCATCTCGGCTATCACAAAGTCGATAAAGTGAGTCACCAGCGCCGATTCGGCCCGGCGCTGGGTGTAAAGCGCATAGAAGCTTGCGCCCTTGGGGCGAAAGTCGGGCAAGACTTCGACCACAGTACCGGCCTGCAGCTCATCGGCCACCAGATAGCGGGGCAGGATGGCGATGCCAAAGCCCTGCTGCATGGCGGCATAAATTGCCTGCTTGTGGCTGAAGGCAAGTTCACCCGCCACGTCCATATGCAGTTCCTTTCCCTTATCCATCAAGGTCCAGCGTTCGTGGCGTGAGTAATCGGTGCAGCGGCTGATAAGGCTGTGCTGATGTAATTCTTCCGGCCTGCAAAGGGCTGATTTGTCACTCATATAAGCCTTGCTGGCGCAAAGCACCATCTCATCCCTGGCAATAAAGCGGGCGAGATAGGGCTCGCGGTTAAGCTCGGTGCTGCGAAACGCCAAATGAATATTGTCCCGCAGCAAATCTGAGGTGCGATTACTGAAGTCGGTGACCAGCCGCACCGATGGGTGCTGTTGCCTGAACTTAAGCAGCAGCGGTGTGAGCATCACTTCGCCCCACAGCATGGGGGCAGTTATTCTGAGTTCACCACTCAGGCACTCGCGGCGATTTTGCAGCCCATCCAATAGCTGTTCGTGCAGGGCAAGCATCTGGTCTGCCTGGCGGTAGGTGAGCTCCCCGGCATCGGTCAGCTGTAGCCGGCGGGTGGTGCGGTTAAGCAGCACAGTGCCGAGGCTTTGTTCTAAATAGCGTAAATCTTTCGAGGCCTTACTCGGGGTAATGCCCAAATGCTCTGCCGCCCTGGCAAAGGAGCCAAAGCGCACAATGCAGACCAGCAGTCGCATTAAATACAAGGTATCCAGCTTGTGTTGGCTCATGCTTCTATCCTCGAGATTGACTGCCGATTGTGTCTTGTTGGGCATTAATATATTTCCTGAAGGATAGATTATATCTTTTCTGTCGTGAGTTATCGTGTCGCCATTGTGATTGATGAGTTGGAGAGACAAATGCGTCAGGCATTAAACAGCGGGTTTGAGTTTGCCAGGGCGGGTGTGCGGATGAAAAATCGTGCCGTGCTGGCACCGCTGACCCATAACATGAGCGATGCCGATGGCAATCCGAGTCAGGCAGAACTCGATTGGCTCGAGCATTGCGCCAAAGGTGGTTTTGGGCTGCTGATTGCGGCGGCTACCCAGGTGTGGCCGGGCGGTCGCTGCTGGGCAGGGCAGCCAGCCTTGATGACAGACCATCAGCAGCAGGCCTTCAGCCGGTTTGCCCGGGCGGCAAAGGCAAATAACGCGCTGGCGCTGGTGCAACTTCATCATGGCGGAGTGCGCGCTGCGCCTGCACTGAATGGCACTGCACCTGTTGGTCCAGGCGCCGAGGCGCCAGGTGGCCGTTACCCGCTTGGGGTGAACGAACTTGATGAAGCCGGAATTCAGCAACTGATAGCCGCCTTTATTGCTTCTGCCGAGCGCGCCTATCAGGCCGGATTGGATGGGGTTGAGCTGCACGCTGCCCATCACTTTTTGCTGTGTAACTTTTTAAATCCCATGCTTAACCGGCGCAATGACCGCTGGGGCGGCAGCCTTGAGAATCGTGCCCGGCTGCTGATTGAGATCATCCGTGGCATACGTCAGCGACTGCCCCGCAGCTTCCTGTTGGGGGTGAGGTTGTCGCCGGAAAGCTATGCCAATGTCGAAGGGATAGAACTTGAGCATCAGCTGGAAGTAGCCGATTTACTGGCGGTAGCGGATATCGATTACGTGCATTTTTCCATGGGCGACAGCTTCAAGCAGGCCAGCGGCAAAGAGACAGCGCTGCTTAGCGAAGTGACCAATGCCCTTCTTGGCAAAACCGCGCTGATGTTTGCAGGCAACATCCGTGACGGAGCTGCGGCGCAACAGGTGCTGGACGCAGGCGGCGACCTGGTCGCCATTGGCACTGCTGCCATAGGGAATCCGGATTGGGTGCATAGGGTTAGCAGTGACATGCCGCTGTTAACGCCACCTTTCGCCGCCACCCTGCTGCAGGGCCACGGATTTACCGAGGCGGGCCTTGCTTACCTTGGCGCTATCCCCGGACTGGTTGCACCATCAGAGCAACAAGGGTGAGGGCGGGCAGATGTCTGAGTGGATCTTGCTGCTGATGTTTATCCCGACCTTCTTTGTTATTTCGGTATCGCCGGGGCTTTGCATGATGTTGGCGCTGAGTTTTGGTGCCAGTTTGGGAGTCAGGCGCTCGCTGTGGGTTATTGCCGGCGAAGTGGCGGGCGTGTCCTTGATAGCCCTTACCGCACTCCTTGGTTACACCCAGGTGTTGGTTGAACAGCCGCTGTTGATGCAGCTGTTTAAATACCTTGGCGCGCTTTATCTGCTGTGGATGGGGATTGATGGCTGGCGCAATGCATCCACCAGTCTGGCGGCGGTGCAGGCGGACAGCCGCAGTGGCGAACTGATGCTGCGGGGCTTTTCGGTGGCGATTTCCAACCCCAAGTCGTGGCTGTTTATGATGACCTTGCTGCCACCTTTTATCAGTCCAAGCTTGCCGCTTGGGATCCAGACCTTGCTGTTTGTGAGTCTGGTGGCGCTGATTGAATGCCTGAATCTGCTGATATACGCCTACGGCGGCCACAGGGTGAATCAACTGCTGCTGACGAAGGGCCGCGGTGCCTGGCTTGGACGTGTGTCATCGCTGATGATGGTGAGTATTGCGCTGTTTTGGCTGCTCAGCTAAGCCAATAAAAAACGCGACTGCCGCTGGATGACAATCGCGTTTTATGCCACTGAAAGCGGTTTATTTGCCGATACAGAAGGAGCTGAAAATCTTGCCAAGCAAATCGTCTGAGGTAAATTCGCCGGTGATTTCAGACAGTGCCTGCTGCGCCATCCGCAGCTCTTCGGCCAGCAGTTCGCCCGCCAGATACACTTCCAGCTGCACCTTGCCCAGTTGCAGATGTTCTGAGGCTTGCTCAAGCGCTTCCAGGTGACGACGACGGGCGATAAAGCCGCCTTCGAGGTTACTTTGATAACCCATCAGCGATTTCAGGTGCTGCTTGAGCGCATCCACACCCAGGCCGGTCTTGGCCGAAATCCGGTAGACGCTGTAGCCTTGCTCTTCGGTGGCCTCCAGTGGCTCGCCGGTCAGATCGGCTTTGTTGCGCACCACGGTAACACCCAGAGCCTGGGGCAGACGGTCGATAAAATCGGGCCAGATCTCGTGTGGGTCAACCGCCGCCGTGTCTGTGCCATCCACCATAAACAGCACCCGATCGGCGCTGGCGATTTCGCTCCAGGCGCGCTCAATACCAATACGCTCCACTTCGTCTGTGGTGTCCCGCAGACCGGCGGTATCTATAATGTGCAGTGGCATACCGTCGAGGTGAATATGCTCGCGCAGCACGTCGCGGGTGGTGCCGGCAATGTCGGTCACAATCGCAGATTCTTTACCTGCCAGGGCATTGAGCAGGCTGGACTTACCGGCGTTGGGGCGCCCGGCAATCACTACTTTCATGCCTTCACGGATAATGCTGCCTTGCTTGGCGCTGGCCTGCACTTCATCGAGCTGGTCGATGATGGCGTAAAGTGCTGCGGCAATTTTGCCGTCACTCAAAAAATCCACTTCTTCATCGGGAAAGTCGATGGCGGCTTCCACATACAGACGCAGGTTGGTGATTTTGTCCACCAGGGTATGCACCTGAGTCGAGAATTCGCCTTGCAGCGAGTGCAGGGCGCTCTTGGCTGCCTGTTCGCTGGTGGCATCAATCAGGTCGGCAATGGCTTCGGCCTGGGTCAAATCCAGCTTGTCGTTCATAAAAGCCTGCTCGCTGAACTCGCCGGGGCGGGCAATACGCACCCCTTTGACCTTGAGCACGGCGCGAATGAGCATGTCCATCACCACCTGGCCACCGTGGCCCTGCAATTCCAGTACATCTTCGCCAGTAAAGGAGTTGGGGCCCTTGAAGAACAAGGCTATGCCCTGATCAATCACGTTGCCATCGGCCGCTTTGAAGTCGCAGAAATCGGCGTAGCGGGGTTTGGGCAGGTGTCCCAGCAGGGCATGGGCCACATCGCTGGCCAGCTTGCCGGAAACCCGGATAATGCCTACGCCGCCCCGACCGGGCGCGGTGGCCTGTGCCACTATGGTGTCTGTCGTCACGTGTCTTTCCGCTTAATGGTGTACTTCAAAAAAGAAATAAAAAGGCGACCTCAGGTCGCCTTTTTAGTGTGTAGCCTGAAAAATGGGCTTATTTTAAGCCTTTTTTCTCCAGCTGGGCATAAATAATCTTCTGCTGGGTGATGGCAACCAGGTTACCCACCAGCCAGTAGAGTACCAGACCTGCTGGGAACCACAGGAAGAATACGGTGAAGATCATCGGCATCCACTGCAGCATCTTCTGTTGCATTGGGTCCATGTTGGGGGCCATTGGCTGCATCTTCTGCATCATCCACATGGAAGCGCCCATCAGCAGTGGCAGTACGTAGTAAGGGTCCTGCACCGACAAATCCTGGATCCACAGCATGAATGGCGCGTGGCGCAGTTCAACGCTTTCCAGCAGCACCCAGTAAAGGGCGATGAAGATTGGCATCTGCAGCAGGATGGGCAGACAGCCACCCATTGGGTTTACCTTTTCCTTCTTGTACAGCTCCATCATGGCCTGACCCATCTTCTGACGGTCATCACCGAAGCGGTCTTTCAGGTCCTGCAACTTGGGCTGCAGGTTACGCATCTTGGCCATGGACACATACTGTGCCTTGGTTAGCGGATACAAGAGACCACGTACAGTCAGGGTCACCAGAATGATAGCCACACCCCAGTTGTGCACCAGACTCTGGAAGAACATCAGGATCCAGTGGATAGGCACAGCCAACCACCAGAGGAAGCCGTAATCCACTACCAGGTTCAGGGTGTCAGACAGAGCAGACAGCGCTGCCTGGTCTTTTGGACCTACGTAGAAGGTGGCAGAAATGGTTTCAGTGGCACCGGGGGCTACGTCATGAACTGAGCCTTTAAAGCCGATATTGGCAAGGCCACCGGCACTGACAGAGGTGAACAGGGTATTCTTATCAGATGCGGCAGGTACCCAGGCCGACACGAAGTAGTGTTGCAGCATGGCAACCCAACCACCCAGGGTTGGCTCTTCCAGGTCTTTCTTACCCATGTCATCGAAGCTGTACTTCTCATAACGCACATCGGCGGTTGAGAAGGCGGCGCCACGATAGGTGGGCATCATCATGCTGCTTTCACTGGCAGTGATGGTTTGCTTGATTTGGCCATACATCTGCACCTGCACAGGGGCTGCTGAGTTGTTGGCAACGCGGTAATCCACGCCCACATCAAACTGGCCACGCTTGAACACAAACACCTTGGTGAAGTTCACACCGGCATCTGTGGTCAGTGTTAGAGGCACTTCCAGGGTGTCCTGGCCGTCAGCCAGGGTGTAGGCGTCGGCGGCGGCAGCGAACTTGGCGCGGCCACTGGCGGCGCTGTCGATACCATCACGACCAATCAGACCACTCTGGGCGATGTAGGTGAAATTGTTTTTCTGCTCCAGCAGAACAAAAGGTGCTTCTTCGTTTTGTTCCAGCTTATGGGTGAGCAGGGCGGCATGCACTATGTCACCCCCCACAGGATTAATCTGGATTTCCAGTTGATCTGTGGTAACGCGGATCAGGTTTTGGGTTGCTGCCACTGTGGCAGGTACACCGGCATCGGCTGTTGGAACGTCACTGTTGATAGCCTGGTCGTGGATTTGGGCCGCCGCAGTTACTTCTGTGGCTGGCTTGGGCGCCTTGTCGGATTCCCACTGTTGCCAAAGCAAAAAGCTGACAAACAGCAGGCCGATGAGCAATAGATTGCGTTGTGATTCCATAGCCTTATTTATTACACCTGTCTTTTTTCGGAGGGACGGGATCGTTGCCGCCCGGATGTAAAGGGTGACATTTTAATATGCGTTTGGCTGCAAACCAACTGCCTTTTATAACACCGTGAAGCTGGATGGCTTCAATGGCGTAATGTGAGCAAGTTGGCTGAAAACGACACTTAGGCCCAAGGATTGGGCTGATAAATATTTGGTAGCCGCGAATAAGCTTGGTGGCTAGCCATTGAAACGGCGACTGAGTTTGCGCCATAGCTTATCTACCAGCTTGTGAAGTTCGGGATTCTCCAAATCCATAACACCTTTGCGAACCAGCACAACTATGTCCAAAGAAGGCAGGTCGTGTTGATGCATCCTGAAGCTTTCCCTAATCACCCGTTTAACCCGGTTGCGGTCATGGGCACGTTTAACCTGTTTTTTGGGCACAGTTAAACCCACTCGAGGATGCTCCTGAGTGTTGGGAGTAGCAAGCAAAGTGATTTCAGCAGAAGATGCTTTGATAGGATTGGTGAAAACAGCTTGAAATTGCGCGGGAGTTAACAAACGTAACTCCCGCGTAAAGGTGTAGCTAGTCACCTAGATGTCGACCTGATTAGGCAGACAGACGAGCGCGACCCTTGGCACGGCGACGAGCCAGTACCTTGCGGCCGTTAGCTGTAGCCATGCGAGCGCGGAAGCCGTGAGAACGCTTGCGCTTCAGGTTGCTAGGTTGAAAAGTACGTTTACTCATGGTGGCAATCCGTCTTTACTGGTTAACATTCCTTGACGCTGAAACCAAAAATCAGAAATCAGAGACAAGGGCATAAAAAAGAGGCCGAATTGTAATCACCTAAACGCCTCCCGTCAAGAAGCACGACTCTACAGCGATACATTACAGCCAGATTTTTTCTTCATTAGCCTTGTTAAGAACCCTACAGAATGTGGATAACTCTGTGCATCTACACAATATCTGGTAGATCCAAGGACAACTAACAAGATCAGAAGCCGCGCATTATAGATCAATATGGATCCCTTAATAAAGCAGGATTTCCGCCATTGGGCCCTGAAATAGATCCTTTTCGATCTTGACTGATCAGAGTTATTCAGATCTTGAGATCTCCCTGTTGATAATTCCATTTTAAGGATAGCGATCCCGTTAGAGTCCCGATAGAATACTCCTCCTTTGGATAGTTATTTTTTGGGGATGGAACA